>JAXHNL010000002.1:0-1716174 GCA_034520565.1 Halodesulfurarchaeum sp.
GAATACCGACTCCGATCGGGTTCGTTCCGATGACGGGCTCGGCACCGCCATACATGGCGACAGTCGATCCCCCGTTGCACCAGTTCATCCCGATGTAGCCCTCTTCAGCCGCCCGGCGTGGATTATAGCCAGCCGCGAGGAACGGCGTGGCGTTGTTCACGCCGACGATACCGATCCCCTGTGAATCGGCCATCTCCATTGCCAGGTCCATCGCTTCGACGGAGACGTACGTTCCAACTGCTCCGTTGCCTTCGATGAGTCGGAAGCTTTCGGCATCACCGATGACTTCGACGTCGTCTGGCTCCCCGTCTTTCCATCCCTTCAGGTTGGTAACATACGAGGCGCCGATCGTCGTCCGGCCCCGGCAATGGGCATCGACGATCTCGTCTGTGGATATTTTGGCCTCTTCCTCCGAGAACCCTTCGTTTTCAAAAACGCTGTTGACTAGCTCCTCTAAGTCCGCGACTGACAGTTCCATAACCATTGATTTATTCGTCAGCGACCGGCTTAAACCTTCGGCACGCGGACCCGGCCAAAGACACTATAGTGGTTGGGAATACCCGAGCCGGGTTGTTTGAGCGGATTTTACAGGAAACTCACACTTCGTCACTGGACATAAATCCGGATAACCGTCGATCAACATATTCGAGACTGGTATCCCGTTTTACGCCGACAACCGAAACGAGTCGGTGCAGGTCAATTCAACAGAGGAGTTACCGTTCCTCCCAACCTCCCGAATAGGAAGGGATAACAGGCGCTTCGAGTCGTTCCAGCTGATCCTCGGTAAGCGAAACGTCAACGGCACCCACACACTCCTCGAGTTCTTCTATCGTTGTGGGGCCAATGATTACGGAGTCGACAACCTCCTTATGCAAGAGCCAAGCAATGGAAACCTGCACGGGTGTCGTGTCGGTTTCTGTCGCAATTTCCTTTACCACATCGAAAACCGCCCAGTTTTCCTCAGTGTTAAGCCATTTCCATTGACTGTCCCGTCGGTGTCCGATTCGGCTCGACGATGATGGCATCTCCTCTCTATCGTATGCACCGGCGAGAAACCCCTTTCCAAGTGGTGAATACGGTGTAACACCAAGATTTTCCTGTATTGCTGGCCGAAGTGCGTTCCATTCCTCCTCTCGGGCAATCAGACTGTATTCTGGTTCAGTGGTGTGAATCGGTTCGTACCCCTCCCGATCAGCAACCCACAGGGCCTTCATAAGTTGCCATTCGTGGAAGTTGCTGGCACCAAGGTAGCGGACGTCTCCGTTCGAATGGAGGTGGTCGAAAGCTGACAACGTCTCTCGAATCGGTGTGTCGGGATCCCAGGCATGAGCCATATAGATGTCAATATAATCGATACCAAGCCGATCCATGCTAGCCGAAGCCTGATCAAGCAGGTGTTTCCTGGAGAGGCCATCCGTATTGGGTCCTGTCCCCATCGGTGCCCATGCTTTCGTTTGTACCACTAGTTCGTCACGGTCGTATTCTGATATTGCCTCCCCGACGATCTCCTCGGACTCGCCAGTCGAATATTGGTTTGCCGTGTCGATAAAATTGATACCCAGTTCGATAGCCCGATGTATGATGTCAAGGGAGGTTTCCTTGTCGTCAAGACATCCTCCCCAGGTTTCCGTCGGTCTTCTTCCGCTTCCAAATAATCCCGTTCCCAATGACAGCGATGACACTTCTAGTCCGGTGGATCCCAGTTTCCGATAATCCATACAAGAAATCGTTGTATGATCTAAATATAAAGGTTGGTCTACCGCCAAATATTGCTACCCCTTCGGTAGAACCAAGTAGGACGGCGGCAATCGAAACGGTATATGATAGAGTATCAAGAGTGCACTCAGCGACTCGATGGGAAGGTCGCTGTCGTAACCGGGTCAACCCAAGGAATCGGTCTGGGGATCGCCCGTCGGTTTTCGGCGGAGGGTGCCAGTGTCGTAATCAATGACCATGGTGCGAACGACGGGGACGCGATTGCGTCGGACGTTGCCGCCCAAGGCGGAAACGCGACGTACATACAGGCGGACATGGGCAATCCAGAGGACATCGATCGGTTTCTCGATACCGTCGAAGCCGAGTACGGTACCATCGATATTTTAGTAAATAATGTGGCCAATTTCCGACATGGCCCATTAGCCGAAACAACGCTCCAAGATTGGAAGGACGTAATCGATGTGGCACTTCGGAGCCACTGGTATACGACCAAGCAAGCGGTTCCGAGAATGCCAACGGGGGGAAGCGTGATCAATATGTCGTCGGTTCACGCAGTCCAAACTGACCCTGATTGTATTCCCTACAACGTGGCGAAAAGTGGTGTCAATGGTCTCACTCGAGCGCTCGCAATCGATCTCGGTCCCAAAAACATCAGAGTGAACGCCATCATGCCCGGTCGGATTTTGGTCGAACGACTCGCCGATTTCGATACGGAAACAGCAACACTAACAGAATATGAGCAGAAACAAGTAATTGACCCAGTCGGGCGGTTTGGGACCCCGGCCGATGTCGCGGGACTTGCTGCATACCTCGCGAGCGACGAGTCATCATTTATGACGGGGGCAAGTATCCCGATCGATGGAGGACGGACAGCGGTCCTGAGAGATCATGACCACGTCGAATGGCGATCTCAAAAACACTGACTAATCCAAGCGTATTCGAAGGTTCGAGGATCAGAGGGACCATTTGTGACCAGCCTGGCTCAGATCGAGTTCATACAACCATAGCGGGTTTCCAGTGAGCGACCAATGAGAGTTTTCAGTTGGCAACTCCACTGGTTGATTTTATCCTACAGTAAATTCGGAATCAAAGTGAAGGATTCGAATCCGGGTCTTGTGGCAAATGACGGTTGTAAACGAGTACCGCCGTGATTACCCGGGATCAGAGATCGTTACGGATGTATTATTGATGAGTTTGATCTTACCTGTGATCGTGTGCTCGCCATGATTTCGTCGATTATTCTAGGTAGTGAAAGAGTTAAGAGTGGTCATGCGAAATGATGTCTTATGGCTCAAGAGCAGCCGATATCGTCAGAAACGAATATCGAGGAGTCCCAATCGAAACTGATCACCGGAGGTCCGGTCTTCGATGGGAAAGATTCATCAGTCGATTCGGATATTTCGATTCTTGTTCAAGACGAACAGATCACGGACGTTGGCCCAGAAGCCGAATTGGACTATTCTTCGGAAGACACCGAAATAATCGATGTCGATGGTGCGACGATCATGCCTGGCATCGTCGACGCACACACACACCTGACAATTTTTAACTCCCGTGTCAGGGGTCGGTATCGGTTGAGCGATCCGAAGAACAGTCTACCGTACAATACAATCCGGGCCATGGAGAACGTCCGAGCTTACCTGGAAAAAGGGGTTACGGCCCAGCGAGAAGTCGGTGGGCGGGAGTACATTTCGGTCAGTATTCGAGATGCAATCGAAGAGGGTCGTATTCCCGGGCCTCGGGTGCAACCGAGCGGGCCGATACTCACGCCAACAGCTGGTCTCGATGACAAGCGGCCGTATTTCGTGGAGGGAAACCTTGCGAATGGGTGGGAAGTCAACGGAGAAACCGAAATTATCCAGGCCGTTCGTGAGCAATACAAAGCGGGTGTTGCCACGATAAAGCTCGACGCGAGTGGAGCCTGGACAGCGTTTTCGAGTTCGACCACGCCCACTATGACTGAGCCGGAAATCGCGGCGGCAGTCGGGGAGGCTCATAAATTCGGAATTCGGGTCGCCGCCCACGCTCAAGCCACTGAAGGTATTAAGAATGCGGTCCGTGCTGGCGTCGATACTGTGGAACACGCGACGTATATCGACGACGAAGCGTTAGACCTCCTCGTGGAGAATGACGTGTACGTGATCCCGACACTCATTCCATTCGTCGAGTTTCTCAAAGCTGACGACGCTGTGGAGATGAATGACTCCCAGCAGGCTCAGCTCGAGGCGGATCGCGAGGCACAGCTCGATAGCTTCCGTCGGGCTCAAGAACGTGGGGTAAAATTGGCTGTCGGATCCGATGCGATTCCACCACTGGTTTCTCACGGTGACACGTATCGGGAAATTGCTCTCTTCGTCAAGCACGGATTCTCTCCGGGGGACGCCTTGGTTGCAGCGACGAAGAATAGTGCCGAAGCACTCGCAATCGACGCGGACGTGGGTACTCTTGAACCAGGGAAGTTGGCCGATCTCATTGTGATCGACGGGGACCCCCTCGATGACATTTCGGTGTTAGGAGACAGTACGAACCCACAAATCGTCATGAAAGGTGGCACGATCATGAAGGACCGGCGGTCAGAGTGAACCTGGTTTCGTGAATAGCAGGGTTCGGCCCTGTTTGAACGGGTGTATTCAAGGGATTGAGGCTTCGTAACCGATTCGGAATTTCTGACTGCATATTTCAGGACGGGTTTTTGAAATTGCCCGAACGAGGTCCGAGTTCGCAGCCGAAGCAAAGGGACAAGTGAGGAAATTATTCACTCAGAACGGGACAGGGATCCGGAGACAAGTAAAAGACGAATAGATCCACACAAAACCGATACATAACATACCATAAAAATTCGTAAAGAACCATTTCCGTTGAATTTCGGTTATCGCCAAATATCGAGAAGATCCCGAACTGTTCCATTCTCGTCCTGAAGAGACTCGTAGAGACTTTCCACAGTCCCATCTCCCCATTCACTATCGATTAAAACCCGCTGTTTCTCGAAGTACTCGTCGTCGGTTAACGGTCGTTCGCGGGAGCCTCGAGGACTCGTGAGTTCTGACGCGTATGTCTGGTCATTGACGTCAATTTCGATTCGGGAAATTGACTTCTCCGAATAGACATCCTGTGCCTCCTCATCCTGATGGAGACTGATCTTGTCGATCAATTCTCTAACTGCCTTGTCGTTCCGCCGCTCCTCGTTGAGATCTGCTGGAACCAGCCAATCGTTTTTCAGGAGAGCGACTGCGAGGATATAGGGATACGAATACTCAGCTTCGTCCGGGTTATCGGGTCGCTTGGTAGTGAGTTCGATTGCTTTTTGATGACTGTACGCTCTCACAGCGTCGATGTCTTCTGGATCGAACTCGTGCTCGGACCGTAATTCGAATGCGGCGTCAACGCTTGAATGAACCCACCGACAGGCTGGATACGGCTTGTAGTAGCTTTCCAAAACGAGGTACTCGTCGCCGAGTGAATCTAGGGGTTCGGGGTTTGCATCTTCTTCGTCGAAGACGAGTCCGGAGCCGCCAAGACCACGTTTTGCAACTTCGGCAGCCATCGAACCGACGTAGCCACCCCATCCAATACCATCTTTTGTGAAGGCACTACCAGGGTTAGCGACACTTCGCATTACAGGTGCTATAGGGGCATTGTATTCGGCAATTCCAAGGGCGTCTGCAGTCGTTTCCGTGTCGAAATCGAGAATCCGAGCGATCGCCGCTGCCGCCCCGACCGCCCCCCATGAACCACTTCCATTGTACATCCCGGTCCATTCTTTGAGTGTAAGTGCGGTCCGCGCCCCGATCTCATATCCGACAAGTACTCCATCAAGGAACTCTTCGATGGACACGTCCTCTTGCTCTGCCGCCGCTAACGCCGCCGGAACCACGGTTGCAGCTGGATGCCCCTCGGCAACCCGACTGCCATCATCGATGTCCAGGGCGTTCGCAGCGAGACCGTTTGCGAGAGTCGTGCCTTCGAGACATAACTGCCGTCCAGATCCATCGAGAAGGGTGCTCTTTCCGTTCGCGAACCGATCGACCGCGTAGTCTGTTGAGACGTCCATCCGTTCCACTCGGTGTCCGGCGACCATTGCCCCAATAGTGTCGAGTACTCTTCGGCGAACCGATTCGGAGACATTCGATGGAGCGTCGGCAATCGTCTCCTCGTGGATGTATGAGACGACTTTTTCTGCGTGTTCGCTTCGGGTATCGGGAGTCGACATGTGGATAAATGCGGTCTGGGTAAAGGTGAATCTTTGGGTTAGCTTGACGTGGTAAAATATATCATTTCTCAATCAAGACCGAATGGAGCAAACTGGTAGAGATACCGATGTTCAGTGGGTGCACTAGAATCCAGCTGTGTTATCCGTGGCATGAGCGGCTACTTCGTCGGAATCCAGCTTTATTCCGAGACCGGGACCATCTGGAACCTCGATATATCCGTCCCTCACAAGCGGATTCGAGCGAACAAGGAGGTCGTCCCACCACGGGATATCTCTTGCGTGAAACTCCAGAACCCCGAAGTTTGGGACTGCTGCACCGAGATGGACCAGTGCCATCGTCCCAATTGGACTACAGACGTTGTGAGGCGAAAACACGATGTAATTCTCCTCGGCTCGGTTCGCAATCGCCTTCGACTCGGCCAGTCCTCCACAAGCCGTTGGGTCGGGGGTAATGACATCGACGCCGAACTCGTAGAGAAGTTCACGGAACTCGTGAACGCGATACCGGTTCTCACCGGCTGCAATGGGGGTACTGGTCGTTCGTGTCACCTCCCGCTGGGCGGCCATGTTCTCTGGTGGAATGACATCCTCGAGCCACATGAGATCGTACGGTTCCAGTGACCGGGCGAGACGCTTTGCCGAGTCCAGCGAATAATCCCAGTGACTGTCAAAGGCCAAATCGACGGACGGCCCAACTGTTTCTCGAACCCGTTTTACGATATCGACTTTTTTGCCGAGTGACTCGTTGTCCAACCGGCCATTATATGGGTCTGGTTCGTTGTCCATCGGGATATCCAGGTCAAACTTCAATGCGGTAAATCCCTCCTCGAGAACCTGCTGGGCGGTTTGGGCATACGCGTCAGGTGAATACGTCTCGGGATTGTGGTAGGACTGGGATCCGTCCTCGACCTCGAGTGCTGCCCCGGCGTGGGCGTCTGCATACACGCGGATCGAGTTTCGGTACTTGCCCCCTAAAAGCTGATAGACGGGAACATCGAGTATCTTTCCAGCGGCGTCCCAGAGCGCGATCTCGATACCGGAGACAGCAGTCACTGCCTTCCCCGTCGTTCCACCGTGACCCGACGTTTCCTGTACCAGCAACCGAAATAACCGTTCGACATCTAACGGGTTCTCACCGACGAGAAACCGTTCCATGTACTCGATAATGTCCGTGATCCCGCCTCCACGATAGGCCTCTCCGACACCAACGGTTCCCACGTCGGTCCGAACTTTGACCAGGTTCCAATCAACGTTTGCCGGAAGAACGGCTGTCTCGATTCCGGTGACCTCGACCGATCCGGTGTCACCCCGAACCAAACCCCGAGCCCGAGAAATCCCTCATTGTCGTTTCTCCTTGGAATAACAGTCGTCCAGCGGCTCATGCAGCCGGGGCAATTTCTGGCGTCGCCGGTTCAACGGTGTGACCATGCCGTCGATATTCGGGGTAACCCCATAATAATACTCGCCACACAGCAATTTCGCTGAATAACTCGAGTTCATCAAGCCATCTCATGGCAAATCGATGGTGAGCTTAATGATGGAAACAAAAACCCGGGCGGACCGTTGATAGGAAAGAGATTGTCCCAGACAGCACAGTTCCATTGGAGAAGCCGTCACTGACAAAGTTTGACCCAACCTATCCAAGGAATTTTGATAGTGTTGTGACGGCTTCAACCAAAAAAAAAAACCAGAAAAATTAGTGGGGGATTTCGAAGTTCAGTTACGGCCCCAAAGGCGCATCTGAAGTCAACCAGGCGTCCTCGTAGTACGAGCGCTCGTTGGTGAAGGGAAGTTCGACGTCCTTCACGTAATCGTTCCAGGCGCCATAGATATCCACAAAAGCCGTGTTGAGCCACGGACCATCGAGGTGGAGTATCTGTTGGCACTGCTTGATCTCTTCACGCTTCGTATCTGCGTCCGTAGCCTTCATCGCCGCTTCGAGGTGCTGATCGTATTCCGAATTGTTGTATCTCGCCGAATTCCAGCTGGATTCACTGTGGAATGCGAGCTCCAATATACTCGTCTCAACAGCTCGAGCGGCCCATCCGCTGAAGTACCAGGCTTCGTCTTTGTTCCAATAGTCAGTGAGCCACGTATCCGTTGTGATGAGTTGCAACTCGAAATCGATACCGGCTGCCCGCATCTGTTGCTGGAAGAGTTGGGCCTGTGGTTCCTTCTCCGGGGTACTTTCCTTCGAGAACGTCAGTGTCGGGAGTTCCAAGAGCGTGTCACCAGAGTATCCCTCGTCTTCTAGCAGTTCCCGTGCCTTCTCGGGTTTGGCTTCAATCCCGAACGGATCGTCAATGTCATCGGCAAAGAACTTGTGCATCGGTGACACTGAATGATGATAGCCAAGCGCACCTCCGGGAATGGCATCTAGGATCTCCTGTTTGTCCAAAGCGTATTTGAGGGCTTTCCGGACGTTCGGGTTATCAAATGGTTCCATATCAACGTTCAGAAGCACGTTGATAAGCTCCATTGATGGAACACCATAAAGACTCGAATGTTCGCTCTGTTCGAACCGATTTGCGAACCGATGATCCGCCTGCAAAATACCATCGTATCGTTGGTCGATCAATCCGTTCGTTGCCGCAAGGGCGTCAGAAACGATTTCGGCCTCAATCGTGTCGACGTACGGAATTCGATTGCCATTATTATCAACCCCGTGATAATCATCCCTCGCCTCGAAGATGTATTTGTTGCCTCCCACCAATTCTGAGAACTGGAACGGACCACTTCCGAAGTCGGTTGTTGACAACTCGTCATAGCGATTTTCGATGATGTCTTTTGAAACAATATTGAACGAACTCCCGGTCTCCGAGATACGTCTCGGATACTCTGTATCCGGTGAATCAAGGTTGATACGGACGGTTTTATCGTCTACAACCTCGGCATCAGTTGCCCCGCCGAGGAAACGATCAGCAGTCGGCACGTCGTCCCCATGCATCATGAGGTCAACCGTCGCCACCACGTCAGCTGCGGTAACGGGATCACCCGTTGGCCATACGGCATCCTCGTGGAGGAAGAACGTCCAGGCATCCATCGAATCATTTGGCTCCCAATCCGTCGCCAGATCCGGCTGTGCCGTGGTATTTTCGTGGTGGAGAACGGTCAACCGGGAGTACATCAGTTCTGAGAAAGCATAATCCGTAGCAGACACACCCTTCAGAGGGTGAATGTTGTTCAATTGCTGTGGGACCGTGAATCGGAGGGTCCCCCCACGGGTTATCTCGCCACTATCTGTAGTGCCCGTCGCGTCATCCGAACTGCTTTCTGTTGTCGTTACATTGTCCGTGGGCTCCGAACCAGAACACCCGGCAAGGGTGGCAAGTCCGCCGACACCCATCCACTTCAAGTACGATCGTCGGGAAGAGGGTGCCATATCGTTGAGCCTGTCCATGTTAGTCATTCTTTTACGCGCTCCAGTAAGATCGTAGTAGTTGCTAGTATATAATTGTTCTGTCGGGGGACTCAATCAAAACCGATGATCGAAGCAGTTGCGATCCGACGAATTCGAAGAACCGCAGAGAAACCACTCAGGACACCAGAGAAATATAACTGATGCTCGCGCGTGCGAGCCTGAATTCGTATTTTCTTGGTGTTTCTAATTCCACTGCTTTGCAGTGGATAAGGATCCAAAGTCCGAATTTCCTTACAGAGAAAATCAGAATGGGTGCTTTGATGGTCCGGAACAATGTTCGAAACGAAAGCTGGCACGTCTCACAATTTGCAACAATGATACTACTTTTTTGAAACGCTACTACTCGATGAACGGCCTGAAATTTTTTCGCGAAAATAAACGGTAGGGCATCACGGTAGAGAGTACGTAGTGGTCGGCAAGCCAACTCCGTTGCCGTTATCACCTTTTTTAACTAGATCGGTTTCGCTGGCTTCTCGAACAAGAGATTATTAAATTACAAACCGTTGCGGTCTGAGAAGCAAACAGCCGTTTTTCGGTTCCTGACTGGTTACAGTTATATTATCTTAGAGATGGAATGATTTATGTGTATCCGCCCCTGAGGATTGTTCACAATGAGGTTGACAAAGGTGAGTGACTCGGGAGAGTCTGTAGAAGTTAGAGGGTCGACACGGAGAAAATATCTGCAAGTACTTGGCCTCGGCGGACTTGCAGCCTTCGCGGGATGTTCGGGCCAAGACGAAGAGCAGCCCACGCAAACGACGACCGAATCCGGGACTCCGAGTGACTCCACGGAGACGACGACAAAAGAGGAATCCGATAGCCTCTATGGTGGCACCCTCCGTTTGGTAATGCCCCAGGTTCTGGTAAATCAAAGCCCTTACAAAGGAGTGTCCGGGACGGACTACGTCCTCCGAGAGATGATGTACTCTCGCATGACCGAACTCAACCTTCAAGACACGACTGCGATCCCGCAGCTCGCGACGAGCTGGGAACCCAACGACGAATTTGACGAGTTCACGTTTGACATTCATCCCGATGCGAAATTTGCCAATGGCGAGCCAGTAACGGCATCCGACATCAGACGTTCCGTCGATTACCTCGCAAACGATCTCGAAGGCGGAGCACAGTTCCTGTTCGGATTAGAAAAAGCGGTGGTTATCGACGATAAAACCGTTCGATTCGATCTCGACGGTCCGGACACGGAGTATCCCAGACGAATGGCTGAAACGGGAAGTAATTTCGTTATCGCACCAAAATCCGTTCTAGATGACGACCCAACCAGGCTGGAAAACGAGGACCTAGGTAGCGGTCCGTTCAATCTGGTCGGCGGGACTGGTGGTGAGAATTACGTCTTGGAAAGCCGTGATGATTACCATCTTACCGACGGGGATGGAAACAAATTGCCATTCCTCGATCAAATGAACGTCGTCGTGGTCTCTGAACAGCTTGCGGCCACGAATGGGATGATCGATACACGCTATGACGGAATTCAGCAAGGAGATCAGCGATTCCAAAACCGGTTCAACCAAAACGTACATTCGAGCCTTTATGGCTACGAATCGCCGAAGCTCCTCAACGTGCTCCTGAATGTTGAACATGAACCATTTGATAATCCGAATGTTCGCAAAGCACTCAAATATGCATTGGACCAAGAAGAGATGCTGGCAGGAATCAATGGGAACGGAGCATTGGGATACCACCATAACGTCTCCCCCATCCACAAATACTTCGCTGACGATATCGACGACCCATTCACTACACAAGCAAAGCCTGAGGAAGCAAGGGAATTACTTGAACAGGAGGGTTACTCCGGGGACCCCTTACTTGAGCTGCCGACATTCGTATACTCCACGGATTGGCCAGAAAAAGAGGTTCACGTCCAACTGTTCCAACAGCAAATGCGAGCTGCCGGTATTGAATTCGATATACAGCAAGTAACTGGAGATATCTATTTGACCGAATACTGGAACAAGGACGAACCCTGGTACTTCAGTTCCTGGGGCCCTCGAGCTATTGGATCAACCGTGATGGAACTCGCATTCCACAGCGAATCCAGCTGGAATTCGGCGAGATACAGCAACCCGGAATTCGACGAAGTATTTGAAACAATGGCAAATGCAACTGATCCGGATGTGAAACGGGAGAAGATGAAAGAAGCCCAGCAGATCCTTCATCTCGACGGCCCGTGGCTCGTCACGAGCTTCCTGAATACGTTTGGTGCCTGGAATGACTACGTTGAGAATGTCGATATTGGGTTCTCCAACGAGAAGTCCTACTTCCACAATGCCCGACTGACAGAGGGGGCACCGAAAGGACCGTCACCGTAAGCAACCCAATTCCTCCATCGGAAATACGATATTTCGTAGACGTCGGTTGCAAATTCTAACTAGCCGGGCTTGATAACTGTGCTATCGTTGGTTACTTCGCCATATATCCTCCATCGAGTACCAGATTGTGGCCGGTCATGAACCGTGCTCCTTCTGAAGCAACAAAAACTGCAGCCTTCGCGACATCCTCGGGTTCACCAATTGTCGGAGTCAACACTTTTTCTCGGTAATGTTCGAATTTACTTTCCTCCACGTACCACGCTTTGGGCTCATCCGCAGACTCCTCGCGGGACATGCTCGTCTTGATCGGGCCCGGACAAATACCGTTCACGGTAACCCCTTGCTCGCTGTAGTCGACAGCCATCTGTCGAGTGAGATTGACCATTCCGCCCTTTGTCGCACAGTAAGCCGCACTTTCGGGATACCCCACGAATCCCATTTGAGAGGCAATATTTATTATACGCCCCTGGTCGCTTTCCAGAATGTGGGGTAACGCGGCTTTCGCACATCGGTACGCTCCAGAAAGGTTTACCTCAACAATGTCGTCCCAGTCAGACTCAGGAGTTTCGTGTGCCATCCCGTCACAGGAGATCCCGGCGTTGTTCACCAGAATATCGACACCACCGAACGTATCGATTGTCGCCTCAATCAGGTCTTCAACCGCATCCATATCGGTGACATCTGTCTCGTGGTAGAGGGCCTCGCCACCGAGATCGCGAATCCGTTCGCTGGTGCGTTTCGATTCGTCACGGTCTTTCGGGGTCTCCCGAATATCTGCAACAACTACTGCCCCACCCTCTTGAGCGAATTCGATGGCAATTGCGCGACCGATACCGGAGGATGCGCCGGTCACAATAGCCGTTCTGTCTTCTAACTGCATCGATACCGGAGACGTGATCTGGAAAGTTAAACCTTCACGTCCATCGTGACGAGGATATTGTGCTGGACCTAATTGCCAGAAAGAGTAAACCGGCTAGTCAGTGAATTTTTCCTATGGCAACCTGAAACATGCCTAATTCGAATAGTGCTATTGATTCCGAATACGTACTACTCACCGGAGGTCATGTCATCGACGAGACGGGAAACAACCCGATTGCGGATGGCGGTGTCCTCGGCAAAGGCGGCCGAATCGTCGAAGTGGGGCCCCAAGAGACACTTGAGTACCCCGAATCAGAGACGACTGTGCTCGATCTTGGCGACCGGACGATCATGCTCGGCCTCATCAACGCTCACACCCACATCACGATCTACATTCACCGCACCCGTGGTCGATTCAGGCTCATCGACCCGCGGAACACACTCGCATATAATACAATTCGAGCACTCGAAAGCGGGAGTAAAAATGACCTCGACGATTGGGACGCTGGCAGGGCCTGGCACTCCGAAGCCATTGGTACGCGACGAAACAAGCACTCCCCCACATGCCAGAAGGAAGCAACGTCATCAATATTTCCTCGGTTCATGGAGTACAAACTGATTCGGAATGGTTCCCGTATAATGTGGCAAAAGTGGGGTCAATGGTCTCACACGCGATCTCTCGATCGAAATTGGTCCCGAAGGAAATTGAGTCAACGCAATAAGACCGGGTAAGATCAGTACTGAACTGCTCGCAGACCACGATTACGAACGGGGACGATGGCCGATCACGAACAGGATCCGTATCCAGAACACCGAACTTGATCCGATCGGCCATTTCGGTACGTCCGCAGATATCGCTGGACTGGCTGCCTATATGGCCGCAGACGAGTCTTCGCTGATGACTGGTGCAGTCATACCGATGGATGGCGGGCGAACAGCGACACTCCGCGACCACGATTTCGCGGAGTGGCTCAGGCAACGAAAGGCCTAATCCAGGGACTGAAATGTTTTGCCTCTTTGAATCTCCTGATTTCTGTGTCGAACTGAGAACTGGGATTTGGTCGGAAAGACGTGGTATTCCTGAGAGAAATGAGCGTTGATACACTGATAGCGGGCGGGGCCATCGCAACTCACGAAAGCATCTTCGAGGCCAGCATCGCGATCGACGACGGGAAAATCGTCGGAATTGGAACGGCATCGGCCATGCCGGAGGCCTCAACTAGTATTGATGCACGTGAAAAGATCGTGATGCCAGGTGTCGTTGATCCACACGTCCATATCGACGAGACCGATATGCAGGTGGGGACCTACGAATCGGAAACGGAGGCGGCCGCTCTCGGAGGAGTTACCACGGTGATCGACTTCGCCTGGCAAGACGGCTTGTACGTAAGGGAGCTAGATCAGGGTGCAACGTTGCGGGAGAGTATCGACGTAAAACGTCAACGAGGGGAGCAAGGAATAATTGATTTCTCGTTCCATGGGGCCCTAACTCGCGAGGAACAAAGTCCACGTGACGAGATTGACGCGGCCCTCGAAGCAGGTGTAACGTCCTTCAAACTGTTCCTCGCAGAGTACGATGGAACCGGCATCTCGAGAGGATTCGTCGATGCCGAATTCAGACACCTAGGGGAGATTGGAGCCGTCGCCGTGGTTCACTCCGAAGACCCCACCACCTGTGCTCGACTCACAGAGACGGCCAAGAAAGAAAATCGAGACAATCCAACAGAGTTCCCTGCCACTCGGCCTGCCTACGCGGAAGCAATGGCAGTCGAAAGTGTCGCCCGGCTCGCAGGAGAATGGGGCGTCAAGTATTATAACGTCCATACCTCGAGTCACGAGGCAGCTGCAGTCCTAGCACAGGCCCAGGAAGCGGGCATTCAGGCTCGTGGAGAAACCTGTCCGCACTACCTCGTGTTCGACAAATCAGCGTATGAAGAGCAAGGAAATCTCGTTCTCATCACGCCCCCACTCCGAACACGTGAAGACGTGTCATCTCTATATGATTGCCTTGAGAATGACGTCCTTTCCACCATCGGGACGGATCATTGTGTCTATACGAAAGATTCGAAAACGGGTTCGTGGTGGGATAGTCCCCGGGGGGCAAACGGCATCCAGGAAAGCTTGGCGTTGGTCCACCACGAAGCCGTCAATCGACGAGGGTTCTCATATCCCGGATCTCGTCAACATGATGAGCAGGAACCCAGCAAGAACGTTCGGAATGCCACAGAAAGGGACCCTTGAACCAGGCACGGATGCAGACATCGTGGTCTTCGATCCATCCAAGCAATATACGATTGCTGCTGAATCCGGGGCGTCGAACGCCGATTTTTCGATATACGATGGGAAGGAGGTAGTCGGAGGTGTAGAGAAAACGTTTGTCCGGGGCGAACTGGAGCAGACAACGGAAACATAGTCGGTCCTAGTACGCACGGTGAGTTCGTGGCGAGAGACATTCCAGAGTGGGATCGCTGATTGCCTTCGAAAGGGCTTGCTGTTGCTGATCCACCGACTAGAGGGAGAAACCAATCCACATTGGAAATGTGTTCATTTGAGCATGCGAAAGTCTAAGATGTCCTGCGACGACTACGAATACACGATGCAATCAGTAGCACTTCACTTCACCATCGCGGAGGGAAAGCGAGATGCGTACCTCGAAGCACACGATCCTGTCCCAGAAGAAATTGCAACAGCCTATCGGAACTCTGGAGCCAAATTGCACAAGGAACGGGTGTTCGAACAGGACGGTCACGTGTTCGTCTATTTCGAGGTTGGAGATCCAGAACGGCTCCTCGAGTTCCTGGCGGAAAGTGAGGTCATTGCCTCCTGGAACGAACGGATGAAACCATATCTCGAAGAACCGGGCCAAGAGATCTACGAGGGTGAAGTCGCGGATTCCGACGAGGTATTCATGCAGGAGATTTACCGGATCGATTAATTTCCGGAACTCGTAGCCAAATACCTTAAACTTCTGGAGAGGGATGGTCAACGAGCTGCCCTGGCGTTACATCCAAAGCTTGCATATCTCGTGCCACCTCCTGTCCCCGCAGGAACGTCTGTGCGATCTTGGCAGAGAATTCTCGGCCCTCGAATGGGCTGTACCGGGCTCTCGATTCGAACTGTTTTGGATCGACGGTCCACGGGTCGTCGGGATCAACTAATACGAAGTCCGCATCCGTCCCCAGGTGGAGACTGCCTTTCTTTGGATAGAGCCCGAGGAGTTTCGCCGGCATCTCCGAGTATGTTGTGACGACGGTTTCGACTTTGGTACGGTCTTCGTTTGCAGCCGAAAGCATGAACGGAAGTGCAGTTTCGAGTTGGGGCATTCCAGGTCCAGCTTCAATCGGGGGCCGATTCTTCTCTTCGAGAGTTCGGGGAGCGTGGTCCGTTCCGAGTGTGTCGACCTTGCCTGCGTTCAACCGGTCCCAGAGTGCCATCCGGTTCTCTGTATCTCGGACGGGGGGTGTCCCCAACGCCTTGGTCCCGATATCGCGGACCTGTTCCTGATCTATCCCAAGATGGTACGGCGATACTTCGGCATAAATCGGTACTCCATTCGCATTCGCATCGTGTATCAGATCCAGAGCTGTCGCAGTCGTCGTGTGTGCAATGACAGTCGTAACATCAGTCTCACGAGCGAGTTCAATAACTTCGGAAACCGCGGCCCGTTCAAGAATCGGAGGAGCCGACTTAAAGAACGCATCGAAGCCCGTCAAACCCTTTTTTTCCGACCGATCAATGTACTCGACGTGTAATTCGTCGTCTTCCGAGTGCACCCAAAGTGGTCTCCCAGTGCCGGCAACTGCTTCGAAAGCCGTCAACAGGTCACCCGAATCGGGAATACTGTACGGACCCGGTCCGCCACCGACAGACATGAACGCCTTGAATGCGAGTGCTCCGGCTTCGGCTAGAGAGGCTATATCGGTCGTTCCGATGTTATCCGTCGAAACGTGTCCGAAGATCCCGTAGTCCACATGTGCTTTGCCGTTGTATTTGGATGCAAGTTCGGCCCATCGGTCCGGTTCAGTGGCTGTGGGTGGGAAATTAGGCATGTCGATGACGGTAGTGACCCCACCCGCAGCAGCGGCGCTGGTCCCTGAATCAACACCCTCACGTTCGTCACCGGGACGTATGTGTACGTGTGCATCAACACATCCGGGAAGGACGAACATTCCGGTTGCATCTATTTCCCGATTAGCGTCCAAATCCCTTCCCGGATCGACCATGTGTGAGATAGTTCCATCAGTTACCCCAAGCGTGCATTCGCGGAGTTCGCCATCGACGTAGACTAGCCCACCGACCACGGAAACGTCAACAGTGTTCATTGGCCACCTCTATAGATGAATGCGTGATTAGAGTTGACTCAACATGCCATGTTCTGGAACCGCCATCGAACGAACCGTCGGCAGTGCTTCCGGTCATGTTTTTCTCACAAATTTGCCTAATGGCCACGTGCGTTCATTCGATTTGTTATTGCGGAGGCTCATGATTCCAATTAGATTGATTACATTCGCTCAGCATCAGTTTTTTGGTGCAGAATTATTCGGAGTTCCCAGGCAGGGGGAGGAAAAACTCGTGTGGTTTCACTCGCATAACCAAATGATATATGTGCATCCATTCCTATGACTCACTAAGGCATGGTTAACCCCCTGTATCTGGGAAAGAGATTCGTCGTGGCCGTAATCTCGATCGTAGTGGTGATCACCCTCGTCTTCCTATTAACAGACGCATTGCCGGGTTCGGCAGCGGAGATCATCCTTGGGACAACAGCCACTCCAGAAGCCGTTGAGCAACTCGAACATCAGATGGGACTGGATAGACCATTACCTATCCGGTATGTCGACTTCATGGTCGGGATATTTACCCTCGAATGGGGAACGAGTTTGATATCGGGGCAGCCGGTTTCCTCCCTCATCCTCCCCCGATTGTGGCGCACGCTCATGCTCACGTTCGTCGCAATGGGGATGACGATAATTACCGCCATCCCACTGGGCATCCTCGTAGCTGCGAAACGAGGGGGTAAGTTCGATAATGTCCTCACTAATTTATCGTACGTCGGGATTAGCATGCCAGATTTCGTCAGTGGCTCACTTCTCCTGATGCTCTTCACAACCGGGATGATCGGAATGAATTATTTCCCAAATGGGGGATACGCTCCACTGAATGAGGGACTGTTGTCCTGGTTACACCACCTCATCCTTCCTTCATTAGCCCTCAACTTCGTCGTTTTCTCCTACGTACTGCGCCAGACCCGATCCTCGATGATCGATACACTTCGGTCAAAGTACATTAGAACAGCCCGATTGAAAGGTGTCTCAGAGGTCAAAGTGCTCTTCAAGCATGCAATGAGAAATGGCCTCTTGCCGGCGGTAACAGTCCTCGCCCTCAACTTTGGCTGGATGATGGGTAGTGTAGTTATCATCGAGGAAATCTTCACGTTCCCCGGCCTCGGCAAACTCATCGTACGAGCAATCCATCAACGTGACCTTCCGGTCATTCAAGTGGCCATCCTGGTACCAACCATGTCGTTCATCATAGCAAACTTCCTCGCGGACATGATCTACACCGTCCTCGACCCGAGAATCGAAATGGGTGAAAAATAATGTCGACCAGCGACAAAACCTTGACGTTCGATCGACTGGTGATGCCGGATTTCGCCAAACGACTCATGTCGAATCGAAAAGTCGTAATTGGATTATCGGTATTGATTCCCATTATCATCATCAGTATCCTTGGGGAAAACATTACTCCCTATGACCCCGTCGAGACGAATGTTTTAGCCGCTAACCAGGGACCGAGTTCGGAATACTGGCTGGGAACCGACAACCTTGGCCGAGATCTCCTCTCTCGAGTTATTATCGGTGGCCAAAGCAGTCTCCTCCTTGGATTCAGCGCAACGGGTTTCTCATTGGCCTTGGGAGTCCCCATCGGACTAGTTTCCGGATACATGAGGGGTCGTGTGGACGAATACCTGATGCGACTGATGGACATCTTCATGAGCATCCCGATCCTCCTTCTGGGGATTCTCATCCTCGTCACACTCCCGTCAAATCTCATCAACGTGATCATCGCCATCGGTGTAGTGTTTGTTCCCCGGATTGCCAGGGTCACTCGTTCGGCGACACTTGCTGAAAGCCAGGAACCGTACATCATGGCCGCGAAAGCTCGTGGCGAATCCATGCCGTACATCCTCTTTCAGGAACTCTTGCCGAACATCATGCCCCCCATCGTGGTGGAAGGATCGATTCGGGTCGGTTATGCTATCCTCGTTGGCACCTCTCTGTCGTTCCTTGGACTGGGAGCTGGCCCACCAAATCCCGACTGGGGATACATGGTCGCTAACGCGCGCCTCTACATATACGAGACGCCGTGGTTCTTGCTCTGGCCCAGCCTCGCGTTACTCCTGACCATCATGTCGACCAACCTGTTGGGCGACGGGTTGCAACGACGTACTCGACCCGAGGGTCGGAGGTGATCGACTATGAGCGTCGAAGTTGGACTTCAAGACCAGACCGGAGAACAGCTGCTGGAAGTAGACGGATTAGATGTCGACTTCAAAGTCAAAGGAGGAACGTTAAACGCACTTCGAAACGTCTCACTTGAGCTCACCAAAGGTGAAACCCTCGGAATAGCAGGAGAAAGTGGGAGTGGGAAGAGCACGCTCGCTCTCGCAATCGTCCAGTACCTGGACAACAATGCCAGAATCCCGAATGGAACGATCGAGTTCAAGGGCCGGGACATTCTTGGAATGTCGAACTCGGAACTAAAAGAGATACGGGGAGGCCAAATTGCCCACGTCGCCCAGGACGCTTCAACGGCACTGAATCCGAGTATGCGGATCGGGGAGCAAATCAAAGAGTCAGTGGAACTCCATCAAGATCTCGACGATGATGATGCGGTGATGCAACAGGTGTATGAAGTATTAGATCAGGTCAATATTCCCGATCCGGAAGAAATCGTGAAACGGTATCCTCACGAATTATCAGGAGGGCAGCAACAGCGAGCGCTCATTGCGATTGGGCTATCCTGTAATCCAGAAATGTTGATTCTGGACGAACCCACTACCGGCTTGGACGTCACGACACAGGCTAAGCTTCTTGATCTCATTGACGATCTCAAAAGCAAAACAGATGTAGGAATCATAATCATTACCCACAATTTGGCTGTAATCGCGCAGATTGCAGACCGGGTCAATATCCTGTATGCCGGTGAAATGATGGAGAAAGGGCCAGTCGGCCAGGTATTCAAGAAGCCCGCCAATCCGTACACTCAAGCGCTTCTCGCCACAACTCCCGAGATAGACACACGAAAGGAGTTGCATGCAATTCCCGGAAGCATTCCGGGTCTCGACGAAATCGGAGAGGGTTGCATTTTCGCCGATCGATGTGATTTCGCCGAGAAGGACTGTCGTGAGAGCGATATTCCGATTTCAAATGTTTCAGCAGATCACGAAACGCGTTGCATCCATTGGGAGACTGCAACCGCCGATCCAATAGAGGCAACAGTAGCCGAAGAACGGACGTGGAACCCGGGAGAGACAATTCTGGAAGCGAAAAATCTCACGAAGTACTACGACGAGGGCAGTATCATACAAAGGCGCTTCCGAGATCACAAACCTGTCAAGGCACTCGATGGCGTCGATATCTCGGTTGGAGAGGGTGAAACAGTCGGACTAGTTGGTGAGTCCGGATGTGGGAAGAGTACACTCGGAAGAACCATGCTCAACCTCCACAAGCCGACAACGGGCACCGTAGAGTATCGTGGTACTAATCTCTCTGACCTATCAGATTCCAAAAAGGAATCGTTCCATTCCGAGTGTCAGATCATCTTCCAGGACCCCAGTGCATCCTTGAACCCACGGAGAACTGTGAGTCAGGCAATCGAACGACCTTTGAAACTCCTCACTGACCAAGACGAGGAAGAACGAGCCGAACGCATTGAGGAACTACTTGGGCAGGTAAATCTCCCTATTGACCTCAAAACCAAATATCCCCACGAATTGTCCGGTGGGGAACAACAGCGTGCCGCTATTGCACGGGCTTTTTCGGCAAATCCCTCCCTCGTGGTCCTTGACGAGCCAGTCTCCTCTCTTGACGTAAGTGTCCAAGCGAGCATCCTCCAGTTGCTTATGGACCTCCAGGACGAGTACAACACGTCCTATTTGCTCATCAGTCACGACATGGGCGTAATAAGGGCGGTCAGTGATCGGTTGGCAGTTATGTATCTCGGCGAAATTGTCGAAGATGGGAGCCTACAGGACGTGTTTTCGCCCCCATTCCACCCCTACACCCGTTCCTTGTTGA
This sequence comes from Halodesulfurarchaeum sp., assembly GCA_034520565.1. GTDB lineage: Archaea > Halobacteriota > Halobacteria > Halobacteriales > Halobacteriaceae > Halodesulfurarchaeum. Next base: position 20,833 of record JAXHNL010000002.1, read on the forward strand.
CGAGTATCCTTTCATTGGATCCCGAGGAGACTAGCAATCGAATTCGTCTCGAAGGAGACGTTCCCAGTGCCCGAGACCCACCAAAGGGATGTTCCTTCCACACGAGATGTCCCCAGTTTATCGGCGAGGTATGTGAAACAAGTAATCCCGAATTGGTGACGATGGAGGCGACGAGTGATTTACAGACCCATCAAATGGCCTGTCACCATGAACCGGACGAAATTAACCAGCCTCTGAACAGCAAGCCAGAAGAGCTTAATCACCGTCGTAGAAATCGAATTAAGTAACTCAACTGAGTCAGGTTTTTTCGGGTTTTCGAAAGTCAACAGACGACCGGATTCTCGGGTCTGATTCGAATTGACGCCACAAATCCAAGTAGGCGACTGTTTACCAAATACGATAAGTCGATCTATTCGGACCGATTTGCCGGAATGATTTGTCAAACCAGAAGTATTTCATTCCCACTTCCACTTGGTATGGTGGTTCTACAAGCAAAGCTTTCCTGAGAAAATCCGGGATGAGAAACAATCAATCGACAGACTGTGAGTAGCGACGGATTGCCAACCAAGAAAATGAATTACCCTCGAACGATATACCCCTCGGTACGATTGAGATTACTGGGACTAAATGATTTGGTCGGTTATTACCGTCTTCTCCTTGAGTTTGAAATGGAACGTTACCATTTTAATTGTGTGATTTTGACTAGTCCATTCGCTCGTTCATTCCGAAGCCAAACTGCAGCCACAAATTCCACGTTTGTTTTCAAACTCCAGTATTCAAAATATCTCGAGGACTCGGGATTTTCCGAGGACCTGAGAACCCACTACCGGACAAGATAGCTATTCGCAACTGTATCGTCTCGGAGAAACCGACAGTCATGAAAATAGACCGAAAGCACAGATTCAATAGAACTCGACATACATCCGTATTGACGCTGCAACCAAGCAAAGACCTGTTGCTATTCTTGGTGTTGACTCTCAAAGAAGTCATCATGTGGCAGCGAACATACCAATCAATGCGTTTGAGCCAGGGCTTTCACTGAAGGCGGGGCGTGATATTCGGCTCCTGACCCACCAGATCGAATTGATTTGCGACCTCTGCTTACCAGCGTTTCTGTCTGGACCAGCCCCAACTCTTCGCGTATGCGGGTTGGACCGGCTCTTCGATGCGTTCCATCTGGTCATCGGACAGTGAAACGTCGACTGCGCCGACACACTCTTCGAGTTCTTCGATCGTCGTCGGGCCGATAATCGGCGAGGTTACGACGTCCTTGTGAAGCACCCAGGCGATAGCGACTTGAACGGGCGTGGCGCCCACCTCTTCGGCGATTTCCTGAATGGCGTCGTAGACTTCCCAGTTCTCGTGCGTGTTCAGCTCTTCCCACTGGCCGTACTTGACGGCGTGACCCAGTCGGCTGTCTTTCGGTGGGAGTTCATCGCGGTCGTATGCCCCTGCAAGGAATCCTTTCCCAAGTGGTGAATACGGGGTCAACCCCAGTCCGAGATCCTCGACGGCGGGGAGCACACCGTACTCCTCCCAGCGAACGACGGCGCTGTAATCGGGTTGAACCGAATCGAAGGCGTGGTACCCGTTGGCGTCTGCGGTCCATTGGGATTTCATCAGTTGCCACCCTTCGACGTTGCTCGCCCCCAGATAGCGAACTTTTCCGTCTTCGACCAGGGTATTCATCGTGGACAGCGTCTCTTCGATCGGCGTCGTCTTATCCCAGAGGTGGATCGTGTAGAGATCGACGAAATCGGTCCCGAGTCTCGAAAGGCTCTTTTCGGATTGTTCGAGGATGTGTTTCCGGGAAAGTCCCCCGCCGTTCGGTCGGTCCTCCATCAAACTCTGGACTTTCGTATTGATGACCAGTGAGTCACGGTCGTATCCCTCGATTGCCTTGCCAACGATCTCTTCGGCCTCGCCGGTCGAGTACTGGTTTGCGGTATCGATGAAGTTGATACCCAAATCGATGGCCCGCTCGATGATTTCGATGCTCTTCTCCTCGTCATCCATCGCCCCGTGCCAGGTCTCAGTCGGCCGTTTCCCGCTTCCGAAAAGCCCCGTACCGAGGGTCAATTTGGATACTTCTAGCCCGGTGTTTCCGAGTTTCTCGTACTCCATACCGAACTGAAGATGAAGTAGAGGCTTAAAGCTATTCCCCCGTTTGTTGATAAAACAATTTCGGTCCCAGGCACCCAAAATATGAGACCGTTGAAAGAGCCGCAAAGGTATACTCTGAAAGCTGATCGTCACACCCCAGGCTTCCACCCAATTGGGGAAAATTAGCTTCTGAACCGAGTCTTAGCCTTGCGGTTAGATCACCTATAGATTTCACCGGTAGATTCAATACGTTTTCCAGTAACCATCTGGACGGGTTATGATACGGCACGACCACTGTCCAGGTAGGCTTGCAGAAAAGGTAATCGTCATCTCCGGTTCGACACAGGGTATCGGCCTCGGTATGGCAAAGCGATTCTCCGCTGAAGGTGCGTCAGTGGTAATCAACGACCACGGGGCAAACGATGGGGAAACGATCGCCGAGGCGGTCGCGCAGGAAGGAGGCGAGGCAATCTACGTCCAGGCCGACGCGGGGAAGCCGGAGGAGATCGATCACCTGATCGAGAAAACGGTCGAGGAGTTCGGCCGAATCGACGTCCTCGTGAATAACGTCACCAACTCCGTCTCCGGTCCGTTCGAAGAACGAACGCTCGAAGAGTGGGACTCGGTAATGGACGTTGCTCTCAAGAGTTACTGGTATTACACCAAACAGGCACTACCACACATGCCCGAAGGAAGTAGTGTGATTAACATTTCCTCGGTTCATGCGATTCAAACTGATCCGGAGTGTTTCCCGTACAACGTCGCGAACAGCGGCATCAACGGTCTCACCAGGGCACTATCGATCGAGCTCGGGGTTCATGGGATCCGCGTCAATACGATCATGCCCGGGAAGATCCTCACGGAGGCGCTTTCGGATCACGACTACGAGGACGGAACGTGGGAGGACCACGAACAAGATCCGTTCCCGGCCCATCGCCACGACCCGGACTCGAAGAAATCCATCGAGCGCCAGAATACCGAGTTAGACCCCATCGGCCGCTTCGGAACACCGGCGGATATCGCTGGATTGGCGGCGTATCTCGCAGCGGATGAATCCTCACTCATGACCGGGACCGCAATTCCGGTGGATGGTGGTCGGACGACCACGCTTCGCGATCACGACTACGCACAGTGGCTTCGCGAACGGTCCGAGTAAAGGACCGGCGTGTCACAATCGACTCGAAGGAGTCGCCAACAGAAATCTGTCAGTGCGGAATTTCACCGTGCAGTCAGACTGAACGTTTATATCCAAGAAGCACAATTTCGTGTTCAGGAATGGGCCAGAAGGTCAACCCGTTCGAGAGTTTGCAGTCCCAAGTTCGACAGGCTGCAAGCTATCTCGAACTCGAAAACGACGTCATTGAACGGCTGAGCCATCCGGAACGCGTTTTGGAGGTGAACGTCTCGTTACCCCGCGACGACGGTTCCACTGAAATTCTGAAAGGGTTCCGATCACAGTTCAACGGCGATAGAGGACCGTACAAAGGTGGTATCAGGTATCACCCGGCCGTCTCACGAGACGAAGTCAAAGCGCTGTCGGGGTGGATGGCCTACAAAACGGCGGTCGTCGATATCCCCCTCGGCGGAGCCAAAGGAGGCATTCGAATCGATCCAAAATCGTACTCGGAGGCCGAACTCGAACGACTGACCCGAGCCTTCGCCGAAGAACTGCGCCCCTTGATTGGGGAAAGCAGAGACATTCCAGCACCCGACGTCAATACAGGAGCCCGGGAAATGCTCTGGATCAAATCGGCGTACGAAACGCTCGAAAATCGGACCGAGCCAGGGGTGGTAACGGGGAAACCGATCGAAAGCCAGGGCAGTGAAGGTCGAGTCGAAGCCACCGGTCGGTCGACAGTCATCGCTGCCCGGGAGGCATTCGAGTATCTGGGACGAGCAATCGACGGGGCCACGGTTGCAGTCCAGGGATTTGGAAACGCGGGCTGGCAAAGTGCAAAACTGATCGCGGATATGGGCGCAACGGTTGTCGCTGTTAGTGATTCGAAGGGAGGGATCCACATCCCCGAAGGACTAGACCCCCACAAAGTGAGAGCGGTGAAAGACGAACACGGGTCCGTTATCGATTATCCTGACGCCCATACACGGATAACTAACACGGAATTGCTCACACTCGACGTCGATTTACTCATCCCTGCAGCTATGGAGAACGCGATCACCGGAGAAATCGCAGCAAACATCACTTGTGACGTGATTTCGGAAGCCGCTAATGGGCCATTAATACCGAAAGCGAGCGACATACTGAGTGAGAGGGATATCCTGGTCATTCCGGATATTCTGGCCAATTCGGGTGGCGTAACGGTTTCGTATTACGAATGGGTGCAGAATCGCCAGCGATTCTACTGGTCGGAAGAACGAGTCAACGAAGAACTCGAAGCCACCATCGTTGAGGCCTTCGAGACCGTCGTTTCCGTCTATGAGGAAGCGGACGTCCCGAATCTCCGGACCGCCGCCTACATCGTCGCGCTTCGACGGATTGTCGGAGCTTCCGGATAGGACCGTTTCCTCCGGGATTCAGTAGCAAATAGCCTCGAACGGGTTCTCATAGTGTGTCCGACTCGATCCGAAGACCTGAAGCGATACTCAGGAGACGACTTCGGTATTGACGATGTTCTCTGGGGATTCGTTTTCGAGTACCCGAACCGCTTCTTCGGCAGGAATTCGTCTGAGTTCCTCTAGGGCCGCGTCCGAATACCAGGCAACGTGCGGCGTGAGAAGAATATCTTCGTGTGTTCGAATCGGGTCATTTTCGGCAGGCGGTTCGGGATCGGTCACATCGAGACCAGCGACAGCGATCTCGTCGTCATTTAGCGCCTTCAGAAGAGCTTGCTGGTCGATAATTCCGCCACGAGCGACGTTAACGAGAACCGCGGAGTTTTTCATTTCGGCGAACACTTCGGCGTCGAACAGATGGTGGGTTTCGTCGTTCAACACCGTGTGAATCGAGACGATATCGCTTTGCCGAATTAATTCCTCAAAGGACACTTTCCTTGCTGACTGGGCCTCGATGTCTTCAGCGGATACATATGGATCGGATACGATGATGTCGACGCCCAACCCAGACGCCATTTCGGCAAGTTGTTTTCCGATTCGACCCATACCCACGATGCCGAGGGTTTTTTCCTGTAACCTCGTCTGTTCGTTTCGGTACTTCCAGTTCCAGTTTCCGTCCCGGACGTGTCTGTCGTATTGAGCGAGGCGCCGATCACACGCTAAAAGCAACGCCAATGCATGAGTCGCTACTTCCTCGTTTCCGTATCGGGGGACGTTCACCACGAATACGTCGTGTGCTGTCGCGGCCTCGACGTCGACGTTATCGAATCCTGCCCCCATTCGAACAACCGCCTCGAGCCGGGGAAGTGCATCGAATACCTCGTCCGTTATTGGCGCGTTCGTCGTGAGGAGGACGGTTGCCTGCGATCCACCCTTGATGACTTCATCTGCCGAGGATGCATCGAGTGAAACGAGCTCAGCACCTGCGCCTTCGATTATTTCTGCTTCGAGCTCCGTGTCCTCATAGATGTGATCAGTGATCACTACTTTCTCCGGCATAAAATCCAAGAGGGACGTTACCGTATTGAATGCTTGGATTCGAAACGGAGCGGGCCCCGGACTGACACCGTCCAAAATCACCGGTCGCGTGGGGGCCAAAACGGATTTCCGGATCCTGTTACTGTACCGGCTCACCTGGAACGCCGGGCGTGTCCGGGTCGTTCTCGTACTGAGTGGCATCGATTTCGGACGCCTCGATCTCCTCTACCACGCGCAGACTCTGTTCGAATTGAGTCAAGATATCCGTACTGCCCTCTCCGGGGCGTGGCGTTTTGAAGTTCTTGATCGAAACGGGACTCGCAACACGAACGATTTCGGGCATTTCGGGGGTTCGAACGACGTCCTGGTACCAAAACGCGTGGATATCCATCGGTTGTCCAGTAACCTCGCGAATCGCACCCAACATCGGAATCGTCAGGTCACGGGCCGGATTAATACTGTCGTGTGACCCCAGTTTGTCCGACCAGAACTGCATCGATGCGGGATTGGCGATCTGGAACGCCGAAGATAATTTGAAAACCGTATCGGACGGTAGCAAGCCATCGTCCCGCATTCGAATCGCTACCTGCAACAGCCCCTCATCTTGGAGATTGAATCCTCGGCACCCAAGCTCCGTGGCCCGCTTCATTTCGTCTAGTGTATAGACCAATGTGTCTTCGCCACGCAGTTTACCTCCAGGCATCGCACCCAGCGCCATCTGTTGACTATTGTCACAGGCCTTGTGGCCCCGTCCGGGCTCCATCAGGAGTTGGACGTCATTCTCCCGGGCGATTCGACACTTCTCCAGGATTGTTTCTTCACTATCGAAGGTGGTTCCGGTCACGTCGACGATCTTGTTGACCTGAACGCCTGCAGTCTCCGCCTTTTTCAGGAGAGCCTCGTACTCCTCGACAGAGCCCGGAAGCATCTCGATCTTGAAGTCCGATCCATCCGGGTACTGGTATGCCGATGCCGTCCGTTCGTACGCGTCACTGACGGGAAACTCCAAGTCAGCGAGGTAGGACCGGATGACGTCACTCATGATTGTTGGTTCGGGAATCGTGTCTCAGATTCGAGCGATCGAGCTATTGCTTTCTCTGACGGTCGCTGAGCTTGCACCATTGCAATTTAGGAAGACTGTGGGCCCGGATATAAACATTCCGCCTCGATTTATCGAGCCCGGCCATCACAAAACAGTCCTTCACCTGTCATCGAAGACCCCCAGCCGGATCGTCCAGGTTTTCCGAGTCAGGTTGCTTCGGAACGTGAAGCCCCGATTGGCCACCATTTCTGTCGAAAGACCGATCCAGAGGGGAGATAAATCCGTTTCCCCAAACTGCTCTACCGTCAGTCCCGGTGTTTGACAACCGCTCCGCCCTTCATCACGATAGACATGTTCTCCGGTCGGAGCGCTTCGATGTTCTCGTGTGGAAGCCCATCGACAACCAGCAGATCTCCGTATTTTCCACTCTCCAAGGTGCCAACCTCATCACTCCGTTCGAGCGCGATCGCAGATTCCCGTGTCGCATGCTCGATAGCGGACATCGGGCTACAACCCCAATCGACCCATAACCGAGCCTCTCTTGCGGTCGCCCCGACGTGTGGTCCAAGGGGCGGGTAGGAATCGGCACCGAGGGCCATCGGAACGTCCATCTCGAGTGCGTTCTCGAACATCTCCCGTGCGGCTTCGCGGTCCGCCTGGAGGTCTTCGAGATGCTGGTCGGTGAGATGGCAGGTCTCCGCATTCTGGGGAAACACGATGAACGGCGTCAGCGTTGGAACCAGGCGCGCGCCGTTCTCTTTGATGAGTTCGAGGGCTTCTTCGTCCGCATACGTTCCGTGTTCGATCGTATCCACGCCAGCCCGGGCCGCACTTTTGATGGCTTCGTTCGATTGGGCATGGATCCCCACAGTCATGTCTTTTCGATGCGCCTCGACGACGGCCGCTCGCATCTCCTCCTCGGTCAGCGTCTGGGTGTGCGGGCCGGAAAACGCCGACAGCCAGGATCCCGAGCCTTCGAGTTTGATGTGGGTAGCCCCCGCTTTGAACATTTCCCGAACTTCCGCGACCATCTCCTGGGTCCCGTTGACCTCCCGTCCGTTCGAGAGGTTTTCGGTCGCCCGAATCGGTTCGCGATTGTCATCGGACCCACCGGTCGAGGTGATCATCGGACCAGTCGGGTTCACGCGCGGTCCGAGGATGGTTCCGTCTTCGACTGCGTCTCGAAGGCTCATCGGCAGCAGATCCCGGCCGGCCATGTCTCGGATCGTCGTCGCTCCCGAGTACAACATGATCTGCAGGTTTTCCGCCGCCTTGATCGCGTTGTACTCGATAGTATTATCGAACGTGAGCGCCCGGTAGCGACCCATTACCGGGTTCAATTCGGCGTATTGAGACATGTGCGTATGTGCCTCAACCATCCCCGGCATGATCGTTTGCCCCTCCACGTCGATCTCGCGTGCGTTCCCTGGCACGTCCAGTTCGTCGGTTGGCCCGACCGCGGTGATTTTCCCGTCTTCGATGAGGACCCCGCCGTCCTCGATCGGATCGGTTCCCGTCCCGTCGACGAGAACCCCGCCAACGATGGCCACTGGGGTATCTGGAGTCGATTCTACGTCCTCTCCGACCGCAACTGTCTCTATCATTGTTTCTCTCCGAGTACGTCTGTTCATTACTAGCATGTCCTCATAAATGTTTGTAACCGGTTTTCGAAGACCAGTAAATCAGTCGGGTGATTTCGGCAGATCCATCGAACAGCAATACATTTGAAACAGTCACGTGGAGTACGGTACCCGAGTCGATAGAGGCAAACGTTAATGTGAATCCTAAGAGAAACGTGCAGTATGATCACCGCCCGAATTGGTGTTCTCTTCGAAGATGATTGGACTTCTGATTCGAATGCGTACTCCGTCTTTGGAAAATTCCTCGCGTATTCGTTTCACCACAATCAGTATTTCGCCTTACTCAGGTTCACTGCAGATGACGTCGATGGAGCCCTGGAACTCGTCCGAAACCACGAAAACATCACCCACGTTGAAATCATCGACCGATCTTCGAGACCCGGCCGTGTCCAAGAGGCGGTCACGGTCACGCTCAAATCGACGTATTACCACATCCCGCCGATGGAAATGCTCTCGTATGAAGGCTACCTGCCCATGGGATATCCCTCCCTGGAGGACGGTCGCATTTGCTTCGACTTGGTCCTCGAAACACACTACGAGATATCGGAAGTCAAGGAACTGCTCGACCTCTACGGCGACGTGAAGATGTTCTACCTCTCAGAAGAACTGCTGTACCAAACCGCACCGAAATCCGAGGAGTTCCAGGCCTTGATCGAGGAGATTACTCCCAAACAACTCGAACTGTTAGTGCTCGCGGTTGAACGGGGCTATTTCGAGCAAAATCGGGAAGTAACCATCCAGACACTCGCCGACGAACTCGGAGTCTCGAAAACGACGGCTTCGGAGCATCTCCACAAGGGATGGGAAACGTTACTGAAATTCTCGAATCGGTACTTCTCCTCGCCGGATACCTAACGGATATTCGGAAACGAACCTCGGAGATAGTCGAACGACAAGCTATGAAAAGATGTGGATATATTTTACCAACATCGGAATGACCGCTTGCTCGATGTTTCGAAGATATCGTGAGGCGGTGCTCTTTGCAATCCCGGCCTCTGATGCGAGGTCCTCGAGGGAAATCCATCGGGGGGAATCCATGTATCCTGATTCGATCGCAAGCTCGAGGAACGCCTTCTCGGTTGCCGGAATCGATTCGAATATTTGTTGCCACTCCAACAGACTGAGGCGCAGACTCGGACGGATTTCGGAAACGACCCGAATGACCTCGACGGTTTCGTACTCCAACAAACTGACGAGGTGGGAGAGGTCCTCACGGTTCTCCGCGAGGATTTCCACGTATTCGAACCCGTCGCGGTATTTCGCGTGCCCGATCGGAAGGAATCCGAAATACCGCATCGTTTCCATGGGCGTGTAGGTCGGATATTCACTGTTGACCTTCACCGTGGAAAAAATCCGATCCTGCTTCTCGTATCGTTCCAGAATTTCGACCGTGTCGACGAATTTGTTCTCCTGAATCGTCTCGATGACCGAGTCGAACGACCCACTCGCCGCGTCCAGAGCGTTGATCGACACCGTCCGGTTGTCCCGGTACGTCGACGTAATAGCCTCGCCGACAACGTCATAGTCCGCAAGTTGATCCACCCAGTCACCTTCGAAACGAATTTTGAGATTTGCAGTAATCATATCGCTCAATTCACGGTGGGCGTATAAATTTGTGGCGTCCGATCTGATCGGCGATGCTGTGTGGACTGGTCGTTCGTGTCCGATCGCGGGCGAATTTACAGGTTCGACGCACCAGCGCCACCGTCTACGGGAATTGCAACACCGTTGATATGGGCCGCAGCAGGGGAACTCAAGAAAGCGACCAGGTTTCCAAAGTCGTCCGGATCGCCGATATTTCCCAGTGGAATTCCCGAAGACCGGTCCTGCATGGCCGCTTCGTAGGAATCGTACTCGCCACGCTCGATTGCCTGTTGGACGAGTGACTTGATCCGGTTCGTTTCGTGCGGGCCGGGGAGCACAGCGTTCGACCGGACCTCGGGAGCGAATTCCGCGGACAGCGTCTTTTCGAGACCGATGACACTCATGCGGACGGAATTCGACAGGACGAGCGAATCGATGGCTTCCTTCACACTCCGGGAGGTGATATTGACAATCGTTCCCCCACCATCAGCCCGAAGTGCATCGGCCGCCTCTCTGACGACTCGGACAACACTCATGACGAGCAGATCGAACGCGTGGTACCAGTCTTCGTCGTCCATCGAAAGGAAGGGTCCACTCGGTGGCCCTCCGGCACTGGTGACGAGATGGTCCAGACGACCGAATTCTGAAAGGGTCCGTTCTACCAACCCCTCGATAGCCGCTTTCTCGGTCAAATCGGCCTGATGGCCGATGACCCGTCCAGATCCGACCGCCGATAGCTCCTCGACAGCCTCGGAGAGTGAATCGGCATCCCGACTATTGATTACGACGTTTGCATCTTGGGCAGCAAATGTCTTCGCCGACGCTTTGCCGAGTCCACTGGTAGAGGCCGTGACAAGTGCCACATTGCCCTGAAGGTCCAGGTTCATCATTTGTGAAAACGAGAGTCGCAGACAAAAAGGTAGTGGGATCGGGGCTATTCCCCGGTGCCGACGATCGGGGGGCCACTGGAAGCCGACTGCGCACGCATATTTGAGAGCTGATATACCACGGAGCGGGCACCAATTCGGGGTCGTACCGTCTTTATTTAATAGGTTAATACGACTAAATACGGTTTTTCCTTTAAGTAGTTATGACGAACGATACAAATGGTGGTTCTTGCCCTCATACACCATGATATCGGAACTCTGTCGTCCCATCGAGAAGTTCCCAGTCGTCAGTAGCGGTAATCACGCCGGCAGCAGAAAAATCTTTACAATATTAATAGTGTAACGATATGGCAACTCGCAACGGCAAACCGAAAACCGTGTCCATCCCAGCCATAGTCCCACAATGACACCCTTTCAAAATAATAGAACCGCACATAGTAGTACAGGACCGTCAGTTTTCACCAGTCGCCTTCGGTAAGTGACTCGTCATTCGATGACAGAGCGGGTCTAAACGGTTTCTAGGTACGAATCGACCAAAATGGAAAATTGCGACAACGGACACGGGAGTCACTGAACGATATGATGCACTGTCGGGTCCTCGAAACCGACCACTGGAATCGTTTCCGTAGCAAGACTACACCTCGATGACAGGCACGACAGGCTTCCAGTCCCCAACTGCACTCGGGCACGAAAACCAGACCTATCGCAAAACTACCAGTGATCATTCAGGGTACCACAAACCCTAAGAGGAGAGTGAGTAAGATAGATACATGGATCACTCGGACCCCGTCAGAGACATGGCGCCGGTAAATAAATTCGGAGCGGAGGAACTCGAACGAATTCACGACGTGAGTCTCACGCTCCTGAGAGAGTTGGGAGTCAAAGTGGATTACGAGCCCGCCCTCGATCTCCTGGCGGAGAACGGCTGTACCGTCGACCGAGACGACAAGATGGTGACCTTTCCAAGTGATTTGGTCGAGTGGGCGATCGAAACAGCGCCGGCTTCCTTCACCCTTCACGGCCGAAACCCCGAGCGTAACGTCACTGTCGGCGAGGGGGAATATGCGACCTCGCCTGCGGGCAGTGCACCCAACGTGCTAACCTACGAGGACGGGCGTCGCCCATCGACCCTCGAGGACTTCGAGACGTTCATCAAGTTGACCCAGATGTCGGATTTGATGACGACGACTGGGTACAACCACGCCGAACCGAACGACGTGGACCAGGAAATCAAGCATTACCGTCTCATGGAGCGGATCATCAAACATTCGGACAAACCGCTCAAGGGAGACACCTGGGGGGCAGACCGGGCACGGGCCTCGATCGAAATGGCCGGCATCGCAAACGACGATCCGGACCTCAGCAAGCCGTACATTTTTGCGACGATCAACAGCGTCTCGCCACGGACCTGGGATACAAAAATGACTGGTGGGCTGATGGAATACGCCAAGGCAGGTCAGGTGGGGATTTTATCCCCGGCGGTCATGGCGGCAGCGTCCGGTCCGGCAACGCTCGCAGGGACGCTCGCGCTCGGTAATGCCGAAATCCTGGCCGGTAACGTCATCGCGCAACTCGTCAACGAAGGGGCTCCCATCATTTACGGATTGCCGACATCGAACGTGGATATCCGATACGGCTCCTTCAGTATCGGCAGTCCCGAGGGCGCACTCTGTGTCGCCTTCACTGGCCAGATGGGCCGGTTCTACGACGTCCCAACCCGGGCCGGAGGGGGGCTTACGGACTCGAAAATGCCGGATATGCAGGCAGGTGCCGAATCGATGTTGCAGCTGTATACTACGATCCAGAGTGGGGTGAATCTGATTCATCACGCGGCGGGGATGTTGGACTCGTATTCGACGTCCTCACCGGAGAAATTCCTGATCGATCTGGACGTCATTCGGTACATCGAACGGTTCCGTGATGGCCTCGACGTCTCCGAAGAAACGCTTGCCCAGGATCTCATAGCCGAAGTGGAACCAGGGGGACACTTCCTCAACAAGCGGCACACGTTCGAGCATTCGAAAACTGAGTTTCTCATTCCAGAACTCTTCTACCGGAATTCCTATGAACAGCCTGGGAAGACGAAGGAAAGAAAAGCACGTTCGAATTGGCCCACGATCGCAAAATCGAGCTGTTGGCGGAGTACGAACGGCCACCGCTCGACCCCGACATCGAGGCCGAACTCGACGAATACGTCGAAGCAGGAATCGAAACGGCACTGCCATCTTCGTAAGCTAAGCGATACCCTCGTCAAACGTCACCACGACGCTACCAGGTCATATTTCTGTGACGCGGTGGTATTCTTCGGACAGAGCGCCTGCGTCCTCCGGTAGTAGGGCAATGACCAGAACATCCGTATATTTCTTGAAATGATCGACAAGTTTGGCGATTCGGTTGCTATCGACCGCTTCTACCGAGTCGAGCAACATGAACGGGACTGTCTCGTTTACGTCGTGGACTAAATAGCCAGCCAGTGCAAAAACGAGACCGACCACTTCTCGTTCGCTTTCACTCAAATGGTCGATGGTATCCTCGTAGACGGTACCGTCATCCGTTTTTCGAACCACGTGAAGGCGGAATTCGCTCGCGGAATTCTTCGTTCTCCTCCCGTTCTTTCCGTCCCGGCGTTCGATCCAAATGCGCTCCAGGTTATCGTATTCGAGTAAATCCAGTACGAGTTCCATATGCTCGTTGAATTCGTCGATAGCCTGGTTTTCGATCGACTGAACCCGTGTGCGCAAGTTTCTTAACGTCTCTGTAATCTGTTCTCGTTCCGTTCGAAGCGATTCTACGTCCTCGGTACTTTCCCTGATTTCTGCGATAGTTGCTTCGATGTCCGACAATCTGTCCTGTAGCTGCGTGGATTCGAATTCAAGCTCGTTTACCTCCTTGTGTACTGCCAGTACCTCCGATTGGTCCTGGGACTCGAAGGACCGAATCTCCGCTTCCAGGGACTCGATTTCCGATTCCAGTTCGTCTTTCCGCTCCTGAAGGGTTTCGATTCTGCGTTCACTCGTTTCGATGTCCGTTTCGATGTCCGACCGTTTCCCGTTAAGTCGAGTCCGTTTTTGGCTTTTTTGTTTGATTTCTCGCTTTTCCTTCTGGAGGGACTGGAGTTCGGTATCAAGCGAGTTCCGTTTTTCCGCCTGAGTTTGATGCAGGTCTTTCAATCGAGAAACTGTCTTATCGATGCGTTCTTCCGGCACTTCACTTCCACACGTCCAGCAGATGGTCGTTCCAGAGACGAGATCGTCAGTGACGGATTTACCAGTATTTGTCTGATGTTGGACCATTTCGAGCAACTTCGGCATTCGATCCGTCGAGAAGTTGCTCATTGAACTGTACGATTTGTTCGGATACTGAGTGATCGTCGATTCGAGCTGACTGTTTGTGGTCACGAAGGCGGCGAATTTCGGCGTCCAGTTCGTCGACTTTCCCGCCGTTTTTTTCCGGCAGGGAATCGAGTGCCTCCATCAGTTCGTCCAGTTCTTCCCTGTTCGCTTCGACCCGTTGTTCGGCCGTATCCAACTGGAATTTGACGTCTTCGAGGTCGGCTCTGGCTGTCTGCAATTCCTCCATTTTCGCATCGAGTTCGGCTTTCCGCTGTTTCGTCTCGTCGACGGACCCATTCAAGGAATCGAGTTCTACCCGCTTTTCCTGTAGTTGTTTCTCGACGTCTTCCAGACGAGACTCGACTTCGTGACGTTCTGCTTCTAACTCGGGCAGCCGTTCTTTTTCGTCCTCGAGTGCCTCGATTCGTTGATCGACCGATTTTCGCTCGCGCTCGAGTTCCGAAATTTCCCGCTGTATTTCGTCGTAATCAATTGGGTCCATGATAATATCACGGAGATCTGCATCCGTCCTTACGGCCCGTCTAGCTGCATTATTTTCGAGGAGAAACGCAAATAACTCCGCCGTTGACGCGTCTTCGACGTACGCATCACCGGAAAATCGAACCGTAGAATTTTCCCGCATCAGTTCTTGCCCGTAGATTTCTGTCTTCCAATTGAGCTGGGCTTCTCCCCAATCTTTGTCACCTTTCAACGAAACGTTATCGCTTCCGAGGGCCGCCATCATCGCCTGCAAAAAAGAGGTTCGATGTGTCGCGTTTCTTCCCGTCAAAATATTAACTCCTTCGACCAGTTCGACTGACGTCTCATTAATGCCCCCGATATTTTCAGCTGTGACCTCGAGGGGCTTCGAAGATTCGGTATTTTGGGACATTATTCCTGATATATATTGGATTTCTCATCAATCTTCCGGACCATTATTCCGCACACCCACAACCACCCCCTTCCAGCAGCTCCGTGACACGCATTTCCGCCCCGCAGTCACTACAGTACACCCGTGCTTCGACATATACCTCAGTGTCGCCGACAGTGACCGCGTCAATCTTCGCAAACCGTTCGATGACGCTTTCCGAAACGGCCTTCGTTCGGTTTTCCAATCTATTGATCGACTCGACTGCATCCGTTAGTTGCTCCTCTGGATCCCGGCTCGAGTACGTCTCCCCTTCGACTTCAGTCAGGTACGAATGGACCGATTGATGCGTGACGAAATCCGATTCCAGTTCGTCCACGTCCACTCCCTGCCGTTCGAGATCACGTCGCTTCTGGACCGCTTCGGCCTTCGTTTGTTCCCCCGCCAGCGCCTCGTAAATGTGTTCGATATCACGCTGTGTGGCCATCACCCCCTTTGATTCGAGAACCGTTTCGAGTATCTGTTTGTTGAGTTTCCTCGCCAACTCCCGTAAACTGAGCCGTTCTCCCCGATTTCCCGTCCAAAGTGACACAAGGTCCAGAGCGATGTCGTACTTCTCCATCACCAACTGAACTTTGCTTCGATAATCCCCGGTGTTGCTCATATACCTCTCGTATTCTTCGAGTTGGTTTATGAAACTACTGGAGGTCAGCCCAGTATCCCCACTCTGCCGGTTACAGCGAATCTTTCATCGCTTCGAGCCCGGCCCGGACGTCTACGTCGGCTCCGGCCCGTTCGAGAGCCTTTCCGAATGCCACCATGAAAGACGACACCGTGTTCGGTCGTGCCCCATACCCCATACATCCAACGCGGAATATCTCGCCATCGAGTGCCCCCAGTCCGCCAGCAATTTCGATCCCATAGGTATCGAGGAGATCTCCTCGGACCGCCTCGTCGGACACGCCCGCCGGGACTCGAATCGCGTTCAGGGTCGGCAACCAGTACTCCGCTTCCGGATTGAGTTCCAGCCCCATCGCCTCGATGCCGGCCTTGATGGCCCCGGCCATCTGTCTGTGACGGTCCCAGCGAGCTTCGATTCCTTCCTCTGCAACGATTCGAAGCGCTTCCCTAATCGAATACACGTTCGTTATGGGCGCAGTGTGGTGGTAGGACCGATCATCGCCCCAGTATCCCTCCAACAGGCTCAAATCGAGATACCACGATCGAACGTCGTTTTCCCGGTTCGTGATCTTGTCCATCGAGCGGTCGTTCACGGTGATCGGACTGGCGCCGGGTGGTGCTGAAAGGGCTTTTTGCGATCCCGAATAGGCGACGTCGATGTTCCAATCGTCGACCCGTAACTCCACACCACCCAGTGACGTGACGGTATCTGCGATCACGTACGCGTCGTGTTCGTGAGCGATTGCCGTTAGTTCGGGAACGTCGGGTTGAAGGACGCCCGTACTCGTTTCGGCATGGACGAAGCCGAACACATCCGGCTGGTGTGTTTCGAAGGCATCGACGACGTCGTCGACGGCGAGGGGCTTTCCCCAGGGCGCGTCGACGGTCACTACCTCGCCACCGGCTCGGCGGGCCATTTTACCCATTCGACCACCGAAGTACCCGTTCGTCGGGACGAGAACTGTCTCGCCCGGTTCGACCATGTTCGCGATTGCCGTTTCCATAGCCGCACTTCCCGTTCCACTTACCGGGATGGTCCACTGATTCTCCGTCCGAAACGTGTATCGGAGGAGTTCCTGAACGTCATCCATCATCGTTACGAAAGCGGGGTCGAGGTGACCGACGAGTGGATTACTCATCGCCCGAAGAACACGAGGATGGACCTCGCTCGGTCCGGGTCCCATCAGTAATCGATCAGGTACACGCATCTCTCCGACGTCGGGGGCGTTCATCCTACAGTACAATAATTTCGCTCTCGTCCATAAGCGTTTGCTATCTGTATGAACGGATATGAAGACAAACAGGTTCCATTACTTGACCGAGAATTTCGGCCGGTTACCAGCCGGTTCTGAAAGTATCAGTGATATATATTTGTGATCTGTTTATTCTGGTCTCTTATCGGATTACACATATCAGGTCCGTGCTTTTGTCACCGTGAAATAATTTGAATACTGTATGCCGTTCTTCTAAAGGTCACCATAGAGGAAGCGGCACTATCCGCTAAAAATTCGCCGTTGCCGAGACAAAACACACTGTTTGTCGACCAACGACCGAATTTTTTAATTAAAATTTTTCCAGATTTCCTCCGTTAATATTCGATTATATTTTAATAATATTGTTATTATGAAGAAAAATTCGTCATACGTAGGTTTCTTTCATTTGTTCTAAAGACGGCAAAAAACAACCAGATCCCGCGATTACAGGCGAACGGTCGCCACACGAAGAGTCATCGAAATGCCGGCGGTCTTCTCGTAGGATCCCCTCATTCGCCCAAATTGGGACAAACAATGCGGTCGGTTTTCGGCTCTTATCAACTCTACATATAATACTAAATATTGATAATATAAACAAATCCAGTTGATTCAAACGATTTCATGTACCCATTAGTTTCGATATGTGTTCGTGTCGAAGTTGATCGACGTGCCGGAAAATCTATTAGAGCGACTACGTTCCACCGTCGAGACTCACGAATGCCATATAGATTTCTATCAATACAGCGTCGCTCGTAGTTCAGTTCGTTCCACGGGCTGGGGAAGATATCTGATACCTCACAGAGCAGCCTCCACCTGACCGGTGAGCGGACACACCGCAAAACCTTCGTCCGGTGTGCGCATATACACCAGTAGGAATATAATAAATGGAAAGGTGACCATTGTAATGTGAATGTGGGCGGTTGGAACAACGAATATTGAGCAGAAAAGTCGTGTGCCGACGGAAACGTACGTAAGGAAGCAACAAGTTCTCGGAAGTCCCTCAACAAGTCCGAACCCTTCTCCCGGATGATTCACCTTACGACCGACCTAAATAAGACCCTGTTCCGCCAAAAAGGCCCGTGCGACTTGGACTGGCTCGTTCCCGTCGACAATGACACGGCCGTTGAGTTCTCGCATGACCGAATTGTCCTCGATAAGCGGGCCGAGTTCGTCGAGGAGAGATTCGATCTCCGGCGTCTCGGCAAGAAGCGAAGTCCGAACGACCGGTGCGGGGCTGTAGATCGGCCAGAAGTCCCGATCGTCCTGCAGTTTTTGTAACCCGAGTTCGGTAATCTGGGGATCGGTCGTAAATCCCATCGCGATGTCCACATCCCCTGGTCGCAGGAACTCGTAAGTTAGTCCGGCAGGCACCACCTCTATCGACTCCTCCCACGTGGCCCGGACCCGGTCATCGATTCCGTACCTGTCGAGCAATCCCGGCCAGCCGTCGGGTCTGTCGTAAAACGACGAGCCGAGGACTGCAGTAACGTCCGTGTTGCCTGCCTTAACGTGATCAGCGAGCCCAGAAATCGTCGAAATACCGGTCCTTTCGACCCAGGATTCCGAGGCCAGCAACCCATAAGAGTTGTTAATCGGTGCCCGTTCGAGGACCGTGAGATCGGTGGCCGCCTCGATCTGTTCTTTGGCGTCTCGGTACTGAACTTCGGGATCGGCGATCCGCCGGTACTGTTTGGGTGAGTGGGTGAGGCGAAGCGTTCCCGTATACTCCCAGGAGAGATCGACGGATCCCTCCTGTAGCCCTGCCCATACGTCTTTCGTCGTCCCGTATTCGGTTTCGTCGACGATCATTGCATCGGTATGGTGTCCGAGGGTAATGAGGGCGAGGTAGCCGAGGATCTCGTTTTCGACGAATTGCTTAGAAGCGACCGCGATGCTGTCCTCGGCGGCCCCTGTCGTTTTCGAAGCCCCAGCAGCAACCGATTGGGTATTGCAGCCCGCTAGGCTGGATGCTGCGAGCGTCCCACCGATCCCACGTAAGACATCCCGTCGTCGGAGTGACTGTCGTTCCATGGATGGGAGAAATAACTCCCCGGTTAAACCCTTTCGGATATCTTATACAATTTGGCCGAAACGTTTGGTAACCCCGACCATGTGACGAATTATAGTGGTTGTTATTCCCATGTAGAGAGGGAGTATGACACGTTTGGAAGTCACTCTCTGGCGTGCGCAAAGCGTCCAATACCGTATCATTTATTTGATGATTACTGCCTTCGAGTCGGAATCCATCAACCGCGACCAGTGTCTCACACGTCCCCGAGCCGGCCATTTCCTGGGACAGTGACACGTTTTGTCCTGTGAATGCTCCGGAGAAGATAGCTAAATCGAAGCAGTTACCTGATCTTGATAGTTCGAAACCGGGAAGAATGCCGGTCACTCCGGAGTGTATGGGAAAAACGTCCTGGCCCCCTAGAGACAAGGGTTTCCCGGATACTGGTCTTCCATCGATGGTTTTCGAGTAAAGTGAGGAATCTTCCGTCTACTGGATAAAGCCTGAGCTGATTTGTGTCGGGAACGAGTTTCTACTGTGAGACGCTGAACTTCGCAATCGAACGCTTTTCTCCACCGCCTACAGATGTCACGGATCGGTCGGTAACCGAGTTTCGATAGAATTAGGGGGCGGAGTCGTTCGAAAAGGTGTACACCCCAGGATACAGTCTTATACGACTCGGGGGCATCCCCTGTGTCATGGTAAATGATGACACGAAGGAACAGGGAAGCCTGTCGGAGATAGATTCGTGGACGGGAGGGTTCAGCTGGATAGCGTATCCCGAAGAACGCGGAAAGAGAGCAAGTCATGCGCTGCTGACGGAAGGTGGTGTCTGGCTCGTCGATCCAGTAGATGTAGATGGATTGGACGAGCGGGTAGCGAAACTGGGGAACGTAACTGGCGTGCTGGTTCTCCAGGATCGCCATACACGTGATGCGGCGGAAGTGGCCCGCCGACACGACGTCGCTGTATTCATCCCCGAATGGATGACCCTGGCACGCGAAAAATTGGATGCCGAAGCCGAACCAGTCGGTTCGAATCTTCCCGGATCGAACTACACGGTCCATCGATTGATCGAGAGGAAGGACTGGGAAGAAGCCGTCCTCGTCGACGAGACGACGAAAACGCTCGTCGTCCCCGAAGCAATCGGTACCCTCCCATCCTTCGGAAAGAACGATACCGAACTTGGCGTTCATCCGTCCGTCGACGAACCGCCCCACAAGCTCGCGGACTGGAATCCCGACCGGATACTCGTCGGCCACGGCACGAGCGTCCACGACGATGCGAATCGACAGTTGCGAGCGGCACTTGATGTCGAGTGAGCGGTTTTTCGTACGGGTCCAGTTCACGGATATTTCGGTTCCCGAGACCCGAGTGAAATCGAGCGGGCTGAGTATACGCTCCGGGATTCGATCAACACGACAACATTCGAGTGTAAACGTTTCAGCAAACGCCGAGGGAACGATTTGGAGTGACAGCAGTTAGGAACAGTGTTCGAGTCGAACGTCAAACGTTTCGCCATCAACCACACGACGGGCTCTCGATGAAAATTCGGGTAACACTCAGGTTCCTCAAAGTTCCGAAATTATTCATGCAGGACCGATTTCGACCGAATACAGGACGGGGTTTTGCCCACTTTTCCAGTTCGAGAAGGGGATGGAAAACGGCCTGACGGGAAACGACGCATCGATTGATTTGTGAATATCGAATAAGTCAGACTTTTTCGCAGCCCCATTTATCAACGTTTTAAAATCAATCAATCACGAACAGATTAAAATCCGTTCGGGCTACCCTATTCGTATTGTCCGTACTCTTCTGCAGCCTCGACGAGGGCTCTGAAATTCTCACTCGGCGTGTTGGGATTCGTATCACAGGCCGGGGTTAGAATGAAGCCACCACCCTCGGCCGCGTACTCGATATTCCGCTTCGCCGTTGCTTTGACTTTTGCAGGGTCTCCCTCAAGGAGGACAGTGACTGGATCAACGTTGCCGAGAATGCACACCTGATCGCCGACATCCTTCTTGACCGCCTTGAGCATGATGCTATACGGGTCATCCTCGTCGTAGTCGATGTTCTCATTCCCCAACGTATCCTCCAGGTATTCGACGTCCTTCGGCCACTTATCGACGTTCCCGTAGTTGGCATGAATGCCACCAGGGGCCCCGTCCGGTATCGTATCGGCGACCATCTGGATGATACCAGTCGTATCACCGCAGGGGTGATTGATCGGGATCATCCCGGTGTCCGCAATCGCTTTGAAGTCCTCCTGGAGATACGGGAGGACGAACTCTTCGTACTGCGGAGGAGATGTCGTTTCCGTCGCGGCAACTGGATCGAGGACGACGACGCCGTGTGCTTTCCCCGCAAAGGCAGTATGGTACTGGATGTGGAACTCGTTCAATTTTTCCAAGAATTCGTGCACTTTCTCGGGGTTCTCGTACATCCCTCGATAGAGTTCTTCGTGACCGATCAGGTTCGCAGCCGTGCTGAATACCCCCGAGACAATCGGGGCGACGGCCTTCTGATCACCCACTTCCTCCATGAGGATCGCAGACTCTTGGAGGACCGACGACGTCCTGATATGCTCTTCCAAATCGGGGAAATCGAAGTCGTCGATTTCGTCCCAGGACTCGAACGTCCGCTGGGTTGCATCGACGATTTCCATGTGTTCACTCCAGAATCCCTGGGCTCCACAGGCTTTGGCCTCGACGAAACACCCATCGATACCCGCGATTACCATATCATCGCCGAAGTTCTCGTTTGCTGCGATCTTCGCCTTCGCCATCGTTTCCGGATCGTTCTGGGCATCTTTCGGGCGTTCGTCAATTTCCCAGAGTGCCCGAGAAATCGCCAACGTTCCAACAGGTACCCGGTCCGGTTCTTTCCCCTGCAACGCCGTTGCGACCCGTTCCACACCTGCCATTTCACCCATCGTTAGGCACCTCCTTTCGCTTCCTGTTCGAGTTCACGCCACAATCGTTCAGCTTCGCCTACCGACTGTGGCGCATCTGGCGCATAGCCATCTGCACCGATTTTCTCGGCCCAATTGGCGTTCGCGGATCTGCCGCCAACGAGGACTTTGAACTCATCACGAAGTCCCCGGTCCTCGAGTTCGCGAATGACATCCTGCATATTATCCCGTGTAATACTCATGAGGGCCGAGAGGGCGATCACATCCGCGTTTTCTTCGATTGCCCGATCCACGATTTCGTCTTCGGGTTTATCGACTCCCATGTCATGGACGTGGTGACCATTGCCGGCCAAAAACAGCCGGACGAGGTTCTTCCCGATATCGTGAATGTCCTCCTTGATCGTCGCAAGCACGATGGTCACACGTTCGTCTTTCTCGCCAGTCGTCGCCACCTGTTCGTTCAATGCCTCGGTCAGTGGGCCCATCACCGCTTCCAAGGTGTCGCCACACCGCATGAGGTCCGTCAGGAAGAACTCGCCCGTTTCGTAATACTCTCCGATCGTATCCGCAGCTGGCAAGATCGCTTCGTCCAACACCTCCGTTGCATCTTGTTCTTGCAAAATCTCCGTCGTTAATGCTTCCGCCCGTTCCGTATCCGCATCGACGATGGCTTCTTTTAATTCCGTGGCTTTTGTCATTGTGTAGCACTTACATAGTCACATATGTTGCCGGATAATATAACACCGGTCCTCAACAATACAGGTAGTTAAATGGCATCACACCGCACATAGGAGAGCGGTTTTTGCCAATAGTATCCCCAAAATGGGGCTTTGCCCCCTTTACCGGTGAATTCGGGTCGCATGAATTGGTTCAAAGAATGCATGTGGCCGTCGAATGTCAGATGAACCGCCCCGTACCGGAACTGAAATGAGTGCTATTCAACCATGGAACCAACGTATGGGCAGGTAGTGACGTATTCACAGTCCCCACAGCTGAGCAGCAGATCGGCCTGTTCGATGTTTGCTCCCAACCCTATTGCAAACGTGAACGTTTTTCTCGGCTCGGTGACGCGTGAATTCCGGAGGAAGACATCTATTTTCTCCGTTTCCAACCGTTCAAACATGAAGCCTCGATTCTCGATATCCCACCCATCTCCCCGGGTTCCCGGGGGGAAAACTCGTGTGGTGTTATAACCGTTCTCGGATGCCCACTCCTTGATTTCGGTCAACAGACTGATTCTGGCCAGTTGCAGCGCGACGTTTTCCATCGCGTCAGCGACGAGTGTCGGGAGTAATCCACTGACTGAATCCGAATCTTTCACGCCATCACCGATCGTCAGAACGCCCGGGACGATCCAGTCGGATTCCGTCAGACGTTCGGGGGGATCGAATCCCGCAATACCGGATTCATCAATCGGAATTGCTCGAAACATCCCACGGGTTGACAACGCAGATTCCACGACGCCATGGAGACCCTCGACTTCGTCTCTCAACTCTTCACCGGAGTGGGTTGACCCTGCCCACCGGGGAAATGGGGGCGTTTCCATAATTCGATCGACGGTGAAGTCGATCTCGATGGGGTCGACAATTCTCGACTCCGACGAGGGCTCCGCCATGTGACTGCATAGCAGTTTGACGGTGAAAGCTTTACCTGCCGTTACTGAATGGGGGAATTCGTCGAATTATCGGGAAGTATCTACTTCGAGCATCCACTCAAATACGATGTTGTACGGTGCCTGGAAAGGGATGGACAATTTGGATTGGCAACACCAGCGGCTGCAGGTAGATGCCCGGAGTCCTGAATTGGAGGAGAAGTTGGAGTGGGATCTTTCTATCGTGGAGTCATCTGCGGAACTGCGTAACGCGTAGATTTGGAGACTGATTTCGGGCGGATATCGGTTCGTAGTAAGTGATGTGAGAAACGGGCATCGAGAACGAGAAGATCGAGACCCGGAACCAGCGGACGAAGTGGGGGAGTTGCTCGACGACTGGCACACTCGGCATGAACTGGCGGCTGCTGATGGCCCCCGAGTCGGTGATCGATTACGTGGTCGTGCACGATCTCGCCCATCTCGGAGAATCCAATCACACCGACGCGTTCTGGGCACTCGTGGCCGAATACGACCCCGACTACCAGGAACACGCGAGATGGTTAGAGGAGCACAGCACTCGGGGGATCTTCTCCGAAAACGATCTCTACCCTACTCGAACAGATCAGTCGACAGGTACCGCTCGCCCGTATCCGGCAACAGCGTCACCACCGTCCGATCCGCGTTCTCGGATCGAGTGGCCACCTCGCGAGCCGCATGGAGGGCGGCCCCGCAGGAGATCCCGGCCAAGACTCCCGTCTCACGGGCCAACTCTCGCGTCGCGGCCTTGCTCGCCTCGGTCTCGACCGTCACCACCTCGTCGAGCAGCGACACGTCCAGCACGTCCGGCACGAACCCGGCCCCGATGCCCTGGATGCCGTGGCTGCCCGACTCCTCGCCGGACAGCACCGCCGAGCCCGTCGGCTCAACCGCGATCGCCTCGAAATCCTCGCGACCCTGCTCTTCCTTGAAGTACTGTGCGACGCCGGTGACGGTCCCGCCAGTGCCCACGCCCGCGACGAAAACGTCGACCGCCCCATCCGTCGCCGCGTCGATCTCGGGGCCGGTCGTCTCGCGATGAATGCGGGGATTGGCCGGGTTCTCGAACTGCTGGGGAACGAAGGCGTCCTCGAACTCCGCCGCGAGTTCGTCCGCCCGGTCGATCGCACCGGGCATGCCCCCATCCGCGGATGTGAGCTCCAGCTCCGCGCCGAGGGCCCGGAGGAGCGAGCGGCGCTCCTCGCTCATCGATTCGGGCATGGTAAGCACGAGGTCATAGCCCTTCGCCGCGGCGGCGAAGGCCAGGCCGATGCCCGTGTTCCCGCTCGTCGGCTCAACGATGGTGGTCTCAGCCCCGAGTTCGCCCGCCTCCTCGGCGGCTTCGAGCATCGAAACCGCAATGCGGTCTTTCACCGAGGACATGGGGTTGAATGCCTCGAGTTTGGCGAGGAGGTTGGGGGCGAATTCGTCGAGGCGGAGCAGCGGCGTATGGCCCACCAGTTCGGTCGGGTTCTCGGCGATTCGATCGGCGGAAAAATCTTCGTGCATTCTAGGCGATCCTCATTTTTCCGGCTATTTAGCGACCCATTTCATTTTCAGGTGTTGAGAAAGCCCGTGCCTGTCGGCAACCGGCTGTTCGATCCGATCTCGCCTGCGGTGAGCGTGAACCAACCCGCTTCATCCGAACACGGCCATCGAACCCCGAACCCGAAATTCCCCCCTGACCCCAATCACGTGGATAAAACCCTTATCCCTCCTTCGGGCCTCGTTGTAACTGATCTACCACCGTGTCACTCTCCGACGAGGAAGCACGAAACGAATTGTACGCCCTCCTCCACCGACCCGTCTCCAGGAAGGAGGCCTTCGAGCGGATCCTGGAGGTCGGGGCCGAATACCTCGACATCGACCACGGACATATCACCGACATCGACGAGACGGCGAACCGCTGGGAGGTGATCAGTTCGAACGACGACCCCGACGGCCCATACCCCGAAGGGTTGTCCGTCGATCTGGACGAGACCTACTGCCGCCGGACGTTCCAGCAATCGACGCCGATCGCATTGCACAACGCCGGCGAACAGGGCTGGGCCGATAATCCAGCCTACAAACGCCACCGACTCGAGACCTACCTGGGCATTCGGGTCGAGGCGTTCGACGAGCCGTATGGCACCCTCTGTTTCGTCGAGGAGCAGGCCAGAGCGGAACCGTTCACCGAGGCCGAGCAGTTCTTCCTCGAACTGGCCGGCCAGGTCCTCCGAACGGTTCTCGAGGAGACCCACCAGGAGAAGGTCATCTCGAACCGGGACCGGCTGATCGCGATCCTCAATCGGGTGCTGCGGCACAACCTCCGGAACGACCTCACGGTCGTCCAGGGCTATGCGGGAATGCTGGCCGACCAAACCGAATCCGAGCGGACACGCTGGGCGACGAAGATCGGGCAGATTAGCACGGAGTTGATCTCCCTCGCCGACAAAAGTCGGAAACTGGAGACGTTGACGCGGGATGTCCCGGTCCCGCGGCCGACCGACATTGTTCCACTCCTCGAGGAAACCGTCGAGCGCGTTCGGATGGACTATCCGGACGCGGACCTGGTAGTCGACGCGCCCGCCGAGGCGATAACCTATGCCGCCCCGGCACTCTCGACGGCAATCGAGGAACTGCTGGAGAACGCAGTCACCCACGGCGGCCCGGAAGTCAGCGTGCGCCTCGCGATCTCACAAACGGATTCCCAGACGGTCGTCCGCGTCGAGGACGACGGGCCGGGACTCTCGGGGGATGAACGACGCGTGTTACTCGAGGAAGACGAGACGGCCCTGGAACACGGAAGCGGGCTCGGGCTGGCCCTCGTCCACTGGGTCCTCACCAATCTCGAAGGGACCATCGAGGTGTCCGGGGGCGAGTCCGGAACGGCAGTCGAACTGCGATTACCTCGCGGGGAGTCGGTCTCGAAGCGGGCTGAGGGGTCCGAGACGGTGTCACGTTCATCCGAGCAGGAGGCCTAACGGCGGATGCAGTGGGGGCCCTGATGAGAGACGACCCCATCTCGTGTTCATCCGATTCCCGAGAGTGCCACCGGCCGGTGAGAGGTCGGTGATGGAATCGAGTGAGAGGTCCCGGGGGAGCAGTGGGCAAAGACAACCGCGAGCATTGCAATCGAACGGGCGGTTGGGGCGATTTCTACAGACAAAGACCGTGGGCATTCCCTGATCGACGAGCCCGTCGAAGTTCAGCCCCTTATTTAGGTGAAACCCGATTTACACTTGAAGTTTTTATAGTAGCGGTCCGTATTGTGGCATATGAACCGTGAGACGGAGCCTACAGATTCGTCGGGGACATTCATTTCGCTTTCAATACCACCTTCGGATCCAGCTTTATTCAAACACAAAGCGACGAGCGACGTCCTCCTCTTTTTAACGAATCACCGATTCAGTGACTTCTCACTGCGAGAACTCGCGACACAGATCGGTCACTCACATCAGTCCGTCCGACGGGCAGTAAACGTTCTCAGCGCGAACGACCTGGTCGTCGACTCTCCTGAAAGCAACCAGCGACTCGTCCAGATCAACAGACAGCGCCTGTCTATTCCAGACGATCCGATTCTCCGAATTCCCCAATCAGAGTATCACCGACCGGTCAAAGCTGCGGTTACCGAGCTTCGTGAGAACATCAACGACGTCGTCGGCATCATCCTGTATGGGAGTGTGGCTCGGGGCGAGGCTGACCGACGGAGCGATATCGATCTCTGGGTGCTAACCCGTTCTGGGCGGGCCGAAAGCCAACGAGAAGCGAACGCCATTGCCCGTGACCTCGAAGACACGGAGTTCGATGGTGACCGATACGCCTACGATATCGACGTCGAGGCCGTCCAGGCGATTCCGGCCTACACTGAGGACATCCGGGAGATCGTCGTTTCAGGGATTCCGGTCTACAAGACGAGTGACTTCGAAACCGTCGAAAACCTCCTCTTGGAGGAAGGAGCCGCCGATGAGTAACGGCTCGGACCCGACCGCTGTACTCACAGCACTCGACCGCGCACAGGATGCCTTCGAGATGGTCGGACGCGGTCGGGCAGCGTTCGAGGACGGGATTAGTGCCGACGAAGACTGGAAGACTCAACTGACGAAAGCGTGTCGCCTCCTCGAGGTTGTTGACACCCTCCAGTCACAGGACGGGTACTACACGGCCGTCATCGAGGTCTGCTTCGGCGCTATCGAACGGTCGATCGAGGCGTACGCGCTCGCGATGACGAACGATACGCTTCAGGACTTTCAGGACCACCAATTCAGCTACGAGCGTGCCCACCAGATCGGGCTGTTTGAGCGGGAGACAGCAGAGGCAATGAAGGACCTCTACAGCGAGAACCGCACAGAGAGTTATTACGGCGGCGGGCGTCCAACTGAAGAACAGGCGGAAGCAATGACCGACCTTGCCAGCGCAGTTCATCAGTTCGCAGTGAGCCAGATTCGGGAAGGTGGCGTCTGTCTGTGTGACTGACGGGGTCGTACGCTCCGAGGAATCGAACGGTTCAGACGGGGAGGCGGTGGCCACCTGGGACGAGATCGAACTGCTGCTTTACATGCTCTCAGTGGCGTTTGGGGTTTTACATCTGCCGAATACGACGCTGTACGGGGTCTGGAAGGGGAAGGACAATTTGGACTGGCAACACGAGCGGCTGCAGGTGGATGCCAGGAGTCCGGAGTTGGAGGGGGTATTGAAGCGGGATCTTTCAATTGTTGAGTCGTATGAGGAGGTGAGTGTCAAGTAGCGGGCGGGAACCTTCGGTTGTGATGTGTTACTGCCGGTTGATTCTCGCATTCGGAATCAGCGAGTCACATGGAGGACGTGGCCATATTTCCGAGACAAACCGTTACGGACGGGTTCGGACAACCACGTCGGGACGGAATTTGACTCACGAGCGAGTATCAATTATCGCGTGACGAATCTGCTTCGTCGGCGGGACAGAGACATTCGTGTCGCTGGCCGGCCAATTGTACGACAAAATCGTGGATTTGACCCGCCAGCGTGAGCATCCGTGTCGCAGACTGTTCGGATCCAATGCCTTCCCGGTAGTAGGTTCGAGACCGATTGTTCCGCCAGAGTCCGAGTAGCTTGTCACGAACCTCGGCGTCGTACAGCCCTGCCTGTTCAGCTCGCTCGTAGACCCGTTCGTGGGACACAAACTCCCCCTCATGCAGCATGTCCCGCTCAAAGAGATAGAACTGGAGCGTCCGTTCGATCACGCCGAAAGAGGCCTCGATAACCAACGTGTAGTATCCGTCGTCAGCCGCCAAGAATTCCGCCGCTTCGAGGAGTCGGCACGCCTTTCGGAGCTGTACCAGCGCTGGATCGTCCACGGTAAGTCCCTCCTCTGGGGACTCCGGGGTCCCTCGAAACGCTTCGATCGCATCGTCGAGCGCCGCTTCGATTGCGCTATTCTCCATGGAAAACTGCCTCCTGAACTGCCTCGAGTTCGGCTGATTCCTGGAGGATGATCCCCTCGGAGAGGACCGTCCGGAGCTTCTCCCCGTACTGGTTCGCACTCTCGACCGACTCGACCATAACCTCGAACTCGTATCGGCTCCCATCGAAGGTCCGATTGCTCAGGTCCTGCCGGATTTCGTGAATGGTACGACGCGCGGCCATCAGCTCATCCGCCACCACGACGAACAGATCGATATCGCTGGCCCGATCTGCCTCCCCACGGGCCACACTTCCGAAGACGAGCACCCCGACGACGTTTTCCTGGGCCGCCTGGAGCTCGTCGAGGAAGGCGATGACTGGAGCACGAAACGGTTCCTGTGGGATTTCGAGGATCGGGTCGTCCGGTTTCCGTATCCGGGCCTGATTGATGCGGACGAGTTTCTGATTTCCCCGTCGCCGCGTCTCGACGAGGTCGAGTTGCGTGAAGAGATCGAGCGCGGTGTCGACGGTCTGGGCGCCGTGTCCGGTGACGTCCCTGAGTTCGCGGACGCCGAATTCCTCGTGGGGGTTCCGGTAGAGAAGGGACAGGACATCGTCCATTGCCTGGTTTCGGAACACCCTGGTCGCCGGTAACGGAATGGGGACCAGCACTCCGGGCGTGGGTTGGTCTGTCATATTGACCACGGTCAGTATTACGGACCAAGACGTAAATATATGGCCCCGGTGGGGTTGGATCGAGTCGTCACTCGTTGTTTGGTGGAGGTGAAGGGAGACAGGCAGGCATGGAGGGATTCGGCAGGGACAGCAAGCATACACTACTACCGCGAAAGCCCCTGGCGCTGTCGAGTCGGTGCGGTCGCTGCTCGCGGGTCGCTCCCGCTCCCCGCTCGCACATTCCGGGACTCCCGTTGGTCGTCCCGCGCTCCTCGGTTCGCTTCGCTCACCTGCGGTGCTTACTTCCCGCGCCTTCCCCGACAGGGCGGTCGGCTTGCCGACCGCCTTATAACGTGGCGGCGAAGCCGCCACGCAAGCGCCAGCCCCTTTCAGTCCCGCCCGTCCGTCATTCAAAATCCACATCGATCCGATATGAATCGCGTCTCAAACATCCCCCTAAATGCCATCGTGAACAAGCTCTCCGGCGGGAAGAATAACTCTATCCGACCATAGTAAATCCAGATCTTCACATCTAGTGACAAGATACATTTCAACGACCCACGTGGCTTCAGACGATGAGTGCTGTGGGAACAGGGGACAAACCGTTGGAGCCCGAGGTGCTGGCTGTCACGAAACAAGCCCTCTTCCCGCCAAATGCTGACCGTGGGTACGCCGTAACTGACACACAGTTCGCCAAAGAAACCTGGGTGGCTGGCAAACAGATTCCCACCGAAATCCGTGAAATTCTCACGCCGTTCAATCACGTCCGAATCGGGACCGGATATCCAGACCTAGTGGGGATTGGCCGGCTCCAGGATCGATTTATTCAGGGAGGCAGTACTAACAAGGTCTCCGAGTCCCGCCCACTCGTTGCAGTTGAGGCAAAAGGGTACACTCAGGGAAATGTCGATGTGGGAAGGGGAATTCTGCAGGCGCACGACCGTCTCACTGATGCGAACGTCGTCTATCTGTCTGCCCCCGCCAGCGCCATTACTCCTCCATCCCGTAACCTTGCACGCGATCTCAATGTGGGAATAATCGCCATCGGGGGGAATGGCGTGGAAGTCCTCGAAACCCCTCGAATCGTGGGGTCCCAAACTCCAGACGCCGCCCGGGCGATCCGGTTTCAGGCCACAGCACACGGGGTCGCAGACCAGTCCTTCGGGCTAAATCATCCGAAAAATTACCTGGCTTATCCGTTGGCCGAATACCATCCGGAACCCACCGAAGAAATTCTCTCCAGACACGTCGTAGGGGCGGTTGATGCAGCTCGACAGGGAGCAGCGTTCCTTGGGTTGGTATACTCATCGCCGAAGGGCACAGTAGAATTGACGAACCTCGGACGGGAAGTCGTCCGGATCGGGACAGGACTTGAGGGATCAGTGGACGCGGCACTGAGACGGTTCGAGGATTGGCAACGCTCTCGCGAACGATTCATCGATATCGCAGGGGAGTGGGGGCAATTGGCGAGGTGGGTCGTGTACGAGTACCCCGCCACGGAGTTGCTCGTCGAGCAACTACAGCAATTGCACGATGAGGGAAACGAGGAACCCACGTTGCAAGAACTGGTCCTCGCGATCCACGACGGACATCCGGTGTTTGCGGTCGAACTATTCATTCGCGGTACCGACACTGCTCGAGAGGCGGTCTTCCGCGAAGACGATTCGCTCGACCCTGAGGCGCTCTCTAACGGGAATGTATACGCCGCGCCAACTACCTTCCAACTGAAAGCGATGCTCTATCATGCAGGTATCTTGACGGAGCGAGGGGCGGAGCCGCATCGTCTAAACCCGACTGAAGACGTGTGGCAGCTTCGGACGCCGGTTTGACGTCCTCCCCGCGCTAGTGCGCGAGGGATCGGTTTCAAAGGTCTACGGGATTAACTGGGGATCAGCGGGAGGAGCTGACCGACGACTACGGACGGCATCCGCTTGTCACAACAAAACAAGGTCGTCCCGCTGCGTTGATTATTAGCAAGACCTGTTACAAGTGGTCACGCCCGTGCAAAGTGGGAGAAGGCTGTCCGCATGGCCGAAATCCGGATGAGTGCGTTGCTGTTGTCGAAGTGACCAAGCTAACGCAATGTCCATCGAGTGAAGCCTCGCACGCATTCCGCCGGGGCGGGATCACGCACCATCTCTCCAATTGCGTGCCCCAGAACGCGGTCAGCGAACGGGCAGACGTGAGTGGCGACGTATTGGAGACTCATTACGACCAGCGGACGCAGAAGGACAAGATGGAGCAGCGGCGGCAGTATCTGAATCGGTCCTGAATTGGCTCCTAAACCGGTTCAATTTTGCCGATCCTCGGTCCAATCTTGTTATGTTGAGTTCTTATCGAGTGACCATAGTTTCCCTAACTGGATTGTTGCCAACCTGCCACCATACCACTTTCAGTCCCTGCATTGGTTTTAGGGCAGTTCAGACCAAAAGGAACATGTATGTGGGGGAATCGGTCAATAAGAAACAGAGAACTTGGGTTGCAGAGCCCCTCTGTCAATAGCCTATGAAATTTGAACCCTCGGCGATTAAGAAAGAGGAGACAGAGGAGATTATCGACACTCTCATTAGTCATGTTACTAAATCGGACGAGGAAATCGTACAGGAAGCCGAAAAGAAGCGAAAATCAACAGAACTGAAAGTTTTCATAGCGGATAATACCGGCTTCGAACTAGGCACAATCAACTCGAAATTGCAGGAATTGTATAGCAATGGGAGTCCGTCAGACTACGTGATTAATTTCATTGATGATCATACCTTTGAGGAGGAGATCCTAAACGGAGACGTATCGTATTTAGAGATCCAAACCCCGAAGTATTCGAGGGTCGACCAATTCATTCTGCTAGAAAAAGAAGACTATTTGAGAGTTCTTACGGTTGAAAGGAGATATTGGACAAAGAGGACCATTGAGCGGTTAATCCGGTATTTGCCTGGTTTGGATAGAATTTTCCTTTCCTCGGAAGACTTGGAAGAAACAGTATTAGAAGAGGAGGATAACACGCATTTATCTGGATTTACTGCAAAGCATAAACCCTACTACTCAGAAAAGGAATTGAGTATCCAATTTCATGGAGGAGAGGAAAGCGACCTCCGGAAAGTTGAATCTGAATTTGATGCGAGACCTACTAGAGTTGAATTCGGGCAAAAGAACAGTCCCACTGATGCCGTAAAGGGCGCTGTAAGGCAAGACGGCTACTATTCAATTCCTACGATTCGGGCTGGATCTGAAGAACTGGGTTACCAGACGATTATGAGTATATCGGATAGCTTGGAAAATCATGATCGAGCGAATTTCGACATTGGGCATCGGCCAAGACAGGAATTCGAAGAAGGGTTCTCGATTGAGGGATATACACGTATCCTGCTCAATGAGGAAAGTGAAGGGAGAAGTGACATCGTCACCGACGGTGGTCGTGAAGAGCTTATTGAAAAGCTGGAGGAGAATATCCTGGACTATAAACAGAGGTACAAATACTCCGTTTGGGATGACGGGGACTTTCATGTATTTGATACCGAGACTCGAGTCCCCTTCCAGGTAGGTGTTGAGGGAAAGGATCTCGTATTGTTTGCAAAACCTGCGACAACGTCTAAGGCGTTGAGGGAATTCAGCAGGATTGTGTTGGAAGAGTTCAACTCCACGTATTCCTTTGAAAAGGAATCACAGCAACTTTCCATATAGACTATGTCGGAGTGGGAGCGTCAGAAAAGAGAAATCGACTTCTATAATGTGTTTCATTCAGCGCTTGCAGGGGAACCCGGTGGTTCTGGTCTGATTGATTACGGCTATAGGTTGCTAGGACCTTTCATGCCCTTGCAAGATAATCAGAATTCTGTCGAGGTTGAGCCTGATATTTCCATTTTTGATGGGGAGACACTCTTTCTTCTTGAACTGAAGTCGGGTAGCAATATTTCGGCAAACCATTTGGAGCAGATGGATGACTACTCAAAAGTGGGCCTTGAGGCCGCTGAAGGTTTCTTAGACGATACAGGGGTATCTGACCGAAAATCTGTGGAGAGAATTGATTTCAGCATTGTATACCGAAAAGAGTTGATTGAGAAATGTAGAATGGGCCGTTTGGGTAACTGTCTTGAGAGGCTTAAGTCACTGCGACAAAAAACAGCGATTCTTACTCAAGAGAAGGGGAAGCGGCTAAAAAAGGAGGGTGGAGTCGAACTAGCTGACAGCAATTTAGAAAGGATATTGAATAACGGGATATCTTTACCGCGAGTCCCGGAGCGAGTGTTTCATTTATCCGAAAATATGGAAAAGGAGTCAATCGCATTCTCTATTTGCCATGACATAGTAATCAATAACTTGGTGGGTAGGTTCACGCTAACTCCCGTTCAGGTCTCAAATTTCTACGGTCCTCATAGGTCCCCACCAGTTGACAGGATTAAGACTACAATGGACTATCTGAATGAGATAGGAGCTTGCACGTACAACCAAGAGGAAGGTGAGTATCTGTTTACAGAACATCATGAAGAAGAAATTCTAAACATTGAAAGTCATCTTCGAAGTCAGAGGGTGGAGGAAACTCTTTCTGGTTCAGATGATGGGCAGGCAGAACTGGTAGAGTTTTCTTAGGTACTGTATCATATAGGTTGGGTAACAACCTTGCCAAATCGATATTTTAATTCTTTTCATTGTTGACCATCCCCATCTCGACCATCCGAGTAAGGTGAGATTTTTACCAGAATTCCAGATATCAGGGTGAGTCCTAATATAATCTAAGTCATTAACTAATTCCTTCTCTTATAATTATTTGAACCCGATTAGCCAATCAATTCCAATTAATATCATATTTTTGTCGACAATTACACCTCAATTCGTGGTAACCGTCAAATCTCTCATACCTAATTGATGACCCACACTCGTCACAGTACAGTAAGTCATAGGCTTCCTTATGGGCCTCAAACACTTCTTCAAATTCTGCCGGTCCGAGGGTCAACCACTTTCCAGGTGTCCAGTGTACTCGCCGGTTTATTTTCTGTAGGTTTTGCCCCACGTTATCCAGAACACGGCCATATGCGTCATCTAATTCCCCCGCAGCTTCGAACATCTCTTCATCCTCTTCATTTTCGGGTGGATGGAGATTATCCCGGGCCTTGCCCGTCAAGTCTCCTAGGCGTCGGCTAACCGCGCTCTTGAAATCACCGACTGTGTGTCTTTGTCTTGGATCATATTCGATTTTGGCACCTATAGCTACGGCTGTTTGTTGTAGCATCCGTTCCAAAGCGTACCTGAGTTCATGGGCAGCTCGTTGGGTCTCATCATCGTCCATTGCTTCTTGAACTGTTTCCCACTGTTCTTCAACGTCAATCCGACGACGACTCTCTGTGATTCCTCCCTCAAACGACCATTCCCGCAACCATATTTGGCTACCCCCTCTAAGAACACCTTGAGATTTCAGCTGCTCTGCCCACAATTCATCATGGGTTGTAATGATTATCTGATATTCTTCTGAAAACTCATCCGCAAGGAGTTTAGCGATTTCTAGACGGTGATCCTGATCAACGGACATCACAACGTCATCAAGCAACAACATTGAACGATTGCCTTGCTGTAAATAATCAGTCAATGCGAGATGGAGACACAGTCCATAGGTATCCAAGTGGCCCTCACTATGGATGGCATGTGGGGGATATTTCCCCGTCTCATAGAAATCCTTCTCAAGCTCCGCTCCCGTGTTGGTTATTTTGATTGAAGTCTCTGTGTCAATCTCATCGGGATGAATTCTGGCATAATATGATTCGACGCGTTCGGCAATATCGTCATATATTTCCCCAATCACTTCTCGTCTTGCCTGTACAAACGCAGAACGAGCCTTTTCTGCAGCATCCGCAAGGAACTCCAGTTCAGACACTCGATTACCTAATCTTTCATACTCTTCCCAATTATTTGCCAGTGTCTGGATTTTCTCATACTGCTCTTCTTTTTTGGTCAGATCTTCCAATTCATTCGCCTTTTCCACGAGAGTATCGCTGTCTTCTACCACTTCTTGGAAGTCGGCCGTTAGTTTACTATCCAATATTGAAAGAATGGGTATTTCATCGGGATCAAAACCATCTGGCTCAAGTATGTCCCCTGTTAGGAAATCAATTGTTTTGGAGACATCATCCGAGAATTCCACAAGGGATTCCCCTTCAGGATTTTCTTCAATATTCAGTTCTCTTGTGAGATATTTCAGGTGCTCTTGCCCGGATCTGAGGAAATCTTGAACATCGCTTTTCTCCTTTTCAATAGCACTCCGCAGCTCTTGAACCGACTCCAGTTCTTCTCGTCGTCTCCTAACAGCTTGAACTAACGGTCTCGATTCGGTCCACCCTTGCTCACAAAGTGGACATCGATCAGCATCCGGTTCAATTACACTTTCTCCTAGTTCGAGTAAATCGAGATACTTTGCATCAACTTCAGAAGACTCCATTTCTCGCAACTGATTGATTTTATCTTCAAGCGACTTTGCAGAGTTGGGAATTTTATCTTCAGCTTCCACAACCCAATCTGCAAACGACTCAAGCTCATCATGGAAGGGTTTCCTTTGGAGTGCTTCCGTTGTTGCAGTCTCCACTGGTGATTTTATTCCATCTCTAACAGTGTCTGCATCAATTTCCTTTACCGAACTTCCTTCGAAATTGGCCCGAAGTTCATTTATTCTTGACCGGACTTTGTGACGAAGTGAGTCTGTAGCTTGTACCTCTGCATCAGTCAAATCCCTCAAACGATTACCCGTGGACTCTCTCGAGGCTTGGGATTGGTCTCTTAACTCCTCCAATTCGTCTCTCGTTCGCTTTAGACTGAGACGTCTTTTGTCGATATCGGGCAAATTCAGGAGATGTGAGAGTACCTGTCGCCGATCGCTCGGTCGAGTTAGAATCAGGTCTAACAATTCTCCTCGAGTCAGGAGGTGCTGTCCCTGATTTGCTATATTTATTATTTCCTGGAGTTTGTGAGGAAGTTTCCGTATAATGGGGTCAAGATTTCTCTACCTCGGCAGTCCTTCTAATTCGTTGTTCGGTTTCTGCATCTTGAAATGAGGCAGAAACCACACAGGGTCCCTCAGCATCGACATTCGGTATTACTTCTGTTTCATTGATAGCCCCACTTCCCTCACCCGATAAATGTGTAACGCGATTAGTAAGTAAGAAATCAATCGCCTCTAATATCGAACTTTTCCCTGAGCCGTTTGGACCAACAATAATCACGTTTTCCCCATCCAAACTTCTTTCAAATGTGCCCTTGACACCACGAAAATTTTCTATCGTGAGTTCGTTAAGATTCATTCTCTATAGAACTCACCTCTATCAAATCATCAACCAGGTTATGAGGTACTTGGTCCGAGGTTATCGTTTCAGTGATTGTCTCGCCGATTTTTTCGTCATTAACTGTTTGTTCAATCTTTGCTCGGAATTCCTTGAAGATCTCTTCCTCAATCTCTTCGGAACTTGCACCAGGGTCCACCATAATTTACACGACCAACCACTCAAGAGATCGGTATAATCCTTGCCCAAAATTGGTATAATAAATTAGGCATAAATATCTGCATTTCAGTAATTTCCAGCTACGTTATATCTTTTAGCACCTGCTGCCGTTGCTTCATCTTATCCTCTTCAGAGCGGACGTCGTAGTGCTGATCGATGATTCCGGGAGACACGTTACACCGGTCACTTACGACGTCCTTTGCTACTCCCGTATGCAGTAGATGGGTGATGTAACCCCGACGAATCGGGTGGGGCGAAACACTCGACGGACACTTCGAGGCCTGGGAAGCCCCTGACACCACATCACACTCATCTGGGTCTCGATGGTGAGGACACCCAGCACCGATCTCGCAAGGCCTCGACCACTTGTAGATATACTTCCGAATGGTAGACTTCGCGGGGCGGCCTTGCGAGGTCGCCAGCAGTGGTTCTCTACCGGTATCGGCCGTCACATCCGGCCGCTGATGGTCAAGGTAATCATCGATAACCGCTACAACCACTTCGTCAATTGCCACCGGCCTCTCTCCGTTCTGCCCGTTCTTGATGGCGGTCCCAGTGTCCGGTCGGTGGTTGATGTCCAGATGGGGTACGTCCGCATCCGGATTGTAGTCCTCGATGTCCAGCGAATGTGCTGCCCCCATTCGCATCCCAGTCTCGGAGAGAATGAGCCAGATGACGTGTTCAACGGTCGCATATTCGAATAAATCGAGATAGTCCAGTATCTCCTCGGCTCTCTCGGGGTGGAGCGTGGTGTCACTGGCTTTCTCGCCGTCGGGGACGGTTGGGACATTCACCTTGTGGTAGAGTCCCTGCGAGACCGCATCGATCGATTCGCACCACTGGATGAACACCCGGAGCGTTGCCATTTGGGTCCGCTCTGAAGAGATATTGAGCCCTTCTCGACGCCAGGCCTGGAACTCGTGCATATCCCGGCCGGAGAGGTCGTTTAGATCTGTCGATCCCCTCCTCACGACACCAATCGACGAAGAAACCCAGCCTGGACCGGTGCCCTTTGACCGTCTCCGCAGCACAGTCTCGTTTCCGGTCATCGAGATACATATCGACAGCCTTGCCAGGTGAGATGGGTTGAAGTGTCTCTCCTGACTCGTCGAGGATATCCCGTAACGTATCCTCGATATCGGACTCCTCAGCGATACTGGGGACGACGTTTGGCACTGTCGGTTACTCCAGGTCGTTTGAACATCTTTTGAACCGAGAACTCCGTGGCTCTTCCTCCTCGAGATAGTCTTCGAGTATCTCCCGGAGATATTCCGACTGGTTCTTTTCGCTCTCTGCGATCTCCTTTTCGAGTTTGCGTGCCTGTTCAGGTGGCAGGCGAGTGGCGAATGCACGTAGCAGTCGTGTTCAGGTGGGAGAGAACACTACCTAGGACTATTTATCTGCCAGTTCATGGACGTGACCCGAATCGAGATACATGCGAATGCGAAAGGAATCATTGGGGAGTCGCTTGTTCTTGGGAACCGAGCACTCCCCGAACCAATAGTCGACGAGCTCTTAGGGATTCTCTCCAGGCTGAACGATGTGGGAGAAAATCCTAGGCCTACTGCACGGATTCGGCGAAGTGTCTACTTCAATGCCACTGGCGAGGACGGTGGGAAGATGTTTTGGCATTCGGATGGGCGAATCACTATCATCTGGAGTTCACAAGAAGCACAACGAAATGTGGATCATGAATTCGCGCATCCCGACATAGAAGCAGTGTTTCCAGTAGATGAGAAGACTGGACCACATGCAAAACTAGAGCGGAAGCAGCGGGAAGTCCCTCGCACAATCGGAAAAACGCCAAATGTTGCATTCCCAACTGTAATCGGAGTTACCATCGAGGAACTTCAGAGGCATTCAATGCTGATGTGAAAATCTCCACCAGGGGTTTTGAATGAGAACAGGATAATGCGGAGTTAACGACATTATCTGACAATTCAGTTCCTCAATTTGATCTCGAACCAAGACCAAGAGTTAGCTAAGTAGGCGGCGCTGTGATCGCAAGCTTGGACATAGTCGGATTGCTTCTCGTTTCCGTGGCCCTACTCGGATTTAATCCGAGGTAGCAAACTTCTGGCCAAGAAGAGTCCCAACTTCGGGGAAGGAGAAACCGGTATTCAAAGTCTCCCTCGGGGATGGCATTTGTTTTAGTATTATCCGGCCTCCTCTTGGAGAGATCAAAGCTAATGTTACAACTCGTTATTTTGGGAAATAATTTAACGTTACAAATAATTTCTTTGATGCTGATTTACCGCCCTTAGGCACCGCTCACCGGAAGCATGTTCTCTTTATTTTCAAAATCGCCCGAGAAGGTTGTATATATGTTTGCTAACGGGGATTGGTTTGATGTGGTTGGGTTCATATTATGACGTATGAGTAATAAAGACTCTTTGCGCAATTATCAAGCGGAAGCGGCCAAATCAATTCCCAACACGTCAGGTCAGTACCGGTCGCTAGTGATGCCCACAGGTAGTGGAAAGACCAGGGTAGCACTACAGTACGCAGATAATGAGACAAATAAAGGCAAATCCGTTGCTTACATCGTCAACAGCGATGCCCACGCAGAGCAAGTGTTAGGTGAGGCCGAAGAGATTGGGGTCTCGGCCGAACACATTCCTGGGAGTCATAATGAAGCGGTCCCTGAAGACCGTGTCGAGGATCGAGATATTCATATCGAAGATTATGACCTCGGATTAACAATTGGCATATTTTCATACCATGGGTATTTCTTAGGTAGCGAAGTGCCAAGATCTGATCTATTGATAGTTGATGATGCCCACGCCTTTAATGGGGAGAGTGTTTCATACTCTTCCATTGTTCTCCATCGTAACGACTGGGGGAGAAAATTTGAGACAATATTGGATCATATCATCCGGACTAACCCATTATTAGCACAACAAATTGAAGGGTTAGAGAAGCCCGTTCATTTAAGGGGAGAGACTGTTTTGGTTCCTCCTCCAAAAACCGGCACTCAAAAAGAAGCTCTTCGCGAGTCAATCCATTCGTTGACCAGCGGGACAGGGTATGAAAAATATCTATTGAGTCAGCGGCTTGATGCATCACCTGATTTCTTAAACTGGCCTTGTGTTGTGACGGCGAACTCTATCGTCTGGAGGCCATTTATTCTCCCCTTCGAATCATTTGGGAATCCTCCACATTCGAAAATGTCGGAAGACGAAATGCTCCTTATGACCTCTATGCGGGACTCCGAAGAGTATCTTCAGAAACGCTTAGGCTTATCCAACCAAGTCAATACAGTTGATTTGCCCAAAAAGGCGCCAGAAATGGGTACAAGAATTGTAATTCCATATCCTGAAGTTCGATCCGCAAGCCCACCAAGTCAGAGTCACATCAATATCATTAATAAATGGACTAAGAAATTCGGGTCGATATTGGTGTCAGTTTCTTCAGACAAAGCATACGGCAGACTCGCTGGTGCAGATAATTTGTATGAAGAAATCACCCCTCTTCGATACAAATCTGCAAAAAGCATCACTGATTTTGAAGAGATTGAGGAACCGAAGATTTTAGCCCTCGTGAATCGTCCTTCAGGCATTGATATTCCTTCTGAGATTACGCAGGTTGCAATTCATCTAGAACTCCCACGTTCCACATCTGGTCATGAAAAAGTTGCGGGTGATATCGAAAAATCAGGCACAGTAGCTGATGCTAGTTTAGCGGTGAGACTGTCTCAATTGCTAGGCCGGCTTAATAGAAGCCCAGACGACAGGA
Organism: Halodesulfurarchaeum sp.; assembly: GCA_034520565.1. GTDB lineage: Archaea > Halobacteriota > Halobacteria > Halobacteriales > Halobacteriaceae > Halodesulfurarchaeum. Next base: position 61,567 of record JAXHNL010000002.1, read on the forward strand.
GTGTTCACCTAATTTTAGCCGGTCAACTCCCATTTAGAAGTGGTTCTGTTTTTGTCAAATCATTAGACCCAGAGGTCCTGTTGGATCTCATAATCGGCAAGAGAGGGTTCCGCAGAGATTTCGAACTTCCCGATGACCCGGATCTAATCGCCCAAGTTATGAAATTCATATCCGGCGATGATCAGCGCCGGAGCAAGTACGCTAATGATGCCGAACAACTCAGACGATCCGTACTGAGCGAAATTGATGACTATTCTCCAGGGGTGAATGCTCATGTGAACGCGAATTTGTTTGTTGCGCGAGGCAACTTTTCTGAGGCTGCAAAAGAGTACTCAACTTTCGCAATAGAGGCTTCAAAAGAAGACTATAATGCTCACGCTTCATTTTATGATTATCAGTCTGTTGCGTACGCCAAAGCAGAAGAGCCCAATGAGGAAGACCTGTTAGGTAGCAAGCCTGAGGCGGTTATTAATAGGTCTCTCGGAAGAAACCCACCAAGTAGTGCTTTGGTAATGGCTCTTCGTCAATTGAATGCTGGACAAAGTGAAGAGGCGTCTGACGAAGTTGAAAAATATGCTGTTGAGCTTGACCTCAAAAGGCAGTCGCATTATTCATATTTGAGTTGGGTCGAGGATGTCAGTGATGTGATCCCGGATCAGGAAAACCGAACTGATATCAACAAATGGCAAGAGTACTGGCGAAAGAAATTGACCCAGGCCGATCATGACGATCTACTTGATGCCTATATCGAGGCAGTTCAACTGTTAGGGACTGACACACCTCATCGAGAGCTTGACAAGAATGATGCGAAAATTGTGTGGAAATCTACAGCAGATAGGGATTACTCCATAGCTCTTGAAATAAAAGGTTGGGATCCGGAGAAGCGGGATGACCCTCCAGAACTGAAAGAGGACAATGTTGAACAGGCAAGGACGAATGCAGACCACGTTGATGCCGATGCAGTGTTATTAGCAACCTCAAGAAAAGGTCGACAACGGAGAGTGCCAGAGAAAGCCCGACAGATGGGGGTTTCGATAGTTCGATATGAGACTGCGATTGCCTTTGCTGATTTGTTGGCCGAACAGTGCGTCGCTATTGAAGAGGTAGAATCTGGCAAAAAAGATTCCTCCGACATCCCGTATCATGCCAACAACCTGAAGGAAATGTTATCTAGTTCTGGTGGCGAGATTGACTCCATAGACGTTTCTGTTCTTGGCTCAAATTAATCAACCAACCAACCTACCCGGCTTCTCCAGCTTCTTTTTCGGACTTTTTAGCCCCATGTTCTCTGCGCACAGAAATGTCCTGTATTGTGCAGCGGTAGATATGACCTCTGCAAAGAATTGTCTGGGTTTTCTAGCATGTAATACCCAGGGAACAACTCTCTTGTGGGTGAGATAGCGAGGAGAGTTTCCGGAAAGTTCCAAAGGAGAGGTGTTTGAAGGTTTGTTCACTATGAATTACACATCCTGTAAATTCGAGGTCTTTTTGAAAAATTTTTGATCACAGCCAGCCTAAGGCCAATTGAAGCTAAGTATCTTTTCCCTTCTTGAGTGCCAATGGGAGGAGAGTTCTGATTCTACAGAATTCATCGCCCTCAAACAACCAAATAGCGCTGCGCACGCTCTGCGCGTCGCACATTTACCCGCGCCCCTTAGCGGTAACTATTATTGGAGTACCTGGCGAGAGCCCGTGGCAACGGCGGTCGCCGGAGCGGTTGCTACGGGTGGAGAGCGAGCCCAGAAACGCCGGTTCGGCCTCGGCGACAGTCGCGCTGCGGTCGACCATGAGGACACGGCTGAAGGCACCGCCTGACCTCCGGCACTGACTTTCCTTTGCTCCCGCACGAGTGCGCAGTTCATCGAAGGCGAGGGCCTCGATGCGGACAAGTTCGTCGAGGGTAGTGTAGAGGATGCTCGCCGTCACCGTTTTCTCGGCGAATGCGGCGGCGAGGAAGTGGTAGTAGACGCTTAGTTGTTTGCGATACTCGCTCTCAGACCGCCGACTCGCATCTGTTTTGTAGTCGACGGCTTCGACGGCCTAGTTTGGTTTCGTGGACGAGGTCGCGGGTAGCGAATTAATCCTAAATGGCTTCGGGCAGTGGTTCAGGAAACGGTTGAGAAGCTCAGGGGGATGCAGTTGGCGTCGGGGAGCAAGGTAGTTAACCGTCGAGAGGGCGCTCGGGAATTTTGCGTAAGTTGATACCGGAAGATGGCCGGAAGAACGGCTTAGATGAGAGCAGTCAAATCGATTCTCGAAGCGAAAAGCCTCCGAGTCGGATCGATGTCAATCGGGGAAACTGTCACCGTCGAACTCTCGAAAGAGGAGATGCTTCCACTTCATATCGAAATGATCGACGTAAACCGTCTCAGTGTCGGCCATTACTTCCGACAACGAGGTGACTTGCTTAGCGACCCCGAAGTCGTCTTCGAAATTAACGACCGAGAGTGGATTCCGATTCGGTATCGACGTGACCCAACTGTCGACAGGCACGATCCAAATGGGCTCGCGATTGGCGGGTTTCTCGAAACCTGGGATCAGAATCTGCAAAAACAGGGCTATGTAACCGCTTCCTCAGATTGAAAAATACGCGAGGGGCAGTCTATTCTCGATACAGAACACATGGCTTTCTCAAAATTATCGCGAGGCTGAATATTATAAGTAGCCGCCACCATTTTCAGCACACGATGGGGCCAGAAGCGGAAGCCCGACAGGAAATAGATCGGATGTTGGAGTCTGCGGGCTGGGAGGTGCAAGATTATGGAGATCACAATCTCGGGGCGAATGACGGAAACGTCGTCCTCCGCGAATTTCAAATCGGGAAGGACGCCGCCGATTACGTTATTTTCATTGATCGGCGGGCTGTTGGCGTGATCGAAGCTAAGCCCACTGGAACGACATTAACCGGCGTTGAGGAGCAGTCTCGCCGGTATGCAGAGGAATTCCCGAAAGACCTCCACCCAGCTCAATTACCCCTGCCATTTGTATACGAAAGTACCAGCATCGAGACCTACTTCCGCGATACGAGAGATTTGGAGTCGCGTTCTCGAGAACTATTTTGGTTTCACAAACCCGAGGAGCTTCAAGAACTTCTGAATCGGGAAGATACGCTTCAGGAATCAGTTCAAGCGATTGCCTCCCTTCGAGCAAGGGCAGTCTTCGAGACGCCCAATACGAGGCAATTCAGGCGTTGGAGGGCTCACTTGCGGATGGACGCCCCCGGTCGCTCATTCAGATGGCGACCGGGAGCGGGAAGACGTATATGGCAGTGGAGGAGGTCTATCGGCTGATCAAGCACGCGAACGCCAAGCGAATCCTATTTCTCGTTGACCGCAAAAATCTCGGGAAGAACGCGGAGACAGAATTCCAGCAGTTCGACACGCCTACTGGCCGGAAGTTCACGGAAGAGTACAACGTCCAGCGATTCCAGACCGGGAATATCGATCCCGCGAGCAAAGTTTGTATCTCGACCATCCAGCGGATGTATTCGATTCTGCAGGGCGAAGATCTCGAAGAGGAAGAAGTCGAGCAGTCACAATTCGAAACGGACGAGGACGGAGAGCAAAAAGAGGTGCAGTACAATCCCGAAGTCCCGATTACGGAATTCGACTTCATCATCATCGACGAATGCCACCGTTCGATCTACAACAAGTGGCGGCAGGTCCTCGATTACTTCGATTCGTTCCTCATTGGCCTGACTGCCACCCCAGCGAAGCATACCCTCGCGTTCTTTAACCAAAATCTGGTGACCGAATACCCGCAAGAACGCGCCGTTGCTGACGGGGTAAACGTCGGGTACGACGTATACAGTATCCGCACGCGAGCGACCGAAGAGGGGGACGTGCTCGAAGCCGGCTACACGGTTGGCAAACGTGACAAGATGACTCGCGAAGAGAAGTGGGAGCAACTGGACGATACGATGGACTATCGTCCGACGCAACTCGATCGGGACGTCGTCAAGCCGGATCAAATTCGGACGGTCATGGAGACGTTTCGAGACAATCTGGACAATATGTTCCCACGTCGGGACGAGGCGGTCCCGAAAATACTCGTCTTCGCGAAAAACGATGCACATGCTGATGACATCGTTCGGATCACCCGGGAGGTATTCGGGAAAGGAAATGACTTCTGCAAGAAAATCACCTACAAATCCGAGAAGGATCCGGAGGATCTGATTTCGGAGTTCCGGAATTCGTACAACCCACGCATCGTCGTCTCCGTGGACATGATTTCGACGGGCACGGACATCAAACCGCTCGAATGTCTGATCTTCCTCCGGGACGTGAAATCGCGCACCTACTTCGAGCAGATGAAAGGGAGAGGGACCCGGACCATCGAGCAGCAACGATTTGCAGCGGGTTACCCCTGACGCGGAGCACAAGACCCGCTTCGTCCTCGTCGACGCCGTGGGCGTAACGCGAAAGTGACAAAACCGACTCCGAACCCCTTGACCGGGATCCGAGTGCCTCCTTCGAAGACGTCTTAGAAGAGGTCACACTCAACCCGGATCCGTCCGACGACACCCTCTCGACGCTCGCAGAGCGCCTTGCCCGGATGGATAAAGTGCTCGACGGCGACCAGCGGCGGACCCTCAACCGTGAAGGAGACGCTCAGCTCCATCAGATGATTAACGACCTGCTCACTGCGACGAGACCGGGACGAACAGCTCGCAGCGGCAAAAGAGGAAGTTCGACACCGAGAGTCCCAGCGAGGAACAGGTCGAGGAGGCGCGCCAGGACCTCGTCGAAGAAGCGAAACAGCACTTCGACGACAGCGAGTTCCGGGAAACGCTCACCACAATCAAGAAGCAGAACACGCAGTACATCGACCCGACCGCGGACGAGGTCATCGAGTTCGAGGCCGAGCCCGAGAAGTCACTGAACGCCGAGCAGACGGTAGAACGGTTCCGCGAGTTCATCGACGAGAACAAAGACGAAATCACTGCACTCCAGATAATCTACAACCAGCCCCACCGTCGGAAGGAACTGACCTACGAGAAGATTCGAGAACTGGCGGACACGTTCACGGCCCCGCCGTACAACCTCCGGACGGAGGAGGTCTGGGAGGCCTACGAGCAGCTCGAAAAGTCGAAAGTAGAAGAGAAAAGCGAGAAACAATTGCTTACGGACATCATCTCTATTGTCCGTTTCGAGATGGGAGAGAGTGAGAAACTAGAACCGTTTGAGCAGGAGGTCGATGAGCGCTTCGAGAAGTGGCTGGCGCAACAGCAGGCTGATGGCGACAGCTTTTCAGAGCAGGAACTGGAGTGGCTGGATATGATGAAAGACCACATCGCTACCTCTGCGGCAATGGAAAAATCGGACCTTCAGCTGGATCCGTTTAATCAGCGGGGTGGAATTCATCGGGCCCACGAGCTGTTTGGCGAGGATTTGGATTCAATGATTCAGGAGCTTAATCAGGAGTTGGTAGCGTGAATTATCCCAGTCATTGGACTATTTCTGAACTTGACGATATTGTTGACGTCCAATCAGGTGTTGCATTTCCAAAGGAATACCAGGGGAATGTGAATAAAGAGATACCGTTCTTCAAAGTAAAGGATTTACAAAAAACGGATGGCGGACGCCGATATTTGGATGATGCCGATAATTATGTATCTGAAGACGAGTCAAAGGATTTGTCTAATGGGCTCATCCCAGAAAATTCAATCATATTTCCAAAGGTCGGCGAAGCGATAAAACTTAATCGTAGAGGTATTTTAAGACAAGATTCGCTGATAGATAACAACCTAATGGCAATTCATTTGATTAATGAAGAGATGGTTCTTGATTATATATATTACTATTTTTTGACCGTTAGGCTTGAAACCTTCACTAGAGCCACTACAGTTCCTTCTATCCGCCAAAGTGATGTGAAAGAAATCAAAGTCCCAGTTCCCCCGCATTCTGAACAAAAAATGATAGTATCGAAGATCGACGAACTGTTTTCCCAACTTGATTCTGGTATCAGTGAACTTGAAAATGCTAAGCAAAGGCTAGAACAATACTGGACTGTGATATTCAATGCAGCAATCCAAGGGCTATTAACAGAAAAATGGAGGCGATCACAAAATATTGACTCAGCTTATGTAGATGTTGATGAGAAATCTAACTGGACAATTCCAAGTCATTGGGACACTGGTCCACTAAAAGAATTTTATAATGTAGTTCCTGGCAAAGCATTTTCCAGTAGTGATTTCAAAACCAGTGGTGTTCCAGTCATTAAGATAGGTAATGTTTCACACAATGAGTTCAAAGAAAGTCATTCTGACCACTTGGCAGAGGAGTTTTTAGATGAACATCCGAGAAGACGTGTGGAACCTGGGTCACTGTTATTGGCACTCACTCGTCCAATAACAAAAAATCGGGTTAAAATTTGTAAGTATCCTGGCGATAAGGAAAGGGGCCTTTTAAATCAGCGAGTTGCTTTAATAGAATCTTTAGATGAAAATGAAATCGAACTTCCGCTATATTTTTTACAATCTAGTTATTTCAAATCGCTGATTGAAGATGATAGTTCAAAAACATTACAACCAAATCTGTCATCTGTGAGTCTTAGGGATTTCACATTTCCATTACCGCCAAAAAATGAACAAAAACAGATAATATCTGAAATAGAACGTCAACAATCTATCCTACAGGAAACACAAAAAACAAGCTCTTATTTAATAAATAAAGGAAATCAGTTGCGGCAATCAATACTTAAACAGGCATTCGAAGGCAATTTACTTTCACAACGTTCGAATGCTGGGAAAGCAAAGCAAAGTCAAGAACAAGTAGATGGAAAGTCCAAATCAGGTGAACAAGTTACGCTTTCAGGGGTGATTAGTGATGGGAAATGAGGCAAACCAGTTAGTAACCAAGCTCTGGAACTACTGCGATGTTCTCCGGGACGATGGCGTGAGTTATGGTGATTACGTAGAACAGCTAACCTATCTCCTCTTTCTCAAGATGGACGAGGAGTTGATGGAGATAGGATTCCAAGAGGAATCCCAGGTTACAGACGAATACAACTGGCAAAGTCTTGTCGAAAAAGACGGCGAGGAATTGGAGAGCCATTACCGGACGATTCTCCAAGAACTCGGGACACAAGGTGGGCTGCTGAGCGTCATCTTCAGCAAAGCCCAGAACCGGATTCAGGACCCCGCGAAACTTCGTCGGCTCGTGTTGATGATCGACGATGAGAACTGGTCGGGAATGGACGTCGACGTGAAGGGTGAGATCTACGAGGGACTCCTACAGAAGAACGCCGAGGACGTCAAGAGCGGTGCCGGTCAGTACTTTACCCCCCGACCACTTATCAAAGGAGTCGTAGAGGCAGTTCAACCAGAGCCGGATCAAGAAATCTGCGACCCCGCGTGTGGTACTGGCGGGTTCTTCCTCTCGGTTCACGATTACATCGTCGAGAACCACCAGCTCGATAAACAACAGAAGGAATTCCTCCAACACGACGCTTTCAAGGGGTGGGAGATCGTCGACAACACGGCGCGTCTTGCCGTAATGAACCTCTATCTCCACGGGATCGACGGCCAGGAAAGTCCGATTGTCGTCGATGACAGCCTCCGGACTGACCCAGGCGAGCGCTTTGATCTCATCCTGACGAATCCTCCATTCGGCAAGAAAAGCAGTGTCACCGTGATGAGTGCCGAGGGCGAGGCTGTAAAGGAATCGCTGACCTACGAGCGAGACGATTTCTGGGCGACCACGTCCAACAAGCAGCTAAACTTCCTGCAACATGTTAAAACACTCCTCAAAATCGGTGGCACTGCTGCCATCGTCGTTCCGGACAACGTATTGTTCGAAGGCGGTGCTGGGGAGACCGTTCGCCGCAAACTGCTGAACCAATTCGATGTCCACACGATGTTGCGCCTGCCGACGGGTATCTTCTACGCCCAGGGCGTGAAAGCGAACGTTCTCTTCTTCGACGCGAAACCAGCCCAGGCTGACCCCTGGACGGAGGACCTTTGGATCTACGACCTTCGGACGAACAAGCACTTCACGCGAAAGCGTGACCCCCTCACGTTCGATGACCTGACGGACTTCATCGAATCCTACAACCCGGAGAATCGCCACGAACGCGAGGAAACTGAACGGTTCAAGTCATTCTCCTACGATGAATTAATGGAACGTGACAAGGCTAATCTGGACATCTTCTGGCTTAAAGATGACAGTCTGGAGGACGTCGAGGACCTCCCAGAGCCGGAAGTGCTTGCTGCAGACATCACAGAGAATCTGGAAGCGGCATTGGATCAGTTTTCCCAAATTCAGGACGACTTGACGCAATAACTACTAACCTGCGTTTACAGGAGTTCTTAAGACTAAGTTGGAGTCGAGGTCCTCAGAAACGTTGAATCCGGTCGTAGAACGTATTATAGAACTGCTCTCCGGTTTCTAGCATCCAATTTTGGTACTCCTTCCATTCGTCTTTCCTCGACAAGACCCCATCCCGGCGTAGCGTAATTTTTCCCCGTTCACTCTCACCTTTCGCGTCTTCCGGGGGGCTCCAAATCAACGATTCACCTATCTGGGCTTCGATTTCGTCCTTCTCACTTTCCAGTGCTTGGTAAATTTCGGGATCCTTTCTGATGATCAAGTGCGTGTACAGACTGTTTTCGACGGTGTTTACCGTAAATTGGAGTTTACAGTCTGCTTTTCCGATTGGGTTATTATACCAGTGATGAGGCTTCGGTTTGCGAGGGCGCAGGGTAGTATCCTCGGCCTCGATAAGATCGCGAAACGCAGTCCAATATTCTTCCTGGAGCTTTTTCGTCTCTGTCAGTTCTCCTTCGGTTCGCTTTGCTTTCTCCTTCCACTCACTGGGGTCCTCGACCGGATTTAACCGGACTGCAGGCCTCGAATCCCCAATTCGCCAGACTTCGAGCCGAATTGCAAAGAGATCGATTCCCTCCCGACTGTTTTGATTTAACCATTGGAACGCATCGCGATGTTCGTCGTTGAATTTCGGCGAAATCCAAACGATGATATCAGCATCCACCCCCGCCGCGTAGGCAATAGATTTTCCGAGGTGGTCGTGATCAGACGACCCAAGCTGATTTTCGATCACGACGACACGGCCGTCGTCAACCGTATTCGCAACGATATCGACGTTATATTTACCGACACTTTTCTCCGTTTCAACGACCTCCAGATCGAGGCGAAGGACATCTTCTAAGTGCGACACGTCTTCGGTCTCGATTGCTTTCGCTAACCATGGGGTGAAATCACGGGCTTCATCTGACCAATATTCTCGAACGTCCTGGGGCTCAAGTTCCTCGAATTCTGTTGGGTCGGAGATTTCCATATTGAGAGGGTATCGCCGAGTTGTAGTAAAGACACATCCTCAAGCAATCACAGATTTTCCCGCAAAATATATCTGAGTCTCCCAGAATTATCAGATTCCCGATTTTAATTATTTGCCCAACCAACCAAGTCTTTGCTTAAGTTCACCCAAATTTATTTCTGTCCGGAACTATATTGTGTTCATAGGCGAATCGCAAGATGTCGTCGACCCCCAAACCCAAATCGAACGAACTCACTCGCGGGTTGAGAGCGGGGTTTAAAAGTAAGTCGACGCCTTCTCGTGTTCATCTCATTCCCGAAAATGTTACGGACCCGACGGGACTCCCGCGAACGCAGTGAGCGGGAGGTCGTCGGGGGAGCGAAGTGTTCCGAAGGAACCTGAGCGGACCCGACGGGATTTGAACCAGAGGAAGACTCGCTCCCGAAGGTCGCTCGTCTTCCAGGGCTCAAATCCCTGAACGTTTTCACTGCTCCCTTCGGTCGCAGGAAAACGTCGCCGTCCGTTCGTACTCCTCGCTTCGCTCGGAGAACTCACGGACCCGACGGGATTTGAACCCGTGACATCTTGGTCCGGAACCAAGGACTCTGTCCACTGAGCTACGGGCCCTCATCTTCCATTCCACCGTCGACGTGTTTAACCGTTCTGACTCACTCCAAGCCCTGACCAGACAACCGACGTGGTCGGCAGAAAACATTGAGTTGGGCGGGAATTCCAAAGGGGCCGACCGGTCGCGTTCGACTCGGCGGGCACTATCACGACTGAGCAACGCGAAGGAGTGATATCCCGGCGAGCGGGCGCGAGCGGGAGGGGGCTTTTCGGAGTCATTGTCTTCTTTGCAGGATTGCAATATGGACCACAACAAATCCCACACCCCACCAGAAACCCCACCGAAAATTCCCTGTCCAATTACCAAAACCACACGCACACTCGCGAGAAGCCCCAAACAGCCGTTTGACGCTACGCCGTTTATACCATCCTCACGCTCCACGTGTCCAATATGGATCGTGGAACAATCCTCGCCGTCGCGATCGCGGTCGCCGTGATCGCCGGAGCCGGCACCGCCGGCGTCGCAATGGCGTTTTCCGACCAGAACGCATCGCCCAACCAGACAACCGACATCGACAAACCAGCCCCGAACAGCACCATCACCGTCTCGGCCACGGGCTCCGAGAGTGCCGACCCCGACAAGGCCGAACTCCGCATCGTCGTCCAGAAAACCGCCGATGACCCGAACACCGCCCGCACCGACGTCGCGAACAACGTCTCCAGCGTCACCGAGGCCCTGCTCGCCATGGGTCTCGCCGACGAGGACATCCGCACCACCGACTACCGCATCGGCGAACGCGTCGAACGACCCACCGGGCCCACCGAGGAGCGAACCGAAGAACGCGTCGCCTACGCCCGCCAGACCCTCGAAGTCGAGATAACCGACCTCGACCAGGTCGGCTCGGCCATCGACACCGCCGTCGAAAGCGGCGCCACCGAGGTCCAGAACGTCCGCTACACGCTCACCGAACAGACCCGGAACGAACTCCGGAACGAGGCCCTCGTGGCCGCGATGGAGCAGGCCCGATCCCAGGCCGACACCCTCGCGACCCAGTCCGAGCTGACCATCACCGGCCCGAGCGAGATCACGACCGATTCCTACCACTCGCCGATCGTCCGCTACGAGACTGCCGCCGGCGGAGTCGCAGAGAGTAGCACCGAAATCGACGCCGGCCCGGTCTCGGTCCAGACCCAGGTCACCGTGACCTACGAAGCCGCCCCGTAACCCCCGTCGATCGATCGAACTCTTCTCCCGGTTCCCACACCCGACCACAAAGGGTTAGCCGCCTTCCCGCGTAAATACTGTGATGGTATCACTTACCGACAAGGTAGCACTCGTGACCGGCGCCAGTTCGGGAATCGGCCGCCAGACCGCCGAAACCTTCGCCGAGCGGGGCGCGAAAGTCGTCGTCGCCGACGTGGACCGCGAGGGCGGCCAGGAGACCGTCGAACAGATCGAAGACAGGGGAGGCGAAGCCATCTTCGTCGAGGCCGACGTGACCGACCCCGAGTCGACGGAAGCGATGGTCGAAACGACCGTCGAAGAATTCGGCCGGCTGGACTGTGCCTTCAACAACGCCGGGATCGGCGGGCCGCAGGCACCGGTACAGGAGACCGACCCCGAAGAGTGGCAGACGGTCATCGACGTGAACCTCGTGGGCGTGTTCAACTGCATGCGCGCCGAAATCGAGCAGATGCTGGCCCAGAACGGCGGCGGGGCCATCGTGAACAACTCCTCGATCCTCGGGAAGGTCGGCTTTGCCAGCGCATCCGGCTACGTCGCCGCAAAGCACGGCTTGCTGGGCCTGACCAAGACCGCCGCCCTGGAGAACGGCGAGACCGGGATCAGGATCAACGCCGTCTGCCCCGGATTCATCGAGACGCCGCTGCTCGAGGCGGGCGGGATCACCAGCGACCCCGAACTCAGAGAGATGATCGAGGGACGGCACGCGATGAACCGGCTGGGCCAGCCCGAGGAGGTCGCCGACGCGGTCGCCTGGCTCTGCAGCGACGAGGCCTCCTTCGTCACCGGCGAGGCCCTCGGGGTCGAGGGCGGCTACCTCGCCCAGTAGGCCAGCCGGTCGCGAGCAACGGGCTCTTGGCATCCCCGGACCAATCCATCTCAATGACCGAGATTCGTGGCTCCCGATCGCAGTCGAGATCACCCGGCGCGACCACCCCGAAGGTCCGCCGATGACGAACTGGAAAGCGGTCGGCATCGGCTTTCTCGTGGAGATAGTAGTCGGGGTGGTCGGGTTGCTGATTCCCGGAATCGGCCAGTTGGCTGCCGGGCTGATCGGCGGCTTCGTCGCCGGCTATCTCGCCGCGGAAGGCACCTGGAGCGGTGCGTGGCACGGCCTCCTGGCCGGGGCCATCGGCGGGATCGTCCTCTCGCTCCTGCTCGCCCTGCTCGTGACGATCGTCGGCTCGCTCGGCTTCGGAATCCTGGGGCCGCTGGCTGGTGGCAGCGTGTTCCTCCTCGCGGTCACCGTCGCGCTCTTTTTGGCCATCGACAGCGCGATCGGCGGCGCAATCGGCGGCTTTCTGGCCTGAATCCGTCCCGCGACCCTTCTCGAACAGTCCCAGAATCAGTATTCGGTTCCTTTGCGGCCCCGCGTCCCCGCCTCGAAGGGGTGGGCCTCGAGGCTGACGTGACTGATCAGGTCGGCGTGGCCCTCGAGGTAGTCCGGTGACTCGTGGCCGCCGGTCAACACCAGTTCGAGGCCGTCCGGTTTCGACTCGATCAGATCGACCGCCGCCGCCGGATCGACCAACCCCCGATTGGCGGCGTAGAGGATCTCGTCGAGAATCAGCATGTGGACGCCGTCCTCCGGCGGACCGTCGAGATCCAGCGGGCCGGTGAGATCCGCCTTCCCAGCCGCGTCGAGCAATTCCCGGGCCCGCTCCAGGCCCGCCTGTGCCTTCGCCGCGTGTTCGTCCTCGTCCGGGCCCACTCCCTGGTGGTGCCAGCCGTAGTGGCCCAGATTCTCGTAGGTGTACCCCGGCAACGCCGCGATCGCATTGTACTCCCCGCGGGTGTCCTCGACGGTCTGGGTCCCGCCCTTCATGAACTGCAGGAGGTGGACCCGGTAGCCGTGGCCGACGGCCCGCATGCCCATCCCCATCGCGGCCGTGGTCTTGCCCTTGCCGTCGCCCCACCAGACCTGCACCAGCCCGAAATCCGCAGGGGCACTCGCCTCGATCGGCTGGTCGGTCAGGGCCGGTTCGCCGCCGTCGGCCCGGATTTCAGCCTGGACGATCTCGCCGGCGGGGCCGGGCGGTTGGACATCCTCGCTCCCTGGTCGTGGCATTGACACACGGAAGGAGTGACGCCACTTTGGGCGTTCCGGTCGGCGCGGTTCTGGCCCCGGTTACTGCCGTTTGACTTCGTGACGACCGAACCCGTACCGGAGCCGATTCGCGAGCTGCCGGGAGAGCCGCGGACCCGCCCGGGAGGAAAAGCGCTCCGCGAGGGCCTGGTAGATGAGCGGCAGGGGCACCTCCTGTTCGAGACTCTCCTGGACCGTCCAGGTGCCGGTCGAACCGCCGGCGACGTAATCGGCGACGTCACCGAGATCCGAGCCCTCCTCGCGGAAGGACTCCTCGGCGAGTTCCAGGAGCCACGACCGGACGACCGCGCCGTTCGTCCAGGTCCGGGCGATGGCCTCCAGATCGAAGTCATAGCGACCCTCCGCGAGCAGCTCGAAGCCCTCGCCGTAGGCCTGCATGAGCGCGTACTCGATGCCGTTGTGGACCATCTTCACGTAGTGGCCCGCCCCGGATGGACCCATGCGCTCGTGGCCCTCGCGACCGGTCGCGACCGCGTCGAAGACCGGTTCGAGTGAGTCGTAGGCCTCCTGCGGACCGCCGACCATGAGCGAGAAGCCGACTTCGGCCCCCGCCGGGCCGCCGCTCGTCCCACAGTCCAGATACTGTGCGTCGATCCGCTCGGCCCGCCGGATCGAGTCGTGGAAATTGGAGTTGCCCCCGTCCACGACGACGTCCGCCTCGTCGAGCAGCGGGTCGAGTTCGTCGAGTGTGGCGTCGACCGGATCCCCGGCCGGAACCATCAGCCAGATGTGCCGGGGCGAGTCGAGCACCTTCGGGATCGCCTGGACCGATTCGACGACCTCCGCGCCCGCGTTCGCGGCGTCTGCCCTGGCCCCCTCGTCGATGTCGAAGGCGACGACGTCGTGCCCGTCCGCGAGTACCCGATCCACCACGATTTGTCCCATCCGTCCGAGTCCGATGACGCCCAGTTCCATGTCACATCTCTCTCACGGAGCGACCGTTATGGTTGCGATTCGACCATTCGACTCCCCGCGGTGTTTCGGAGCCCTCACTCGGCCTGGAGATCGGAACGGTGATCCTCGAAGAATTCGCGGACGGTTCGTGGTTCCCGACCGAGGATGTGCTGGACCGTGTCGGTCGTCCGCGACGCCCACCCCAAACGCGTGACCGAATATTCGGCGATCATGAACGCGATCAGCGTGGGTGCAACCCCCCGGGCGTACATCCGGCGGGCGAATCGAACTCCGGAGGGGTCGGCATACCGAATCTCCCGCTCGAGGACGTCACTCGCCACGCGTGCCACCTCGAAAAAGGAAACCGGCTCCGGGCCCGTGAGCGTGTAGGCCCGGTTCCGGTGTTCCGGTTCCACGAGGGCCGTCGCCGCGACCTGCCCGACGTCCCGAGCGTCGATGATGCCCATGGCGCCGTCCCCGGCGGGGACGAAGATCTCGTCGCGGTCGACGATTTCGGGTCGATGAATCTCGAGGAGGTTCTGAGCGAAGTAGGCCGCACGGAGATGCGTGAAATGGACGGATGTGGCAGCAAGGTGCCGTTCGATCCGCCGATGTGGCAGCACCGGAACCGCCTCGGCACCCAGGACCGAAAGAAACACGACGTGTTCGACGCCGACGCGTGCGGTCGCGTCAACGAATTCACGAATCGGATCCACGCCCGTACCAGGGGGCAGCAGCAAGAAGACTGCATCCACACCGCCGAGGCTAGAGCCCCAGGTTTCCGGCCTGGAAAAGGAGAACTCGACGGCCTCCACGTCGGCGGCGAACTCCTCCCCCGCCTCCTCGGGGCGTCGAGACGCGATCCTGACGGTCGCGGTCTCGGCTTCGAGGGCGTGAACCACCGTGGATCCGACGGTTCCAGTCGCGCCGGTCACGAGGACTCGTCCGGTCATTGATCGAACGACGTGGGGAAATGCCCTAAGCCCGACGGATTTCACGCCAGGGTCTCTCCCGGTTCCGACCGAAGCCCGGTGGATCTCACTCCAGGGCCCGACGTGGTTCGATCCGTGGCACGTCCCCGTTACTCACCTTCGCTTCCACGTCGAAAACCTCAGCGAGCAACGCCTCGTCGACCACCGCCGAGGGTGGCCCCCAGTCGTACACCTGCCCGTCCTGAAGGGCGACCACGTAGTCGGCGAAGCGAGCGGCCTGCTGGAGGTCGTGCAGGACGACACACACGGTCACCTCACGGTCCCGGTTGAGCTGTCGAACGACCTCGAGAACCCGGATCTGGTGGTGGAGATCGAGGTACGTCGTCGGCTCGTCGAGGAGGAGGACCTCGGTCTCCTGGGCCAGGACCATCGCGACGAACGCGAGTTGCTTCTGGCCCCCGCTCAACTCGGCGACCGGTTCCTCGCGGAGATGCTCGACGCCGGCGAGCTCGATGGCCCGGTCGATGGCCCGCCGGTCGGCCGCCTCGAGAGTCGAGAGGAAGCGCCGATGGGGATAGCGGCCGTGGGTGACAAGCGATTCGACGGTCAGATCCCCCGGGGCGGTGTTCTCCTGATCGAGCAGTCCCAGCTCCCTGGCGAGCGCCTTCGGCGAGCGTTCCTGCACGGCGCGTCCATGCAGCAGGACGCTCCCCGCCTCGGGTTCGAGTTCGGCGGAGAACCCACGCAGGAGCGTCGACTTCCCGGAGCCGTTCGGTCCGACAAGCGCGGTGACCTCGCCGCGGGGAACGACCAGGCGGTCCAGGTCGACGACGATCTCCTCGCCGTACCCGAGTTGCAGGTCCGAGACCCGGATCGCCGGCTTCTCGATCGATTCGGTTCCGAGCGCCGCCGTCCGTGTAGGTTGGTGTCGTGACATGATCAGAACTCCGAGAGCGAGTCGGTCCGGCGGAGCAGGTAGAGGAAGTAGGGCCCGCCGATGAGGCCGGTGACGACCCCGACGGGCACCTGGGTCCCGGGGATCCCGAGCCGGGCCACCGCGTCCGCCGTGACCACGAGGGCGGGGCCGGCAAAGAGACAGCCCGAGATCAGGCGCCGGTAATCGCTGCCGACGAAGGTCCGCACGACGTGTGGGACGACCAGGCCGACGAAGCCCACGAGTCCCGCGACGGCTACCGACACCGCCGCGGCGACGATGGCGAGCGCGGAGAGGACGAATCGCGCCCGTTCGACGGACATGCCCAGCGACCGGGCCGTCCGCTCCCCGAGCAGGAGCACGTCGAGGTGGCGGGCCGAGAGGAGCGCGAGCGGCGCGATGAGCAGTGACGGGACGACGACGATTCGACCGGCCCCCCATCCCACCCCGACGAGCGAGCCGGCGAGCCACGAGACGGCAGTGCGCATCGCCCCGTTGCTGTCGATGAAGTAGAAAAGCCCCGTCTGGAGGCTGTTGAAGATCGTGGCGACGACGATGCCGGCGAGGATCAGGCGGACGGGCGTGGTCCCGCCTCGCCAGGCGACGAGGTAGACGAGCAGGAACGCACCGGAGCCCCCGATCACCGCCGCGATCGGAAGGAGGGCGGCCCCGAGCGAAAAGACGATCGTGAACACCACGGCGACCCCCGCGCCGGCGGAGACGCCCAGCACGTACGGACTGGCGAGTTCGTTGCGGGTAATCGCCTGGAAGATGGCCCCCGAAATGGCGAGGTTGAGCCCGACGAACGCCCCCACGACCACCCGGGGCATCCGGATCGTCCAGACGACGATCGTGGCGTTCGAGAGGTCGGCGAGATCGGCAGCGAGTCCCACCCGACCGGCGAGTGAGTCCCCGAGGACGATCGTCGCGAGCACGCGGGATCGTGTCCAGACGGCCTCATCGAAGAGGGCCCGCACGGTCGTCTCGAAGCTCATCTCGAAGGCGCCGTATCGCAACTGGACCAGTCCCGCCCCGACCACGAGGAGGACACTCGCGACGGCGATCCCGAGAACGGTGCCGTCGAAATCCGGGGTGACGGCGGTTCGGACGCGGTGGGACATGAGGTGGGTGGAGCGGTTCAGTTGGGGTGCCGATCGATCAGTTCGTGATGATGCCGGAAAGTTCGTCCCGGTCGAAAAGCGGGGTGTCGACCCGCTCCGGGTACAGCTGGGTGGCAAACCGTTCGAGGAGGTAGAGGTGCTGGATCGGCCCGAGGTAGATCGGACCGCCCCGGTAGACCGCTCCTTCCTCGACGGCGGTGATCCGACTGGCCGTCTCGTGCTCCTGCATAAACGCGAGGACACTCTCCTCGAACTCGCTCTGGGTCTTTGCCTCGTGGCCCCGCACGAAGAGCACCTCGGGGTCCACCTCGAGGAGGGTCTCGTAGTCGATCTCTGCGCGAGTCCCCGTGCTGAGACCCTCCACGCCGGAGTCCGCAAAGGCATCCTGGACGTTGAGATCGTGGAAGGCCTTCTTGTTCGCGCCCTGGCCGTCGAGCCGGTAGGGCGAGAAAGCGGTCGGCTCGTCGCTCCCGCCCCAGACGAGAGCGGCCTGGGGACCCGCCGCCGGGATCTCCTCGGCGACCGAATCGACGACGTCGTCGTGGAACCCTTCGAACGCCTCGTAGCGTTCGGTCTCCTGGAAGACGAAAGCGACCTTCTCGAAGGCCTCGTACATCGTGAGATACTCGTAATCGTGCCACTCGTCGGTCCGCCGGAAGATCGTGTTGCCGAAGAATGGGCCGACCCGTTCCTCGATCTGCTCGACATCGTCCTCGTCCATCCCGTCGAAGACGTTGATCAGCCAGTTCGGATCCATGAGATGGACGTCGGCGTCGATCGAGAGGAACGTCTCCCGTGAGACCCCCTGCTGGACCAGATCGGCGATCTCGTCGGTCTCGACTTCGACGCCCAGTTCCTCGTAGCCGGTAGTGTGAAAGCGGCTCACCTGGCCCACCGAGGCGATCGCGTCACCGTGACCGAGCGCCACGAGCATATCGGCGTAGCCGGAGCAATAGACTGCCGCCCGCTGGGGAACGGCGTCGAAGGTGACCTCCCCGACGGGCGGCATCGACACCGAATATGCGGTGGAGTCGGACTCGGTCGTGGTCCCATTTTCATCCGCTGTCGTCCCGGTCTCGCTGTCCTCGTCCGGACTCGCACAGCCAGCCAGCACTCCGGTTATCGCTGTCGCGGCGCCAGTCTGCAGGAATCGGCGACGGTGCATGGCTAGAATTAGGCACCCCTAATTTAGAAAAGATTTCCGGTTTTTTCGGCTCGGCTAAAAAACGTGCGGGCGATTCGCGTGGGAGACGTGGTGGAGAGCAATCTTTATCAACCGAGACACACCTCCACCCCAGTATGCGCGTCGTCGCGGTAGTACGTGAGTAGACTCGCGGGCAGAACTGCACGCGCTTCTCGTGTGGTTTGGTTCGAAAAGCGACGACTCCATGAGTACTCATGACACAGGACATTCCCGAGAACTACGAGCCCGAGCGGATCGAATCCGAGTGGGAGCACTACTGGCTCGAGGAGTCGGTGTACGCCTACGAGGACACCGGCGCCACCGACTACGTGATCGACACCCCGCCACCGTACCCGACCGGCAACCTCCACATCGGGAACGCGCTTGGCTGGTGCTACATGGACTTCCTCGCCCGGTATCGCCGGATGCAGGGCGGCGACGTTCTCTTCCCGCAAGGCTGGGACTGTCACGGCCTCCCGACCGAGGTGAAAGTCGAGGAGAACCAGGACATCCACCGAACCGACGTCCCCCGCGAGGAGTTCCGCCAGATGTGCGTCGATCACACGGAGACCCAGATCGACGCCATGCGGACCCAGATGCGCCGGCTCGGCTTCTCCCAGGACTGGGATCAGGAGTTCCGCACGATGGACCCGAGCTACTGGGGGAAGACCCAGCGCTCCTTCGTCGAGATGGCCGAAAAGGACTACGTCTACCGGGACGAGCATCCGGTCAACTGGTGTCCCCGCTGCCAGACCGCGATCGCGGACGCCGAGGTCGAAACCGAGGACCGGGACGGCACGCTCTACACCATCACGTTCCCCGGGATCGACAACGACGAGATCGAGATCGCGACGACCCGACCGGAGCTGCTCGCGGCCTGCGGGAGCGGTGGCAGTCCACCCGGAGGACGAGCGCTACGCGGACCGCATCGGGGACACCTTCGAGGTGCCGCCGGTCGGCCAGGAAGTCGAATGCATCGCCGACGAGGAAGTCGACCCCGACTTCGGGACGGGCGCCGTGATGATCTCCACCTTCGGGGACAAACAGGACGTTGACTGGTGGGCCGAATACGACCTCGACCTCCGCGCCGTGCTTACCGAGGACGGCCACCTGAACGACCTCGCCGGGGAGTACGAGGGGCTATCCATCGAGGCCGCAAAGGAGCAGATCCCTGCCGACCTCGACGAGGCGGGGCTGCTCGTGGACAGCGAACCGGTCGAACAAAGCGTCGGGGTCTGCTGGCGGTGTGACACCCCGATCGAGATCCTCTCGAAGGACCAGTGGTTCGTCGAAGTTCGGCAGGAGGAGATCCTCGAAAAGGCCCAGGAAGTCGAGTGGATTCCCGAGCACATGTACGCCCGCCTCGAGGAGTGGACCGAGGGCATGAGCTGGGACTGGGTCATCTCCCGCCAGCGCGTGTTCGCGACCCCGATCCCCGCGTGGCAGTGTGCGGACTGTGGCCACTGGGAGATCGCCGACGTCGAGGAGTTGCCGGTCGAACCGACCGAAAGCGAACCGGCCGTCGGGGAGTGTCCCGAGTGCGGGGCGAGCGAGTGGACCGGCGAGACCGACGTGATGGACACCTGGATGGACTCCTCCATTTCGGCGATGCACGTCGGCGGCTGGCCGGCAGAGCCCTTCGAGCCCGTGGCGCTCCGCGAGCAGGGCCACGACATCATCCGCACCTGGGCGTTCTACACCCTCCTTCGGACCGCGGCGCTCGAGGAGGAGAAACCGTGGGACACCGCACTGATCAACGGGATGGTGTTCGGCCCCGACGGGAACAAGATGTCCAAATCACGGGGGAACGTCGTCTCGCCGGACGAGGTGCTCGAGGAGGAGAGCGCCGACGCCTTCCGCCAGGCGATGGCCGTCGGCGGACAGCCGGGGGCCGACGTCCAGTTCCAGTGGAAGGAGGTCACCGCGGCCTCGCGGTTCCTGACAAAGCTCTGGAACGTCTTCCGCTTCGCCAGCGGGCACCTCGATGCGGACACGCCCGACATCAACGCGCCGGCCTATCGGGACACCGATCGCTGGATCCTCGACCGGCTCGCTGGCGTCACCGAGGAGATGACCGACGCGATGGACGAGAACCGCTTCGACACCGCCGTCCGGGCCCTCCGCGAGTTCGTCTGGGAGGACCTCGCCGACGACTACGTCGAACTCGTGAAGGGTCGGCTCTACAACGGCCGGCCGGGCGAGCGCGACGCCGCCCGGGCGGCCCTGTACGAAACCCTCTCGGCAGTCGTCCGACTGCTCGCCCCGTTCAGCCCCTTCGTCGCCGAAGAGATCTGGCATCACCTGCCGGGGACCGAGGGAAGCGTCCATCTGGCCGACTGGCCCGATACGGAGACCCCAGACGGGGACTCGACCGTCGGCGAGGACATCGCCGAGTCCGCCCGGACGGTCCGGGCCTGGAAGTCCGAGCAGGGGATCGCCCTGAACGCCGACCTCGAGCGGGTCGAGCTGTACTTCGAGGAGGAACCACAGCACGGCGTCGACACCTACGACCTGAGCGAGACGGTTGGGGCCCCGATCCGCACGTCCATCGGGCGACCGGACCTCGAAGCGGTCGCCACGGACGTCGATCCGGACGAGGCCCAGATCGGCCCGACCTTCCGGGACGAGGCGGGCGCGATCATGACCGCTCTCGAAGACGCCGATCCGGACACGGTCAAAGCCCAGCTCGACTCGGGCGGGCCCGTCGAGGTGTCAGTCGACGGCTCGACCGTCGAGATCGATTCGGAGATGGTCGCCGTGGCCACAGAGTACCGGACCGAAGCGGGCGAGGAGGTCGCCGTCCTCGAGGTCCCCTTCGGCACGATCGTCGTGGTTCCCTGAAAAGACCCGCCGAGCCCAAAAAGGCCCTATCAGTGCAGGCCGACTTTTGCGAGGAGCCACTGTCGCTGATCACGGGAGGTCTGGACGAGCGTCACCCCGCCCAGAATCAGGACCGCGCCGATGATGGTCCGAAGCGTGAGCGTCTCGTCGAGAATCGTCACCCCAAGAATCACCGTCCAGACCGGCTCGGCCGTGCCCAGAATGCTCGCATGCGTGGCCTCGATCCGTTCGAGCCCCTCGTAGAGTAACAGAAGCGGGATCCCGGTACCCAGGACGCCGATACCGAGGATGATCCCCCAGTGAGTCGGTGTCTGGGGCGGGGTGAAACCCTCCATGCCCCAGCGGACGCCGATGGTCAGTGCCGTGACCACGAGCACGTGGGCGGTGAGGTGTGTGGGATCCGTGTCCGCCGTGAGGATGCGACCGGCGACGTTGTAAATACCGTACCCCGCAGCAGCAGCGGTGACGAGTACGATGCCCAGTAACGACACCTGACTCGCGTCGATCCCGATGACCATCACCACCCCCGCGAGCGCGAGACCCAGTGCGGAAAGCGAAACCCGACTCAACTGCTCGTCCAGGATCGGGACCGACAGCCCGAAGACGAAGATCGGGTACGTGTAGAAGACGATCGCCGTGAGGCTGGCGGTCATATAGGAGAGCCCGCGGAAATAGGCCAACGTGAGCAGTCCGTAGAGCACCCCGAGAAACACCGTCGCGTAGAGCGGGCGTCCCGAAAGGATCGTCAGGTCGTTTCGGGCGAGTAACACGCCCCAGACGATCAACGCCCCGAGCGAGAACCGGAAGAAGAGGAGTGTCGGGCGACTCAAATCCGCCGCCTCCGCGAACTTCCCGAAGATGGCGAGTGTCCCCAATCCCGTCGCGGCGACGAGGACCATCAGGCCGCCCAGTGTCACCTCGCGCATTCACCTGTTCTTGCTGAGGCGACGCCTTAGACGTGACCATTCCGCGGTGGGCGGGACAGAATCGTCGAGTCGACCGGGCAGATCAGGAGTAATCGACGTAGGTCGCCCCGCGAAGCTCCTCGAGGAGGTTGATCGCGGCGTCGGCCCCTTCGCCCACGGAGGAGGCGACTTGCCGGTTGCCGCCGATGCAGTCCCCGGCCGCATAGACCTTCTCCATCCCCGCGTTGAGCTCCTCGTCGACGTCGATGTAGTTCCCGTCTGTGGGGAGCCCGAGCATCTCGGCGAGGTCCTGGCCGCCGGCCTGTCCCACGGCGACGAACAGCCCGTCGAGGGCGACCTCGCTGCCGTCATCGAAGACGGCGCGTTCGAGCTCGCCGCTCCCCTCGACCCGGTCGATCGGATCGGTGACGATCGGGATGCCCTCGCGCTCGAGCCGCTCCTGAAGCTGCTCGTCCATCGTCACCTCGTCGCCGTTGGTGTAGAGGGTCACATCGTCCGTGTAATCGAGCAGGAGCAGGGCCTCCTTGCCGGCGTAATTTTCCGCGCCGACGACGCCCACGGTCCGGTCCTGGAAGAAGAAGGCATCACACTCCACACAGTGGGAGACTCCCTCGTTTTCGAACGCCTCGATGTTCCCGATTCCGGGGGTCTTGTACGAGCCGCCGGTGGCGATGATGAGTCCCTCGGCGGTGCACTCGCCGCTCTCCGTTTCGACACTGTAGCGCATGCCGTCCTGCCCGACGCGGATGACCTCCTCTTCGAGGAACTCCGCACCGAACCGCGCTGCGTGCTCGTGCCCGAGTTCGACGAGTTCCGGGCCAGTCGTTCCGTGGGGAAAACCGTAGAAGTTCTCGATCGTCTCCACGTCGCGGGTGGTGCCCCCGCCCTTGTCGAAGACCAGGGTCTCCTGGCCCGCGCGGGCGGCGTAGATCGCCACGCTCGCCCCAGCGGGACCACCGCCAATGATAATAACGCCTGTCATGTGCGATTCACTCAATACTGAATCGTTTTTAATCTGACGAAAGAAAAGAAGGGCTTCAATACTGTCGATGAATCGGGTTTCGACCGCCCTCGAACCAGATAACACGATTGAGGGCTCGACAGTTCTGCAAATAGTCCACAACTTTGCACGGCGTGGCTCTCGTTTTCCAGTGGGTCAAACGAGCGTCGAAGCCAAGCCAGTGACTAAGAAACCACGGGACCCAGCAACCACATGAATCGCAGACGATTCGTCCAGGGACTCGCCGTCACCGGCGCCGCTGCACTGGCGGGGTGTTCTGCCCCGGTCGGAACCGAGCAGCTGGGAAACCCTGAGGTGAGCGAGGAGGATTCGGAAACCCACCTCACCTATCGTGACGGGAGCGATCGAGTGGCGACCACGTCCCTCCAGTACGGACCCATCGGTGTTGGCGATCCGATCCCGGTGCGACTCTCTGTGTGGCACCAGCGGGAAACCACGCTCACCGACCTGACTGTCACGTTCCGGAACCGCGATCCGACCGCAGTTCGGCCGTCGGTCTATGTCGGCGGGTTTTCCGGCTCGTTTCCCGCCATCTCCTACGGGATCGATCCGGACACCGACGGTCGGGTTCTCGAAATCCCGAACCTCAGCCGGGTCGGTGACGGCACGGTAACCCTGGACTGTTACGTGCGCGGGTTCGGCAACTGGCCACTCGATCTGGCCGTCGACGTGGCGTACGGCATCGACGCGGGGCTGACGAAGCGTTACCAGGTCGACGGAACGGTGGACCTCGAGATTCGGGATCCAAACTCGGACTGAGCGCAATCGAACGCGGACTAATGGCGAACAGGCGGGGCTGGTCGCCCGAAACGGCGTCCCGCGCTCCCGCGAAACCGTTCCGGGCCGGGGGTCAGGACATGGCCCGAACTGGCCCGGTTTCTGGTGATAAAGGTTGGGCCGCTCCCCCAGACAGGAGGTCGACTTACCGAGCGGGGCATCCGTCGGGTCAGCGCAGCCGCTCGACGGCGAAAACGTGGGTTGCGGGTCGTAAGCCCCCTTCTGTTTCGACCCGACATTCGGCTGAGCGTTCGCGCCATGAGCCGGACTACCTTGTGCGCGCGAACTTGCACCGGCGAGGGATGGCCGTTCCATCGATGCTCCGCCGTCGACCCTCGGTGGGTTAACTCGCCGCCGCTTTCCGGGGAAACCCGTGCTCGCGGCGGCTTCGCGCACCTCATCGGTCGGGCGAAGCCGTGTCGTTGCTGTTCCAGGGCCCGACGGTCTCCCGTCCCGGGCGTGTGCCCGATCGCCTGTCCGGCGGTGGGGGGACTTTCCTCATGTCCACGCGGGACACGGGAGTCGGGCGTCCGCTACCCGGCGGATTTTCGACGTGGAGCCTCCTAAGCCGTTCGGTGGGCGGGGTTCGAAAACGGTTTTGGTTGTATTGGAGGGCCCAAACGGGATTTTGTTACCTCCAACGGTTTCTGAAAACGTATAAATAAACCACAAAGCGTTACATTACCCGATGAGTGTGGATCGTCGCCCCAACGGTCGCGATCCAGTCGCCGGCCCCGCCAACCCGGACCGAAATTGGGAGCAGGGACTGTCCAGACGCGCGTTTCTGGCCGCGACCGGAGCTGGCACCGTCGGCGCGATCGCTGGCTGTCTCGGCGGGCAAACGGACGTCTCGGTCCTCTCAGCCGGGAGTCTCGCGACGCTCTTCGAGTCCACGGTCGGCCCGGCCTTCGAGGCCGATCGGGAGTACGGCTACCGCGGGGAGTTCACCGGGTCGAACGCAGTCATGCGAATGGTCCTTGATGACCAGAAGCGACCCGACGTGATCGTCAGCGCGGACGCCTCGTTGCTCCGCACGCGACTCCCGGACTCGATCGCCCCGTGGGATGTCGTCTTCGCCTCGAATGCCCTCGTGATCGCCTACGGACCGGAAACGGCCGTCGGCAATCGCCTCGAGGCCGGGGACCCATGGTACGAGGTGCTCCGCTCGGCAGACGCCGAAATCGCCATGTCGGATCCGGATCTCGATCCGCTGGGCTACCGGGCCGTGCAGCTGTTCGAACTCGCAGCGGACTACTACGACGAACCGGGGCTCGAGGACGACCTCGCCGGGAACCTGGTCGTGGACCCGAACGAACCACACCTGCTGGCCGGTATCGAGTCGAAAAACCGGGCCGCCGCGATCGTGTACAGGAACATGGCCGTCGATCACGACCTGCCCTTTGTCGAACTCCCGGACGAACTCGATTTCTCGAACCCCGCGTACGCGGATCGGTACGCCGAGGCGACCTACACCACCGAGGACGGGACCACCGTCGAGGGGACCCCGGTGCTGTACAATCTGACGGTTCCGGAAACCGCCCAGCATCCGGCGGCCGGGCGAGCGTTCGTGTCCTACCTGCTGGGAAATCCGAACCTGCTGACGGAAAACGGACTCGTCGTGACCGAGCGCTTCCCGGCTCCCAACGGCCCGGTGCCCGCGGAGGTGCTCCCATGAGCTACGCCGAATCGGTCAGGCGGATCTCCCGGGGCGAGTACGGCTTCGGCGGGCGAATGCTCCACGAAAACGGCGTCTTCGCGCTCCTCGGGGCGGTGCTTTTCGTCTACCTCCTCTACCCCTTCGTCTCGTTTTTTACCTGGGGAGAGGGGCTGACACTCGGTGCCTTCTTCGAGCCGGGCGTCCTCGCGGCCGTCAAGTACTCGCTGCTCTCCGCACCGGTTTCCACGGCCATCGCGACGGTTTTCGGTGTTCCACTGGCCTACGTGTTGGCCCGGGCGAGTTTCCCGGGCAAGGTGATCGTCGACGCGCTGGTCGTCCTCCCGCTGGTCATGCCCCCGGTGGTGGGCGGCGTCATGCTGCTCACCGGATTCGGCCAGTTCACGCCACTGGGCGCGGCCGCGGCGTCGATCGGGCTTCCGCTCACGGATAGCTACCTCGGCATCGTGCTGGCTCAGACCTTTGTCGCCTCGCCCTTCGTCGTGATCACCGCGCGGTCGGGATTCGCCGCCGTCGACCGGGAGATCGAACAGGCGGCCAGGAGTTTGGGGAAGGGCCCACTCGAAACCTTCCGGCTCGTCTCCCTGCCGCTTGCCAGGGGCAGCATTCTCGCCGGCGTCGTCCTGACCTTCGCCCGAGCGATGGGCGAGTTCGGCGCCACGATGATGACTGCCTATCACCCGACGACGATGCCCACCCAAATCTGGGTCACCTTCATTTCGGACGGTATCGCCGCGACGGGCCCCCTCGTAATCGTGTTGCTGACGTTGGGCTTCCTCGTCGTGCTCGCTCTCCAGCTCGCCGGCAACCGCCTCTCCTTTGGTTCGCGATGACTCTCGAACTCGATCGACTCGAACGAACGTACGGGGACTTCACGCTTGGCCCCCTTTCCCTCACCGTCGAGCCGGGGGTCACGGCGGTGCTCGGCCCATCGGGGAGCGGCAAGTCGACGCTGCTCTCGCTCGTGGCGGGGTTCGAGTCCCCCGATTCCGGACGGGTGTTCGTGGACGGGCGCCGGATCGACACCCGACCGCCGGAAGAGCGCTCGGTGGGGATGGTGTTCCAGAACTACGCGCTTTTCCCCCACCTCTCGGTCCGGGAGAACCTCGCGTTCGGAGCGAGCGAGGACGGGTCCATCGAGTCGACGGCCGAACTCCTAGAGATCGATCACCTCCTCGACCGCGACCCCGGGACCCTCTCGGGCGGGGAGGCCCAACGGGTGGGCCTGGCCCGTGCGCTGGTCTCCGAGCCGTCTGTGCTCCTTCTCGACGAACCGCTTTCGAGCCTCGACGCCCCGATCCGGCGGCGACTCCGGCTCGAACTGCGGGACGTGCTCTCGGACCTCGAGATCCCGGTGGTCTACGTGACACACGATCAGGCCGAGGCCGCGATCGTGGGGGACCGGTTGGCACTCCTCAAAGACGGCGATCTCGTTCGCGAGGGGGCGACCGAGGCGGTCTTCGAGCGTCCCGAACACGCCTTCGTCGCCGAGTTTCTCGGCATGGAGAACTGCTATCCAGCGACGGTCGTCGAAACGAACGGTAACGGGACCGTCCTCGAACTGGGCGACACGACACTTCGGGCTGCAGGGGAGCCGCCGTCTCCACCCATAACCGTGGCGATCCACCCGGAAGCCATCGATCTCGAACCGGCGGGCAGTGACCCCGGGGAGGACCAGAACGCGATCCCCTGCTCGGTCTCCAGGATCCGGACCCGGCAGACCGGGGCGACCGTCGTGCTCGAAGGGCAGGGGTTCGGTCGGCTCACCGCGTCGGTCGGCAAAGGAGTCGCCGCGGGTTTCGAGGTCGGGGACGCGGTGCAGGCCTCGGTTGCCCCGGCTGACGTGCACCTCACTCGCCGGGATCGCTGAACGGAGTCACGCGCTCGCTGTCGCGCTCGGCACGATCGATGGCCGCGTCGAGATCGAATTCCCTGACAACCACCCCGTCCTCGATGACGGGTTTCAAAAGCGCCGTCCCCCCGGAGGGGCCTACCCGGTCGACGAGTGTCACGTGGTGTCCACCGTCCGGGGTACGGTAAACCTGTTTTTTCCCCGAGAGTTTCCCGCGCTTTGCCGCCGGTTCGCCTTCGACCTCGACGATGTCGAGGGCGAAGTCCACGGGATCGGCGTTGCTCACGTACCCACCGACCCCGAATCCGTCGACGTGTTCGCGGAGTTTTCGGAGGTCCGCCGGCCCCAGGCCGCCGCTCACGAAGATGTCGACGTGATCGTGGCCACGGGCTTGAAGTTCCCAGCGGGTCTCGCGAACGATCCGTTCGAAGTCCCCCCGCCGGGAGGCGGTGGTGTCCAGTCGGACGCTGTCGAGATCGTCCCCGAGCGTTTCGACGGCCCGAAGAACCTCGTCCACCTCGTCGGAGTAGGTGTCACAGAGTGCAACCCGCGGGGCGTCCTTCGGCACGGCCTCGTCGTAGGCCCGCCAGGCAGCCTCCTGATTACCCCGACCGAAGCAGATCAACAGTGCGTGGGGCATCGTTCCGGCGGCCTCCCGGCCCATGAGTTCGCCGGCAGCGACGTGCGAGAAGCCGTCCATGCCACCGACGAGTGCCGAACGCTCGACCACGCCGGCGATCGAGGGGTGGACGTGGCGCGCACCGAAACTCAGCACCTGAGTGTCGCCCGCGGCCTCGGCGACTTCCAACGCCTTCGTGGCGATTCCACTCGCGTGAGAGAGAAAACCCAGCAGTGAGGTCTCGAAACGGGCGAAATCGAGGTAGTTCCCCTCGATCCGCATGACCGGCCCGCCGTCGAACAGGGTCCCCTCCGGGAGCGCCCAGACGTCTACCGGGTGGTCTTCGAGGAGCGCCACGGCGTCTTTGACCCCGGCAAGGAGCTCGAACTCGCCGTCGGGGAACTGATCGGCGGTTACCTCGGCGACGACCTGAGGGTTCCGACCGGCAGCCTCGAGGGTCTCGACGGTCCGGTCGAAGTAGGCGTCGGTGGCGTCGCCGGAGGCGATCTTCGCCGGCGAAATAATGTCGAAGTCGGTCATCCGAGACGCCTCCAGAGGGTGTGCATAGTGGCCCTACCACGGCCCGGGCGAAAAACCCTGCTCTCCCGGGCGGCATCACCGGACCGGTCCCAAATGGGCCACGTTACCGGACGATCATGACTGGCACGGGTGAGCGGCGAAAGACGCGTTCGGCGACGTTTCCCGTCAGGAGCCGGTCGGCGAGACTCCCTCCGTGAGCACCGAGAACCACCACGTCGTAGTCCTCGGCCCGGTTCACGATCGCCCGGGAGGGATGGCCGACTTCGATCACCGTCCCGATGTCGGTATCGTACTCGGCCGCGATCTCGGCCGCCCGATCGGTCACCGGTTTGGCGATCTCCCTGGCTTTCGTCTCGATGTCATCGGCCAGCGCGAGTTCGGTGGCCTGGCCCATCATCGGCGAGGGTTCCCCCACGACGTGCAGGACCGTCACCTCGGCCTCAGGGTAGGACTCGAGGGCGTACCGGAGTGCCTGTTCGGCCATCTCCGAATCGTCCATCGGCACGAGCGCGCGATCGATCATAGCTGTTGCTACGGGCGGCACGGAAATAAACCAGGTGGCTGCTCTGGAAACCGACTCGCTAGCTGGATTTTCCGGCCCCCGCCCGAACGGCGTCCAACTCGCTCACGGTCGGCGCGTTGACGATCGTGACCGTCGTTCCCTGGCGCCGGATCGAGAAGCCGTCCTCGAAGGGACCTTCGAAGATGCGGTAGACCGATTCGCTCCCCTCGACGGCCGTCCCGCCGTGGTGGCGGAGCAGTTCGAGGTAGGCCTCCCGGAACTCGCGAGCGTCGGCGTCAGTGGCCCATTCGATCTTCCAGACGTAGCCTGTCTCGTCCGTACTCGGGGAGTCCTCGCGGACGTAGGGGAGCAGTTTGTCGCCCTTCCACCCGGTCGTCGTCGGGTGGGCGTAGTTGTACGCGTCGAATTCGTTCTCGGTCTGGAAGAAGTGCCGGTAGGGGATGACGACGTCCGTCGCCGTTCCAGTTTCGGCGGTGCGGGCATAACTCGGGTACCAGAGCATCGCGTACAGGCCCGCTTCGCCAAATGCCGCGTGGTCGATGTTCCCCTCGCCCTGGTCGGGCACCCACCACGCAGCAGTCGAGCGATCCTCGATCGTCACCGTCAGCGGCGAGTCGAGCAGGTATTTCTCCGTGTGGATGGTCTGCGTGCTGCTCTCCGGGGGGTTCTCGTAAACGGCGTTCACGCCCGCCCAGCCGGACTCCTCGCGGATGCCGGCGACGAAGGGCGGGCCGTCGCTATATGGCTGGTAGCGGAGGGCGAACAAGCCGATATGCCGGTCGCCGCCGCTCCCGCCACCTCCGCCGGTACGCTCGGGCATCACGAGATCCGCCGCATATCGCTGTTCGTAGAGATAATCGACGTAGTTCCCGTCGCCCTCGATGATACCGAGGGCGGCGTTGCGGGCCTCCTCGGTGTCATAGTGCCACTCCGAAACCGCGAAGTGCTCCTCCTGGACGGCGTGGAAGAGCTCCTGAGCCAGCGTGACTTCGTTCATCTGCAGCGGCGGCCCGCTGTCCGAGACGATCGTAATGCTGTGCGAGCTCGGGGCGTAGTACCCCATCACGCCCGTCGCCCGGTTCTCCTCCTGCTGCCCGATGGCGCTTTCCCCCTCCCCGATGAAGAAGAGGGCCTCGAATTTCACGTCCTGGTGGAGCGTCTGGTTGTCTGATGGGTCACTCCCACCGGTGGTCTGGTTACGCCACTCGGTCCGGTCGATGATCCGAACCTCGACTGAGTCCTCGAATTCGAGTTTCCGGATCGCCTCGACCCGGGCCTGGCCCCTCGCGACGACCGCCTCGAGTTCCGAGCGGTTGAGCCCGTCACTCGGGTCCACCGCCAGCGTTTCGTTGTGCCAGTAGCCGGCTTCCCACCCGAGCCGGTCGGTCGTCGGTTCCGGCGGGGGGTCGTCGGTTGGCGTGGGATCGAAGGCGGGCGTCCCATCGGGCGTTGTAGACGTTCCCGTCCCAGGCGGCGGGGACGTCGTCTCGGGTGCCACCGGTGATGCCGGTTCCGCCGGAGCGGGGGCGGAAACACACCCCGCTCCGACGAGAAGCAGGGCGACGGCGAAGACGGCGAGCGCCCGACGCATGTCTCCCGATGGGCGTGGCGGCCTAAAAATCCTGCCGCCCGGGGCAACCAGCGCGCGGATCGGACCAACGGTTTTGCCGCTCCCACGCGTACAGACGGCCATGCAGTTCGATCCTGCCGCGACGGCCATCGTGGTCGTGGACATGCAAAACGACTTCTGTCACCCGGATGGGGCCCTCTACGCCGAAGCGAGTGAGGCGGTTATCGAGCCGATCGCCCAGCTGGTCTCGCGGAGCCGCGAGGCCGGTGCCCAGGTCGTCTTCACCCGGGACGTTCACCCACCTGACCAGTTCGAAGACGCCCACTACACCGACGAGTTCGAGCGCTGGGGCGAACACGTCCTCGAAGGTTCGTGGGGCGCCGAGATCGTCGCGGATCTTTCGGTCGAGGAAGACGACCACGTCGTCGAGAAGCACACCTACGACGCCTTCTACGGGACCGATTTCGAGACCTTCCTCGAGAAAAACGGGATCGAGGACCTGCTCTTCGTCGGCACTCTCGCGAACGTCTGCGTGCTTCATACCGCAGGCAGCGCCGCGCTACGGGACTACAAGCCCGTCCTCGTGTCCGACGCCGTGGGCTACGTCGACCCCGATCATCGGGACTACGCACTCGAACACGCCGAGTGGGTGTTCGGGGAAACGGTCACCCGCGAAGCGATCGAGTTCCAGTGATCCCGCTCAGCCGAGTTCGACAGTCACGGACTCGTCGACGGAGAAGTCGACGTCAGGACAGATGAGTTTCGCACTCGTGTCCTCCCGGCCGAGAATGAACGACAGTCCAGTGATCGCCTCGCCGTTCGCCCGGACGGTCACGTCCGCCCACTCGACGGTCCCGGAGCCGGTGGCGATTTCGGTCCCGAGGAGAACAGTCGGTCCGCCACCAGCGTCGCCGCCCATCGAGTGCAAGCCTCCGGTCTCGTAGTGGGGAATCCCGCCGTCGAGGACCATTCGACCCGAATCGTCGGCGATGCCGACAAACCGCTCGCCCGGTGCGGGGTGCGTGGGGGAATCGAGGATCGCGTACGTGTCGCCGACCGCTCGAACCCTGCCGGTCCCGTCCCAAGCGACGCCGCCGATCGGCACGTCGAGCCCGACCGGTAGCGAGCCGCTCGCCCGGATCGGGTCCGTGCCGTACTCCCGGAACCCGAGGTGGACGTGATTGTCCACCCACGGGGCGAAGTATCCCGAACGGACGAGCGTGCCGAGGGTCTCCCCCAGTTCCACCGTCTCACCGGCCTCGAGGACCGGGTCGACGTGGAGGATTCGGGCGAGTTCGCTGCCCGTGTCGACGACGATCAGGTGATCGTGCTCCGCGGCATAGATCCGGCTCGGCGCGTTCGTGGTCCGGGTCTCCACGACCCTCCCGGCGACCGGGCTCGGGGCCCGTTCGGTGCCGGGGTAGAGGTCGATGGCCCGACCGTCCCGATGGGCCCGATAGGGCGAGTTGTAGCGGGCCACCCGCGGAAACGGGTCCAGAGCAGCAGATCCCAGCGAAACCATGTGCTGGCTTGGTGTCGTGAGGGATTCATCCCTTCGATCCCGGTCGCCCGACACGGGTACCGACGACCGGTTCGCCAGTCAGTCCACTCCCGGCACCTTTAGGCCCGTCCCCGGGGAAAGTGGGCCATGCGCGTCATTCGGAACGCGACCCTCCCCGACGGCCGCGAGCGGGACGTCGCGATCGACGACGGGACCATCGCGGCGGTCGGCGCGGAACTGGCCGGCGAGACGCTTGCCGACGCGAGCGGCAAGTGGCTCTTCCCGGGCATGATCGACGTCCACGTTCACTTCCGGCAGCCGGGGTTCCCCGAAAAAGAGACCTGGACGACCGGGAGTCGGGCCGCGGCGGCCGGCGGCGTGACGACCGTCGTCGACCAGCCGAACACCGATCCTCCGACCGTCGACGGCGCGAGTTTCGACCGGAAAGCCGAGTTCGCCGCGGATTCGCTCGTCGACTGGGGGCTCAACGGTGGGGTTACCCCGGACTGGCAGCCCACGGAACTGTTCGACCGCCCGCTTTTCGCCCTGGGTGAGGTCTTTCTCGCGGACTCGACTGGCGACATGGGAATCGAGGGGTCGCTCTTCAAGACGGCCCTCGAACGGGCGACCGACGCGGGCGTCGTGACGACGGTCCACGCCGAGAACGCCGGTTACTTCGACGAAGGCGTGACCGGCCGGGAGGATCCGGCCGCCTGGAGCGATTTTCGGCCACCGCAAGCGGAGGTCGTCGCCATCGCGCAAGCCGTCGAGGCCGCGACCGAACGCGACGCCCAACTCCACGTCGCTCACGCGAGCACCCCCGAGGGGATCGATCAGGCCGCTGCGGCGGGTGCCACCACCGAAGTCACCCCGCATCACCTCTTCCTCTCGACGGACGACTGCGAGGACCTGGGCACCTTCGGACGAATGAACCCGCCGCTCCGGGACGAAACCCGGCGACTCGCGGTGTACGACCGCGTCGCCGACGGGACCGTCGACGTGATCGCGACCGATCACGCGCCCCATACCCGCGAGCAGAAGGACACTGACATCTGGTCGGCCCCGAGCGGCGTCCCGGGGGTCGAGACCGCCCTCCCCCTGCTGCTCGCCGAGGTAAAAGCGGGGCGACTCGAAGCCGAACGCGTGCGGGATCTCACGGCCCGCAATCCAGCACGGATATTCGGCCTCCCGAGAAAGGGGCGGATCGAGGCGGGAACGGACGCCGACCTCGTGCTGGTCGACCCGACAGCCGAGCGGGAGATCCGGGGCGGGGACCTCCACGGCAAGACCGACTGGACCCCCTTTGCGGGCATGACTGGCGTGTTTCCCGAGATGACGATGGTCCGGGGGTCGATCGTCTGGGAGAGCGCAGATCCGACGGAGGCGGAGGGGTCATTCGGCGACCCAGTCGGTCAGAACGTCCGTTGAACCGCTGCCGATTGGTGGAACCGTGCCCTATTCCTCGCCGCCGAAGGTGTGCCCGCAATCCGGACAGGTCTGTTCGTCGCGTCTGAGATCCTCGCTCGCCTCCCGGACCTCCCGCATCACCGAGGAGATCCGTTCTTCGCCCTCGAGTTCCTCCTCGACGGCGAGGTCGACCCCCTCGACCTCGAGGAGGAACTTGGCGACCTCCGTCGCCTCGTACATCACTTCGTCGAGTTCGTCGGCGGTGAAAAAACCGCTCATCGCGCCGTAGAGAAAGGTCGCGCCGGCCATCCTGACCTTGTTCTCGAACGCCGAGCGGGCCTGATTGACCGCTTGCGGGGAATACGTGTCGGTCATGAAGGGGACCAGTTCCGGCAGGTTCTCGCCGATCTTGGTCATCTCGACCCCGGTCTCGGTTCGGAAATCGGCACACAGGCGGGCGATGGCCCATTCCCGGGCCGTGATGTACGTTCGATCGCGGAGGAACTCGTTGACCCGGTCGTAGGTCGCCCCGTCGACCTTCTTGAACCGCTCGTACTTCCGGACGTCCTCGGGAACCCGTTCGGTGATTTCGCGGGGCGAAACCGAGAGGAGGTCACGAACCGCTTCGGGGCCGGCGCTGACCCGGCGATCGGGTGGCTTCACGGCCGCCGGATCCCTGTCCATACCGCTTGTTTCAAGCGGGTCCGCAAAAGCGTGACGGGCTTTGCCCGGGTCCGGGTGGGTTCGAGAGCAGTAATCCTTTTGCGCGGGCCGAACGAGGGTGAGCCATGAAAGTGCTGTTCGGGTTGCAGGCCGGTTCTACCTCCCTCGAGACGCTCGAACGGACGGTCGAGCGGGTCCAGTCGGTTGGGGACGAGCTCACGGTTGCCGTACTCGAGCATCCAGACGGGGAGGGGTCCGTGACCGAGACAGCGGCGGCCGTCGAGGACGTCGTCGAAGGGGCCCTCCCGGCGGCCGAGATCAGGCAGGTCGAGGGGCATCCGGGAAGCCGCCTGGTCGAGATCGCCGAGTCGGAGGACTTCGATCGCATCGTCCTGGGCGGCGGCGAGCAGAGCCCGATGGGCAAGATCCGTATCGGCTCCGTCGCCGAGTTCGTCCTGCTCAACTCCCACGTCAGTGTCACCTTGCTCAGATGACAGACCGACGGTATCCAGAGGAAGCGGCCGGGCCGTTCCCGACCCCACCGATCCGGTGGACCGACGACTCGGGCCGCCCCGTCGAAATCGACGTCTACGAGGACGACCGGGAGGGCCTCGTCGAGATGTACGGCGACTTCGATCCGGCCGAGCGAGCCCAGGGAATCCCACCAGTGGGAGAGGGAGCGATCCGCGAGTGGCTCGATCACCTCCTCTGCCAGAACTGCGATAACGTCGTCGCGAAACACGACGATGACCTGATCGGCCACGCGACCCTGGTCGGTGACGACGAGGGCGCCTACGAACTGGCGATCTTCGTCCATCAGGATTACCAGGATGCCGGCATCGGCACGAAGCTCCTCGAGGCCTTGCTGGGTCACGCAGCCGAGAAGGGCATCGAACGGGTCTGGCTGACCGTCGAACGGTGGAACAAGCCGGCCACGTATCTCTACCGGAAAGTCGGGTTCGAGGGGACCGGAGCCGAGGACTTCGAGCGGGAGATGAGTATCCGGCTGGCCGACAGGACGTAATCGGGGATCGGGTGTTTCTTCCCCGCCGGTACCGACTCACCAGTATGCAAGACTGGGTCATCGACGACGACAATCTCTCGCCAGAGCGGAAGTCCCTGCTGCCGGGGACGGGGTTTTTCGTGCCACAAGACATCCGCGAGGAGCGAAAAGACGAGGAGATCGAGGCGCGGGTCAGCGGGGCGGAGGTACTGGCGGTCGTCGACCCCGACGCCGACGGTCTGGGCTGTGTCGCGATCCTCAGAGACGTGCTCGGAGACGTGGAGTTCATCCCGGCGAGTCCGCACGAACTCGCCGACGGCATCGAGCGGGCCGCGGAGTTCGGCGCGGAGGGCGGTGCGGTCTACATCTGTGATCTCGCCCCGGACGACCCCGAGACGATCGCCGAACCGCTCGACGCTCTCCTCGACCACGCGGGGGCTGTCACGTGGTACGACCACCACCAGTGGACCGGGGAGGCCGAAACCGCGGTTAGGGAGGCAGGCGTCGAACTCGTCGTCGGGGACTCGGACGCCGAATGCACGGCGGACGTCGCTGCCCGGTCCATCGACGGGGAGGTTTCCCCCCATCTCGCCGAACTGGCAGCCGTCACCCGGGATCACGACCTCTGGATCAAGGACGACGACCGCTCGGATGATCTGGCGGACCTCTCACACTGGAAAGATCCCGAGGAGTACCTGGCGGTCGTCGAGGAACACGGCGTGGACTTCCCCGAGGACGTCCAGGACTTCCTCGCGGAGAAGCGCGTTGAGAAGGAAGACCGAATCGAGCGGGCGGTTTCCCGGGCGGAGATGTACGAAATCCGGGACTGGACCGTCGGCGTGACCTACGGCCGGTGTTCCCAAAACGAGGTCGCCGAAACACTTCGGGAGCACGGAGCCGATGCGGCCGTCATCGTCAAGCCCTCCGGAAGCGCTTCGATCAGGGGGAGCGAGGGCTTCGAACGGGCTCACGAGGTCGCCCGCCAGGTCGGCGGTGGCGGCCATCCCCGGGCGGCCGGCTGTAAGCCCCGGATCTACGAGGACATGCTGGATTATGCCCACCACTGGACGACCCGCGGCGCACCGGCAAAACAGCTTCTCATGAAGGCCTTCTGGAATCTGTCCGAGGAGCCGGCCGAGGACGAATAGCGACCCGTTCGTTTTCGATCCGGCCTACAATTCTCGCTCGCCGGCGACCCACTTATCGGCGTACATCTCGCCACAGGCACACCGCGCGTAGGCGTGAATGACGTCGCCTTCCGCGTAGAGGCCGCCGACCTCCTCGTTTTGCTCCTCGGCGAAGGCAAAGACGATTTGGACGTCGTGGCCATCGGCCCCGGACTCGTCACGCTCCTCGCCCCTGGGACAGTCCCCTGCCGTGAGAGCTGTAGCGATCGTGCCCGCTTTTCCCATGGCCTCGCCGGCGAAGTCCATCGGATCGATCCCCGAGGCCGATTCGAACGCCGCTCGACCCGCGTCCGCCGGCACGACGATTCTGACGCCGTCCCCGGCGGCCTCCGCGTACGCCTGTTCGGCAAGCGTGGCGGCGTCAGAGAGCGTCTCTCTGGAGAAATACGCCGCGACGTGTTGTGGGTGTTCCCCGGCGAGAAACGAGTCGATGGAGGTATTCATATTGGCGCTTCGACGAGAACCGGGTTAAGCCCGGCGGAGATGCGCGATGAGGGCCCCAATTGAAACAAAAACCCCCCGTCGGCTTACTCCTCGGTCTCGTCGTCTTCGTCGTCCGTTTCTGCTTCGTCGGCAACCTCGTCGTCCGTTTCTGCTTCGTCGGCAGCCTCTTCGTCGCCTTCTGCTTCCTCGTCCTCTTCTGCTTCCTCGTCCGTTTCTGCTTCGTCGGTAACCTCTTCGTCCTCTTCTGCTTCCTCGTCCGTTTCTTCTTCGTCGGTAACCTCTTCGTCCTCTTCTGCTTCCTCGTCCGTTTCTGCTTCGTCGGCAACCTCGTCGTCCGTTTCTTCTTCGTCGGCACCCTCTTCATCGTCTTCTTCCTTCTCCTCGTCTGCACCGTCATCCGTCTCGGCTTCCTCCGCAGTTTCGTCTTCGTCCTCCTCGACTTCCTCCGGTTCCTCCTCGCCGAGAGCGACGGGGACCGAGCCCTCGCCCTCGGTCACTTTGACGTTCAGTTGGGTGATCGGTTCGCCGACTTCGCGACCACGAACGGTAATGCGTCGGCGTTCGCCGTCCCGGTTGGGCTTGTAGCCGACCCCGTCGGTCAGCAGTACTTCGGAGAGGTCCGCACCAGAGACGTCCGGCCGCATCGGACGGCCGGCGTCGTCGGATCCGCCGGTGATTTCGACGGTAAAACCGTCCAATCCGACCGCCGTCCCGTCGACGGCCTCGCCGATCTCTCGGCCCAGAAAGCGGTTTGCGTCCTGCCCGTCGACTTCTCGCGTAAACGATCGCCCCGTCTCCGGATCGGAGACGACGACGCTGAACGTAGCCATGGTAGAGCGAACTGTTCCGGGCGTCAAAAGGGCATCGAACCCGACTCTCACTCCGTTTCGTCCGCGAACGCCGCCTGGATCTTCTTCACCTTCGGTTCGACGTACAGGGTGCAGTACCGATCGTCTGGGTTGTTCGCGTAGTAGTCCTGGTGGGCCTCTTCGGCCTCCCAGAAGGTCTCGAGCGGTTCGACCTCGGTGACGATCCCGCCCTCGAAGGCTTCCTCGTCCTCGAGGGCAGCCAGAAACGCCTGCGCGGTCTCCAGTTGCTCGTCGTCGTGGGCGAAAATCGCCGAGCGGTACTGGGTCCCCACGTCGGGACCCTGTCGGTTCAATTGCGTGGGATCGTGGACCCGAAAGAAAACCCCAAGAAGGTCGACGTATGTGATCTCCTCTGGGTCGTACTCGAGTTGCACGCACTCGGCATGGCCCGTCTCGCCGGTCGAAACGGCCTCGTAGCTCGGGTCGGAAACGTCCCCGCCCGCGTATCCCGACGTCGCCGAAAGCACTCCGGGAACCTCCTCGAAGGCGGCCTCGAGACACCAGAAACAGCCGCCCGCGAGTGTCGCCAGGACCGGTTCGGTTGCCATACGAATAGAAGGCCGGAGAGACCCAAAAGCACACCGGCAGCGGAAATCGGGTGCGAGTTGGCTGGCGGCGAATCGACGGGTGGAAACCGACGGGCCAGCTACCCGGACCCGATGGAGATCCGGTTTCTCGGCGGCGCCCGCGAGGTCGGCCGGAGTGCCCTCCTCGTCAACGAGCGGCTGCTGCTCGACTTCGGTATCAAAGCCGGCGAGCCGCTCCAGTTCCCGATCGATCGGCCGTCGGTCGACGCGGTGGTGGCCAGCCACGGCCACCTCGACCACGTCGGCAACGTCCCCACGCTCTGTACCGGCGAAGACTGGCCGACGATCCACTGGACGCCACCGACCGGCGAGTTGGCCCGCACCCTCGCTCGGGACACGCTCAAACTGCACGGCGTTCCGGAAACGGGAGCGAAATCCGGCCGGTTTCAGCCCCGCGAACTCGGCGGCAATTACAACTGTCCGTTCACCGAGATCCACGTGAAACGAGTGACCCAGCAGTCCCGGATCCACGGGTACCGGGAGCCGTTCACCGCGGCGGGCCACGAAGTCACCTTCTTCTCAGCGGGTCACATCCCCGGAAGCGCGCACGTCCTCGTCGACGACGGCGAGACACGACTGCTCTACACCGGCGATTTCCACACCGCCGACCAGCGACTCGTGGCCGGAACGACCGCCCGCCCGGATGCGGACGTCGTCATCACCGAGAGCACCTACGCGAACGTCACCCACGAGCCACGGCACGAGGTCGAATCGCGATTCGTCCGACAGGTCGAACGGACCCTCTGGGAGGGTGGCACAGTGGTCATTCCGGCCTTTGCCATCGGGCGGACCCAGGAGTTGCTGCTCGTCTGTGACGCCCACGACATCCCGTGTTACGTCGATGGTATGGGCAAGGGCGTGACCGAAATGCTCCGGCAGTATCCGGCGTTCGTCCGGGACCCGAAGGCACTCAAACGGGCGAGCTCACACGCTCGCTTCGTCACGGGTCGGGACGGGCAGCGAAAACGGATCGCGGACCAGAGCACGGCCATCGTCACGACGAGTGGCATGCTCTCCGGCGGTCCGGCAATGACGTATATCCCGGAGATCCGGTCGGACCCGAAGAACCTGATCGCCCTCACAGGATATCAGGTCGAAGGGACTCCCGGTCGGGAATTGCTCGAGACCGGAAACGCCGAGATCGACAACCGGCGGATGCGAGTCGCCGCTCGCGTCGAGCAGTTCGATTTCTCGGCCCACGCGGATCGGGCGGGATTGCGGTCGTTCCTGGATTCCTATCGGGACACACAGATCCTCGTGAATCACGGCGATCGATGTGTGGAATTTACGGCGGCGTTGACGGAAGACGGGTACGAGGCAAGCGCGCCGAAAAACGGGACGACGGTGTCCGTGTGACGGGCCGCTTCGGAGGGAAAGGGTTTAACCGGACAGTCACGACCGTGTAGGTGTGGGCCGGTAGCTCAGGTAGGCAGAGCGTCTGGCTTTTAACCAGACGGACGGGGGTTCAAATCCCTCCCGGCCCGCTTCTGTCAAACCAAGAGCGTGTCCCGTCAGGGACCGCTCGACCAGTGACGAACGGGACAGGAGGGATTTGAACGAGAGAAACGCGAGCACGAGCGAGCGTTTCGCGTAGTTCACAATCCCTCCCGGCCCGTGAGTCCCCGAGCGAAGCGAGGGTGACGAACCGGGGCGGTCGGTGTCCTGCGAACGAAGTGAGCAGTGACGCCGACGGGATTTGAACCCGGGGAGGGGCGCGCGCAGCGAACAACCGTGAGCGAGCACGTCTCCACTCGCTTCAACATCCCTCCCGGCCCGTCTTTTCTCGCGAGCGTGCGAGAGCAGGTCGACCCTGTCCGGGAGTTTATGAATGATGACGGGGCCAACGGCACCCATGAATTGACCCCGTACCCGAATCGGGCAGCGATTGTGTGACGAATCGATTCGGGAAGATTCGCCGTCACCTGTTCGCCATTCAGGCCGTCTCTCCACGGGCCCCGCCAGCCTCCGAATCCGCGAGCTGGAGTTCCACGACGAACACTGCTCCGCGTGGCTCGTTATCTTCCACCCAGACGTCGCCGTCGAACTGGCTCACCAAACTCTCGACGAGGTAGAGCCCGATGCCGGTACTCCCGCTGTCCAGGCCCGCTTCGCCCTTGCCGAATATCTTCCACTTCTGGTCGTCGGGAACCCCGGGGCCGTTGTCGGCAATCTCGACC
Organism: Halodesulfurarchaeum sp.; assembly: GCA_034520565.1. Taxonomy (GTDB): domain Archaea; phylum Halobacteriota; class Halobacteria; order Halobacteriales; family Halobacteriaceae; genus Halodesulfurarchaeum. The sequence goes on from JAXHNL010000002.1 coordinate 102,006, forward strand.
CGGAAGGTTCCGTCGTCGGTCGTGGCCGAAACCGTCACGGTGGGCTCCTCCGAGTCGTTGTGAACGATCGCGTTCGTGAGGAGGTTCCGGAACACCGAATCGACGAGTTCGGTCGCCCGGACCGACACGTCGGGAATCGAGCCATCGATTTCGATCATCGCGGCGGGGTTCGCCTCCCGGACCATCGCGAGTTCCTCCTCGAGGACCGCTTCGATCTCGATGGCCCCCAGTTCGGGGGGCTCCGAAGCGGTGACGACGTCCATGAGGTCCCGAGCCGCCTTGGTGATCGAAACCACGTGTTCGCCGGCCTGGAGCGCCCGTTCGAGGTACTCCGAGGCCGTCGGGTCATCGACCGCGTCGGCGGCCGTCTCGACGAAGCCCAAAATGACTGCCATCTCGTTGCGGATGTCGTGGCGGACGACCCGGTTGAGCACCTCGAGCTGGCGGGTCATGATCTCGAGTTCTCGCTCGCGCTCGCGCCGTTCGCTCACGTCCTCGAAGGCAAAGACCAGCCGTTCGACCGCCCCGTCCGAGACGATCGGCGCGCCGGAAATCGAGAGGAAAACGGGATCGGCGTGCGGGCGTTCCATCCGGAACTCCTGGCCGAAGATCGGGCCCTGTGAGTCCCGAACCAGCACGAATGGATGGCCCGATTCGGGCACCGGCTCGCCCGCCTCGTCGGTGAACGTCCATTCCGGTTCAGCGTACGTCTTTCCCTCGATGTCTGACTCTGACAGTCCGAGGAGCTCCTCGGCCCGGTCGTTACACCGGGTGATCGAGCCGTCGGGGGTCAGCACGACGATTCCGGTCGGACTCGTCTCGAAGATGCGATCGAGCAGATTCGACTCGGGCCCGGAATCGTCTCCCTGCATACCGGGAGAGAGGGCGTCGCCACCAAAGGATCTATCGTTCAGTTTCAGGACTCGACGAAGTGACCGAGCCAGACCAATCCGACACCCATGGCGACCGCCGTGAGCGCGCCCAGGAGCTGCAGCACCATCTGTGGCGTGCCGCCGGCCGCGTACTGCCAAGGCTGTCCGAGAAGCGTCCCCAGCCCGACCACGAACACGAAGAGGCCGAGCGGGACACTGAGTAGGTCCAACCGGTCCTGAAACACGTCCATGACAGTCGGTGTGTGAGGCAGGTATCTAATGCTGACGGTCCAGACCGCCCCCTCCCCCGGCAAGAATCGTGGGCGGCCACTCACAGCTCCTTCTCGACGATCGACGACGCCCACGCTTCCGCCCCGCATCGATTGCAGCGGAACATCGTCCCGTCGTCGTAGTGATCGAAGTCGACGTCGTCGCTCCCACAGTCCGGACAGTTGAAAAACGAGCGCCAGTCGTGGTAGGTTCCGGATTGAGGACGGCGGGCCATGGGTACACTGACAGTAGGTGGAGCGTGCCCTTTGCTGTTCCGTCGGCTCGAAACCGGTGGGAAAGACAGGAGACACAAAACACTCATACATCCAGTTCGGAGCGGCTAGTGGGTCTTCTGTGTCGGGGACACAGGAGACCGGTCCGGGGAGCACCCCCCGTTTCCTGTACTCGCCGTCACCCCCATTGGTGTCGGGTGTTTGGATCCGATAGCGGAGCATCTCGGCAATGCGCCACGTCGACGAAAGGGACAGAACGGCCGGTTCCATCAGCACCGGACCCGACGGACCCGATTATTCCCGGAAGTGCTTCTCGTCGGGGACGCCCTCCGTGCCCTCGTCGACACGATCGCACATTGCGTCGATTTCTTCGTCCGTGGGGGCCGCCACGTCGATCCTCTCACGAACGTCGGTGATCGCTTCGTCGGTCATGGCCACGGCCGCCCGATGGAACGGGGCCTCGGCGGCCGCGTTCTCGACCCGCCGACGGAACGCCGGAAGCCAATCGAGGTGGTCCGCGACGAACTGCCGGTGTTGGGCCTCGGTCCCGTTCTCGACCAGGATCGAGGCGTACTCCAGCAGGAGCGCGAGGTGATCGGGCATGTAGGAAGCCGGGGGCGAGATGCCGATCGTCTCGAAGCGCTCGCGCATGTCAGCGGCTTGCGGGCCGTTCAGAAGGCCGTCGCTTCCCGGTCCGTCGTACCATTCCTTGTACGCCGACTCGATGGCGGGGGCGTACGGCTGCTCGAAGGCCTCGAACAGCGAGATGTACTCGTTGTCGAAGGCCGCCGCGGTCTCCGGAACGTCCTCGACGTCAGGACGAGGGACTAACTCGAAGTCCAGCTCCGCTTCGGTGGCGTCGATCTCCTCGTCGAGACGCCCCTCCAGTACGTCCTCGTGGAACGTTTCGTCGGGATGTTTGAAACACTCGGATAGCACCGCGTACAGCCTCGAAAGTTTGGGTTCGGATTCTGGCATAATTGTCGAGGAGTTCTGATCCGTCGCCGGGATCGAACGCCGGCGGGATAACCGGTCTTCGGTTCGGTTAGCTAACTGTCCATCGATCCACGAAGCCGTAGATGAGTGCCACGATCGCGAGCACGACCACGACCAAGGCGACGTTGAGCCCGACCGTGTAGAGCAAGCCGATCAGACCGCCGGGAATCTCGTTCGTGGCGATGCCCTGTGCGACGCTCAGGCCGCCGGTCGGCACGGGAGAGAGTACGTATTCGAGGATGACCCCCGTCCAGGCCGCCCCGAAGAGGATCATCCCGACGATGACGCCGGTGGTCAACGCGGTCCCCGCGGTCTCCTCGGGGCAGGGTGCATCGACGTACCCGACGGATCGCTCGATCCAGCCTTCCCACTCCTCGCAGGCACGACCCAGCGTGACCGTCCCCGTGAACATCGACCGGTCGAGTGGGAACTCCTTCGCGTGAGTCATGAAGAGGTGGAAGGTTACACCCAGGAGCATCGTCACGGCCACGATGGCGTGAACGTCGCGGAAGATCAACATCGCCGGTGCCGGGGAGGCGTCCGTGATCGTGCCACCCCAGAGGACCAGCCCCGTCGCGATCATCGCCGTCGTCTCCACGATGATAATCCAGACCTCGGCCTTCTGGAGGAACGTGTACTTCCCGGACTCGGGGTGGTCTCGCCAGCCGGCGAGGTACTTCAGGTGCTCGATCGCCTCGCCGAGGTCACCGAGGCGCGGCAGCACGTTCCGCAGCGAGCTGTGACCGGCGAGTCGGCCGAGTGCACCATACACCAGATAGAAGATCGACGTCGCGATGAGGACCGCGCCGATCAGGACGTGGACGTTGACCAGGTTCCCGTATCCGACCAGGCCGATGACCCAGCCGAGGGAATCATGGAAGGTGATCGGCAAGCCGGTCACCCAAAGCAGGAGGATCGACGCCGCGAGCAACCCGTGGACGTACACCTGAACGTCGTTGAACCGGAGGACTTCGCTCTCGGCTTCCATCGTCGACATCAGGCCTCACCTCCGTCGTCCATCAGAAGTCGCCGCCAGGTGCCAATCATCTGACCGGCAATGATCACGAAGACGAACGTGATATACACGCCCAGCAGGATCCGGACGAGATACCACGTCTCGTTGAGCCCCGTGTAGGGCACCTTCAGCCCCACGAGCCCGACGGCACTTGGCACCCATACCGGGTCCAAGGGCTGGAAATCGGAGACGAGCAGGAACGCGAAGATGGTCCCGGCGAACGCGAAGATGAGCGCTATCCGGCCCCGCCAGGCGTCCACGGTGGGATACGTGGTAGTCGATTCGTTGCGTGTGGCCATGGGCTCAGTCGCTCTCGAAGGTCACTTGGGCGCCCGAGGACTCGATGATCACGTTGCCCTTCCGACTCTGGGCCTGCGCGACGGCCGAATCGGTCACCTCCTTCATGAGTTCGTCCATCGGACCAGCTTTCAGTGCATCGCCGACACAGTTGTCAACACAGTTGGGTTTGGCCCCGCCGTCCTCTTCTTTGGCTTTCGCCGGCTTCCCATGGCCGTCGCCGGCACCTTCGCCCAGACAGAGGTGACACTTCTGCATCTTGTTGTCCCCGTCGAACTTCGGTGCGCCGTAGGGACACGCCCAGGCGCAGTAGTGACACCCGATACACTTGTCCTGGTTGACGGTGACGATACCGTCCTCGTTGCGCTTCTCGATCGCGCCGGTCGGACACACCGTTTCACACGGCGGGTCCTCACAGTGCATGCAGGCGATCGAGACCGACATCTGCTGGTAGTCGGGGAATGTCCCGTTCTCGGCGTGAACGACCCGCCGCCACTTGGCACCGTCAGCGTCGATGTCGTTTTGCACGCGACAGGCGACCGTGCAGGCGTGACAGCCGATGCATTTGTTCGCGTTGAAGTAAAAGCCCCATTGCTCGGTCATTGGGGCTCACCTCCGAGGCGCTCGACCTCGACAGGATGGTTCCGTGACACCATTCCGGTCGTCGGTTCCATGTGCCGTTCTCTGTTGAGTTTCATGCTGTGACCACCTTCCTCGTCCGGGTGCGGCGAGCCTTCGCCGAACCCGCTCTCTGTCACGACCCACCCTGGGCGGACCCCTTCCCAGACGTCCGCCATGAGTTCGATTTCGTCGTCCACCGACCCGACTGCCACCCAGTCGCCGTCCTCGATACCGCGCTCCTCGGCGTCCACCGGATTGATGTGGAGGTAGTTTCCACGGTAATCCTCGTCTTCGTGGCCGAACCGGGCCGCGTATTCCTCGAGTGACTGTTTCAGTGCCTGACAGTGACCACGGGATATCTGCTCGACGAACGCGTCGGTGAACAGGAGCGGATACTCCTCGGAGGTCGTTTCCCCGAAGTGCCCGTCATCGGGCGGAATCCAGGCAGGTGCTGTACTGATGCCGATATCGTCGGCCAGCGCAGCGTAGTCCTCCTTGACGTCGAGGTCGAAGTTGAACAACCCGTTGACGGTGTTGAAATCGCGGTCCTCGTACTGCCGGTAGGGGAACTCGCTGATGACCTCGTAGTTCTTCTCGTCGAGTTCGTCGAAGGTCATCCCGAGCGGCTCGAGTACGTCGTCGTAGTACGCCTCCGCGTTCTCCCAGGGGAAGTACTCGCCGTCGCCCATCTCCTCGGCGAGACCTTTGTAGATCTTGTAGTCCTGGATGCAGTCACCGAGCGGCTCGATGGCCCCCTTCGATCCGGTGACCCACCCGCTCGTGGGATATGCACCGTCGCCACCGGCTTTGAAAATCGGCTGTTCCAATTGCGAGGCGCCGGGGAAGACCACGTCGGCCCGCTTGCTGACTCCCGTCCAGAACGCGTCGACGGTAATGACCAGATCCATCGCTTCGAGGGCATCCCACCACGCCTGCGTGTTGCCACTTTTCGGCGGTTGGGACCAGTTCATGACGACCCCCTGAATGTCGCCCCGTTCGACGGCCGTCGGAACGAAGTTGTGCGAGAGGTCCCGGATGTGGCGCTGGAACGGGTAGTCGTCGTAATCCGGTGTAGGCTTGTCCGCGTGGTTCGACGGCAGGCTCACACCTTGTTTCTCGTGGGGCTTGCCGAGGCTGAACGGTTTCGTCCACTGGCGGGTCCCACCTTTGCTGTCGATGTTGCCGACGAGCCCGTTGAGCGCGTGGATGTTCTGGGAGTTCTTGAACCCGTTCGACTGGAAGGCGATTCCCGTCCACGGGAGAGCGACACACGACGGCGCCGCTTTCGCGAATCCGATCGCGATATCCCGAATAAGGTCGGCGTCGACGTCCGTGATTTCGGCCGCCCACTCCGGCGTTTTGTCGGCGACGGCTTCCTTGTACGCCTGGAACCCGTGGGTCCACTCCGAGACGAAATCCTCGTCGTAGAGGTTCTCCTCGATGATGACGTTGCCCATCGCCAGGGCGAGCGCCCCGTCCGTCCGGGGTTCGATCGGAATCCACTTGTCGGCCTTCTCGGCGGTCTTCGTATATCGCGGGTCGATACAGACCAACGTCGCGTCGTTTTCCTCCTGGGCCTTGAGGACCCCTTTCGGCTCGGCCTGTCCGCGGAAGGCCTCCATGACGTTCCGACCCCAGGCGATGATGTACTCGGAGTTCTGCCAGTCGGGCCACTCGCGACCGTACCCTGACATCCACGCCCAGGAGTCCGAGAACGGACCGTGACAGGTGGTCTTTCGGCCCTCGGATATCGGGGTTCCGTAAATGTTCTGGAAGAGCTGGGCCTCCCATGGGTGTTTCCCGATGGGATAGCCCTTGTACCGGAGCAGTTTCTCCGGGCCATGTTCCTCGGCGAACGTCTCGAGACGATCCGCGGTATATTCGAACGCCTCGTCCCAGTCGACGGCCGTCAATTCGCCGTCCTTCCGGACGTGTGGCCGCCGGATCCGGTTCGGGTTGTAGGTCTTGTCCAGCTGGGCCATCCCCTTCGAACAGAGGGTGCCCTTCCGTCCCCGCTCCAACACTCGCCTTCGGATGACCGTCGACACCCGTCAGGTCGATGGCTTTTCCGTCCTCGATAGTGATTTCCTGCCCACACACTTCCCGACAGATCCAACAGTTCCCGTGAGCGACCTCCCGGCCGTCGTCGCCCTCCTGGGCCTCTGCTTCACCGGTGATCCCAGAGACGCCGACGCCGGTCAATCCCACTGCCGCTGCTGCTCCGCCTGCTTTCAGTAGCGTCCGGCGACGAACGCCACCCTCGTTTTGTGCTGATTTAGACATTTATGAGTTGTCTCCTGTTTCGATCGGCCGGTCGTCCCGGCCGAACTCGTTTACGACCGCTTCGTGGTACTTCTCGTGGAATTCGACTTCCGAGAGTTCCCCGTCCGAGACGCGACGAGCGTCACGGGCCATCTGACGGCCGAGGTCCTCGTCGTACGTGGACTCCCGTGTGAGTGTCCCTACCTCGTCCCGAGAGAGCGGATGGCGTCGTTCGCCCGTCCCATCTTTTTTTGTCATCTGGCCAGTCACCTAGTCCGTCTGAGAGTAGTATTCGGAGGTGCCTGAGGTCGACTCTTTCACCGACAAGGAGTTTTTATACCGCTGCTAGGCATCCACAAACATGTTGCTAGAAAACGATGTCCATTCGGGCCAAAGCAGATCCCAATCGGCGATGTGAGCTGGGGCTGATCGGTCAGGTGGGGAACGGAACTGATCGCTCAGGTCAGGAACGAAACTGATCGCTCAGGTCAGAACCGGGGCTGGTCGATCATATCAGCACCCGAACAGTTGCGTGATGAGTTTCTCCTCGACCGCACCCAACCGCTGGGATAGCGCCTGCTGGGAAATGTCCAGTTGGTCGGCCAACTCCTCGAGGGACGTCTCGCGTGGGCGCTTGTAGTATCCCTCCTCGATCGCCAGTTCGACGGCCGATTGTTGCTTCTCGGTGAGCGTGGAGAGGTCGACGCGTTCGATCCGGCTTGTGAGATCCGACCCTGAACCGGTGACGATTTCCTGGAGACTCACGGCGTTTCCGACAGACTTGAGTTCCTCGATCAGTTCCTCGAGAACCGATCGGTCGGGAACGTGAGTGGTAATCGTGATGCCGGTGTCGTCGGCGTCCGTGATGTCAGCGATGCACGCGTGTTCGTGAAACACGGTGCAGGCACAATCGTCCTCGAGTGGCTGTTGGGTCTGTTCGATGACAGTTTCGCTCCGCGTGACAATGGCCTTACAGAGGCAGGTGTCTCCGGCCAGTTGTGCCTCGATGTGTTTCGGGTTGACGTCGAACTGAACCATGGGACAGTTGCCCTTGGGCTCGATCCGAATGACGACGCGCAGCATTCGCTGTTCGGGGCCTGGTGGCTGTTCGGGCGGTTTCACTCGAAGACACCCCCATTCCACGACCGGACCCCGAAGCTGCTCATTCACTCTTCAGGTACGTTACGAGGGGGTATAAGAATGGCTACATCGACTCTGCAAGTACTGCCAAAAACCGACCCGGCTCAGGTGGACCACTCCCGAAGGAGCCGCTTCGCCCGTTCGAGGTCCGCCCGCGTGTTGACGTTGAAAAAGGTGTGTTCGTCGGCACTCGCCCACAGTTCCTCGCCCGCGATGGTCACCGCGTCGAGGGACAGGGCGGGTTCGATCGGCCGTTCGACCCCGGATTCGAGCGCTTCTTCGACGGCCGCGACCATCGCCCCGACCCGGTACACTGCCTGCAAGGGTTGATACCAATTCCCCTCGCCGTGCCGTGGAATCGCCACGTCGTGGCCCCTCGCTCGGTCGAAGAGTTCCGCAACGAAATCGGGATCGACGAACGGCATGTCACACGCGACGACGACGGCGTACTCCGCGTCGGTCGCCTCGAGACCCCGCCCGATCCCGTGGAGCGGGCCTGCGTCCTCCCGTTCGTCGAAGGAGAAGGTGACCGGCGGGTCATATCCGGCCATCGCCCCTTCGATGCACTCGCGTTGGGACTCACGGCAGTTGATTACGAGTTCGTCGACGACGGGTTCGATCCGGTCGGCGACGTGGCGCACCAGGGGCCGACCGCCGAGGTTCGCACAGACCTTGTCGTCCTCACCGAACCGGGTCGATCCGCCCCCGCAGACGAGCACTCCCGCGACCATTGCTCGGGCGTACGTCGTGCCGGTATAGGAGTCCTTGGATCGAAGGCGGCTCCGGGAACGGCACAAACGTTCACAACGATCCAGCTCGAAGAGTCCTCGAATGCACATTGCACTTCCGACCGGTGAAAATGGCGGCAAAGCGGCACCAGTATCGGAACATTTCGGGCGGACGGCGGGCTTTACGATCGTCGATACCGAAACGGACGAATCCGAATTCGTGGCCCACACCGGCGGCCACGGCCCGGACGCGAATCCGCCACCGGTGACCGTCGCCGACGCCGGAGTCGAAGTAGTGATCGCGGGAAACATCGGTCGAGGAGCCGTCTCAAGACTCCGATCCGCAGGGGCCACCGTCTATCGAGGGGCGGACGGAACCGTCAGCGAGGCGATCGAGCAGTGGCGGGACGGGGAACTCGACGAGGTGGAGACGGCGGACGTGCACGGACATGATCACGAACATGGGTACGATCACGAACATGAGCACGATCACGGTCATAGCCACGGAGACGGTCATGGTCACGACCACGGGGCTGGCCACGGCCACGATGGGTGTAACTGCGACGAACACGATCACAAAGCAGACGACGGGGACGAGGGCGGATCGGAGAACACAGTCCCACCGTTCGATCGCTGAGAAACGCGGATCGATACCGGTATCGATCGCTCAGAACGGCGTTTCGGGTCCGGCCGTCTCTTCGCCATCGTTGTCGTAGTTCGGCACCCTGATCCCCATCGATTCGAGTTTCGCCTTCCCGGTCTCGGTGGCCTTCTCGGGGGACCACGGCGGTTCCCAGACGAGTTCGACATCGACCTCCGAAACCCCTTCGACGGCTCCTGCAGCCACGTTCACGTTCCGCTTGATGGAATCCGCGATCGGGCACCCCATACTCGTCAGGGTCATTTCGATGTGTGCCGAACCCGTATCCTCCTCGACCTCGATGGAGTACACGAGTCCGAGGTCGACGATGTTCACCGGAATCTCCGGGTCGTACACCTCCGATAACGCGTCCCGGATCTCGTCGCTGAGTGCCATTACCCGCCCTTGGCTACTCAGCGTCAAAAGTATTGTTCTACCCGTTCAATTCTCCCCGGTTTTCCCACACGATCCGGGCGTTTCCAGGACGGTTAGTTACCAGGCCCGAAAATGCCGGCCGCCTCCAATCTGGCCCGGAGGTCGTCGTCTTCGAGGTTCGCTTCCAGTTCCGCGATGTCGATGTGCTCCACGGACAGATCCTCCTCGACGGCCTCGAGAAGCTGCAACGCCGTCCTGACGTTGAACGCACACTCGTCGGTTTCACACGCTTCGAGTGAGTCTTCGAGAAGACGACGGACGGCCACGAGACTAGATTCGGTCATACACTCGGATAGGCAGGGACGGCCCTGAAACTTTCGCTCGCTGCCGCCCTGAGAAAATCGCGGTGGGAGACACACGTTTCAGCGTGGCAGCCGAACCGCTCGACGATGGATTTCGACGTTTCGACTGCACTCGACGCGTACGCGGAGACCCAGGGCGTACTCCCCGATCGACTCGAGACGTTCGGGACCCACTATCGCGAGCAGGGCTATCTCGACCGGGACCAACTCTACGATCTCGCCTACGCGACCTCGACCCGAAGCGCGTACCACGTCGAGACGAATCCGCCGGATCGCTGCCGGGAAGTGACCGAAAACGTGCTGAAAGTCGACGGTGATTTCTCGAAGATCCAGTTGCTAACCGGGCTCAGCGGGTTCAAGGCCCCGACCGCTTCGGCGGTGCTTGCGGCACTCGACCCAGACCGGCACGCGGTGGTCGACACCCGTGTCTGGGCCCACCTCGAACGGCTCGGCTTCCTCGACGGGCGAAAGGAATCCTTCGACGCGGCCGACTACGTCACGATGATCGAGCCGATTCGGGAACTCGCGACCGAGACGGGCTATTCCGCCGCGGAAGTCGGCTACGCGCTGTTCGCTGCGGACGTCCGAGAGCGAGACGGGACACTTCACTGACGAGCCTGGCCGAGTCAGGGCGGTCACGGACCAGTCTTTTCGCCATCCGAACCGGACCGCAGCCGAACTCGGGTACGCTTTTGCAGGGGCGGGACGTAGGGGGACACACATGTCGGGAAAAACACAGTACCTGGCCGAGAAAGTCGAGGAGATGCGGGAGCGGGGGAAACCTGGGACCTCCGCCAACTCGAGGGGCCATCGAAGCCGAACGTCACCGTCGAGGGTAAAGAGGCCGTCCTCCTCGCCGCGAACAACTACCTCGACCTCGCGAACGATCCACGGGTCAAGCAGGCAGCACAGGAGGCGATCGAGGACTACGGCATGGGCGCGGGGTCGGACTGGTCGATCGCGGGGTACATGGAGATCCAGGACGAACTCCACCGAAAGATCGCCGACTTCAAGAACACGGAGGCGGGGATCGCCTTCCAGACCGGCTTCGCCGTGAACGCCGGCGTCCTGCCCCAGTTGCTGGAAGACGGTGACGTCTACATCTCCGACGAGTTGAACCACGGCAGCATCATCGACGGAGTGCGACTCTCGCCGGCGGACGTGAAAATATATGACCACACGGACATGGCCAGCCTCGAGGAGACCCTCGAGGCCGTCCACGGGGAGTACAACCGGATGATCATCGTGACCGACGGCGTGTTCTCGATGGACGGCGACGTCGCCCCGATGGACGAGATTCAGGAACTCGCCGAGGAATACGGCGCGATGACCTACGTCGACGACGCCCACGGCGAAGGCGTGCTCGGGGAGGGACACGGGATCGCCACCGAGTTCGACCTCGAGGAGGACATCGACTTCCAGATGGGCACGTTTTCAAAGGCAGCCGGCGCCTTCGGTGGCATGCTCGCCGGCGACGAGGAGGTCATCGAGTACGCGTACAACACCTCACGGACGTGGCTCCTGAGCGCCGGCTATCCCCCGGCGATCGCCGCAGCCAACATCAAGGCCCTCGAGATCATCGAGGACGAACCGGGACGGGTCGAGAAACTCTGGGAGAATCGGGAGTACTTCATCACCGAAATGGAGGCGATGGGCTGGGACACCGGTCGGAGCGAGACGCCGATCGTGCCCGCCATGGTCGGGGACAGCAACAAGGCAAAGGAACTCGGCAACCGCCTCTTCGAGAACGGGATCTTCGCCCTCCCGATCGTGTTCCCGATGGTCCCACGGGGCGAGGCGCGGATCCGCAACCAGCTCAGCGCCGGCCACTCGACTGAAGATATCGACGAGGCGCTGCGGGTCTACGAGGAGGTCGGGCGGGATCTAGATCTGATCTGAGGGTGGTTCGGGGCCGTCGGTTCGGTCCGGGCTCAGATGGCGATGTGAATGTGACTTGGGTTAAACGGGAAAACATGGGCGAAATCGGAGCAGCTGGGTGAAAGCCGGTAGCATCGAAGCGTTTGGGGTCATCGAAGTGAGGTCACTCGGCGCCAAGCAGGGGCCGAACACTCGGCCTTCTCAAAGTTTGTCGGCGGCTTTCGCTTGGTCGCTTCGACGGTTAGCCTGATCGAGGCGATTGCTCGTGGCTCGAGCGAGGCTCTCCGGGAGTGAGTCTTTTGCCGCTTCCAGTCTGGTTGCGACGCGGTTCAGTCGCTCGATCACCGTATCGAGGTTCTGGTCGGCTTGATCCCGCTCCCCGGCCTCTGCGGCCTCAGCCGCACGCCGCGCAGCGTCGGTAACGGCGTCCAGTGCGTTCGCAAGCCCTCTAACGGCGTTTTCCCTGCCCCCACCATCCTGTTGATCGTCGTCACCGTCGTCGCTATCACCCTCGACGGCCGCCACTTTGTCTCGGGTCTCCTGGGTGACAGCTGCGAGGTACTCCGCGAGCGGTGCCTTTCCGGTGCGTGGATTGTCCACCCGCACGCGCTCTTCGTCACCAGGGTTGATGCGGAACGCGCCGATCTCGCCGTCGCTATCTCGGACTTCCGTCGTGTACGCCCCGCCGTTGTGGACGTAGACGGCGTCCGGACCTGACAGCGGTGCGTCGTACATGCGCCCCGCGAAATCGTCCTCGACGGCGAGATCTCGCAGGTCGGTGTCCGCCTCGCTCGGATCGATCTCCATTTTCACGGCGTGCTCGCGGGCGACGACGGGTATCTCTCCCTCGATACCGGCCGGCGTCACCGCGTCGTCCGCGGCAACGGTCACGGTCTCAGAGTGGGGTGTGACGCCTGCGCCGTTGATCGTCAATTCGTGGTCGCCTGCAGGAACGTCCTGAACGACGGCGATACCGTTGAACGTGGGGACAGCCTCTGGGTCACTCTGCAACAGCGCGAACATCTCAAGCGGCGAGGAGACGGTCGTCAGTCCCTCGTCCTCCGGGGCATCCTCCTCGGAGACGGCGTTCGTCACCCCGGCGACGACCTGGCCAACAGGAGACGGCTCACCAATGGCATCATAGCGGTCGGCCAGCGCCTGCCTGTGTTTCGGCTCGCTGATGTCGGAAGCGGGGTTCTCGTAGCGCAGGTCCTTCCACGGGACGCCCGCGGTAGTGATATGGCTCGAAACGGCGTTCTCCGCGAACTCCGGGATGGTGAACTCGAAGCTCAACTGCGGCCCGACGAAGTCGTCGATGTGTTCGAGATCGCTGCTCGGACGCAGGTCGTAGGGCACGTCGGTTTCCGCGACCTGTGCATCGTAATAGTCGAATCGGTAACCGGTCTCCCGTTCGGGGAGTTCCGGCGGCGATTGCAGCTCGTCAAACGAGCGGATCGTGAGCTCGTCCGGCATGAGGTCCGAGGCGTCCACGGATGGCAGTCGGTCGTGCTCGTAGATCGGTTCTTCGTCGAGTTCCGGAATCGAGTAGGGGAGCGCAAAGCCTTCGTCCCGCGGGAGGCCGTACGCCAGCGGAATAGCCGCGAGGGCGTCGATACCGTCGATGACGCTGTTGGTGATGTCGGCGACGCTACCCGCTAGCGGGAGTCGCTGGAAGTGTTCGGCGTCGTCGTTGACCGAGAGCCCGCTGGAGTGTGACCCGAGTTCGGAGAGAATCCGCGGTCTGACAGGCTCGGGGTCCAGAAACTCGTTGTTCGGGACGTTCCGAGAGTGGGAACTTGCCACGTGGAGTTGAATGTCCCCAGTGTCGCTATCCACGAACACCTGCAGGAGTTCCCAGTCGTGCCAGTGGAAGTTCGCGGTGAACTGGTCGAACACGGAGTAAAACCAGAACTGGACGACCGCCAGCGAGGATCCCTCGTACTCGACGACGTTGTAGAAGCCGGTCGGCGCGGGCGGGTCGTCTGCACCACCCTGTTCGACGTAGCCGTCGAGTGCATCGAAACCGTCGACGACCGTTTCCCCGTCGAGTTCGCGCTCGAACGGTCGGGGATCCGTCGGGAACCACCGCTCGTTTTCGTCGAAGTAAAGCGTCGGTGCGAACTGTTCAGCGAGTGCCTGGGCCCGCTCGCCGGTGACAGTCGACACGCCGCCATCGTCGCCGGTGTCGAACATCGAGCACCCGGCAAGCGCCGCTGTCCCGCCTCCAGCAAGGGAGGCGAGGAACGTTCGTCGATCGAAGTCGATTGGATTCTGTTCTGGCATACTATCTCTCCATTGGTTCCGGATACAACGGGCAGACCGAGCGGCGCCCGTGAGATAAACGGCCCGTCACGGGTTAGGCCACCTGTTCGCTGCTCTGGAACGTGACCGTCGTGTCGTCCGATTGCACGGTCGTGAGGATGGTGATCCACCCGTCTTCCTGATCGATCATGAGCCCCTCTTGAAGCGACAGTTCAACCCGTTCCGTGGTCGTGTGGGTGCCACCAGCCTCCATGGTGCCGACTTCTTCCGTGCCTTCCCAGACCATATCCGCCGAGTTAGTGTTGTCTTCTCCGGCGAAGATACGGACGTATACGGTGACGTTGGTCGCGGTCTCGTCTTGGTTATTAGTGAGTGATGAGGTCACGTCCCGGCACGTCGATCCACACGCTTCAATATCGTCTATCGAGAACGTGAACGGTTCTGCATCTTCAGTCGATGTCGCTTCTGATCCACCGACATCCGTGTCCTCCTCGGTCGGGAACTCCTCGATCTCGTCGCCGGAATTTCCACCGGGAGCCGGACCGACACCGGTATAGAGAGCCGCGCCAAGGCCCCCGACGATGATGAGAACGACGAGAACGCCACCGATCACGTACTTCTTATTCATCTGTCCGGCCTACTCGTCTTCGTACTTGATCGCGATCCCGTCCGGAACGGGCTGAAGCACGTAGTTCCCCGTCTGTCCCTGGCTGACGGGGGTGAAGTCGGCTGTAAACACGGTGCGAGTGTTCTCCCTGATGTCGAATTGCTGGTTGAACGTGAGCGGGGCTTCCCCTGGCACTTCTACAGTTGCCGAACTGCCGTCTTCGAGGGTTGCCTCGACCCCGTCGGTGTCGAGCTGCAGGAACTCGTATGTCGAGACTTCGAGTTCTTGTTCGTCGACCAACTGCGTATTTCCGTCCTGTAACTCGACCAGGTCGGCCTCTTGCGGTTCGTCGTACTCGTGGTACTCGCGATCGGCAGGATCTTCACCGTCTTCGTCACCGGCCGCTGCCCCCTCGGGGCCGAGCCACATGCCGACGATCGTAACGACACATGATTCGAAGTCGGCGATATCCCCTGGTTGATCGGTTACTTGTGTCGCAAGCGTGCCTGTCGATCCACTGCCGAGACAGCCTGCCAATCCGACTGTTCCGAGCGTTGCGATTCCAACCGTCTTGATGTACGAGCGTCGATCGAGTTCGTTCATGATTGTATCCTCTGTTGTTTCCGGGTACAGTTGTCGGAATGCAGATGAACCACTTCCCCTGCAAGCACTGCGACGAGATCGTTTGCTCCGTTTTTCCCAGCCTTCATTTGGAATGGGTGGTTGCTTAAAATGGGGATATGGTCAACGCTGATTTGCCCGAATTAACCCCGCTTACGGGTTCCGACGGAGAAGCGGTGATCCGTGAACACCAATTGAGCGTTGACTTGGAGTGCGACAGGAGACACAGCACGTCTCTTCACTGAAACGCTCGCTTCGAAAAAATCAGCAAGCGTCTCGAAGTGGGATGTGAGTCATTGACACTGAGTGTCCCAGTCACAACCTGCAAACGTCCCAGTTCGCCCGAAAACCGTCGTCACATTTATTAGATAGATCTGCAGAATGAGAACACGTGTTACACGATGGCACGAGAAGATGGCAAGCGAAACTTCGCACTGCGTGACCAGGACGGCGGAGAGGAGAGCGTCTTCTCCGGACAAACGCCCCGACAGGCCGCACTGAAGGCCGCCCGACGGGTGGACCCGTCCCCCAGTCAGGCGCGCGCAAAGGAGCAAACCACCGAGATCCGCCTCCGGGAGAAAGGCACCGACAAGGTGCACATCTACGACGCATGGGCGTGGGAGGAAGAAGCACCGCCGGACGCCCCAGAGTGGATGCCCGAACGGATCACGGAGGCAAACGTCTCAAAGCAGGGCACCCGCCACATGGAGAAGTGATCGTCACATCGAGGAGTGTCCCGGAGAGGATTGATGGGACTGATTAAACCACGCGTACCCCATCCGAACGCCTATAACTGCCCCGTTACAACATGTCGATATGATCGAGGCTATCCCTCTCCAGGGTATCGGCGGCCTAGACGTGACCATCTCGTTACTTTGGGTAGTCTTCCTCCTGCTGGCCGTCTGGACGTACTTCGACGCCGAGAAAAACAGCAGCCATCCGTCCATCCTCTGGGCACTCGTCGTCTTCATCGCACCGATTTTGGGGATTATTCTGTACTTCATCCTCGGCCGGAACTAACGGTCCGTTGGCGGAGTTCGCAATGGTTGATCAAGGATAGCCGACTACTGCCACACTTGGGCCCGCACCGTCTCGCTGACGATCCTCGAAATCCGTGGTCCGTTCTGCCGGTGACTTCGTCCGACCGGGATGGTCAGTTCTGCCGGTGACTTCGTTCGACCAGGATTTGCCCGAGTGAACGGACGACGTTTCCAGTTACTGCAATTTCTCCTCGAGATGCTCGAGCATGTCCGCGGTCATCGACTCGAGGTCGTAGGTGTGCTCCCAGCCCCAGTCCTCGCGGGCCGCGGAGTCGTCGACGGCGTTCGGCCAGGAGTCCGCGATTTGCTGGCGGTCGTCGGGTTCGTAGTGGGCCTCGAAGTCCGGGAGGTGCTCCTGGATCGCCGCCGTGAGTTCGGTCGGGGTGAAGCTCAACGCGCCCACGTTGTACGAGCAGGGGTACTCGAGGTCGTCCCGATCGGCGGTGGCGATCCCGATGAGGGCGTCGATTGCGTCGGCCATGTACATCATCGGCAGTTCGGTGTTTTCGTGAACGAAGTAGGTGTACTCGCCGTTCTCGATGGCCTCGTAGAACACCTCGACGGCGTAGTCGGTGGTGCCACCCCCGGGCAGCGTCTTGTGACTGATGATGCCCGGGAGTCGGACCCCGCGAACGTCCAGTCCATAGTTCCAGCTGTAGTAGTTCCCCATGTGCTCGCCGAAGACCTTCGAGATCCCGTAGATGGTTCGTGGTGCGAGAGTGGTCATCTCACCCGGGTTCGGCGGCGTTTCGGGGCCGAAAACGGCGATCGAACTCGGAACGACGAGGCGGTCGAGCCCGTGTTCCCGACCGGCCTCGAGGACGTTGTGCATCCCGTCGATGTTCACCTCGAAGGCGAGTTGGGGCTTTTCCTCACCGCGCGCGGAGAGGATCGCCGCGAGATGGAACACGGTGTCGACATCGTACTCCACGAGGGCCGCGGAGAGGGCTGCTCTGTCCCTGACGTCGATCTCTTCGGTGGGTCCGGACTCGTCGTCGGGTTCCGTGATGTCCGTCGCCACGACCGTTTCCACGTCGTCTCGTTCCCGCAGCGCCGGAACGAGTTCGGAGCCGATCTGTCCGCGAGCACCGGTCACCAGAACGTTCTGCATACGCCGAAATCTGTGCGGGACGCTAATAACACACGTGATTTTTCCCTGCTGAGGGTCGTCGCCAATCGCCACGGGTGAACAGGTTCGACGCATCGCCGAGCAGCCAATACTGTCGAAGTGACACCATTCAAGTCCACCCATCCCATAGCGCGGTTCATGCAAGCCACCGGCCCCTTTGGGGCACTTCGGGAATTCGAACACGACGGCGAGTCGTATCGCATCGCCGATCTCACGGTCCTCGAGGAGGAGGGCCTCTGCGAACTCGACGACCTGCCCGTCAGTATCCGACTGCTGCTCGAGTCGGTCCTCCGCCAGGCTGACGGGGAGAACATCACCGAAGAAGACGTCCGGAACGCGGCCGCGTGGGAACCTGACGTCCCGGAGGCGGAAGTCCCGTTCACCCCGTCCCGGGTGGTCCTCCAGGACCTCACCGGGGTACCGGCGGTCGTGGACCTTGCCGCGCTCCGATCGGCAGCCGAGCGCAAGGGCCGGGACCCGTCGATCGTCGAACCGGAGATCCCGGCCGACCTCGTCATCGACCACAGCGTCCAGGTGGACTACTACGGCTCCGGGGACGCCTTCCGGAAGAACGTCGAGATGGAGTACGAGCGAAACGCGGAGCGCTACCGGGCGATCAAGTGGGCCAACCAGGCCTTCGAGGACTTCAGCGTGGTGCCGCCGGGAACGGGCATCGTCCATCAGGTCAACCTCGAATACCTGGGCCGGGTCGTCCACGACCGCGAGAAAGACGGCGAGAACTGGCTCCTGCCGGACACGCTCGTCGGCACCGACAGCCACACGCCGATGATCGGCGGAATCGGGGTCATGGGCTGGGGCGTGGGCGGCATCGAGGCCGAAGCGGCCCTCCTCGGCCAACCGGTCACAATGAAACTCCCGGAGGTCGTCGGCGTCAAGTTGACGGGCGAACTGCCCGAGGGGGCCACCGCAACCGACCTGGTCCTCCACGTCACCGAGAAGCTCCGGCAGGTGGGCGTCGTCGATCGCTTCGTCGAGTTTTACGGCCCGGGCGTCTCCGAGTTGACCGTCGCCGACCGGGCGACGATCTCGAACATGGCCCCCGAACAGGGCTCGACGATCAGCATGTTCCCGGTGGACGAGGCGACACTCGATTACCTCGAACTCACGGGTCGGGATCCGGAACACGTCGATCTCGTCGAAGCGTACCTGAAGGCACAGGGGCTCTTCGGCGAACAGAACCCCGAGTATACCGAATCGGTCGAACTCGACCTCGGGGACATCGAGCCCAGCCTGGCCGGGCCGAGCGAACCGGACCAGCGCATTCCGATGGGCGAGATGCGCTCCCACTTCAGGGAACTCGTCGCTGGTGAGACCGGGTACGGCGACCTCGACGACGATGCCCTCAACCGGTGGCTGGAGAACGGCGGCTCTGCCGTGTCCCTCGAAGAGAGCGACGAGTTGCCCGTCGGCGATCTCAACGAGAAGTACGAGATCGAGATGCCAAACGGGCGAACCACGGAGTTCGGCCACGGCTCCATCGCCGTCAGCGCCATCACGTCCTGTACGAACACCTCGAACCCCTCCGTGATGATCGCCGCCGGCTTGCTTGCTCGAAACGCCGTCGAGGCGGGCATCGACGTCCCGCCACACGTGAAGACCAGCCTCGCCCCCGGAAGCCAGGTCGTCACCGAGTACCTCGAGGAGTCGGGGCTGCTCGAGGATCTCGAGGCGCTTGGCTACCACGTCGTCGGGTACGGCTGCACCACCTGCATCGGGAACGCTGGCCCACTACCGGATCCCGTCGAGGACGTCATCGACGAGCAGGACCTCTGGGCCACGAGCGTGCTCTCGGGCAACCGCAATTTCGAGGCGCGGATCCATCCGAAGATCCGGGCGAACTACCTCGCCAGCCCCCCGTTGGTCGTGGCCTTCGGACTCGCCGGTCGCATCGACGTCGATCTGGAGACCGATCCGCTCGGGTACGACCCCAACGGCGAACCGGTCTTCCTCGAGGACATCTGGCCGGATCCACAGGAGATCCACGAGGTCATGACTGCAAGCGTCCATCGGGAGATGTTCGAGGAGAAGTACGACTCGGTACACGAGGGAGACGAACTCTGGAACGATCTCGAAGCCCCGACCGGTGACGTTTACGAGTGGGACGAGGAGTCCACGTACATCCGCGAGCCGCCGTTCTTCAAGGACTTCCCGCTGGAGAAGCCGGGTGTCGAGAACGTCGAGGACGCCCGCTGTCTCATGACCCTGGGGGACACGGTAACGACCGACCACATCAGCCCAGCCGGGCCGTTCGGCCCGGACCTGCCGGCGGGTCAGTGGCTCATGGATCAGGGGGTTGATCCGGTCGATTTCAACACCTACGGCTCCCGCCGGGGCAACCACGAGGTCATGATGCGGGGGACCTTCGCGAACGTCCGCATCGAGAACGAGATGCTCGACGGAACGGAGGGGGGGTACACGATCCATCATCCGACCGGGGAGGAAACCACCGTTTTCGAAGCCAGCGAACGGTATCGCGAGGACGACACGCCACTCGTCGTAATGTCCGGGATCGAGTTCGGAACCGGATCGAGCCGGGACTGGGCCGCGAAAGGGACGGACCTGCTCGGAATTCGGGCCACCATCGCGGAGAGCTACGAGCGCATTTACCGGGACAACCTCATCGGGATGGGCGTCCTACCACTCCAGTTCGCCGAGGGCGATTCCTGGGAATCACTCGGACTCGACGGCACCGAACGCTACAAGATCGCCGGACTCGAAAATGGCCTCTCCGTGAACGCGGAACTGACCGTCACCGCGACCCACGAGGACGGATCGACGACCACCGTCCCCGTAACCGCCCAGGTCGGGACGCCGGCTGGAGTCGAGTACGTCGAGCAGGGGGGTATTCTGCACTTCGTGCTTCGGCGACTCCTGACAGAGTAGGTGAGACACTCACACCAGATATTGTGACTGCTCTCTCGGTGGCCAATGGGGTCGAAATCGTGTTGTCGCGCCAATTAATTCGATTTCGACGGGTCGAATGTGATGGACAGTCGAGGTGTCGAATGTGATGGACAGCCGTCAAACGACCAAAGGTTTATCGCGATGGTCTCTCATCAACCGTTTGATGAGTCCTCGGCTGAATTACGGCGGCCTGGTCATCGCCGGAGTGGGATTTTTCCTCACGCGGTTCACCGTGACACTCGCCATCGGGGACCCCCGCCAATTCTACCTCGCCGGCGTCGTGCCACTTCTGTTGGGGCTCGGGTTGGCGGCATTCGGCGTCGCCTTAACTGTCGCCGACGTCGATGCGGCACTCGTCAGGACGACAGCGATCTGGTGTGTCCTCGGTGCCGGGTCGATGCTGGTCCTTGTCGTCCTCACGCTTTTGGGTTCAAGCCCCGACGGTGCCCTGAATCTCGAGACCGTTCGGTCCCAGACCACACTCTCGACCTTCCTCATCGGCGGAAGTGTCGGAGGGACACTGACCGGGCTCTACGCTGCTCGTAACCGAAGACAGCGCGACGAACTCGCCCAACAAACAAACAGGCTCTGGGTGCTCAACCGAATCCTTCGCCACGAGGTTCTCAACGCGGTGACCGTGATTCGCGGATATTCGACACTTGACAGCGATGAATACGATACCGGCAAACGGATCGAGGAGTACTCGGAAAGTATCGAGCAAACGATCGAAGAGGTAAAGCACCTCACCCGCACGGGCACGGCGAGGGAAGCGTCGACCGGTGCCGTCGATCTGAAAGACCATCTGGAAGCGAGTGCCGAGTCGGTACGCGAACAATTCCCGGACGCGGATATCTCCCTCGAGATGCCCGCCGGGGAGTTAACTGTTCGAGCCAACGAACGGCTGACACAGGTTTTCACGCCACTAATCGAGAATGCCGTCGTCCATGCTTCCCGACAGCCACCGACGGTCGAGATCGGGGTGACGACGACTGCGGCAATGGTCCGGATTTCCGTCACTGACGATGGGCCGGGCCTTCCCCAGCGCCACCGAGCGTTGCTGGAAACTGGCGAGATCGAGGAGTTCGACGACCCCACAACGGGGTTCGATCTCAATCTCGTTCGGCTCCTCGTCGAAAACTACGAGGGGAGAATCGAGACCGAGGTGAACGACGGCACGACAGTGGAGGTCGTCCTGATGCGAGCGGGGGACACGGGAACGAGTGTCGAACCGAGCCGGTCGCGGTTGACGGGCGTCAGTCCGGCTACCCCGCATCTGGTAGTCACCCTCGGAGCGGCGCTACTCGCCGGTATTCCGTATGGCATCGTGGCCGAACAACTCGGCGGATCGATCGCGGCAATCGGCGTCTTCTACGGGGTCAATGACCCGATCGTCGGGTGGCTCACCCACGAATTCCACAGTGCCGTGTTCGGGTTCGTGTTCGCGGGGATCGTCTCGCTGGCGCCGGCCCGCTACACCAATCATGTCCCCGCCTACGTGGCAATGGGAATCGGCTGGGGCCTCACACTCTGGGCACTGGCAGCCGGGTTCGTTGCACCCCTCTGGCTCAATCTGCTGGGCATCTCCATGCCGATCCCGACGTTCTCGACGGTGATACTCCTGAGCCACCTCGCCTGGGGGATCTCACTTGGCGTACTCACCGCACTCGGTTACAGACACGTCACGCCGTGGCTCGTTCGGCTCCGGCGGTGACAGAAGCTTCCTTCCTGCTCAACGAGTGTCCGTGAACCACGTTCGGTTGAGTGGTATCGTTGTTGAGTGCTATACGTGAGCGGACATGCTACAGGTTCACACCCCCACAGTAGAGAACGTCGGTTCGCTGTCTTCGTGAAAACTCTGCAGTTCCCGCGAAGTGCTCGCCACGTCTGCGGAGCGCCGACACCGGTCAATTTCGAAAATCCGGGCCATCGGGAACTGGCGCTGGGCTGCCGACAGAACTGCGTTCCCGCTCCATCGTGACGTGGGAAAAGATTACGCCGCCGGCAGCCGGGTCGACGGTATGGGCGAACGCGAGGCCATCGAGCGGGTCGACGAGCCCGTCACGATGGCAGCCATCGCAGCCGACCTCCGAGCGCTCGGCGTCGAATCCGGCGATACGCTCTTCGTGCATACCTCACTTTCGTCAATCGGCTGGGTGAGCGGCGGTGCCCAGGCCGTCGTCGAGGCACTCCTTGCGGCGGTCGGTCCGAATGGGACACTCGTCATGCCCGCGCATACGGGCCAGTACACCGACCCCGACGACTGGGAGAACCCCCCGATTCCCGACGACTGGGTCCAGACGGTCAGGGACACCCGCCCGCCGTTCGACCCGGACCGCACGCCAAGTCGGGGGGTCGGACGGGTCCCCGAGACGTTTCGGCAGCATCCGAACGCGATCCGGAGCGATCACCCGCTGTATTCGGTCTCCGCGCTCGGAGCGAATGCGGACCGGATCGCCGGTTCGCATCCGGACGACTACGGCCTCGGTCCGGAATCGCCACTCGGGACCATCTACGATCTCGACGGGGCGGTGCTCATGCTCGGAACGACCCACGAGACGAACACGTCACTCCACCTCGCCGAACACATCGCCGACGTGGAGCAGGCAGAGCAAACCCGGCGGGCACCGGTCCGCCGCGGTGGCGAGCGCGTCGAGATCGAGTACCGGGACATCGAACTCGAGACTGACGATTTCGCCGCCGTCGGGGCGGATTTCGAGGCCGACGTGGACCCGTCGATCGGGACCGTCAGCGTCGCTGAGAGCAAACTGTTCGACATGCGGACACTCGTCGACTACGCCACCGAGTGGTTCGAGCGGAACCGGTAGGCTGTCGGTGGCATGACGGTCGAATGGGACTGAGGTTCCCGGAAAGACAACAGGTATTTTGCTTGTCCAAGCTGAGTTGTTGATAATGGGGCTCCGAACCCGGACGCTCACGTGGAGTGGGGTTCTCGCCGCGCTGTTGTTCGCCATCGTCACGGCGAGTGCCGGTATTGGGCCCGTCTCGATCGCCCCGGTGGACGTGCTGAAGGTGCTTCTCAACCAATTGGCGGTTCCGACCTCCGTCTCGTTCACCGGCACGCTCTCGCTCGGAGGCGTCACGCTGCCGTTTTTCGCACTCGGGTTCACCGAGGTCTTCCACTTCGACCTTCCCCGGACGGTCACGACCATCGTCTGGACGGTCCGCATGCCACGAATCGTCCTCGGCGCCCTCGTCGGCTTCGCCCTCGCCGTCGCCGGCGCGGTCATGCAGGGCTTTTTCCGCAACCCCATGGCCGATCCGTCCATCATCGGGGTTTCGACCGGGGCCGCCGTGGGAGCCGTCGCCGCCATCGTCCTCCCCGTTCCGATCGGACTCCGGGCCGCCGCCTTCGTCACCGGGCTGATCGCGGCCTTCGGCGTCTACCTCATCGCAACCGAAAACGGCCGGACGCCCGTCGCGACCCTGCTTCTCGCCGGGGTGGCGGTGCAGACGTTTCTCGGCGCGGTCATCTCGTTCATGCTCACCATGGGCGGTCAGAGCCTCGAACAGGCCGTCTACTGGCTGATGGGGCACCTCCACAACGCCACCTGGGACGAGGTCGGGTTTGCCTTTCTCTTCGTTCCCGCCCTGTTTCTCGTCCTCGCCTGGTACAGTCGCGACCTCAACGTGCTCCTCCTGGGCGAGGAAGACGCCGCGACCCTTGGCATCGAGGTCGAGCGAACCAAGCGAATCCTCCTGGGCGTTTCGAGCCTGATCACGGCCGCAGCCGTCGCCGTCTCGGGTGTCATCGGGTTCGTCGGGCTGATCGTCCCACACATGATGCGGCTCGTCGTGGGCCCGGACCACCGGATCCTGTTACCGACGAGCGCGGTCGCGGGGGCGGCCTTTCTGGTGGCCACGGACACCGTCGCGAGAACCTGGGCCGGAGAAATCCCGGTCGGAATCGTCACGGCGGCCCTCGGCGCGCCGTTTTTCCTCTTCCTCCTCCGCCGCCGGGAGGTGCACGCGCTATGAGTTCCCGGCTTTCGAACCTCATCGACGAGATCACCGGAACGACCGAGCGGGTTCGTTCGACGGGAAATCGTACCGACCCGATCGTGGACGTGGCGGACGTCTCCGTGACTTTGGGAACCGTGCAGGCCCTCTCGGCGGTCTCCGTCGACGTCGATCGTGGGGAGTTCATGGGCGTCATCGGCCCGAACGGGGCCGGGAAGACGACGCTGCTCCGCGCGATCAGCGGCGTTCTCGAGCCGACCAGCGGTTCGATCCACGTCGACGGCCACGACGTCACCCGTCTCCCGTCGAAGGCAAGCAGCCGCCTCGTCGCCGTCGTCCCCCAGGAGACCAACCTCGCCTTCGACTTCACCGTCCGGGAGATCGTGGAAATGGGACGGACTCCCTACCAGCAACGCGTGCGTTTCGACCAGTCCGCGGACGGCTCCATCGTCGATCGGGCCCTCGAGCGGACCCAGATCGCCTTCCTCGCAGAGCGGGATATCGGCGAGGTGAGCGGTGGCGAGCGCCAGCGGGTACTCCTCGCCCGCGCGCTCGCCCAGGACACGCCGGTCATGTTGCTCGACGAGCCGACCGCCAGCCTCGATATCAACCACCAGATCCGGACCCTCGAACTTGTCAAATCCCTCGTCGAGGACGGAAAGACGGTCATGGCCCCGATCCACGACCTCAATCTCGCGGCCCATTACTGTGACCGGCTCCTCCTGCTCTCGGACGGGAAGCGGACCGCGCTGGGACCGCCGACTGAGGTGCTGACCGAGACAAACCTCGAAGCCGCCTTCGGGACCGACGCGGTGGTGACGAACAACCCGGTCACCGGATCGGTCTACGTCATGGCGCTCCCGGACGGAGCCCGGGATCGCGATGGGCCACGCGTCCACGTCGTCGGCGGCGGGGGGGCGGGGGCCCGATTGCTCTACCTGCTCGCGGCCAGCGGCTATCAGGTGACGACCGGGGCGCTCAACGAGGGCGACGCGGACATCGAAACCGCCCGGATGCTCGGCATCGACGCTACCACTCTCGAACCGTACGCGCCCATCGACGACGCGACTGCAGCGGCGGTGACCGAGCGGGTCGAAGACGCGGCCGTGACGGTGCTTGCCGACGTGGCGATCGGCCACGGCAACCTCCCGAACCTCAGGGCTGCGGCGAGCGCGAACGAACTGATCCTGGTCGAAGACCGGCCCATCGAGGAGCGGAACTACGCCGGCGTGCGGGGGGAAGAACTCTACGAGTCACTCCGGGAACGAGCGGAGACGGTTCACTCCCGGAACGTGCTCGAAGCTGTCGGAGACGCCGTCGATGGAACGGGCGAAGACGCCGTCGATGGGACGGTCGAGGGACCGGTCGAAACACCGGACTGAGGGACCGGTCAGTCTTCGTCCTGGGCGGCGAGTTTCTCGGCGATTTCGGAGTCGATCGGCGGTCGCTCGTAGGCCGCAAGCAGCTGCTCCACGCGCTCTGTCGCCCGGTCGGCGATCGACGGCTCGCCCGCGTCGGTCCAGGCGTCGTGACTGCCCCGAATCCCGATCGTGTCCTCGAACACGGGCGCGTCCGGCAGCGTTCCGGGATCGCGACCGTCGAAAAACGGGTCCCGTGGCTCGCCGATCGGCATCGAGTCGGTGACCGATCCGGACTCGAGACGCTCCCTGAGGGCCCGAGCTTCCGACGTGGCCGCCCGAAGCAGCCTGATCCGTTCGGCATCGAGGACCGTCTTCTCTGGCGAGACCATGCCGAAGGTGTCCAGTCCGCCGGTCGCGTTGAGCAGCAGGTCCGCCCCCGAATCGAGTCCCGCAGCGAGGTGGTGCATCGACTCGGCGCCACTCTGCTCGTCGATGGCCTTCGCGTCGGTGGCGGCCCCGTGGCCCCGCGACGGAAGCCCGTAGAAGGTAGCCATCTCGATCATCACCCGCTGGAGCGTCGAGCCGGGTATTCCGGCCGAGACCGCCTCGGCATTTCGGTCGTACATGGTGCTCGCCCGACCGAAGACGACCGGCGTCCCCGGATTGACCAGCTGGACGAGCGTCACCCCGAACAGGGATTCGGCCGTGGCCTGGACGGCCGTCTCCGCGAGGGAGTGAGGAGCCGACGCGCCGGGAATCGCCCCCGAGGAGACCACCAACGGTTGCCCCGCACGGGCGTACTGGAGCATTCCGTCCACGATGGGTTCGTTGAACAGCCTCGGCGAACGCAGGCAGAGGATCGCCAACACGGTCGGCTCCGAGAGGGCCGCTTCGTCGAAAGCGATCCGGGCCATTTCGAGTGACGCCGCGGCTTCGCCACCGCTTCGAGCCGAGCCGACGATCGGCTTGTCCGTCCCCGTAAACAGCCCCTCCAGGAGTTCGTATCCCACCGCGGGTACCTCCAGTCCACCCGGGTTCCCCGGCAGCGAGTACCCCTCGGGACTCGTGAGATCGTAGCCGACGACGTCGATCTCGGACTCCTCGTGGGCGAGTTTGACGAGCATCTGGAAGTCGTCCATCGTCGCCCGATGGCGGGCCTCGCCGGGTCGTTTCACGTATCGCGGGCCCCGGGTCGGAGCGATGACCGGCTCGCCGGTTCCCACGGTCACGCTCTTTTCGGGATCGCGGGCCCGCCACCGGAACGTTCCCGGGGCTGTGTCGATCGCCTCTTCGACGAGGTCGGCCCCAATGGTAACCACCTCCCCGTCGACGGTCGCGCCGGCGGCTGCGAGTGTGTCCCGGGCCGTCTCGTGTTCGACCCGCATGCCGTGTTCGGAAAGCAGCTCGATTGCACCCTCGTGAACCGTCCGTCGGGCGTCCGATGAGAGAAGGTCCATGCCCCATCCCAGGCGAGCATCGGACAAGGGTTTTCGGGCCTATTTCTGGACGCGGCTTTTAACCCGTTCGACGAGCATCCGGCTCTCACAATCCGGGCAAGACCAGCTGCCAGTCGGACCGAAACCCATCTCGCCCCAGGCGACCGTTTCGTAGCCACACCGGGGACACTGGAGCTCCCATTCGCCGGGTTCCCACTCCGCGTCCGGGACGTATTCCAGACGAATCGAGCGGAGACAACCGCCAAAATCACCCTGGCATTGCGTGTTCCCGAGCGTCTGAGGCGGGTCAGACGGGTCGACGTTCCGAACCGGTTGGCGGGTTCCACAGACCGGGCACGCATAGACCGGGAGACTCACTCGAAAAGCACCTCCTGGACGAGCTGTCGAAGGGCCCGACGGAGCTGTTCGGTCTCGGGCGGGACGGTCACCTGCCGGTGGAACTCGCTTTCCCCGGCAGCCTCGTCGGTCGTGAGATTGACGCCGAGGACTGGAACGGTGAAACGGTTCAGCGCCTCGCGGTAGCGATCGGGCTCGGAGGGCCGGCCGTCGGTGACGACGATCACGAACCGATTCCCGTCGGCTCGCTTGAGATACTCCCGGGCGATGTGCAGGGTGTCCGTGAGCGGCGTTCCACCGCCGACGTCGCCGTGATACAGCCGGCCGGCCGCCCGGTCGACGCTCCGATCGACTGGCTTTGCAAGCCGGACCTCCTTATCGAGGAGTTCGAGCACGGAGACGTCCACGTCGACTGCTTCGAGGGCCACCGCGAGCATCCCCATCGCCTGTTCGGCAACGCGGACGTGCTGACGCATGCTCCCGGAGCGGTCGAGCACGAACAGACACCGATGTTCGGTTTCGTCCGGCCGCTCCCGTCGCTGTTTCACCCGTCGGTCGCCGGTCGCGTGTCGGTGGAGTGCGGCCGGGTCGAGGCGGCCGCGGCGCGTGTTTCGCTGGATCGATCGCTTTCGCTGCTTCTGGAAGCGGTTTTTCAGCACGCGTGCGAGTCGGGTCCCATCCGCCTCGGCGGCCGCCCGGGTCGGTTCGTGGGGCACGGGATCGTCGGTCGGAATCACGACCCCGTCGCTCTCGAGTTCCGTTTCGGCAGCCGAGACGGCTGCCTGGAGGTCCTCGAGGGATTCTCGCCGTTCGTCGATCGACCGACCCTGTCGACGTTGGGCCTCGATCTCGGCGGCGAGGTCCGTCGAAAGCTGCTCGTCGAGTGGTGATTCGTCACCTGATTCCGCCCCCTCCGAACGGTCGTCCGAACCGGATGAACCGTTCTGCTGCAGTTCGACCTGGTCTCCCGCTGTCGAATCAGCGGGTCGGTTCCGATCGGCGCGCTCGGCCCCGTCACCGCCGATTTCGATGGCCGGAAGCGGCTCCGTCTCCGTCGAAAGCGGCCCGTGGCTGGCGTCGTCCGGCATCCCCCAGTGGTTCCCGGCCCAGGCGGCGACCTGCGCGCGGCCGTCGGCGTCGGCTTCGGCGATGACCCCCCGGATCTCGTCGAAACACTCGATTGCGAGCCGGTTCCGTTCGGTCGGATCGGTCACGCCGGCACGGCTCCGTTTCGTCTCCTCGATCGCCGGCAGGACCGTCGATTCGAAGCGCTCCCGGTCGGCGTCGGTGTGGAAGTGGTGGCGGTCGGTGGCTGAGTCCAGCAGCTCCGAAAGCGGCCCCGACTCGATCACCGTCCCGTCCATGACCGCGAGCACCGCCGCCTGCGCCATGGGGTAGACGAATCCGCCATCCGGATCCGGAATACCGGGTCCGGTAGCCACGAGCAGGTTCCGCCGAACCGTCCGGATCCACTCGCCGTAATTCGGCCATCGGTCGCGAATCGTCGCCTCGATTGCGGCGTCCTCGAAGGCGTTCCAGAGCGCCGCGGCGACCGGTCGGTACCCCGCAGCGATCTGTTCGAGTCGATCGTCCAAGTCGGCAAAGTCGGTGTACTCGAGATGGGTGAGTTCGTGGAGCACCCAGACCCGCTGGACGAGCAGGTGATACTCCCGCTCGGGGTACGCGGTCACCGGCTGGAGAACTGGGTCCCCGGAGAGTGTCACGGTCGGTGTGCCATCGGCCACGGTGAGGGTCGCCGGCGGAAACCCCGACTCGATCCTGACCACGAGGTCCCAGCGACCGGTCCTGATCCGGGCGTCCCGCTGGAGGCGATCGGCCCGGGCCTCGCTTTCTCGCAGCGACGCCGTCTCGGCGTCGAGGTGGGCCGACACGGCCTCGGGGTCGGTCGAGCTGTCGATGTGCATCTCAGAGTTCGGCGGTGATGGTGTCCCGAATCGTGGCTTTGTCGAGTTTGAGCGTGGCGTGGCCCACGAGCACGAGGCGAGCGGCCTCGGCGATCGGCATGAACTCCTCCGCGGACCCGGCCATCTCGACCACCTTCAGGAGTTCCCGGTGGCTGATCGGCGTCTCGAGCTCGTCCCGGCGGTGGGCCTCGCGGAGGCGCTCGGCGACGGCCGTGAGGCGCTTGGCCGTCTCCGGATCGACGCCCGTCTCCTCGATCAACAGGTCGGCTTCCTCCTCGGGCGGCAGGTACTCGACCGGCAGGACGACGAATCGCGAGCGGAAGGCGTCGTTCATCTCGCTCGTCCCGGCATACGAGAGCGGGTTTGCGGTGCCGACGAAGCGGAAAGCGGGATGGATGTACCGACCGAGGTGTTTCTCGGGGTCCCACTCGGTGTCCGGTGGAAGGTCAGTCAGCGTTCGACCGGTCCCCCTGAGATTGAGTCGCCGACGGCCGGCCTCCTCGCAGATGGCGTGGAGATGCGAGGTGATGTCCCCCTCGGCCATGTTGATCTCGTCGGCGACGAAGATCCACCCGAAAAGCGCCGCCTTCGCGAGTTCGCCGAGCACGTAGACGGTATCCCCGCCGACGAGGTCCTTCTCCCCGATGAGGTCGAAAACGGTGGTATCGGCTCCGAAGTTCATTCGGGTGACCGGCCGATTCGTCTCGCTTGCGAGGGTCAAAACGGCCGTGTTCTTCCCGGTCCCGGCCTCGCCCTCGAGGAGGACAGGCTTGTCCAGTTCACCCAGCGCGCGGGCGATGATCTCCTCGGAGTCGCGGCCGCCAGTCATCGCCGTGGGATGGTAGGCCGTCCGAACCGTCGGCACCTGCTGGGGGCCCGGCTCGTGGACCGGGAGTCCGTAGTAGGTCGAATCCGTCGGCGGGCCGACGAGGTGGGAGGCGGGATCGACCGTAACGCGGATCCCGGCGAGATCGTGGTACTCGGCCGGCCGGCGGGCCAGTTCCGAGTCCGACTGCTCACCCGGGGTCTCCCGGGTCATCGGTTCCTCCGGACCCGTAAAGCGGTCGCTGGCGCCCGTTCCCGCAGATCGGTGTCGTATCGCGGCGATCCGGCCATCGAAATCACGTATACCGGATCTTGGCGCCCACGGATAGAAAGCCTTCGACCGGCCGGTGTGTCGTTCGACCCGCTCACCACGTCGACCACCTGCGAATCGCCCTAGAGCCGCTTGTTCCACTCGTCGGTCCGGAACTGCGAGTCGGCCAACGCTCGCGCCCGCTCAAGGGTCGCTTCCTCGTAGGAGCCCTCGCGGGTGCCGTAGGTCGAATCGAGGGCGTCGATGAGCGACCCGATGATCGCCTCCCGCGAGCCCTCGACGTGGTCGGTGATCCGGGCGACCCGCTTCTCGGCGGACTTGACGGCCTTGTCCGAGACCTTCTCCTCGCCGATCCGCAGGGCCTTGAGCATCCCCGCGATGTCGACGCTATAGCTCATGGTCGTGTGGTGTAACACCGCGTCACCGGACCGGAGTTGGGCCGAGCCGCCGATCTTGCCCTCGGCGTGACTGATGTCGTTGAGCGGCTCGTGATACGCCGCGAGCCCGGCCCGTTCGAGGCCGTCGAGCACCCACTCGTCGAGTTTCTCGTAGCTCTCCTCGATGTCGTCGGGAACGTCCTCGCGGCGGAAGTACATCGAGTAGGTGATGACGTCCCCCGGCTCCGCGAACATCGCCCCGCCGCCGGTGATCCGTCGAACGACGTCGATACCATGGCTTTCGACGTAGTCGGTCGCGACCTCGTCCTCGTAGGCCTGAAATCGGCCGAGGGGAATCGCTGGACTGGTCCGGTACCAGAACCGGACCGTCGGCTCGATTTCGTCCGCGGCGAGCCGATCGAGGAGGACTTGATCGAGGGCGTGATGCATCGGTTCGTCGAACTCGCCCTCGTCGATCAGCCGGACCGTCATTCCAGGGCCTCCACGGTCACGGTCGCCAGGTCCGCTGCGTCGAAGCCGATGAGTTGGGCGTCGACGGCCTCGATCTCGGCCTGGAGGTCCGGAGTCGAGATATCCACGGAATGGCCCTCGATCGCGGCCTCGAGGTCGGCCAGGGCCTCGGGCGGTTCGAGGAAGAAGTCCCCCGTGATCGCGACGTCCTCGATCGTCTCCTCGTAGGTCACCTCGACTCTGACGAGTTTGCCATCGGGTACCTTGACGGACTCGGTCGCCTGCATACTACTGGTCACGGGCTGGCAATTCTTGTACCCGCCGATCCCGGAAGCGACCGACCGTGCAGTCGGCTGGCCGTGGTGTGACAGTTGATGTCCCACGAATCGCCGCCACCGGAGGATTCATCCCGGAGAACCACGGATGCTCGAACATGCCGGAATCGGAAGTGACGTTGCCGGACCGAGTCACGAGTGACATCGACCGTTTCGTCGAATCGGGGGAGTTCCTGAACTGGGACCAGGCCGTCGAGGAGCTGCTCACTCTCGGCCTGTCGGCCTACCAGTCCGAGGAGTCGGTCGGACAGGAGGAATCGGTGTTCACCGGGACCGTCGACGACCAGCAGGACCCCGCGATCGCGGACGACGATCCGGGTTCGGATCGGATGTACTGAATCGGGAGCGTTCGACCGTTTTAGGCGATCGAGACGGTCTCATCCGCCGACTCGATCAGTGACACCAGTTCGTCCATTTTCGCCCGGGGCCGCAGGTCGTCGGCTTCCATGTCCCGATGGTCAAGACAGCGATCGCAGGCCAGGAGTTCGCCGCCATCCATCTGGAATTTCCGGATGATTCCGTGCGGGTTCACGTCGTCCCCGGCGGGCTGGTCCGGCGCCTCGACGCCGTCCCCGAGGAGGTAGGCGGTGACGTCGTGACCGGCCTCGAGGGCCGAATTGCCGAGGTGAAAGCCG
This sequence comes from Halodesulfurarchaeum sp., assembly GCA_034520565.1. Lineage (GTDB taxonomy): Archaea > Halobacteriota > Halobacteria > Halobacteriales > Halobacteriaceae > Halodesulfurarchaeum. The sequence continues at coordinate 134,250 of JAXHNL010000002.1, forward strand.
TTCCAGACGGGGCCGGGTTCCTTCGTTTCGACGATCAGACAGAGGTGCATAGAGAATCGACACGGCCCAGGTCAAAGATAGAATCGGTCGGGGCAACGGCGTCTGGCTCCTCACCGTCCCGTTACCGTTCCAGTTCGCGGTCGATCTCGTCCGGCTCCGGGTTGGCAATCTCGGTTTCGAGGAGCCGCTCCAGTTTGCGTTCGAACTCGTCGTCGGTCAGTTCCCCGGCCGCATACCGGTTCTTCAGCGTCTCGACCGCGTCATCCTCGGTCTCTGCTTCCGGCACGTCGACCTCCTCGTCCTCCCACCACTCGGCGATGGTTTCCTGATCGCCGAAGGCAAGGGCCGTAAGCGGCACAACGACGATGTATCCGAGCAGCGTGAACGGAAGCCACCGATCCAGGCCCGTGAACAGGGCCCCCAACCAGACGCCGGTCACCACCACGGAAACCACCTGAGTCAGGTTCTCCCGAAGGCGCTCCACCGGTCGGCTCATACCCGAACTTCACGGAGGCGGGCCGTAAAATTACGGGGATTTCGTCGCCGCCTCGATCGCCCGCTCGAGGTCCACAATAATGTCCGCCGGATCCTCCAGGCCCACGGAGAGCCGGATCATGTCGGGTTCCACGCCCGCGTCCGCGAGTTCACTCTCCGAGAGCTGCTGGTGGGTCGTCGAGGCGGGGTGAATGATGAGGGTCTTCGCGTCGCCGACGTTGGCGAGCAAACTCGCGAGTTCGGTCGACTCGACGACCGTCTGAGCCTCGTCGTAGCCGCCCTCGATCCCGAAGGTGAGCATGCCGCCGTAGCCGCCATCGAGGTACGTTTCGGCGTTCTCGGCGGTTTCGTGGCTGTCCAAGCCGGGGTAGTTGATCCACTCGACGGCCTCGTGGTCCGCGAGGTACTCCGCGACGATGGCGGCGTTCTCGGAGTGACGAGCCATTCGGAGCGGGAAACTCTCGAGTTTCTGGAGGGTGACCCAGGCGTCGAAGGGGGACTGCTGGTTCCCCAGGTCGCGGAGGCCCCGAGCAATCGCGGCGTAGGTGAAGGCGGCGTCGCCGAACCGGTCGGCGAAGTTGACGCCGTGGTAGGCCGGGTTTTCGCCCCCAATTTCGGGATACTTCTCGGCGTGTTCCTTCCAGGGGAACGTCCCGGCGTCGACGATGACCCCACCGACGGTCGAGCCGGCCCCGTGGAGCCACTTCGTCGTGGAGTTCCAGACGAGGTCTGCGCCGTACTCGATCGGGTTGCAGAGATACGGCGTCGCGAAGGTGTTGTCCACGAGCAGCGGCGTGTCGTTCTCGTGAGCGATGTCGGCGATCCGCTCGATATCCGGGGTGATCAGGGCGGGATTGCCGATCGTCTCGATCAGGACGTAGGCGGTGTCCGCGTCGATCGCTTCGCGATACTGGTCGTCCTCGAGCGTGTCGACGAACCGCGTGTCGATGCCCCGCCGGGGGGCGGTGTGATTCAAATAGGTGTGTGTCCCGCCGTACAGCGAGGAGGCGGCGACGATGTTGTCCCCGGATTCGGCGAGCAGGAAGGTCGTGAGATCCAGCGCGGCCATTCCCGAGCCGGTTACCGTCGCGCCGACGCCACCCTCGAGTGAGGCAAGCCGCTCCTGGAGGGTCTCGACGGTCGGATTCATCAACCGCGAGTACACGTAGCCCGGTTTTTCGAGGGCGAACTGGGCGGCCGCGTCTTCCGCGTCTTCGAACTCGTAGGAGGTCGTCTGGTAGATCGGCGGTGCGCGCGAACCGGTGGCCGAATCGGACTCCTGGCCCGCGTGAATCGATCGGGTGTAGATCCCGTGGTCGTCTGGTCCTGTCATCAGTTCGGAAAAGCGGAGACCGATGTATAAACCTGACGAATAAAGTTCGTTAGATATATGTTCAATAGTAATATATCTGCGCCGGGTCGTTCCATTCACGACCGGCCAGCTCGATCACGGCCGGCCAGTGGGGGAATCACCCGTGAGGACCTGATTCCGACGATCAAGTTCGCGGAGAATCCGAACAATCGATTCCGAACTCTTTTCGTCATTCGTCGATGTAAAACGCGGAAAATCGGACGGCACACCCGCCCCGAAGCGAGGGCCGACCGTAGACACTCCGGTACCAAATAGGGGTTTGCGGCGAAGTATTACCAGTTCAATAAAATGTTAGTTTCTCGGACTTTCGGGAGGTCGTCGGTCCATGGCAGCGTTTCACAACTCGACATGAAAGGGCCTGTCGAACACAACTCCCTTGTGAACGAAAACGGAACAAAAACACCACATAGTAGCCATATAGACCCAAGAAACAAGTGCTATACTGCCCGACCAAATGATTCTGGAACGACAATTCGACGGATTCGTCGTCGGATATTCAATAATTTCATGTCCCCACCCACAAAAGACGAAACCCGACTGCGTAGTACTACAATTCCTTTGTTATTGATGTGTTTTCAATCGTTTATATTCGTTACACTCCAAACAAGCGGCGACGCTGGCATTCTCATCGGTCTCTGTCGACCAACGTTTTTCGATAATTGACGATGATCCCCGAGCGGGTGGACGGCACGTCGAAACCAGTTACAACGCAAGTCGAGTCCCCGGAGATCAGCTACGAGTTGCGCACGCCGTCGGCCGTGTCAGTACGGTCGGGCGACAGTTGGCCCTGAGCCATGCAGCTGTCCTCCCAGACGCGATCGTTACAGCGGTGCTTGCAATCGAGCCCCACGAATTCCCTGGCGCGCTCGAGCACTTCGGCCGGGAGGGCGAAGCTCGCCTCGTAACTTTCCGTTCCCGGTATCTCGACGTCCAGTGTCGACTCGACGAACCGAACGAAGACACACTGTCGCCACTGGAGATGCCGGGCCATCGAGGCCCCCTTCCGGGTAAGGGAAATCCCGCCGTATGGCTCGTGATCGACGTAACCGGCATCCGCCAGGTGGTTCGTCATTTCGGTCACGCTGGCCGGGCTGACGTCGAGTCGGTTGGCGATGTGGCTCGGCCGGACCTCGTCCGTCGGCCCATCCACCGAGAGGAGGATGGACCGGAGGTACCGGCCGGCGTTCCGGTTCGGAAGCTCCTGGACCGGCTCCGGATGATCTGTCAGTCCCATCGGTCAGGTCCCCTCGGCGTCGGTCCGCCAGTACACCCGGGTGCCACCGACTTTGCGACGATCAAGCCGATCGGCATCACAGAGATCGTTGAGTTTGCGTCGAGCCCCCTCCGTGGTGCTGTCGAAGTGGGCTGCCACGTCGGTCGTGGCGATTACCGGCCCTGGCACGCGGTCGAGCAGGTCGAATATCTCCTCCTCGCTCATCCGCTCGACGTACTGGCCGCGTTCGTTTCGTCGCCTCGACCGGTCGTCACCAGCTCGGCGACGCTTGTTGCCCGTCTTCCCGCCCCTGTGGCCCGTGGAACTGGACTCGGTGTCCGCCCGGGAACCGCCGTGACCCTGCTTTCGGGACATACCTCACACTCTACGGCCGTCGAAGTTAACCGTTTTGGAGGTTCCAAGTGGGTGGGACCAACCGGGGAATCCACGGACCGATTGGGGAACGCTTTTGCAACCGGGAGACCAATATGAAGGCTGTAAAGAGACAGCTCGGGAGCGGACCGATTCCCGATCAGTCTCGTCTCCCCGAGACATCCATGGCACAAACGATCAAGGAAATGGTCTACTCGAGCGTCTCGCCCGAGGAGGTCTTCGAGTCCTTCTACGGGCTCAATCACCGCGAGCGCCAGACCTACGAGACGATCCTGCGCGCGGAGGAGCCACTCTCCGTGGAGGCCATCGCCGACCGAATGGACTGTTCGCTCTCGACGGCCTACCGCTACGTGGACACCCTGGAGGCCCACGACCTCGTGCACGTCACCGGACTCTACGGGGGCGACTACCTCAAGTCGGCGTACACCGCCGTTGATCCCGCGGAGATCGCCGAGCACATGTTCGAGTACGTCGATTACAAGTACCGGAAATGCGAGCAAAACATCGAGGCGATCGCCGAGCGCACGGGCGACGACGCGGACTGCGAGGAAACCGAGTGGGATCGCCCGGGCACGTTTCTCTCGCACTGACGGGACGGTCGATCGAACCGGGTCGTCGTTGCTGCCATCGGGTGTCGTTTCGTCTGGTCGAGTCGAGAGATGACAGGAAGTTTTGGGTACTGTCAGTGAACGGCGAACACGACCGCGTTACACGACTGTGAGCGGAAGTTTCACTGCCGCGAAGATGATGACATAGCGGAGGAAAAAGCCCCCGACCAGCACCAGCCCGTACTTCAGGACGTAGCCTGCCCGGAAGATGGTATGCCACGTGTGGCTGCGCTCGTCGAGATCCCAGAGCGCTGAAGAGCCAGTCATCACGAGCGAGAGCGCGAGCGGCGTGAGCAATCCGAGCCCGACGACGCCGACCCAGAACGGCGTCGAAAACACCGAGTTAAGCGACTCGACGGTAGCCTGACTCGCGAGGCACTCACTTCGACCCTGGAGGACGCGGTAGAACGTCAGGAGAATCCCGAGTTCGATCACGATGAGCGCGTCGTCGGCCAGGCTGTACTGGTGAACAGTCTCGGTGAGGCCGTCGAAGATGGTCGGTATCGCGACCGTGGCTGCCAGGCCCGTCGAAACGCCGCTCATGAGAAAGAGCGGCGGCAGGTAGCTCCGGTTCCAGAGCGGACAGGTCCACAGGTCCGAGAGGAGCATCGACGTGTAGACGATCACGCCGAGCCCGAGCACGGCCACGAAGCCGCGGACGAACGGGTGCAATCGCTCCGGCGGGCGGGTGCTGTCGGCAAATCGGTCGAACAGTTTCAGGAGGACGGGTTCGCCGGCGATCCTGACCCACCCGAGGATCCGGCGCGGGACGTAACTCCCCGCCGTCTTGCCCCGCTTGTCCGAGCCGAACAGGAGCCAGATCGCATCGACGGTTGCAAGCACCGAGAACAGGACGATGAGCCAGGTCCCGATCACGAGCCACGAGCCGTAGTTCGTGAAGTTCCACACGAACGTCAGCGCACGGAGCGGCGCGCCGAGGTGATAAAGGAGGGCGGCGGTGCCGACCCCGATCGACACGATCGCGAGAATGCCACCCCATCGGGCGGTCTCTCCCCGCGATCTTGCCTCGGCCTCGTCGGCCGTCCGACCCTGCAATACCATCGCCGTCATCGAGGTCACGTAGGAGCCGCCGCTCACCCCACCGAGAAAGAGGTAGGTGGCGATGAACAGCCCCCAGTGAACCCGGGGCACCCAGAGGACGCCACTTTCTGCTGCGACCATCTGTTTTTACCCCTGGAACGGAATCGGTGTCTCGACATCCGCGGCCGCCTGACAGGTTTCGTCCGTCGGTGGCTCGACGATGACCGAGGTCGGGTTCTGCTCGAACCGTCGCGCGGCGGCCTCCGAGGCCAGATCCATCAACTCGCCGATCGGGCCGGCGTGGAGTGCCTCGCCCACGCACTCGTCGACGCAGGCGGGTTCGAGCGGCTCGTCCTGGGTGTTTTTCGACTCGGCCCCGGCACCGGCGCCGGGCCCCTTGTCGAGACAGAGGTTGCACTTCTGCATCAAGCCCTCCTCGCCGTACTGGGGCGCGCCATACGGGCAGGCCCACCCACAGTACCGACAGCCGATACAGTCGTCGCGATTGATAGTGACGATGCCGTCGCTGTCCCGCTTCTCGATGGCGTTGGTCGGGCAGACGTTCACACACGGGGCGTCCTCACAGTGCATGCAGGAAAGGGAGATATTCGTCTCCTGATAGTCGGGGAACTCGCCGGTTGCAACGGTTTCGACCCGTCGCCAGTCGACGTGGCCGGCGTCGACGTCGTGCCGGTTTTTGCAGGCGATCGCACAGGCGTTACAGCCCATACAGGCGTTCGAGTCGAAGTAGAACCCCCACTGCTCGCCCATCAGTGTTCACCTCCACGCTTCGAGACGGAAATCGCGATGTGTCTATCGATTTCGCCGGAGATCGGATCGATCTGGTCTGGCCTGTTCAGTAACATGTTGTTCGCGCCCTCCTCGTCTGCCCGCTTGTCCGCTGTCTCGCCGGTGTCCTGAATGGAGCCGCGACCGAACCCGTAGGGCTCGACGCTGACGGCCCCGGGACGAATCCCTTCCGTAACCGCTGCCATCAGTTCGGCCTCCCCGTGTTCGGAAGCGATCGTAACCATGTCCCCGTGTTCGATACCCCGCGCCTCGGCGTCCTCGGTGTTGATCACGAGGTAGTTGCCGCGGTACTCGTGGTGTTCGAGATCGTAGGATTCGGCCAGCTGTTCGAGCGGCTTGGAGAGGGCCTGGTCGCCCCCGTGAGAGAACTCAACCGTGCGGGCGTCGATCATCTCCAGGGGGTACTCCTCGGTCAGTTCGTCGCCGATCGTCCCCGGGGGCACCCACTGTGGCCCGGTCTCGATCTCGGTGCCGACCTCGTCGCTCAGCGTCTCGTAGGCGCCCGTGAGCTTCTTGTCGAGGTCGAACCAGAACGTATCCGCACCCTGTGCGAAACCGCCCTGTTTCCACTTCTCGTAGCCGAACTCGTCGGTAAGGACGTACGTGTCCTCGGCCTCCAGGTCCTCGAGGATCAAATCGAGGGCGGAGAGCTGATCGTTTATGTACGCCTCCTTGGAGTCCCAGACGAAGTAGTCCTCGAAGCCCATCGCCCGGCCCAGCCCCTGGATAATGTCGAAGCCAGACTTGGTGTTCCACTGGGGTTCGATCGCGGCCTTCGAACCGGTGACCCACGTCTCCGTGTTGTAGGCGCCGTAGCCACCGGAGCCAAGCATCGGCTTTTCGAGCTGTGAGGACTCGGGGAAGACCACGTCGGCTTTCCGGGCCGTCTCGCTCCAGAACGCGTCGATGCCGATGATGAGGTCCATCTGGTCGAGCGCGCCCGCCCGGTCCTCGGTGCCCAGCCACTCCTGACTGGCGCCGTCCGTGACCGGATTGCGGTAGTAATAGACCATCCCGTTCACGACCCCGTCTTCGACCATCTTGGGGACGTTGTTCTGGACGGGCTTGTTGGTGAGAGACGCATACCCCGCGTCGGGGTCGGTCAAGTAGCACATATTCTCCGCAGCGTTGTCCGGGAGATCGGCTTCACACCCGACCTCGAAGGGGTCCGAGAGGTCCGGCGACCCGAACCAGCGCTGACCACCCGGCCGGTCGATGTTGCCAACGAGGCCGGTCAGTGCCACGACGTTCTGGGCCGCCTTCTGGTGGTCGGCACTCTGCCCAAGCCCGGTCCAGGAGGTGATCGCGGCCTGCGGGGCGGACCGACCGAAGCCCGTCGCGACCTCGCGGATGACGTCGGGCTCGAGCCCGGTCTTCTCGGCCGCCCATTCCGGCGTTTTGTCGGCAACGGCCTCCCGGTAGGCCTCGAACCCGTGGGTGTGATTCTCGACGAACTCGGCGTCGTAGAGCACCTCCTCGATGATGACGTTGGCCATCGCGAGCGCGAGTGCGCCGTCCGTTCGGGGCTCGATCGGGAGCCACTTGTCCGACTTCTTGGCGGTCTCCGTGTAGACCGGGTCGATCGTGACGATCGTCGCGCCACGCTCTCTGGCCCGGAGCAACTGCTTTGCCTCCCACTGGCCGGCGAAGGTCTCGAGTGGATCCCGCCCCCAGACGAGGAGGTACTCCGTGTTCTCGTAGTCGACCCAGCGGATGTTCCCGCCGCCAAGTCCCATGAGCGTCCCGGTGACGGCCATGGAACCGAAACAGGTCGGGGTCGGATGGGGCATCGAGTTCGGGCAGCCATAGAGGTTCCCGAAGAGGGTACTGAAGATGCCGGCAGTTCCCCACCCGTGGAACTCGATCAGGCTCTCCGGCCCGTACTCCGCCTTAAACTCCTCGAGGCGGCCGGCGGCGTACTCGAAGGCCTCGTCCCAGCTCACGGCCGTCAGGTCGCCGTCTTTCCTGACGTAGGGCTGCTTGATCCGCTTGGGCGAGTAGGCCTTTTCGACCTGTGAGAGCCCCTTCGGGCAAAGCGTGCCCTTCGTCCCCTCGCCCGCACTTCCGCGCGGGTGGCCATCGATACCGTGGACTTCGGTCGCGATTTCGGACCCGTCCTGGGTTGCTTCGAGGGTCACCTCCATGCCACAGAGCTTGTGACATTGCCAGCAGTTCCCGTATGCGGTGTGCTCGTTCGACGATTCGCTCTTGGCATCCCCGGACTGAGCGGCCGTGGCACCGACGCCGGCCGCGAGCGCGCCGGCAGCGGATGCCTTCAAGAGTGTCCGTCTGGTGAGGCCGTCAGTTTCCTCGCGGTCGGGCTGTGAGTGTGACATCGCTTATTCCTCCGGCCCGGCGACCGGCCGCTCGTCGAAGCCGAACTCCTCGACGACCCGGTCGTGAAATCGCTCGTAGAACTCGGCTTCGGTCAGTTCGCCGGTTCGCAGCTGCTTTGCGGCCTCGCCCATCGCCTTGCCGAGTTCCCGATCGTACTCGGCCGCCGGCTCGGCGATCACAGAAAGCGGGGAGCTATCCGTCGGTCGTGACTCGTGTTCCGCCATGGTGACTTCGGTGACTGCTATTCATCACACACACAAAGACCCGCGAACGGTTCCAATAATCTTGTAAGCATTTTCAATAGTTACCCACAACCGTCGTAATCGTCGGGAGCCAATAACATGGCATCAAATGGCCGGTAACGGCTGTTTTGTCGTTTGGCACTTCCAAACTGCGGGCGTATTTTCCGCCAGTGTCGTGAGTTGTTCGAACAATATTGATCCCGATACCGGTGGCCGCGTCCTTCATCGCCTCGAGGAGGGTCGGATCGACCGCGCCGTCCGCGTAAATCGTCCGTCGGGGACCGAGCACCCCCACCGATCCGACCACCTCCTCCTCGCCCCCGAAGATGGGGACGCCAAGACAGGCGATCTGCCCGTGGTCGGTCACGGCGTATCCCTGTGCCGCGACGGTCTCCAGCCGGGCCGTCAATTCGTCGCGTTCGACCGGCAGTTCGCGGGCGTACTTCGCGAGCGGACAGTCGAACTCGCAGCCGGTATCACAGGAGAGCAGCCCGTACCGCTCGACGATCGATTCGACCGTCGCCGAATCCATCCCCGAAAGAATCGACAGCCCCGGCCCGTTGCAGTGGAGATACCGCCGGGTGCCCTGCGAGAGGCGGTTCTTCGAGATGAGGTCGGACGTCGTCCGGGAGTACAGGCAATAGCCGTATCCGTGCTCGGGAGCCATCACGGTGAACACGCCCTCGAAGCGATCCGCGAGCGCGTCGATCTTCGGCTTCCCCTCCTCGAACAGGTTGCGCCCCCGGATCGATTTGTTGCAGACGTCCAGCACCCGGAGCCCGATGGCGAACTCGCCGGAATCGAGTTTCGTCACGTATCCCTCCGACCGGAGCGTACTGACGTAATTCGAGGCCGTTCCCTTCGAGACGCCGAGTTCGTCGGCGATTTCGCCGATGGTGGCTCCGTCACGGTCTTTCAGCACCTCGATGAGTTCCAGCGTTCGCGAGGCTGCCTGTACCGGATTCGTCGGCAGGGCGGCTGGCTGCTGCTGGGGCACCCGGTATCCCTGGTCCGGGTCCATCCCGGCCCGCGGTCGTTTTGACATACTAAAACGTAGCGAGGGGAGGCATAAATGCGTTCCCAAATCCGGGATTCCGCCGATCGGGAAAAACCGGCAGCAAGCAGCCGAATTGGCTGTCCGAAGACGACCGTCGTTTTGCATTCCAAAACAAGAGACAGGTCGACGGATCGTCCGTCCCGATCACGTCGCGAACTGGCCACGGGAAGGGCCGATCGGCACGTCAAGAAGGAGCATGATTGCAAATAATTCGTTCGTTTGGATGCGTAAAACTTACACTACAGAGCTTTTAGCCCCAAAATTCGGCAGTTTCGTGAGCCGACGGTTCGGCAAGCGACCGAAATACCTAGCGATTCCGCCCTAGTGGAGTGCCCAGCCCGCCTTTTCGGCCGTCGGGACGATTCCCTCGAACTCCCAGCCCGCCTCCTCGGCGATTTGTTCCTGTCCCTCGGCCCCGACGAGGACGAGCCTGTCGGAGTGGAACGTGGATCCTTCGGCGGTGACCCGGGACAGTCGCTGGGCCGGCGAGGCCGCCCCGTTGAAGAAGTCGACGTCGACGCCGTTGCGCCGGAGGAAGGTGTTGATCGTCGGCGCGTCGGCCTCGCCGACGACGCCCACCCAGTCGGACCAGGACCGCGCCTCGGAAACCACGGCGGCCGGGTTCTCGAGCTGGGTCAGCGCGGCCAGGGTGAAGGCGGTAGTCAGGTCGTGTGCGTCGGGTTCCTCTGCCTCTTCCTCCTCGGTCGGTGCCTCACAAGATTCGCCACCGGAATCGACGGCCGGTTTCTCCCCCTTCGATTCCGGGACGCCTGGCATCTGGCTGCCCGAACTTGTGTTCGCGTTTCCCGCCTCCCGGGCGTCGGGTTCGCTGGGTTCCTCGGGAGACTCGTCTTCGCTGGGCACGCCCGGCATCGGCGCGCCGCCGTCAGTTCGGACTGGACGACCGGCGGTCCGTCCGTCGTCGCGGGCATCCGGGTTCATGTCACCGCGTACTGGATAAGCGCCTATTATCTTGCTGGTCGCGAGAAGCCCAACCGGATCTGGACGAGCCATCAGAACGGGGGTTCCGTCGTTCCGCCGTCTTCGCCTCCCGCTGGTCCGTCGACGCCGTCAAGCCTGCCCGACAAGTTGTCCTGTTCGAGCTGGAAAAAGCGCTCTCGCTGGGCGTCGGTCATGGTCGTGATCTCGGCCTCGAAGGACGCGCCGGTTTCCTCGACCGCCTCGCGAAGTCGCGAGACGAGGATGGTCTTGACCTGGTCGGGGATGTTCAACATCGGGAGCGCGAGCGTGACCGTCGCGGCCCTCCCGTCGAACTCGATGGCGGCGATCATCCCCAGATCGACGAGGGTCGCGTCGATCTCCGGATGGGTGACCGTCTCGACAGCCGCTTCGACCGCCTCCGCCGTCGGTTCGTCTGGCATGTCTCGATGTTGGGAAAGCGGCGGTGAATAGTTACTGGTTGCCCGCTGCAGTCCCCCGGTCGTGGGTGTATCGCGGGAATTCTCAAACCGAGCAACGGCCGAAACCGGTCCCGCCGACTCACTCCGAGAGATTCCCCATCCACCCGATCTCCAGGTCCTCGATCGGCGGCCCTTTCGGCGCGTAGGGTTTGATATCGAGGACCGGCGTCCCGTCGACGAGGTCGAGGTTCGAGACCGACAGCCGCGTTCCATCGATTCCGTCGAGGGCGAGAACCGACTGACCGATCGCGTTCGGTCGGGAGGGACCGGAGGTGGCGAAAATCCCGACCGGCGCTCCCTGGCCGAGCGGGCGGACCTGCAGGCGTTTTCGATCGACGAGGTGAAGATGAGTGATCGCCGTGACGTGTGAGAACTCCTCGAGCCCCACGAGCCCCGGCTCGTATTCTGCCTCGAGAACGATCGACCCCGACGCTTCGACCGGCGTATTGCCGGGACGAGGCACGTCTGCCGGATCCTCGAACGGCGACTCGACCACCCCGATCGGGCTGAACGTGACCGGCTTCATACTGGAGAATTTGCTGACGAACGGTTAATTCTTCGGCTCTCCGTTGCCACGCGCAGCGGGCGATGAAACCACAGGCGACACCACCCCCCGCTGACATCGGGGTGTCGGCTTGCTCGAAATAACAACTCCTTTAGGAGGGTGAACGAACGTTCAAGCCGAGAAGCGATGGAGCGGTGCCAGGTCCCACGGAGAAATCGGCGTTGCGGTGACGGTTCCCTCCCCACGGAAAGTGGTACCGATACCACGTCACTTCGCTCAAGCACCGTCGTGAGACCATGAGGGGGAAACGGCCGATCGGGGCCATCAAACGCGCACTCGACACCGTCTTCCGCACCGAGGAGGACCTCGAGATGCTGACTGGGTCGATCGGAAAGCCGCTGTTCTTCCTCTCCCTGCCCCTGGTGCTAACCAACCTTCTCCAGAGCGCCTACAACATTGCCGACACCTTCTGGTTGGGCCAGTACGGGACGAACGAACTCGCGGCGATCAGTTTCGCCTGGCCGCCACTGTTCCTGCTAATGATGCTGGGGATGGGGGTCGCCGTAGCCGGGAGCGTGCTCGTCGCTCAATACACGGGTGCGGGGAAGGAACGGACCGCCGAATACTCGGCCGCACAGACGATCACCTTTGCCGTGCTCGCCTCCGTCGTCATCGGCTCGATCGGCTACCTGATGGCCGGACCGTTGATCGGCGTTCTCGGGGCGGCGCCCGAGGTACATCCGCTCGCGACGGGGTATCTCCAGGTCGTCTCGATCGGGTACGTGTTCATGTTCGGGTTCATGGTCTTCAACTCGGTCATGCGGGGGTACGGTGACACCGTTACGCCCATGCTGGTCATGGCCGCGACGGTGGTTTTGAACATCGTCCTTGACCCGTTCCCGATCTTCGGGTGGGGACCGTTTCCCGAACTGGGAATCCTCGGTGCGGCCTACGCGACGATCTTCTCCCGGGCGGTGGGACTCGCGATCGGGATGTACGTCATGCTTTATTCGAGCCGTGGCATCACGATCCACCTCCGGGATACCATCCCCGACCTGGCCTTTTTCCGCCGGATCGTCCGAATCGGTGCTCCGGCCGCCGTCGAGGGGGTGAGCCGAGCCGTCTCACAGAACCTCCTCATGATCGTCGTCGGCTGGTTCGCGACCCCGATCGTGGCGGGATTCGGGATCGCAACGCGGGTGTTCTCGATCGTCTTCACGCTGGGCGTCGCCGTCGACCGGGGCGTCGAAACGATGTCCGGGCAGAACCTTGGGGCGGAGAAACCCGACAGAGCCGGGTCCGCCGCCCGCATCGCTGCGATCGGGCTGTTCGTCTTCCTGTCGGGAATCGGTGCGGTCCTCTTCGTCGGCGCTGTGCCGATCTCTGCCCTGTTCACCCCCGATCAGGCCGTCATCGACGCCTCCGCCGAATTCATGCGGTGGGTCGCCCCAACCCTCGGATTCATCGGACTCATGCGGGCCTATTCGGGCAGTTTGCGAGGAGCCGGGAAAACGCTGACCGTGGCGGCGATCGCCGTCCTGATGATGGGCGTCACGCGGTTTCCCCTCGCCTGGATTGCCGCCTCCATCATGGGCGAAACGGGTATCTGGCTCGCCTTCGGCGCCTCGAACGTCGTCGGCGGTCTCGTCGCCTACCTCTGGTATCAGCGGGGGACGTGGCGGAACGTCGACCTGACCGAGCAGGAACCCGACCTTCCGGTAGAGGAGGTTCCGGAGTAACTCGCCGCCGATCACGCCAGTCGTGAAACGTTCGAGAAATCAGGAGCGCCATTCACGGGATCAGCAGTGTTCCGTTCGCGGAACCGATTTTGTGTTGTTCGCGAACTCAGCACAACTCCTATTACCGATCTCCCACCAACGTATCGTCAATGGCTCACGAAGTGACGGTGTCTTTCGATCCCTGGGAGGTGGCGGTTGCCGTCGAGGCCGGCGAGACGATTCTCGACGCGGCCGAAGCGGGAAACGTCGGAATCGAGGCTCTCTGTGGCGGGAACGGGTTGTGTGGGACCTGTGCGGTACAGGTCGACGGAGCGGATCCCCCACTCTCCCCGCTCGATCCGGACGAGGAAGACGTCCTCGACGCCGAAGCCATCGCGGACGGTTACCGACTCGGCTGTCGAGCGGCCGTCGAGGGGGATCTCTCGGTCTTCGTCCCCGCGGCCTCACGGAGCGAGGGCGAGATCGTGATGACGGAGGGCCAGGAGATCGACTTCGAACACGATCCGGCCATCCGCCGGTACCAGCTCACGGTTCCCGCGCCGACACTCGAAGAGACACTCCCCGATCGCGAACGGCTCATCGACGGGCTAGCGGCGGAGTACGACCTCGCGATCACCGACGTCGACATGGAAGCGCTCACCACGCTCCCGTCGACGATCCGGGAAGGCGAAACGGACAACGAATTTCGAACAACCGCGACCGTGTACAGTGGCGAAGAAATTCTGGGCGTCGATCCGGGTCGGCCCGGTCACGCCTACGGCCTTGGGATCGACATCGGGACGACCACCCTCGCGATCTATTTGTTGGATCTCCAGTCCGGCGAGCAGGTGGCCGTGGACTCCAAGCTCAACCCCCAGAGTACCCACGGCGGGGACATCATCAGCCGGGTCCAGTATGCGAGCCAGGAACCCGGCGGGAAGGCCGAACTTCAGGAGGAGATCCTCGGAGCGATAAACGACAGCATCGCCGAGGTTGCCTCGACGGCCGACATCGACCCGACGGACATCTACGAGGCCGTCTTCGTCGGCAATACCGCCATGCATCACCTCTTTTTGGGGATCGACGCCGGTCCCGTCGCGGCGAGTCCGTACGTCCCCGGCGCCCAGTCGATTCTCCGAACGACGGCGAGAGAACTCGACCTCGACGTGAACCCCTCCGCGTCGGTCTCCTGGCTGCCGATCATCGGCGGCTGGGTGGGGCCGGATTTCGTGGCCGACCTGCTCGTCGCCGGCGTCCTCGACCGGGAGGAGACCGTCCTTGCCATCGACATCGGGACGAACGGCGAGATCGCCGTTTCGGGGCCCGAAAAAACATACGTCGCCTCCGCACCGGCAGGCCCGGCACTCGAGGGGGCAGAGATCACTCACGGCGTGCGAGCCAAACCGGGCGCGATCGAGACGGTCAGCCTGGAGCCGGAGACCTGGGAGCCCGAATTGGGGATCATTGGTGACGAGCCGCCGATGGGGATCTGTGGCTCGGGGATTATTGACGTCGTGGCCCAGCTCTTTCTCGTCGGGGCGATCAACCGTCGGGGCCGGCTGATCGACCCGGAGGAGGGGCAGGGTCGGATCCGCGAGACCGAGGATGGCGATCGGGAGTTCGTGCTCGTAGAAGCAGCCGAGGCAGACATCGACGAGGATATCGTCGTCTCCCAGGAAGATATCCGGGACATCCAGAACGCGAAGGCCGCGATCCAGACCGGCTCTCACGTCCTGCTCGAGGAGGCCGGTATCGAGTCCGTCGACACGCTCGTCATGGCTGGCGGCTTTGGCAATTACATCGATCCCGAGTCGGCGAAACTCTTGGGCCTCTATCCGGAGGTCGACGTCGACGACGTCGAGTTCCTCGGGAACGCGGCGGGGTACGGGGCGATGTACGCCCTCCTGAACGAGGGAGCCCGCGAGGAGGCCGAACACATCGTCTCGGCGGTCGAATACGTCGAACTCGCCGCCTGGGAGGGCTTTCACGACCTCTTCATGGGCGCGATGTACCTGCCCCATCGGGAGTTCGATCGGTATCCCGGGGTGAAATCGAAAGTCGAAGCGGCCCGTGGGGGTCCGATCGACGAGCTCTGAGGCTACAAAAATATAAGTGCTCTTCGAGCGAAATTAACTCGTACAGAATCCGAGAAGTGCTTGGAACTCCCGCCGGAAAGACACCGAACACACACGACAGAGACCATGACAGACGAATTCGACGTAACACTGGAGAACTGGGAACAGGGGAAGGGAATCGACTTCGAGGACGAGGCGGCTCGCGAGGCCTATCAGGCGCGGGCGGGCCGGCTGGCCACGGCGATCCGCGGGGGCACCCCCGACCGCATTCCGACGGTCTTGAGCGCGACGTTTTACCCGGTCTTCCACGCCGGGATCACCCCCGAAACCGCGATGAACGATGCGGCGAAGCTCGCTGCGGCACTCGAGGAGACTGTCACCGACCTCGAGCCGGACGGCCAGCAAACCACGGCCGCACTGTTGCCCTCCGCGAAGATGCTCGACATGTTGGACTACAAGCTCTACGCGTGGCCAGGCGACGGTGCCTCGCCCACAACTGGATACCAGGCGTTGGAAGACGACTACATGGGAACCGACGATTACGAGCACTTCGTTCGTGATCCAACCGACTTCTGGCTGCGGGAGTACATCCCCGAAATCGTCGGCGCGCTCGACGGGTTCAGGCAGTTGCCCAAATTCACCGACCTCGTCGAGATTCCGAACATCCACTTCATGGCGATGATGTTCGGACTCCCGGAGGTCCAGGAGTCCCTGGAGACGCTGATGGAGGCCGGCGAAGAGGCCCTTCGATGGCAGGAGATCGTCGAAGGACGAGCCCAGAACATCATCGAACAGGGGTACCCCCGCTCATTCGGTGGCTTCTCCAAAGCACCCTACGACGTGATCGCCGACACGCTCCGGGGGACCCAGGGGGCGTCGATGGACCTCAAGCGCAAACCCGATGAGCTGCTCGAGGCGACCGAATCGCTGATTCCGACGATGATCGACATGGGGATCCGATCCGCCCACGGGGCAGGCAATCCGCTCGTTTTCATCCCGCTTCACAAGGGGGCCGACGGCTTCATGTCGGAAGCGGAGTTCGAGGACTTTTACTGGGGGCCACTTCGACAGGTCATCGGCGGTCTCACCGATGTGGGCCTCGTCCCCTGGCTCTTCGCGGAGGGTGGATACAACAACCGCCTCGACGCCATCTCGGACCAGCCCGACGGGAACATCGTCTGGCAGTTCGACCGGACCGACATGGTCGAAGCCAAAAAGACCCTCGAGGGGCAGGCCGCAATCGCCGGGAACGTCCACAGTTCGTTGCTCAACACCGAGACGCCCGAAGACGTCACCGAGTACTGCGAGGAACTGATCGCGGACGTCGGCCCCGATGGGTTCATTCTCGCACCGGGCGTGGCTCTCGACGAAGCCGAACCCGAGAACGTCCGGGCGATGATCGATTCGGTGAAATAAGGGGCGCCCACGCTTCTTTAGTCCTGTCGAGTTCACGCGGGGGACGGAAACACTCCGTGCCATCACGGACGTTTTCCCAAAAGCTGAATTGATAAAGCGAAAGTAAAACTGCGTATATCGGAGTTTAGCGGGCTCGAGGGCCCAAAATTATAATATCATTGTATTCCAATATATAACGGAGTTCGATGTCACAAGAATTCGTAAACGCACTGGCCGATCTCGAGGAGGAGCGAGCGATCGAAATAGCCGAAGCACGACTCGAGGCGGGTGAGGACCCCCTCGACGTGCTCGACGATCTGAAAAAGGGAATGGGCATCGTCGGTGATCGGTACGCCGACGACGAGTACTTCATTCCCGACCTGATGTACGCCGGGGAGATCATCGAACAGATCTCCGAGCTGCTCCAGGACCAAATGCCCGAACAGGAGGATGAGTCGATCGGAACCGTCGTCCTCGGGACCGTCAAGGAAGACATCCACGACATCGGCAAGGATCTCGTCTACTTCATGTTCGACCTCAACGGCTTCAACGTCGTCGACCTCGGCGTCGACGTCCCGATTCAGGACTTCGTCGACGCCGTCGAGGAGCACGATCCCGAAATCGTCGCGCTCAGTGGCTTCCTCACCGCCGCCTTCGACTCGATGAAGGAGACCGTCGAGGCACTCGAGGAAGCAGGACTCGTCGAGGAGTTCGACGAGGACGGGATCCGCGATGGCACGAAGGTCATGATCGGCGGGGGCCAGATTACAGACGACGTCCGGAATTACGCCCGGGCCGATGGCTTCGAAACCGATGCGCCAGCCGGGGTTACGCTCGCGAAGCAATGGACGGAAGCGAAAATGGAGGCCTGATCATGGCAGCACAAACTCGATCCGGACCGACCCTCGAATCGTGGATCGAGGGCGAGGAAATCGAATTCGTGGACGAAAAAGCAAAAGCCGACTATCAGAAGCGGGCCAAACGGTTCGCCGACGCGATTCGTGGCGACCAGCCCGACCGGGTCCCGGTCAATCTGCTCAGTACGTTTTACCCGGTCCTGCACGCCGGGCACACGCCGGCCGAGGCGATGAACGACGCCGAAATCCTCCAGGATTCGTTGCTCACCTTCGTCGACGACCTCGATCCCGACGTGTTTCCGTGGGCGCTCCCGACGGTCCCATCGGCAGCGGCGCTGGAAACCGTTGAGTACCAGGGCTTCGACTGGCCGGGGGACGGCTCCGCCCCGGAAACGGTCTATCAGGCAAAAGAGCAGGATTACATGACCGTCGAGGATTACGACGCCTTCCTCAAAGACCCGTCAGACTACCTCCTCCGGGGCTACCTTCCGGAGACGTTCGGGACACTCGGGGGGATGGCTCAGTTCCCAAAACCCATCAACCTCACCTTCGGGATCGCCGGCGTCCATCCGTTCCTCCTGCCGTTCGGCCTCCCGCCAGTTCGTGAAGCACTCGAAACGTTACTCGAGGCCGGTGAGGAAGCGATGGCCTGGCAGCAAGCCGTTGGAAGCACGGTCGCGGAGATCCAGGCCAGTGGCTATCCCCAGAGCTTCGGTGGCATTACGCTCGCCCCCTACGACATGCTTGGAGACATGCTGCGAGGGACCCGGGGCATCATGAGTGACCTCAAACGTCGGCCGGATCAGTTGCTCGAGGCGATCGAGCGGATCACTCCGCTGGCCATCGAAAACGGCATCGTCTCGGCCAACGTGGTGAACAACCCGCTGGTGTTCATCCCGCTTCACAAGGGGGCCGACGGGTTCATGTCTCCAGCGGAGTTCGAAGAGTTCTACTGGCCGTCGCTGCGAGCGGTCATCGAGGCCCTCCTCGACTTGGATCTCGTGCCGTGGCTCTTTGCCGAGGGGTGCTACGAGACCCGGCTGGAGACGATCAGTGATCTGCCCGAGGGGGATATGGTCTGGCACTTCCAGGACATCGACATGGGCCGGGCGAAGGACCTCCTGGGCGATCAGGCGTGTATCGCAGGCAACGTGCCGACGTCGCTCCTGAACACCCGAGAACCCGAAGCCGTCACGGAATACTGCGAGGACCTGCTTTCGACGGTCGGGACCGAGGGGTTCGTCCTGGCCCCCGGCGTCGGCCTCGACGAGGCAAAGCCCGAGAACGTCGAAGCGATGTTCCAGGCCGTCAGATAATCTTTAGGTCCCTTGGAGTTCCACTTTTTGGAGGACCATACCGGGAAATTAAAAATCGAGAGTCGGTTCGTTACTCCTGGCGGGAGAGTCGCAACCCGTAGACTGCAGCCAGGAACGATGCTACAAACATCGCCGCTGCCAACAGCAATGCTTCGCCATACCCGCCAAAGAAGTCCGCCATGTACCCGAAGAGAACAGGCCCGATGGCAAGCCCGGCCCCCACGGAAAACGCGTTGATGTAACTCATCACCATACCGACGTTCTTGCGTCCGAAGAGGGCCGGAACGGCAGCAAAGTGAAGGATCGGTTGCCCGGGCGTGATGAGAAACAGGATCACGCCGACGACGTAGACCATCAGCAGATTCGAATACGTGAAGTAGAACACCACAAAAATGATTGCAGCTAACAGGTAATTTAACCTGAGTGCTCGCGCACGGATCCCCGAGTCTGTCCATCGCCTCCCCCCAGCCCAGCGCAGCAACAATGCCGACGACACCGGACATCGCGAAGAAGGTGGGGACAGTGTTACTCGCAATGGTGTCCGGATTGTGGCCGGTTTGACTGAGACCGTCGATCAGGATTGTTGCAATGTTCTGCAGGAATCCCATGTAGGCAGCGGCAGCGAAAAACATCGCGACGAAGAGTACCCAGAACTTCGCGGTCCTGGCAGCTTCGCCGATGGTGTACTCGCCCCGATCGATGTCCGACTCGGGTTCGGCCTCCGGTTCTTCGTCCGATTCGTCCGAGGTTTCGACTTCGAGTTTTCCCGATTCGATCTCCTCCTGCGTCGGGTTTCGCCACAGCGCGAACCCGAGGACGGCCGTCGCCACGCCACCGGTGGCACCCATCGCGAGAAACACGTCCGCCCCGAATCCGAAAAAGGTGATCAGGAACGTCGCGAACGGAGCCAGCAGTAATCGTCCGAGGGCTCCACCGAGATTCCCGATTGCCATCGCCCGACCGAGACGGTCACCCCGAAACCATCGGGAAACGGTCGGGTTCGCCGCCCCCTGTGCCATCCCGGCACCGACGCCGACGATAAAACTCCCCGCGTACCAGGACCACTTTGCCGTCGCCCAATCGTCGGTCGCGAACATCACGCCGATGAGCACGAATCCGGCAAAGAACAGTACCGCCGCAAGCCCCAGTGGAACCTTCGGATTATCCATCCAATCGAGAATCGTCCCGGCGATCGGGGGTCCGATAACCATCGTCCCCACACTGAGTGCAGAGGCACCGATCGCTATTGGCCCGATCACGTCGATGCTAAAGGAGTCTTGAATGAACGGAAACCAAATCGACCAGATGCCGGACACTGTGAGCAGTGCTCGAAAAGCTGTTCCTGAGATGGGGTAGTACCATCTCTTATCCGCACCAACACCCTTGTTGAACAATCCCATTGTCCATTAATTTCCTTTAATTTCCTTAGATATATAGTTTATCCTCACCATAAATTGGGTATCTGAAGGTGTATTTCCGGCATAAACCGTGATTATCGGATCAAAGATCGACATTTACTCGATCCAAAACTACACTATCTAATTCCGATTTGTGCTATTTTCAACAAATTAATAATGGAAATGCGGGAGATATTGAAATGATTTTCAGTCGAGAGCTAAAGATGGCACATTTCGGTCAGGACGGTGTCGGCCCTGATAGAAGGTGGTTTTGCCCGATTTCCGGACGGACGTTCAGGTTCTTCCTTGCGTCCCTCGGAATATGGTCCCTCTTTTTCCCCATACATTATGGACGAATTTAGTCTCGAAGTAGTCACTCCGGTTGCTATCGACTCGTCAACAGCGGGTGTCGGAGTAATGGTTCTGGGACCGCCAGTTTCTGAGACAGTTCTCGATAAAATAAAAGCCCCAAAGTTCCTCCTTAGAGCTTGCTGCGGTTGTCTTCGGCGGAGACGCCCTCCTATTGGCGTTACTGTTGAATGTAGACACCTAGACAACGGCAAGTGGTACTGGTACCTCCTCCTGGGTATCGGTGCCGTGATGTTCCTCTTCTTCGGTGGTGAACCAGTGGTCAACGTCTCCACGGTTCCACATCTCTTCGCCAGTCCAAACATTGAAATGGAAATGGTTTCCTCAACGCGTTCTCGGTAGGCACGAGAATTGTGCTCGGTCCAACGGTGATGGCCTATCTATCAGACTTTACCGGATCATACATGTGGCCGCTCGTTTTGGCGCTCCTATTACGGTTTGAATCGACTAGATTGCCCGGTATGGGATATTATGCGAGCCGTTGAAAATCCGCTCAGTTTTTTTCGTCATATGAAATAGCAGAAGATTACATCCCGGCAATAATTGTCGATAGAACTAAGAGGAGATGAATGTAAGCAAGTAACATGGGTCAGACTTACGACCTGAAGAACCATCCGTCAGGAGGCGAATTGTGGCAAAAATGGGAATCAGGCAGCGATATTGATTTTGTTGACGACGAAGCTCAAGAAACTTACCAACGTCGAGCAACACGGATCCGTAAAGCGATCGAACTCAAGGAACCCGACAGGATTCCGGTCCGCTTGGGGGCCGGCTTTCTCGCCGGCCACCTAGCCGACGTGACCTTCGAGGAGATGATGTATGACGCGGAAAAGGCGAAAAAGGCCATGCGACAGTATAAGGCCGAATTCAAACCGGATCTGAACCCGGTCACGCCACAACCCAGCGGGGAAATGCTGGACACGCTTGGAGTCGAGTTCTATGACTGGCCGGGGGATGGTCTCAAAGAAAACGTGGGGTATCAAGCGCTCGAAGACGAATACCTTCCCCCCGAGGAGTACGACGAGTTCATTGCCGATGTCGAAGGGTGGATGTTGAAGAAATACATGCCGCGGGTGTTTTCCAATCTCGAGGGACTACAGCACCTCCCACAGTTTCTCAGTACGATAGAACTCCCCTTCCTCGGCCCCACGTTTTCTGCGTTCGCTAATCCCGATCTTCAGGAAGCGCTTCAAACGTTGATGGAAGCAGGAGAGCAAGGGGCTGCATGGGGTCAAGAAGTCGGTTCAATAGCTGCAGAAGCAAACGCAGAGGGATTCCCATCAGGTCTGGGAGGGTTCGGAAAGGCCCCCTTCGACATCATTGGAGACACGATAAGAGGTACCAGGCCAACGATGGTTGATATGCGTAAACGTCCGGAAAAACTCAAGGAGGCTACGGAAGCTCTCGTCCCTCACGCAATCAAACAGGCCGTCGGAGGGCCTCTCGCTTCAGGCACACCAATGAACATCTTCGTCCTCCACAAAGGCGACGACTCGTTCATGTCGAAGGAGGATTTCAAGGAGTTCTACTGGCCGACACTCAAGAAAGTCGTCGATGCGGTCATCGATCGTGGAATCGTTCCCTGGATGTTCGCGGAGGGACGGTATAATGAACGATTAGAAATCGTTGCAAACGATCATCCCGACGGTCCGATTGTTTGGTACTTCGATAAGACCGATATGAGGCGGGCCAAGGAAATTCTCGGTGACAAAGCGGCCATCGCTGGCAATGTCCCCACCGATATCATCAAAACTGGGGATCCAGAGGATGTCGAAGCCTACTGTAAAGATCTTATCGAAGACGTGGGCCCGGAGGGCTTCATTCTCACGCCCGGTGTGACAGTTTATCGGGCCCCACCCGAAAACCTTCACGCGATCATCGATTCCGTTAAGGAGTAAATCTACGCACTCGGAGGGGGTTTTTCGATATCGTGAGGGAGGAAGCCGAAAGTAATCCCCTAATTGATTGCCTTGTTTTATCCTGTCCGTGGTTACTAAACGTCAAAGCTTACCCTCGAATACTGTTCGCTGATTTCCCCAATTCCGAGCCCATCATCAGTGGGATCGGGCAGTCAAAGAACGGACTACTCCCAAAGTCGGATAGCGATCTTTGACCGTCTTGGCCCCGTCGATATCCCGGCAACGTCGGCGATATTCTTGGCTACGAAGTGTACGACTGGCCCGGAAATGGCCTCACAGCAGACATGGGTTTCCAGACGAACGAAGGCGAGTACATGAAAGCCGACGAATACGACGAGCTCATTGCGGACCCCATCCGGTACATGCTGACGAAGTGGTATCTCCGGGCGTTCGACGAGCTCGAGGGACTCGCCCAGTGGCCGCTTACGACGTACGCGACCGAGTTGACCCTGTTGCCGTTCGAGACGACCGTGTTCGGCACCGAACCGATGCAGCAGGCCCACGACGCCCTCAAAGAGGCCATCGAGGCGACCCTCCAGTGGAATCAGACCGTCGGGGCCGTTCAGATCAAGGGGAACATGCAGAGATACCCGTCGACGGCGGGTGGGATCGGAAAGGCGCCCTTCGACGTGCTCGGTGACACCCTTCGGGGGACCCGCAACGTCATGATCGACATGCGAAAGCGTCCGGAGGAGGTAAAGGCCACGGCAGAAGCGCTCGTTCCAGAAATGATCCAGATGGCCATCGAGGGGCCAAAGCAATCCGGCCTGCCCTTCACGATGTTCGTCCTGCACAAGGGGGCTGACAGCTTCATGTCCGATGCGGACTGCCGCGAGTTCTACTGGCCGACGCTCAAGATGGTGATGCAGGCGGTCATGGACGAGGGCATCGTCCCGTGGATGTTCGCCGAGGGAAGTTACGAGGGCCGTCTGGACCTGATCGCGGAAGACCAGCCCGACGGCAAAGTCGTCTGGCACTTCGATCAGACCGACATGGCCCTGGCCAAGGAGAAACTCGGCGACGAAGCCACGATCGCGGGTAACGTTCCGACTGGCTACATCAAGACCGGCACGCCGGGAAAAAGTGCGGACCTACTGCGAAGACCTCATCGAGAGCGCCGGACCAGAGGAGTTTTTGCTCACGCCCGGCGCGACGGTCTATCGCGGTCCGGAGGAGAACCTTCAGGCCATCATCGACACGGCGAAGAACGCGTAAATCGGTCACGGACAGTTTTCTGATTGAACCTCAAGAAATCCGACACCGTCGAGGTCGGGAAAGGCCGAGGCGGAGTCGCTACCTGGACCGGATGTGACCGAGGAAGCGTTTTGCGTAATCGTCACGCCCCATCACCAGATCGGCGATCAGTACCGTCTCTCTGGTCTCCCCGGGGTTCAATATCGGGACGTTCAGTCCCGCCTCGATGGCCATCGCGAGGTACAGGTTGTTGATCCGGTCCCGTTCCGGCATCTCGTAGGAAATGTTGCTCAGGCCCAGCGTGATGTTGTTCCCGAACTCCTCCCGAATGGTTTCCATCGCGGTGAGGACGTCCAGCCCGGCATCGGAATCCGTAGAGAGGGGATAGGCCAGTGGGTCCAGGATGACGTCCTCGCGATCGACGCCGTACTCGTCGGCCTGTTCGAGGAGCGCTTCGGCGAGTTCGATCCGTCCCTCGGCCGATCCCGGCGGGCCGGACTCGTCCATGGTGAGACCGACGACGGCAGTGTCGTACTCCGCGACCAGCGGGAAGATCGTCTCGAGTGAGGGGCCCTCCATGCTGACGGAGTTCACGATCGGTCGGCCCGGCACGACCTCAAGGGCCGCCTCCAGCGCGTCGGCGTCGTCGTAGTTCGTGTCGATGACGATCGGCACGTCGACTGCGTCGGCGACGGTCTCGACGGCCATCGGCAGGACCGTCTCCTTGTCGATGCCGTCGGCGTCCACGTTCACGTCGATCAGGTCGGCTCCGTTCTCGACCTGTTCGAGGGCCAGTTCCCGGACTGGCTCCATGTCCTCATTCTGCAGGGCCACGGCGAGATCGGACTCCGGTCGGGGATTGATCCGCTCGCCGATGATCCTGACCTGTTCCGTCCGGTCGATCCGAACGGTCTCCTCCGTCCCTTCGACTTCAGTCACTACTGTCATGCTACATGTCGAAACCACTCAACCAGATTCTATAAGGATTGTGTTATCCCTGATCCGACCACGGGATAATTTGGCAAAGTCAGCGCCAATCGGTTAGTGCCAATGTAAGTCCCAGTCAACCCGATAACGAACAATTTCAGTTGTGTAAGAACAATCAAATCTGAATAATTCGGGCCATATCGGCCCTCTACCCCGGAATCTTTAAGGAATAACCAATCCTCATTTTAACCTGGATCACCGATGTCCGATGAATTCGTACAAGCGTTAGCCGATCTCGAAGAGGACCGAGCGATTGATATGGCCAAAGAGCGCCTCGAGTCGGGTGAAGACCCCCTCGATGTCCTCGATGACTTGAAAAAGGGGATGGGCATCGTCGGCGATCGGTACGCCGACGACGAGTACTTCATTCCCGACCTGATGTACGCCGGGGACATCATCGAACAGATTTCCGAACTCCTGCAAGAGGAAATGCCTGATCAAGACGACGAGAACATCGGAACGGTTGTCCTCGGCACCGTCAAGGACGACATCCACGACATCGGCAAGGATCTCGTCTACTTCATGTTCGACCTCAACGGCTTCAACGTCGTCGACCTCGGCGTCGACGTCCCGATTCAGGACTTCGTCGACGCCGTCGAGGAGCACGATCCCGAAATCATCGCGCTCAGCGGCTTTCTCACCGCCGCCTTCGATTCGATGAAAGAGACCGTCGAAGCCCTCGAGGAAGCCGGACTCGTCGAGGAGTTCGACGAGGACGGCGTTCGTGACGGCACGAAGGTCATGATCGGCGGCGGGCAGATCACCGACGACGTCCGGAATTATGCCCGCGCCGACGGGTTCGAAACGGACGCTCCGAGTGGTGTGACACGAGCCAAAGACTGGCTCGGCGTCGCCTGAGTGCTCATTCGACCTGCTGTCGCGATTCCGCGTCCCGATTTCTGAGCGAGAGATGGCCGCTGAACCGTCCCCGACGGAGTGGCTGTAACAAGGGATTTTCGCGCCGGAGAGACCATCCGAAGCGGGAATTGCCGGCAGGTTTTTCTCCCTCCCAATAGAATCGCACACTCGTGGTATCCGATGGGTAGCTCGCACTCCGATGCACAGTGGAGCGTACAGTGTATGAACCGCCCCAGCACGAGGTGTCCGTGAGATGGCCGAGGACTATCCCACCCGACGGTGGGCGATCCTGGGCCTCGCCTGGGCAGTGTTCTTCTCGATGGCAATGGCGTGGTACATCATGCCAACACTCCAGCCGGATATCCTGAAGCTGTACGGCATCACGGGCAGCCAATTCCAGCTCGCGTTGACAGTGCCGTTCGGCGTCGCGGCCGTGCTTTCGATTCCCGGCGGGATGCTTGCCGACCGACTCGGGATCAAACGGGCCGCCAGTCTCGGAATGGCCATTTCGGGGCTGGGTTTCCTCGCTCGGTCCCAAACGGGCGGCTTCCCGGTGTTGATGGGCTCGATGCTCCTGGTCGGGGTTGGACTCGGGATGGTGATGCCGAACCTCCCGAAGCTGGTCAGCATCTGGTTCCCGCCGAGCGAGACCGGGCTCGCCACCGGGATTTACAACACTGGACTGATGGGGGGCATCTCGACCGGGATGATCGTGGCCCCGTTCCTTCCCGGCTGGCAGACGGGAAACCTCCTGCTGGGCGGTATCGTCCTGGTATTCACGGGTGGGTTCTTCGTTGTCGTCAGGGACACGCCACCGGAAAGGAACTCCCGCCAACGAATCTCGTCGAAGGGCTCCAGCACGCCGTTCGCAGTAAGAATACGTGGGTCGCGGCGTTCGCGGTTTTCGCGGGGCTCGCCGGCATGGTCGCCATTCAGGGTGAACTGCCGGTCGCCCTCTTCGAGGAATACGGCATCGCCCCGGCCACGGGTGGACAGATCGCCTCGCTCATCACCTACGGGGGAATCCTGGGGTCGCTGACGATTCCGACGATCGCCACCAAGCTGGACCGCCGGAAAGCCGTTCTCGTCACCGCAGCCGTCGGGTTCGGCGTCGTCGAGTTCCCGGTCTGGTTGACCGGCAACACCTCGATCCTGTTCATCGGGACCGCAGTCGCCGGGTACCTCGCCGGCGGGGCACTCCCGATCATCATGGAGGTCCCGACCTGGTTGCCCCGGGTCGAAAGCGATCCGGTCGAGGCACAGCACGTCGGCGGTGCCTCCGGCCTGATGACGGCAATGATGAACCTCGGAGGGTTCATCGGACTGCCGTTCATCGTGGGCCCGATCATCGACATGCAGGGCTACACGATCGGCTTCCTCGTCGCCATGATCATCTTCTCTTTCCAGGGCATCCTGGGCATCTTCTTCACGCTTCCCGAGTTGCACCCCGAAGAGTGATTCGAGCGTACCCGGTTGCGGCAGTTTTTTACCACGAGATTAGAAACGAATTGTATGAACGGGATCGTCGCCTGCGAGACGTTCTATCCACACCTCGGCCGGATCGACCCGGACGCGGAGGTCCGCTATATCCCCCAGTGGTACCACGAATTCCCCATTCACACCCCGGAATCGGAGCGTGCCCACGAGCTGCTCCAGGACCGAATCGACGAACTCGAAGGAGAGGGCGTCGACCGGGTGACAGTGCTGTATTCCGACTCCGCTGCGCTCGAGGGGCTCGTCACCGAAACGGTGCCACTCCACGTCTATCGCGGCGGCGACTGCATCGAGATCTTCCTTTTCGGGGAGCCCAGGGGCCCGGGCGAGGAACGGAAGGACGGCGGCACGTACTACCTGACGAGGGGATGGATCGACGTCGGCGTGGATTCCTACAAGGTGTATCACGCATACGCGGGAAAACTCGATGAACTGCGGGAGCGATTCGATCAGGCCGAACGGGCGGATCCCGAAATGCGAGTCTCGTGGCCGGAGAGCCAGAAAATCTCGCAGGCCGCCACACGGAGCGAGTCGATGCGAACCGATCCGG
Source organism: Halodesulfurarchaeum sp. (assembly GCA_034520565.1). GTDB lineage: Archaea > Halobacteriota > Halobacteria > Halobacteriales > Halobacteriaceae > Halodesulfurarchaeum. The sequence continues at coordinate 161,873 of JAXHNL010000002.1, forward strand.
CTGCCATACTCCGGACCGTGATCGACGCCTACCGGCACGTCGTCCTGATCGATAACGGCGAATTGCAGCCGTTTCACCACGAGTACGCCGAGTCGTTCAGAACCTTCTTAGCCGAGACCATCCCGGAAGACGGCCCGAGAGACACGGATCTGACGGTCGTCGACGGCCAACTCGAGACGCTCCGAACGGTGCTCACGTCCCCCGATTCCGCGTCCGACGTGCTGACCCTGGAACCGGGCACGCCCGTCCCGAAGGAACCTGGATTCAGGCCGGGCCCCCAGCACCACTGAGCGGACGCGTTCGGTAAAGACGAACGGTTTTGGCAGGGCATGACATCGACTTCCGGTGTCGATACCACCGCCAAACAGGCCCAAAACCGACCGGGGGAACGCTTTTCATCCAGCCACGAGAGGAACAAATATGGCTCACGCACCCATCGGAGCTGTCGACCGCCTGTTCGACATCATCGAAACGATTCAGGTGCGAGACGGGGCCGGCGTCTCGGAACTGGCCGAAGAGTTGGACATGGCAAAAAGCACGGTGCATGGCCACCTCGCGACGCTCAAAGAACGGGGGTACCTCGTCCAGGACGAAGCAAGTCGGTACCACCTCAGTCTCACGTTTCTCACCCTCGGCGGCGCCGTTCGACAGGTACGAACGATCTACAGCCACGTCGAACCGCTCCTCGCGGAAATCGCCAGCGAAACTGGAGAGAGCGTGAATTACGTGATCGAGTCCCAGGGGAAAATGACCTTCGTCGGGTCGGTTCTCGGCGAGGAGGGAATCAGGACGGAGGTCGACGTCGGCTTTCGGACCGATCTCCATACGACGCCGGAGGGGAAGTTGGTCCTCGCCCACCTCCCCGCGTCCCGGCGACGGGAGTTACTCGACGAGATCGAGTTTCCCATCGGTAACTCGGTCGGGCGAGCTGCATTTACGGCCGAACTCGACGAGATCCGGGAGGCAGGCATCGCCTACGGAAACGAGACCATCGTCAAAAACGTCTCCACGGTCTCGGTTCCGGTGATCGACAACGAGGACATCTTCTACGGGGCGATCGTGGTGGCCGGCCCCTCACTGCGATTCACGCAGGATCGCGTCGAGTCGATCAAAGAGACGCTCCAGTACAAGGTCGGAAAACTGAACATCGACCTCACGTACGAAACTCAGGAGTCGGTCGTCGAAAACCGTCTCGAGACCCAATAATCGCGAAGTACATATTTCCTAACAACCGTAATGTCGTTACGAAATACCCATACGACCGGTATCTTCTTGTAAGCCGCGACAGTGGTCCCGACATAATGGTTCAATCGACCGCGGAACGACCGCAAATCGACGTCTCCGTGGAAAACATCGGCGGCATCTCCGAAACCGAGGTCAGTCTCCCGGCAGGGGTCAGCGTCCTCGAAGGGGAAAACGCGACGAACAGGACCTCGTTTCTCCAGGCGATCATGGGCGCGCTCGGAAGCGACCAGCCTTCCCTGAAGGCTGACGCGGATTCGGGGCGGGTTGAACTGCAGATCGGCGAAGAAACCTACACCCGAGCGTTCGAACGGACGGGGACCGGGGTCAGAACGAGTGGCGACCCCTATCTCGAGGATCCGACACCCGCCGATACCTTTGCGTTCCTTCTCGAGGAGAACCCCGCGCGGCAGGCGGTCGTCCGTCGGACAGATCTCAGATCGGTCATCATGGAGCCGATCGACACGACGGCGATTCGGGCCGAAATCACGCAGAAGCAGGCCCGAAAGCGCAAACTCGACGAGCGGTTGGCCGAACTCGACTCGCTCAGAAACGAGCGGCCCACACTCACCGAGGAAGCCACCCGGCTCGAGACGGAACTCGCGGAGAAGCGCGATGAACTCCAATCGGTCCGCGAGGAGATCGAGGGGGCCGAAGTGGACCTCTCGGAGACGAAAGAGACGAAAGAGGCGATGGAATCGGCCCTCGAGGAGGTCCAGCGGCTCCGCTCGGAACATGCGTCCGTCACGGATCGTTTGGCGGCAGAGCGGGAGAGTCTCGCCGCCGCACGATCGGAGCGGGAGGAGTTAGCCGCCGAACTCGAATCGGCGCCGGAAGCAGTGGCGGACCGGCGAAACGAGATCGAAGGGCGGATTTCGACGCTCCGCAGCGAGCAGTCCCGGCTCGAATCCACGGTGAGTGAACTCCAGAACCTCGTGCAGTTCAACGAAGACCTCCTTGAGGGCGAGCCAGGGGCTCTCGCAGATCTCCGGGAAACCGGGGACGCCGTGACGGATCAGCTGGTCGGTTCGGATTCGGTGACCTGCTGGACCTGCGGATCGGTGGTCGAACGCTCACAGATCACCGAGACTGTCGAACGGCTCCGCGAGCTTCGGGCCGACAAACTCGACCGGACGAGTGCGATCGAGACGGAGATCGGAGAGCTGACCTCGGAGGTCGAAACCCTCGATCGGCGCCGGGAGAAACGCCAGGAACTCGAAGCCGAACTCGATTCGATCGACCGGGAGATCACGTCCCGATCGGCGACCATCGACGATCTCGAGGACAAACGAGAACGCCTCGAAGCGGAGGTGGAAGCAGCGGAGGCGGACCTCGAGTCCCGGGAGTTCGCCAGCCGGCACGACGAACTCCTCGAACTCCATCAGCGAGCCAACCGGCTCGAACTCGAAGTCGAACGACTCGAGTCCGAAGCGGGCGGACGTCGAATCCGAACTCGAATCGATCGAGGAGCGCCTCGACCGACAGGCCGATCTGGCGGCCGAGCGCGAAACGGTTACCGAGGAACTCACCGAATTGCGGACCCGCGTCGAGCGGATCGAGGCCGAGGCCGTCGAGGAGTTCAACGATCGGATCGCGGAAATCCTCGAGATCATGGGGTATTCGAACATCGCCCGGATCTGGATCGAGCGCACGGAGGGAGGAACCGGGGACGAATCCACGTTCCAGCTCCACGTCGTCCGGAACGATTCCTCGGGGATTGCCTACGAGGACACGATCGACCACCTCAGCGAGAGCGAGCGCGAGGTGACCGGGCTCGTCTTCGCCCTGGCCGGGTACCTCGTCCACGAGGTGAGCGAGACGGTGCCGTTCATGCTGCTAGATTCCGTCGAGGCGCTCGACAGCGAGCGGATCGCCCACCTCGTCGAGTACTTCGAGGACCACGTCCCGTACCTCGTCGTCGCCCTGCTCCCGGAGGACGCCCGGGCGCTGGACGATCGCCATCACCGCATCACGGAGATCTGATCGATGACCGAGGACGGACCCGGTCCGGGTCGCCCCAGCAAGGTCGCCCGCGTCATCGAGACGTACGATCTCGATGGATTGGGAGCGGAACTCGAGGCGGCATGGACCGCACCCGAAAGCGAACGGCAGAGCCTCCGCGAGCTGGCCGAACTGGTCAATCGCCGCGTCGTTCGATCAGTTCTCGAACGGGCGGGCGACCGACCGTTACCGGGCGAGATCACGACGGTCGTCGAAGCCCTCGCCGGGGAAACCGACCGTGCGACCGAGCGGGACGTGGCGAATAGGCTCGAGAATCTCGGTCTGGAAAAACCGGAATTGGTGGGGGACATGGTCTCCTACCAGGCCGTCAGGACCTACCTGCAAAGCGTTCGCGGCGCCGAGTACGAGCCCCCGCCGAACGATCCGACGGAATCGGCCCGGGATCGCATCCAGGGGTTGCAAGGCCGCCTCCGGGCCGTGACCAAGGGCCAGCTCGACGGGCTGGCCGAACGGGACGAGATCTCGCTGGGCGCGTCTCGAGTCCTCGTTCAGGTCCAGGTCTACTGCGAGGACTGTGGCCGTCAGTTCGACGTGGACGAACTACTCGAGCGGGGCGGCTGTGACTGCGAGTAACCGAATTTGCGACCAGTTGTACTATCGTTCGGATATTCCCCCTCCCCCTTGGACAGAAATGGTTTTTGGCAAAAGACAGACGCCCGTACGAGTGGTTGCCTATTGTGAGGAATGTGGCCGTTCGACTCCAGACCCACCCGCACCGATTCAAGAGCGATGGGAGGGGAGACCCACCACAGCCAGGCGCGTGTTCTGAAATTCCTGATACAGCCCATACCTCCCTGCATTCGATTCCATTTCGTCCAACAGGTTGATCCCCTCTACAGACATCTTAGAACGCCACTTGATCAGCTGCTATTTCAACTGGAAAGAGACAAATTCTCACAACGTATCGGGGGGGGAAACACTCCGTGATAGGATTTATATCCGTAAAATTAAAATTAGTTGTCACATATTTTATGTGCTGATGAGTTCCAAACGAAACAAGGGATGTGGTCCCCGAAGCTGGTGCTGCACCATTCAGTATATCCCCCCTCACTTACACAGTGCCGACTCGACGACCTCGAGTGGATGGCGGATCTCGTAGCCCGTCCCGTGTTCCATCTGGGACGCGCAGGTCGGACACTCGGTGAGTCCGGTCTCGCCCGGCACCTGTTCCATGTGCTCGAACATGTCCGCCCCGATTGCCATCGAGGTCTCGTAGTGCTCGTCCTTCCAGCCGTAGGTCCCCGAAATTCCCGAGCAGGAGTCGCCCACGTCCGCCGCCTCAACGCCGGCGAGGTCCGCGAAGAGTTCGACCGGCTGGCCGTCGAGTCCCTGGTCCCGTGCGTGACAGGGGGCGTGGTAGGCGAGGGCTCCGTATGCTGCCTCGCTCACCTCGGCCGCCGCGAGTTCGTCGGCCACGTCGGTCTTCGTCCGGAGGAATTCGAGTGCCTCCCACGTGTTCTCGGCCAGGGTTTCGATTCCCGACAGCTCGAACAGCTCCGAATACTCCTGGCGCAACGCCATCGAGCAGGACGTACAGCTCGTGATGACGCTGTACCCCGCTTCGACCGCGTCGCCCAGGGAATCGACGTTCACCGCGGCGTGCCGGCGGGCGTCCGCGAGCATTCCGTTGGCGAACATGGGCGTGCCCGAACACCGCTGTTCGGGGACGACGACCTCGTATCCGAAGTGCTCGAAGACCCGGACCATCGCCTTTCCCACCTCCGGCGTGTTGTAGTTGGCATAGCAGCCGTGGAAGTAGGCGACTTTCAGGTCCGCGTCCGGATCGTGCCCCAGCCGTTCGCGACGTTCGCGAGCTCGGACCCTCGATTCAGCAGCACCACCGCGGCCCTCCCACCACTCCCTGAAGGTCTCGGTCGCGAATTCGGGGAACTCCCGTTCCGCCGTGACACCCAGCGTACGGTCGAGGAGCCACCGAACCGGGCCGAATCCCATGACGGCGTTTGCCAACCGTGGCAGCTTGCTGGCCAGCCAGGCGGAGGTTCGATAGTTCGCGAGCAGTCGGTTGCGCCAGTAGGTCCGGCTCAACTTCGAGAGATCGCTCCGCACGTATTCGGCGCGGGCCTCGTTGTGCATCTCTGAGAGGGGAACGTCCGAGGGACAGGACGAATCACACCGCATACAGTTCGAGCACTCCATGATCGAGGGATCGATCGACGGCTCCCCGTCCCGGGAGAGACGCCACTGCTCTGGCCCCTGAAATTTCGGCCCCGGAAACGAGTCCTCGACGGCCGCGACCGGGCAGTTCGTATCGCAGGTCGAACAAGCGTAGCAGTCATCCGAGCCCGGTCGGAGATCGACCCGATCGCCGGACGTATCGATGGGACCGATCCCCGGTTCGGGTGGCTGCGAATCGCTCATGTCGCCTCCTCCCCCGCCAGACGGCCGGCGAGTGCTCCAGTCGCGAGACTGATTCCGGTTCCGGAACCCGAGGCGGCAAAATCGAACCCACCAATGACGCTGCCGGCGGCCCGGAGGTTCTCAAACTCCGGCACCCCCGCCGCCGACCGGGGTTTGAGCTGCTGGTCGACGGAAACGCCGAACCGAGCGTAGGGCTGCTCGCCGTACCGGTCCGCGACGGACCAGTGTGTCCGGTCGTCCGGGACCGGAACGTGGCAGTCGAACACCGGCTCCCGAACGGCCTCCCGATCGGCTTCGAGTCCGGTGCCCACGAACCCTCCGGTGGCGAGCACGAACGAGGACGCGGTGTGGGGAATCCGCTGGCCGTTCCGGTTCACCGTGACTGACGTGATCCTGTCCTCGTCAGCTTCGAAATCGACGACGGCGTTCTGGACGACGGCCACGCCCGCCTCGCGCAGCGCACGCCGAAACAGCGTCTCGAGACGGATTCCTGGCAGGCTCGGTGGGCCCGTCGGCACCTCGAACACGTCCGCATCGAGGGTGGTGGCAAGTTCGGTGAGGATCTCCCCGGCGCCCGTCGGTACGGAGCACGGCCGGGAGCCCCAATTCGCGGCTCGCCACGGTGGTGGGTCGTGATCTGGTCGGCGAGTTCGGCTCGAGCGTCCCCGTCGTCGATATCGAGTGCATGGGCGTACCGAGCTCGCCTTCCTCGCATCCGCCTGGAAGTCGAGTGGAAAGTCCACGGTTACCCCACGGGTCTCGAAAGGAACGCCTGCAGCCGCCAGGTGGGCCGCGGCGGAGGGGGCGTCGAAGTCCACCAACCCCTTGAACCCGACCAGCAACACGTCCCGGTCGTCGCTCGCGAGGCCCGGGGCGACGCTGGCCGGGTAGCGGGCAGTCGGTTTGACTGTCCCGCCGTGAGTCGGGACGAGCGCGTTGCGGTCGGTGTGGCCACCTCGATAGGCGTCACCCGTAACCGCGTCGAACCGCCGCAAGCCCGCTCTGAGGCCTGCCTCGCCGACGATCGAATAGGGGTGTTCGGCGGGGAGCGTGTCGATTTCCTCGAAGGGATTCGCCACGAGGTCCCCGTCCACGTACCCGAGAACGTCGGCGAGGCCGGTCGCCTGGCGGAGCGTACTTTGCTTTTTCCTCGCCAATCGCACGGAGGCCCCTTCCTCGGCCGCAGCGAGCGCGGCGGTCATGCCGGCGATCCCTCCGACGACGAAGACGTCGTCCTCAATCGCCACGGCGATCACCCGGATTGGGGTCGACCGGCTCATCGCCGGACCCGTCGTCGAACGCCGCCCAATCGACGAATTCGCCGGTGCGGGCCGGATCCCGATCCTCGTTCATCGTGGTTCGAAAGTGCGCGTCGTTCAGCATGACCTGGGCGAGCTGGGTTCCCCAGAGCGCGTGGCGCTGGCCCTTCCACCGCTCTGCACGGAGTTCATCGAGCGCTTCACGAGCCGTTTGCTCGTCGTACTCCCGGTGCAATTCGGCGGCAAGACGATGTCCACAGCGACCGCCCTGACAGTTCCCCATCGAGGCCCGAGTGCGGATTCTGACCGCGTTCAAGTCCGAGCCCACCCCCTCGATGGCGTCCTGGATCTCCGCCCGGGTCACCGCCTCACAGTTACAGACGACCGGGTTCGGGTCTACGTCGGCCAGGACGGCCTCGGTCCGGGATCCCAGCCGCTCGGTGCTCCGTCGGGCGACGGGCGATCGGAGGCCGAAGCGGTCCATCGCTTTGTCCAGGTCGCCGGGGCGTTCGCTTCCCGGGAGCGGTACAGAAGCCGTGTCGCTCGTCGCTTCGACCCCCAGTTTCTCGCAGACGTGATCCCCGACTACCTCGGCCATCAGCCGGTAGGTGGTGAGTTTGCCGCCGACAATGGTCGTCAGGCCTGCCGTGTCGTCCCGGGTCTCGTGGTCGAGGACGAAGTAGTCCCGGGTGATGTCACTGGAATCGGCCGTGCCGGTTTCCGGCGGCTCGTAGAGCGGCCTGACGCCCCAGTAAGAGCGAACGGTCCGGGCGTCCCGAATCCCAGGAACGAGTTCGCTCAACTCCGCGATCAGGAGATCGACCTCCCACTGGGCTTCCGGGTAGGCGTCGGGATCATCCACCTCCACGTCGGTCGTTCCCAGGATCGCTGTCGTCTCGTGTGGGACGACGATATCGGCGTCGCCCTTGGGCCGGCAGCGGTTGATGACGGTGTCGACGGGACGAGAGTTGAGCACCGTCATGGCCCCCTTCGACGGGCGGACGGCGACGTCGATAGCTGCAAATCCCGCGATCTGTCCGGCCCAGGCGCCAGCGGCGTTGACGACGTGGTCCGCCCGGATCTCTTCGAGTTCGTCGTTCGTCTCTTCCACGCCGTGACCCGGTTTCGGCTCGTGAGCGACGACGGCTCCGACGACCGCCTCGTCTTCCACAACGAGATCGACGACCTCGGCGTGGGTGAGAATGCGAGCCCCGTTCTCCTCCGCGTCGACGGCGTTTGCCACGCAGAGTCGGAAGGGATCGATGGCTGCGTCCGGGACGGTGATCGCCCGTTCCACGGCCGGATCGAGTGCCGGTTCGACCGCTCTCGCTTCCTCGCCGGACATGACTTCGACCGGAATTCCACAGTCCCGACACGCGGCCACCTTCCGCTCGAAGTACGCCCCGGAGTCCTCCGTTCGCTTCACGAAGAGGCCGCCGGTATCCTCGATGCAATGGCCCGCGATGTCACGGAGGATCCGATTTTCCGCGATGCACTCCCTGGCGCTCTCCGGGTCGGAGACGGCATAGCGGGCGCCGGAGTGGAGCAGGCCGTGCATCCGGCCGGTCGTCCCACTGGCGAGCGTGCCAGATTCAACGAGGGCCGCGTCGACGCCACGACGGGCGAGATCGCGAACGAGGCCGGTGCCAGTCGACCCGCCCCCGATCACGAGGACCGCCGTGGAGTGTGCCATTCGTTCGTGTGCACTCTGTTCGTGTTCTCCCTTAAGGTTACGCAAGCCGGTGTCGTCCGGGGATCGGAGCCACCGTTTCTCCCCGGCCGGTCCGGGCACGACCGGACGAACGTTTAACAGGTCCGGAGGGATACTCACGAGAAAATGGCGACCCAGGCCGTCTTCTTTGACGACGAGTTCGACGTCGTCCTGGCGGACGACGACGTCGACGGGGAGTCAAAGCCCAGCCCAGTCCCCTACCGTCTGGCGGCGGAATCGATCGGTATCGAACCCGCAACCGCCATCGCGGTCGAAGACTCCCATCATGGCGTCGAGTCGGCCGTCCGGGCGGGAATGGAGTGCATTGCACTTTGCGGGGCCGGCAACCGCGAGTCGGACATGTCTGCAGCCGACGCGATCGTCGAAGATGCGGCGGCGCTCCGGAAGTTGCTCGAGGCACGGTTCTCGAGTTGAGTGACGATCATCAGCTCAGGACAAAACACTCAGTCAAAGTGAACCTCCAGTGTGAGCCCGTCTTCCCTCATTCCCCGTGAGTTATCAAATTATTTCTCCGAGCGATTTCATAATTTTACAAAATAGATTTATTTTAGTTAATAACCAACCAATTTAGTTAATTTCAAATTATCCAGTAAAAGTATAGTTTATTCGATTTTAATCCTGTTTTTCGTTATCTTTCCAAATATATCATTGATTTATTTCCATAATTACATTTAAAATTGGTTATTGTCGATACAGTATTAAGTTAGATGCTATATGTATCTGAAGTCATATTATTTAATTATTCAGTCATATATATAATTTGAACACAATAAATTCCGTCCTCGTCACCGGCCCCATCGGTGAACTTTAAGAGGTGTCACAGCGTGGATCGCCTATGGCTCGAAAGGTGGCAAAACGAGACGGCTGGAAACCGTTCCTGGTAATTGCCGCCGCGGGAGCGGCCGGGATCTACGTCGCCTCGACGCTCTCGATCGACACGATCACGAAGACCGCGGCGATGGCCATCATCGGGATCGTCGTGGTCGCCGCCTACGAGTATTTCGTCGGGTGGGGCTGAGAATCAGTACTGCATGCCGCCACTGAAGGGCGGTTCGGCGTCCGATGGCAGGGGAGTCTCGTAGCTTCGCTTGCCCGTCGCCGATTCGAACTCTTCGGTCGCCGCTTCGAGTCGATCAGGTGACGTCATGAGGTCATACGCCGTCCCGGCGAGAACCTTCGCGGCGTACGGAACCGTCCGCAGGCCGAACCCACCGCTGGCGGCAGTGGCCTGCCAGGTGTGGGCCCGCGCTCCCACAGGCCACGAGGCGACACGGAACTGGGCGGTCGGGGCGATCCAGCTCACGTCACTGACGTCAGTCGAGCCCATCATGAGCGGCGCGGCGTCAGTCCGCGAGAACGGTTCGGCAGCGAGAGATTCCCCCTCGACCGCCTCCCGCACGTCATCTGGAAGGTCGTCGAGGCGCGTGAGTAACGTCTCCGTATCGATCGTCTCGTGGAGTTCGGCGGCGAACTCCCGGTCCTCCTCGTCATAGGGAATCGGCCCGATATCCTGCATGTTCTCCCACATGAGATCCGCGATCGAGTCGTTCGTGAGGAGTTCCCACGCCCCTGTCACGTAATCGCGCTCAACGCCAGTTTCGGTCATGAGAGCCGCCCCTTCGGCGATGTTGTCGACACGATTCGTGAGGTTCTCGACCTGGGGACGGGTCGGTGATCGGATGAAGTACCAAACCGTTGCCTCGGCCGGGACCACGTTCGGCGCACCGCCACCTTCGGTAATGGTGTAGTGGATGCGCGCCCGGTCAGGGGCGTGTTCGCGGAGATATTCGACGCCCGTGTTCATGAGCTGGACTGCATCGAGGGCGCTCCGGCCCGCTCCCGGAGCCATCGCCGCGTGTGCGGGACTCCCCTTGAACGTGTACTTGATCGAGTCGACTGCGAGAGAACTGGTCCGCTGGGGACCGGTTACGTCGGCTGGATGCCACGTCAGTGCCGCGTCGAGGTCGTCGAACGCTCCCGCCCGGGCCATGAACACCTTCCCGACGATCGTCTCCTCGGCGGGCGTGCCGTAGAAGCGAACGGTGCCCTCGATCTCGCCGCGGTCGATCGCCTCGGCCAACGCCATCGCCGCGCCGATGCCTGCGACGCCGAAGAGGTTGTGACCGCAACCGTGTCCCGGTTCGCCGACTTCGACGGCCTCCCGCGTCGTCGAAGCCATCTGAGAGAGTTCCGGGAGGGCGTCGTACTCGCCGAGAATCCCGATCGTCGGCTCGCCGGTGCCGTAGGTCGCGGTGAACGCCGTCGGCATGCCGCCGACGCCACGCTCGGTAGCGAAGCCGGCGTCTTCGAGTTCTTCGCGGAGCCGGTTCGCGGCGTATTCCTCCTCGAGTGCGATTTCGGGGTGGTCCCAAATATCACTGGCCAAAGCCCGAAATTCGGCACCCCGATCGTCAATAGATTCAAAAACGCGAGATTTTGACATTCCTGAATGGAAGTGGACAGCCGTAAATGAATATTTCGAAGCGGGAATTTCTGGCGGAAAACACGGCCGGCTCCGACGCGAAAACTCTGAGAAGGAACTGTTACCGGGCCATGGACACCAGTTTCGTAGATCGTCCCGAAAAGCGGCAATCGTAACCCCTTTATCGAACGTATTGCTATCATTTATCATGGGCTCAGATGACATACCCCAACCGCGAGATCTGCTGGTGTTGTTGCCGACCGACCGGGACCGCGACAAGCTCGGGGACCCACCGGAGGAGTACGAACTCCACTGGTTCGAGGACGAGAACTTCGATTACCCCCAACCGGGCCCCGAGTTCGACATGGTCGAGTACACGGAACGGGCCTCCGAGTACGTCATGAGCGAGGACATCGATGGCGTGCTTTTCTCCCACGACGTGGCAAACCTCGTTGCCGGGGTGCTCGTGGACCGGCACGACCTGCCGGGGCCACCACTCGAGTCGGTCTTCCTCGCCGATCACAAGTACTACTCCCGGAAGAATCAACCAAACGTGCCGTGGTTCGATTACATCGACATGGAAACCGGCGAGTGGGGCGATCTGGACGTCCAGTTCCCGGCGTATCTCAAACCACCGTACTTGACGCTAACCCTCCTTCAGTACCGGGTCGACAATCAGGAGGAGTACGATGAAGCTATGGAGGTCATCAACCGAGATCTGTCGAAGTACACCGGCCCGTTCAAGGATTTCTTCGAGGCCTACGTGGATACCGAGAAGTACCCGCTCGCGGCGAAAGACACCATGCTGGTCGAGGAGCCACTCGAGGACTGGACCCAACACTGTGTCGAGGGGTGGATCGATCCCGACGGGGAGATCCATATCTGGGCCATCTCGGACCACAACTACTACGACGGGAACGAACTCGCCATCGACAACTACTCCACCCCGTCGACGTTGCCGAGCGAGGATCAGGCAGAGTTGATCGACATCGCCAAGGATGCCATCGTCCAGCACGGCTACGAACACAGTTTCTTTAACGTTGAGGTCTTCAAGCTTGAGGATCGGCACGTCATCACCGAGGTCAACGGTCGGACGGCGTCCGTGTGGGAGCCACTCTACCAGGGGGCCTTCGACACCTCGGTTTACGAGGGGATCATTCACCTCGCCGCCAACAACCCCGAGCGGACCGCGGCAATCGCCCCGGATTGGCAGCCCGACCCGAACTACGACATGATGGGTGCCCAGTTCCACGTGGTCACCTTCGGCGAAGGACCAGCCGAGCAGTACGTTGATTTCGACTATCTCGACTCCTCGGAGGTGGACACGGACATCGAGGTGTTCGTCGAGCCGGGCGACGAGATCGAACAGACCCGGACCAGCGGGTTCTGGGTGGCCCGCTTCAACCTCTTCGGCGAGGACTACGAGGCGTTGGTCGACCGGGCCGACGAAATCCGGTCGGACATCCTCAAGCAGCCGGAGGAATCACCGGAACCCGATCGGTACACCTGAATCGGCACCCGGTCAGTCGAGATATTCCATCGCCTCCTCGTCGCTCACCTGTTCGAACTGCTCGTAGAACTGGCCGACGGCCCGGAACTGACTCGGTGTCTCAAGACAGACGACCTCGTCGGCCATGTCCTCGAGGGCCGCAATCGTGTCCGGCGGGCCCACCGGAACGGCTACGACGATCCCGGCCGCCCCGGCCGCCGCAAGCATCGCCAGACACGCGCGGAGCGTCGAACCGGTGGCGACACCGTCGTCGACCACCGCAACACGTCGACCGTCGAGGTCGGGTGGTGATGCCCCGTCGCGGTATCGGTCGGCTTTCGTCCGAGCGGTTTCCGCCTCGCGTTCACGCTCGCGCTCGAAATATGCCTCGCCGGCACCCGTCCGGCCGACCGCCGACTCGTTTCGCCAGACGCTGCCGTCGCTCGCAACGGCGCCGATGGCGTATTCGGGATTGTTCGGGGCACCGATCTTCGAGGCAACCACGATGTCGAGTGGGGCCCCCAACGCGTCGGCAACGGCTCGACCGAGTGGCAGCCCGCCCCGCGGAATGGCCAGAACGATATCCACGTCGATTCCCCGTTCTCGAAGGGCCTCCCCGAGCTGTTCGCCCGCGTCAGTTCGATCGGTGAATCGCTTGACCGGGGACATTGCCTTCACCCGGGGCTACGGCCCCGCCGATCATAACCTGACTGGCGAATGCGGGCGAATCGAAAAAGCACCGATCACCACCCTGTTCCAGCCATCGAAGTATCACCGAACCACCGACGAGTCAACCAAGGGAATATAATCCACTCCGCCTCGAACGACCGGCATGGACGTGATCTGCCACCGGGCCTGTCCCGCCGGGGGCCCGGAGAATTCGCTCCCGGCCGTCCGCGCTGTGCCCGACTGGGTGGACATGGTCGAAGTCGACGTCCAGCGATGTGCGAGCGGGGAACTGGTCGTCTTCCACGACCGGGTGCTGGATCGCGTGACGGCTGGAACTGGCGCCATCGCTGGAACCGACTGGAAAGACCTGGAGGAACTGCAACTGGAGGGAACCGACGCAACTGTCCCCAGGCTTGCGTCCCTCATCGAGGCACTTCCACCGGGAATCGGACTCAACGTCGAACTCAAACACGCCGGCATGGCGACCGATCTCGCCCCGATCCTGAAAGCCGTGGATCGGAAGGTGCTCGTCTCCTCGTTCGTGCCCCAGGCGATCGTCCCGCTTTCCAAGCGGGGGTTTCAAACGGCCCACCTGATACAGCCGGATCAATCCTCGAGGTGGGAGAGTGAGCTGGCAGCCGCCGAATCGGTCGGGGCCGAAGCCGTCCACCCGCACTTCGAGGCCGTCGATTCGGCAGCCATCGAGGCGGCACACGACCGCGGGCTGGCCGTGAACGCCTGGACGGTTCCTGACGAATCGACGGTGAATCGGCTCCGAGAAGCCGGTGTCGACGGCGTGATCGTCGACGACTGGCGGCTCGTCGAGTCGGCGTGAAATTCGGGGTCGAACGAGCTTCCCTCCGGCAACCGCCCCAACTCTCTTGTCGAGAGCCCGACTCTTCGATGTCGGGCATGGCCGAGCACCTCTACACGGACCACCCGGACCTCTACGACGCCATCCAATCGGGGTGGGATTACGACCGAGACGTCTCGTTCGTGCTCGACGCGTTGGAGCGACACGGTGTGGATGGTCGCCGGCTGCTCGAGATTGGATGCGGAACCGGCGAACACACCTGTCGATTCGACAGTGCGGGCTTCGAGGTGACTGCGGTGGACAAGTACGAAGGCATGCTGGATCGTGCTCGGGAAAAGTGCGACCTAAACTATCGCCAGGACGCGTTGCCAGCGCTCTCCGTCGGGGGTAAATACGACATTGTCGTCGCCATTCGGGGCGTCATCAACCACGTCCAGCCGGATGCCCTCGAACCAGCAATCGGCGCACTTGCCAGCCGGGTCTCGAATGGCGGGATCCTCGTGTTCGACAACGCCCCGCTTCCGCCGGGGGGCAACGAACCTGCACTCGACGTTGGGGCGACAGACGCGGGTCAGTACGTTCGAGTCGCCCATCACGCCCCGGCGGGTTCGGGGACCCTCGACTGGCGGGCGGTCACCTTCACCTCGGACGGTGAATGTTTCGTCAACAGCCGGAAAATGACGCCGTTCGCCGATGGAGCCATAACTGAGGCACTGGCACAGCACGGGCTCGAGGTCGAAACTCACGACGGCTATGGAGCGGGCGATTCCCGGACTGTGTTCGTCGCGCGTCAGAAGTGATTACCATACTGCACGTCTCTTGGCCCGGCTTTTCGGCCAATCGGACTGGATCCAATGCCATTTTCCCGCGGTCACCCGTCTGTCCGACCATGAACGGCATTCTGGATCACGTAATGGTCCGCGTCGCAGACCTCGAAACATCCCTGGACTGGTACCGAACCCACCTCGAGTACGAGGAGAAGGACCGCTACGAAGGGGAGGACTTCACGATCGTCTATCTCGGCCCGCCGGATCTACACCCGGACGGCGCCATGCTCGAACTGACCCACAACGAGGGCGAAACCCCGGAGATCGGGGACGCGTGGGGCCACGTCGCGGTTCGGGTCCCGGAAGGGGAACTCGAGTCGGCCTACCAGCAGTTGCTCGACGGCGGCGTTTCGGACTACCGCGACCCGGAATCCTGCGGCGGTAACTATGCGTTCGTCAAAGATCCGGACGGCCACGAGATCGAGCTCGTGACCCGAAAGGAGGGGGAGATGTGGAGCCTCGATCACACGATGATTCGGGTCGAGGACGCCGATCGGACCATCGGCTTCTGGGGGCGGAAGTTCGAGTACGAACTCGCCGGTCGGTGGGAGGCCGACACGTTCGCGAACTTCTTCCTCGAACCGGCGGATTCCGCCCCGGAAGCGATGGCGGTCGAGTTGACCTACAACTACGACGGGCGGACCTACACGCACCGGGACGGTTGGGGCCATCTGGCGGTTCGAGCCGACGAGCTGGCGGCCGACTGGGAGACCCTGATGACTCGGGAGGCAGAAGCGTACCGACCACCGGTCGAGAACGACAACCGGTACGGATTTACGAAAACCCCGGACGGCCACGAGATCGAGGTACTGGACCGGGATCCGGAAAGCAAGTCGCTGTTTCCGTTTTAGGTGAGCGGAATCGGTGCTCGTCAGGAGCGGCGCGAGAAGTGGGCTCGGGCAGGCGAACCGGAACCAGACGTGCTCGCTCACCTCCGTTCGCTGCGCGCGACTGATAGGGCTCGACTCCACGTCACCAATTACGAACGCCATCCCAGACGAAGCGACACGCAACGCGGTCGCTTCGTCGTGGGAGTAGGAGAAATGGGCTCGGGCGGAGTCGAACCGCCGTCTCGTCCTTGTAAGGGACGCGTCATAACCACTAGACCACGAGCCCGGTAGGCGTACAAACCGACCCCACGGCAAAAACCTTTGTCGATCCACCGCGCCCGACGGAAACAAATCCACCTGTCTTATTATGCAGCGAAAACAACCGAAAAACTAGCATGGCAACAACCAGTGGCGGCGAACTGGACCCGCAAAAGTCCATCTGCCCGTTCTGTGGGGTGGGCTGTGGACTCACGTACAACGAAGACAACGGCAAAGGCACGGGCTGGGAGGCATCGGTCAATACCCGGGGCGAACTCTGTCCCAAGGGCGCAGCGGGGTTCGAGATGCTCGACGCCGACGATCGGCTCACCCAGCCGATGGTCCGGGAGAACGGCCACCTCGTCACCGCCTCGTGGGACGAGGCCTTCGACCGGATCGCCGAGAACTTCTCCGAAATCGTCGAGGAACACGGGCCGGAGGCCCTGGGCTTCTATGCCTCGTCGAACTGCACGAACGAGGAGAACTACCTCCTCCAGAAGATCGCCCGGAAGATCGGCTCGAACAACATCGACAACTGCGCGCGTCTCTGTCACGCCTCCACGGTGGCCGCGATGGCCGACCGTCTGGGCGTCGGCGCGATGACCAACACGACCGACGACCTCGGCGAGGCTGACGTGTACCTCGCCTGTGGGGCCAACCCCGCCGAACAGCACCCGGTCATCTTCAACTCGCATCTCGGCCCGGCCATCCGGGACGGGACCGACCTGATCCACGTCGATCCCCGCGAGAACCAGACGACTCGCCAGGCCAGTCAGCACGTCCCGGTCACGCCGGGCTACGACATCCCCGTGCTGAACGCGATGGCGAAGGTCATCCTCGATGAGGGGTTGTACGACGAGGAATTCGTCGAGGAGCGCACCGAGGGCTTCGAAGCCTTCGAGGCACATCTCGCCGACGTCGACGTGAGCGAGAACGCCGAACTGGCCGGCGTCGAGGAATCGACCATCCGGGAGGCCGCCCGAACCTTCGCCGAGGCCGAGCGGGCCGCCGCATTCACCGGCATGGGCATGAGCCAGCACAAGTACGGGACGGACAACGTCCACGCGCTGATCAACCTCGTGTTACTCACCGGGAACATCGGCAAGCCCGGAACTGGTGTGAATCCGCTCCGTGGCCAGAACAACGTCCAGGGAGCCGGTGACATCGGTGCGAGCCCGAGCTCGCTTCCGGGTTACCAGTCCGTCGAGGATCCCGAGGTTCGGGCCGACTTCGAGGACGCCTGGGGTTTCGAGCCGCCGGCCGAACCGGGACTCACTGAGGTCGAGATGAGTCACGCGGTGGGCGAGGACGTCTTCGGTCTCTACGTCTTCGCGGAGAACCCCGCGATCACCGAACCGCACTCCGGCCGGATCGAAGCGGAACTCGAGGAGGCCTTCCTCGTCGTCCAGGACCTCTTCATGACCGAGACCGCAGAATACGCGGACGTGATCCTCCCGGGTAGCGCCTGGGCGGAGAAAACCGGGACGGTGACGAACACCGACCGCCGGGTTCAGATGATGCGCCAGATGCGTGACCCGCCGGGAGACGCGAAGACCGATCTGGAAATCATCCAGGAGTTCGGGCGGCGGATGACCGACCTCGACGTCGAGTACGACGACGCCGAGGCCGTCTTCGAGGAACTCACCGACGTCAGTCCGATCTACGCGGGCATGTCCTATGACGGCATCGGGGAGAGCTACCAGCGCTGGCCCTTCTACGAGGGTGCGGAAGCGGGTGTGGACGTCCTCCACGAGGACACGTTCTACAGCGGCTCGAAAACCGCCGAATTCGCCGCCGTGGGCCACATCCCGCCGGGCGACGAGGTCGAGGAAGGCGAGCTCGTCCTCACGACCGGGCGTGTGCTCCAGCACTTCAACAGCGGGGCCATGTCCCGCCGGACCGAGACGCTCATGCGCATGCGCGGGGAGGACACCCTCGAGATGCACCCGACCGACGCCGAGGAGCGGGGCATCGAGGACGGCGACTGGGTCGTCGTCGAGAACGAGCGTGGCGAGGTCGAAGTCGAGGTCGCCGTGACCCCGGCGATCACCGAGGGAACAGTCTTCATGACGTTCCACTACGCCGACCCGCTCGTGAACACGCTCACCGGCGATTACCTCGACCCGGTGGCGAAGATCCCCGAGTTCAAGCACAGCGCTGTCTCAGTCTCGTCCGCCGAGTAGGCAAGTAATACGCGCCTTTTTGTCACCCGCGGCAGAACCGGGTTTCGATGGCGAAGGACTACCAGATACTCGAGCCCGATTCGATTCCGGAGACGCCGTTTCCCGAATCCGGAGTGACCCATCGCAAACTCACTGGCGAACTGCGTGCCCAGGAGATGCGGGTCAACCAGGTCACCGTCGACCCGGGCGAGGTCGTCGGCTATCACAGCCACAAGCGACAGGAGGAGATCTACGTCTGTCACAAGGGGCCCGGAGAGGTGTACGTCGACGGCGAGCACCTCGAGGTTCCCGAGGGAGGGATCGTACGGATCGGCGTTGATGTTCCACGACAGGTGCTGAACACCGGCGATTTCCCCACCGTGTGGATCATGTTCGGAGCCCCGCCGATCGGAACCCGCGAGGACTACGGCGAATACGAGGTAAGCGATGGGGGTTACGGCGAGGAACCGTAACCGAAGCGGCTGGACGATCTGGGATCGGTTGTCGGTACCGGCGAAAGCCGGGCGACATCAGGTATACTTAACTGGCGAACCGTCGATAGTCCGTTTGTACGCTATGAGTCTCGAATTCGATCTCGAAACACAGCAGACGCCGTATATCGACCGCCTCGACGAGGAGGCGCGTGACGCCATCCACGAGGCCTCGATGTACATCATCGAAGAGCTGGGCATTCAGGTCAAACACGACGAAGCGGTCGAGTACTTCGAGGAGGCCGGTGCGACAGTCGAAGACGAGTATCTCGTGAAGGCCGACCGCTCGTTGATCGAGGAGAACGTGGAGAAGGCCCCGGAGTCGTTTACCCTCCACGCCCGTAACCCCGAGAACAACCTCGAAATCGGCGGCGAGGACACCTTCCGCGCGCCGGGATACGGTGCCCCGAACATCCGGACCTTCGAGGACGGCCGGCGAAGCTCGACGGTCGCGGACTACGAGCTGTTCATGAAGCTGGCCCAGCAGGAAGACGTCATCAACTCGACCGGCTACAACGTGGCCGAGCCGACCGACGTCGACCAGGAGGTCAAACACCTCGAGATGGTCAAGCGGTCCCTCGAGTTCACCGACATGCCGGTCATGGTCTCGACCTACGGCCAGAACAGGACGGATGCCAACCTCGAGATGGTGGGGATGGTCGTCGAGGATCCGGACCTCTCGAAGACGTATGCCGCCGGGTTGGTCAATACCGTCCCACCGCGGACCCTGGACAGCGCGATGACCGGCGGGCTCGTCGGCCTCGCAAAGCAGGGCCAGGCGCCAGTCGTCTCCTCGTTCATCCAGGCCGGGGCATCCGGCCCGGGCACGATGGCCGGCGCGGTCGCGCTCGCGAACGCCGAAAACCTGATGGGTATCACTCTCGCACAGTTGATCAATCCCGGAAACCCCGTCGTCTACGGGGTGCCAGCCTCGAACCTCGACATGCGCTACGGTTCGCTCTCCATCGGCAGCGCCGAGTCCGCCCTCTTTGCGAACTTCGCCGGGACGATGGGTCGATACTACGGCGTCCCCGCGCGTGGCGGCGGCGGCCTGACCGACTCGAAGACGGTCGACTACCAGGCCGGGTTCGAGTCGATGCTGGTCAACATGGTCGCGGAGTTCTCCGGCGTCGACTTCATTCTGCACTCGGCCGGCATTATCGAATCCTACTCCACGATCTCTCCCGAGAAGTTCGTCCTCGACGCGGAAGCCATGCGCTTCCTCGACCGATTCCAGGATGGCTACGTGATCAACGAGGAAATGCTCGCACTGGACATCGTCGAGAAGATCGACCCCGACGATCACTTCCTCGGCGAGTCCCACACCCTGAAGTTCGCTGGCAAGG
This sequence comes from Halodesulfurarchaeum sp., assembly GCA_034520565.1. Taxonomy (GTDB): domain Archaea; phylum Halobacteriota; class Halobacteria; order Halobacteriales; family Halobacteriaceae; genus Halodesulfurarchaeum. The sequence goes on from JAXHNL010000002.1 coordinate 181,815, forward strand.
ACTTCCTCATCCCGGAACTCGTCGACAAGCGCTCCCACGGAGACTGGAAGGACGACGGCGAAAAGACCGCCTTCGAGATGGGCCACGACAAGGTCCAGGAACACCTCGAGGCCTACAGCAAACCGGAACTCGACGAAGACATCCAGGCCGAACTCGACGCCTACGTCGAGGAGGAGGCCGCCCGAATCATGGACGAGGCCTGATCGGCACCGATCGGGAGATCACCTGTTCTTCGCGGTCTCGTCTCTATCGAAACGCCGAATGCAGCCATGGCTGAGTCCGACAAGACCGACCGGACGGGACAACCACAAATCCGCCCAATATATCAAGAATACTACTATCGGATAAAGGCCCGACCAGACGGGTCGGAAAACCGCTTTACGTCGGGACGGCGCTTCCGTCGAAAAATCCGCTCGTGAAGGAAACGGCCATTTCAGCCCGTGCTATGTTGTTACAAACCATATTCGAATCTCCGCACGGCTGGACGGTGGTAATCGAACACGGCATCACAGCCGCCGAAACCTGGACGAACGGCCGTCGTCCTATCAAGCAAGATGAGTAGATTAATGTGGGGATGCGGCGAACTAACGTAGTGATATGTCCTCGGAACCAGAGACTGACTACGAGATCGCACAATCCGTAGACGAGAAACCGATTTGGGAGGTCACCGAACCCTTCGGGCTCGACAAAGACGACCTCGAACTGTACGGTGACTACAAAGCCAAGATCAGCGAGGAGGCCATCGACGACCTCCTCGAGGGGGACAAGGAGGACGGTGACGTCATCCTCGTCACCGGCATGACGCCCACACCGATGGGCGAAGGGAAGACGGTGACCTCCGTCGGCCTGGGCCAGGCACTGAACCACATCGGCGAGGAGGCGATGATCGCAATCCGCGAACCCTCGCTGGGCCCGGTCTTCGGAATCAAGGGCGGCGCGGCCGGCGGCGGCTGGTCGCAGGTCCTGCCAATGGAGGACATCAACCTCCACTTCACGGGCGACATTCACGCCCTGACGGCCGCTCACAACCTGATCTCGGCGATGCTCGACGCCCACATCTCGAAGGGCAACGAGCTCAACATCGAAACGACGAGCGTCGCGTGGCCGCGCGCGGTCGACCACAACGACCGGGCCCTCCGCCAGACGATCGTCGGCGCCGGCGAATCCGCCGGTGTCACCCGGATGGACGAGCACGTCCTCACCGCGGCCTCGGAACTGATGGCCATCCTCTGTCTCGCGGAGGACGTCGAGGACCTCAAAGAGCGCATCAGCCGCATCATCGTCGCCTACGACGAGGACGGCGACCCTGTCACGGCCGGGGACATCGAAGCCGCCGGCGCTTCGGCCATCCTGCTGCGGGACGCCCTCCGACCGAACGTCGTCCAGACGATCGAGGGGACCCCCGCCCTGGTCCACGGCGGCCCGTTCGCGAACATCGCCCACGGAACGAACTCGCTGATCGCGGACTACGTCGGCAAGAAGATGGGCGATTACCTCGTCACCGAGGCCGGCTTCGGCTCCGCCCTCGGCGGGGAGAAGTTCCTCAACGTCGTGAGCCAGCTCGGCGACATCGAGCCAAGCACCATCGTGCTGGTCGGCTCGGTCCGCGCCCTGAAGTACCACGGTCAGGACATGTGGCCCTTCGAGGGCCAGGAGGCCCTCCAGGAGGAGGACGTGGAAGCCGTCAAGGCCGGCTTCGAGAACCTCGACAAGCACGTCGAGAACCTCACGCAGTTCGGCCTGCCGGTCACCATCGCGATCAACCGCTTCCCCACGGACACGGACGCGGAGATCGACGCAGTTCGGGAGCACTACGAGGACGTGGACGACGTTCGCGTGGCCGAGTCCAACGTGTTCGGCGACGGTGGCGCGGGCGGCGTCGAACTGGCCGAGAAGGTCGTCGAGTCGATCGAGGAGTCCGAGGGCGAATTCCAGCCGCTCTACGACCTCGAGGACTCCCTGAAGGAGAAGATGGAGGCCGTTGCGACCAAGATCTACGGTGCTGACGGCGTCAACTACGTCGGGAGCGCCGAGGAGGACATCGCCCAGCTCGAGGAGATGGGCCTGGATAACGTTCCGGTCGTCATGTCCAAGACCTTCCACTCGCTCAGCGACGACCCGTCAAAGAAGGGCGCCCCCGAGGGCTGGACCCTCGACGTCCGCGAACTCTACCCCTCTGCAGGTGCCGGATTCGTCGTCGCACTCACCGGTGACGTCATGACCATGCCCGGCCTGCCTGCCCGGCCGGCCGCCGCCGACATGGACATCGAGCCCGACGGCACCATCTCCGGCCTGTTCTAGGCCGCGTCGATATTGCTGCGGGTTTTCTCGTTTGCTGGTTTCGAGAGCCGGTTTTTCCAATTTCGTGCGGCCTGACCAAGCCCGCAGCCAGAGCCGGCGACAACCCCCCGCTGCCGAAGCTTATTAATCGTCTGACTCCAACTTCCGCCGAACCCGGGTCTCCGGGATTACACGTACCATGAGCACTGAGGACGATTCGGTCAAGACGATCTGTCCGTATTGTGGAGTCGGCTGTGGGCTCAAAATCGAACCGGGCGAGGAGCCCGGGTCGGTGAACTTCAAACCGTGGTTCGACGCGCCGGTCAACGAAGGCGCACTCTGTGTCAAGGGGAGTGCCGCCGTCCAGCACGTCGACCACGAGGACCGGCTTACAGAGCCACTCATCAAAGAGGACGGGGAGTTCCGCGAGGCGACGTGGGATGAGGCCATCGCTCGCGTCGTCGAGGAACTCGAATCCGTCCGCGAGGAATACGGCCCGACGGCGGCCGGCTTTTTCGCCTCCTCGCAGGTGATGAACGAGGAGAACTACCTGATGCAGAAGCTGGCCCGGCGATACGGATCGAACAATATCGACAACTGCACCCGACTCTGTCACGCCTCCACCGTCGCCGCATTGCGGGACAGTCTCGGCACGGGCGCGATGACCAACAGCATGGCCGACCTAAAAGAATCCAGTGACGTCTACTGGATCCAGGGGGCAAACCCGGCCGAGCAGCACGTCATCGGCCACTCGAAGTACTTCAAACAGGCCGCAAACGAGGGAACGACGGTCATCCAGGTGGACCCACACGAGAACAAGACCACGAAGTCCGCGGACGTCCACTTGCAGGTCAAGCCGGGAACGGACATCCCACTCTTGAACATCGTCCTGAAGACGATCCTCGAGGAGCAGCTGTACGACGAGGAGTTCATCGCGGAGCGAACGAAGGGCTTCGAGACCCTGGAAACCGAACTCGCGGACTTCGACGTCGAGGCGGCCGCCGAAACCGCCGGCGTCGACGCCGAGGCGATCAAGGAAGCCGCCCGAACCTTTGCCGAAGCCGAGAACGGCGCCATCTTCACCGGGATGGGAATGAGCCAGAAGACCTGTGGCACCGACAACGTCCAGAACCTCATCAACCTGGCCCTGATCACGGGCAATCTCGGCAAGCCGGGGACCGGAATCAACCCGCTTCGCGGGCAGAACAACGTCCAGGGGACCAGCGACGTCGGGGCGCTTCCCAACGTCATGCCGGGGTATCGCGAGGTCGAGGATCCGGACGACAGAGCCGCCGTGGCCGACGTCTGGGGCTTCGAACCGCCAGCGAAAAACGGCCTGACCAGTCTCGAGGTGACAGAGGCGGCCGGCGAGGAGATCCAGGCCCTCTATGTCATGGGCGAAAATCCCGTCCTGAGCGATCCGAACTCGAATCACGTCGTCGAAAACCTCCAGGAACTGGAGTTCATGGTCACCCAGGACATCTTCATGACCGAGACCGCGAAGCTCGCGGATGTCGTCCTGCCGGCCACCTCGTGGGTCGAGCGCGGCGGGACGGTGACGAACACCGACCGCCGGGTCCAGCGCATGCGGGGGGCAGTCGACGTGCCAGGCAACACACGCCACGACTTCGACATCCTGAGCGAGATTGGCACCCGGATGTTCGGCGAGGGCTTCGACTTCGACGGTCCGGAGGCGGTCTTCGAGGAACTCCGCGAAGTCGCCCCCATCTACGCCGGCCTCACCTACGACCGGATCGGCGAAACGGGCATGCAGTGGCCGGTTGAAAGCGAGGAGGACGACGGGACCCAGTACCTCCACAAAGAGGAGTTCCCCACGGAAGACGGCCTCGGGAAGATCCGGGGGGTTAGCCACCAGCCACCGGCCGAAGTCGAGGACGAGCAGTACCCGCTGGTGCTCACGACCGGCCGCATCGAGGAACACTACAACACCGGCGAGATGAGCCGGCGCTCGGAGAACCTCATGCGGCAGACCGAGCACAACTTCATCGACATTCACCCCGAAGACGCCGAAGCGCGGGGCATCGAGGACGGCGATATGGTCCAGTTGACGACCCGCCGTGGCGAAATCGACGTGGCCGCGAACGTAACCGAGGCCACCAAACGGGGAGTCGTCTGGACGACCCCACACTTCGAGGACTCGCCGACGAACCAGGTGACAAACGATGCGGTGGATCCGGTCGCAAAGATCCCCGAGTTCAAGGTCGCGGCCGCGACGATCTCCGTCGACGTCGCAAATTCCGGTGCGGACTGAGCCCAAAGGGTTAGTATACCCCTCTTCCAATCGGGAGACATGAGTGAGGTTCCGGACGCCATCGACAACGTCGACAACCGGTTTTTCAAACGGGGGATGGTGGTGGCCATCCTGTACGCGATCGTCGACGTCCTCATCCTGACCGTCGGTGGCCCGTTCGTGTTTTTCCGCCTGATCGGCGTGGTCGCCGCGTACTATGCGACTCGCGACATCATCGTGCTCAGGGAAGCCGGACTGGAGTGGGGAAAGACGCGGTATGCGATCCTCGTGTTCGTGGGCATCGGGGGCTTTCTCGGCTATTTCTACTACGCATGGCGGCGAACGGTCCACCTCAGGGGAATCGAAATCGAGCCCGAAGCGGAATCGACCGAGGAGAAATAACTCAGTCCCGAATTTCGACCAGCGGCTCCGCCGAATCGATGAGCCGCGCCAGGGCGACTCGCTCGGCGCGACTCCACTCGAGCACCCGGTCGGCGATCCCTCGGGCCGTCGCCAGATCGTCCTCGTCGTCGACCTTGTTGAGCACCGGCACGTACTCGGCCGAACCGGGAACGTGCTTCTCGGTTCCCTCGGGGCTGGAAAGCACGGTCGCCACGTCCTCGACCCCGATCGTCTCCCCACGCTCGAGGCCGGTCAGGGCCGTGACTCGCTCCGGGCGGTGGACGAACTCCTCGGTCAGCGGCTTTCCCACGACGTGGGTGCTGACCAGTCCCAACACGCGATCCGCCCCCGGGGGAATTCGGGGCTCGTCCTCGCCCGGCGCTTTGAACTCGCGGTTTCGGGCCCCGTCAGCTTTGACCAGGACGGCGTCCGGAACCGGACTCGCAGCGATTTCCTCGATGGCTTCCAGGTCGTACCCGAGATACCGGGCCTCCTCGAACCCGGGAACCAGTCCGACGGGCCACTCCTCGACGAACGGCAGGACCGAGACCGGATCTGCGGTCTCGTGCAGTTCGGCGACGTGTTCGTCAAATCGCGGAATGCGGACGGCCGTCGTGACCACGGCGCGATCGAGTTCGTTCCCGACGGTGTACAGCGTGCTCTTCTTGCCGCCGGCACCGACCACGGCGGTCAGCCCCGAATCGAGGCCGAGTTCCGTGACGTACTCCATGGGCCTGCTATCGCGGGCTGGCCAATAAGCCCCCCGACAGCCGCGACCCGAACTGATTATTCGCTCTCGACGGCGATGAGACTGCCGACCGATTCCCCCTCCATCACCGTCGACCCGCGCTTGAGCGAGAGTAACATCCCGTCCCGGCCCGCGGTGACGGTCTGTAAGCGCTCGTAACTGGTCGGGTCGAAGACCTCGCCGATCTCGGTCCCCGCCTCGAGGTGATCGCCCACGGAGACGGCGTTCGAGCGGAAGAGCCCCGACTCCTCGGCGAAGATGGCGGTCTTGTCCCGCCCCACCGTCGGGTTCGTTTGCTCGACCGGCAGGTCCAGGACGTCGAGTTCGGCGAGGACGTTCTCGATCCCGGCGACGCCGGTCTCGACGGCGGACTCGACGATCTCCCGGCTGTGAGCGAGTTCCGGCGTGATGGCCGGAATCCCCGCCGCCGCGGCAACCTCCCGAAGCTTGCCCTGCTCGCCGGTTTCGGAATCGACACCCGAGCCCTCCGCGACGAGCAGGTCGACGCCGAAGGCGTCGGCCAGTTCGCGCGAGCGGGTATCCTCCGGGGTGAATCGGGTGTGCGAACACATGTAGGGGCCGCCCGTGTGAAGATCGACGATGGCGTCGGCCCCCATCGCCCGGTCCCAGAGACTGTCGACGAGCCGTTCCATGAGCGTTCCATCAGGATCGCCCGGCCAGAGCCGGTTCATGTTCGAGTTGATCGCGTCCAGCCGCGTCGGGGCCATGTAGACCCGATGATCGAAGGCAAAGGGATTCGCGACCGGGACCGCGAGCACCTCCCCGGCAAGCGGGCGACCCGCGAGCCGGTCGTGAAGCCGCCTGAGCACGGCCGCCCCGTTCACTTCGCCCCCGTGCTGGAGCGCTTGGAGGTAGACAGTGGGACCCGGTTCCACACCCCGGTACCGGTGGAGGAGCGTCTCGACCGTGCGCCCGGAGGGCAGTCGGGCAAGCGGCACCGATTCGACGGTGTGCGTGCGAGTCCGGTCGGGCATGGCCAAGAGTCGACTGCCAACCGCCTTGAACGTTCATATCCGACAGTTCGATCGCCCAGTGGGCCATCGAGCCGAATCCCGCAGTCACGAACTGATACGGGCCAAAACGACTTCGTTCAATTACCTTTTGTATCGTCATCGTGTACCACGGGCATACACATGACCGAGGAGTCGCAGGTTACGTTCTATCCCTGGAAGAAGACGATCGACGTGAAGCCCGATACGACCCTTCTCGATGCAGCCGAAAACGCAGGGGTGAGCATCGAAGGGCTCTGTGCCGGTAACGGCCGCTGTGGGACGTGCAAGGCGATCATCGGCGAGGGGGATGAGTACCTCTCCCCGGTCACCAAGGCAGAAGAGCAGACACTCTCCACCAAACAGCTCGAGGACGGCTACCGTCTGACCTGTCGCGCGAAGATGGCCGAATCCGGCTCGGTCGACGTGACCGTTCCACCGGACTCCCAGAAGACCGCTGGCATCGTGCTCACGGAGGGCCACGAACTCGAGTACGCCATCGATCCCGTCGTCAAGAAGTACCACGTGGATCTGCCGCTCCCGTCGCTATCGGACAACCTCGCGGACTACGAGCGGATCGGGGAGGCCCTCGAAAGGACCTACGACCTCGAACTGGAAGCCGTGGACTACGAGGCCCAACGGGAACTCCCGAACCGGATGCGCGAACGGGAGAGCGAGGACCGCCTGGAGGCCACCGCAACCGTCTACGACGGAAGGGAACTCATCGACGTCGAGCCCGGGCTCTCCGAGACCGCCTACGGGCTGGCCATCGACCTGGGCACGACCACCGTCGCGACGTACCTCGTGAACCTGAAAAACGGGGAAACCGAGGCGGTCAGCTCGCAACTCAACCCCCAGACGAAGCAGGGCGGGGACATCATGACTCGAATGCGGTACACGCGCCGGAACGACGACGGTCGGGAGGAACTCAAAGCGGAAATCCGGGACGGGATCAACGAGACCATCGAGGAGGTCGTCACCGAGGCCGACATCGAGCGCGAGAACATCTACGAGAGCGTCTTCGTGGGCAACACGGCGATGCATCACCTCTTCTTGGGCATCGATCCAGCCTACGTGGCCGGCTCCCCCTACGTGGCCGCTCGGGAAGCCCCGATCGAGGTCAAGGCCCGCGAACTCGGCATCGACATCAACGAGTCCGGATACGTGTACTGGCTCCCGGTCAGCGGCGGATGGGTCGGCCCGGACAAGGTATCCGTGCTCTTGGTCGCCGGCCACTACAAGGAGGAGCCGACCACGGTCTGCATCGACATCGGAACGAACGGCGAGATTTCGGTGGGCAACGAGGACGAAATGCTCGTCACCTCCGCGCCGGCCGGCCCGGCCCTCGAGGGCGCGGAACTCCGATACGGGGTCCGCGCGCAGGCCGGCGCGATCGAGACGTTGTGGATCGATCCGGAGACGCTCGAGCCCGAGTACGAGACCATCGATGACGAGCCGCCCAACGGTATTACGGGGTCGGGCGTGATCGACGCGCTGGCCCAGCTGTTCGAGGTCGGCATCGTCGACCAGCGCGGGAAGTTCCGCGAGGAGGTGCTCGACCATCCACGGGTTCGCGAGAACGACGACGGGGAACTCGAGTACGTCGTCGCACCCGAGGCGGAGGCCGCCCTCGCGGAGGACATCGTGCTCACCCAGAACGACATTCGCTCGATCCAGATGGCCAAGGCCGCGATCCAGGCCGGGACCCGCGTGCTCATGAGCGAACTCGACATCGACAACCCGGACCGGGTGCTCATGGCCGGGGCCTTCGGGAACTACATCGATAAAATCTCCGCGATGACGATCGGCATGTACCCGGATATCGACCCCGACGACGTGATCTCACTCGGGAACGCCGCGGGCGTCGGCGCCAAACTCGCCCTGCTCGATAAAGAGCGACGGGCCGAGGCCGTCAGGATCGTCGACGAGGTGGAGTACTTCGAAATCGCCGGCACGGACGTCTTCCAGGAGAACTTCATGGAGTCGATGTATCTCCCTCACCAGGACTTCGACCTCTACCCGCACGTCAAAGAGCGGGTACAGAAGAGCCGGGAACTCGAGGCGGCACGGCTCGAGGCAGCTGAATCGGAGGACTGACCGACCGGGAACGGTTCCACGACCGGGCGGCCCGGAGGATTGTGCCGAAAAATTCCACGTTCGAGGGGACCCGACGACGTTACCGGAAAATCTTGAACAGCGGGTGATCGGTGTCCGCGCGGCGACCTTCGCCCATCTGGGCGCCGTAGGCGACGTAGGCGTCGGCGGTGGACATGACCTCGAACATCTCGGCGGCGCCGTGGACCGGACCGTAGATGTTGAAGTCCGCACCCAGTATCGCGATGACGGAGTTCGCGACGGCCTGGCGGAGCTGCCGTGAGTTCTCCGTGAGCGGGTCGTTCATCTCCCACTGGATGACCTCGTTGTGGGGCGCACACCCCATCGGGATTCCGTACTCCTTCTTGAGTTCGTGAATGATCTTCGCTACGTAGCCCGAGTCGGGGATGTCGATGACGCCGGGGTCGACGATCGGCTGGTCGATCCCGGCCTCCTCGGCCACCTCGAGGTTGGCGTCGAGGGCGTTCCGGCGACCGTCGATTGACATGTCCGTCGTGTCGATCGAAAGAAGGACCGCCGAGTTGATACCTGACTCCTGAATCGCCTCGATCTCCTCGTCGACTTGCTTGGTGGAGGACTCGATCGAATTGTAGATGATCTGGTCCTCGATGCCGATTTCGCCGGCGAACTTCGCGGCTTCGGATCGGATCGAGGGGGTCGGCCCGTCCATGAAGATCGGGGCGTCGGTCGCGTCGGCCATGAACTCGATGTGTTTTTTCAGGGCCTCGGGTGAGTCACCGATGGTGTCGAAGGCCGGTGGGTTCCCGGTCTGCTCGGCCACTTCTTCGACCTTCTCGACCGCCTCCATTGCGGCCTCCTCGTCGAACTCGCCGGTCTTCGGGTCGACCTGAACGTCGTCTCCCTTGTAGAAGATGCTCCCGACCATGAGCGTGGGCGTTTCCCCCGGTTGCCCACCGATCTTCGTGCCGTTGATCTCGTATACGTCTTGCTCCGCCTCGAAGGTGAACATCGCTAGGAATTCGACTACGAGCCAAGTTAATTCTTCTCAATTTCGTTCGGGTTTCAGGCCGTCAGCCTGCAAATCTTACCGGATACTGGCGGTCTGGTCCGGGCTGGTTAGACGTACTGCTTCCGCCACGCCTCGGTGTCCCCGGCCTGGTTGAACGTGTAGAGGTGGACGGCCTCGATCCCGTAGTCGCCGGTCTCGTAGTACCCTCCAATCCCCTCGATGAAATCATCCGGGGCGTACTGGCCCCGGGAGCCGATGAACTGTTTGACGAAGTCGAGAATCCCCGTCGTCTTGCGGAGGTAATTGAGCGAGTCGCCCACGCCGATTTCTCGAGAGATCTTCAGGAGTCGCTGGTACTTCATGACACCCGGCACGCCGACGATGATCGGCAGAGAGACATCGGCTTCCTCGCGGATCTCCGTTGCCCACTCGGCGACAGCGTCCGGGTCGAAGGTCATCTGGGTAACGATGTAATCGGCGTAGGGCTCCTTTTTCACGAGGTGTTCTCTGAGGGTGTCGTCGTCGATGAACTGGTGACCCTCCGGATAGCCCGTAATGCCCACCCGTTCGAACTCGGTTCCGATCTCTTCGTCGAGATCGGTGAGCAACGCGTAGGCGGAATCGTATGGGCCCTCGGGTTCCTCGTTGTCACCACCCGGAACGAAAATGTCCTCGATCCCGGCCCCCTTGAGCCGGTCGGTGAGTTCCTCGAGGTGGTCCTCGCTCCGCACCGCGCGGGCGGCCACGTGTGTCGATACCTCGAAACCCATCTCGGCGAGTTCGATCGACCGGTCGATCGTCTCATCGACGCCTTTGTCCGGAGAGGCGGTCAACGCGACCGTCGAGCCATCGGGAAGCTGTTTGGCCTCCTCGTACAGTCCCGAAAAGGGCAACAGTTCGTAATGCGGTTCGGTCAGTAGTTCGCGGACGCCGTCCCGTGTCATGTGTGCTAGTTCTACCCGTGTCGAGGGTTTTACTCTTTGCCAAGCCGAAATTTAGGGGGCATTTACGGGACGGTGACGAGTCGGTCTAGAAAACCTCAAGGTGGGTTCCCGGGTAGTATACAGACGGCACGGACTCCGTGTTCGATCGACCAATGGCATACATTATTGACGGCAACGAACTCGCGGACTCGATTCGCACAGACCTCGAAGACAGCGTACAGACCCTCGACGACGAGGGCGTTACCCCAGGTCTCGCCACCGTCCTGATGAGCGACGACCCGGCCAGTGAGACCTACGTCTCGATGAAACAGAAGGCCTGTGAGGAGATCGGCATGGAGAGTTTCCACGTCGAGATCGACCCGGAGGCTCCCGCCGAGGAACTCTATGACACCATCGACGACCTCAACGCGGACCCGGAGGTTCACGGCATCCTCGTCCAGTTGCCGGTTCCGGACCAGGTCGATGAGAGCAAGGTCCTCGAGCAGATCGACCCGATGAAGGACGTGGACGGCTTCCATCCGACGAACGTCGGACTCATGGTGTCCGGAAACGCGCGGTTCAAGCCCTGTACGCCCCACGGCGTCCTCAAGATGATCGAGGACGCAGGCGTCGACACCGAGGGCAAGGACGTCACCGTCGTCGGCCGCTCGAACATCGTCGGCAAGCCGGTCGCAAACCTGCTCATGCAGAAGACGGAGTACGGCAACGCGACCGTGACGGTCTGTCATTCACGCACGGAGGACCTCGCGGAGAAGACCCGCAACGCCGACATCGTGATCGCGGCCGCCGGCGTCCCGGAGATGATCGACGGCTCGATGCTTTCGGAGGGCCAGACGGTCATCGACGTCGGCACCAACCGCGTCGACGGCGAACTGGTCGGTGACGTCGACTTCGAGTCCGCAAAGGACGTCGTCGACGCCATCAGCCCGGTTCCGGGTGGCGTCGGCCCGATGACGATCACGATGCTCCTCTACAACACGGTCAAGGCCGCGAGCCTGCAGCACGACATCGACGTCGAACTGCCGTAGGCACGATCGGTCTTTTCGCTGTTCTTCGGTCGGCACCCTGACCAGCGACCGCTCTCTCGGTGGCCAGCAAATCGCGTTTTCTCGAGTGGAACGACGATCCAAGAGAAAAACGAAAAATCCCGAGGTACTGTCGCTACTCTTTGGCGGCCGTGATGGCCTCGGTCAGTTCGGGAACGACCTCGTGGAGGTCGCCCACGATGGCGTAATCGCCCTTGTACATGATCGCCGCCTCGGAGTCGGTGTTGATAGCGAGGACGTTCTCCGCGCCCTTCGCACCGACCCAGTGCTGGACGGCGCCGCTGATGCCAGCGGCGATGTACAGGTCCGGCGAAATCTTCTGCCCGGTCTGTCCGATCTGGTCGTCGTGGGGACGCCACCCCTCGTCGACCGCAATGCGGGTCGCCCCGACGGCCGCGCCCTCGAAGACATCGGCCAGCGCTTCGATCTGGCCGAATTCCTCTTCGCCGCCGACGCCGCGGCCACCACCGACGACGATGCGGGCTTCCGGAAGCGGAACGCCTTCGACGTCGGCCTCCTCGGTCCGGTCGACTTTGACCTCGAAGGATGAATCGTCGACGTCCGGCTCGATCATCTCGACGACCGCTTCGGCGTCGCCGACGGCCTCGATCGGGAGTTCGTGATCCGGCGTCGAGAACACCTTCGTCTCGCCGTCCATCGTCGCGTGCTCGAGCAGGCTGCCACCCCAGCGGTGGCGGGTGAGTTCACAGGTTTCGCCGTCGGTCTCGATCTCGATGGTGTTCGCCGCCATCGCGTAGTCCCGCTTCGCACTGAGGTGTGCAAGCACCTCGTTTGCGGTATCGGTCCCGCCGCCGATGACGGCCGACGGTCCGAGATCGTCGATCAGGTCGCCGAGCGCGTCCGCGCGGGCTTCCGGCGCGTAGGTCTCTGCCAACTCGCCCGTACAGACGTAGGCGGTGTCGACGCCGTATTCGCCGAGTCCGGCCGCGAGGGCTTCGCCGCCGAACATCGCAGCGGTCACGTCCTCGCCGACCTGTTCGGCCAGATCGCGGGCGAGAGTGAGCATCTCGAGGGACGTCTCGAGGATTTCGCCCTCTTTGTGTTCGATGAGTGTCAGCACCATCTTAGAGCACCTCCAGTTCCTCGAGGACTTCGACGGCACGATCCACCGCCTCGGGGCCTTCGCCGAGGACTTCTGCCTCCTCGTCCTCCGACTCGGGCGTCTCGAGTTCCTGCATCTGCAGGCGGTCCGCGGTCTCGACCGGCTCGATGACTTCCAGTTCCGTCTTCTTGGCCTGCATCCGGCTCCGCATCGACGGGTAGCGCGGCGTGTTCAGGCCCTCCTTGACGGTGATAACTGCGGGCGTTTCGACTTCGAAGACTTCCGAGCCGCCGGGGACGTCGCGCTTGGCGATGGCCGTGTCCCCGTCGACTTCGAAGTCCTTGATGCCGGTGACGACCGGGAGATCGAGCAGGTGGGCAACGCGAATGCCGACCTGATAGTTCGCGTTGTCTCCGGACTCGTTGCCGAAGAAGAGGAGATCGAAGTCCCGGTCCTCGACGGCGTCGGCGATGGCGGTGGCCGTCGACTCCGGCCCCCACTCTTCGCCGTCGGTTTCGAGGAGCATCCCCTCGTCGGCACCGCGGCCGATTCCTTCGTAAATCTGGTCCTCTATGTCCTCGGGGCCGAGACTCAGCACGGTCGACGTGCCGCCCTCCTCCTCGACTGTCTGGACGGCCTCCTCGATCGCACATTCCTCGTGTGGGCCCATCGTATACCCCACGGCGGAGGCGTCGACCGACTGTTTGTCGTCGGTCAGGACGATCTCTGCCCCGGTATCCGCGACGCGCTTGATACAGGCTAATGTTTCCATAGTTGTGATAACGTGTAGTTAGTGACCGGTGGATGGCCCCGGACGCCCGAAAGGCGGACCCAGGAAAACTGACCGGTCAGTCAGTTTAGCTCAGGATCCGCTCGTTGCTCGGGTCGAACAGCGGGCGGCCGCCGACGACTTCGATCGTGACCGGATAGTCCTTCCCGAAGTACTCGACTTGCAGCTGCTTGCCCTCCTCGGCGACGTCCATCGGAATGTACGCCATCAGGATGTGCTTGCCGACGGAGGGGCCCGTCGCGGCGCTCGTGACGTAGGACCGGCGGCCCTCGTCGTCCATGAGCACCTCGCCGTCCATGTCTTTGACCGGCTCGCCACCGAGCGGGTAGCGTTCCTCGCCACCGTTCGGGGCGTGGTCGTCGACGGTCAGCATGCAGAGCTTGGCTGCGGGCTCTCCTTCGACCGCTTCCACGTAGGCGTCCTTGCCGATGAAGTCGGCGTCCTTGACGCCGTGGAAGTCGAGACCGGCCTCGACCGGGTTGTAATCGGTCTCAAGTTCGGCACCGAGCAGGCGGTAGCCCTTCTCCATGCGGCCGGTGGCACCGTAGACACCGGTCCCGACCGGACGGAGATCGTACTCCTGACCGGCCTCGTAGATGGTGTCCCACAGACGACCGGTCTGCTCCATCGGCGCGTAGATCTCCCAGCCGAGTTCGCCGACGTAGGAGATACGCATCGCGAAGGCCTCGACGTCACCGATGTGGACCTGCTGTCCGGTGTAGGCCGGGAAGGCCTCGTCGGACATGTCCTCCTCGGTGATCTCCTGCATGACCTTCCGGGCGTTCGGCCCCCAGACGCCCATCGTGCCCAGCGCGGAGCTCTTGGAGACGAGCTCGACTTGCATGTCGTCTTCCATGTGCTGGCGGATCCACTGCTTGTCGTGGCCGGCGTCCCCGCCGCCGGTGATGAACCGGAAGCGGTCCTCGGCCAGTCGCACGACAGTCAGGTCAGCACGGAAGCCCGCTCCCTGGTCGAGAACCGGCGTGTAGACCAGTTTGCCAATGTCGACGTCCATCCGGCCGACGGTGAGCTTCTCGGCCATCTCGAGGGCGTCAGGGCCCTGGAGTTCGTAGATCCCGAAGCCCATGTCGCCGATCAGGCCGACGTTGTCCCGCATGTGCAGGTGCTCGGCCAGGATGATCGGTGACCACCAGCGGCGGTCCCATTCGTTCGGTCGGGAGAACTCGCTGATCGTCTCCTGGTACTTCTGGATCAGGTCCGCGTTGTCGCGGAACCAACGGGGTCGCTCCCAGCCGGCGGCCTCGAAGAACATCGGATCGAACTCCTCGAGGCGGTCGTGGAAGCCGGTCTGGCGGAGCGGCCGACCGGACATCCACTGCTCGGATGGGTGAATCGTACCGTAAATCTTGCGGAACCCTTCCTTCGAGCGCTCCTCGATGTAGCTCTTCGAGCGGCCGTATTCCTCGTAGCGGGCGATGTTCTCGCCCTCGAGGTCCACGTCGATTGCGCCGTAGCCTTGGGTCATCCACTTGGCCACTTCCTCGGCCAGCGCGGGTGCCTCCTTGATCCAGATGGCAGCGACCGACCACAGGTTGTCGAGTTCTTCGACCGGACCGATGACCGGCCCACCGTCGGCGGTCAGGGAGAGCAGGCCGTCGATCGAGTGCCGGATCCCCGCGTCGGGGTCGTCGAGGATCTCGGGCATGAGCTCGAGCGCGTGCTCCATGGACTCCTCGAAGGCGTCCTCGGTGAGCGGTGGCTGGGTCGGCGAGAGCGGCGCCTCGTCGATGGACGGAATGTCCTCGACGTCCCACAGGATCGGGCGGTGGGAGTAGGAGCCGACCTCGATCTCGCTGCCGTGCTGGCGCTCGTACATCCGGTGGTCCATGTCCCGGACGATCGGGTACTCGATGCCCTCGATGCCCTCGAACTGCTCGATCGGGCCCACGCTGATCATCTGGTG
Source organism: Halodesulfurarchaeum sp. (assembly GCA_034520565.1). Classification (GTDB taxonomy): domain Archaea; phylum Halobacteriota; class Halobacteria; order Halobacteriales; family Halobacteriaceae; genus Halodesulfurarchaeum. The sequence goes on from JAXHNL010000002.1 coordinate 197,358, forward strand.
GACGGCCGGCGTGAGCGGGATGCGCGTGCCAGCCATCTCGGCCAGTTCGGGACTCCAGATCCCGGCGGCGATGACCAGGGTATCATCGACCTCGACGTTCCCGCGGTCGGTCTCGATGGCCGTGACTTCCTCGCCCTCGGTGAGAATGTCCGTCACTTCCGTGTTCGGGGAGACCGTCAGCGCGCCCATGTCCTTGGCGCGCTGGCGGCAGATCTCACCCCACTGAAGTGAGTCACACACACCGGCGTCGTCGAAGTAAACGGCGCCTTCGATGATGTCCTCGTTGATGTAGGGCACCATCTCTTTGACTTCGTCGGCGTCCAGCATTTCGGCGTGGCCACCGAAGGACTTCGACGACTGGACTCGCCGCCTGTTCTCCTCCATCTGCTCTTTCGTTCGAGCGACTTCCAGGCCACCGGACTCGGTGTAGACGCCGGCTTCCTTGTACTGCTCGATGGACTTGTATCCGAGCTCGGTGATCGCCTTGCCATGTGTCACCGGCATCAGGAAGTTCGACGCGTGGCCGGTCGATCCGCCGGGGTCCGGGAGGGGACCCTTGTCGACGAGAAGGATGTCTTCGACTCCCTGATCGGCGAGATGATATGCGAGACTGTTCCCCACGATACCGGCGCCGATAATTACTGTACCGGCGCTGTCGGGTAGTGTGTTTGAACTCATTTATTGTACCTCGGGACTGTCCACGTGCGATCTCCATGGTGCGGCGATCGGGAGGATCGTCGCAGGGTGTGAACCGGCCCCACATTCGTTTGTCTAGTCGGTTTTGCACATATAACTAACGAAGTGCGTGATAAACCATGTATAAAAGCATCGTGCCATCAAATAGAGGATAGCGTTTCACGTTATAGAAAACCGAAAGGCGGCGACGGCCCAAAGAAGTCGGGGAACCGATATGTCCTCGCCTCGGCGACAGGCCAACTCCAGTGTCGCGGTCGGAGTTTCGCATGGTAGCGTGTGACAATCTCCAAAAGTATCAGTTCGAAAGAATAGTAAATCAGGCACGATCGCCGGGAATCGGAACCACGGGATTGGAGCCGATCGAACTCGAATCGATTCCCTGGGACACGAACGGTACGCGGGTATCGAGTCGACTCCCTCGCTGTGTGACGATGGCGAGGGACTGGCCGAAACCGGTGGACTTCTCAACCCGTCCCCCGTACCGATCATTCGTGACCGGCGAGTCAGTTCCGCCCCGTCGAACGGCGATGCTCGAAGTTGACCTCACCGAGCGGACGGTCCGTCGCGAGGAGATTCCGGTGGCGTGGCGGCAGCAGTTCATCGGCGGGAAAGGACTCGGGGCCCGATACCTCTACGAGCGGACCGAAGCGGGGGTCGACCCGCTCGGTCCAGGAAACGCCCTCCTGTTCATGACCGGGCCGATCTCGGGAGTGATCCCTGGTGAACCCCGCTATGCGGCGATCACGAAGTCGCCACTCACCGGCACGTTTCTCGACTCCTACAGCGGCGGTGACTTTGCCGCCCACCTGGCGGGGAGCCTCGCCGACACAATGGGCATCATCGTCACCGGGCAGGCGTCAGAACCGGTGGCGCTGGTCGTCTCGAACGGTGACGTGTCGATCGAGTCCGCGACCGAATGGGGCGAGGACGTCGAGACGGCCTGTGGGGCCTATCCGGACGCCAAAGTCGCGTGTACGGGCCCGGCCGGCGAAAACGAGGTGGTCTACGCCACGATCGCCTCGGACGGCGGCGACCATCACGCGGGTCGTGGGGGCGCGGGCGCGGTCATGGGTTCAAAGCGGCTCAAGGCCGTCGTCGCGAGAGACCCACCGCCAGAGGGACTGGAATCGCTCAGAGCCGAGTACGAGGAGCGGTACGGCGACGGGGCGACCGACGGCTGGCACCGGGCCAGTGAAACCGTCGAATCGGTCGACTTCGCTGACGAGGTCGGGGCCCTCTCGACACGCGGCTGGCAGGAGAGCACCTTCGAGGGCACCGACAGCATCGGAATCGAAGCCGTCGAGTCCGCAGCGGACGCGCGCGAACACGAGGACAGTCCCATCCCGGGCGGGTTCCAGGTCGAGGTCGGCGACGAGACGAGCACGCCCCGCGGCGGGACCCAGATGACCCTCGGTGCCGGGCTGGGAATCGACGACTTCGAGGACGTGGCGACCCTCGGGCTCACCTGCGATCGGCTGGGCGTGGACATCATCGGCGTGGGCAACGCGATCGCGTGGGCGATCAGAGCCGGCACGGAAGGCGTGATCGACTTCGAGGGAGAGTTCGGCGACCTCGCAGCCGCCGTTTCACTCGCCGAGGACATCGCAAACCGGGACGGCGAACTCGGAGACGCGCTCGCGGACGGGATCGACAACGCGGCCGCCCGTTTCGGGGGCGAAGACCTGATCCCGACCGTCAAGGGCATGGAACTGCCCTCGTATGACCCGCGCCGGGCACCGAGCATGGCGCTCGCGTACGCGACGAGTGACCGGGGCGCCTGCCACCGACGGGCGCGACCGATCGAGACGGCCGTCTTCGAGCCGGACACGGACGAGCCCGTGCGTCGCGCCCGCGAGGTCATCGCCGAACAGGACTTCCGGTCGTTGCTCTGGAGTCTCATCGCCGACGACTTCACGGAGACCCTCTTCGCGGGCGATTTCGGCTCGGAGTGGCTCGGGGCGGTCGGCATCGATCTCTCGCCGGCGGAGCTCAGGCGGGCCGGCACCCGTATCTGGACGATGACCCGACTGTACAACGTCCGCGAGGGGTTCGACCGAGCGGACGACGAGTTACCGCCGGTCCTCGAAGAACCCGTTTCCGACGGTCCGGGGGCGGGTGAGGCAGTCTCGATGGAGTCCTTCGAGGCGATGCGCGAGGCCTATTACGCCGAACGCGGCTGGGACGAGCGGGGTGTCCCGACGGCCGATCTACTCGAGGGCCTCGGGCTCGACGGCATCGACGTGCCCGCCGAAATCGACTGAACCGTTCCCGGTCCCGTTACTCGTGGGAATCGAACGCCACGACACCCGTTCGGCAGGCCCCGTGATCCGGCCAACAAATTCAGTTTGTTTAATGAATGCTAGATTGTATAAACGACGTTCCAGTTGTATCCGAACAAAACCGCATGCAAGCGCCGGGGTCCATCGCGTCAATTATCGAAGGGTTCGACCGGACTTTCAAAACCTTTATTCTTGCTACAGGGACCTATTTAGATAGGGATTCACATGACAGACGAGGACTCAGCCGACGACCTCGACCCCATCATCGAGGACATTCAACAGGCGATCATCGACCTCGAGGAGGACAAAACGGCCGAACTGACCCAGAAGGCCATCGACATGGACATCAGTCCACTGATCATCCTCCAGGAGGGGCTGACCAACGGGGTCAGGACGGTCGGCGACAAGTTCGGCAGGGGGGAAGTCTTCCTGCCCGAACTGGCCATGTCCGCTGACTGTATGCGAGCAGGGGTCGACCTCGTCGAACCATTGTTGGACGAAATGGATCTCGCCGACGAGGACACGGCCGGGAAGGTCATCCTCGGGACCGTCGACGAGGACATCCACAACATCGGGAAGAACATTCTGCTCACGATGCTGAAGGCAAACGGCTTCGACGTCATCGACCTCGGCGTCGAGATCCCCAACGAGGACTTCGTCCAGGCCGTCAAGGACGAGGAGCCCGACATTCTGGGCATGTCCGCACTCATGACCATGACGATGGACCACCAGGAAGAGGTCATCGAACTCCTCGAGGAAGAAGGCATTCGCGATCAGGTCAAGGTCATGGTCGGTGGCGCACCGACCTCCGAAGAGTGGCGGGACGAAATCGGTGCGGACGGCTACGCTGACAACGCCGACGCGGCCGTGGAAAAGGCGATCGAGCTGCTCACCAAGTAGCGCAATTCTTGACAGCGTCGACAGTTTTATTATAACCTATCAGTTGCAAAACCGCCGGAATGCAGCCGCGTCCCGAACCGATCGTTCGATCATGACGAAAAAAGAATAAATAATTTCATAAACCCCGAGTCGCATCGTTAGTGCGTATCGGACCCACAACCAACGGTTGGGTGACGATAACACACATGAGTACAGGAAACAAAGGTGCAATCGGCACGTTTATCGACGAACTGGACTGGGTAACGTATGGTGTCGGCCTCGGGGTATCGATCCTCGCGATCCTCGCGCTGATCCTCTCCCCGGAGGCTGCAAGACAATTCATCAACAACGCCTTCACCTGGATGACACAGCAGCTCGGGTGGGCCTACCTGCTCGTGGGCTTTTCACTCGTGCTTTTCGCGCTCTTCCTGGTGTTGGGCCCGTGGGCGACATTCGTATCGGGAAACCCGACGAGGAGCCGGAACATTCGTTCAAATCCTACTTCGCGATGCTCTACTCGGCTGGCATCGCGGCCGGGATCGTGTTCTGGGGTCCGGCTGAAGCGATTTCCCACTACGAACTCTACGTCCCACCGGTTAACAGCCCGCTGGGCGGGGCCGAGGGAGGAACCCCGGCAGCCGCAGTCGACGCGATCACGTACACGTTCTTCCACTGGGGGATTTCGGCGTGGTCGTTCTACGTGCTGCTCGCGCTGCCCATCGCCTTCTTCGCCTACCGCTATGGCGCACCGATGCGGATTTCGACGGTGCTCGCCCCGTTCCTCGGAACGGACAACCTCGATGGCGCGCTCCCGAAGGTGATCGACATCCTCGGCGTGTTCGCGACCATCGGCGGGATCGCCACCTCGCTCGGATTCGTCGGAGGCCAGTTCCTGGCCGGGCTGAATTACATCTTCGGCATCCCGACCACTGACGTCCTCACCATCGTGATGATTACCGGCTTGACGGCCTTCTTCACCATCTCGGCCGCACTCGGCGTGGAGAAGGGGATCAAGCGGGTCTCGAACTTCAACATGATGGTGTTCTTCTTCCTGATGATCGTGGTATTCGTCTTCGGCCCCACCGCCTACATCCTCGACATCGGGGTCGAATCCATCGGTGCATACCTCAACAACTTCATCCAGGTGAGCACGTTCACCAACTCCGCCGGCGTCGATCCGACCGGGTTCGTGCCCCTCTGGACCGTCTTCTACTGGGCCTGGTGGTTCGCGTGGGCCCCGTTCGTCGGCCTGTTCATCGCCCGCATTTCGAGGGGTCGAACGGTCCGACAGATGGTCGGGACCGGCGTCATCGCCTCGACCGGCGTCACCATCCCGTGGTTCGCCGCCCTCGGTGGCTCCTCGATCTGGATGGAGATCAACGACGTCGCACCGATCGTCGACACCTACAACAACATCGGGTACGACGGCCTCGGCTACCCGCTGTTCGAAGCACTGCTGCCGGGCGTGCTGGGCGTGTTCCTCATGCTCGCGTTCCTGGTGCTCGTGACGACGTTCTTCGTCACCTCTGCTGACTCCTCGACGCTCGCGCTGGGCATGCTCACGACGGGTGGCAAACGGAAACCCTCGACGATCAACCGCACCATCTGGGGCGTCACGATGGGTGCCCTCGCGTCGCTGCTCCTCGTCTTCGGTGGGGCAAACGCGTTGCAGACCGCCTCCGTGTTGACCGGTGGTCCATTCGCACTCGTCCTGATCCTCGCCGTCTGGGCGACGATCCGGACCTTCCGACAGGTCGAGCCCGTGTTCCTCACCGAGAAGGAACGCGACGAAAGCGCAAGGGAGATCGACCCGAGCGGCGGTCTGGACGACTGATCGGCCGAAAATAATTCGGATTTTTTCTTCCGTTTTTCCCCGCCGAGCGACGGCACCGGCGACGGAGCAAACAGTTAGGCCCGGTCGACGCCGCCGCTCGTCCGCACGGCTGCCAGGTTTTCCGCCACGTCGTGAACGCGGAGCGCTGCTGCCCCTCGCTCTGCGGCCATGGCGGAGGCGACGACCGTCGGAAGCAGCCGGTCCCCGTCCCCGTAGCCGATCCCGGCAAAGAGGGACTTTTGGGAATGGGCGAAGAGCACGGGCAGCCCCAGGCCCGTCAGTTCGTACAGCCGATCGAGCAACTCGAAGTTCTCCGCGGGCGTCTTGCCGAAGCCGATCCCCGGATCGGCGACGATCTGCTCGCGGTCAATGCCAGCCCGCTCGGCCAGCCGAACCCGCTCGTTGAGATCGCTGATGACGTCTGCGACCACGTCGTCGTAGGGAACCTCGGCGTCGGGGTCGACTGGCGTATTGATGCTGTGCATCAAGATGACCGGCACGTCGTACTCGGCGACGACGGCACGCATCTCGGGGTCTTCGAGACCGTCCTGGTCGTTGATGATGTCCGCGCCGGCTTCGATCGCGGCTTCGGCGACCTCGGCCTTGCGGGTGTCGACCGAGATGGGCACGTCGAGCTCCTGCAGGGCCTCGAGCACCGGCACGATCCGATCGATCTCCTGTTGAATTTCGACCGGGTCGGCCCCGGGCCGGGTGCTCTCGCCGCCGACGTCGAGGACATCCGCTCCCTCCGCAACGAGCTGCCGGGCCCGCTCGAGGGCCTGTTCGACAGTGTCGTACTCCCCGCCGTCGTGGAACGAATCGGGCGTGATGTTGAGAATGCCGAGCAGGGCCGGCGTTCGCCCCGTTTCGACCGGCAGTTCCGTGGAGTGGGGCTCGAGTGCCGCCCGAACGTCGTTCGGAAGTGTCGGACAGCCCGTTCGTGAGTCGACTCGCTCCAGGAACCGCTCGAAGGTCGCTCGGGTGCCCGAAAGGAGAACGTCCACGAATCGGGCCACGTCAACGAGCGCCGAGACCTGACACTCCCCGCCGACCCGGAGCATCTCCTTTTGGACCATGCGCGCACACGGCCGGGGAAGACGGGTCCGGAGCGTGACGTGTCGCCGCGAATCGGGGTCTGACGGGTCCGCTGCCACGTCGAGTTCGGCGACTGGCGACGTCCCGTCGGCCTCGCTGGCCAGCTTCACATCGGTCGGAACGACCGTTCGGGTCCATCGCTGTCTGGCTTCCGAGACCGTGTAGAGCGAGCCGGCGACGACGACCAGATCGTCGGGGCCAGCCAGGTCGATGGCTCGGTCAACGCTCTCGAGCACGGACGGAACGGGCGTGGCGTCCACCCCGACCGCCTCGAAACCCTTCGCAAGTACCTGCTCGTCTTCGGCGCGTTTCGTGTCCGGGCGACAGGTGAAGACCTGATCGGGGCGGGGGAGGGCCTCGATCATCGCCCCCTGATCCTTGTCGTGCATGGCCCCGAAGACGAGATAGAGGTCCGCGTACTCGAGATCCGAGATCACGCGTCCCAGCTGTTCGCTCGCGTCCGGGTTGTGTGCGCCGTCGAGCAGCACCGTCGGGTTCCGTTCCATCACGTCGAACCGGCCCGGCCACTCGGCCTTCCGGAGCCCGCGGGCGATCGTGTCCCCATCGACGGTGGTGACCTGACTGGCCAGTGCGACGGCCACGCCGGCGTTGAGGGCTTGATGGCGACCGGGTTGTGGGATCTGTGCCACGAGTTCGATGCCGACACCCCGGATCGAAACCGTCTGTGCATCGACTCCGTCCCGCTCGAGCGATTCGACCACCACGTCGGTCCCCTCGGTCCCGACCGTCAGCAGCTCGCTCCGCTCCCGGAGGGTCTCGAAGACGTTCTCGGCCGCCGTGACGAGTGGGCCGTCGTCTGGAGCGACGTGGACCTTATCGCGAGCGATCTCCTCGACGGTGTCCCCGAGGACGTCGGTATGTTCGAGTGAGACGTTCGTGACACAACTCGCAACCGGCGAGACCACGCTCGTCGCGTCGTACTTGCCGCCGATGCCGACCTCGAGGATGGCCACGTCGACGTCCCGGCGGTCGAAGTACCAGATAGCGAGGGCGGTCGTCGCCTCGAAGTGCGTGAGCGGTTCGTCGCGAGCGGCCCCGCTGTCGATCCCGTCGCGGTAGGTTTCGACGAACTCGGTCACGGCCGATTTCGGGATCTTCCGCCCGTTGACCTGGATACGCTCTCTGAACTCGTCGAGTTCGGGCGAGGTGTAGAGCCCGACGTCGAGGCCGGCCTCACGCAAGATCGAATCGAGCATCCGCGCCGTGCTCCCCTTCCCGTTCGACCCCGCGACCTGGACGAAGTCCGTGCCCGTGTGAGGCGAACCGGCGCCCTCGAGAAAGTTCCGCGTGGCATCGGTCCCGAGCTGGGTTCGGAACCGTCGCAAGCCGAGGAGGTACGTCGCCGCCTCGCTGTAGTGCATGTTCCGGATTTGGAGAACCGGTCGCTTTAACGTACCGGAGACGGCGATCCACAGATCGACCCCGGTGTCGTTCGCAAACCGGAACAGGCTTAACCCGACTCCGGACTGCAGGTCTCCCATGGCGGTGGCCATCATCACGGTCGGGGACGAACTCCTGGCCGGGGAAACCGAGAACACCAACGCGACGTGGCTGGCCCGCCGGATCACCGACCGCGGTGGGGACGTCCGTGAGATCCTGACCGTCGGCGACGATCGGGCCACGATCGCCTCGCGGGTCGAATCGCGGGAATCGCAATTCGACCGGGTGATCGTCACCGGCGGGCTCGGCGGGACCCCGGACGACCTGACCATGGCGGCCGTGGCAGACGCGCTCGACCGAGATCTCGAGGTCGACCCGGAGGTCCACGAGGCCGCCCGGGCGTCCTCGGAAGCCTTCGTCGAGGCCCATCCCGATCTGGCCGAGAAATACGAGCTGGGCCTGGACGCCGCGCGCGTCGCCGAAACGATCGCGGGCGGGCGGATCATCGAAAACCCGGAGGGACTCGCGAACGGCTGTGTCGCTGATGGCGTGTATGTCCTGCCGGGCGTTCCGAGCGAGTTGCGAGCCACGTTCGAACAGGTCGCCGGGGAATTCGCCGGCGAGAAACGCGTGGAGACGCGGTTCACGGACGCCCCGGAAGGCGTGCTGGGACGGCACATCGCCGACCTCGAGTCGCGATTTGCCGTACGGGCCGGGAGCTACCCGGGTGAGCGAACGGATCGCAACCGGGTCCGCGTAATCGGCGACGATGCCGAATCCGTGACGGCCGCCCTCGACTGGCTGGGGGAACGGGTGGCTCTCGAACGAGAATAGGGCGGGAGTTCGCGTCGGACCTCCTCTGGCGAGGGTTCCGTTCGACCGGGTTACACGTCCTCGCCCCAGGCCTCGTGGGTTTTGATCTCCTCCTGAATGGGTTCGAGGTCCGCCTCGCCGTCGATCCCGAGGAAGTTCAGGACGTCCTGGCGGGTCTGCCGGTCGACCGTCTCGACGTCGCCCCCTTCGACCAGTTTAAACGACGGTTTTGTTCGCCCGCCGAGCAGATTCGAGACTTCCGCGTCCTCGTCGACGACCGGGACGGTTTCGGTCCGGGCCAGCAGTTCGATGGTTTCGGCCCGACCCGCGTCCATCGCTTCGCGGAGTTCGCTTTGCACCACCATGGTCCACCCGTACCTACCGGTTCGATGATAGTAAAATTTCACCCCCGTTCGGTTCTCGCTCGGTTCGTGGGAACGACCGGGTCAAACCCGACTCGCCGAACTACGCCAGTTCGCCCCAGGCGTCGTGGTTTTTGATCGCCTCTTGCACCGGTTCGAGGTCGTCCTCGTCGTCGACGCCGAGGACCTCGAGGACTTCCTGTCGTGTTTGCCGATCCGTCGTTTCCACGTCGCCCGGTTCGCTCAGTTTGAACTCGGTGTTCGTCCGCCCACCGAGAAGGCTCGACACCTCCACGTCCTCGTCGACTTTCGGTACGGCTCGGTACTGGGCGAGCACTTCGATCAACGCGTCGCGGCCGCGTTCCATCGCCTCCCGGAGTTCGTTTTGGACGACCATGATCCATTCGAAAATACCGGTCGCATGATATTAATATGCGCTACGTTTCGGGGGTCGTAGGAATCGACCCCTGTAGCCGCTGAACGCCAGATTTGTGGCGGTTTCACTGCGTGCGTGACCGTCACTAATCACGTGCTCGCACCGATCGTCCCGGTCGAAGGACGCGGTTTGCCGGCCGAAGCACAATTTCGATTGGAGTAGACAAATATAAGTTTCACAGTCCGGTTTGTCGAGGTAATGCGTTACACACGACAACTGCTCGCCGTGGCACTCGCGCTGTTAGTCCTGACAACCGGGGCCGTCGGCGTCATGGGCACGGTAACCGCACAGGAGGAGACGACAACCGAATCGTTTCCGCTCACCGTGACTGACGCGACGGGCGAGGAGATGACGATCGAGGAGCCACCCGAGCGGGTGGTGACCCTCGCACCGAGCGCGGCCCAGACCATGTACGAGATCGGCGCCCAGGACAAGGTCGTCGGGATCTCCGACCGGGGAACGTATCTCGACTGGGACGAGGAGAAGGCCATTATCTCGAGTGGCGGCACCGTGAACACGGAGAAGATCGTCAACCAGACCCCCGATCTGGTGCTCGCCCCGGACATCATCGGCGATGACAAGGTCGAGCAGCTCCGGAGTGCTGGCCTCACCGTCTACAACTTCGCGGGCGCGACCTCGATGGACCACGTCGTGGAGAAGACCCGGCTGACGGGCCAGCTCGTCGGCGCGAGTGACGGCGCGAACGCCCGTGCCGACGAGATGGCGGAATCACTCGAGATCGTCCGCACGGCCGTCGAGGGTGAGGAGCGTCCGACCGCACTCTACCTGCTCGGTGGCGGGTTCACGGCCGGTGACGAGACCTTCATCAACAGCGTCATCGAGACCGCAGGCGGCACGAACATCGCCGCGAAGCACTTTGCCGGCTACTCGATTATCAGCGAGGAGGTCGTCGCCAACGAGAGTCCCGAGTACCTCCTCGTGAGCAACGAAGCGCCCGAGATGGTCCCGAAGACAGACGCGTATAACGGCACCCACGCCGTGCAGAACGACCAGATCATCGGAATCGACGCGAACTACCTGAACCAGCCCGCGCCGCGGACCGTCCAGGTCGTCGAGGACCTGGCGAGCACGTGGCATCCCGACGCCTACGAGTCCGCCGTCGAGAGCTTCGCCGAGGAGACGACCGAGAGCGCGGCCACGACCGCCGTGACCACGGAGACCGAAGCGCCCGGCTTCGGCCCGATCGTCGCCCTGCTCGCGATCGTCGGGGCGGCGTTCCGGCTTCGAGAGTGAGGTGGTGACCGCACCCCTCGCGGGACCACCGGACCGACCGACTGATATCCCACGCGCCGAAAACGCGAGGACGACATGGCAGCGATAGCCTCCCTGGCGGTCGCCGTCGCCTTCCTGCTCGATGCCACCGTCGGGGAGCCGCCCGAATCGGTCCATCCGGTCGCCAAACTCGGCGCGGCGATCGCCGTCCTCGATCATCCCGGCCCGGCACCCCACCTCTATGGGGCGACTGTCGCGCTCGTCGTTCCCCTCCTCGCGGCGGGTCTCGCGGCACTTCCCGTCTGGCTCCTTGCGCCCGGCTACCCTGTTCTGGCCGGGGTGCTGGCCGGGACAATCCTCTTTACGACCGTGAGCCTCGACATGCTCACGGAGCTCTCGAGTACCGTGATCGGTGAAACTGATGCCGACCTCGAGCGCGCGAAAACCGACGTCGTGGGACTCGTCGGGCGTGACACCGCTGACCTCTCCGCAGCCGAGGTCCGAAGTGCCGCGGTCGAAAGTCTCGCGGAGAACCTCGCGGACGGGCTCGTCGGCCCGCTGCTGGCGTTCGCGTTCGGCAGCTTCGTCTCGCTCCCGGTCGCCGTCGGGGCCGCCGCGTGGGTCAAGGCAGTCAACACGCTCGATTCGATGCTCGGCTACCGCGATCGACCCCACGGCACCGCCAGTGCCCGTCTCGACGACGTGGTCGAGTGGCTTCCGGCACGGCTGAGCGCGGGCCTCATTGCCAGTGCCGCCCTCGACCCATCAGCACTCACGACCGCCCGGACCTGGGCCCACGAGCCAGCCTCACCGAACTCGGGCTGGCCGATGGCGACGATGGCCACAGCAATCGGCGTCAGGCTGCACAAATCCGACCAGTACGATCTCAACCCGACCGCCCGACTGCCGACCGTCGCGGACGCTCGAGGGGCCATTACGGTCGGACACCGGGCCGGGCTGCTGGCGTTCGCCCTCGCGGCCGGAATCGCCTGGATCGGGGGCAACGCCGGCTTGCTGGCAGGCGGGGTCGGCTGGGCCGGCGACCTGCTTTCCCTCCGTGGCGGGGTGATCGAATGGTTCTGAGTGCCGTCCGGGGTGCGCTCGGTTTCCTGACGACACTTCCCGTGGGCCACTCCACGGCCGCCTGGGAGGCCTTCGCCGACCGGCCGGCAGTCATGGTCAGTGTCGGCTATGTCCTCGGGGGCCTGCTCACGCTACCGCTCTTCCTCCCAGTCCCCGAAACGATCGCGGGCTTCGGATTCGTGCTGGGGATCGCGGTCTTCGCCGGCATCAACAACTTCGACGGGCTGCTGGACGTCGCGGACGGTGTCGCGACCCACGGAGACCCGACCGAGGCTCGATCGGCGATGAAAGACAGCGCGATCGGAGTCGGTGCCGTCCTCGCCCTGGGAATACTCCTGCTCGGCCTGTTCGCGGTGGGGTCCACGCTCGCCGGTGGATCGCCGCGAGTGGTGAGCGTCGTCGTCGCGGCCGAAGTCGGGGCGAAGCTGGGCATGGTCGGCGTCCTGGCGCGCGGGACTGCCAGCCACGAGGGACTGGGATCCGCGCTTTCGACCAGCGCCGGTCCCTGGACCCTTCCCCTGGGTGTGCTCCTCGCACTCCCGGCGGCGATCCTGACGGTGCCCCATCCCGCCGCGGCGATCACCGTCGCGGTGGGACTCGGAACGGGGCTGGTGATCCAGCGCTGGGCGCGAGATCGGCTCGGGGGCATCAACGGCGACGTGCTGGGCGCGACGAACGAGGTGGCCCGGCTGGCTGCGCTCCTCGCGGGGGTGATCGCGTGGACGCTCTGGTGATGTGTGGTGGACGCGGTTCCAGACTCGAGTTCGACGGCGAGAAGCCGCTCTACGAGATCGGCGGGATCCCAATGATCGACCGCGTCATCGACGCGCTGCGGGCGAGTGGAATCGGGGAGATTCACGCAGTCGGTTCTCCACACGTCCCCGAAACCATGGCCCACGTCGACGTGCCCACGATCGAGGGACCGGGTGAAGGCTACGTCGCTGATCTTCTCGTTGCCCTCGAATCCGTCCCAAAGCCGGTCCTGACCGTCGGGGCCGACTTGCCCCTGCTCGACGGCCCGGCCATCGATTGGGTCCTCGACGGCTACGAAACTGGCTCGGCGATGGTGGCGGTCCCGGCGGCCCGCAAGACCGAAATCGGCGTCTCGATCGACGAAACGGCAGCACACGACGGCGAACGCGTCGTCCCGAGCGGCGTCAACGTCGTCGGCGACCCGGAACCCGAACAGACACTCATGACGACCGATACACGATTCGCGGTGAACGTGAACCGACAGAGAGACGCGATGATCGCGGCCCACCTGGTGAGTTCGGATGGATCGTGACCGAACCGGGTCCGTCGGCCGGGTACCCCACGGAAGCGAGCCCGAGAGGGACGGGATCGACTTCAGCGCGAACGTCAACCCGGAGATCCCCCCCGGAATCGACTCGGTTTACGACTCGGCTTTCGAAGCGAGCCGACACTACCCCCAGGACGCCGCACCGACATACCGACTGGCGGCCGGGGAGTACGTGGACGTCGATCCACGACGGGTGATCCCGACCGCCGGTGGCCTCGCAGCGATCAGACTCGCACTCTCGGTCACGCTCTCGCCCGGGGACAGCGTCCTCGTCCCGTTTCCGAGTTTCGGGGAGTACGCCCGCGAGGTGCGCCTCCAGGGGGCTGAACCCGAGTTCGTGTCCCACGACGAGCTGCTTGCAGCGGACCCCGGCCCCCACGAACTCGCCATCGTCTGCAATCCGAACAACCCGACGGGGGACGCGTACGACGCTTCGGAGCTCCGGGACTTCGTCGAACGGGCCCGGAACGTCGAAACGCCGGTGCTCGTGGACGAGGCGTTCCTCGGGTTCACCGACGAGCCGAGCCTCGCCGGCACGGACGGGGTAGTCGTCGCCCGATCGCTGACCAAACTTTTCGGCTTGCCGGGGCTTCGGGCGGGCTTCGCGGTGGCGGCTGGGGACCTCCGGGAGCGGATGGAGACGGCACGACTCACCTGGAATCTCGGCGTGCCGGCCATGGAAGTGGGCGCCCAGGTCATGCGGGCGACCGAGTTCGTCGAGGAGACCCGTGATCGTGTCCGGAGGGAGCGATCCCAGATTCGAGCAACGCTCGAGGACCGGTACGAGATCCACGAGTCCGCTGCCCCGTTCCTCCTGCTCGAGGTCGAGGGGTCCGTCACCGACCTGCTCGAGCGGGCCCGCGAGCGTGGCGTGATCCTGCGGGACGCGCGGACGTTCCGTGGCCTCGACGCCCACGTCAGAGTCGCGGTCCGCAAGCCTTCGGAAAACCGCCGGCTGGAGGAGGTATTACTGGATGTTTGAGACCGAGATTCGGGATGGCGTTTTCCAGGCCCGCTCGCCCGGCGGCCGTTGGCTCCTCACGGGGTGGAGCGGCGGGTACACCGACGCCGACGCGGTCTACAACGTCTCGGTGCCAGAGGGGTGGGACCGCACGGATCTCGCGGCCTACACGACCGAACGGCGGGAAGCGGCCGGGTTCGACACGCCGGGCCGGTCGCTTCTGACCGGCGTCGACATGAAACACGCCGTGGGCGCCGAACTCGATGGCGTCCGGGTCGTCGCCACCGTCGGGCTCTCGAATCCGGCACACCTCCCGCTGGAGCCGGACGGAACCGTGCCGGCGGGGCTCGTGCCCGAGGAGTCGCCCGAGACTGGCACGGTCAACCTGCTCGTGGGCACGGAGCGCGCTTTGGCAGATGGCGCGCTCGCGACGCTGCTGGGAGTCGCCGTCGAGGCGAAAACCGCGACCCTCCAGGGGTTGACCGGCTTCTCGGGAACGACTTCCGACGCGGTCGCTGTCGGCACCGATCCAGACGGTGTGAAAGCGGCCTTCGCCGGGAGCGCAACGGTCGTCGGGGACGCCACGAGAGCCGCCGTCCGCGAAGCCGTTCGGGGAAGTTTCGAGTCGCGGTTCGCGACGGAAGCACCACCGACATCGGTCGACTCGGCCGACGCCGGGATCGTGACGAGTCGAATGGCCGAGGTGTTCGATCCGTGACCGAGCCGAGCGGGGGAGAATCCGACGCGACGACGATTCTCGTAGCCGGTACGGCCAGTCACGTCGGCAAATCCGTCGTGACGGCGGGGCTCGCACGACTGTTGGCCAACAGCGGGGTCGCCGTGGCGCCGTTCAAGGCCCAGAACATGAGCAACAACGCTCGCGTGGTCGTCTCGCCGGATCGGGACGGCGAATCCGGAGACTGCGCCGGCACTGCCCGCGACGGGGAAGCCGAATGGGGCGAGATCGGCGTCTCACAGTACGTCCAGGCCCGGGCGGCCGACGTGACCCCGACGACGGATATGAATCCCGTGCTCCTCAAACCCCGGGGCGACGGCGAGAGCCAGCTCGTCCTCCACGGGCAGGCGATGGACCACTTCGAGCCCGGAACGTACTACGAGGACCACTGGGGGGCCGCACGGGACGCTGCCGTCGCCTCCCACCGCCGGCTCGCAGCCGAGTACGACGTAATCGTCGCCGAAGGGGCCGGAAGCGTCGCGGAGATCAACTTGCTCGACCGCGACCTCGCCAACGTCGAGACAGCTCGCTTTGCCGACGCCGAGATCATCCTGGTCGGCGACATCGAGCGCGGAGGCGTGTTCGCCAGCCTCTATGGCACTCTCGAGTTGATGCCGGCGGATATCCGCGAGCGAGTGGCCGGGCTCATCATCAACAAGTTCCGCGGCTCGAAAGCCGTCCTCGACCCGGGAATCGAGGAGTTCGAGTCGATGACCGGCGTCCCCGTGCTCGGCGTGCTCCCGGCCGACGATCCGGGACTCCCAGCGGAGGACAGCGTCTCGCTGCCGGCCGAAGGCGAGTACACCGTGTTCGGGGACGTTGACGGGGTCGACGCGGACCGGTCGGTCCACGTCGCCGTGCCCCGGATTCCGTTCATCTCGAACTTCACCGACCTCGAACCCCTTTCCGCCGAACCGGGTGTTCGGGTTCACTACGTCCCCCTCGACGCCGAGTTGGGGACGTACGACGCGGTCGTGCTCCCGGGCTCGAAAAACACGGTCGACGACCTCCTCGCTTTGCAGGAGGCGGGATTCGGCCCACGGATTCGGGCCTTCGACGGGCCCGTGGTGGGCATCTGTGCCGGCTACCAGATGCTCGGCGACCGGATCGAGCGCGCCGGCATCGAGAGCACGGCGGTCGACGGCACCGTCGAGGGGCTCGGGGTGCTCCCCGTCGTGACCGAATTCTCCAGCGAGAAAACGGTCACCCGAACCACCTGCGAGGTCGAGGGTGCAGGGCCCATCGCGGGAGCGACTGGGCCCACCTCGGGGTACGAGATTCACATGGGCGACACGCGCTTTCTCGTTTCCCTCGAACACCCGCTCGAAGCCACGAGCGCGCTCGACGGCGACGTCCTTGGGACCTACCTCCACGGGCTCTTCGAGAACCGCTCAGTTCGGGAGGCGTTCGTCCGGACGCTCTTTTCCCGTGCCGGGCTGGAGCGGCCAGAAGCGAGCGGGCGAGGCAAGTCCCCATACGACCGGGCCGCCACGCTCCTGGAGGCGCATCTCGATTTCGGGCCAGTCGACGGACTCGGTGAACTTCGGTAACGCCGAATCAGAACAGGTGTTCTTCCGAGACTTCGACGCCACCGCCCACGCGCCAGACGCGGGTCGGGATCCCCTCGTCCTCGATTGCCTGTCGAACCGTCTCGACGTATTCGGCGGTCGTGTTGAGGTACGCGGTCGCGCCGGTATCCGCGGAGAAATAGACAGGGACCCCGTTCTCCCGGAGATTGCGGGCGGTCTCGAGGACGGCAAGGGTCTCCGGGCGCCAGTAGAGCCACCCCTCCGGACCCGTCATCGTAACCCCCAGGAGTTCGATCGACTCGCGCTCTGCGATGGCGAAGGTGGCCTCGAAGTCCCCCGTCCGAATCGCCCGGCGGAGGTCGGCACTCGTCTCGTGCACGCCGGCCAGTCGGGCTTCGAAGTACGGCGAGTCCGGGGTCGTCGCGTGAGCGCGCGAGGTGTACTTTCGCTCCGGCAGCGAGGCGATGACGATTCGGATGTCCGCGTCGAACCCGGCGGGAATCGCTTTCGCGACGGCTGCCTCGGGCGCATCCTGGGTCTTTAGATGTGCGAATCCGCCGACGACGCTCCGGGCGGCGGAAGCAGCTCCCCGTCTGGCGAGACGGGAGAGTTCCGCTCTGGACGGGTCGAGACCGGCCGCGTCGGCCGCGGCCCTGGCCAGGGCCGCGTAGGCCGAGGCCGAGGCGCCGAGGCCGACGTTCGACTCGAAGGTGTTCTCGGAGACGACCCGCGCGCCGCTGTCCAGTCCGGACTGCCCACGAACGAGGTCCAGCACCTCCCGTGCCCGGCCAGCGCCCTCCTCGTCGATCGGCTCGCCGTCGACGAGGATCGAATCGGCGTCGTGGCCGAACTCGACCGTGGTCGTGGTCCGGGAGGGGGCCGTACAGACCGAGATCGAGTCGTGGGCCGGGACGTTCCGCGACGGATCGCGGAACCCGTGGTACTTCAACAGGCCCTGGATCGGATGTGCGACGGCGGTCGCCTTCATGGCCTGTCGAAACGGTACGGCCACCGCCCAATAACCAGTTCCGGTCTCGCCGGGCACTCGTCAGTCCCGACGAAGTGGACACTCCAGCCGGCGAATTACCGCCACGGGCACGGTTAACTTCGTGGGGCCCATTTCCGGCAGTATGAACATCTTGGTCACCGGAGCGACCGGCTTCATCGGAAGCAACCTGGTGCCGGCCCTGTTGGAGCAGGGACACGACGTCTCGGCGCTCACCAGGGACCGGGAGCGGGGACGAGCCCAGTTGGATTCACGGGTCGACGTCCGCGAAGGTGACGTGTTGGCCCCCGAGACCCTCGATGGGGTCTTCGAGGATTGCGAGGTGGTCTACTACCTCATCCATTCCCTCGGCATCGGTGACGAGTTCGAAGAACGGGACAAGCGGGCCGCCGAGAACTTCGCCGAGGCCGCAAGCGTGGCGGGGGTCGACCGGGTGATCTATCTCGGTGGACTCGGGGAAACCGGCGAGGACCTCTCACCCCATCTCCGGTCCAGACAGGAGGTCGAAGAAACCCTGCGAACCGGGAGCTACGATCTCACGGGCTTCCGGGCCGCGATCGTGGTGGGTGCGGGGAGTGCGAGTTTCGAGATGGTCCGTCAGATGGTCTCCAGACTGCCGGTGATGATCACGCCGAAGTGGGTCAGAACGCCCTCCCAGCCCATCGCGATTTCGGACGTGGTGGAATACCTCGTCGGGGCCCTCGATGTACCCGAAACCCGCGGTGAGACCCTCGAAATCGGCGGCCCCGAAGTGCTCTCCTATCAGGAAATGATGGAGCGCACGGCGGCGGCGATGGGGCGGCGGCTTTACATTGTGCCCGTCCCGGTGCTCACGCCCAAACTCTCGGTGTACTGGATCGACCTGGTAACCGACACGCCGAAACACATCTCACACCCGTTGATCGAGGGACTGCGCAATCCGGTCGTCGTTCGCGACGACCGAGCCCAGGCGCTGCTGCCGATCGAGCGAACGCCCTTCGACGAGGCCGTCCGGCGGGCCATCGAAGCCGAATGACCCGGCCAAAGTCGTCTCGTGGTGCCAGGAGTCGGTCTCGACCACCCGGTGACCGCGAATGGGTCTACGAGAGCATCGTGCGGAGCGTCCCCGGGGTCAACACGTCCCGGCGGGTCGCCGTCGCCGTCCAGTTTCTCGCCTTCGAGGCCGCCGTGCTTGGGTTTGGCTGGTATCACGGGTTGTGGAAGGCCGCACTCGCGGGGACGGCCGGGGTGCTCGTCGCCGTCGCCGGCAGCCTGTTCATGCTCCGGCTCTCACGGGGTCTCAAAAGCGGCGAGGGGCCGGACCGGTACGTCGACCTCCTCTTCGGTTCGAGTATCGAACTCGTCCTCGGGCTGGTCTCCTTCACGATGTTGATCGTGTACGCCTTCGTGTACGACCCCCAGGGGGCCGGTCCGGCCCTCGTCGCCGATCTCCTCGGGGACCCCCCACCACTCGCGTTCACGTTCGTGCTCCTGCTCGTCGGCTGGGACGTCGCCTACCGGATCGGAGTCGGGTGGTGGGCCAGTGTCACGGGGCTGTGGCGCTCGGTCGCCATGGCCGAGTCGCTCTCCGAATCGGCGCGTCGCCGCTTTACCAGGCTGGACGCGATGACGATCGGGTTCGCCAGCTTGCAGCTGGTGCTGGTGCCGATTCTCGGTGGCCACCCGCTCGTCCAGATCGCCCTGCTGGGGCACGTCTTTGCCGTCGCGTTGGTTTCCGGGACGTCGATCCTGCTCCTCAACCGATGAGGATACCAGGCGGTTGGGTTTTCCCGGTCCCAACCGAAGGTCATGGCGATGACCCGCGCTCGGTCCTGGCTGCTCGCTCTTTTCCTGCTCGTGATGGCCATGACGCTGGTCGTGGGCGGGCCGGTCGGGGAGGTCCGCGTCGGCGAGCACGCGCCGGCCGGGGCGGAGTACGCGACAGTCACGTTCGTGGACGAATCCGGCAGCGAGCTGGGACAGGTATCGGGCCCCGTCCTCGACAACCGATCCGAGCGATACACCGGCCTCAGCGAGACCGAGAGCCTCGATCCGAACGAGGGAATGATTTTCGTCTACGACGACGAAGCCACGCGGAGCTTCGTCATGCAGAACATGTCCTTCCCCCTGGACATCATCTTCGTCGGGGCCGACCGGCGGATCACCGTGATCCACCACGCGGCCGTCGACGACGAGGGACGGTTCACTGGTAAGGCCCGGTGGGTCATCGAGGTCAATCGCGGGTACACCGACGAGCACGGCGTGTCCGTCGGCGACGAGGTCCAGGGCCTCCCGCGGTGAAACATCCACAGGACGGGGGGATTCGACAACCCTTTTGAACGAACGCGGCCCCACATTGACGTATGGCCTATTCCGCCGACGAGGACGACCCCTTCGAGGACGTCCGGGAGCAGGCCTCGAACCCGATGGAGCGCCTGTTCGTCGGCTACGGCGGGTCGTATTTTCCCTACTTCCTCGTCGGAGTCATCACGAGCGTCTTCGCCCGGCTGCTCGACCTCCTGCCGCCGATTCTCCTGGGGATCGCCATCGACTCGGTCTTTCGCGATACCGTGCCCTTCGATTCCAGGCTCCCCATCTCGTGGTTCCCCGATCCCTGGCTCCCCGTCACCCCCGAAGGGAAGTTCTGGTTCACCGTCGGGCTGATCGCCTTCAGCTTCGCCGGCGCGGCGATCTTCCACTGGACCCGCAACTGGGGCTGGAACTCCTTCGCCCAGAAGATCCAGCACGACGTGCGCACCGACACCTACGACGAGATGCAGCGACTGGACATGCGCTTTTTCGCCGACAAGCAGACCGGGGAGCTGATGTCGATCCTCTCGAACGACGTCAACCGCCTCGAGCGCTTCCTCAACGAGGGAATGAACGGGGCACTTCGACTGGGGGTCATGGTGCTCGGGATCGGTGGGGTGCTGTTCGCGCTCAACTGGCAACTTGCGCTCGTCGCACTGCTGCCGGTTCCCCTGATCGCCGGGTTCACGTACGTCTTCGTGCGCCTGATCCAGCCGAAGTACGCCACCGTGCGGGCCTCCGTGGGAACGCTCAACTCCCGACTGGAGAACAACCTCGGGGGAATTTCAGTGATCAAGAGCTCGAACACCGAGGCCTACGAGTCCGAACGGGTCGAGGACGTCTCGATGGAGTACTACGACGCCAACTGGGACGCGATCCGGACCCGGATCACCTTCTTCCCCGGCCTCCGCTTGCTCGCCGGAATCGGCTTCGTGATCACGTTCACGGTCGGTGGTCTGTGGGTCTTTCGCGGGGTTGCCCCCGGTCCGTTTTCCGGCACGCTCGAGGTCGGGAGCTTCGTCACGTTCATCCTCCTGACCCAGCAGTTCATCTGGCCGATGGCCCAGTTCGGTCAGATCATCAACATGTACCAGCGGGCCCGGGCCTCCGCCGAGCGCATCTTCGGACTGATGGACGAGCCCAGCCAGATCCCCGAGGATCCCGACGCGCCGGCCCTCGAGGTGACCGACGGCGAGGTCGTCTTCGACGCGGTGAGTTTCGGCTACGAGGAGGAGGGCATTCTGAAAGATCTCTCCTTTCGGGCGGAAAGTGGGGACACGCTGGCGCTCGTCGGACCGACTGGTGCCGGGAAATCGACTGCACTCAAGCTCCTGTTACGCATGTACGACGTGGACGACGGCGCGATCCGCATCGACGGACAGGACATCCGTTCGGTCTCCCGGTCCAGCCTCCGCTCGCATATCGGCTACGTCAGCCAGGACACCTTCCTCTTCTACGGGACGGTCATGGAGAACATTCGGTACGGGGCAAGGGACGCCACAGATGAGGAGATCATCGAGGCCGCGAAGGCGGCCCGGGCCCACGAGTTCATCGAGAACCTGCCCGAGGGGTATGACACCAAGGTGGGCGAACGCGGTGTCAAACTCTCCGGCGGCCAGCGCCAGCGTGTCGCGATCGCCCGGGCGGTCCTGGCGGACCCGAAGATCCTGATCCTCGATGAGGCGACCTCCGACGTCGACACCGAGACGGAGATGCTCATCCAGCGGAGTTTGCGCGAACTCACCGAAGACCGGACGACCTTCGCAATCGCCCACCGGCTCTCGACAGTCAAGGACGCCGAGACGATCGTCGTGCTGGACGAAGGGCAGGTCGTCGAGCAGGGCACCCACGAGGAGTTGCTCGAGGAGGGGGGCCTGTACGCCAACCTCTGGGGCGTCCAGGCCGGCGAAATCGAGGATCTGCCCGATGCGTTCGTCGATCGCGCCCGCGAGCGACTGATCGACGGCGAGCTCGAGTTCGAGGACTGATCGAGTCCGTCTTCCCCGGACACGCGAACGGGGTGTTTTTTGGTCTCGCCCGCCGCCCACTGCACATGGACCTCCACGCGAGCACCTGGACCGACGTCGACGCGGCCGGGACCGACCTGGCTCTCCTCCCCGTCGGCAGCACCGAGCAACACGGGCCCCACGACCCGCTCGGGACGGACTTCCTGACCGCCGGGCGGGTCGCGAGCGAAACCGCCGACCGAATGGCGGATTCCGTCATGGTCGCGCCGCCGGTTCCGGTCGGAATCTCCGAAGAGCACAGCCAGTTCACCGGAACGCTCTGGGTCGCCCCGGACACGTTCCGGTCCTACGTCCGGGAGGTCGCCGAATCGCTCGTGCATCACGGCTGGAACCGGATCGTCCTCGTCAACGGGCACGGTGGAAACGTGCCGGCACTCGGGGAGGTGGCCGCTGATCTCTCCCGGCAGTCCGAGGCTCTCGTCGTCCCGTTCACCTGGTTCGATGCCGTCGACGGCCAGTTCGACATGGGCCATGCCGGCCCGATCGAGACCTCCTTCCTCCTCCACACCCATCCCGAACTGGTCCGCGAGGATCGGCTCGAAGCGGGCCGTGACGGCGGGACGGACAGCTGGGGAGAGTGGGTCTCCGGGACGAATCTGGCCCACGACGCCGCCGAGTTCACCGAGAACGGGACGGTCGGCGACCCGACGAAGGCGAGTGCCGAGGCGGGCGAAAACCTGCTCGATGGGGCCGTCACGGCGCTCGAAGCCCTCCTCGAGGCGGTCGCGGAGCGGCCCGTCGAAAAGCCAACCCACCGATAGTCGTCCATCCGGCCGGCCAGGACCACCGCAAAGAACGATGCTGTCGTCACCGGTCGTCCCCCGATCGCTTACTCGACCGCGTCGAGGGTCATCAGCGGGTAGCCATCGACCATCGTCATGGATCCCCGGGCTCGTTTCCCCTCCATCGCGACGACCACGTCGACGTTCATGTGCCGGCCCGCCAACCCGGTGTAGCCATACGGGCCGACGTCCGCGGCGACGGCCTCGCGGTCGATTGTCACCGTGACCGTCTCGCAGTGAGGCTGGTTCTCAATTGACTCCTCGATTGCGGTCTCGAGACTCGCCGCACTCGATTCGCCGACCGGCGTCCCTATGAACTGGTGAAAGAGGGCGCCGAACTTGATGCCGAGTTCGAAACTCGCCTGCTCGCCGTCGGTGGGCATGGCAGACACCTGTGGGGACAGCGGCAAAGCCGTTCGGGTTCGAACCACATCCTACTTATTCCCGCTTGCCTACTCATCACTCGAATGGACGAGCCGGTACTGCTGACCGGGGCTGCCGGGCGGGTCGGCACCGCGATCAGGGAGAAGATCGGCGAGAAGTACGACTTTCGCCTCCTCGACCGCGAGCCGCCCGCCGAACCCGTCTCCCACCCGCTTTACGTCGGCGACATCACCGAACGGGACACCCTCGAGGAGGCGATGGAGGGAGTCTCGGTGGTCGTCCACCTCGCGGGTGACCCGCGCACGGACGCCCCGTGGGAGAGCGTCCTCCGGAACAACATCGACGGGACCCGGATGGTCTTCGACGTCGCGGTCGAAGCCGGGGTAGAGAAGGTGATCTTCGCCTCGACGAATCACGCCGTCGGCCATTACGAGACCGATCGCGAGCCCGAGATCTACCGGACCGACGACGAGTTCCGCCTCGACGGCACCGAACTGCCCCGGCCCAGCAACCTCTACGGCGTGAGCAAGGCCGCGGGGGAGACCCTCGGACGCTACTACCACGACGAGTACGGGATCAGCGTCCTGAACGTCCGGATTGGGAATCTCACGAAGGACCACCCGCCGCGGAACTACGAGCGCGGGCAGGCGATGTGGCTCTCCCACCGGGACTGTGCCCACCTCTTCGATCGGGCGATCGAGGCCGAGTACGGCTTCGAGATCGTCTACGGGATCTCCGACAACGACCGGAAGTTCTACTCCCTGGAGCGAGCGCGGGAGGTGCTGGGGTACGAGCCACGGGACAACTCCGGGGAGTACACGTTAAGCGGGGAGCCGAAAGACGGCGACGACTTGTAGGTTGCCGATTGGTCGAATAATCCCGCTCCTGTAGCGTGTCGAAAGCCGCCTCTCGCGGGACGGCATTTTCGTAGGCATACACGCCGGGTAGGGGGGTAGATTCCATCGGGCGGTTCGTCCGTAGGTTCGCCGGGAGGGTCTTAGAAGTTGGCCCTAAAATTGGTTTAGAAGGGTTGCGTCGACTGATTACAGACAAATCGATACTCCAGAGTCATACAATCTGTTGAAACTGCTTGGATGGTGATGAGAATAGGTTGCAAGATATCGGGCCTGTATGCAGCATGCTGGTTCCGTGGCGACAGGCCATTATCGGTGGTGCCCACCAAACGGGTTTTCACTTTGGCCTTGGAGGTGGAGTGCATGGAGGTCGTCGAGAACACACTTGAAGTACCACTGGACGAGTTTCTTGCCCGGCCGCTGTTCTGTTTTTTTGCACAGGAATCTAATGGCGGCCCCCGGGTGTCCCCACTCTGGTTCTTGTGGGAGGCAGGGGCCATTTGGAACGTCGCACGGTTGGATGGCCGGTCGTACCCCGAGCGGGTAAAGCAGTATCCGCAAACGGCACTCGCAGTCGTTGATTTCAACCCCGCTACGGGGCGGGTGGAACACGTCGGAATGCGTGGAAAGGCAACGCTCGAACCGTACGATACGACCCGAGCAGAACGCCTTTTCCAGAAGTATCTCGGTGACCAACAAAGCGAGTGGCCCGCGATGTTCGTCGAGTTCGATACGGACGATTACCGACTACTCAGATTCGAACCTGAGACGGTTGTGGCCCGTGATCAATCCTACCCGGCTCCGGCAGACAGTAGTAACTAAAATGGCAATTCACTTGGAAGACCCATCAGAATTCAGGGACGCATGTGACCGACACGCGCGTTGTATTCAGCACATTCCTATCAACCTATCTGCTCGCTGTTAGAAAGCCCGTGCAAGATATAGAAAATGATTACAGCAGGAGTTCGATGGCACGTTCGTCCCACGGTATCAGTTCGCCGTTAGTAGCTCCACCACGAACACACTCCCACCAGGCTCGTTATCCTCGACCCAAACCTGACCCCCATACTGATTGACTAACGTCTGAACGAGATACAGTCCGATACCGGTCCCGGGGCTATCGAGTCCTTTTTCACCCTTTCCGAAGATCTCGTCCTTTTGTGAATCCGGGATTCCAGCCCCGTTATCAGCAATTCGAACCCGGACAACATCATCGCGGACCTCACCACTAACAGTTATTTTCGGTGTTTTCTCGTTATTGTGCACAATGGCGTTGTTCAGCAAATTCTGAAAGACCGATGAGAGCATCGCGTTCGCCTGCACCCTGACGTCTGGTACCGTTCCGTCAATTTCAAATTTGGCGTGGGGATATGTCTCGCGTACCGCTTCCAGTTCCAGATTGATCTGTCGGCGTAGCGCGATTGGTTCGATGTCCACTTTCCCCTCACCAGTTACCGCATCCACGAGGTCGCTCGCGTTCTCCGTGAGATTGATCACGTGTTCTGATTTGCGCCGGACGCGTTCGAGAACGTCTTCTACCGGATCATCGAGATCCCCCGGAAGCGTGTCCATCCACCCGACAATGACTGCCATGTCATTCCGAATGTCATGGCGGACGAGTCGATTCAACGCTTCGAGCTGCTCGGTCATTGTTTCGAGCTCCCGACGGTAGTGTTCCCGTTCAGTAACGTTAGAGAGGGTAATCACGTGGGCTGTAACCACTTCGCCAGCCAGTATCGGACTCGTGGCCACGTGGTAATACTCCGTATCGTCTCCATACTTTCTAGTGATTGGGTCCGGATCCTCCGCTTCAAGTCGCTCGGCAAGGGCCGGGAGCACAGCAGCAATCGGGCGACCAGTTGTGCCGTCGAGTTCGGGAAACAGGGCTATGGCTGGCTGATTTGAATCACGAATCGTTCCGTCCTGGTCGAGAAAAATCGTCGGCCCATCGCTGCCACCGACAAATCGAATGGCCTCAAAGCGCTCGAAGTACACGAACAGCGTACCGACAGCAAAAATCGCCACTCCAAGTGGCTCATACCAGATCGGAAGCAGCGACTCTCCCATTGCACCGAGAATATTAAATACAATTGGGAGGGCTGTGATCCCCACAAGCGCGGCTAACGGCCGAGCACTGGCGCCAGACGAGTAAAACCGTTCAAGCAACATGAAAAAGCTCACGCCGATGGCGACGTAGGCGAATGCGAGAACAACCCAGTGAAGAATACCCTGCTGAAGGGCAAGGTGGGGGAACGGCTCGGTGGCCCACTCGGTCGTGAAGTAAAGTTGATGGAGCGGATTTGTGATTTTTAGCAGCACGAGAAAGAGAAATCCACCAATGATAAAACGCCGGTAGGGAGCCTGACGGGGCGTTCGACCGGTATAAGCGGCACTAAAGTACAGCCACGCACCAACGCACCCAAGTGCGGCGATCAGTCCGAAGATGTACGATGCGACTTTGAGCTCTGCCGTCGGAAGGAGAAAGTATCCGAGGTAGCCGCCAGCCCAGAGCCCACACGTGAGCAAAATGGCGACGAACCCTTCGCGTGTCCCGCGATGTTGGATCTGCTGCGCTTTCGCGATACTGGCAAAGCAAAGGAGCGCTGAAACAACAAAAACCGACAGATGACCGAGGTAGAGAAAGTTCATTGGAGGATTTTGAAGACCAAACCGGTTATACTTACCCCTAACCCAATAATCAGGAGATTGTGAAATCGGGAGGATCGGTGCTGCATACGCGCTGTATTCGGCACGTGGCCGTCGAATTGTCATCTTTCAAGAATCAATGTGAGGTAGGAGTAATCTATCTTCGAATTTGAAAACCTCACACAATTTCCAATCGGCCCACTTCCGCCCTCTTTTCAGATATGACAGGTTAGCAGAGTTCGTATTCGAAAATGCTGACAATTCCATTGACCGTGATGATCACTTCTTGCGACGCAGGATCGAATAGCCTGAGTCAAAAGGCTGACTAAATTATCGTATTTGACCCCACGACGCCGAGAGGCAGGCACCACATCACCCGTCCAATACCCTTTCGGGCTTGAAAACCAAGCATACAACCACTGTCGCATTCCACGATAATCCATAGCCACAAAGATCGCCACCCTATGAGAATCAGCAACCCAATTGAACCCCGTTCATGGTTACTTTATTCCTCCAACATTTTCGGCTACTCGGAGAGTTGACCCGCCAACATTTTTGAGAGTGACAATATCAGCGGCATGACGCCTGTTTCTGCAAATTTTGATGGGCAAATTGGGGATTTTTAATTCGCTCAGGTAATATTTTAGTCAATATTGGAGCCGTAATCAGCAAGCTCAAAAACTGGTTCCGGCGCAGTCGGGCGATTATCCCCGAACGTAAGCAGCTTATCCCGGTAGTCGTACACCGGGAAAATTTCGTCGGATCGTGGCTAAAATCAAACGAATCGTTACCGTAGAGACACACGGTTACGTTGCAATTTTACAATATTTGCACTGAATGGCAGGAAAGATACGGACGACAGCAAGACTGCTATCCCCACTACGGCATCGAGTACATTCCCCTTACCACTGAGAGAGGGCACCTCGGCCGTGGTCCCACAACAACACCCCGACGAACGTTGCGACGCCCGATAGCGCCGCGAACCCGCCGACGAAAAACACCCACTGGACGCCAGCAGTTCCCATCAGCCACCCGCCCAGCAGTGGCGCGAGAATGCTGCCGGGTTTCCAGATGAGCGAGCGGACGCCAAAACTGCTAGCGATGCCCTGGCCCTTACCCACGTCGGCGAACAGCGCCATACTGGCCGGTTCGCGGAAGGCGTCGGCAACGCCAAGTAAACCGTTGAGAAAGATCGCCGCCACGACTGTCCCCGTGATCTCTCCCATCAAGGGAACTGACACGGAAAGCAACTCTTCGAAGGCTGGAATGAACGGGAACGCTATCGCGAGCAATCCGTAGGCTCCGCCGCCGGTGAAGACGAACAAAGCGCGTCCCTGGACGTCCGAGAGTCGGCCGGTGTAGGGCTGGACGAGCATGTTCATGAACTTCTCGGCGCCAATAACCGCCCCGACCACGATCGAGCCATACGCGAGACCCCCCTTCGCTGCGGAGACCCCGATGAAGATGGGGACCCAATTGCGCACGAGCGTCAGGGCCACGGCGTATTGCAACCGAAACGTCGATATGGTCAAAATCCGACGGTTCAACGCCAGCTTTGTGAACGCGAAACCCTCGAAGGAGGCCTCGTCGTCATCGACGAACTGCCAGACGCCGACGGCGGCAAATACGAACAATATTGCCAAGAGACCGAAGACGATGTCGAACCCGGTCAGCGAAAAGAGGATGCCGGCACCGAGCGTGCCGGCGATGCCAGCGGCCATTCGGAAGGAGTTGAAATACCCGATGGCGTTGGCCCGGCGGTCGACGGGCGCCAAGTCGCCGACGAGGGCAAGACTCAACAGCGCGGTCCCGGCGAGTCCGAATCCCTGCAACGTTCGGGCAGTAAGAAACCCGTTGACGGACGAGATCGAGGCGAAGGCGAGGTACGCGAGGGCGCTCACGCCCAGTGCCCCCAGGAGGATTTTCCGCTTGCTGTACCGGTCGCCAGCCCAGGCAATCGGGACGATCCCGACCGTCCGCGCGATTTCCAGAGCGCTCACGAACAGTCCGATCGTAATCCCCGTGGCGCCCAGCGTGTCGATGTAGTCCGGGAGCAGCGTCAGGACCGTCATGAAACCGAAACTCGACGTAAACCCGGTCAGGTACAAAGAAGAGAATTGTAACTGGTCCCGAGAAACATTCATATCAGGTTCGGATGAGAATCTCCGGAATAAATCGATTGCGGTCCGGAAAAGCACCTCGCTGGAAGGGTGGGCGCAATCCTGGCATTTCAGTGTGACCGGTATCGTTCCGTAGAGATGGTGGGAGGACACGAGACCACGGCAAAGATAGTTGCGTTTCTTTCTGGACTGATTCGTCAAATTACTCTCTCCAAAATGACGAGGGAGGCAGCACGATACATTCGAAATGAAAACTACTCCCTGGAGCGAGCGGGGAGGTGCTTGGGTACGATCCGCAGGACAACTCCGCGGAGTACACCTTCGACGGAAAGTCACGTTAACCATGATTGGTTTCGTTACATCGGTTTCGATACCATTAATATGAACCTGCGCGAATCTTCACCCTGTCCATGGGAAGAGACCGATCCGGTCCTGGGAGTTTCCCGTCGAGAAGAAGGCTCCTCCAGGCGATGGGTGGGCTCGGAATCGCCGCGTTGGCGGGGTGTTCGGGAACGAATGCCGTCGGATCGAATCCCTCGACGTCGGCGACGGGAACGACGAACGGAAACACCGTCACTGACGCCACGAGCCGAACGGTCACGCTTCCGTCCTCGATCGACGATATCGTCGCGGTCGGGCCGGGCGCTCTCAACCTGGTCGCGTATCTCGACGCGATCGAGATGGTCGCAGGCGTCGAGGAAAACGAGCACTCCTGGGGGCAGTACAACCCCTACAACCTCGCAAATCCCGAACTCCAGGAGTTGCCAGTCATCGGCCCCCACAAAGGAGGCGACGCCGAACTCATCGCCAGCGCCGAGCCCGACGTCGTGCTGGCGACGTACTTCACGGCCGGAACCGCCTCGGATCTCCAGGAGAAGATCGACGCGCCGGTCGTCGTTCTCAAGGCCTCGAGTCGGCCGCTGCACCGGTTGGAGGGGATGTACGAGGACCTGCGATTCGCCGCGGAGATCATCGGTAAACCCGACCGGGCCGAAACCGTCGTCGAGTACTTCGAGGACGAACGCGACGACCTCGCGGAGCGAACGGCAGACGTCCCCAAAGACGACCGATTGGGGGCGTATTACGCCGGCCGGAGCGACTCCGGTGGCGCCGGGGCGACCTCGACGCAACATCCGCTGGCGTCATTCTCCTTCGTGAACGCGAACAACGTGGCCGACTCGATCGAGGGGCATGCCGACGTCTCCAAGGAGGAGCTGGTGACCTGGGATCCGGCCGCGATCTTCGTCGCCGAGTCGAACCTCGACCAGGTCACGGAGTCGCTCTCTGGGGAAACGTACGAGGGCATCCGTGCCATCGAAAACGATCGGGTCTACGGACTGCTGCCGACGCGGTTCTACGGGAACCTCTACGGAAGCACGATAGCCAACGCCTATTACGTCGGCTCGATCCTGTACCCTGACCGGTTCGATGACGTGACGCCCAGAGAGAGGGCCGGCGAGATCTACGAGTTCTTGGTAGGTTCCGAGGTGTACGGGGCCCTCGCCGAACAATATGGAGGATTCAAAAAGATCGACCTCGCGCAATGAGCCAACCCACCGCCGGCGGAACTGATCTGGCCCGGGGCTACCGGCAGTACGTTCTCACGCGTCGAAACGGACTCGTCGCGTCGACGGTGGTCCTCGTTCTGGTGGCCGTTTTCTCGGTTGCGGTCGGTGCGACGACGATTCCGATCGAGCGGGTAGTGGAAGTGCTTCTCCAGGGCGCTGGCGGGGATTCGGTCGCCTCGACGATCATCTGGCAAATCCGTCTTCCCCGGGTGTTGACCGCGATCGCGATCGGCGCGGGACTCTCGCTGGCCGGTGTCGTCATGCAGAGCGTCCTCAACAACCCCCTCGGATCGCCGTTCACGCTGGGAATCTCCCACGGCGCAATGTTCGGCGCCGCGATCGCGATCGTCGTGTTCGGGGCCGGATCGATCACCCTCGGCGCCAGCGCCGAAATCACGTTTTCGAACCCGTATATCGTCACGATCGCCGCGTTCCTGGCGTCTCTGTCCTCGGCGGGAGCGATTCTCGCGCTGGCGAAATATCGCGGGGCCTCACCGGAGACGATGATCCTCACCGGAATCGCGCTGAGTTCGTTGTTCACCGCGGGAACGACGGCGTTGCAGTACTTCGCCTCCCAGAACGAGCTGGCCTCGATCGTGTTCTGGTCGTTCGGGGACGTCGGCCGGGCGAGTTGGAGTAACTTCTGGCTGCTGCTGGTCGTTCTGGCAGCGAGTATCGGCTACTTCCTGCGCGAGAGCTGGAAGTACAACGCTCTCGATGCCGGATCCGAGGCGGCCAAAGGGGTTGGCGTGAACGTCGAGACGGTGCGGAATCGGGGGATGCTGGTGGCGTCGTTTATCACGGCCCTGGGTGTTTCCTTCGTCGGCATCATCGGGTTCGTCGGACTGGTCGTCCCTCACATCGTGCGAAAGTTGATCGGGAACAACAAGGCCTTCCTCCTGCCGACATCGGCGGTTCTGGGCGCGCTCCTGTTGCTGATCTCGGATACCGCCGCCCGGACCGCATTCGCTCCGACGGTGCTGCCGGTCGGCATCGTCACGTCCTTCGTGGGTGCACCGTTTTTCATCTACCTGGTCGTCCGCGGGAAAGAATACTGGAACCAATGACACTCCACGTCGACGACGCGACCTTCGGGTACGACGGCTCGGCGGTGCTCGAAGACGTCTCGCTCGCCGTCGAACGAGGGGAACTCGTGGCACTCCTCGGGCCGAACGGC
Source organism: Halodesulfurarchaeum sp. (assembly GCA_034520565.1). GTDB lineage: Archaea > Halobacteriota > Halobacteria > Halobacteriales > Halobacteriaceae > Halodesulfurarchaeum. Next base: position 228,848 of record JAXHNL010000002.1, read on the forward strand.
TCCGGGAAGTCCACCCTTCTCAAGGTAATCGACCAGATACACGGAACAAGCGCCGGGACCGTTCGGGTGGACGGCGAGGACCTCGACGCCCTTTCACGCGAAGAGATAGCCCGCCGGATCGGCTATCTCCCCCAATCCCAGTCCGCCGTCCCGTCCGCGACGGTCTTCGATACGGTCCTTTTGGGACGTCAGCCGTACTTCGACTGGCGTCCCGGCGAGTCGGATCGGGTCGCCGTCGAACGGATCCTCGAGGAGCTCGCGATCGACGACCTCGCGATGCGGGAAGTTCCCACGTTGAGTGGCGGTCAACAACGGCTCGTCCTGTTGGCGCGGGCGCTCGTCCAGGCCCAGGACGCGTTACTGCTCGACGAGCCGACCAGCGGGCTCGATCTGAAACACCAGCACGAGGTCATGCGTCGAGTGCGAAACGCCGTTCGTCACTCGAACCTGGCCGGGGTCGTCGCCATTCACGACATCGACCTCGCGACCCGGTTTTGCGATCGCTTCGCGTTCCTCCGGGGTGGCGAACTGATAGCAGTCGGCGGCGAGGACGTGCTGACCGAGAACGTCGTCGAACGCGTGTACGACGTCCCCGTCGAGGTCTTCGAGCGGAACGGCCGGACACACGTGGTGCAGAAAGATCCAGGCGAACGGACGGTAGAAATGTCCGCCACTGGCGGCCACAACCCCGCTTCAGATGAGGTGACCGCCATCGCGGACGGCAACGGGAGGAACAGTCGGACGGACTAACGTCCCCACGTTCCGACCAGCAGATCGAGTATCCGATCCGGGAGTTCCTCCCGATTCGATTCGGTGACTTCGAGCCGTTCCAAAGGAGCATCGTCCGGAAACGCTCCGGCGACGAACGGGACGACTCCGTTCCGAACGGAGAAGAGCGTGCCGCGGTACGCAGTCGGATCCAAGTCCGAAAGAAGGGGAGCAAATCCCTCTCCTCGACGTTCCAGTTTGCCGATTTCGTCGATCACTAACACGTCCCCCTCCGCCCGGCTCGCAGCCAGGCCCGTCTCGATCGCGCCGGGGTTTACCGAATACCGGCCGATCGTCACGCCGCCCGGAAATTCACGCGACTGCGAGCCGAATACCAGCGGCTCGCCCGGCCCGATCGGGACGAGTTCGAGGGTGTCCGGACCCCCGTCAGTGTAGAAGCCAACCGGCCGTAGCCCTCGCTCGCGGAGCCCCGAGACGACCCGTTTGACCAGGGTGGTCTTTCCGACGTTCCGATCGCCGGTCACGACGAAATTCATCGCTGTCGACTGTCCAAATCGGGCCGAACGGTAAAAGGACAGGGGTGCACAGGGCCGAGAAACAGTCCGCTAACCCGCCTCAGTTCGAAAGTAAACCAACTCCCCGACTTAGGAGAGAAAGACGTGTTTCGGCCGGTCGGCAAGCATCTCTCGACCCGCCGACACGGTCTCCCGGAACTCTTCCGACTCGAAAAAGCCCATCGCGTCCTCGCGGGAGTCCCACTGGCTGGCGATGAACATGTCGTTCTCGTTCGCGACGTTCACGAGCAGGTCCGTCTCGCGATGCCCGTCGAGGTCCGCAAGTGCCTGGGCGACGCCGTCGAACGTCTCGACGAATTCCTGGCGATGCTCGGGCTGAACGGTGTAGAACATGCCCATCGTGCCCCAGCCGTCGGGGGCGTCGCCTGGTTGGCCGACCGTGTCCGGAAGGTCGGCGAGAAAGCCGCTGGCCGTCTCGGCCGCCGACCGGGTGTCCCAGATACTCACGACGGCGTTGGGTCCCTCGCCGCGGGAGCGGTACACCGCCGTCGAGACGTGGGTGTCGTAGTGCTCGAAGTTCGAGCGCATCCCGTCGATCGTGTCGGTGAGCGTCTCGACGGCCGCCTTTGAGTAGAGCGCGACCGCGTGAACGTCCTCGCCGTGGGGCTGGCCGGCGTAAACGTTCTCCGCCTCGAGAGCTCCCCTGACTGCACTGCCGTCCGATTCAGCCTCCGCGGCCTCGCCAACGTTCTCCTCGCTTCCCTCGACCGGGACCTCCTCCCCGGCCATGAACGCCCCGAGATCGGACGGCGGGAACCGTCGGCCCACGAAGAAGGGGCCGAACTCGCCGTATTTGGCCGTCGCCTCGTCGAAGCGCATCTCGTAGACGATCTGCTTGAGCGCTTTCGCGTCTTCGCTGAAGAGGGTGACCCCCCATTCCCAGTCGTCGAGCCCGAACCCGGAGGTGATGTACTGGACGATCTGTCCCGCATACCCCTTCCCGGTCTCACCGTGTTCGGCCATCATTTCGGCTCGCTCGTCCATCGGGGTGTCATACCAGTTGTACTCGGGGTCGCGGCGCTTTCCCATCGGGTAGAAGGAGACGTAGCCCTCCTCCGGAATCGAGGGATAGAGCTTGGATTCCATGTACCGGGCGAGTCCGGGATCGACCTCGCTCTCCTCGTCGAAGTACTCCTGGGAGGTATAGCCCCCGACCTCCGTCACCGAGACGAACGAGCGAGTTGATTCGGCAAACCGGCCAAATGGGGTCAGGTCCAACTGGCGCTCGGCCCGCTCGACCGCGTCGAGGCTCGGACGCAGGTGGATGACGAGGAGGTCGGCTTCGTGGCCGGCAATGGTGAAGACGGCCGTCTCGCCGTCCATCCCCTCGCCGGTCGTCTCGAGGTACTCGACCGCACTCTCGACGGCCGACTCCCGTTCTGCCTCGGGGGTCTCCTGCCAGGCGGGCCAGTCGATTCGCCTGAAGTCATGGAGCACGAACCAGCCCTCATCGGTGGGTGGTGGGTCAGCCATTGACGATCCTTTTCGGGCCGGATAGAAGAACGTTCGCAGTGCGGCAGTCCCGACTGGGACTGGCGGCGGGTGGACTCCCCGTATCTATCACGATCGATGGGGCAGCCAGCAAACGTTCGCTGAACCGAAAGGGCCTACTTGCCGACTGCGCGATGGGGAGGTAATGAAATCGAAGGACCGGTTCGATCTCGATGCGAGCACCGTGGCGTTTAGTGCCGTGATCGGAGCCGCCGTCGCCGTCGCGACGCTGTTCACGAGGATCCCCGTCGGCATCGGGTATCTCAACTTCGGAGAGGTGTTCATCTACACCGGCGCCTTCCTGTTCGGCGGAACCGTCGGCGGCCTCGCGGGCGGAATCGGAGCGGCCGCGGCCGACGTCATTTCCGGATACGTCTTTTTCGCGCCCGTGACGCTCGTCGCGAAAGGGATCGAGGGCTACGTCGTGGGAGAAGTGGCCGGAGACTCGCTGCGAAGCAAGGCGATTGCGGTCGCGCTCGGCGCACCGTTCATGATCGTCGCGTACGTCCTCGCCGTGGCCTATCTGGAGGGACTCCCCCTGGCACTCGCCAAGGAACTCCCGGTTGACATCCTCCAGGCCGTCGTCGGCTTTGCCATCGCGGTCCCACTCTCGAAGCTTCTCGAGGATCGGGTCCCCGAACTCAGATGAGCTTGCTCGCTGTCGAGGGATTGACCGTCCGCGCGAGGGACGAAACGACGCTGTTGGACGACGTTTCGCTCTCGATCGATGCCGAGGAGACTGTCCTGCTTGCGGGACCATCGGGGAGTGGAAAAACCCTCCTCGGAAAAGCGATTGCCGGACTGCTCTCTCCGGTATCGACGGTCTCGGTGGACGGGACCGTCCACAGGGAGGGGACAGTCGGAATGTGCTTCCAGGACCCCCGGACCCAGTTGGTCAGGGAACGCGTCCGGTCGGACGTGGCCTTCGGACTCGAAAACCGGGGCGTCGCGCCGGCCGAAATCCACGACCGAATCGACGACTGGGCCGATCGTCTGGACGCCGTTCACCTGCTCGATCGCGAAATCACCGCCCTCTCCCGCGGTGAAACCACGCTCGTCGCCCTGCTGGGAACGCTCGTCACCGAGCCGGACCTCGTGGTGCTGGACGAACCGCTGGCCGCACTCGACGCCCGGAACCGCCGACTGGTGCTCGATGCGATCGAGGAACTGCACGGGGAAACCGCCCTCTTCGTCGCCGAACACGACGCGAAACCCGTACTCGAGCTCGCCGACCGGGCGATCCTGCTCGAGGAGGGGGAGATCGGAGCGAACGGTTCCCCACGAGCGGTCGTCGGCTCGCTCCACGAGGCAGGGATCGAAGTACCATTCGCGACCGCCGTCGCGTTGGCCCGAGGGGACCCGGCTGAATCCGTCCCGCTCTCCGGAGGCTAACCCGTGATCGACATCACCGGCCTGTCCTTCGCGTTCGACGACGGTACCCAGGTCTTCGAAGACCTCTCTATGACTGTCGAGACCGGCGGAATCGTCGCCGTCCTCGGGGCCAACGGAACGGGCAAGACGACGCTCCTGCGGTTGCTCGCTGGCCTGCTCGAGCCGGCTACCGGCACGATCGAGATCGACGACCGGACGGAGCCGGTCGTCGGCCTCGCACCGGAGACGCCGGCGGACGGGCTCTTCTCCCCGACCGTCGCAGCGGAAGTCGCTTTCTTTCCTGAGAACCGGGGCTTGCCGGTCGAAGCGCAGGTGAAAGCGGCCATGGAGCAACTCGGCATCGAGCAACTCGCCGACCGGGACCCATACTCGCTCTCGGAGGGCGAGAAACGACTCGTGACGATCGCCGCCGTCCTCGCGGGCGATCCCGACGTCGTCGGCCTCGACGAACCCACGAGCGGCCTCGACCGAAGGGCCAGGACGCGTCTCGGAAAGCGACTCGCCGACCTCGATCACACCGTCCTCGTGGTCACACACGACACCGACTTCGCGTGGCGGTACGCCGACCGGGCGGTCGTCCTCGCAGACGGCGGTCTTCGTCGACAGGGGCCGGTCGAGTCAGTCCTTGCGGACCCCGACTTCGACCTCGGAGCCCTCGGCCTCGAAACGCCACAGGCGGTAGCGTGGGCCCGCGAACGGGGTATCGATCCACCGCCGCGAACCGTTGCCGAAGCCGTCGACCGACTGGGAGGAACGGAGGACAAACAATGACGGGAGCGCCGCGCTTCGATCCACGAGCCAAACTTGCCCTCACCATCGGCTTCGTCCTCGCGGCGCTCCTGACCGGATCGATTCGGGGCCAGCTGGTTCTGCTCGGGTTGTTCGTCGTTGTCGTCGCGGTCCTCGGCGACGTTTCCCTCCGTGAGTGGGCTAGTGCCCTCGCCCCGCTCTCCGTTCTCGTGCTGCTCATCCTCGTGCTCAACTCGGTCTTCTACGCGTCGGGACCGGCCTGGGTCTCGGTGCCGATCGGCCCCGTCGAGCTCTCGCTTACCCCCGGGGGCGTCGAAACGGCCGTGTTGATCGCAGTTCGGCTCGTGCTCGTTGCCGGGGCGGCAGCCTGGTTCGCCCTGGGGACCGAGACCGAGCGGTTCGAGGCGGCACTCGGCGAACTCGGGGTCCCGTGGTCCGTCGCCTTTCTCCTGTCGCTCACGGTCGGACTCGTTCCGGAACTCCGGCGACGCTTCCGCCGGATCGAGGACGCCCAGCGGAGCCGAGGCCTCGATCTTTCGGGCGGTCCGATCACCCGCACGCGGGCCCGCATTCCAATGCTCGTCCCGTTTTTCGTGGCGACGATCCGATACGGATACGAACTCTCGACGGCCCTGACGGCTCGTGGCTTCGACGAGCCGGGCCCGCGAACCTCGATCACGACGGTCGAGCACGGGTCGGCCGATCTGGTCCTGTATTTCCTCGCTGTCGCCGTGGTGGTCGGGGCCGTCGTGCTACTGTGAGTGGACCCCAGCTAGATGGAACGCTCGTCGACCGACGCCGCCGCGTCCCGAAATGCCGCTTCCATGACTTTCGAGAGCGTGGGGTGGGCGTGGATCGCCTCGGCAACGTCCCACACGGTTCCGTTGCCGTTCCGCATCGCGATCACGGCCTCGTGGATCAGCGTCGAGGCCTCGTGGCCGAGCACGTGAACGCCCAGAATCTCGCCGTCCGGGGCGGCGAGGACCTTCGCAAGGCCCGTCAGTCCTTTCGCTCTCCCCATCGCGGTCTCCTCGAACCGTGCCCGACCCACGACGAAGTCCACTCCTTCGCTCTCGAGGGCTTGCTGGGTCGCCCCGACGCCGCCGATCTGCGGTTCGGCAAAAATGGCATGTGGCATGGCGATGTAGTCGACCGGCTCGCGCACGTCGTGGACGATGGCGTCGATCGCGTGCCTGGTCTCAAAGTCCCCGGCGTGTTTGAACTGGAATTTGCCGGCGACGTCGCCCTGGGCCCAGACGTTCTCGACGGTCGTTTCGAGGGATTCGTTCGTCTGGATAAACCCGTGGGTGTCGGTCTCGATGGCGGTGTGCTCCAGCCCGAGGTCGTCGGTGTTGGGCCGCCGACCGACGGCGAGGAGGAGGTCTGTCCCGGAGACAGTCGTCTCTTCGCCCGCCTCGCTTTCGGCGTGGACGGCCACGCCCGACTCGGTCGGTTCGACCGCAGTTCCTCGATACCCGGTCAGGACGGTGTGGCGCTCCTCGGCAATGCCCGTGAATTCAGTCGCGATCTCCCGGTCCTCCCGGTCGAGGAGGATCTCGCCGGAGTGCATGATCGTGACCTCGGTCCCCATCAGCTCGAAGAAGTACCCCAACTCCGCGCCGATGTAGCCCCCGCCGACAATGACGAGACTCTCGGGCTGTTCCTCGAGGGCGATGGCGTCGTCGCTCGTGAGGAAGGAGACGCCTTCAAGGCCGGCGATCGGCGGGATCACGGGCCGGCTTCCGGTCGCGATGAGGATCCGGTCGCCCCGATAGGTCTCCCCACCAGCCTCGATCGTCCGGTCGTCGACGAAGCGAGCGTGCTCTTTGACGAGTGTGAGGTGATCCTGTTCGCGAAAGCCACGCTCCATCCCCTCGGCGATGTCGGCGAGAGTCGAGTTCACCGATTGGACGATTCCCTCGTAGTCCACGTTTTCGACCGTGGCGTCGATGCCGAACTGCCCGGCAGAGTCGATAGTATCGAGAATCGTCGCCCGGTGAATGAGCATTTTCGATGGATTGCAGCCGCGATTGAGACAGGTCCCGCCGAGTGGGCCCTTCTCGACGAGGACCGTCTCCAGTCCGGCCTCCGCCGCGGCTTCGGCGACGGAGTTGCCCGTTCCGCCACCGATGACGATCACGTCGACGTCGTGCATAGGGGGAGCAAGCGGGCCGGTGGTAAATAGACGGTGGGAGAAGGATGCCGCAGGAAGCGTGAGACTCGCGTCCGTTCGGGACAACCGGGGGACTCCGTCTCGATGAAGCGGAACCGGGACCATCGATTGCGATGGCCCGTCACGTCCTGGCCGAACCGGGCGCTCCCGAATCACCATCGGTGCGATAATCGGAACGGTGATCCGCTTTTGAAAAGCATCGTTCGGCTCCCAGAATATCGGCATGACCATTGTAATACATTAGCATGGGAGTGCTACGAAGCGTATGGACTGCCCGCGCTGTGGCACACAGCTCACCGAAATATCAATTGAGGACGACGGGAGAGCGGTCTACTGTGAGGAGTGCAGTTTCGCCGACATCGAATCGAAACACACCCCAACTCCCGAATCCGAGGAAACGTGGGAGGATGCGTTCAGGCGGTTTTACGGGGAAAATCGGGAAGAACCCATCAAGGAGCCTGGACAAGCCCAATCCCAGTCGACGGAGAACTAGCGCAAAACGGACCTAGAGTACCGGAGTGTCCCCATCAGTCGTCGGAGTCCGAAACGTCAGTTACTCCTCCGTTTCGGGCTCTTCGTCCGCTACTGGTTCTTCGGTTTCCGCTTCAGCAGTTTCCTCCTCGGACCTCGCAGCCACGAGTGCGCCCCGTGCGACGCTATACATCGGATCACTAACATTTCGGACATCGCTGATAGAGAACGGGAACTCGGCATTTTCGATGTGGTCAGCGAACAGTTCTTTGAAGCCTTCCGGGCTCGACGTTCCCCCGGTGACCACGACGGGGATGTCCAGCCCCTCTTCGACGTCCTCTTCGTCGACTTCCCTGCTAATGTTCTCGATGACGTAATCGAGGAGGTTCTCATAATAGATGGACAGTGCTCCTTCGACGCCACCGACATCCGTCGTGAAATCCAGCGTGAAGTCGTCTTCCTTGATGGACGTGACCTTGTCCACCGGTTTGCCCGTCGCCTGGGCACTCTGTTTGTCAATCCAATCTCCACCTCGTGCAATAGAGAACTTCATGACGGGGACCGCATAGTACGCGAGACATACGTTCGTCATTCCCGCACCGAACGAAATTCCAAGTCCGGTGAAATTATTGTCCGCGAGTTCGCTATAAATGACCGCCATCCCTTCGTTTATCGGTTCGGGGTCATAGCCGAGGTTCGACAACATCGACTCCATCGTCTTCTGGTGGTACAGCGTCGTAAGTTCGGAGTCGATTGGATCCGCCGGGGAGGCGAAGAAAATCTTCTCATTCGGGGCCGGGTCCCCAACAACCTGTTCGGTGATCAGTTTGATCATCGGGATGGCCGAGGCCTCCTCGCTCGAGAGAATCCCGTGTTCCATCGGCCGCCTCGTTTCTTTGTTGAATATATTCGCGAAATTGAGCGCGTCGTCGCCGACGACGTATACTTTGTCGTCCTTCCGGATGTGGAGGACTTCGCTCCTCGAGAGCATCTGCTCGGCCATATCGCTGTACTCGATTTCGACGAACGAGTTGCGCTGCTGTACGAATTTCGTCCTGCCATTCTGGGGCGTGGAGGAGATAATGTTCATCGTGCCGACGTCAAGACCCTTTGCCATAGGGGCTACTTCTCAGCAAGATGTTAAAAATCTTCACACGTTTTTGCGGATGCAAAATGGATTATTTCGAGAGGACTTGCATATTGGTTGCACGGATGAACGAGGTCATATTTTACTTCGAGCGATTCCAAGAACGTGAATGGGGGCGAAGTTATTTGAGTTTTGTCGCGGACTGTATAGATATGAGCCAAGAAAGGGACGAATCGTTTTTCGAGGATTTATATCGGGAATATATCGGTCCCGTATCAGAAAGCCAATCTGTTTTCGCGGGGTTCGGACTCTTCTTTACTGGAGTCGGATTAGTCGTCGTCTCGATTCTCGCGTTCCTCTGGAGTACCGCGATTCCACAGGGTGAAGTATTCAAATATGTACTCCGAGAACTCGCTGTGGCCACCGGTGCTTCCGGAATTCCAATCGCATTGCTCGGGGTCACGGTTTTGCTTCCCGTCTCCCGTCGAATCGCCGCGATCGGTGTCGTCGGGGTGACGACGACACTCATTGCGACAGTTCGATTTATCCAGGTGTACCCGCAAGCGTGGTATTCCAATAGTTCCCTCACGGTCGGCCTCTATGCGCTGGGCGGAGTTGTCGTGATAGCAACAACAGGAACGGCACTGTCGAGTTATCAGGCCGAACGGAGAGGCCAACGGATCGCTCAACGCCACCTCGACCGAGCGGAGCAGGCACCGACAGCGACCGATACAACAGTCACGAGAGAAGCGGTTGAGCGGGACATTGAGGAAGCGATGGAGGGGGTCGAGTTGAGTTGGGGCGGAGTGAAACGTGACGTGAACCGCGACCTCACGTTGCGGGAAACGGAACTAGATGGGGAATTGAGGGAAAATATGCGAAACGCCGGGATCAAGGAAACCGAAGGTGGTGGTGTAGACAGTGCGGTAAAAGGGCTCAAAAACCTCCGCGGCGGCGAAAAGAAGACAGCAAGCGGGTCGGGAACGTCCGCTCAAACGAGCGCTTTGGCGGAGTTGCGGGCCACCCAAAAGCAGGAACCGGTCCGTGAGACGGGGCTTCTGGCCAGATTCGTCGCCTGGCTTCGGTCAATCGTCCGGTAACGGCCGGTCTCGGACTGGCAATCCGACTCGGAAGAATTCAAACCCGTCCGGACTACATTTTCTCCCGGTTGTCGGGGGAAGAGCCGTCCCACGTCCGGGCCATGGTTTGAACGCGCCCAAACGATAGATCACTGTGTCTGCGGTGGACCTCGTCAGCTCGAATCTTCTCGGAGTTTCGGCGACGCGAACCGTTCTGTCGCTCCCGGTGTCGCACAGCAGAAACGTTCTGACGGAGTTCCACGCGGGCGGACGCGAGCGTGGAGCAAGTCAGGACCCACGAGTGAGCAAAGCGATCGAATTGAGCGTCCTGGCGGAGTCCCCGGGAGCGGAGCGACCGGGGGCACGTCAGGACGTCATTCGACTCGCGACGAGCGACGGCGTCGCTCGTCGCGTGAGCGTGGAAGAATGACGTCCTGACGGAGATTTGAACTCCGGTCCCTGGCTCCGCAAGCCAGGAGGATGGTCCACTACCCTACCAGGACTCACCCTCACTTTGCCCCACGCCGGTATATCCGTTACGGACCTGAGTTCCGACCCAAACGCTGGAATAGCCACCGGCCCTATCCCGGTCATCGACAATGCCTGTCGACACGCGCGAGGACCCGACTGACGCACACCGCCACCTCCGGGCCGACGACCAGCTGGCAGCCCTCATCGACCGCCACGGCTATCTCGTCCTCCAGCCCGCTCCGGACCCGTTCCGCCGGCTCGTGAAAGCGATCGCCAGACAGCAGGTCTCGATGGCCTCGGCTGCGGCCACGTGGGAGCGGCTGACCGACGCCTTCGAGGTCACCCCGGCAGAAATAAAATCCACGGATCCGGCCGCGCTTCAGGACGTCGGGCTCTCGACTGCCAAAAGCGAGTACGTGAAAGCCGCCGCAGAAGCGTTCGCGGAGCGTGGCTGGTCCCGTGAGGCATTCGAGAACCTGTCCGACGAGGCCGTCATCGAGGAGGTGACCGAAGTCCGGGGGATCGGGCCGTGGACCGCGAAGATGTTCCTCCAGTTCGGACTGGGACGCGAGGACGTCTTCCCGGTCGAGGACCTGGGCATTCGCAAGGCTATGCAGAGTCAGTACGGGATCGAGAGCCGCGGAGAAATGCGCGAGCGTGCCGCCGAATGGGCCCCCTATCGATCGATCGGATCGCTGTACCTCTGGCGAGTGGGCGACGGCACGTGATAAAATGGGAACGTTTAGACCGCACTGAATCGTGGTGACGGACATGAGACGTCCGCGTTTCCGTGCGGCCGACGTGGCCCAGCAAGTGGTTGGGGGGCTGTTGTTGGCTGGCCCGTTCGTCGTCACGGAGGAGGTCTGGGTGCTCGCGGATCAGATGAGCCTTCTGCACACCCTGGTCGCCATAATTGCGGTCGTCGTGGTCGGCTACAGCACGCTCTATAAGGCCGACAAGGACCGAGACGTGGAACGCGAGCGAAATTTTCTGGGGATTCCGCTCCGGTTCGTTTCCGTCCTTCTCGTTGCCGTCGGATCGGTGACGCTTTTGACGTTCGTCCTGGCCGCCCCGCAGACCTTCGGTGCGGATTCGATGACCACCCTCACCGCGATCAGCATCGGGTCGATCTTCTCGGTGATCGGCGCGGCGGCAGCGGACTCGCTCCTCTGAGCGGGTCGAAGAAAAGGTTCAAGACCGAACGCGCGGCCTAGTTCAACTCAATGGGCGATATCGAGACGATCTACGAGGATCTCGACACGGAGGAGGTCTCACTCGAGGAATTCCGCGAGGCAGTCGTTTCCAAGGTCGAGCAGATGGGCGGGCTCGCCGACGAGGAGACGGCGGCGATGTTGCTCGCCCACGAACTCGACGACGGACAGGTAGAGGGAGTCGCCGACGTGGAACCGGGCATGGAGGAAGTCGCCATCACCGCAAAGGTCCTCAGCGTCGGGGAGTTACGGACCTTCGAGCGTGACGACCCCGACCAACCCGACGGACAGGTACTCAACGCCGACGTGGCCGACGAGACCGGCCGGCTCCGGGTCTCCTTCTGGGACGAAATGGCCAGTTCGGCCGACTCGGAACTCGAGGAGGGACAGGTACTAAACCTGAAGGGGCGGCCCAAGGAGGGCTACGACGGCGTCGAGCTGTCCGTCGATCGGGTCGAACCCGATCCGGACACCGAGATCGAGGTCGACCTCACTGACGAGTACCGCGTGGCCGACCTGGGCCTCGGAGCCTCGGACGTGAATCTTATCGGGGAGGTGCTTGCCACCGAACCGGTTCGGACCTTCGACCGGGACGACGGCAGCGAAGGCAAGGTTTCGAACCTCCTCGTCGGGGACGAGACGGGCCGGGTCCGGGTCACCCTCTGGGACGAGCAGGCCGACCGGACCGAGGACTTCACGGCTCACGACACCGTCGAGGTCATCGACGGCTACGTCCGCGAACGGGACGGCTCGCTCGAACTCCATCTGGGGGACCGGGGAGCGATCGGGGAGAGCGACGCCGAGGTGGGCTACGTTCCGGACGCCACGCCGATCGAAGCCGTCGAACTCGACGAGACGGTCGACATCGCTGGAGTCGTCCGCTCCGCGGACCCGAAGCGGACCTTCGACCGGGACGACGGCACCGAGGGGCAGGTCCGGAACGTCCGCGTGCAGGACGAGACTGACGACATCCGGGTCGCGCTCTGGGGCGAGAAAGCTGACCTCGAACTCGGACCGGGAGACGAGGTCCTCTTCGTCGACGTCGCCATTCAGGACGGGTGGCAAGACGACCTCGAGGCCTCTGCAAACTGGCAGACGACCGTCGTCCCGCTCGAGGACGGTATCGACACCGACCTCGATTCTGGGGAAGACGTGTCAGATACTGGGCTCTCGGCCTTTGGCGACGTTGATGGCGATTCCGCCGGCGCGGAGTCGACGTCTGCGACCGGCCTGGAAGATGGACCGACGAGCGAGCCAAGTCCCGGGCCGGAAGCGGTCGATCCGAAATCGGAAACTGCGGACCCGGAATCCGTCGAGTTCACGGGCGTCGTCGTCCAGGCCGGGAACCCGATCATCCTCGACGACGGCGAACAGACGGTAACGATTCAGTCCGATCTCGACGTCGAACTCGGGGAGGAACTCACAGTGGCCGGCCAACTCACAGAGGGTATTCTCGATCCCGAACGGGTCGAAACTGACGGAAAGGATTAAGCCGGTCACCGCCGGGGTTTGGGGATATGCGAGTCGAGCTTCCGTTTTCTCCCGTCGATTCGATCATCCGGGAACAGACGGGGGACCTCCGGGTCAGCGCGGACGCCGCAGGGGCACTGGCCCGCCAGATCCAGAACGACGGCGCCGAGATTGCCGGAAAAGCGGCCCAGCACACCGAAGCAGCCGGTCGCAAAACCATCATGGTCGAGGACTTCGGGGCCGTCGAGGTCCCGACGCGTGATTCGCTGACGCTTCCGGTCGCGCCGATCGACCGGATCGCCCGGCTCGACGTCGACGACCGGTTCCGGGTGGCCGAAGACGCCCGACTGGCGCTGGCCAAACTCCTCGAGGACCGGGCGGCCGAGATCGCCGCCGGCGCGCGAGACCTCGCGGAACACGCCGGCCGGCGGACGATTCAGGCCGAGGACATCGAACTATTCGTCGATCTCTGTTCGTAACCGGGGACTCGGGTCGAAGTACGCGGCGAGTTCCCGACCGAAGTCCGCCGCCAGTTCCGCCACGTCAGCGCCGGCGAGGACGGTGTATCCAGCCTCCAGCGCGGGCTCGATTTGGGCCCCGAGGGCCACGTCGAGGAGTCGGTTTTCGACGAAGTTCTCGGCACTCGTCGTCTCCCGCTCTCGCTCGACGACGTACCGGTCCGCCTCGATGAACGGACCGGTCGCCGATCCGTCGGCGTAGGTCTCGTAGAACCGCCTGGCGTGCTCGGCAGCGTAAACAGGGGGACCCTCGTGACGCTCGATCGCCGGGAGCTCCGCGACGGCCAGTTCGACGAACAGGGCCGCATCGTCGCGAGCCCACGTCGCACTCCGGAGCACCTCGAAGTCCGCGTTTTCCAGACCGCGGACCAGTCCCGTGAGCGAACGTCTGAGCTGGGGATAGAGTTGGTCGTCGACCAGATCGGGCGGGTCGAAGACGACGGCGATTGGAGTGGTTTCCCGCTCGGTGACTGCCGTCCGAACCGCTTCCCTGTCCATCGATTCGGGTTCCAGCGGGAAGAAGTAGTCCAGCTCCGGGGTGGCGAGGAACTGACGGGCGAAGTGGACGAGCCGGGCGACGTTTTCGGCGGCGACGACCGCGGCGACGTTCCGCTCGGGATCGGTCGGGTCGACGACGACGAGTGGATCCTCGAAGCTGACTGTCCCGTGGTCGGCCGGGTCGAGATGGACCGGCGGGTGCCAGTCCTGGGCCGCCGCCAGCGTCTCCCGGAAGCCACCGTATTCGAGGACGAGGAGTTCGGCGATGTAACCCGAGTAGCCCCGCGTCCGGAGATCGCTGCCGTAGGCACCGACACCCTTGAGGAACTGCTTGAAGCGTCTCACTTCGGCGGCCACCGAATCGTCGAGTCGTTCGACGAGGTAGGCATTGTGAAACGGGGTTCGGTCGACGGCCGATTGGATCTCCGTGGCGGCGTCGACGTCATAGCAGGGAACGAGATCGACGGCAAACCCGTCGAACTCGCCAGTCACGTAGGGGTGCTCGGCGTACTCCAGATGGCCTTCGGGGAGTACGGCCCGCCCCACCTGCAGGCCGTAGCGTTCGAGGTCCTCGCGGGGGAGGTCCGGATCGAACTGGACGAACACGTCGATGTCTCGATCACCGCTCACCCAGGTCCCCCGGGCGGTCGAGCCCACGTGAAGAGGGGTGGCGTCGACCTCGAGATCGGCGATCGCGGATTCCGTCCGCTGGAGAAGTGACTCGACTGCTGCTTCGAGGGCGGCTCGCTCCGCCGGATCCGGGTCCACCCGCTCGCCGACGCGTTCGAGCACCGCTTCGTACCCGCTCCCGGTCGTCATACGGAGCCATTATCGGGGATAGCCCGAAAGCATATCGATGGAGGTTTAGAGCATCGCAAGCGGCGTCATGACGACGACACCGACGACGATTCCGGCGACGAGTTCGAGGTGGCCGCCCCGCGGAAGGTCTTCGCCGAGATCGAGTGCCTCCGGGATGAATTCCGTAAGGACGAGATAGACCATCGCGCCTGCGGCGAACCCAAACCCGAACGGCAAAAACTCGCGGGCGTAGCGGACGAAGGCAAACGCGAGCACTGCACCGACTGGTTGGGGCAGACTCGAGAAGATCGACCACCAGACCAGCTTCCAGTTCGAGACGCCCATCGCCCGGAGCGGGATCGAGATCGCGGTGCCCTCCGGGACGTTATGGATCGAGATGGCGACGGTCATGAAGATGGCGAGGATCGGGATCGTAAAGCCGAGGAACATCGGCCCGGTTCCCAGATTCAGATCCGCGAAGGAGACCCCGACAGCCACGCCCTCTGGAAAGCTGTGGACCGTGAGGATACCGAGTATCAGGACGAGTTTCTTGAAGTCGGCTTCGGCGTACTCCCGGGGGTCGATTTCGGCATGGGTGATGACCCGGTGGCCCACGATCACGAGGAGCACGCCGACGATCAATCCCGGAACGATGTCCTGGATCGTCCCCTCGGCCAACCCCTCCTTGAGCAGGCCGAACACGGAGGCGGCCACCATGATCCCCGAGGCCAGGCCCCAGAGCCCCACGTTCCAGCGGTCGGGGATGTCCTCAGCGAGGAAGAACGGGATGGCGCCCAACCCAGTTGCGAGGGCCGTGATCAGCCCGGCGACGAAGACCAGCGTCAGATTGGCCAGCAGACTCATCCGTTGTCCAATCGAATCCGTTCCGCGTAGTTAAAATTTCGGAAGAAAAGTTTGTAGAAACTAAATTAGTCTTTCCTAACTCGAAGATTTTCGAGGCGAACGTGAGCGAGGTCGAGGATTGGTGAACGGGACCGCCAATGGGAAAGTCGTGGCCGGGCGAAACGAAAGCCCTATCAAAAGTAGCCAAGTACGGTAATCCAGGCCGCCGTAGCTCAGCTGGTAGAGCACTCCGCTGTTAACGGAGTTGTCCCAGGTTCGAGCCCTGGCGGCGGCGCTTCTTTCGAAGGTAACGCTCAAGGCACCGCCAGCGGTAGGACGGGATAGGGCCCTTAGCTCAGTCTGGTTAGAGCGCGCGGCTCATAACCGCGTCGTCAGTGGTTCAAATCCGCTAGGGCCCACATCTCAACGACCTAACCGTCGAGCGACCAGCTTGCTGTGTCGCGAGACGTGAGTCGACGTGATTGGGGAAGCGGATTTGAGCCCAGGAAACCGAACGGAGTGAGGTTTCCGCTGGTTCAAATCCGCGAAGGATTAACCCCTCATCCTGCCAGTTTACTTTTCCCCATCCCCCACCTCGCGTTCACCATGCGCGCAGCCGTCTACCACGGCCCCGGCGAGATCGCCATCGAAGAGGTCCCCAAACCCGAACTCGAATCCCCGAAGGGCGCGCTGATCCGCGTCACCCACACCGCCATCTGTGGGTCTGATCTCTGGTTCTACCGCGGCCAGACCGACATGGAGGCGGGCGAACGGGTCGGCCACGAACCCATGGGCATCGTCGAGGCGGTTGGAGAGGCTGTCACGTCAGTCGAACCGGGGATCGGGTCATCGCCCCCTTCGCCATCAGTTGCGGGGAATGTGAGTTCTGTCGGAAGGGCCTGTACACCTCCTGCGTCGAGGGAGAATCGTGGGGCGGCACAAACGGCGGCGGACAGGGCGAATACGTCAAAACCCCCTTCGCAGACGGCCATCTCGTCCGGGTGCCGGATCGCTACGCCGACGACCAGAAGACCCTCGAGAAACTCCTCCCCCTGACCGACGTGCTCGGAACCGGACACCACGCCGCCGTGAGTGCCGAGGTCGGGCCGGGCGATACGGTCGTGGTCATCGGCGACGGGGCGGTGGGCCTGAGCGGGGTGCTCAGCGCCCAGCGCCTGGGAGCCGAGCGGATCATCGCCGTGGGCCACCACGAGGATCGACTCGAAATCGCCGAGGCGTTCGGGGCGACCGAGACCGTCGCCGAACGGGGCGAGGCCGCAATCGAGCGGGTCACGGAACTCACGTACGGCGGATCGAATCACGTCATGGAGTGTGTCGGGGCGGCCTCGGCGATGGACACCGCGATCGAGGTCGCCAGGCCGGGCGGAACGATCGGCTACGTGGGTGTCCCCCACGGCGTCGCTGAGGGGGGACTGGACGTCCTCTCACTGTTCCGGGACAACCTCACCCTGCAGGGGGGCGTCGCTCCGGTTCGCCAGTACGCCGAGGAACTCATGGGGGACATCCTCGGCGGAACCCTCGACCCCTCGCCGATCTTCACGAAACGCGTCGACCTGGAGGGCGTGCCGGAGGGCTACGAGGCGATGGACGAACGAGAGGCAATCAAGGTGCTTGTGAAGCCGTAGAATCGACTCTCACTGGTCGGTGAACGCCTCTATCAGGTCCTGCCCGTCGACGTAAGGGATGTCGTGTTTGGCCGCGTAGGCCCGGGCATCGTCGATCGAGAGGGCCTCCCCGGTCTCGTCGTCCAGCATCTCACACACCACGGCCGCCGGGGGCAGTTGGGCCTCGTGGGCCAGCGCGACGGCCATTTCGGTGTGACCCTTCCGATCCGAGAGACCGTAGCGGGAGGCCCGAAGCAGGTGGACGTGTCCCGGGGCGCGGAACTCGCGGGGGAAGTCGGTCGATTCGGGATCGGCTGCGGCCTCCCCGAGACGACTGATTGTCAGTGCCCGGTCCTGATCGGTGATCCCGGTGTAGGTGTCCCGGTGGTTGACGGTAAGCGAGAACGAGGAGCGCTCGTCGTACCCGAGGTGGTCGCTCTCCGCGACCGGGTGGTCGATCTCGTCGGCCAGGAAGGGCAACTCGAAGGCATCTGCGATCTCCGGGCCCAGCGCGACACAGACCAGTCCGCCCGCGTCGTTTCGCAACTGTGCGACTGCCGGTGGATCGACGGCCCCGGCCGGGTAGACCATGTCGACTTCTCCCTCGCGGTCGTCGAAGTCGTGGATCAACACCGGCTGGCCGGCCGCAAACGCCGCGACGGCCCGTTCGACGCCGGTCGCCCCCCGGGAAGCTTCACGCTGACTCGACATTCACACTCACCTCGTCACCGTCGAGCAGGCCCAGTTCGTCCCGGATGCGTTCGGGAGCGATGATCTCGAGTTCCTCGGCGTCGTGGTGGGTCCGATCGGGCACGATGACGTGGCCCCCGTCGAAGGAGTGGCCCGTGTCGGATTCGATGCTGGCCGGATAGCAAGTCGCCCCGCCGTAGGTGCGCTCCTCGTCCTCCCACTCGTCGATGTGGATCCCCTCGAGAGCGGCCAGAATCGAGCGCTCGCGCTTGCTCGTGGCCGTGAGGCTGACGTTGAGCGTGCCCGGGTACGGATCATAACCCAGCTTTTCCTCGAACTGAACCTTGTAGCCCGGGAGCGTGACGTAGTGGCGGCCCTCGCCCATGCCCGTGGTGATCTCACCGCGCAGCACGACCGTGCCCTTCGCCTCGAAGATGGCCCGGTAATCCTCGTATTCGGTCCTGAGCACCTCGATTCCGCGCTCCGTGAGCTCGACGAACTGGCCGTCTCCGACCGTCTCCCTGGTGATGCAATCCGCGTCCTCCAGCGCCTGAAGGCGCCGAGAGGCAGTCTGGTTCGAGACGTCGAGATCCGCGGCGACCTCGGCCCCAGATATTTTCACCTTCCCGCGATGGCCCCCGTCGAGGGCCAGGAGTTTCAGGACGGCGAGTTCGTCAAAGCCGACGGCGAGACTGCCGGCGTCGACAACCATGCCCCGAGTTTGGCCCGTGGCCCGGATAAGGATACCGGATTTGGGATGGTTCTCAAATTTGAGACGGGGTGGCGGCCAACGAATCCCGCTTTGGGAAACGGTACGCGGTGCAACCAGCTACTCACCGGGTCCAGCCAGCTCCGGGACCATCGTTTCCGGGTCTTTCGCGAGCATCGCCACGTTCGAGGGCGGTGCCTCGCGGAATTCCCCGAAGGCCGGAAGGTGGTCCTGGACCGAGCGGGCGAACTCGACCACCTCCTCGTGGTCCGGCATCGCGTCCCGGTCCAGGCGATCACGGGACGTGCCGACGTGCATGTACCCCTTGATCTCGATGAAGTCGGGGTCAGCCTGCTCGTACCGGGCCGCGTAGCCGGCCGGATCTTCCATATTTTCGCCGGCGACGAGAGTTGTCCGGATCGTGGTCCGACTTTCGTGGGTTCGGAGCACGTCCAGGGACTCCATTAGGTCCTCCCAGGCGGTTTTCTCGCGGGGGCGGACCACCGCGTCGTAGGTCCTCCGGTCTGGGGCGTCGAGGCTCACGTAGAGCTGGGTGGGACTGGCATCCCGGAGCACGTCAGGTCGGGTCCCGTTGCTCACGAGAAAGGTGGTGAAATCCCGGTCGTGGTAGGCCTCGATCAGTTCCGGGAGAAGGGGGTAAAGCGTGGGTTCGCCGTCGAGGCTGATCGCGACGTGCTTGGGGTCGAGGGCATCGTCCAGCCGCGACTCGGGGACGTCGTCGTTGCCGCCGAAGCCCGCGAGGAGTTCCCGCTGGAGTTCGATCGACGCGTCGACGACGGCCTCGGGGTCCTGCCAGTCGGTTTCATCGAGTTCGTAGGCGTGGCCCGCGTGGTCGCGCCAGCAGAAGACACAGCGCTCGTTGCACCGGATGATGGGCGTCATCTGGATACATCGGTGGGACTGGATGCCGTAGAAACGATGCTTGTAACAGGTGCCCTCTCCCCGGAGGGCGTTTTTCGTCCACCCGCAGGTCTGGACGGCCGTGTGACCGATCGTATGGTAGTTCGGTCCCGAGACCTGCTGGGTCATCGCCCGCGCTTGGCGATGAACGGGCAAAAGAATGGTGCTCCCGGCGAGTGCACGGACGGCATGCAGAACCCCTATAGGCCGTGGCCGACACCCAACGCGTATGTTGCTTGCCTTTCGCGAGGAAGTCGAGACCGCGCTCGCCGACGCGCTCGACGCGCTCTCCCTTCCCGGAGACGACCTGGGGATCGAGACCCCGCCCACGGACGTCCCTGCGGTCCTTGCTTCGAGTGTCTCCTTTCGCCTGGCCGGTCCAGCCGAGGCGGCCCCACCCGAAGTCGCCGCCGACATCGAAGGCGAGATCGACGTCGACTCGCTGACCTACGTGGGACACGTGGTGACCCAGGGCCCGTACGTGAACTTTCATCCCTCCGAGGCCTACTACGCGGAGACTCTCGAGGCGGCCCAATCGGAGACGTACGGGCAGTTGCCCGACCGCGAGAAGTCGGTCGTCGTCGAACACACGAGCGCGAATCCGACCGGTCCGGTTCACGTCGGCCGGGCCCGAAACCCCATCCTCGGGGACGCCATCGCCCGGATCGTGAACGCCGCCGGCTACGACGTCGACACCCACTACTACGTGAACGACGCGGGCCGCCAGATCGCCGTGTTCACGTGGGCCTTCGAGACGTTCGACGAGGGCAACCTGCCCGAACCCGAACGGGACAGCCCCGAGTACGAGATGGTCCGGTATTACCGCACCGGCAACTCCTTTCTCGAAGACGGCCCGGAAGACGAGGTCGAAGCCGCCGAAGCGGAGATCCAGTCCATCATGCAGGGACTCGAGGCCGGCGACGAGGAAGCCTACGAGCGAGTCGGCGAGGTGGTCGACACGGTGCTCGCGGGCATGCGCCGCTGTCTGGAACGGCTCCCCGCGACCTTCGACGAGTTCGTCAAGGAAACCCGCTTCATGCGAGACGGCAGCACCGACGGCGTGGCGAGCCGACTCGAGGAGAGCGGCCTCGCATACGAGGACGAGGGAGCCTGGCATCTCGATCTCTCCGACCGGGGTTTCGAGAAGGATCTCGTCTTCAAGCGGTCGGACGGCACCAGCCTTTACACGACTCGCGATCTGGCCCACCACGAGTGGAAGTTCGACCACTACGACCGGGCGGTGACCGTCCTCGGCGAGGACCACAAACTCCAGGCGCGCCAACTGCAGGCCGCCCTCGACATACTGGGGAACGACACCGCCCAGCTGGACGACGTGATCTACTCCTACGTGAACCTCCCCTCCGGAAAAATGAGTACCCGGGCAGGCACCGGCGTCGACCTCGATGACCTCCTCGACGAGGCGGTCGACCGGGCTCGCGAGGCCGTCGAATCCCGCATGGGTGATCGAATCCGGGATGACGACCTCGCAGAGGACGACATCGAACGGATCGCCGAACAGGTCGGAATCGGTGCGGTGCGGTATGACATCGTCTCCAAGCAGCCGAGCAAGCCGATCACGTTCAAGTGGGACGACGCTCTCGACTTCGAGGGGCAGAGCGCTCCCTACGTGCAGTACGCCCATGCCCGCACCTGCGGGATCGTCGACGAGGCCGACGGCACCGTCTCGCCAGTCCCCGATGCCGAACTGCTCGATTCCGATCCCGAACGGGACCTGCTGGAGGCGATCGCCGCGTATCCCGCAAGGATCGACGAGAGCGCGAGCGACCTCGAGCCCCACGCGATCGCGACGTACGCCCGGGACCTGGCCGACGCGGTCAACGTGTTCTACCGGGAGTGCCCGGTCCTCGGCTCGGACGTGGACCCGAACGTCTCGGCGGCCAGACTCGCGCTGGTGATCGCGGCCCGCAACACGCTCGCGAACGCGCTCTCCGTTCTCGGGATCGCCGCTCCCGAGTCGATGTAACCCCGCGAAAATCGCCGCCCCGTTTCAGCCGAAGAGGCCGCCGAAGAGCCGTGCGATGAACGAACCACCACCCGAGGAGTCCCCGGCGTCCTCGCTCGTCGATTTCGTCGGGCCCGGAACCACGTCCACGTCATCCCGGTCCCCATCGTCGGTCCCGTTCGTCTCGTCTTCCCCTGTGTCGAGGTCCGCACGTGTTTCTCCATCGTCTCCGCTCTCGACGGCGACCACGTCTTCCGTCGGGGGCGCCCCACCCGCATCGGATTCGCCGGCTGTCGCTTCGTCCCCGGCTGGCTCGTCCTCCATGGTTTCGAGCCGCTCGGCGATCCCCGCTGCCGGGGTGTCTTCTGGCTCCGCGTCATCGAGGTCAGTCCCCGCTGGTTCCGCCGATTCGGCGGCCGGTGTCTCGACTGCCGGGGAGTCCGCTGTGCCTTCGGGGGTCGTTTCCCCGGATGCTGGCTCGGACGACTCGGGAGCCGGGTCCGCGGGGACACTCGTCCCGACGGGGTCTTCGCTCTCCTCGACCCAGTCGCGAGGTAACGGCTCCCCGAGCAGGCTGTAGGCGATCTCCCGGTAGGACTGGGCGGCGGGGCTCTCCCGGTCGATCGACACGAGCGGGGTGCCCTCGTCCATGCTCATCTGGATCGCCCCGTCCTCCGGAACCGCCCCCAACACGGAGAGATCGAGGCGATCGGAGACCACCTCGGGGGTCGCCCGGCCGGCACCGCCGATGCGCGTGACGATCATTCCCTCGACGGTGCCACCGATCCGTTCGACGAGTTCCGTGGTCAGTTCGGCGTTGGTGATCGCGGCGTCGGCCGGCGTCGTGACGACGATGACCCCGTCCGCGATTCCCAGAGGGACAGTCACGTCGTGGCTCAACCCCCCACCGCCGTCGAGAACCACGACGTCGTATCGCTCCCGGAGGTCATCCACGACCCCCCGCAGGTTCGCCGGGTCGGCCCGGCCGTAGTCCTCGAGGCCCGGGCTCCCGACGACGGCGTCGAAGTCGCCCGGAGCCGACACGACCGCCTCATCGATCGACGCCTCGCCGGCGAGCACGTCGTGAAGGGTCGTCTCGACCGAACCGACGTCGAGGAAGTCGCCGAGGTTGGCCATCCCCAGATCGACGTCGACCACCACGACCGAGCGACCTGCCTCCACGAACGCCGCGCCGAGGTTGACCGCAGTCGTGGTCTTGCCGACCCCGCCTTTTCCGCTTGCCACGGCGTACACGTGCCCTTCGGTCATTAGTGTGGTTTCCGCGTTTCCAACCTTAAAGGGTTGGGGCACGGCTTCAGGATTCGCCGGTCATGGCCGCGATGATCCGGTCGCCGAACTCCTCGATTGAAACGCCGTCGGATGGACCCAGCCCGTTCATGTGCTCGAGCGAGAGTTGTCCACCGCCCATCCGTGCATGACCCCCGGCCCCGGCCATGGGAATGTCATCGACCACCCCGTCGAGCACGTCGCCCATGTGCACCCGGTCGTCGCGCGAGCGGCCCGAGAGGTGCAACGTCCCTTCTTCTTCCCCCATGACCGACGACGGCAGTCACGCCCTCGAGGTGCAGGAGTTCATCGGCCGCCTGGGGAATCGCGTCCACGTTCGAGACCTCGCCCACGTAGCTCACCACGAATGGCCCCTCCTTTCGGCGATTTTCGATGGCGCCTGCCTTCACATCGAGCACTTCGGCGTCGACCTCGGGGGAGGCGATACGATCGAGGAGGTCCTCGTCGATGCCGGGATAGAGAAAAGAGCTGGCCTCGAACTCGGCGGCCGAACAGCCCCGCGAGAGGTGGTTCGTATCCGAGAGAATGCCGTAGAGGAGCCCGGTTGCGACGGGGATCGGGAGCGTCCGTTCGGGAGCTGTCTCGCCAGTGTCGGGTTCGTAGCCCAGATCCTCGAGGTACTCGGCGACGATCGTCGCACAGGCCCCGTAGTTCTGCCGGACGTCAGTGAAGGCGCTTCCCGTTCCGTCTCCGGGGTGGTGGTCGATGACGGCAAGCGGTTCGACGTCGCTCGCACCGGTGAGGCCCCGTACTTCGTTGTGGTCGACGAGGACGACGTCTCCATCGAGATCCGCTGTGTCCTCGATCCCGTCGACGTCGAGGCCGAGGACGGTGCGGAAGGCCCGGTTCTCCTGGTGACGGATCTCCCCCGGATAGCGGATCGTGGTCTCGACCCCCGCGTCCTCGGCGATGTGTGCGATTCCCATGGCCGCGGCCATCGCGTCCGGGTCCGGATTGGGATGAAGGAGGAGGGTGATCGACTCGCGGCCCGAAAGCACCCGTTTGAGGCGGGCGCCCGCGGAGCGACGATAGTACCGAACTGCCAGCCACGCGCCCCCGAGGGCGAAGAGCAGAACGATCGCAATCGCCCCCGCGAGGAGCGGGTTCTCGGCGACCCATCGGCTGACGGTTTCGAGGAGTTGCCCACCTGTCCCCGAGACCGCTGGTGACCACGGCATACGCCCAAGGATAACTCGGCCATGGGTTAAGAACTTTCAGGGGTGTAGCAACCGGGGCCCGGTCAGTTAACTCGGTCCCGTCCCGGGGCCGGGATTCCGGCAGTTTAACTGTCTTCGTGGAGAATTACACATAACTAACCACATGAGCTCGGATTCGCAGGGCGAGTCGACGGGGCACTCGGACCGCCGGAAGTACGAGTTCAGGAAGGTCATCGAGGACCTGAAAGAACATACCGGCAGCGGGACGCAACTCGTCAGCATCTACGTGCCCCCGGACATGCTGATCTCCGACGTGGTCGCCCACGTCACCCAGGAGTACAGCGAAGCATCGAACATCAAGTCGAAGCAGACCCGGACGAACGTGCAGGACGCCCTCTCCTCCATCAAGGCCCGCCTGAAGTACTACGACACGAAGCCGCCGGATCGCGGCATGGTGCTCTTTTCCGGGGCCGTCGACGAGGGCGGCGGGCAAACGAAGATGGTAACCGAGACCCTCGAGAACCCGCCGGACCCGATCGAGTCGTTCCGCTATCACTGCGACTCGGAGTTCCTGACCGAGCCGCTGGAACACATGCTCGCGGACAAGGGCCTCTACGGGCTCATCGTCCTCGACCGCCGGGAGGCAAACGTCGGCTGGCTCAAGGGCAAGCGCGTCGAACCCGTCAAGTCCGCCTCCTCGCTCGTCCCGGGCAAGCAGCGCAAAGGTGGCCAGTCCGCCCAGCGATTCGCCCGGCTCCGCCTCGAGGCCATCGACAACTTCTACCAGGAGATCGCCGAGATGGCGGACGAACTCTTCGTCCCGGAGCGTCACGAACTCGACGGCATCCTCGTCGGCGGGCCCTCGCCCACCAAGGACGAGTTCCTCGACGGCGATTACCTCCATCACGAACTCCAGGAGACGGTCCTCGGGAAGTTCGACGTGGCCTACACCGACGAGTCGGGGCTCTACGACCTCGTCGACAAGGGTCAGGAGGCGCTCGCGTCCGCCGAACTCACCGCGGACAAACAGGACATGGAGGAGTTCTTCAAGGAACTCCACGGCGGGGACCAGGCGACCTACGGGTTCGGGCCGACCCGCGAGAACCTCATCATGGGGTCAGTCGAGACCCTCCTTCTCTCAGAAGACCTCCGAAAGGACGTGGTGACCTACGAGTGTCCCGCAGAGCACACCGACCGCGAACTGGTCGATCCGCGTCACGAGACCCCCGAGCACACCTGTGAGGAGTGTGGGAAAGAACCCGAGTCGGTCGAACGCGATGACGCCATCGAACACTTGATGGCCATCGCCGAACAGCGGGGGACCGAGACCCACTTCATCTCGACTGATTTCGAAAAGGGCGAGCAGCTCCTGACTGCCTTCGGCGGGATCGCCGGCATTCTTCGGTACCGGACCGGCGTGTAGCCTGTTCGGCTGGGACTTCGGAGAAGCGTTACTCGGCCCACTCCACGCCGGTGATCTCGAAGCGGGCCCCACCGGACTCACTATCGGTGATCGCGATTTCCCAGTCGTGGGCCTCGGCGATCTCCTGGACGATGCTCAGGCCGAAGCCCGTCCCGTCCTCACGGGTCGAGTGGCCCGCCTCGAAGACGTTCTCGCGATCCGATTCGGGAATTCCCGGCCCGTCGTCCGCGACAAAGAATCCATCGGAGAGGGAACCGACCGTAATGGTGACCGACGGGCCGCCGTGGTCGATCGCGTTTCGCAGGAGGTTTTCGAGGAGTTGTTCGAGGCGACTCCGGTCCGCCCGAATCCGGCCGTCGACGTCGACCGCGAGGGTCGCCTCGCTCGTCTCGACGTGTTCCCAGCCAGTCCGGCACAGGTCCCCCAGGTCGACGACCTCCAGCTGCTGGACCCGTTTTCCCGCCCTGGCGAGCGAGAGCATGTCCCCGACCAGATCCAGACTGCGGTCGGTCGCGGATTGGGCCGCCTCGAGGTGGGTCGTCTCGCCGGTCTCCCTGGCGAGTTCGATCCGGCCCCGGGCCACGTTGAGCGGGTTGCGCAAGTCGTGTGAGACCACGCTTGCGAACTCGTCAAGTCGCTCGTTCCGGAGTTCGAGTTCCCGTTCGTATTCGAGCCGCTCGGTGACGTCCCGGGCGATCGCCACCACGTACTCCGTTTCGAGGTCGACGGTCGTCAGGTTGACCTCGACCGGAATCGTCTCGCCGTCTTTGCGGACTTGGATTCCCTCGAAACGCAGTTGTCCCCGCTCGCGGACCGTCTCGACGTGAGTGGCCCACTCCTCGACGGTATCGAAAGACGCCTCGATGTCAGGGACCTGCAGCGATTCGAGTTCCGCCCGCGAGTAGCCCAGCCGGTCGGCTGCGGTCCGATTCGCGTACGTGATCTCTCCGGTTTCGGCGTCCGCGACCGTGATGAGATCACTCGACTCGTCGATCAGCTTCTGGAACAGCTCGAGGTTGGCCTCGTGAGCCTTTTGGTCGCTGATGTCGGTCTGGATCGCGACGAACTCCTCGATCTCCCCCGTCTCGTCGTAGATCGGTGCGATCGTCTGGTTCGCGTAGTACAGTTCGCCGCCCTGCTTCCGGTTGATGATCTCCTCCTCCCAGACTGCCCCGTCGAGGATCGTCTCCCAAAGGTCCGCGTAGTAGGCCCGATCCATCTCGCCGGACTTCAGAATGCGAGGGTTCGCGCCGAGGGCCGCCTCCCGGTCGTAGCCGGTCATTTCCTCGAAGGCGGGGTTGGCGTACTCGATGGTGCCGTCCCGGTCGGTGACGTAGATGGCGTGGCCGGCGGACTCGGTGGCCTTCTCGAACCGTTCGAGATCCCGCTCTCGCTCGATCCGATCCGTTATGTCCGCGAAAATGGCGGCAACCTGACCCGGCCGGGGTGAAAACGCGGAGACCCGAAAGTGGTGATCGAATCCGGGAATGGACGTCTCGAAGCGGACCGACTCGCCGGTCTCGATTACGGCCGCCAGTCGGTCCAGGTTCGGTGGCTCCTCGGTCCCCAGGAGGGCCGTGACCCGTTCCCCGACGATCGCCGATTTCGACACGTCGAAGAGCTCCTCGACCGCCGCGTTCGCGTCGATGATCTCGTAGTCGACCGGGTCGCCAGTCTCGTCCCTGCACAGTTCACACAGGACCGCCCCCTCGTTCAGCTCCTCGAAAAGCGTCCGGTAACGTTCCTCCGCAGCCGTCAGTTGTTCTTGGGCCCGCCGGTGCTCGACGGCGTTCACGACCCGGTTTGCGAGTCTGGTGTACTGTTCGGTGCTGGTTCCCTTCACGAAGTAGTCGGTGACCCCCGCCTTCATCGCCTCGCTCGCGACGGACTCCGATCCCTTCCCGGTGTAGAGGATGAAGGGGAGGTCCGGATGGGACGCCCGGACCGTCTCGAGGAAGTCGAGGCCGTTCTCCCCGGGCAGGGCATAATCCGCGATGATGCAGTCGATTGGGATCTCGGCGAGAAGCGTCTCCCCCGCCCGGGCGGCCGGTGCCGTGTACACGCTGAACCGATCGTCCTCCCGTTCGAGGTGTTCGGCCAGGATTTCGAGGAGGTCCGGGTCGTCCTCGACGACGAGCACCGAGATTTCGGTTCCCGTTCGACCACCCATGGGCGTTGAAGACACGTTCGGAAAATTAGTATTACGGTGTAACCGAAGTATTGGCGGGTATCCAGCCGCTCGTGCCGATCTCGGTCGATGCAACTGGGTCTCGACTCGAGCGGGTCCGGGGTTCGCTGAATGACTGTGAACGAACGTGAAGTGGGCGGGCCGTCGAATCGAGTCGAGACCCACGCCCGGTGTTTCGGACCGATACCGGCGAATCGGAAACGGGTCCGTTTCTGATCCACTCTCGTGGGGGTCGCCAACTACTTGTCCCGCAAGAACGTAGTGAATTTGACATTCGAATGAGTTCGACCCGATCCCCGAGGGACGGTTTTGATCGGGCGCGAAGCGGCGCGGGCGCCCCTTTCCGACCGATCAAGAGGGGGACGTGATGAACGACAGCCCAGCGACCGTGGGGGCTCCCGATTCGATCCGTGTCCTCTACGTCGACGACGACCGGAGCGTCACGGCGGTCGTCAAAGCGCATCTCGAGCGGGTGGACGGAGGCCTCGAAGTCGAGACGGCGACCGGCCTCGAGGACGGGCTCGAGAAACTGTCGACGAACGGGATCGACTGCATCGTCTCCGATTTCGCCATGGCCGGGGGAACGGGGCTCGACTTTCTCGAAAGCGTGCGAGAGGAGTATCCGGATCTCCCATTCATCCTGTTCACGGCGAAAGGGTCGGAAGCCGTCGCCAGCGAAGCGATCTCGGCGGGGGTAACGGACTACCTGAAGAAGGGCGGGAGCACCGAACACTACGCGGTCCTCGCCAACCGCATCCGGAACGCCGTCGACCAGGCCACCGCAATCCGTGAACGAGCGGCCATGCGCGAACGGATGGAACTCGCCCTCGAGAAGACCGACTCGCTGATTTTCGAGATCGATCTGGAAACCGACCGCGTGGAACGGCACGGGGCCGTCGAACAGTTCTTCGACGTCGATCGGGAGTCGATCTCGACGAAGGAGGCCTTCGCCGATGAGATCGTCCACCCCGACGATCGGGAGCAATTCCGGGCGTTTTTCGAGGGGTTCAGGCGGGGCGAAAAGCGATCTGACGTCCACGAATTCCGGACGGAGCCGGAACGAGGGCCAGTCCGGTGGCTCCGGGGGCACGTGAATCTGGTTGCCGAGGGGCAACTGCTGGGACTAATCCAGGACGTCACCGAGCAGAAGACCCGGGAAGAGTCCCTCCTCCAGTACAAGCAATCCGTGGAGAGTTCGAAGGACCTGCTCGCCGCGGTCGACGAGGACCTGCGATATCTCTTTGCGAATCAGGCCTACCGGCACTATCACGACCTCCGTGGCGTGGCGATCGAATCGCGTTCGTTGCCCGACGTGCTCACCTCCGACCAGTTCGAGGCCGTCGAACCGAGCCTCCGGAGGGCACTAGCTGGACATCCCGTCCAGACCGAACTAATCAGGAAGCATCCGAACAGGGGCGGGCGGATCCTCGACGTGCGACTGTTCCCCCTCGAAGACGAGGACGGGGACGTACAGGGCGTCGGGGCCTCGATGCGGGACGTCACGAGCGAGCGGGAGTTGCAAGATGACCTTCGGGAGGCAAAGGAGCGATACGAGTCACTCTTCAAGAGCATCCGGGATGCGATACTCGTCGCTGACACCGACCGTCGGATCATCAACTGCAACCCGTCGTTCACGGAACTGTTCGGGTACGAACTGTCGGAGGTCGAGGGCAAACACACGAAGTACGTCTACGAGAGCGAGGCGGAATTCGAGGCCATGGGTAAAGCGCTCGAGGGGCACATGGACGACCCGACGTTCTCCTACACCGTCTCCTACGAGAACAAATCGGGACAGACGTTTCCCGGCGAGACGAGCGTGTTCTACCTCCGGGACGCGGAAAACGAGATCGTCGGGTTCATCGGGGTGATCAAGGACGTCACCGAGCGCCGGGACCGTCTCAAGCAGATCCAGAACCTCGACCGGGTCCTCCAGCACAACTTCCACAACGATCTGACGATTATTGACGGGTTCGCCGAAACGATCGAGCGAGAAGGGGCCCGACCCCAGTCCCCCTATGCGGGCAAAATCAGGGAGACGGGACAAGAGTTACTCGCCACCGTGGACAAGGAACGAGAGATCACGAAGTTCCTGTCCGATCCCCCGCCGACGGTGGCACTCGAACTGCCACGGCTTTGCGACCAGGTCGTCGACCGGGTCGCGGCGTCCTACCCGAACGCGGAGATCGTGACTCGCTTCGACGGGAGTGCGACCGTCGAGGCGAGTGCCGCCATCGAGCGGGCGATCGAGGAACTCCTCACGAACAGCATCGTGCATTCGAGGGCCGAGCGCCCGAGGGTGACGGTTGCCGTCACCGTCACAGACACCACGGCGACGATCGAAGTCCGGGACGAAAACCGGATCATTCCCGAGATGGAACGAAAGGTCCTGACGGGCGAAGAGGAACTCCGACCGCTCTATCACGGCAGCGGGATGGGGCTCTGGCTCGTCACACTCATCGTCAAACACTCCGATGCGACGCTGTCCATTCGACAGGCCGAACCGACGGGGAACGTCGTGACGATCGAGTTGCCCCTGGACTGACTGCGGGTCGCCCGATCGGTCCCGGGAATCGGCCCGACAGGCGGCCAAGGGCTTATCGCCATTGCGGCTGAAGGGTCATTTGTGAACACGGCACCCGGTACCACACCCATCGAGGAATACTGGGACTGGTTCGCGGTCGCGCTGTTCGTCCTCATCACGGTCGACATGATCACGACCGTGTACGCGGCCTGGTACGTCGGCCCCGCCGCGGAGGCGAACCCGCTGATGCGCTGGGCACTCGGGCAGGGGATGGTAACGGTCACGCTCGTGAACCTCGCCGCGACGGTCGTCGCAGTCGGCGGGTTTGCCCTGCTGATGAGACTCTTGCGGGCAACAGACCCGCCGTGGGACCGGTTCGTGGCCCTCGGCGTCGAGGCCTGGCTCGGGCTCCTGATCGCGGGTGGGCTCTTTGTCTTCGCTAACAATCTCACCGTCATCGTCTACGGGCGGTCGCTGTTCCTCGCCGCCTGAACGGGGCGACACGCGACAGTCGAAACGAAACCGGGCCACAGCTTAGCCCAGAACCTGTTCGAGCTGGGGGCGTCGCCGGTCGACGTCGAAATGGGGCTGGAGCCGGCCGCTCGCCGCGATCCGGTCCACGAGGAGGAGGACGTCTATCCCCTGTTCCTCGGCGAGGTCGGCGAGTACCTCGATGTCAGCGCGGTGCAGGGCCAGAGAGCCGAGCAGCGAGACGAACGCGGCGGCGGTGACGCCAGCCTCGCCGGTGGGGAAGTCCCCGAGAACCGTCGTGAAGTCGGGATCCTCCGCCGGCGGTTTCGTCCGGGGCTCGAGGGTCAAACAATCCCGACAGAGTTCCGCGTGTTCGGGTTCGGCGGGAAGGTGGTCGCGGACCGCCTCGGGGACCGAAAACGCGAGGGTGGGACCGCCACAGTTCGGACAGGACATAGCTGCACATCGATAGGGCCGGAGAAAACGCCGTCGGCTCGCAGACGTGGTATCGGTGTCACCGAAATCTTTCAGGATTCGCTCGCCGCTTCGGCCGCAGCCGCCTCGGCCGCCTCCTCCTTCTTCTCCGCGGCCTCCTTGTTCGCTTTGATCTTTTTCATCCGGAAGATCTCCTCGCGTTCCTGCTCCTCGAGTTTCGATTCGATGTAGTCCTGGGACTCATAGAGGTCCGGAAGGAGCGTGAACTCGAGGGCGTTGACCCGTCGCTTCGTGGTCTCGATCTCCGTGAGCATCTTCTTCATCGCCGTCTCGACCTCGGCGGCGAGGACGATCGTCTCCAGGAGTTCCTCGAAGGTTTCGGCGGTCTCGTCGATCCGGGCGCTCGTTCCGAGGATTCCGTAGCCCCGTTCGTCGAGGTCCTTGCGGACCTTCGTGGACTCGATCTGCGGGACGACCACGCCCATGATGTTCTTCGACTCCACAGTGATCTCCGGGTGTTCCTTGATCGCCGCGGCCGCGCCCCGCACGGCGACGTCGCCCTCCATCGCGCGGGCCAGGTTGATCTGTCGCTGGGCCCCTTCGTACTGGGACTCCATGTCCCGTCGCACGTCCTGGGCCTGATCGAGGATGTCCATGAACTCCATGATGAGGCCGTCACGCTTCTGTTCGAGCGTGTCGTGGCCTCGCTCGGAGAGCTCGATGCGATCCTCGATCTGCATCAAGTTCTTTCGGGTGGGCGTGACGTCGGTGGCCATACAGGGACTCCTCGCTTGAGGGGGTAATCGTTTTCGGACCGGGATCGACCTCGAAGGACTCCAGACCGATTTCCTGGACCGTCTCGGTCCCGTCGCTTAGACTGGATCGAGTTCGCCGGCGTCGAGTTCGGCCTCGACGTTCGAGGCGGCCTCGACCATATGCTTGAGTTTCGTCTCCGCCGGCTCGCGCTCCAGGGGTTTCAACCCGCAGTCCGGCGAGACCGTCAGCTGGTCGGCCGAGAGGTACTCCAGACCCTCCCGAATCCGGGCCTCGATCGTCTCGACGTCCTCGGCCTCGCGGGACTGGGTGTCGACGACCCCGAAGCCGACGTCCATCTCGAAGTCCCGACCCGCAAAGACCTCGGCCGGGTCGTCTGCGTCCGGGCTGGCGAACTCGAGGTCGAGTTCGTCGACCGGAAAGTCGACCATGTCGTCGGCGAGGTTCGCGTAGTTGCCCGAGCAGACGTGCGTACCAAAGCGGACGTCCTCGGGGACGGCTGCTGCGACACGCGAGAGACACTCGTGGGCCAGTTCGCCGTGCGGGGACATGCCCAGGCCCGGCTCGTCGAGCTGGATCCACTCCGCGCCGGCCGCCGCGAGTCGCGGTACCTCCTCGGCGATGAGGTCGGCGAAGTCGAGGGCCAGGTCCTCAATGGAGTCGTAGGCGCCCGTGCTGGCGAAGGTAGCAAGCGTGAAGGGGCCGGTGATGGTCACTTTGACCGGGCGGGACGCGACGGAATCGGCGAACTCGAAGTCCTCGAGGAGCCACGGTTCGGCGGTCGATATTTCTTCGGTCACCGCGGGCATGCTCGCGTTCCAGTCCGCGCCGTCGCCGTCACCGTCGGGGGCGTCGTAGCCCGTGATGACGTTCGTGAAGTAATCGACCATCCCCTCCCGGCGCATTTCGCCGTCCGTCACGACGTCCAGCCCCGCGAGTTGCTGGTCCAGAATCGCCGCCCGGGTGGCGTCGTTCTCGGCCTCGGTGCGGGCTGCCGGGTCGAGATCGCCTGCCGATTCGCCCTCCCGAACGTAGTCGAGCCAGTCGGGCTGAGGATAGCTCCCGACGACAGTCGTCAGGAGGAAGTGCTCGTGGTCGTGGTGTGGCGGTTCGAAGTGGCTGCGGTTCATATGCCCGTGGCTACGCGAGGGGGCGCACAAAAACCCTTCCCGGATCCCCCCAGCGACACGGTTAGTCCGCCGAAAACTACGAAGTCAGGCCTCGACTTCGGCTTCGCCCTCGACGTAGTACTCCTCGATGAACTCCTCGTCGATCCGGTTGAGTTCGGCCTTCGGGAACATCGAGACGAGTTCCCAGCCGACCGAGAGCGTCTCTTCGATGGTCCGATCGGTGGTAAAGCCCTGGTCGACGAACTCCGCCTCGAAGCGATCGGCGAAGTCGAGGTAGGTGTTGTCCCGCTCGGAGAGGGCCTCGCGACCGACGATGTTCACGAGGTCGCGCAGGTCCTCGCCCTCCGCGTAGGCCGCATAGAGCTGGTCGGAGAGGTCGCCGTGATCCTCGCGGGTGAGGCCCTCGCCGATCCCCTCGTCCATCAGCCGGGAGAGACTCGGCAGCACGTCCACCGGGGGCTGGACGCCCTGGGAGTTGAGACTCCGGTCGACGTAGATCTGGCCCTCGGTGATGTATCCGGTGAGGTCGGGGATCGGGTGGGTGTCGTCGTCCCCGGGCATCGTCAGGATCGGGAGCTGGGTGATCGACCCCTCCCGGCCCTCGATGCGGCCGGCCCGCTCGTAGAGCTGGGCCAGGTCGGTGTACATGTACCCCGGGTAGCCACGTCGGCCCGGCACCTCCTCGCGGGCCGCGCCGATCTCCCGAAGGGCCTCACAGTAGTTGGTCATGTCCGTCAGGATGACCAGGATGTGATAGCCCTTCTCGAAGGCGAGGTATTCGGCCGTGGTGAGCGCCAGCCGTGGCGTGATCGTCCGCTCGACGGCCGGATCGTCCGCGAGATTGAGGAAAAGCGTCGAGCGCTCGAGCGCGCCGGTGCGCTCGAAGTCCGCGATGAACTCGTTCGCTTCCTCCCGGGTGATCCCCATCGCGCCGAAGACGACGGCGAACTCGCTTTCGCCCCCGCTTTCCTCCTCCTCGGGCACGGTCGCCTGGCGGGCGATCTGGAGGGCCAGGTCGTTGTGTGGCAGGCCCGATCCCGAGAACAGCGGGAGCTTCTGCCCGCGAACGAGGGTGTTCATGCCGTCAAGTGCCGAGATGCCGGTCTGGATGAACTCCCGGGGGTATTCGCGGGCATACGGGTTGATCGCCGCACCGACAATGTCCCGGCGTTCGTCCGGGACGATCTCCGGGCCGCCGTCTATGGGCTGCCCGGAGCCGTCGAGGACCCGGCCGAGGAGGCCCTCGGTGACGGGCATCTTGAGCGTCTCGCCTAGGAACCGGACCGAAGCGTCGCGGCCGATTCCCTCGGTCCCCTCGAAGACCTGGATGGCGACGACGTCGCCGGAGGTCTCCAGTACCTGGCCGCGCTTTACCTCCCCGTCGGGCGTCTCGATCTCGACGATCTCGTCGTAGCCGATCGGCTCGTCGGTCTCGACGAACACCAACGGACCGGTCACGTCAGTAATTGTACGGTATTCCTTCATCAGTAAAGTGCCTCCAGTTGCTCCGTGATTTCGTCTTCGACCTCCTGGATGAACGGCTCCCAGTCAGCAGCCGTGTTCATCCGGTTGAGGCGAGGTAGCGATTCGATCGCCGTGACCTCCTCGACCGGGACGCCGGCGTCGAGGGCCGCAAAGGCCGCCTCGTCGAAAGTCCTGATTGCCTGCAACATCCGGTAGGTCTTCTCCGGGGTACAGGAGGTGTCGACCTCGTGGAACGCGTTCTGCTGGAGCCAGGCCTCGCGGATGTACCGGGCGATCTCGAGTGTCAGCTGCTGGTCCTCGGGCAGTGCGTCCTTGCCGACGAGCTGGACGATCTCCTTGAGTTCGGTTTCCTCGTCCAGCACGTCGATGGCCCACTGCCGCAGTTCCGGGAAGTCCCGGGCGACGTTCTCCTCGTACCACGGGTCCAGTTGGTCGCGATACAGCGAGTAAGACTCGTTCCAGTTGATCGCCGGAAAGTGTCGACGCTCGGCGAGGTCGGCGTCGAGCGCCCAGAAGACGTTGACGATACGGAGCGTGTTCTGGGTGACCGGCTCGGAGAAGTCACCGCCCGGCGGGGAGACCGCCCCGATGACCGAAATCGAGCCCTCGGTACCGTTGACGTTCTCGAAGTAGCCGGCCCGTTCGTAGAACTGGGCCAACCGCGAGCCGAGGTAGGCCGGATACCCTTCTTCGCCTGGCATTTCCTCGAGCCGCGAAGAGATCTCCCGCATCGCCTCCGCCCAGCGGGAGGTCGAGTCGGCCATCAGCGCCACGTTGTAGCCCATATCCCGGAAGTATTCGGCCATCGTGATTCCCGTGTAGACCGAGGATTCCCGGGCTGCGACCGGCATGTTCGAGGTGTTCGCGATGAGCGTCGTCCGGGCCATCAGCGGGTTCCCGGAGATGGGGTCCTCCAGTTCGGGGAAGTCCTCGATGACCTCGGTCATCTCGTTGCCGCGCTCCCCACAGCCCACGTAGACGACGATGTCGGCGTCTGCCCACTTCGCAAGTTGGTGCTGCGAGACCGTTTTACCGGACCCAAACGGGCCCGGAATCGCGGCCGTGCCGCCCTTGGCGAGGGGAAAGAGCCCATCGAAGATGCGTTGTCGGGAAACCAGCGGCTCGGTCGGGGTTTGCTTCTCGGCCGACGGCCGGGCCGTCCGAACCGGCCACTCCTGGTGCATCGTGATCTCCTCGCCCGATTCGAGGGTGACCACCGCCTCCTCGACGGTGTACTCCCCCGCCTCGATCTCGGAGACCGTGCCGCCCTCGGAGTCCGGCGGCACCATGACCTTGTGATCGATGGAGACCGTCTCCTCGACGATCCCGACGACATCGCCGGGACTCACGTCCTCGCCCACCTCGACGCTTGGTTCGAACTCCCACTCCGTCTCGAGGTCGACCCCCGGCGCGTCTACCCCGCGGTCGAGGAACGCACCCATCTTCGCCTCCAGGATCTCGAGGGGGCGCTGGACCCCGTCGTAAATCGAGTCGAGAAGCCCCGGGCCCAAGTCGACCGTCAGCGGTTCGCCCGTCGATTCGACGGGTTCGCCCGGCCGGACTCCCGAGGTCTCCTCGTAGACCTGGATCGTCGTCACGTCGCCTTCGATCTCGATGACCTCGCCCATGAGCCCTTCATCGCCGACGTACACGACGTCGTTCATCTGGGCGTCGAGGTCCGTGGCGGTCACGACCGGACCGCTCACGCTTTCGATTTGACCGTGTGCTGTAGTCTGCGTACTCATTAGGATTCCTCCTCGTCCATCAGATCGATGCCGATGGCCCGTTTGATCTGGTCGCGAAGCCCGGTTCCCCCGGCCTGGCCGCCGCCGAGGGTGAGGACGGTGGGCTCGATGCTTTTCGAGACCGCACGCTCGGTCCTCCGGGAGAGGTACTCGAGGTCGTCGGCGTGCATGATGACGATCCCGACGTCGTCCCGATCGAGAACGGTTTCGACGGCCTCGTCCAGCCGCTCCGCCTTTTCCCCCTCCCTGACGTTCTCGAAGACGTGGACCCCGGCGAGGCGGAACCCCGTCGTGAACTCGGGAGCCCCGATGACGGCGATCTCCTGGCTCATAGCATCACCAGCTCCTCTTCGATCGTCGATCGGGACAGACCCGTTTCCACGCCGTGGGCGATCGCCCGAATGTTGTCGACCTCCCGCTCCTTTGCGAGGATGTACGCGAGGACCGGACAGACCGAGAGCGGATAGACGTGGGAGAGGCGATCGGCATAGGAGAGCAGTGCCTCCTCCAGTACCCGTTCGAAGGCGCTCACCCCACGCTCGTCCTGCAGGGCGTCGATTGCCTCCGAGAGGTCCTCCCCGTAGCGGCTTTCCCGGACGTGGGCGATCAGCTGGTCGGTATCCGAGACGAGCGAGTTGATCTCCGCACGGGAGAACAGTTTTCCGCCCTCGATGAAGTATTCGGCCGGGTCGATGTCGGCTCCCGAGCGGGCGATCCGGAGCCCGTTCAACATGTTTCGGAAGTCGATCTCGGCCTGGAGGAACTCCCGGTAGAGTTCGAGTGGCCCGGTTTCCCCCGTCGATTCGTAAAACAGTCCCTCGTAGTAGGCCCGGTCGATCGCGTTCTCGAGGGGGGTCAGCAGGCCGGTCTCCTCGAAGTCCTCGCGAGCCGACTCGACGCTCTTCCCGAAGTCCGTCTCCTCGACGATCGTCTCGATGGCCGTATCGATATCCGGGGCCGCGATCAGCTGGTCGAAGAACTCGGCGTCGAGTTCCCCGGCGTCGATGAGGTTCTCCCGGATCTCCTCGTCGGTCGCCCCCGAGTTTCGCCCTCGGAGCACCGTCTTCAGATTCCAGGCGTCGAACTTCCGGAGGTAGCGGGCGACCAGCTCGTAGAGCTGCCCCTCCGAGAACCGGAGCAGGTCGTCGAACTCGCGGGCGAGGTTCCGGTTCAGGGCGTACTCGATCAGCTGCACCCCGCTGTAACGGGCCCCGAGCTCATTGATCTCGACCTGGTAGGGGGACTCCTCCATGAAGCGGGCGATGCCGCCCAGGCCCATTCCGAGGAGTTTCCGGTAGTCGTCCTCGCCGAAAAGCGATGCGCGCCGGTGTCGAACCCTGGCGACGACGTACTCGTAGTTGGCCGAGCGGACACTCATTGCTCCTCGAAGAGCACGTCGCTGAGCGATTTCAAATTCTCCTCCCAGACGGTCTCGAGGACGGAGTCGAAGGTGTTGTCCACCCGGATCCGCCCGTCAGCGCCCTCGAGGACGACCCCACCGAGACAGTCCGTTTCGCCGGCGAGCGTGAATCCGTCGTAGTCCGCGAGGATCGTCTCGAGAAGGTCTGTATCCGCCGGGCGGGCGTACACCGCCGCCTCTTCGAACTCCGTCACGGCGTCCTCGAGCAGTTCGCGGGTCAGGGCCTCCCGGTCGTCCTCGTCGAGATCTGCGATCGAGTCTTCCACCCGTTCACGAACGGTCGAGAGGACGTCCCGTCGAGCCTCGAGGCGCTCCTGCTTTGCCTCGAGGGTCGCATTCGAGATCCGCTGCTCGCGCTCCCCTTCGATCTCCGTCTTTACTTCGCGTTCGGCCGTCTCGCGGATCGACTCGGCCTCGGCTTCGGCCTCCGCCAGGATCTCCTCGACTTCGACTTCGGCCTCCGCAAGGATCTCCTCGGCATGGGCCTCCGCCTCCGCTTCGATGTCCGCGACGACCGTATCAAGACTCATTACTTGTGGAGCTTAGACGACGAAGATCGTCACGAGGGCGAGGATCACGAGCGTCTCGGGGATGACCGTCAGGATCAGGCCGATCCCGAACAGATCCTCGTCCTCGGCGATTGCGCCCATCGCTGCGGCACCGATACTTCGCTCGGCGATCCCGGCCCCCAGGGCGGCGAGTCCGACTGCCAGTGCGGCCCCGGCAGTTGGCGGGATAGCTGGTTCCTGTGCGATCAAACCGACAACGTTTGCAAGTGTGTCTAGCATGGGTTACTCAGTCCGTAGTGGTGTAACGACGAGTGTATCCGAACGGTTCGTAGTTGGCTCCACCGCCTTCATAAAACTTCCCAAAGAACTCGACGTATTCCAGGCGCACAGCCTGTAAGCCGGCACTTGTAATACCAAGGGCCAACACGAGAAGGTGCCCGACGAAGAGCACGAGCACCCCGCCGAGCCAGCCGAGCGGGCCCATATTGATGAGCCCCCCGAAGAGCACTGTCGCCCCTTCCGGCGCGTGTGCGTGGCCCCCAATCACGAGGAAGTGAAACAGGCCCGCCGGGTCCTGGTAGGCGCCGAAAAAGAGCAGGTTGACCACGAAGGCCATCCCCGCCTTCGCCAGCAGGACCGCGGCGATCCGGGTGTACGAGAGCACGTTCACGAGGACGTTGAGACTCTCGAGGAGCCCGAGTGCCCCTTCGCCGAGAACCAGCAGGCCGAGGCCGGCCCCCGCGAGGACAAGCCCCGCGAGGCCAACGGCCTCCGGAAACCCACCGAAGCCGAGCGAGAAAGCCACCTGGTCGGCGGCGATCGTCGACCCCGTCGGGATCGTCGCTTCCGCCCGGTTGAACACCGTGAACAGCAAGTCCGGTTTCGCCGCGGCCGCGTGGGTACTGAAGATCCACAGCCAGATGCCCCCCATCAGCACGATCCACGAGCCCTTCTCGAGGAAGGCGTCTTTCACGCCGTGTGAGAGCAGGTTGAGGAACCCGAAGACGTACCCCGCGGTCAGGTGGAGGAGCCCCACGAACAGGGTCATGAACAGCCAGGCCTGTGCGTACGCGAGGAAGTTCGGCTGGAGACCCTTGTGGAGCGGCGGATGACCGCCCCAGAGGACGTCACCGAGCCCGTGCAGGCCAAATATCTCCCCGTAGAGCACGCCGAAAAGGATCGTAAAGGCGCCAGCCCAGGCGGCGATCCCGCCGAGGCTCTTGAGCCCGTCACTCTCGACGCGGGTGACGATCAGATAGCCGATGGCGGCATACAGGATGCCATAGCCAACGTCCCCGATCATGAAGCCGAACATGAGCGGGAACGTGAGCAGGATCGCGATCGTGGGATCGAGTTCCCAGTAGGTCGGGCGGTTGATCGCCTTGACCAGCACCTCGAACGGTTTCGCGATCGCCGGGTTGTCGAGGACGACCGGCGGCGTGTCACCCGATTCGAGTTCGACGTTCCCGCCGTCGGCGGCCACCGCTTCGTCGCCTGTGGCCGCCTCCGCTGTCGCCTCCGGGTCCGAAGCGTCTGCCTCGCCATCGCCTCCTTCCCCGTGATCCGCGTGGGACGGCGCGTATTCGCCGTGCTCGGCCACTTCGAGCTGGTCAACCGCGACGTGCCCGTCGGCGGCCTCCGTGACTGCCGATTCGAAGGTCCCGTAATCCTCGGCGGGGATCCAGCCCTCGGCCACGAAGGCGTGGTCCGTCGTCGCGAAGCGAAGCGGCGCTTCCCGTTTCTGGACGTCGATACTGAGGGCCTCCTCGACCGCCAGCAGGAAGTCACCGTGTTCCGCTCGGGCGGTGGCCAGTTCCTCGTCGATGGTCTCGAGTTCGGCCTGCAGCTCGTCGCGTTTCTCGCGGAGCTCCTCCGTCAGCGCTTCGGGAGTGCCCTCGCCCTCGGGGACGTCGTACTCGGTGAACTCGACCCCGACCAAAGCGTCTTCGACCGCGGCCGTCGCCGGGTAGACGAACGCGGCGAGTACGTCCTCGCCGGTAAAGACCTCGAACGCTTCGACGTCCGCGGCCGCGTCGAGGGCGTCCCGGACGCCGTCAGTGTCGCCGAGGCCGACGGTCACCGAGAGGTTCTCGTAGCCGCGAAGTAAGTCGAGATCGATATCGAGGTCGACGTACGGGCGCACGTCGCTCAGTTCGTCCTCGACGGTGGCCAGTTCGCTCCGCACGGCCGACCGACGGTCGTCGAGATCGGTGACCTCGGCCCGGATCGAGTCGAGTCGGTCCGGAATCGTCTCGCGGTCGAGGATCCGGGGTTCCTCGACGTCCACGTCACCGATCTCCAGC
Source organism: Halodesulfurarchaeum sp. (assembly GCA_034520565.1). Lineage (GTDB taxonomy): Archaea > Halobacteriota > Halobacteria > Halobacteriales > Halobacteriaceae > Halodesulfurarchaeum. Next base: position 269,181 of record JAXHNL010000002.1, read on the forward strand.
ATCGACTCGAGGGAGCGAACGGTCACGAGTCGGTCCGCCGCCGATTCGGCCCCGGAAAGCGGGCTTCCCGTCTCGAAGCCCTCGATCTGGCCCGCGTATTCCGAGAGGTGAACGAGGTCGAGGTCGTGGATGGCTTCGATGACCGGCTTGATGACCCGATTCGAGCCCGTCACCGAGATTTTGCTCATTCGCTCAGGTCTGAGCATGCACCGCCTCCGTGAACCGTTCGAGGGCGAGTTCGACCGCATCGTCGATCCGCGATTCGGCCTGTGCTGTGAGAGCGTCCCGCTCCTCGCGGCCGTCCTCGAGAATAGCCTCGCGCTCGGCTTCGATCTCCTCGCGGGCGGCTTCGAGTCGTTCCTCCCGGTGGGCCCGGGCCTCGGATTCGGCCTCGTCGACGATCTCCTCGGCCTCGGACCGTGCCTCGGCGACGATCTCTTCGGCCTCCTCCCGTGCGGCCGCGACCCTGGAATCGGCCGCCGACTCGGCCTCTTTGATGGTTTCGAGAACCTCTGGTCTCGGCATTCTGGTTTCTGGATTTGGTTTCTCAGAGCCCGTATTTGGGCGTTGCGAAAACAGTCGTCCGGTCAGGAGCCCGATTCCGGAAAGGAAGCGCTAAAGGGCGGCAGTACCCAACTGCGGACAATGGGCGTCCTGGAGGACAAATCACGAGCGCGACTCTTCTACAAGTACCTCTCGAAGGTGTACGACCGGGTCAACGCCTACGTCTTCACGGAGCCGATGCGCGAGGACGCGATCGACCACCTCGAACTCGAGGCGGGTGACCGGGTGCTCGACGTGGGCTGTGGCACCGGTTTCGGGACCGAGGGGCTGAAGGGCCGCACCGACGAGATCCTCGGCCTCGACCAGAGCCCACATCAGATGGCCAAGGCCCGGGAGCGCCTGGACGAGACGGCGTTGCTGGGGTTCACCATGGGCGATGCGGAGCGGCTCCCGATCAAGACGAACGCCTTCGACGCCGCGTGGTCCTCCGGATCGATCGAGTACTGGCCGAATCCGGTCGACGGATTGGCCGAGATGCGCCGGGTCGTCAAGCCCGGCGGACGCGTGGTCGTCGTCGGTCCGTACTATCCCGATTCGTGGCTTGGCCGGAAGATCGTCGACGCCATCATGCTCTTTTACGACGAGGCGGAGGCCGACCAAATGTTCCGGGAGGCCGGGTACGATGAGTTCCACCACGAGGTCGTCGGCTCGCAGTACAAGTCGGATCTCGCCATCGTCTCGGTCGGCGTCGTCCCCGAGGAGTGATCGGCCAGGGAGACGCCGCAGACCGCAACGATCACAACCCACGGGCGACACAACTGGTGCTACTCAGTGGGGCGCTCGCCGATTCGGTTCCGGATCCGGGCCGTCAGGGACCACCCCCAGAGACGGTGGCGCTGGCCTGAGCGATCGGACGACCGTCCCGAAGCACCTCGACAGTCACCTCGTCACCGGTCCGGGGAACCGGATCGTTCGAGTCGCTGATCGCAAACGAGGCCGTCTCACCGACCGTCCACTCGGGGTCCGAGGCGGAGTTGAATGGGCCCGTCGGGCCCGCTTCGAACCCGGTCGTGGAGAAAAACGGGACCGGTGGCTGATTTTCGAGCGGAGTCCCGTCGACGGCGACCGAGACGGTGACTTCGCTCACGTCGATCGAATCGCCGGCCTCGTGGGTGAGGATCACCTCTCCGTCGGGGCCGGCCTCGACCGAGAGGCGGGTGAATTCCGCCAAATCGTCGCCCCCGGTCCCGACCGGCCCACCGAGAGCGGCGGTCCCGACGGTGGTGACGAGAATGGCCGCGAGCGCGACGGTAATCGTTGCGAGCAGGAGCGTGCCGAAGACGGGAGTGATGGCGCGGGTCACGCGGCGAGTTGGCCCGACCTTCCCGGATAAACCTCCGCCCTCACGCGACCTCCCGGCGGGCCGCCCTATTCGGGATTCACTTCCAGTTCGAGCGAGCCCGCGGCCGTTTCGGCGGTGACGGTGAACGACTCGGCGGGTGTCAGCAGCCAGATGGGCCCGTTCTCCGTAGATCCCACCACCGACCCGTTCGCGCTGACAGTGGCCGAAATCGGGGCCCCGGTCTCGTTCACGACCTGAACGCGGAGCGGGGCGCCAGCTCTCGCATTCGATATCTGGAGGGTGGTATTGTCGATGGTCGTCGACTGCCCGTCGACCACCGGCAGACTCGAGAGGGACTTCTCCTGGACCTCGCGATAGACGTTGCCCGAGGAGGTATCGAGAAGGCTGTTCAGGACACCGTGCCCGTGGGAGAGCTGGAAGCGGAAGACGTCCTGGCCGACCGTGTTGATGCTCACGTCGCCCTTGTGCTCCCAGGCCCAGGGATAGAGTTCCGCGATCCGACTCTGGGCCGCATCGAGGTCGACGCCACCGACCGCGTCGTCGCGGGCGTCCGTGCGCATGATCTCCCGGACGTACGTCCCATCGCGGATCGCCGAGAGCGCCATCCCGTCCGCGGAGACGGCAACGAAGATGTCGCCGGTTCCGTCCCCGCCAGTGACCGCCGTGCCCGCCTCCTCGGCGAGCGGGCCGGTGTATCGGACGGTATCGGTCTGGGCTGCCGCGAGACGGTCCTCCAGGCCGGGGTGTCCGTCGGCGAGTCCCTCGTAGGCGTCGATCGTCCGTTCGATGGCCCGGGCTTCGCGATTGACCTCGCCGACCGTCGCGAGGTACTCGTCGGGACCGATTTCGCCGTCACGGAGGCGCTCGCGGGCCGCCCGCTCGCGTTCGGCGAGCGCGTCGACCCGGGTTTCGGTTCTGTCGACGGCCGCGGACAGGAGTGCTTCGGCGTCGGTGACGGGCTGGGCGAGCCGGTTCTCGACCGCCCGCCGATCGAGTTCCGACTCGACGGCACCCGTTTCGGCCTGCAACGCGTTCGTCACGGAAACGGAACCGGTCCCGGTCCCGCTCTTTGCGACGGCGTCGAGTTCGAGCATCCGTGTCGTGTTCGGCCCGATCTCGGCGGGCTGGAAGCGCAGCGGGTCCGTATCGGTCGTCTGAACCGTCGATGTGCCCATCCCACTCGCCGCGGCCGGCGTGCCCGCTCCCAGCGCGAGTCCGACTCCCAAAACGAGGAGGACGAGGACCGGGAGGACCGTTCGGAGCGGGTGGGTCATGTCCCTTGATTCGATGCCCCTGCTCAAAAACGATGCGGAGACTCCGGCCGCGCTTTGATCCTTCCACGTGAAACAGTCCCACCGCTCACCTGGCGAAAACCGACAGGGGGCGGAACGCCAATCGCCATCGAACCAATGGAAAGGACTTTGAGCGTCGGCAAGCCACAATGTACCAATGCGACGGGCTGCCCTCCTCGCGATATTAGCCCTCATCGTGGTTTCCCTCGTGGCCACAGCGCCGGTCGCGGCGACGCCGACACACGAGAAAACCTCCTTCGAGATCGACATCCAGGAGGACGGCGACGCCGTCTGGACGGTCTCGACGAGCTATCGCCTCGAGAACGAGTCGGACCTGGCCGCCTTCGAGCAGCTGCGGGCCGAGCACGAGTCCGGGGTCGACTCCACTCCCGATCCGGACCTCTTCCGGACCGCGGCCGACCAGGTCGCCGCCGAAACCGGTCGGTCGATGCAGATTCGAGACGTGAACCTGAGCGGCACGGTGACCGATCGGGGGAACGTCTCCGTCGGCGTCCTCAGACTCTCCTTTACCTGGACGAACTTCGCCGTCGTCACCGAGGACCAGGTGTCAGTCGAGGCGGCCTTCGCTGGCGGGTGGTTCGGTGACCTGGCAGAAAACCAGACGCTCCTGATCCAGCCGCCGCCCGATTACCGATTCCTCCGGGCGAACCCGTCGACGGACATCGTGGACGGCGGGCTGCAGTGGGATGGTCCACAGACCTTCGGAGCGGACGAACCGACCGTCGTTTTCGAGGCGTTCGAGCCGGCCGCGGGGCTGCTCGACCTGCTCTCGCCGATGGTCGCCGGGATCGGAGCGGCGATCCTCGGAATCGCGCTCCTGATCGGCTGGCGACGTGGCTACCTCGGCCAGCCCGTGGAGGCGGACGAAGCGAGGTCGGGTCCCGGCGACGGGGACCCGTCTGCCGCTTTACCGTCAGGTAAAGGGGAATCGGGAGCGCTCGACGGGGAACCCGTCGAGGCGACCGGAGCCGCCTCCGCCGCACCTGACGTCGATACCGACCTGCTGAGCGACGAGGAGCGCGTCGAGCACCTCCTCCGGGAACACGACGGGCGAATGAAACAGGCCCGGATCGTCGAGGAGACTCGATGGTCCAACGCCAAGGTCTCCCAACTGCTCTCCTCGATGGCCGAGGCAGGCCGGATCGAGAAACTTCGCATCGGACGGGAAAACCTCATCTCCCTGCCCGAGGAGACGGAGGAATAGGCGGATTTCGCAAGGATTTAGCGCGGATGGCGGGTAGCCCAAGTCGATGAAGATTCTGGTCACCTTCGCCGAGGTGGCAGCCGTCGCCGACAACTTCGAGATCGAGGACGGGGCCGTCGACGAGCGGTTCCTGGAGTACGACCAAAACGAGTGGGACGAGTACGCCCTCGAGGAGGCCGTTTCGCTCCGCGAGGCGGGGGTCGCCGACGAGGTCGTCCTCGTGACCATCGGTCCCGAACGTGCCGTGGACACGATCCGGATGGGACTCGCGAAGGGGGCCGACCGGGCGATCAGGATCTGGGACGAGTCTCTCGCCGACGGGGCTTTGGTTGACGTCTCCTCGCGGGCCGCCCTGCTGGCCCCGGTCATCGAGGAGGAGGATCCGACCCTCGTGCTCTCGGGCGTCCAGGCAGCCGACGACGGCTACGGGACGACGGGAGTGACCCTGGCGCGCAGACTGGAATACCAGTGGGCCGCCGTCGTCAACGAACTCTCGCTCGACCCGGAGGACAGCACGGCCCGCGTCCGTCGGGAACTCGAGGGTGGGATCGAGGAGGTGACCGTGCTCGACCTCCCGGCGGTGCTGACGATCCAGACCGGGATCAACGATCCACGCTACGCCAGCCTCCGCGGCCTCCAGGAGGCTCAGACCCAGGAGATCGACGTGCGCACGCCCGCGGATCTCGGTGTGCGTGACAGCGAGCTCGAGTCCGCCCTGGAACTGGGTGACTTCGCCGAGCCCGAATCCAAGACCGACACCGAGTACGTCGAGGGCGACCCGGCAGAACAGGCCACGGCGATCGGGGATCTGTTGGTGGAACAGGGGGTGATCGAGGAATGAGCGAGCCTGCAGAGGGGGACGAAACCGGACTGGGCGACGTCCTCGCGGTCGTCGAACACCGTCGTGGCGAACTCCGACCCGTGAGCCTCGAACTGCTCTCGGCCGGCAGCGAACTCGCAGCGGCGATGAATGGGGAGCTACACGTGGCCGTGATTGGGGGGAACGTGGAGAGTTTCGTCGACCGGCTCGACCGGACGGGGGTCGACGCCATTCACACCGTCGCCGACGGCGCGGAGTTCGATCACGACGTCCTCGTCCAGACCGTCGACGCGCTCTGTGAGGCCCTCGACCCGAACGTGTTGCTCACACCCCACACCGTCAACACGCTGGATTACGTGCCCGCAGTCGCCGTCGACCGGGACCTGCCACTGATCACCGACGTACACGCGGTGGGCATCGAAGACGAACAGCTCGTGGCAACCCGCGGGTACTACGAGTCGAAGGTAACCGTCCCGGTCACCGCGAGGGAACTGCCCGTGGCGGTGACCATCCGCCCGGGGGAGTGGCCAGCCGCCGAAGGACACGGTCAGCCGGAGATCCGACCCTTCGAATTCGAGACGACGACGCCCGAACTCGACTCCACGGTCACGGGCTTCGAAGCGGCTACCGACGGTGACGTCGACGTGACGGCGGCCGACTTCCTCATCGGCATCGGCCGCGGAATCGGCGAACAGGAGAACCTCTCCGTCATCGAGGAACTGGCCCAGGCGACGGGGGCGACCATCGCAGCCTCCCGGCCGCTGGTCGACAAGGGCTGGTTCGAGACCGGACGACAGGTCGGCCAGTCCGGGAAAACCGTCTCGCCGGACGTCTATCTCGCTATCGGCATTTCCGGGGCCGTCCAGCACGTCGCCGGGATCAAGGGGGCCGACACGATCATCGCCGTGAACACGGACCCCAACGCGCCGATCTTCGACGTCGCCGACCAGGCGATCGTCGGGGACCTCTTCGAGGTAATTCCGGCACTCACCGATCGCGTGCGCTGAGTGGGTTCCGGAGCCTGGCTCGCAATTCGTTTAAAGCGCCAGCGCAAACGTCCGGTAAATGGAGTACGTCGAGACGCGCCGGGACGTCATCGAAAGCCGGCTCGACGAAGTCGTCTCGGCGGTCGAACCGGCCGAACTCGAGGCCGAACTGGCCCACGTCGTTCTCGCCGGCGGGAAGCGGGTGCGGCCGACGCTTACCCTGCTTTCCTGCGAGGCGGCCGGCGGCGCGGTCTGGCGGGACGGCAGCCCGAACGGGTCGGTCGGTCTCGGCCCGAACGGCGAGACCGCCCTCGACTTCGCGGTGGGAGTCGAACTCGTCCACAACGCCTCCCTCGTGATCGATGACATCATCGACCGCTCCGAACTCCGGCGGGGGAACGAGAGTGCCTGGGCCGCCTACGGTCACGGCCCCGCGATCGTCTCGAGCGACGGGTTGCTGGGCGAGGCCTTTGCCCTGTTTTCCGCCGATTCCCGCGCCCTCGAGTCGGTCTCGCGGGCCCTCGTCGAACTGGGAGAAGGCGAGGCGGTCGAACTGGTCGACCAGCCCAGTTCCGAGGCCGAGTACATGGACCTGGCCCGCCGAAAAACGGGCGCACTCTTCCGGACCGCAGCCGAACTCGGCGCGATCGCGGCCGACGCCGACGCCGCGACGATCGACGCCTTCGGCGAGTACGCCGAGCGGGTCGGCATCGCCTTCCAGATCAGGGACGACGTCCTCGACGCCGTCGCCGACGCCGAAGACCTCGGCAAGCCGACCGGTCACGACGACACGATGGACCGACCCTCCATCGTCAGGGTAACCGGCAAGGACCCGGAGACGCTGACCGAACTGGCGCGTGCCGAGTCCGTAGCCGCACTCGCGGCACTCGATCGAGTGACGGACGGTGACCCCGAGGCGATCGGCTACCTCGAGGATCTCGCGGAGTTCGTCGTCGACCGGGACCGATAAAATCAGGCTTTCGCGCCCCGGGCCTGCCGGTTTCTGGATTCGACGACAGCAAAAGCGAGCGTGCTCGCCACGCTAACCAGCGTCCCGACGGTGAGCACGCCGGCGAGCGTGGCGAGATCGACGTTGCCGAGGAAAAAGGCGCTCATCGTGTGCAAGATCGCTCCGATGGCGAGGATGTAAACCGGGGCGTTGAGGTACCGCCAGCGGAACCGGCCCGCGAGGAACTCGTCGGTGATCTGGCCCAGACTCGTCGTGAAGGCGGCCGCAGCGAACCACCGGACCGCTCCGAAGAAGAGCGCGGCGAGCATGGTTCCCACGTCCACCGCCTCGTCCACTCTGACCATATCGAGGGTGTCAATCCCCTCCACGCCGCCGACCACGAGCAGGGCCGCGGCCACGACGTAGGTGATGAGCGTGACGCGACCGGTGTAGAGGCTCCGTCTGGCGCGGGTGACCCACTCGTCGATCGCGTCCTCGAGGCCGAGTCCCCGGACGAGCGCGTAGAGACCCAGCGCCCCCGAACCAAGTCCCAGGACCGACCCCGGGAGCCCCACCATGTCCGCCAGAATTGCGAGCGGATAGATCAGGAGAAGGACCCCGAGCGGGACGAGAATCGTCCCGCGGGTCTCGGGGTCGTCGAGGACCTGTTTGATCGTGTAGTACATCGATTCGAGGTCCTGGGCCTGCCTGACGACCACCCGGCGGACGGAGTCGATCTGAACTCGCGAGCGGATGACGGGGATCACGCTCTCGTCCTGGGCGCCATCGGAGACCACGATTGCCCTGACGGCCTCCGCTGCCTGCAGGGTCGCGAGCACCTGATCGAGTTCCCGGCCGACCGCCCTGTTTGCGGCCACGTCGCCACGCTCCTCGCCGGTGACGGCGGCGACTTCGACGGCCTCGCCCTCGCCCGCGAACCGGTCGTGGAGGTGGACCCCCTCGAAGAGCACGTTGACATCGCTGTCCTCGGGGTCGGCCTCGGCCAGGGAGACGGCGGCGTGCTCGATCTCGTTCCGACCGACGACCGGCGTCGGAATGCCGGTCTTCCGACCGAGGTCGTCGTCGAGGTCCACACACAGGACCAGCAGCATCGGGCGACTCTACGGGTGGGTTCGGGTAAGAACCTTCGGCCCGAAGCCGATTGGACAGGCCGGCCGGACGGGAGCAGACGGCAAGTCCGAACCGACGGTTCGAGGACCTCCTCGGCCCGAGCACCGCTACCGGGCCGCTTTTGGGGCATCGTCTCCAAACCCGGCCAATGATCTCGGAGGGGTGTGAGCAGTGTGCGATCGGCGGCAAGCTCGTGCTCTTTGTCCACGGATTTTGCGAGCGCCGCGACTGCTTTTACTGCCCCCTCGGCGAGAACCGGAAGAACGTCGACACGGTCTTTGCGAACGAGCGGCCCGTCGAACGCGACGAGGACGTCCTCGAGGAGGCCCGCAAGATGGACGCGATGGGCAGTTCGATCACGGGCGGGGAGCCCCTCGAATCGATGGACCGGACGACCCACTACATCCGGCTTTTGAAAGACGAGTTCGGCGAGGACCACCACGTTCACCTCTACACGGGTATCACGGGCGACCGCGAGACGATGCGGGAACTGGCCGACGCCGGTCTCGACGAGATCCGCTTTCACCCGCCGATCGGACTCTGGGGGAACCTCCACGGGACCGACTGGGAAGACATCCTCTACGTGGCCCGCGAGGAGGGACTCTCCCCGGCCTTCGAGATTCCGGGAATCGAACCCGAGCCGGAGTTCCTCGAGTTCATCGAGGAGGGGGCCGCGGAGTTCGTCAACGTCAACGAGTTCGAGTTGAGCCAGGGGAACTACCGCCGGATGCACGACCAGGGGTACGCCCGCCGGGAGAACCACATGAGCGCCGTCGAGGGCAAATCGGAGGGGGACCTGGCCGAACTCGTCGCCCATCCGAAGGTGTACTTCTGCACGAGCACGTTCAAGGACGCCGCCCAGCACCGAAACCGCCTCCGACGGACCGCCGAAAACGTCCGCCGACCCTTCGAGGAGCAAACCGACGACGGGACGCTGGTCTACGGCGTCACTGACGTCGACCCGTCGCGGCTGGACGAGTTGGGCGTCCCCGAAGAGTTCTACGCCGTGACCGACGAGCGGATCGAGATGGCCTGGTGGCTCCTCGACGAGATGGTCGAGGAGGGGGACGTCGAAAGCGGGGCCGTCATCGAGCAGTACCCCACCTGGGACGGCCAGGTGGTCGAACGGACCCCGCTGGGTTGAATCGGGGACGACGGAAAGAAAATCGGATCAGAAGATCGTCGCATCCCGGTAGACGGAGATGCCCTCGTTGGTGATCTCGTAGGGTTTCGTCTCCCGGGCGTGATTCGCGTCTCGGATCTTCTGGATCTCCACGGCCAGACGGGTCTCCTGGAAGTCCTCCGGTCGGATGTACTGGAGGATGAAGACGCCGTCGGTGAGGTACTCGATGATCCCGAAGCGGGACGCATACGCCGTCTCCGAGGAGGCCTCGCTCGTCACCAGGGTCGTGACGCCAGCCTCCTTCAGCGAGCGGGCGAAGTCGTAAATCTCGGTCCGGCGGGTGGCCTGCTCGTCGTACATCATCTCGAGCAGCGACACCGAGTCGAGTGCCAACCGTTCGGCCCCGAAGTTTTCGACGAGCCGGGGCAGTTCGCTCCGGATGCTCGTCAGACTGTTTGCCATGTCCACGGGGTCCAGATCGAGAATAGCCAGGTCCCCGTCGGCTTCCGCGCCTTCGAAATCCCAGCCTTTCTGCTGGGCGCTCTTGTAGATCCGTTCCCGGCTCTCCTCGAGCGTGATGTACACCCCCTTTTCACCCGATTCGAGGGCCCCCTGGATGAACTGGAGGGCGAAGGTCGTCTTGCCCGTGCCGGCCCCACCGATGACCGCAAGTAGCGAGCGTTCCGGAATTCCCTCCTGGATCATCGCGTCCAGACCCTCGATACCGATCTTCAGGCGGGGGATTTCGGCATGATAAGTCTCCTCCTCGAAGCCGCTTGCATCCCCGCCCATGTCGAACCCGAAGCTCTCGCCCTCGTCGAGGTCGATATCGAGGGGCGCTTCGCCCTCCTCGAATTGCTGGGAGTCGACCGGTTCACCGCCCGTCCCGGTTTCGGGCTCGGTTTCGGGTTCCTCGCCTGCCGGACTGGGCCCCGGATCCGCCCCAGCGCCGGTGTCCGATTCGGCCGCGTCCTCCAGTTCCGCCATGGCTGCCTCCCAGTCTGAATCTTCTTCCTCCGGTCGGTCCTCGTCCTCCGTGGACTCGTCAACCGCCCGCTCGAACCAGTCTCGTTTTTCGTCCTCGTCGTCTTCAGCCATGTCCCGAGGTCTCCTTCGTTTTCCCTCCGGCTGGTTCGCCCAAGTACCTTTCCCGTCTTTTGTGGCTTCGGGTGATCCCGTTGCGGTCGGAACGGGTGGCGCCATTTTTGTAGCGGCGGCCCACACTCCCGGTATGATCGTGGGAATCGTCGCCCAGCGGGACAACGAGCGGGCCGTCGATCTCGCCGCAGCGGTCGCGGATCGACTCACAGCGGGGGACACGACCGTTCGATGTGACGAGCGGACGGCCGGGGAGATCGGAATCGCGGGCTGTCCCGTCGACGAAATGAACGAGTGTGATCTGGTCGTCTCGATCGGCGGGGACGGAACGTTCCTGTTCGCCGCTCGCGGGCCCGGGTCGACGCCGGTCCTGGGGGTCAACCTCGGGGAAGTCGGTTTTCTCAACACCGTCTCACCCGATAACGCCGTCGAGACCGTCGAGCAGGAGGTCGGCCAGTTCCGGGAGACGGGGACCATCAGTCACCGGGAGGTGCCGCGGGTCCAGCTCGCCGGTCCGAACTGGGCACTCTCGCCTGCGCTCAACGAGGTACTCGTGCAGGGCCACCGCCGCGGCCACGCCGACGGTCTCGATATGGAGATCTGGGTCGACGGGTCGACGTACGATTCGTTTCACGGCGACGGCCTGCTCGTGGCGACGCCGACGGGAAGCACGGCGTACAATCTCAGCGAAGGCGGCCCGCTCGTCCATCCCCGGATTGACGGCTTCGTGGTGACACCCATGGCCGGACGGGAGGCGATGCCGCCCTTGCTGATCCCGGGAAACGCCGACATCGAGATCGACGTCTCGGGTGCGGAGACGGCGGTCGTCACGAGCGACGGATCGGAGCACCGCGAGATCACGCCACCGACAACAGTCACCGTTTCCGCGGCCGAGCCGGCGAAGGTGGCCGGACCGGGGGCGGCGTTCTTCGAGGCGCTTGGCAAGCTGGAGTGATCGGAGCCCGTTCGACCGCAATGGAAAGGGTAAACGTGGGGAGTCCCCAAGCGGGGGACACATGAGTCACGAGCTTCCGGACGTGCAGGCGTCCGAGCCGGACGTAACCGTGGGACTCGAACGGGTCGGTGTCACCGGGGTCGAAAAACTCGTCAAGATCGGCCGCACGAGCGGTCGACCGCTCGTGTTGATGGCCGAGTTCGAGGTTTACGTCGACCTGCCCCGCGGGCGCAAGGGGCTGGACATGTCCCGGAACATGGAGGTCATCGACGAGACCCTCGAGGACGCGGTGAGCGAGCCCATTTATCGGGTCGAAGAGATGTGTGGCGAAGTCGCCGAACGCCTCCTCCAGAAACACGAGTACACCACGAAGGCGATGGTCAAAATGGAAGCCGAGTACATGATTCGGGACGAGACGCCCGCCACCGAGCGTCCGACCCAGGGTCACGTGGACTTCCTCGCGAGCGCCACGGCCATGGAGGGCGAGGAAACCCGCGAGGAGATCGGCGCTCGGGTCACCGGCATGACCGTCTGCCCGTGTTCGCAGGGCATGATGGAAGAACGCGCCCGCGAGAAACTCGAAGATCTCGAGGTCGATCCGGTTGCAGTCGACGAGTTCCTCGATGAAGTCCCCCAGGCCGGCCACTCCCAGCGCGGCCATGCCACGTTGACTGTCGAAGCGCCCAGCGACCCGGAAGTCGACTTCCGGGACCTCGTCGAAATCGCCCGTGACGCCATGAGCGCCCGCATCTACAACATGGCAAAGCGGCCGGACGAGGACCACATGACCTACCAGGCTCACGTCCACGCCCGCTTCGTCGAGGACTGTGTCCGATCGATGGCCGAGCAGGTCGTCGACACCTGTGATACCGTCGACGACGACGCGATCATCACGATGAAACAGGAAAACGAGGAGTCGATTCACCAGCACGACGCCCACGCCGAGCGGATCGCCGCGATGGGCGACCTGCGAGAGGAAGTCAACGGCGACTGATCGTACGGGACCGATCCGGTCCTCCCGAAACGGGGCCGAAGGGTTATACCGACCAGGACGCTACGAACAGCCATGTTGCGATGGCTGTTGCTGGGGTTGTTGCTTATTCCCCTCGCCGACATCGCCTTGCTGGTGGTCGTCGCCGGGTCGATCGGGTGGGTGCCGACGGTCGCGCTGGTCGTCCTGACGGCCTTGCTCGGAATGCTCTTCGTCCGGGCCGAGGGCCGGCACACGCTCGGGAAGATCCAGCAGTCTCTCGCTCGCGGGGACCTGCCGACGAATCAGGTGATCGACGGGGGCCTGCTCATCGCCGCCGGGGCCTTTCTCCTCACGCCGGGACTGGTCACGGACGCGGTCGGCTTCCTGATCGCCGTCCCGATCACGCGCATTCCGATCAGAGTTCTGCTCAAACGCTACGTCATTACGCCAGCGATCGACCGCCAGACCGGTGGGTTCGCCACCGGTCGAATTTACATGGACGGGTTCCCCAGCGATGGGAGTCCTGGCAACGGCCCGACCGGGCCGGGCGGCCCCCGAACACCCGGACCGGACCCGAACGGTGGGGCTGGCGGATCCGGTCAGGGGACGACCGTCGATCTGGGGCCCGAGGACTACGACGTGTCGGTCGAGGACGAGCGGTCGTGAGTCGGTTTTTTCCCTCGAAACACCTCGCCTGCAGTCGAAAGGAAACCCTTTTAGTCGGCAGCGGGCAATCCGCAGTTGTCAGGGCCAGTAGCTCAATTAGGTAGAGCGCCACTCTGATAAGGTGGAGGCTTGCGGTTCAAATCCGCACTGGCCCACTTCTGGATGACTCAAACCAGGAAGCGACCAGCTTGCTGTGTCGCTTCCTGTTTGATCAGCGGTCTGAAGTGGGTGCTGCGGATTTGAACCCGGAAGACGTAGCCCGCGAAGCCGAACGAAGTGAGGCGAGCAGGACCGTCTTCATTCGGTTCAAAATCGCACTGGTGTAGTCGCTGCCGAAGGTCCCGACTCTCCGGCCGGAAGGCAGGTGTATTTGCCTTGCAGTCTTTCGCACAGGCACCCCGTGTCCCTCGCTCCCACAGGATTCCGAAAAACCAGCCTCGCCGGAACTAACCACGAAATCAGGCCCCACAGATGCACCGATCCCTGAAGGGTCGGACGTCCCGGGTTGGAGCGCACCTATCCCGATCCGAACTCCACGCCGGTGAACTCGAAGCGGGCCCCGCCGGTCTCGCCCTCGGTGATCGAGACGTCCCAGCCGTGGGCCTGTGCCACCTGTTTGACGATACCCAGCCCGAATCCAGTCCCACATTCGCTGGTGGAGTAGCCCGCCTCGAACACGTCAGTGCGATCCGATTCGGGGATTCCAGGACCGTCGTCTTCGACGTAGAAGCCATCCTCGAGGGACCCAACGGTGACGGTTACGTCGTCGCCGGCGTGTTCGACCGCGTTCCGGAGCAGATTTTCGAGGAGCTGAGACAGTCGATCGCGATCGGCATGGAAGGGCGAGGGTCGACTCTCGTCGGTTACAAACCGTAGCTCGGCCCCCTCCGCGCTGTCCGCGACGAGGTCCCATGCCGATTCGACGACGTCCCGTATCTCGACCGGCTCCGTCGAACCGATGTCCCGCCCCTCACGCGCCAGCCAGAGCACGTTCTCGATAATCGCCGTCATTCTGTCGAGGGCCGTCTCGATCTGATCGAGATGCTCGCTGTCACACTCCTCGCGAACGAGTTCCAACCGTCCCTCCGCGACGGTGAGCGGGTTCCGGAGGTCGTGGGAGACGATACTGGCGAACTGTTCCAGACGTTCGTTTTGGCGCTCGAGGGCGTTTCCCTGGGTTCGTTGGTCAGTGATATCCGAAATCACGGCGACGACTTGCTCGACGTCCCCCTCGCTGGTCGTCAGCGGCGTCGCGTTGATCGAGAGCCATCGCGTTTTTCCGCTTGGCCACTTGATCCCGTGTTCGTAGTCGGTGATCGTCTCGCCCGTGGCCAGCACTCTCGCAAACGGGAGTTCCTCCCCCGGAATCGGCTCGCCGTCCGCGTCGATAATGCGCCACTCCGGGTCGTCGTACGTCCGCTTGGTGATTTCCGATTCGGTGAGCCCCAGTGCACTCTCTGCCTGTCGGTTTGCGCGCGTGATCGTTCCGTCAGTATCGAGCACCGTGACCCCGACAGGGAGCATTTCGAACAGTTTCGAGAGGAGCGTGTTCTTCTCCTCGAGTTCGTACTGTCGCTCGAGCTGCTCCGTCACTTCGACGAAGTAGAAGGCGATCCCGCCAACTTCGGTGGGATAGGCCGTGATGTCGAACCAGCCATCGAGTTGTGAGAAGTACTCGACGAATGAGGTCGGTTCTCCTGACTCCATGACCCGGCGGTATTCTTCCTCGAATCGGGTATCCCTCGCCGCCTCGAAAACGTCCCAGAAATTCCGACCGACGAGGTCCGCCTCGGCCATGTCATAGAGGTCCTCGGCCTGTTCGTTAACGACCGTAAATCGCCAGTCTGCATCGACCTCGACGATGGCATCGGTCACCCGCTCGATGATTTGCTCGCGTTTGTGTTCCTGGGTTTTGCGCTCGATGAAGTCACTCGCCAGCGTGACCAGAATATCGAGCAGATTTCCCTCTTCCGTGAGAAACGGGCCCTCGTCTGCGGCGGGCCGATCCTCGAGATAGACGACTTCGAGTGTGACTGGTTTCCCATCCGCCGTCGTCGTTCGTGACGTCAGTCGGGTCTCGGTTGGAACGAAATTCGGAGTCGAGACTTCGGAGTCCCGATACCCGAGTTTCGCAGCCGTGATTTCGGGGTACTGGAACCCCGGGGGTATCCCCTCGACGAACTCCCGAAGTACCGCTTCCATCGGTTCATCGATCCGGACGAGGGTTCGGGTGGCCCGTTGAATCGCGGACAACTCTTTGACGCGTTCTTCGAGGGTTCGCTCGTACTCCTTGCGGGCGGTGATGTCTCGAAACTGGCAGTGTGTCCGAACGAAATTCCCCCGGTCGTCGTATTCGATCGTCCCGTCAAACGAGACGACGATCGGACTGTCCTCACCACGAATGAGCTCAAATTCGACGTTCGAAACCGCACCACGGGTCTTGAATTCATCGAAATGGGACGCGAACGTCGACTGCGACTCGTCTGTCAGTATGTCACCGAACCACCGGCCGATGACGTCCTCGCGGTCGTATCCCAGGGCCTCGAGCCAGGCGTCGTTGACGGAGATGATCGTCCCGTCGGCATCAAGCGACTGGTATGGATGTGGAGCAAACGACTGGGGAATCACACCAGAATCCGAATGGTCGCTCAAATTACTGTCAGCAGATCCGTCCATACGCAACCCAGTACCCGTCCCGTAATATCGGTTCTGGGTGTTCCAGGCCTGATTATAGGTGTTTCAGGCCCATCATCTGAACGCTACTCGTGATGCATCCAGCATGGTCTTCGTCCCACGGGCGTGGTCGGGAACGACGTTCTCGATATTGGATCGAGGAAAACGGAAAACCGCGGAGGGTCGGTAATCCGGGGACGATCGCCAAGCCGGCTCACTCCACAATCGGTAGTTCGACGACGAACACGCGTCCAGTTGTGCCGGCTTGGTTTCGAGTTGCTGACGGTATCGTTCCCGTTCGGTATCATCCGGAAGGTGGACTTCTCTCCCCGTCACGAGAAAACCAGTATGATCGGCGATCGGTGGCGATACGTGGGGCTTGGCCTCCTCCTCGGGACTCTCGTCTGGGTCGTCGACGCCGCACTCGACGCCACCGTGTTTCTCAACGGCGGGTTTCTCGACTTCCTTCTCTTTGACGTCCCGCCACACGAGCTGTATATCAGGTCGCTCATCCTCGTGGTGTTTGTGACGGCTGGTGCACTCTCTGGCACCCAGATCGAGCGGATCCAGGAGCGAAACCGAGAACTCGCACTGTTTCGAACCCTCCTCGATGAGGCCAACGACGCGGTGTTCGTCATCGACCCCGAGACCGGCCAGTTCGTCGACGCGAACGAAACTGCCGCGACGCGTTTGGGATACGAGCCCGAGGAATTCCTCGAAATGGGCGTCTGGGACATCGATCCGGCCTACGAGAATCGAGAGGAGTACCGCGAGTACCTCCAAGCCCGAGAAGAACCGCGCTCTCGGATCGAGACCGTCCACGAGCGGGCCGACGGCAGCACGGTTCCCGTGGAGATCAGCGCCGAAACCGTCTCGATCGAGGGCGAACAGTACCGGATCGCCATCTGTCGGGACGTCTCCGGGGTGAAAGAGCGGGAACGGGAGCGGGAGGAGGCCCTCGAAACCTACCGGGGCTCTTCGACGGTATCAACGACGCCGTCTTCGTCCACGACATGGACGGCCAGTTCCTCGCCGTCAATGACGCCGCCGTCGACCGCCTCGGGTACGACGAGGAAACGCTTCTCTGGATGGACGTCAGCGAGATCGATTCGCCGATGGAAGCGGGCAAATTCGTGGGGCGCGTGGCACGCCTCGAGGAGTCGGGGTCGGTCACCTTCGAAACGAGCCACGTCCCCGAAGACGGCACGGAAATTCCGGTCGAGGTGACTGCCAGTCTGGTCGAGTACTTCGGCCAGCCGGCCGTCCTGAACGTGGCACGGGACATCGCCGATCGAAAGACCCACGAGCGGGCCCTCGAGCACGAAAACGAGCGCTTAGAGGAGTTCGCGAGCATCGTCTCACACGACCTCCGGAACCCGCTCACCGTCGCTGAGGGACGGATCGAACTCGCCCGGGAGACGAGCGAGGACGAACACCTCGCGACCGCCGCGGAGGCACTCGAACGCAGCCAGCGGCTGATCGAGGACGTCCTCGAGCTCGCCCGCGAGGGCGAGCCGATCGGCGATCTCGAGCCCGTCGAAGTGGGGGCGATTGAGGAAACCGCCTGGGGACACGTGGCCAAAAACGGCGGAAACCTCGTCGTCGAGGCCGACGGAACGATCGTCGCCGACGCGAGTCGGCTCCAGCAACTTTTCGAGAACCTGCTCAGGAACGCCGTCGAGCACACGGACGGAGCCGTCACCGTGACGGTCGGAGACCTCAAGAACGGGTTTTACGTCGTGGACGACGGGCCGGGCATTCCCGAAGCCGACCGCGAATCGATCTTCGACGTGGGATTTTCGACCGGCGAGGGGAGTACCGGACTGGGACTGAACATCGTCTCCCAGATCGCGAATGCGCACGGCTGGGAGATCGTCGTGACCGACAGCGAGACGGGTGGCACCCGATTCAAGTTCACCGGGATCGAACGGCCCGAGGCCTGACCCGTCGGGTCTCGAACCGGCCGGCGTGCCGACTCGCCGTCGTCCCGTGACTCGGCACCCGGAGGGGAGATCGACCGTTCGGAAAGGTTCACCTCGCGGGCCGACGTAGGGGAACTATGGTGCCCAACCGGCAGATCGACGCCGTGGCCGTCGGCCTCGCGGCGATTCCGCTCCTCGCTGCGTTTCTCGTCTGGGCCGACCTGCCCCCGGAGATGGCGATCCACTGGGGCCCCGGCGGACCCGACACGTTCGTCGCCAAGCCACTCGCCACGGTCGGTCTCTTTGCGTTCGGTATCGCCACGATCGCTTTTGTCAGACTCGCGCCGAATTCGCTCACCAGCACGCCGGGTGGCACGAATCCCACCGTGCTCTTTCTCGGGTTCGTGTTCGCCTGGGTCGAGGGAATGGTGGTCGTCTGGAACCTCGGGGTGCACTTCCCGGTCGAACTCGCCGTCGTGCCGATTCTGGTCTTTGCCGGAGTGCTGGTGGCCTATTCGTACTGGTGGCAGTGACTCCGACCACGCGAACGACACGTAGATACGTTCCCCACCCCCAGCCACCCGCATGGAGGTGGCGCTCGTCATCCTCGACGGGTGGGGACTCGGCGACCACGACCGGCTGAACGCGGTCGAGGCCGCAGCGACTCCCACGTTCGACCGGTACTGGGAAACGGGCGCCACGGGAACCCTCCGGACCGACGGCCCGACTGTCGGGCTGCCGGAGGGACGCATGGGAAACAGCGAAGTGGGCCATCTCACCATCGGAGCCGGAGGGCCGCTCGATCAACCCGCCCTGCGGATCGATCGCCAGATCGAGGCCGGGGATTTCTGTGACAATGACGCCCTCGAGGCCGCCTTCGACGCCGCCGCGGAGCGGGGTGGACGGGTCCACCTGCTCGGTCTGGTAAGCGACGCCGGGGTTCACGCCCATCAGGAGCACGTCCACACGCTGATCGAGTGTGCCGCCGAACGGGGGCTCGAAGCCGTCACTCACGCGTTCACGGACGGCCGGGATACGGACCCGACCGCGGGTCGAGAGTTCGTCGCGGAGCTCGAGTCGGCTGTCGAGCGATTCGGGACGGGCACCGTGGCGACTGTCTCGGGACGGTACTACGGGATGGACCGGGACGGCAACTGGGGGCGGACCCGACAGGTCTACGACGCCATCGTCAACCGCGAGGCGTCCCATCGCGCCGAATCGGCAGTCACCGCCGTCGAGGAATCGTACGACCGGGGAGACACGGACGAGTTCGTCGAACCGACGGTCATCGACGGTGGCCCGGCACTTGAAGACGGGGATAGCGTCGTCTTCGCTAACTTCCGTGCCGACCGGGCCCGACAACTCACCCGAATGCTCGCCGACATCGATCCCGTCTGGCCGGGATCGACGAACCCGCCGAACGTCGCCCTCGCGACGATGACCGAATACGACCGGACCTTCGACGTGCCGGTCCTCGTCGAACCGAACGAGCCGACGGTCACGCTCGGAGCGGTCCTGGAACGAGCGGGACGAACACAGCTTCGAATCGCCGAATCCGAGAAGTACCCCCACGTGACCTACTTCCTCAACGGCGGGCGAGAGATCGAGTTCGAGGGCGAGATCCGGGAGATCGTGGCCAGCCCGGACGTGCCGACCTACGACGAACAACCCGAGATGAGTGCCCCAGCGGTCACCGACGTCGCTATCGAGCTCGTCGCGGACCGGGACCCCGACGTGCTGGTGCTCAATTACGCCAACCCGGATATGGTCGGGCACACGGGAGACTACGAGGGCGCGATCGAGGCGGTCGAAACTGTCGATGCCGAACTTGGTCGGCTGGGAGCGGCCATTCAGGACGCCGGTGGCCACCTGCTCGTAACCGCCGATCACGGAAACGCAGAGGACATGGGCACTGCGAAGCACCCGCACACGGCCCACACGTTCAACCCAGTCCCGTTCGTCTCGCTTGCCCCGAACGGAGAACCCGGGCTGATTCGTGAGAATGGAACCCTCGCGGACATCACGCCGACGATGCTCTCGCTTCTGGGAATCGAGAAACCCGAGGCGATGACGGGTCGGTCGCTTCTGGGGGACTAACCCAGACGGTCGTATTCGATCGACCCGTCGACGACAGTCAACTCGACGGCCAGATCGGCAACCGGCGTCTCCCACGGCGAAGCAGAGAGGACGACGAAATCAGCCGGAGCACCCACGTCGAGGGTCCCGATACTGGATCCGGCTGGGGACCGCATCCCAGTGCCCCCGGTCGCAGCCCGCAGGGCCGCCGTTACTCCGAGTCGTGTGTCCGGGCTGGCTCCGAGTGAGCGTTCGACGTCCCGAAGCGGCGCCGGACGGCTGCCATCGCTCCCGAACGCGACGGGAACCCCAGCGGCCACGAGCGGGCCGAACTGCAGGTCACGGGTTGTGTCCCCGCCGTTTTCTGCTGTCTCTTGCTCATCCGACTCACCCATCGGACCGGGACGGCCAACGACCGTGGCCCCGAGGTCGGCGAGTGCCTGAACGTGTTCCTCGGACGGTCCGCCATCGAGCCAGAGCCGGGACTGATTGGCATCATCGCCGTCAAGCGCGGAGAGAAGGCGTTCCAGCGCCGGTGCATCCGCTGCCGTCGCACTGACGCGGAAACCCGTCTCGGTCGCCCGCTCGACGAAATCCTGCACGGCCGTCGTGGGCCGGTCGCTGGCGTCGATCCCCAGCGAGTCGATTGCCAGTCGGTCATTCCCGACGCCCGAGACGAGTCCGAGCGTTCGCACAGCCTCGAGGGGCGTCGGTCGTTCCGTCGACACCGCGTTCTCGCGGTAGCTCAGACGGCCCCGAATCGGCAGTTCGTCCGCCAGCGCGAGTTCGTAATAGGCCCTGGCGGTTTCGGGATGACGAACCTCGTCGAATACCGTTGTAATGCCCGCATCGAGCAACGCGTCGAAGGCGGCGGTCAGGTTCGATCGGGCGTGTTCGACGCCGGTCGGTTCGGTTCCCGACCCGTCCTCGGACCCCCGGAGACGCTGCCCGAGCCGGAAGAGGTCGGCGTGGCCGTCGACGAACCCGGGGAGGACGGTGCGACCGTCCAGGTCGACGCGTCGGGTCTCGATGCCCTCCAGAAACTCGACCTCGTAGGTGTCCGCGATGCGGCAGACGGTGCCATCCCGAACGGCGAGCGCTTCCTCGGTCCGATCCTCGCCGGGGTCGACGTGAACCTCGCCATCGACGAAAATCGTGTCGGCGGGTGCAGCCATACCTCACCGGACGGCCCGGAGGCCAAAACGGTTGGCCCTCTCCGCCTCGAAGAGCCGCCAATTGACGGGTCGACCGAACTCAGAGCCGGCGGTACCCCGAGGGACCTTGGACGATCGTACCCTCGCGAGCGAGCTTCTCGAGGACGGTTCGGACCGCCTCGGCCGGCACGCCCCACTCGCTCGCGTACTCGACGACCTGCCCCTCGGTCGGTTCCTCGAGGGCGTCGATCGCGTCGAGGATTCGATCGCGACGGCGGTTCGAGCCGCCGGAATTCCGTTCACCCGCCGCCGCGATCGCTTCCGGATCGATTCCGTGTTCGGCGAGGTACTCCTCGTCGTCGACGCCCGCAGAGTCGAGTTCCGCTTCCATCGCGGCGATCGAGTCCAGCTTTTCGTAGGCCGCTTCGCGGCCCTGGGCCGAGGCGAGCATCGCCGCCCGGACCTCCCGGGCCTCCTCCCGGTCCTCGGTCCTGACGAACTGCTTGAGGCGATCGAATTCGTGCCGGGTCCGACATCGGGGGCAACTGGTCGTCTCGGGGCGTCCGTCGACGATCCAGAGAGCCTGGCAGTTCGAACAGCCCACCACCGCGTACATGCACGAAGGTGGTCCCTCCTCGTAGTTAAACCTCGAGGTGGGAGAAGTGGCGAGGCTGACGAGGTGCTCAGTGCTCCCCGAGTCGGTCGAGGAAAGTGTCGAAGGCCCCGCTTTCCGGGTGGACGTGTGCGTACGTTCCCACCGTATCGTATTCGGTCAATCCATCGCGGCCGTCAGCCAGTCCGTCGCCGCGCACCATCGAAAAGGCCAGTTTCGCGTCGGTGTCGAGTGCCGCCGTCGAATAGTGGAACTCGTGGCCACGGAGCCGATCGCCCGGGTCGGCAGTGACCGTCCGCCGGTCGGCCGAAAGTTCGACGTGATCGAGTGCCTGGTACCGGTCGGCCATTTCGATGTCGGCCGGAAGCACGCCGGCCATCTCGTAGCGCTCGCCCG
Organism: Halodesulfurarchaeum sp.; assembly: GCA_034520565.1. GTDB lineage: Archaea > Halobacteriota > Halobacteria > Halobacteriales > Halobacteriaceae > Halodesulfurarchaeum. The sequence goes on from JAXHNL010000002.1 coordinate 291,100, forward strand.
CGGTAGTTTCGAGGGATTCCGAGAGGGCCATGAGGCCGCCACACTCGCCGAAGACTGGAATGCCCGACTCGGCCCGGGAACGGATTTCGTCGAGGGAAGACCTGGCCTCGAGTTCGGCCGCGAACCGTTCCGGATACCCGCCCGGAAGATAGATCCCGTCGCAGTCGGGAACGGGATCGCCGGCCACGGGCGAAAACGTCTCGACTGTCGCGCCAGCGCGCAACCGCTCCATCGTCGCCGGGTAGACGAAGGAAAACGCCGAGTCGCGGGCAACCGCGACACACGCGCCTGAATCAGGTGGCTCCGTGTCGGCGGGCGCTGCAACCGGCTCCCGGGCGACATCGAGCAGTCGGTCGGTCCGGACGTGTGTCGCTGCATCCTGCAATGTATCGCGTGGGAGCGGCGCCTCTTCGCCCATGTGCAACCCGAGATGGCGGTCGGGAACCTCGAGATCGGGGTCCGGTGGCACCCGACCGAAATAGGTGAAATGCCCCGGTAGCGCTTCCCGAATTCCCTGCTCGTGACGCCCGCCGTGGGCCCGCTGGGCGAGGATTCCGGCCACGTCGATGTCTCGACCCGCCTGCTCGGCGTAGCGCTCGAACCCGAGTGCCGTCGCGGCTACGCTCTCCATACCCGCCTTGGCGTCGACGACGAGCACCACCGACAGATCGAGAGTCTCGGCGACCATGGCGGTGCTCGACGCGTCGCCGTCATAGAGGCCCATCACCCCTTCGACGACGGCAATATCCCCACTACCGCGGGCGTAATTCCGCCGGAGGCCGTACGGCCCCTGCATCCAGACGTCGAGGGTCCGGGATGGCCGCCCGGCGACCTCGCGGTGATGGCTGGGGTCGATGAAATCCGGGCCGGCTTTGGCCGGCTGGACCGACTGGCCCACCTCCTGGAGAGCCGTCATGACGACCAGCGAGGCAACCGTCTTCCCCACGCCTGAGGCAGTGCCGGCGAGGACAAACCCCTTCATGGTCGATGCTCCTCCGCGAGACGCGTTGCCCGGTCCCAGTCGCCGTCCCCGAGTGCCGACCTGATTCGGTCGTCCTCGAGCACGTCCCAGAGGAACTCCCGGCGCTCGGCTTCCTCCAGGTCCGTCGCGTCGTCTCGCAGGTTGGCTTGCAATGGCACCATCGGATCGATGGCTTCGATTTCGGATGCGAGCCGGCGACGGAGGTACTTGCTCACCGCCGGACTGCTCCCCGCAGTCGAAACGCCGACGGTCACGTGCTCGCCGTCGATCACGCTCGGCGTGACCGTCTCCCCGGGTTCATCGACGGGATTGACCAGCGCACCAGCCGCTCGTGCTCGGTCGGCGATGGCCGCGTTCAGTTCGACATCGTCGGTCGCCGGGACGACGAGGAACGCGTCCGCGACGTGGGTCGCTGCTTCCTCGGGGTCGATTTCCGCCTCGATCGTCCGGCAGTCGATCTCGGCGAACCGGTCGTCGAACTCCCGCGAGACGACGACCACGTCCGCCTCGGACCCGAAGAGCGACGCCTTCCGGGCGGCGACTCTTCCACCGCCGAAAACGACGACCTCCTTCCCCTGAAAGTCGTGGAAGAGCGGAATCATGGTTCCCCGGACGGGCGGGCGCTGCCGTCGGCCCAGTTAATGTCCGGGACGCGATCGCGCATGGAGACCACCTCGCCGATGACCGTCGTCGCCGGGGGCTCGATCCCCGTCAAATTTGCCCGTTCGACGATCGTTCCGAGCGTGCCCGTGACCGTCTGTTGCTGGTCCCACGTGACCTTCTCGATCATCGCCGTCGGGACGTCCGCCGGGACCCCTCGGTCACGGAGTCGCGAGACGTAATCCGGGAGGCGCTTGACGCCCATGAGAACGATGAGGGTTTCGCCGCCCGCGACTCGCTCCGCGAGAGCGTCCCAATCGACGTGGCTCTCGGTCTTCCCGGCGGCCTCGTGGCCGGTGATGACGGTGAAGCTCGAGGAGATGTCCCGGTGGGTGACCGGAATCCCGGCCAGTTCCGGAGCCGCGACCACACTCGTGATTCCGGGGACCACTCGGAACGGCACGTCGTGGCCCGCGAGGTATTCGGCCTCCTCGCCGCCGCGACCGAAGACCACGGGATCGCCCCCCTTCAGCCGAACCACCGATTCACCCTGCTCGGCGCGGGCGACCATCAGGTCGTGGATGTCCGCCTGGGTGGTCCGGGGTTCGGTCCGTTTGCCGACGTCGATACATTCGACCCCCGAAAGCGAGTGAATGATCGCCGCACTCGTCAGCGAGTCATAGAGCACCACGTCGGCAGTCCCCAGCAGCCGCCAGGCCCGGACCGTCAACAGCCCCGGATCACCCGGCCCGGCGCCCACGAGCGCGATCGACCCGGATCGTCCCGGCCACAGGTCCGCGGGGGTTTCTCCGGGCCCAGTCCGTGCGAGTCCCCCAACTGTCTTCGAGTGGCCCTCGCCCGCGGCGACTTGCCCGTTCAGGCGCGTCATCGCCCGGCCCACCGGGGGCTCGGGCGTGTCCCCGCTGATCGTGCCCGCCGGAACGGTCGCGGACTCCACCGGCGGTTTTTCCCCGGCGCTCGCCGCGTCGCCCGACACAGGGGTTCTCCCGCCCTTCGAATCAGCCGACGGCGGGCCACGTTCGTGCCTGGTTCCGTCCCGTGACTGTTCCATCCTTCCCTCATGCTCCACGGCCGTCCCTATTAAATCTAATTTTGTTTATCGCAATCATAATTGTTTTCATGGGGGGCCGAGAAGGCTCAGCCAACTCATGCACATCGCGGAGGGGTTCTTGCCCCCGGTCTGGGCGGCGATCTGGACCGTCGTCGCGCTCCCGTTCGTGGCGTACGGAACCTACCGGGTGGCCAAATTCGCCCGGGCCGAGCCGGAACGGATGGCGATGCTGGCACTGGCCGGGGCGTTCATGTTCGTGCTCTCGGCGCTGAAGCTCCCCTCGGTCACCGGCAGCACGTCACATCCGACCGGGACCGGGATCGCCATCGTGCTGTTCGGCCCGGCTGTCACGGCCGTCCTGTCGGTCATCGTCCTGCTGTACCAGGCGCTGTTGCTCGCCCACGGCGGTCTCACCACCATGGGGGCAAACGTCGTCTCGATGGGGATCGTCGGGCCGCTGATCGGGTGGCTCGGGTACCGGGTCGTCCGGGACCACTCGGGTGTCGTTACCGGGACGTTCGTGGCCACGGTCCTGGCGAACTGGACGACCTACCTCGTCACGTCGGCTCAACTCGGCGCGGCGTTTCCGGCAGGCGGCGGCATCGAGGGGGTGCTCGCGGCGACCGGGAACTTCGCCGCCATCTTCGCCGTCACCCAACTCCCGATCGGCGTCGTCGAGGGAGTGATCGCCGCGGCGATGGTCAAACAGCTCGTCGCCGTCAAGCCGGCCGTGGAGGCGAAACTGGGTGTCGCGACATGAACCGGCTCGGGATTCTCGCAGGCGTACTCGTGCTGGGGCTCCTGCTCGTGCCGATACTCGCTCCAGAACTGGGAGCCTGGGGCGGGGCCGACGGGGCCGGGATGGAGGCGATTTCCGATCACGATCCCGACTACGAGAGCTGGGTCGATCCGATCTGGACGCCCCCGTCCGGTGAGATCGAGTCCGTCCTCTTCAGCATCCAGGCAGCCATCGGCGGAGGAATTATCGGCTACTACCTGAACGCCACCCCACAGGACTGACATGCACAAGACACTCGAGGGCGTCCAACAGTCGGCCACGCCGGCGATCCGGGGACCAGTCCAGGTCTACTTGGTGCTCGCTGCCCTCGGGTTGACGATCACGGCACCCTCCCGGCTGGCACAGGCGACGACCGCGGCCGTGTTTCTGGGACTCGCGATCGACGCCGTGGGGGTTCGGCCACTCCGGTGGCTCTCGCTGCCGGTGCTTTTTCTCGCGCCGGGGCTCGCGGTCATCCTCGTCACCGGCCCTGGAGCGCCGCTTTTCGCACTCGGACCGTTCACGGTGACCACGGGCGGCCTCGAGACGGCCCTCGACACGCTATTCAGGTCGGTTTCCTCGCTCGTCGTCCTCAGTTTCCTGATCGCCTCGACGCCGGTCTCGACGGTGGTCGCCACGCTCCGGCGGGCGGGCCTGCCCACAGTACTCGTGGAGCTGTTGCTCTACGTCTATCGGGGGATCGCCACCGTCTTCGCGGAGGCCGAACGGATGCGAACCGCCGCGAGGGCCCGGATCGGGTACGCGAACCGACGGGCCACGATCCGCACGACGAAGCTTCTGGCGTCGACCCTGTTCGTGCGGACGTTCGACCGGATGGGGACCATGGGCGAGGCGCTTTCGGCCCGGGGGTATTCGGGAACGCCACCCGCCGCTGCGACGGTCGAAAGCAGCGGCTACGGCCTCTCCATCGGTATCCTGGCACTCTTGGTGGGGGTGCGAGTGCTGTGACGCTCGCGGCGGAAGCGGTCCGGTTCGGCTACCACGAGACGCCGGTGCTCCGGGGGGTCGATTTCGCAGCCGAAACGGGCGAGGTGACCGCGCTCCTCGGTCCCAACGGTGCGGGGAAATCGACGCTTCTCAAGCATTTCAACGGCCTCCTCCGACCGGCATCCGGTCGGGTCCTCGTGGACGGCGAGCCGGTGACCGACGAGGAAGCCCGGCTGGACGAGGTTCGCCAGCGAGTCGGATTCGTCTTCCAGAACCCCGCAGACCAGTTGCTCGCGCCGACGGTCCGACAGGACGTCTCCTTCGGCCCGCGAAACGTCGGAATCGCCGGCGACGTCGACGTGGATGCGATCCTCGCCCGGGTCGGCCTCCCGGACGCCGGCGATCGGCACCCACACACGATGAGCAACGGCGAACAGAAGCGGGTCGCGCTGGCCGGCGTACTGGCCATGGACCCGGACTACGTCGTGATGGACGAACCGACGGCGGGCCTCGACGGTGCGGGTGCAAAGCGCTTCGTCGACCTGATCGAGTCCCTCCTCGCTGACGGCGTGACAGTCCTGCTCTCGACCCACCACGTCGGGTTTGCGACCTCGGTCGCCGATCGACTCGCCGTCCTCTACGAGGGAACGATCGTCTACGGGGGAACGGACATCGATCGGGACACCGCCGACCAGTATGCGCTCCGGACGTGGGCGCTCTGACCGGGACCGAAAGAAGATGTATTTGTGCTATTCCAAACGCAATTGTTTTAATCGATCGGGCGGATGACCCAGACGATGGGAGGGATTTCGCTACCAGAATCGACGGCGCCGGGCCCGACGAAACCCGAAATCAGGGCGATTCTCCTGCGAACGCTCGATCTCGGGCCGGCGGACCACTTCGTCGACGTCGGTGCCGGAACCGGGGCCGTGACGATCGAAGCCGCACGGACCGGGGCCCGGGTGACGGCGATCGAGCGCGACCCCGGACGGGTCGACGCGATCGAAACGAACCTCGAGGCGTCGGACTGCGAGGGGTCGGTGACGGTCCGGAACGCCACCGCCCCGGACGGGCTTCCGGACGGAACCGATGCGGTCTTCGTCGGCGGAACACGACAGCTCGAGGCCGTCCTCGAGTGGGTCGAGGCGGTCACACCGCGGATCGTCGTGCTCAACGCGGCTCGCCTGGAAACGGCCACGCGAGCCATCGAGGCGTTCGAAAAACTGGCGTTCGATCCCGAAATTCGCCGGATTTCGATCGGGCGCGGGGAGGACCTCGCCGGCGAGACCGCGATCGTCCCCGACCGACCGGTGTTCGTGATCAGTGGACAACCCGGCACGGGGGAGAAATGACCCTCTACGGCGTCGGTCTCGGACCGGGCGACCCGAAACTGGTAACGGTAAAAGGAGCCCGAATCCTGGAGGAAGCGACCACCGTGTTTGCCCCCGGCGAACTGGCAGCGCGGCTTGGGTCCCCCTACACCGACTCGATCGAGCGACTGGAGTTTCCGATGACGGAAAATCGGGAAGCACTCGAAGCTGCGTGGGCCGAGGCGGCAGAAACGGTCGCGCCGATCGCCCGTGATGGTGACGTCGCATTCGCCACCGTCGGCGACCCGAACGTCTACTCCACCTTTAGCTACCTCGAAGACGCCCTGGAGACGTACCCGGAAGTCGACGTCCGGACGGTTCCAGGAGTGAGCGTCGTGACGGCCTTCGCCACCGTCCTCGACGCTCGGATCGACGCGTCGTCGCTCGCGGTCCGGGAGGCCAAGGCGGGAGTGCCCGACCGGACCCCTGCGCAGTTGCTCCTCCTGAAAGTCACTGACGTACCCGGGATCCACGCGGACTTGACCGAGGCCGGCTACGAGGTGACCTATGGCCGCCGGCTCTTCATGGACGAGCCGACAGTCACGAGCGACCCGGATGAACTGGCCGAATCGGATTACTTCACGATCGCCTACGCCGAGCAGGCAACGGGGGGCACAGCATGACAGAACTGCCCTGGGACCCAGGAGAGGGGATCCCCTTCGTCGGTGCTGGGCCCGGCAATCCAAAACTGGTGACCGTGGCCGGTCGCGAGGCACTCGAGAACGCCGACCTCGTCGTCCACGCCGGCTCGCTCGTCAACAGCGAGATTCTCGACACCTACGCGCCCGACGCCCGGCACGTCGACAGCGCCGGGAAGGAACTGGAAACGCTCGTGGAACTGATGGCGACGGCCTATCACGACGGCGAACGCGTCGTTCGGCTTCACAGCGGCGATCCGTCGATTTTCGGCGCCGCACTCGAACAGATAGACGCACTGGCCGAGGCAGACGTCCCGGCGTACGTCGTTCCAGGAGTCACCGCCGCCTTCGCCGCGAGTGCGACCCTCGGAACGCAACTCACCCTCTCCGGAATCGCCAATCACGTCGCCATCACCCGGCCGAAGGGGCGGACCCTCGACGCCGAAAACGACCACGTGACCGAGTTCGTCGGCATGGGCGACGTGACGACGGCCGTGTATCTCGGCACCCACGCGATCGAGGAGACGATGGAGCGCTTGCTCGAGGCCGGCGAGGATCCCGACACGCCGGTCGCCGTGGTCTACCATGCCTCCTGGCCCGATCAGGACGTTCTGCCCGGGACGATCGCGGACATCGCCGAGACGGTCGCGGACGCCGGCTACGAGTCGAGCGCACTCGTCCTGATCGGCGAGGCAGTCACCGGAGGAGACTACGAGCGTTCGCATCTCTACGGTGGATGGGCCACGGCGGAATCCGCGGAACCGGGTGACCGAGCGTGAGCGGCAAACACCGCGTCGAGTCGATCGCGATCGTGGCCTTCGAACGAGATCTGGACGTCGCACTCGACATCGAGGAGCGCCTCTCCACGGCAGGTCGAACCGTGGAGCTGCATGCCTACGAGGACGGGATCTTCGAGCACGTCTGGGACCGGGACGCGATCGTTTCCCTCATGGCGAGCGGAATCGTCGTCCGCAAGATCGCCCCGCTACTCGCCGACAAGTGGGCGGATCCGGCCGTCGTGGCAGTGGACAGCGAGTTCACGTGGGCGATTCCGCTCGTGGGCGGCCATCACGGTGGCAACCGACTGGCCGAGGAACTGGCCGATCTCGGGGCCCGTCCGGCGGTGACGACCGCAACCGAAGCCGCCGGAAAGCAGGCGGTGGAGACCCGGGCTGCCGCGCTCGAAGCGAGTGTCGAGACGCCGGATTCGACGGTGGCGACGAATATGGCGGTCCTCCGGAACGAGCTGGGGCCCGTCGAGCGGCTGGATGGACCCCGGGCGGTACTCGTCTCGGAGGACGTAACGGTGCTCCGGCGGTCGGGGTCGGGGGAGCTGGTCCTGGGAACGGGATGCCGCGAGGGGACCGACGCCGAGACCTGCCGATCGGCCTGGCTCGACGCGCTGAACGAGATCGGACGGGAGATCGAGGACGTCGAGTTCGTCGCGACGGGAGTGCTGAAGGCAGAAGAGCCCGGTCTTCGAGAGGCGGCGGCGGAACTGGATCTCGGGCTCGTCACCTTCGAGAAGGAGACCCTGGAGCGCTTTGCGGGCCCCAGCGAGTCGAAAGCGCCGGAACTGACAGGGTGGCCGGGCATCGCCGAGGCAAGCGCCACCGCGGGTGGGCGCGAGCACGAATTGCTCGCCCCGAAGCAACGATTCGACGGTTCTGTCACGGTGGCGATCGGCCGATGACCCAGTGGCCCCAGGCCGAACGCCTCGCCCGACCTGGATCCGGGGGGTCGGAAACTGATGAGCAGGGGATCCTCAAAATCGTCGGGATCGGCCCGGGGCTCCCGGACCAGTTGACCACGCGGGCTCGCAAGGCGATCCGAACGGCCGATACGGTCTATGCAGCCCCGCTGTATCAGGAGTTTCTGGCACGGGATGGATTGCTGTCCGATGCTGGAGGGAGCGACGGCCCTGTCGTCCTCGACTCCTCGCGAAGGGATTTCGAAGCCCGGGCCAGACGGACGTTCGACCGTGTCGGGACCGGGGAGACTGTCGTCCACGTCTCCGGCGGCGATCCGACGGTCTACGGCAAGTCCGACCTCCTCTTCGCCCTCGCCGAAACCGAGGCTGAAGGCGAGATCCCGATCGAGGTGATTCCGGGCGTGACCGCGGCCCTCGCGGGAGCTGCCGTCCTCGGTGCCCCGCTCTCGAACGATTTCTGTACGATTTCCCTCTCGACGAGCCACCGGAAACAGGCCGAGATCGACCGGAAGCTCGCGGCCGCAGCCGAAACCGGGTTCGTCATCGCCCTGTACAATTGCTGGCGATCCTTCGACGGGGCCATCGAGACGATCCGCGAGCACCGCACAGATTCGGTGCCGGTCGCCCTCCTCGCTGACGTCGGTCGAGGCGGCCAGGGCCGAGCCGAACGTGGCGAGACGGTGGCGGTATCGACGCTCGGCACCGCAGCCGAGGAACTCTCGCCGGAGACACCCGGCACGCTCGCCATCGTGGGGACGGCGGATTCGCAAGTGCTTCGTCCCACAGGCGGCGGGCGGCCGTTTCTGGTGACCCCGCGAGGCGACGAGACTGCACTGCAGGCAGGTGATCCACAATGACTGACACGAACGCTGCAACAACCGAATCCGAGACGACCGAGTCGCCCGAGGCGACGAATCGAACGACAGCAACCACCGGCAGACTGCTCGCGGTTGGACTCGGCCCGGGCCACCCGGACGGAATGACGATCCGGGCACGGGAGGCACTCGAATCCGTCGACCAGATCGTCGGGTACGAGACCTACGTCGACCTGTTGCCGGAGGTCCTCATCGAAGGCGCCGAGGACGTCTACGCGACGGGGATGGGCACGGAGGTCTCTCGTACCGAGACCGCAGTGGAGCGAGCCCTCGACGGGGCCGACGTCGCGCTGATCGGCAGCGGCGACCCCAACGTCTACGCGCTCGGTGGGCTGGTGCTCGAAGTGCTCGAATCCAGGGGGGTTGCGCCCGATGCCGTCGAATACGAGGTCGTTCCGGGGGTCACGGCTGCACAGTCGAGTGCAGCCCGGCTGGGCGCCCCGCTGGTCAACGACGCGGTGACGATCAGCCTCTCGGATCACCTCACCACCCTCGAGGAGATCGAGTCGCGACTCCGGGCCGTCGCCCCCGAGGGATTTGCCCTCGCGATCTACAACCCGTGGAGCCCGAACCGAGCGGCAAACTTCCAGCTTGCCTGTGAGATCCTGCTGGAGCACCGCCCACCGGACACGCCGGTCGGCATCGTCCGCGGTGCCGGACGGGAGAACGAGCGAACGCACATCACCGACCTCGGGACACTCCCCGAATTGGGGGGCTCGGACGTCCTCGACATGACCTCGACGATCGTCGTCGGGACCGAGGAAACCCGCGTCTGGGGCGATCAGCTGGTCACCCCTCGCGGCTACGAGCGCAAGTACGACTACTGACCATGTCACAGACGACGAACACGCCGGTGATACTCGCCGGACACGGCTCTCGACGCGAGGAATCGAACGAGCAAGTCAAGCAGGTCGCGGCCGCCCTGGAGGACCAACTGGGCGAACGGGTCATGCCCGCCTACATCGAGCTGACCGAACCGCTCGTGGACGAGGCGATCGAGACGCTGGCGCCCGAGTCTGACTCGGTCACGGTCGTTCCGCTCTCCCTCTTCGCGGCAGGCCACGTCAAAAACGACATCCCCCTTTTCGTCCAGCACGCCCGCCAGGCCTATCCAGACGTCGAGTTTGCCTACGGATCCAACCTCGGGGCCCGCCCGGAGTTGATCGAAATCGTCGGCGACCGGATCGCCGCGGCGGCAGCCGAGATGGACGCCGACCCCGAGACCGACGACGTCGCGGTCGTCTTCGTCGCCCGGGGATCGAGCGACCCGGACGCCAACGCCGAGGCCTACCGCCTCGCTCGACTGATCCAGGAGGGACGGCCCTACACCCGCGTCGAACCGACCTTCATCGGAATCACCGAGCCGCGCCTGGATCGCACACTCGAGGAAGTCGCCCGCCACGACCCGGACGGAACCATCGTCGTCCCGTACATGCTCGGTGACGGGGTTCTCACCCGCCGAATTCACGACGAAGCCGAGGCCTTCGACGACGAGCATCCGACCATCGAGACCGCCACGACGGGCGTCCTCGGACTCGACGACCGACTCATCCGGGCGCTCGAACACCGGGTCATGGAGGCCCGCCAGGGCGCGGTGTCGATGCCCTGCGATCGCTGCATCTACAAGGTGACACTCGCGGATTACGCGGACGAGGTGGGCGGCGAGAAGGCCTTCGTCCACGCCCTGGAGCACACGCTTGCCCACGTCAGCGACGACCACGGGCACGGGCACGATCACAGCCACGGCGAAGAAGGACACGATCACGGTCACGAAACGGACTCCAGTCACGAGCATGCTGTCGGCCAGGCTGACGGGCACGGGCATGGTGACAGGCATGGGCACGGCCAGGCTGACGGGCACGGCCATGCTGACGGGCACGAGCATGGTGACGGGCATGGGCACGGCCAGGCTGACGGGCACGAGCACTCACAGGACCACTCCCACGAGGAGCGCGACAACTAGCTGCACCGCTCGTTCTATTCGCCGGCGGACTGAGAGACCGACCGCACCGACTCCGTGGAGAGATCCTCCAGCGGGATCGCCGTCGCGTCCGCGGCGGCCACGACGTCCTCGACCAAATTCGCCCGGTCCCCGGGCTGACTCGCGTCGACGACCACCACCTCCTCGGCCCGGTCACCGAGAGCCCGTGCAGCCTCCCGGGTCGCCTCCGTGGGACTGCCCCCGGCCACGTTCGTCCGGCCGTCAGTCACGACGACGGCCACGCTCGCCGCCGGATCGGCCCGTTCGATGACCGCTCGCGCGGTGTCGAGCCCGGCGGGAAGGGGCGTCCGGTCGCCGGTCGGAAGGTCCTTCAAATGGCGGGCGGCGAGCGAGACGCTGTCCGTCGGCGGAAGCAGCACCTCCGCCTCCGCACCCGCGAACGCGACGAAGGCCACCTCGTCGCGCTCCTGATAGCTCTCCTTCAGCAGTTCGAGCACGGTTCCCTTCGCCGCGCGCATCGCCGGTCCCATCGAGGCGCTCGCGTCGACGGCAAAGACCACCAGCGTGGTTGCCGATCCGGCCCTGACCGACTGCCGGAGATCCCGCCGCTCGAGGGGCGTCCTCCCCCGTTTCGCATTCTCTCGAACCGACGCCGCCACGTCGACCGTCTCGGCGGACTCGGCCGGCTCGGTCCGGATCCGGGGGCCGCTTTCGCCGACGGCCGGCTCGGACTCGACCCGCCCGGCCTCACTGCCCGAGGACCCCGTCGACGGCGCTTCCTCGACGGCGAGCTCCGGTGCCGCACTCTCACCGACCGACGCGGACTGGGCGGCCGGCGTCGACGGCGGGCGCGCGGATCGCTCCTCGTTGGCGTCGCCCGCTCGGTCCTCGTCCCCCTGCGACGGGTCGTCCTCCCTCGGATCTTCGGCCCCGTCCCCACCACTGTCCGAAGGGGTTTCGGGGGCTTGCCGGACCGAACCGTCGGTCCCGGATTCGGGTTCCTGCGCCGGGGGCCGTGTCCCTTCCATTCCGGTTTCCGAATCCGGGTCCGGCGACTCGTCGGGTTCGGGTCCGTCCGATTCGCCAGCAGCGCGGTCGTCACGCTCCCCGTGTCCCGCTGTGCCGCCGTCCCCCGCTTCGTCGCCGCCGGATTCCGTCGACGGGTCAGTTCCGTCCGACTCACCCGGAGCCTCGTCATCCGGCGTCGAATTCGCCTCCCGGTCGTCCCCGAAGTGATCGTTCAGCACGTCCTCGAGGGGCTCGGTCTCCTCGAAGGGGCGACTCTGGAGCCGGTGGGGGAGGGCATATTCGAGGGCGTCCTCGACGTCGTGCTCGGTCACCCGGTCTCTGCCATCCAGCGCCGCGAAGGTCCGGGCCGCGCGGGCCGCCGCGATGTCGCCGCGGTGGCCGTCCACCCCGGCGTCGACACACACCTCCGCGATCGTTTCCGCCCGGTCCCGGGGGAGTGACACCTCCTGAAGGCGGGCGCGGGCCGGCTCGATCCGCTGCTGCAACTGGTCGAGTTCGGCCTCGGGCCCCGCTCCGGAATCGTCGCGCTCGCGGTCGAGTGCGGCCTCCACGATCGCGACCCGTTCGTCGAGATTCTCGCTCCCGGCGACGTCAACCTGCAGTGCAAAGCGGTCACGGAGTTGGGGGCGAAGGTCCCCCTCCTCGGGGTTCATCGTCCCGATCAACGTGAATTCGGCCGGATGGGTCTCGCTCATCCCGTCCCGCTCGACGCGGTTGACACCGCTCGCGGCCGCATCGAGGAGGACGTCGACCAGGTGGTCTTCGAGGAGGTTCACCTCGTCCACGTAGAGAAAGCCCCGGTTGGCCTGAGCGAGCAGGCCCGGCTCGAAGGTCGATTCGCCGTCGAGCGCATCCGAAAGCGAGAGCGAACCGACCACCCGCTCCCGCGTGGCCCCGAGTGGCACCGTCACGAGCGGAACCGGGCGCTCCTCGACGGGTGGATCGTCCCGGCCCCGACACGACTCACATTGCTGGGCCGGTTCGTCCGGCGGACACCCGTAGGGACAGTCCGCGATCGCCCGCTGGGTCGGCAGCAAGTCGACCAGTCCCCGGACGGCCGTCGACTTTGCCGTCCCCTTCTCCCCGCGGACGAGCAGTCCGTCGATCGCGTCGTTCGCCGCCACCGCGAGCAACACCCGCTTGAGTCGCTCCTGCCCCACGATCTCGGGGAACGGGACGGCGGATCCAAACCCAACCATACTTGTAGTAACCCAATCCAACTATAATAAGGATGTGTTCCATCGGGCTGTACACGGCGACCGATCAGCCGGTGTCCGCGATCCGGGCCGCCGCGGAGCGCCTCTCCGGGATCGATCTGTTGGTTCGGTCGGGGGCGGATCTGGCTGATCAGGCAGCCGTCTCGCGGTTCACCGAGCGGTTGGCCGAACAGGACGTGGCCGTGTTCTTTCTCCACGGGTCGGAATCGCGGCTGCCGGACTTCGAATCGGTCCGCCGGAGGGTTCAGGAGGCGGGCGTGCCGGTCGTCGTGTCCCGATCCGGGACGGCAGACGGAACTGGCGATTCCACGGTCGAACCGCCCGTTCAGCGACGGGTTGCCGACTATCTCGAGCGCGGGGGCGTCCTCAACGTGGCGAACATGGCCCGATACCTCGCCGACGAGTTCGGCGAGGGCACCTGGGCGGCCGACGAACCGGTCGACCTGCCGGAGACCGGGGTGTACCACCCCGACCATCCGGGCGCCACGGTCGACGAATTTCGCGAAACCTTCGACCCGGATCGGCCGACCGTCGGCATCTGGTTCTACGAGACCCACTGGACGTTCGAGAACACCCGCTACGTCGATGCACTCGTCCGGTCCCTCGAATCGCGGGGCGTGAACGCGTTTCCGGTGTTTACCGCACCCACCGCCGATGATCCGGACGACCGTGACGCGGCCTGGGTCGCCGAGAACTGGTTCGCCGAGGAGTCGGGCGCCCGCGTGGATGCGATCCTCACGACCTTCATGTACTCGATGAGTATGGACGAGCGGGGTCGCGCCGCGGCCGAGCCGACCGATCCGACCGCGACCGGCTTTCTCGAAGCCCTCGACGTGCCGGTCGTGCAGGCGATGGTCTCGATGCGGCCCCGGGCGGCCTATCACGCGGACGACGCCGGGCTCCCGCCGTTCGAACTCGCGCTCTCCGTGGCGCTCCCGGAACTCGACGGCGTGGTCGTCACCCACCCGATCAGCGGGAAAGAACGGGCGGGTGCCCCCGACGATTCGACCGTAAACGGAACGGCCCCGCTCCGACATCTCCCCATCGAGGGGCGGGTGGATCACGCCGCCCGGCTCGTCGCCAACTGGGCCCGACTCGGCCGGACGCCGGCAAGCGAGAAACGGATCGCCGTCGTCCTCCACAACTACCCGCCATCCGACGACGGGATCGGAACCGCCTTCGGACTGGATTCGCCGGCGAGTCTCGACACCCTCCTCGAGGCACTCGAGCGGCAGGGATACGACGTGACAAACCGGTTCGAGGACGGCCAGGCGATCGTCGAACGCCTCGTTCGACAGCTCACCCGGGACGCCCGCTGGACGGACCCGGACAGAGGGCCGACCGGTGTGGCACAGGTCACACCGAATACCTACCGGGAGTGGTTCGAGACACTCGACTCGGACCTGCGAGCAACACTTCGCGAGGAGTGGGGCGGCCCGCCGACCGCGCCGATCGAAATCCCGGGCGTGGAGTGCGGGAACGTCCTCGTCACCGTCCAGCCGCCGCGGGGATTCGAGGCCGACCCCGAAAAGGTCTACCACGATTCCGCGCTGCAACCACCCCACGAGTACGTCGCGACCTACGCGTGGCTCGAGCGGACCTTCGAGGCCGACGCGATCGTCCATCTCGGCACCCACGGCAGCCTCGAGTGGTTGCCGGGGAAGACCGTCGGACTCGACGGGACGAGTGCGCCCGACGCCCTCATCGACGACGTGCCCAACGTCTACCCCTACATCGTCAACAATCCGGGCGAGGGGACCCAGGCCACCCGGCGCTCGTATGCCACGATCGTCGATCACCTGACCCCGCCCATGCGGGCGGCCGGAATTCACGACGACCTCGCCGACCTCGAAGCGCTGGTCCGGGAGTACCGCGACCGGAACCGTGACGGAGCCGCGCCGACGGACCTCGCCGGGCTCGAGTCGCGGATTCGGTCGCTGGTTGCCGAGGCTGACCTGGGCCCCGACCTCGGGATCGAAAGCGGCGAGACAGTCGCGATGGCGGAGTTGGTGCGTGCCCTCCACGGGTACCTCACCGACGTGAAACAGACCCAGATCCGGATGGGGCTCCACCTGCTCGGGGAGCCACCGACCGGCGATCGACTCGTGGAGTACCTCTACGCCCTCACGCGGTTCGAAAACCCCGGTGCTCCGAGCCTTCGGGACGCCGTGGCCGGGGCCATGGGCGTCCCCGCCGATCGGATGATCGAGGAGCCGGAGCGCTACGACCCCGACCTCGGACTGTACTATTCCGTGGCCGCCGAACGCGTCAGGGAGGAGAGTCTCGACCTCGTGGAAGCCCTGGCCGATCGCGGATTCGACGTTTCCGAGCGCGAAATCGACGCGCTGATCGAGGACCTCCCGGTGCTCGGGACCGAGCGGGACCCCGAGGCCGTCGCGGCTCTCGAATCGGCCCTTGCCTTCATCGCGACCGACCTCGTGGGACGGATCGAGGCCGCCCGGACCGAACTGTCGAACACGGTCGCCGCTCTCGAGGGATCTTACGTTCCGCCGGGAAAGAGCGGCGCCCCGACCCGCGGCGGCGCCGACATCCTGCCGACGGGGCGGAACTTCTTCACGCTCGACCCGCGGGGAGTTCCCTCGAAAGCCGCCTGGCGAGTTGGCCAGTCGATTGCAGATGGCGTCCTCGAGCGCCACCTCGAGTCGGAGGGGTCCTACCCCGAGGAAGTCGGGGTCGTCGCCTGGGGAACCCCGACCGTCCGGACGCGGGGCGAGACGATCGCACAGATCCTCGCCCTGCTCGGGGTCGAACCGCGCTGGACCGACGCGGGCCGAGTGGACGGGGTAGAACCGATCCCGCTCGCCGAACTCGGCCGCCCCCGGATCGACGTCACCACCCGCATCTCGGGCCTGTTCCGGGACGCCTTCCCCGGCGTCGCGGGACTCGTTCAGGAGGCCGTCGAGACGGTCGCCGCCCTCGAGGAGCCGCCGGAGCAAAACTTCGTGCGGAAACACCACCTTGAGGAGCGAGGCGGCGACGAGGCGGAAAACGGAGCGGGCGATCCGACGCTTCAGCGCGTGTTCACCACTCGACCCGGTGGCTACGGCTCCGGGACGAACAAGGCCATCACGACGGGCGAGTGGGACGAGGTGTCGGACCTGGCCGACGTCTTTGTGACCTGGGGCGGCTACGCCGTCGACGAATCGGGCGAGGTGAAGGAGGCACACGAGGCACTCGAAACCCGTCTCGAGGGGATCGAGGCGACGGTCAAACTCGAGGACACCGAAGAACAGGACGAGTTCGACAGCTCGGATTGGTATGCCTTCCACGGCGGTTTCAAACGCGCCGTCGCCGACCGCAGCGGAAGCGAACCCGCCTCGTACGTCGGGGACGCGAGTGATCCCGACCGACCGCGGATCTACACGAACACCGAGAAACTCAGACAGACAATGCGCAGCAGAGTACTCAATCCCGACTGGATCGACAGCATGGAAGACCACGACTACAAGGGTGCCGGCGACCTCGCAAACACGGTCGAGATCACCCTCGGCTGGGCCGCGACGACCGATGCCATCAGCGACACGCTCTGGGAGCAGATTGCGGCCGAGTACGCCTTTGACGAGGACCGACAGGAGTGGTTCATGGCCGAAAACCCGTGGGCGCTCGAACACGTGACCGAAACGCTCCTCGAGGCCATCGACCGGGATCTCTGGAGGACCGATCAGGAGACGATCGATCGGCTCCGTGACCTGCAACTCGAGGTCGACGGGGCCCTGGAAGCCGGGCCCGACGGGCCGGAGGTGGCCCGATGACTGATGCAGACGAGACGGACCTCGGAGCGACGACACAGGACGGGACCGACATCGCCGAGGCCAGCCTCGACATCGTCGCCCATCTCGTGCCGGGGGACACCCTCGAGGACCGATTTCGGCGGAAGGCCGTCCACGCGACTGGCGATCCCGAGTTCCAGTACCTCATGCGCTTTACCGACGATCCGATTCGCAGCGGGGCCGAAGCCGTCCTCGCGGGCAACCCGATCGTCACGGACGTCACGATGCCCCGCCACGGCATCACCGACCGCAACCACGACTGCGAGAAGCACACCGCACTGGGAGCGGGTGATGACCTCGCCGAATCCGAGGGGCTCACGCGAACGGCCGCGGGGGTCATCTCGCTCGCGGAACGGGGGATCTACGACGACGCGATTGCCGTGATCGGAAACGCACCGACGGCGGCACTCACGCTCGCGGACCGGATCGAGAACGGGACCCGGCCCGCCGTCGTCGTGGCCACCCCGGTCGGGTTCATCAAGTCCGCGGAGAGCCGGGCCCGGCTCCGTGAGGCCGGCGAGGAGTACGGGGTTCCGACGATCACAAACGTCGGGCGGCGGGGTGGCAGCGGGCTTGCGGCCGCGCTCGCGAACGAACTGATTCACGTGGCAAGTGACATGGACGCGGGGGAGATCGAGCGATGAGCGATTACGACCTCGATTCGGGCCCCGATCCGGCCGCCGCGGCCGCCGCCGAGCCGGAGGACCCCGCGGCCGAGGATCCCGTCATTGCAGTCGGAATCGGGCCGGGAAACACCGACTTCCTCACGAAGCGCGGCCGGGACGCGATCCGGGAGGCCGACGTCGTCGTGGGTTTCACCACGGTCGTCGAAATGATCGCGGACCACACCGACGCCGAGTTGCTCACCTGTGGCTACGAGGACGAGGCCGAGGCCCTCGAAGCGTTCGGCGAGCGGGTGGCGGCGGGGGCGACTGGGGTTGCGGTCCTCATGGGCGATCCGAACCACTCCGGCTACCAGTTCCTCGGGAAGGTCGAGGGAGCGGTCGACCGACCGGTTCGGGTCGTCCCCGGCATCTCCGCGATCCAGATGGCTGCGAGTCGGGCTCGAACCCCCCTCGAAGACACGCGCTTCGTCACATTGCACAAGTCCGGAGACATCGAACCGGACCTGGCACGCCTGCGAGAGGTCGTCGGCGAGCGCAACCTGCTGGTGCTCCCGCGGCCCTACGACGTGATGCCCGGGGACATCGCCGCCGACCTGCTGGATTCGGGGGCCGATCCCGAACTCGACACCCTCGTTCTCGAAAAACTCACCCACGCGGACGAATCGGTGACCCGACTAACGCTCGGCGAACTGGCCGAACACGCCGACGGCGACGGTCCCGAAGACACGCCCTTCTCGGATCTCACGGTGCTCGCGGTTCGAGCGCCGCGATAGAATAAGCTTGGTGCGAAATTGCGCGGAAAGTAACAGTGAGACGGTGAGTACGTTTTTCGATGCGGAGGCCAATAGCAACCTATGGACCACGTTCCACAGTCGGCCGTCGAAACGGCCGAACCCATCGACGGCGTGCAGTTGCGGCTGCTCGCGAATGGGGAGAGCGCCAACGTCCAGCAGTACCGGATCGAACCGGGCGGAGTAGTTCCGGAACACAGCCACCCCCACGAGCAACTGGGGTACCTGGTTCGTGGCGAACTCACGTTCGTACTGGACGGCGAGGAAGTCATCGTCGAAGCGGGCGACAGCTATCGACTCGCCGGCGACGAGCCACACGCCGTGGAAAACAGGAGCGACACCCTCGCCGAGGGCATCGACGTGTTCAGTCCGCCCCGGACGGACCCGAACTGGGCAGAGTGATCTCGAGAAGCAGGCAGTTGAAATCGGCCCCCCGCAACAGACACGGAACCCCATATCGTATTTTTCACCAGCGGTAGTGACAAACGGTCGAATCGCACTGGGACCCTGCTACTGAAGTTCTTCAACGAGTGAAGTGACCGCTCGATCAACGAGACCACCGTCGAGACGCCCCTGCCAGAAGTCGATATCAGCGTGATCGATCGATTGGACACCCCATGGGACGATCCGACTCTCCTTCGGTGTCCCACCGCGAAGCCAACGCTCCTCGGGAATGACGATGAGTCCGTCCAGCCAGGACCTCGACGTGAGGGTCACGACGATGTACTGCTCACCGTGGAACGGGCGTCCCTCGTGGTTCGAGAGAACGAGCCAGGGTCGACCGGCCCCGTCCCCTTGAACGGATCGACACCGTAGACCACGTCTCCCCGCCTGAAAACAGGCGTCGGTTCTTCGTCGGTCACTGTTGGTTCTCGGCACCCGGGTGTGGTTCCTTCGGGGCGTGCTCGCGCCACGCCTCCCTGTCCTCGTCACCGAGTTGATCGTTGAACAGCGCAGTCGCCCGTTCGTACCCACTGTATCCTTCGAGACGGTCGACGTCGTCGGTCACCGCCCAGTACGTCGCCTTGTGTTCGACGAGGTCCCGGTTCTTCAATCGGGAGAGAGCGGTGCTAACCGCACCCACCCCAGCCCCGATCCGGGAGGCGATTTCTCGGGCCTCGAACGCACGATCCTGGTTGGCAGCGAGAAAGCCCAGGACCTGATCCGGGACCGAAAGGTCCGAGAGTTCGTTCTCACTCGTGTTTTCGAACGTGTCTCGGTCGATGGACATCGTTGAATGCGTATCGGTCGCCCGGTGTAAAGAGTGTTAGGGATGAAATCTATGAAACCGATGAAAGAGATTTCAGGCCAGCTCGTCGATCGTCTCGGCGACCCGCGCTGCGTATTCGCTCGTGCTTGCCTTCTCCCCGCCCTCGATCTGCCGGTGCAGGTCGTAGGTCACGTACTTCGAAGCGATGGTCCGCTCGACGGCCTCGCCGATCAGGTCCGCGGCGTCGTTCCAGCCGAGGTACTCGAAGAGGAGCCGCCCGGAGAGGATCATCGCGGTCGGGTTGACCTTGTCCTGGCCGGCGTACTTTGGCGCGGAGCCGTGAACCGGTTCCGCGAGGACGCGTCCCTCGCCGAAGTTCGCACCCGGCGCGATCCCCAGGCCGCCGATCTGAGCCCCGGCGGCGTCGGAGAGATAATCGCCGTTGAGGTTCGGCATCGCGAGCACGTCGTAGTTCTCGGTGCGGGTGAGCAGTTGCTGAAGCATGTTGTCCGCGATGCGGTCGTTGACGACGAGCACGTCTTCCGGGGCCTCCCCGTCCCGCTCCTCCCAGAGGGTGTCCTCCGTGATGACCTCCTCGCCGTACTCCTCCTCGGCAACCTCGTAGCCCCAGTCGCGGAACTGCCCCTCGGTGTACTTCATGATGTTGCCCTTGTGGACGAGAGTCACCGAGTCCCGATCGTTTTCGAGGGCGTAGTCGATGGCCTCCCGGACGAGTCGCTTGGTCCCGAACTCCGTGATCGGCTTGATGCCGATCCCGACCGGGCCCTCGTGGATGCCCTCGGCGTCCATCTCCTCCTCGAGGAAGGTTCGGACCTGCTCGACTTCGGGGGTGCCGGCCTCCCACTCGATCCCGGCGTAGACGTCCTCGGTGTTCTCCCGAAAGGTCACCATGTCCATCCGCTCGGGGGCCTTGACGGGCGAGGGAACCCCCTCCATGTAGTAGGTCGGACGCACGTTCGCGTAGAGGTCGAGTTTCTGTCTCAGCGCGACGTTGAGGCTCCGGAACCCGGCCCCGACCGGGGTCGTAAGCGGGCCCTTCAGCGCGACGCGGAACTCCCTGATGGCGTCGACGGTCTCCGCGGGAAGGTTCTCGCCGTACGCCTCGCGGGCGCGCTCGCCGGCGTACACGCGCATCCACTCCACGTGGCGGCCGGTCGCCTCGGCGGCGGCCTGGAGGACCTCCTGTGCGGCCGGACCCACGTCGACCCCGATGCCGTCGCCGTGGATGATCGGAACGATCGGGTTCTCGGGGACGTGCAGTTCGTCGCTCGCTTCGTCGTAGGTGACCGGTTCCCCACTCTCGGGAACCGACACGCGATCGTCGCTCATACGCGAGCGGAGAGCGGGCCCACCCAAAAGGACTGCCTTTCGCCCGGACCGGGAGATTTTCGCCGAGCCGGTCCAAGAGCCGGTATGCACGTCATCGCACACGGGGGCGCAGGGGGCACCTCGGGGGAGCCAGCGAAACGGCAGGCTGTCCTGGCCGATGCCGTCGACGACGGTGCGGCAGCCGACACGCCCCTCGACGCGGTCGAAACCACCATCAGACGCCTCGAAACGGACGCCCGATTCAACGCCGGCGTCGGCGGGGCCGTGCAAAGCGACGGCGTGAGCCGGACCGACGCGGGCCTGATGACCGGCGACGGGAAGATCGGCGCCGCGGCGTCGATGCCCGGCGTGGAACACGCAATCAGCGCCGCCCGAGTCGTCCTCGAGGAAACGCCCCACGTCCTGCTTTCGGGCCGCCACGCAACCGAACTGGCGGCCGATTTCGGAATCGAAATCGATCGAAACCTGTCCTCGGAGCACTCTCGGGAGCGATGGAGCGAGGCCCCGGATCCCCCGTCAGGGGGTCCCCGAGCCCAGCTCGAATGGGTGTACGAGCGGTTCGGCGGCACGGACACCGTCGGGGCTGTGGCCACCAACGGGGAGGAAATTGCGGTGGGCACGTCGACAGCGGGGCGGTGGTTCGCCCTCGCCGGGCGTATCGGGGACGTTCCACAGGTCGGGAGCGGCTTTTTCGCCGGGGAGACCGCTGCCGCGAGCGCGACCGGTGCGGGTGAGGATATCGCCCGGAGCACCCTGGCTCGGCTAGCCGTCCAACGCGTCGAATCCGGAGCAACTCCTGCCGACGCAGCCAAAGGGGCCCTCACAGCGTTCGAGGAGCTGACGGACTCGACAGCCGGCCTGATCGTCCTCGATCGGGAGGGGAACCGGGGCGAGGCCTTCAATTCCGAAGCCATGCAGACCGCGGCTGTCGGGTCCGATTGAGTGGTCCGCCCCGGGATCGGGTCCGCCGACGAGGGGGCAACCCACAAGCACTTTTGCCCTCTCCGGCGAATCCCGTGTCATGGCAGACGTGGATCTCGACGCCGAGCGATTCGAGAAGTACCGGGAAGCGGGGGACATCCTCCGGGAGACGATGGACGCGGCCGCCGAGCGCGTGGAGCCGGGAGTCACCCACCTCGAAGTCGCCGAGTTCGCCGAGGCACGGATCGAGGAGGCCGGCGGGAAACCGGCCTTCCCGGCGAACATCAGCATCGACGAGGAGGCCTCACACGCCACGCCGGGCCGGGACGAGGAGACCGAGTTCGCCGAGGGCGACCTGGTGTGTCTCGACCTCGGGGTCCACGTGGACGGCTGGATCGCCGACGCCGCGATAACCGTCGATCTGGGCGATCACGACGAACTGGTCGCGGCCGCCGAGGACGCCCTCGACGCCGCACTCGATGTGGCGGGGCCGGGCGTCCACACCGGCGAGATCGGCGCAGCGATCGAAGAGACGATCGACGATGCGGGGTTCAACCCGGTCGTCAACCTGAGCGGCCACGGCCTCGAGGAGTACGACGCCCACACGGGCCCGACGATCCCGAACCGGGGCGTCGACACCGGAATCGAACTCGAGGTCGGCGACGTCGTGGCGATCGAGCCCTTCGCCACGGACGGTCGGGGCACGGTCTCGGAGGGCCAGAAGACCGAGATCTACTCCCTGCAGACCGAGCGGTCGGTCCGCAACCGGAAGGCCCGGGAATTGCTCGAGACGGTGGTCGAGGAGTACGACCGGCTCCCGTTCGCGGCGCGGTGGTTCGAGGGCGGCCGGACCGACATGACGCTGAACCGACTGACCCAACAGAACGTCCTGGAGAGTTATCCGGTCCTGAAGGGAGAGGGTGGCTCCCTGATCAGCCAGGCCGAGCACACGGTGATCGTCACCGAGGACGGCGTCGAGATCACGACCGAGTGACGGTTCGACTCGCCGGCCCGGCTCCGTTCCCAACAGTTACCTCCCGGCCGGGCCTGTGTCCGGTATGGATTCGATCTTCGCCCCCTGGCGGATCGACTGGGTCGAACGCGACCCGTCGATGGACGACATCGAGGGGTGTGCCTTCTGCGAACTCCCGGAGCGGAACGCGGATCGCGAGTATCGCATCGTCGCTCGCAACGACGTGGCTTTTGTCCTGCTGAACAACTACCCGTACAACCCCGGGCACGCGATGGTGATCCCCTTCGAACACGTCGCCGAGTACCGATCCTTCGACGAGGACACCCTCCTCGGTCACTCCCGGCTCACCCAGCAGACGATCGAAGCCCTCGACCGGACGCTCTCGCCGGACGGGTTCAACACCGGCCTGAACCTCGGGGACGGGGCCGCAGGGGGTTCGATCAACGACCACGTCCACACTCACGTCATCCCCCGCTGGCGGGGCGATACGAACTTCATGCCGGTCATCTCGGAGACGAAAGTCATCGTCGAAGCCCTCGAGGACACCTACGAGCGGCTCCACGAGGCCTTCGAAACGCTCGAGGGCGCGGAACGGCGGGGCCTCGATCGAGCCGTCGAGGTTTCGCGCTGACCGGCCAGAACTATCAAAGTCAATAAATAATGATCGACGGCCGTGGCCGAGGTGTCAGGAAGTCCGTGGCGACTGCCAGCAGTCATCCGGTTTGAAGACGGTAAACAGTTTAACGGTACATACCAATTGTAACAACAATCCGATACATCTTTGGGAGGGGGCAGCAAACTCCGGTGGTGTGACCGTTGGCTATCGAACGATCGCCCCGACCGACGCCGACTGGACGTCACACGTCGGCTACGGGGTGATGCTCGGGTTGGCGTGGGTACTCGTGGCGTTCAGTACGGCACGAGCCCTCCAGCCTGGCCCCTCGCTCCCCGCCAGGCTGGTCAGCGTCGCGATCCCGACGATTTTCGCGATCACGCTGTTCGTCGGTGGGTTCGGCCTGTTCCTTTACGGCCTGCTCGATGAGGCCTTCCGCATCGCGAAGTGGACGGTGCTCGGGACGGCGGCCGTCGTCACCGCCGTCGTGGCGAATTCCATCTGGTTTACGTACGTCGATTTCGCCTTCGACGCGGCCCTCTACACACTCGTGAACGCCGCCATCAGCGGGGCGATTCTCGGTTTCCTCGTCGGCATCTACGACGCCCACCGGACCCAGCTGGAGCAGGATCTCACGGCGGAGAGCGAGCACGCCGCGGAACTGGCCCAGCGGCTAAGCGTCATCAACCGCGTGCTCCGACACGACATGCGCCACCAGACCCAGCTCATCCAGGGGCACGCGGACCGGTTGGTCCAGGGAGACCTCGATCGAGAGACGGCAGCCGGCCGCATTCAGCAGGCGAACGACCGGCTGCTCGACCTCGCAGAGCAGACTCGAAAGCTCCAGGAACTGCTCAGCGGCGACCGCTTTGGCACCGATAGAATCGACCTCGTCGAGTACGCCGACCGCGCCTGCGAGACGGTGCAGGCTCGACATCCGGAGCTGGAAATCGACTGTGACCTCCCGGCCGAGCAGCCGGTTCGGGCCACGCCGCTGATCGAGGACGTGATCAAAGAGTTGCTCGACAACGCGGCGGTTCACAACGACGCGAACCAACCACGGGCCACCCTCTCCGTCTCCGTCGATGCGGACGCGGAGCGACCCGTCGAACTGACCGTTCTCGACAACGGTCCCGGACTCCCGAAGACCGAACCGAGTCGGGAAGCGAATTCGATGGAATCCCAACTCCACCACAGCAACGGGTTCGGACTCTGGTTCGTCACCTGGGTCCTCGAGGACACCGCCGGCGAAATCGGTTTTTCGACCCCCGATCGGCCGGACGTCGGAACCGAAGTCACGCTCCGATTCCCGGCCCCCGCCTGAACGGGTGTGGTTTTCTCACAACCCCTCGGGGATATCTTAATTCATAATTAGGGGTACGTGTTTGTCCGAAGCGTCAGATGTCAGTGGAGTTCACGCCGAAGACCTACGCCGAAATGCCCGAGGAGAAACGACTCTCCCTCGCCGAGGCCCTCGTCCCGGTGGTCGGGATGATCCTCTTTCTGGCCGTCGGGATGATCTATCTCGAACTCGACCCACAGATACCCCTGCTCTGGGGGATCGCCTTCGCCGGGTTGCTGGGGCGATACTACTTCGACTATCCGTGGACCGAGTTGCTCGACGGCATCGGCCGAAGCATCCTAATGGGACTGCAGGCGATCCTCATCCTCTTCGTCATTTACATGGTCATCGCGTCGTGGATCGACGCGGGGACGATCCCCGCGATCATGTACTACGGACTCGAGTTCCTCTCCCCGCAGGTGTTCCTCCCGTTCACGATCGCTCTCTCGGCGGTCGTCTCCTTCGCGATCGGTTCCTCCTGGACGACCGCGGGGACCCTCGGTGTCGCCATGATCGGGATCGGCACCGGGCTGGGGGTTCCCGCCCCGATGACCGCCGGGGCCGTCCTTTCGGGATCCTACACCGGCGACAAGAACTCACCCCTCTCGGATACCACCAACCTCGCTGCGGCCGTGACCAACACCGAACTGATGGACCACATCAGGGCGATGCGGCCCGGCACGCTGATCGCCTTCTCGATTTCCTTCGTCCTCTTCGTCGTCCTGGGGCTGAACGCGAGCGGGACGATCCCGGTCGACCGGGTCGCGGAGATCCAGGGGGCCATCGCCGGGAGCTACGTCGTCTCGCCGCTCGTGTTTCTGCCGATCCTCCTCACCTTCGCGCTCGCCGTGTACGGCTATCCCGCACTCCCATCTCTCGGCGCGGGGATCTTCGCCGGAGTGGGCATCAGCATGACGATCCAGGGGATCAGCTTCGCCGAGGCCTGGACGACGGTCCAGTCCGGCACCAGTCCCGAGACGGGCGTCGAGTTGACGAATGACCTGCTTGCAAGCGGCGGGCTGACCGGTTCCGTGTGGGTCATCACGATCGTGGTGGCCGCACTGGCCCTCGGGGGGATCCTCCAGGAGACCGGTGTGCTCGCGGCGATCGCCTATTACATCGGGGAGGCAGTCGAAAGCGTCGCCGGCCTCACCGCCGGAACGGCTGTGGGCACCTTCTCGATGAACGTCCTCGCGGCCGAGCAGTACATGGCCATCGTCGTGCCCGGCATGACCCTCGGGAACCTCTATGACGAGTACGGCCTCGAGAGCCGGAACCTCTCCCGGGCCGTCGAAGCCTCCGGGACCACCACCTCCGCCTTCGTCCCGTGGAGTTCCGGCGGCGTCTACATGGCATCAGTTCTCGGGGTGCCGGTCATCCAGTATGCCCCGTACTACTTCTTCGGGTTCATCTCCCCGCTCGTGCTCGTGTTCATGGGTGTGACCGGCTGGAAGATGTTCTATAAGCCGGGCTCCGAGCGCGGCGACCCGCGAAAACGGTCCAGTCCCGAACCGGCAGCTGACTGACGCGGTCGGTTCCTCGCTTCATTTCACGTTGCTCACCCGACACCGGCGCGAGGATGCGAAGAAATGACACCCGCTCCCGAGATCCGGAGCGACGAACGGTTAGGCCAGTCAAAAACTGTTAGAGACGTTTATAGACGGTCTCAAACGTTCTGATCGTTCAGTTTCGAACCACGCCGAGAAATACCCCTTCCCCGTATGAGGAAGTGTGATGAGACGAACACTGACGATCCTGGTCGTGGGCCTGCTGGTCGCGGGTCTCGCGATCGGCGGAATCGCGACGGCGGCAAGCGCTCACGGCGACGATACCGAACAAAGTCCGTACGCGGACGGGTACGAGACCGAAAACGCCACCGACGCCTACGCGGCCATGATGGCCGAGTGGATGACGGCCCGGATGGGGCCTGACGGCGTCGAGGCATTCGAGCAGGAGACCGGCACCACGGTCGAGGTCGTCGCCCACGCGATGGCCGAACAGATGGGGCCGGCAGCCGGCACCTGGAACGACTCGGCTGGAACTGCCCAGTACGGACCGGGCTGGGGCGGCGGATACCAGGCCCCGGGGAGCGGCTATGGCCCGGGAATGTACGGACCGGGAATGCACGGACCGGGAATGCACGGGCAGGGGATGCATCACGGCGGCCACATGGGTCCGGCCTGGGGCTATGGCCCAAGTGCCGGTGAGGGGTCCGGCTTGTTCGGCGGCCCCGGCATGTTCGGCGGTCAATCCGGCCAGTACGGTGGCCAGGGCTACAGTCCGAGCCAGGGGCCGGGCATGTTTGGCGGCCAGGGACAGGGCTTCTTCGGCGGCTTCGGCCCCGGTAACTGGTTCGGCTCCGGCGGCGGTCATGGCAGCTACGGCGGTCACGGAATGGGCGGCGGCATGGGCGGAATGGGCGGCGGCTGGTAGACCAGCGACGACAAAACAGGCCGTCCGCCGAACTGGCCGAGCGACTTTTCGGACCGGAACAGTCAGCGCGAGCGGCCGCTCAGTCGGACCGGTCCGGAGCGATCCGCGAGAGTCGCATGGCGTTCCCAGTGACACCCAGGCTCATGCCCATGTCGCCGACGACGACCGCCAGGGCCACGCTCACCAGGCCCAGGGGAACGCCGACGGCGAGCACGGCTTTGACCCCCAGACTCGCCCAGACGTTCTGTCGAATGACACCGTTTGCCGTCTGGGAGAGGGCATAGAGGTACGGAATTCGACCGATCTCGTCGCCCATGAGGGCGATATCGGCGGTTTCGAGGGCGGTATCGGTCCCGGCGGCACCCATCGCGATCCCGACCTCGGCGGTGGCGAGTGCGGGGGCATCGTTGATCCCGTCGCCGACCATGGCCACCTTCGAACCCCCGGACTGCAGCGATTCGACGGCCTCGACCTTCTGCTCGGGCAGAAGTTCCGCCCGGAACGTATCGACGCCGACCTGGTCGGCGATGGCCCGTGCCGTGTTCTCGTTGTCGCCGGTCAGCATCACGACCCGGTCGATCCCCAGTTCGTGCAACCGGTCGACGGCGCGAGCGGCGGTGGGCCGAACTTCGTCCGCGACCGCGATCGCACCGAGGAGTTCGTCCCCGTGACCCACGAGAATCACCGTCTTGCCGTCCCGTTCGAGGGCATCGATCGCCTTCTCGAAGCCGCGGGAGCGGGACGCGTCCATCTCCGCTGGGCCCGTAAGCGCACCCCCGTCCGTCAGGGGTGACCCGGACAGGTCGAACCCCAGTTCCTCGAAGAGGGCGGGTTTGCCGACCACGGCCGTCTTGCCGTCGACCTCGCCCCTGATGCCCCGTCCCGACAGGTTCTCGAAGGCAGTGGGGTCGGGAAGCTCGAGGTCGGCCGACTCGGCCCGGTCGAGAATCGCCCTTCCGATGGGGTGGGTGCTCCGCCGTTCGAGCCCGCCGGCCAGCCTGAGGACCGTCGTCTCGTCGGTCTCGCCGATCGGCACGACGTCCGTCACGGCGAGGTCGCCCTTGGTCAGCGTCCCGGTCTTGTCGAAGGCGATGGTGTCGACCCGTCCCATCGCCTCGAGGTGTGAGCCGCCCTTGACGAGCACGCCGTTCTTGGCCGCACTCGTGATGCCGGAGACGACCGAGACCGGCGTCGAGATGACGAAGGCACAGGGACAGGCGATGACCAACAGCGTGAGCCCCCGGATGAACCACGTCCGCCAGTCGCCGGCGAAGGTGAGGGTGAAGCCTCCCACGTCGACGGGGATCGGGCTCGTGATCAACAGTGGCGGCACCGTCGCGGTCAACAGGGCCAAAACGACCACCGTGGGCGTGTAATAGCCCGCGAAGCGGTCGACGAACTGTTCGGTTTCGGTCCGTTTGGCCTGGGCGCCCTGGACCATCTCGATGATCCGGGCGAGGGTCGAGTCGCCCGAGAGCGAGGTAACCTCGAGTTCGAGGTAGCCGGCCTCGTTGATCGCCCCGGCGAAGACCTCGTCCCCGGGAGTTTTGTCCACCGGGACGCTCTCGCCAGTGATCGGCGACTGGTCGACCGCACTCTCCCCCGCCGTCACGCGTCCGTCGAGCGGGATCTTCTCGCCGGGACGGACGGCAACTGTCTCTCCCACTGTGACGTCCTCGGCGGGGACCGTCTTCGGCTCCCCGTCGCGGATCACGGTCGCCTCCTCCGGGGAGAGCGCGAGTAACTCCCGGAGCGAGTCCCGAGCCCGGTCCATCGCGTAGTCCTCGAGCAGTTCGGCGATGCTGAAGAGGACCGCCAGCGTCGCCGCCTCGACGAAGAAGCCGATCGCCGTCGCGGCGATGATCGCCGTCCCCATCAGCAGGTCGATGTCGAGGCTGAAATTCCTGGCCGAGTAGTAGCCACCCCGAACGACCGGCGCCCCACTCGTCCCGATCGCCACGAGGAAGAGGACCGCAGCGACCGAAATCGGGACGCCGAGGACCTGGCCCACGGTCGCGTTCACGCCAGAGAGAACGAACTCCACGAGGAGCCCGGCCACGAGAAACACGGCCCCGAGCCAGGTCTTCTTCGCTCGCGAACTCGTCCAGACCGCGGTCGGCGGGGCGACCTCGACGGCGGAATGGGACCCTGATTCGCCCCCGGAGCCTTCCGCAGTCCCGACACCGCCGTCCGAGTCGTCGGCGGCCGAGACGGTGCTGACCTCGTAGCCGGCGCCCTCGATCGCCTCGATGACAGCCGATTCCGTCGTCTGGTCGGGGTCGAAGGTAACACTCGCCGTGCCAGTCGTCGCCTGGAGGGTGCTGTCGATGACGCCCTCGACCCGGTCGAGGCTCGTCTCCACTTTCTTCACGCAGGTCGGACAGTCCATCTCCGGGACGCCGAGGCTGGTCGAGGCCTCGACACCCCGGACTACACCCTCCGACTCGCCCGGTTCGCGATCGTCGGTCACGTCGAATACTGGGCACGGCACGGGAATAGGGAGTCGGTTGGAATATCCAATCCCTGGTGGGACCAGTCGGTCGCTCCCGAAGCCACTCCAGCCCGTTACAGCGCGGAGGTCGGTTCGTCCACGCCCAGTTCGTCGACGTGCTCGCCCATCACGTGGGCTTCGGCCCGTCGCAGTCGGTAGGCGAGTGTGGAGCGCGGGACGTCGAGTCGCTCGGCGAGTTCGGCGACGTCGATCTCGCGTGGCGTTTCGTAGTAGCCGTGAGTCACGGCCGCCCGTAACGCTTCCCGCTGTTTGGCCGGCAAACCGTCGATGAGATCCGGGCCCGCCTTCGCGGTTTCGCCGGCCTCGGTCATCCGGCGCATCTCGAGGTCGGCACAGTCCCCGAGGGTCGCCTCGAGGGTGTCGACGAACGTCCGGACGTCGCCCTCGCCGGAGTGGATGACCCGCCAGGTGTACTCGCGACCCCGGTTCAGCGTTTCGAAGAGAAGCCCGTCGCCGAGGGAGTCGATGGCGATATGGGGGACGGACACGCAGGTCACGCTGCGCTCCCAGTAGGAGTAAAGTACGAGTTCGTCGTCGGTGTGTTCGAGCACTTCGGTGGTCTGCTGGGCCCCGCAGTCGTCGGTCGCCAGGCAATCGGCGTAGTAATCGGCGGTCCTGACGGTCTCCTCGATAGCGTCGAGGGCTTCCGGGGAGCCGGTCGCGTGATCGACCCGCCAGAGACTCTCCGACGTGGCGTGGAGGGACAGCGAGCGGATGCGGGCCTCGGGGTGGGCCGCGAGCGTGTCCGCGACGGCGTTGCATCCTCGCTCGTAGGACAGAGCGAAGACGAGTTCGCGCATACTCGGTCTACGGTCCAGAACGGTTTAACGGGTCGTTTCCTGACCCCCTTCCGTGGGGTCTGGGCCCGGCAACCGTCTCCGTTCGGGAACACTCCGGGCCAACGTTTATACGCCATAGCCGGACCAGTCCGGCTCGATGCAGTGACCGCTTCCCGCCACGCGTTCGCGGGTGTGCGACGTGTCGCGTGGTGGAGCCGACACGGAGTCGCCACCGTCACGGTGGCCGAATAATACACGTCGCCTGTTCGCCCCCGTCTCCCTACACCGGCTCGCCGAAGGCGTAGAAGGTGTTGTGGTCGGTGAGCTCGACCGTCACGCGGTCGCCCAGCTCGATGCCCGCGCTGTACTCGTCGGGGATCACGATCCGGTGGTAGGCGTCGTCGTAGCCCTGCAGCGAGCTGCCGGTCCCCGGCTCGGCCACGAGCACCTCCCGTTGCGAGCCGAGGAGATCCTCGTGAACTTGCCCGACGATCGTCTCCTTGCGCTCGGAGAGGTCCCGCGAGCGTTCCTTCTTGATCGTGCCACCCAGCCCCTTCATCTCGGCGGCGTCGGTCCCCGGCCGCTTCGAGAAGCGAGTGACGTTGATCGTCTCCGGTTCGACGGTCTCGAGGAGGTCCACGCTCGCCCGATGATCGCTCTCGCTCTCGGTGGGAAAGCCCACGACGAAGTCGGTGGCGAGGGTCCACTCATCGAGGATCCGATCGAAGGTGTCGACGATCTCCCGGAACTCCGCCACACTGTGCTGGCGCCGCATGTCCGCAAGCACGTCGTCCGAGCCCGACTGGACCGGCAGGTGGATGAAGTTGTACAGCTCCGGACAGTCGGCCATCAGGTGTGCGATCTCCTCGCGGATCGGATGAATCCCCCACGGGTTGGCCATCCCGAGCCGAACCCGAAAGTCGCCCTCGAGAGCACAGATGCCACGGAGGAGATCCGGGAGCCAGTGCTCGCCGTGATCGAGGCCGTAGACGCCCGTGTCCTGGCCGGTGATCCGGATCTCGCTGGCCCCGGCCTCGAGCAGCTCGCGAGCCCGCTCGACGTTTTCCTCGACCGGCGGCGAGTCGATTCGGCCGGTCGCGGCCTTCGTGATGCAGTACGAGCAGTCGCTCATGCAGCCCCGTGCGAGGGGAAGGATACCGATCACGCCCTCGAGGACCGGCTCGGTATCCGGCGTGACGGTCGGGCACTCCCCGTTGCTCACCTCGTCGGGAACGTCGTCCCACCCCACGACAGCGGCGTCCACGTCCACCTGGGCGAACGCGGAGCCTTGCGCGAGGGCCATACACCCGGTGACGATCAGGTCGGCCTCGTCCTGGAGTTCCCTGGCCCGGCGGAGCATGTTGTCCTCGGTCGTCTCGATGACCGTGCAGGTGTTGAGAATGACCGCATCCGCGGCCGCCGGCGACTCGACGGGGCGGTGGCCACCGTCGCGGAGCCGCCGCTCGATGGCGCGGCTCTCGCCCCGGTTTGCCGTACAGCCGTAGGTTTCGATGTAGTACCGGGCCATTCGGTCGGCGAGGATAGCGGCCACGAGGTCAAAAGGGGCCCGGTCGGCCCACCCGATCGTCGTCAGCGAAAACCCCCGACAAATGGTAAAATTTAGCGCGTTTTCTCGGAGCCTGATAATGGCCGTCCGCCTTTTAGATCCCGTTGTTCAATCTTTAGCCAGGACTAAATTAGGTGACCCAAAGAATGAGCGCAACACTCGCGGACGTTTCGACCGACGCCGCCTTCGAAATCGAGCGGGTCGAGGACGACGAACTCCTGGCGAAGCTCCGCCGGCTCGGATTCCTGGACGGTCGCGTCAACTGTCAACGGCGGCTCTCGAAGGGACCGGTCGTGGTCTCCCGACACGGAACGGATCTGGCCCTCGGGGCGAGCGTCGCCGAGACGATCACGATAACGGAGGTCGAGGAGCCGTGAGCGAAATCGACAACCCGGGAAAAGGGATCGAAACGGTCGCACTCGTCGGCGCCCCGAACGTGGGCAAAAGCGTGGTGTTCAACTACCTCGCCGACGAGTACGTCGACGTCTCGAATTACCCCGGGACGACCGTCGAGACCACGCTCGCCCGGATGGGCGAGTACGCGATTACCGATACCCCCGGGGCCTACGGAATCGCCTCCTTCGATGAGGAAGAGCGGATCACCCGCGAGATCGTTCTCGAGGCCGACCGGGTGATCAACGTCGTCGACGTGACCCACCTCGACCGGGACCTGTTCTTGACCCTCCAGCTGCTGGACATGGGCGTTCCGACGGTCGTCTGTCTCAACATGATGGACGAGGCCGAGGCGGCGGGGATCGACGTCGACCCGGACGCCCTCGAAGCCGCACTCGGGGTGCCGGTGGTACCGACGGTGGCCGTCTCCGGGAAGGGACTCGACGAGATCCCCGAGCGGCTGGCAGAGGCTGATGCGCCAGCTGAACCGGCGATCGCGGATTACTTCGACGAGATTCCCGAGGACCTCGAGGTCGACAGGCGCGAGCGGACCCTCCTCGCGGAGGCCGACGAGACCACCGCACGCGAAGTCGCCGAGCGGGCACCCTCGATTGCCGACGGTGGGACACCCTCCTACGTCGATCCCGATCGGCGGGACGCCATTTACAGCGATCGGCGCGACCGCGTCGGCGGGATCGTCGACCGCGTTGTCTCGGAAATCGAACGCGGGCGGACCTGGGCCGATCGCGCGAGCGACCTCATGTTGAACCCGCTCACCGGAACCCCGATCGCGCTGGGGTTGCTCGGGGTGATCTTCTACGTGATCGGCGTCTTCGTCGCCCAGACCTTCGTCGGCTTCACCGAGGGAGTGCTCTTCGGCGAGTATTACAACCCGTTCATGAGCGAACTGGTTGCCGGGCTCATGCCCGCCGCCGGGTGGGCCGAACCGATCGAGTTCCTGCTGATCAACGACAACCTGGGCTTGCTAACGATCACACTCCAGTACATGGTCGGTGTGCTCCTGCCGCTGATCGTGGCGTTCTACATCGTCATCGGGGCGCTTGAGGACTCCGGCGTGCTCCCCCGCCTGGCCGTCCTGACGGATCGGGGCCTCTCCCGGATGGGGCTCAACGGCCGGGCCATCGTCCCGATGATCGTCGGGGTCGGCTGTGTCACCATGGCTGTCATCACGACCCGGATGGTCGGCTCGCGGCGCGAGCGGCTGATCGCCACCGGCTTGCTCGGCCTCGCAATTCCCTGTTCCGCCCAGCTGGGGGTCATCATGGGGCTGCTCGCCGGGTTGGGGCTTGCCTGGTGGTTCGGCTATCTCGCTGTCCTGCTGGTCGTGCTGGGGCTCGTCGGACTCTCCCTCGACCGCGTCCTCCCGGGGGAAAGCGAGGGACTCGTGACGGAACTCCCCCGGA
The DNA here is from genome assembly GCA_034520565.1 of Halodesulfurarchaeum sp. Classification (GTDB taxonomy): domain Archaea; phylum Halobacteriota; class Halobacteria; order Halobacteriales; family Halobacteriaceae; genus Halodesulfurarchaeum. The sequence continues at coordinate 324,987 of JAXHNL010000002.1, forward strand.
TGCGGGTGCCCCGACCGACGAACATCGTCCGGAAAACGAGCAACCGGACGAAGATGTTCTTCCGCGAGGCGGGCCCACTCTTCGGGGCGACGGCGATCGTCGTCTCGCTCGCCGATTACACCGGGCTGCTGACGAGTCTCAAACAGCTCCTCGTGCCGGTGACGGCCTTCATCGGCATGCCGGCCGATTTCGCGCAGGTGCTCATTTTGGGCCTCATCCGCCGTGACTTCGCTGCTGCCGGCATGACCGACATGGCCCTGTCGGCACCCCAGATCTTCGTCGGGCTGGTCGTGATTACCTTCTTCGTCCCCTGCATCCTCGCGATGGTGATGATCGGGAAGGAGCGCGACCTCAAATCGGGGCTGGCGACCTGGTTCGGATCCTGGCTCGTCGCCTTTGCCGTCGGCGGCCTCCTCGCGGTGGTGTTCGGGCTATGAGCGGGTTTGGCACCGTCACCTGTGAGACGTGTGGGTACGGCTACGATCCCGGCGACGGCCTGGACTGTCCGCGGTGTGGCTCCAGTTTCGACTGTTCGTCGCTGAGCTGCGATGACTGTGGGGCCTGTCCCACCATCGGCGGCGGCCTCCGGAGCGCGATCCAGTCCCTCGGCAGAATCTGAGCCGGTCCGCCGACTACACCGGAGCGCCCTCCAGGATCGCCACGCCGGAACTCGCGCCGATCCGCTCGGCCCCAGCCTCGACCATCGCCATCGCTTCCTCGTAGCTGCCGATGCCGCCGCTTGCCTTCACTGAGAGGTACTCGCTCAGGAGTTCGACGTCCGGAACCGTCGCCCCGCCGTCGGCGAACCCGGTCGACGTCTTGAGGAAGTCCGCTCCGGCTGCCTGTACCACCTCGCCGGCAACGTGTTTTTCCGCGTCGGTCAGCAGGGCCGTCTCGACGATGACCTTGACCGGGATCGAAACCGCCTCGACGAGGTCGATCAGTTCGGCAGTCACGGCTTCGGTCTCGCCGGCTTTCAGTCGGCCGACGTTGAGGACCACGTCGAGTTCGTCGGCCCCAGCTTCCTGGGCCGTGACGGCCTCCGCCCGCTTGGCTTCCGGTGCGTTCTGGCCGTGTGGGAAACCGATCACGGTCGCGATAGTCGTCTCGCTCGCTGCGGACGCCCGAGCCTCAGAGACGTAGCAGGGCGGAATACAGACGTTCATGCCCCACGATTCGGCTTCGTCGATGACCCGGTGGACGTCTTCGAGGGTCGTCTCCGGGCCGAGCACCGTGTGATCGATCAGCGGGGCGAGTTCCTCGCGGTTCATGACTCGACGAACGGCCCGGACGGGGAAAAGGTCCGGTGAAACCGTGACACCGCTTATGGCCCCGTGGCTCCAACCGAGGGGGTATGCCCGTAGAGGAGGTCGAATCGACCGCCGAAGACATCGAGGAGATGGAGATCAGGGGCGCGGCGACCATCGCCGGCGCGGCAGCCGAGGCCCTCGGGGCCCAGGCCACGGCCAGCGAGGCGACCGATCCCGAGGCCTTCGAAGCCGAAATGCGACGGGCGGCCCGGGAGCTCTACGAAACGCGGCCCACGGCGGTCAGCCTGCCGAACGCCCTCCGGTTCGTGCTACAGGACATGGACGGGGAAACCGTCGACGCGAAGCGCGAATCGATCCTAGAAGCGAGCCGACAGTTCCAGGAGGATCTCGAGCACGCCCAGGAGCGGCTGGGCCGGATCGGGGCCAACCGGCTCCGCGACGGGGACCGGGTCATGACCCACTGCCACTCGACGGACGCCCTGGCGACGGTGCGACACGCCGTCGAATCGGGCAAACACATCGAGGCGATCGTGAAGGAGACCCGCCCGCGCAACCAGGGTCACATCACCGCGAGACGGCTCCGGGAGATGGGCGTCCCGGTGACCCTGATCGTCGACAGCGCCGCCCACCGCTACCTCAACGACGTCGATCACGTGCTGGTCGGGGCCGACAGCATCGCCGCGGACGGCTCGGTGATCAACAAGATCGGTACCAGCGGCCTCGCGGTCAACGCCCGGGACCGCGGCACGCCCATCGTCGTCGCCGCCCAGACGTTAAAACTCCACCCGGGGACGCTCACCGGTCACACCGTCGAGATCGAGATGCGGGACGAAACGGAGGTGATCGGCGCGGACAAACGGGAGGAGATCGGCGACATCGAGGTGAAGAACCCGGCCTTCGACGTGACCCCGCCACGGCACGTCGACGCGATCATCACCGAACGGGGGCAGTTCCCACCCGAGAGCATCGTCTCGCTCATGCGGGAGCTCTACGGCGACATGGACGAGGAGCCCTGGACCGAGCCGGCCGGGGAGTGACCGGACGCCGCCCACCGGTCGCAGACGGCCGGCGGGCCGGTGAAGGACAACGCTTTCGGCCCTCGCCTGGCGAGTTGTCGTATGGTACTGCCGGCCGGCTCCACCCTGCCTCCGCTGCCCTACCTGTTCGGGGTCATCGGCGGCGCCCTCGCCGTCGTCATCGCCCTCTACCGGCGACGGGTCGCGCTCCGGACGCGGACGGTACTGGCCTTTGCCCCGTGGATGGTGACGGGCTCGTCCCTGTACGTGCTCTATCAGATCGGCGCGGCACCCGCCCCGCTCGCGCCGCTTTTCAGTTCGCCGACGGTGTACCTGACGACGGCCGTCGTCGCGGGATCGGTCTGGCTCGTGGCGAGCCGCGTCGAGCGAACGGAGCGATGGGTGGCGATCATGGGGGGCGTCGCCGCCGCCCTCCCGATCGGGATCGCGACGGCCAACGCCCTCGCCGCTGGCACGTTCGCTCCGGGGTGGTCACTCTTCGGCGCAGTCGTGGCCGGGGTCCTAGCCGCCGGGGTCTGGTGGTGTTTCGGCCGGTATCGGCCGGCCGTGACGGAGATCGTGGGTACCGCCGGCGCTCTCGCGGTCTTCGCCCACGTTCTCGACGGCGTCTCGACCGTCATCGGGGTCGACGTGCTCCATTACGGGGAACAGACGCCGCTCTCGGCGGTCATTTTGGACGTCGGTGCGGCCCTTCCAACGGCTCCGATCCTCGGCACCGGGTGGGTGTTCCTGGTCGTCAAGACGACCTTCGCCGTCGGCCTGGTCTGGCTCATGGCCGATCTGGTGCGGGACGATCCCCCGCTGGGGAACGGGCTGCTCCTGTTGATCACCGCCGTTGGCCTGGGGCCGGCGGCGCACAACCTCCTCCTCTTCGCCGTCGCGGGGCCCGCCGGGCTTTAACTGCCGGGCGACCCACGTTCGGCCATGGGTCAGATTTTCGCCGCCGGACACTGCAACTGGGACGTCACGCTCCTCGTCGCCTCGCTGCCGGCCCCCGACGGCGAGGCCCGGATCACCGGCCTGCACCGCTCGGGCGGCGGCAGTGCCGCGAACGTCGCCAGCGCGCTCGCCGGGTACGACCTCGACGCTGGTCTGATCGGCAGCGTCGGCGACGACGACCAGGGCCGCATGGTAAAACGCGAACTCGAGGAAACGGGCGTCGACGTCGCCGGCGTGCTCACGGTCCCGGGCGGCGAAACGACGGTCAAGTACCTCGTGGTCGACGCCGACGGGGAAGTCATGGTCCTGGCGAACGAGGGCGTAAACGAGGCGATCGGCCCGGACGACCTCGACCCGGACCACCTCGCCGGGGCCGATCACGTCCACCTCACCGGCCAGCGCCCCGAGACGGCCGACCGGCTGATCGACCTCGCTCGGGAGGGGGACCTGACGGTGAGCTTCGACCCGGGCCGCCGGATCGAGGAACGGGCCTTCGAGCCGCTGCTCGACCGGGTCGACGTCTTGTTATTGAACGAACTCGAGGCCGAAGCGGTGTTCGACGGCTCCCGCGGCGAGCGGATCGAGCGTGCGGCGGGCGAGGACCGGGTGATCGTCGTCAAGCGGGGGAGCGACGGGGCCTCGGCGTACACGGCAGCTGGGACCGTCCACCATCCTGGGTTCGCCGTCGAGGCCGTCGACACGACCGGGGCCGGTGACGCCTTCGCGGCCGGGTTCCTCGCGGCCACCGTCGGCGGACGGGACTTCGGCCCCGAGACGGGGAGTGGGGCGGGGACAGGGACGGACCACGTGCTCGTCGGCGACCAGGTGGACGTCGAGCGGGTCCTGGCCGTCACGAACGCCAGTGGAGCCCTCACCGTCACCGAGCCGGGAGCCCGGACGACACCGACGGCAGCGGAACTTGCGGCGTTCCTCGCCGAACGAACTGGCGAGTGACACCAGACCCCTTTTTGTCGAGCCGCGGTATCCCCGGGTATGGGCAAGCAGCCACACCTCCAGGTCGAAGCCGGGGACGTCAACGAGATCGCGTTACTGCCGGGTGATCCGGGTCGGGTCGATCGCATCGCGGGGCACTGCGAAAACGCCACCACCGTCGCCGAGAACCGCGAGTACAAGCTCGTCAACGCGACCTACGAGGGAGTCGATCTCAGCATCGTCTCGACCGGGATCGGGTCCCCATCGGCCGCCATCGCCGTCGAGGAGCTGGAGCGGGTTGGGGTCGAGACCGTGATCCGGGTCGGGACGATCGGGGCGCTCCAGGCGGACATCGAGATCGGCGACATGATCGTCGCCACCGGCGCGGCGAAGGACGAGGGAACCTCGAAGCGCTACGAGAAGAGCGAATTTCCCGCCGTCCCGGATTACGACGTGCTCACGGCGCTCGTCGACGCCGCCGAGGCGAACGAGGAGCGCGCGGCCGCGGACGGGGCAGGCGACGACGCCGCGAGCCGCGTTCACGTCGGACCGATCACGACCGACGACGCGTTCTACGCCGAGACGGACGCCTACGTCGAGGCGTGGGAGGACGCCGGCATCCTCGCCGTCGAGATGGAGGCAGCCGCGATCTTCACGATCGCGAGGCGGAAGGGAATGGACGCGGGAGCGATCTGCACGGTCGACGGCAACCTCGTCGCCGGGACACAGAAGGGCGAGGGCGAAGACGAACTGCCCGAGAAGGCGAAAAACAACGTCGAGCGGGCGATCGACATCGCCCTCGGGGCCGCCGCGGACCTCGCAGAGTAGACGGTGAACGCACCTCGGGCGACTGAAAGTCTCTTTGCTCCCGACGCCGAAGGCCGGGTATGGAATGGAAGCTCTTTGCCGACCTCGCCGAGACCGCCGGCGAGAAGCGGGTCACCGTGGACATGGCCGACGGAGCGACCGTGGCGGAGGCCCTGGAAGCCCTCTTCGGGACCCATCCCGAACTCCGCGACCGGGTCCTCGATGACGGCGAGCTCGTCTCACACGTCAATCTCCTCGTCGACGGCGAGGACGTTTCCGGGCTCGAGGGGCTGGACACCGCGGTCGAATCGGCCGCCGAACTGGCACTCTTTCCACCAGTCAGCGGCGGGTAACCGACGTGGCGCCCGTCGGGTGGAGAATCAGTCCCAGGCCGACCGGGTGAGATCCACGCGCAGGACGAAATCCGGTTCCTCACCGAGTTCGATGCGATGGGCGGCGACGTCCGTGACCGCCCGGGAGGTCTCAGGGACGAGGACGCGCGTTCTGTCCGCTCCGACCTCGGCAGCGTCGCGTGCGATCGCGTTCATGAGATCCCCGGCAGCCGCCAGGTCTTCCCAGGCGGCGACGCCGTATTCGGCCCACCTGGGTTCCCCCGCCTCCGACTCGCGATCGACGACCCGTACGCGGGGAGCCATGGCCACGATCCGGTCGCGTTCGATCGCCAACAGGGATTCGGTATCTGCCGCGGTTTCCAGGTCGACCCGGGTCAGTTCCGAGAGCGCCCATGGGACCTCGTCGTCGAGGGCGAGCCCGGCAAGCGTCTCCCGTTCCGTGGACTGCTGCCAGTAGCTCCAGGCAGCATTCGGGGAGGCGGAGGTGGTGTCCTCGATGGGCGCCTCGGCGTCGGGTTCGGGATGGGCCCAGCGGAACTCGACCCCGGGGTCGAAGCCCGCGGCTCGGGTGAGGCCCAGACCCATCACGTTCCAGGAGAAGACCATCGCGCGGCCGACGGTCGCCCCCGCGTCCTGGGCCCAGTCGAAGGCCGCGTGGATGAGATCCCGGCCGACCCCCTCGTTGCGGTGGGCCGGATCCACCCGGAGTCCCTGGAACCAGGCCTCGTGCTCCGAGAGCAGGACGCTTCGGACGAGACCGATCGGGGTGCCCTCGCGTTCGGTGACGAAGGTCTGCTGGCCGGGCCCCTCCTCAGTGGCCCACTTCGGAAAAATCCGGGACATGTAGTCGCCGTTCTCGTATCGGTCCCAGGTGTCCCGGGTGAACGCGGCGACCGCCTCCGTGTCCTCCTCGCGGGCCGGGCGGATCCTCATATCCAGGGGACCGAGCGGTCCGTCAACTCCCCCGCGAGCGAGGTTTGCATCGCCTCCTCGACGTCGGCCCGGTTGGCCAGCACCCACATGAGCTTCACCAGTGCCGTCCCGGGAAGCATGTCCTCGCCCTCGATGACGCCCGCATCGAGGATGTCCCGGCCGGTGTCGTAGACGCGATCGCAGACGCGCCCTTCCAGACACTGGCTGGTCATGACCACCGTCGTGCCGCGGTCGGTCAGCGCGTCGAGTTCGTCGATCAGGTCCGTGTGCACGTGGCCGAGGCCGGTGCCCTCGACGATGACGCCCTCCTTCTCGCGAACCATGGCGAGACAGGTCGGGTCCATCCCGGGCGTGAATTTCAGCAGTTCGACTTCGGTTTCGAGTTCGGGCTTCGCGGACAGGTCGACGGTGCCCCGCTCGCGGTAGTCCCGCCGGAAGGTCACCTCGCCGGTCTCGTAGTCAACCTCGCCGAGGGGTTTCGCGCCGACGGTCTCGAAGGCGTCCCGGCGAGAGGTGTGATTCTTCCGGACGCGCGTGCCGCGATGGAGCGCCACCGTGTCGTCGGAGGACGAGGCGTGCATCGCGATCATGACCTCGGCGGCGTCGGACAGGGCGGCCTGGACGGCCCCGACGGCGTTGACGACGTTGTCGGAGGAGGGGCGATCCGCGGATCGCTGGCTGCCGGTGAAGACGATCGGAACCGGCGTGTCGAGCATGAAGGAGAGGGCGCTCGCGGAGTACTGCATGGTGTCGGTTCCGTGCATCACGACGACGCCGTCAGCGCCGGCCTCGATCTCCTCGCACACCACGTCGGCGAGATCCTGCCAGACCGCCGGGGTCATGTTCTCCGAGAGGATGTTCCGGACGACCCGCCCCCGATAGTTCGCCATGCCGGCCAGTTCGGGAACGGCCCGAAGGACATCCTCCGCGTCGAACTGGGCGGTCACGGCCCCGGTGCGGTAGTCCACGGTGGAGGCGATGGTCCCGCCGGTGGTCAAAAGCGAGATCGTCGGAAGGTCCTCGTCGAAGGTGACCGTCGATTCCTCGGTGGGCTCGCCGTCCTCGACGTCGTAGACGTCCGCCTCGAGAAGCTCGACGTCGGCTCGCGTCCGGTCGACACCGACGTTGTACCCGCTCTCGAGCTTGAGTACCAAATGTGCCGCCGTCGAGGAGGGCATCACGATCCCCTCGTGGCGCTGTCCGGCCCGCTCGACGCGAACGCGGTCCCCAGGATTCATGAAGACCGCTATTCGGGCTCGACCCTTGAAACCATCTACTCGGACGTGTCTCAACGGTCGGCCACACTCGCCCGATTCGGTCACACCCGCTCGCGAATGCGCCACTTGTCCTCGACCCGTTCCACGACGTCCTGTCGTTCGAGCCGAAAGAGCACCGTCTCGACTAACTCGTCGGGCACTTCGACGGCGCGTGCGAGGCCGGTCGTCGTTCGGGTCCCGCCGGCGAGTGCTGAGAGGAGTTCGGCGGTGAGGTGCCCGCCGTTGTCGCCGTCGATCGTCTCGGAGAGGTCGGCCTGCACTTCGGTCAGCCGACCCTGCACCCACCGCTGGGCCATCGAGAGTTCCCGTTCGAGTTCGCGAAGCTGATCGAGCCGGCGTGCAAGCGAGCCGACGTCGCCTGCCCCGTCGAAGTCCGTGGTCACCTGCAGGTGGGAACACCGGCCGAGATCGAGGTCCGCACTCGCCGGGTAGGCGCTCTTGGCCCCAAAGTCGTACGGCGAGACCTGCACCTCGAGGCGGAGGTTCTGGGCGATGTGGAAGTACTTCCGTCGGCGGTCGTCGACGTGGCTCTCGACCAGCCCGGCCTCGTCGAGCCGGCGGAGGTGGTCGATGACCGCCTTGGGGCTCACCTCGATGGACTCGCTGATCTCGGTGACGTAACTGGGCTTGTGCGCGAGCAACCGCAGGATCCGTCTGCGGTTCTCGTTGCCCAGGAGATCGAGGAGGGCCCCTGAATCCATTGACGGAAATCAGGGATCGTCGGGGAAAAGGATGTCTGTGCGACCGGGCGACGGACTTATGCCACCCCATGACAAAGGTTAGCACACATGTTCGCGCCGTTCTCGAGCGGGTACTACCTCGGCCGGCTCTACGTCGCACCGAGCGAGGGCGAGGCGGCCGTCCTGCACGAGGCCCAGCACGAGAGCGTGAACCGGGAACTCTACACCACGGGCGAGGGGATCGAGCGGCTCGATCGGCCGCTCGTGATGAAGCTGGAGACCAGTCACTTCGCCGTGCATCCCGACACGTCGGTGCCGGAAGGGGCACTCGCGGTGCCCGAACCGATTCTCGAGTCGGCGAACGTCGAGAATCCGCCGGAACTCCGGGAAGTGCTGGTCGCGAAGGCCGAACACGCCGAGCGGCTGGTCGAGTTCGGGACGGTGTGAGTTCGGGGCGGTGTGAGTTCGAGGCCGTGATTTCTCGGCAACCGAACGGCCACGATGTGGAAAACAGGGCGAAAACCGGCGAAACAGGGTCCGAGCCCCAGCCACTTGCCCTCGGCAGCACGGACTGAAAGATATGGATCCATCGAGCACGCCACCCGAAGAGCGATCCGATGCGGACTGGCGCGAACTGCTGAGCGAAGCGGAATACGAGATCCTCCGGGAGCGGGGGACCGAACCGAAGTTCAGCGGCGACCTCCTCGACATCGAGGAGCCGGGTGTGTTCCGGTGTGCCGGGTGTGGGACCGTGCTCTTCGAGAGCGAGGAGAAGTTCGGCTCGAACTCCGGCTGGCCGAGTTTTTACGACGTGGCCGACGCGGGGCAGATCGAGACGGAAATCGACACCAGACACGGCATGGAGCGACTGGAAGTCAGCTGTTCCACCTGTGGCGGCCACCTCGGCCACGTCTTCGAGGACGGGCCCGAGCCCACTGGAAAGCGGTACTGCATCAACTCCGTCGCCTTGGAGTTCGAACCCGGGGCGTCGGAGAACGACTCCTAAGCGGCAGTTGGTGGCAACGTTAGAGGGGTCTCAAGACCTACTGCACCGCAAAAACTATCAGTAAAATTTGCTTGTTGTTTCAGCCGAATAGAGATCAGTATCCCATATAGAGACTCGACCGGTCTCACACTCTTTGTCCGAAATATCCCCCAATATTGGCACTTGATCTGAGAATCTCGAATCTACCTGGGTGACGGTTCACATACGAATTGGACCGGAGGGGTACCCCGTCATCAGTGCCGTACATATCAATATTATAAGACTTCATGTACTGAGGTCCCGGTGTTTCACGTGATGGTTCAGGACCCAACCCGACCGTCGCGCATCGTGTCCCGTCGCAAGTTCCTCGTCGGTGCCGGCGCGGCCGGCATCGCCGGTCTCGCTGGGTGTGCCAGTGGCGGCGACAACGGAAGTGGCGACGGTTCCGACGACGAGAACGGCGGATCAGAAACACTCTCCGGCGAAATCCGGATTTCGGGGAGCAGTACCGTCTACCCGGTCGCCCAGGAGGTCAGCCGCCAGTTCCAGCAGGAACACTCCGAGGTCAGCTTCAACCTCACGCGGGACGGGAGCTCCGGTGGGTTCGAGAACGTCTTCATCCCGGGCGACAGCGACATCAACAACTCGAGCCGGCCGATCAGCGAGGAGGAGGTCCAGCGGTGCCGGGACACCGGCTTCGAGCCGGTCGAGTTCTTCATCGCACAGGACGCGCTCACCGTGGTCGTCAACAACGACAACGACTGGGTCGACTCGATCACGCTCGAGACAGCTCGAGAGATCTGGTCGCCCGACACCGCGCCCGAGATGTGGAGCGACGTCAACTCCGACTGGCCGGACGAACCGTTCGACCTCTACGGTGCGGCGACGACCTCCGGGACGTTCGATTACTTCACCGAGGCCGTCGTCGGCGAGGAGGACAAGATCCGCAGCGACTTCGAGGGGACCGAGGAGGACGACCTCATCGCGCAGGGCGTCGCCGGCAACGAGTACGCGATGGGCTACCTCCCCTTCGCCTACTACACGAACAACCCGGACAGCGTCAAGGCCCTCAGCCTCAGCGAGGACGGCAGCGACCCGGTCGAGCCGAGCCTCGAAGGCGCACAGAGCGGGAACTACCCGCTCGCCCGCCCGCTGTTCTTCTACGCGAACATGAACAAACTCCAGGAGAAGAACCCAGCTCCAGGAGTTCATCCGCTTCTACATCAACGAGTCCGACGCGGACTACATCGCCAACGAGATCGGCTACGTCCCGAGCCAGCCAGGACATGGTCGACGCCAACCTCGAAAACCTCGAAGCGGCGATCGCCGGCGAGTACGAGTACGAGCCGATCCCGCTGTACTGACGCAGATCCAGTCGGTGAGATCGTCCACACGTATCATCCATATCCGATCATGAGCAACGAACCAGATGACGACACAGATCGCTCCAACGGAGCGGATTCGTCGTCCGGAAGGAGCGACTGTACGGGCGACTGATAGCCGCCACGGCGGTGCTGACGATCCTCGTGACCGTCGGAATCATCCTGTCGCTGGCGGGCAAGGCGCTCGCGTTCTGGTCGGTAGTCCCGCCGATCGAGTTTTTTACCGGAGCCAACTGGAGCCCCGATCATCGACGGCAGCTACGGCGTCCTTCCGCTGGTCAGCGGGACGCTGCTCGTCACGATCTTCTCGGCGCTGATCGCGCTGCCGATCGGTCTCGGCGGCCGCGATCTACCTGAGCGAGTACGCGAGCGACCGCGCGCGGTCGATCCTGAAGCCGGCGCTCGAGATCCTCGCCGGCGTCCCGACCGTCATCTACGGCTACATGGCACTCGTGTACATCACGCCGCTGTTTCAGGGGTTTCTCCCGGTGTCGATCGGGCTGATTCCGGCTGGAGTGCCGGTCCTCCCCGAGTTCACGTTCGTGATACCGTCACTGCGGACGTTCAACGTGCTCTCGGCGAGCATCGTCGTCGGCATCATGATCATCCCGATGGTGTCCTCGATCAGCGAGGACGCCCTGAGTGCGGTCCCGGACAGCCTCCGCGAGGCGGCCTACGGGCTCGGCTCGACGAAGTTCGACGTCTCGACGAAGGTCGTCGTTCCGGCGGCCACGTCGGGCATCGTCGCCTCGTACGTGCTCGCGCTCTCGCGAGCGATCGGCGAGACGATGGCGGTCACGATGGCCATGGGAATGAGCCCGCAGATGCCGTACTTCCCGGACGTCTTCCGGAACCTCGCCGAATCGAGCCAGACGATCACGGCCGCGATGGTCCAGATCGCCAGCGCCGACTCGCTCGGCGGAATCACCTACGAGGCGATGTTCGCGCTCGGACTGACGCTGTTTGCCATCACGCTCTCGATGAACGTGGTGGCTGAACTCGTCCGACGGCAGCTTCAGGGAGGCATACCGAATGACGACAGACAGAACACCGCCGACGGCGCCTCGCAGACGGAGCGCGGACGTCGGCTCGCAGGCAGCTCAAGGGCGCGGCTCTTCGAGGCGGTCGCTCGTCGGTGCGACGCTCGTCGGCATCGTCGCGTTGCTGGTGCTTTTCGGCTACATCGCCTTTGACGCGTTCAGACCACTGACCGCTTCGACGCGGTGGTATCTGCTCTACTTCGGCACGCTCGTGACGCCGACGGCTGCGTTCACGTGGTACGCTCGCCGCCATCCGGCGGTCCGAGCGGTGAACGCCAAATCCTTTGCCGTCGTGTTCGGGGTCCTGGCAGTGAGCCTCGTCGTGTACGTCGTGGCCGATGCCGTCAGCCCCTACGACGTGCTCATCTATCTCGTCTTCGGCACCGTGCCACCAATTCTCGTGTACGCGTACGCCCGTCTCACGGGCGAACGGACGTACTCGGGCCCGGCCATCCCGATATCGATCATCGTCGGACTCGCTGTTGCGGCCGGGCTCTACGGCGTCCTCAGACCGCTCGTGGGACTTCTCGCACAGTGGATCGCATACGTCGGAATCGTCACCCTCCCGGTGGCCGGAATGCTCGGCGTGGCCGTCATGCGACGACTGTCCGCCCGGAGCGGGGTGTACGCCGCGGCGACCGTTCTCGGCACGACGCTCGTGCTCGTCGTGCGGTGTCGCTCGGATCGGGCTATGACCCCTCGGTTTGGGTCGTGCTGTTCTCGGCGTTCGTGGTTCCGGTCGGGTACGTCCTCGGGGAGACGGTTCGAACCGACACGGCCGGCCGGGTCGGCGTTCTTGGCCCGTTCGTCATCGTCGGCGGCGCAGTACTGGGTGCGAGCCTCGAGCGGTACCTCGGAATTCAGGGTCTGGAGGGGTATCTGACGCCGACTCTTCTTTTGAACTCCTGGGACGGGTTGCACGCGAGTAACGCGGGCGTCTATCCCCAGATCGTCGGGTCGATCATCATCGTCGGAACGATGGCCCTGCTGGCGTTCCCCGTCGGCATCGGCGCGGCCGTCTATCTCGAGGAGTACGCGCCCGTCTCGGGCTGGGGTGGACGGCTCGCGACGCTGCTCGAGGTCAACATCTCGAACCTCGCCGGCGTCCCCTCGGTCGTCTACGGGCTGCTCGGACTCGCGCTGTTCCGGAACACGCTGGGCTTCGGAACCGGGATCGTCGTCTCCGCGGCCGGGACGCTCGGCCTGCTCATCCTCCCGATCGTCGTCGTCTCCGCCCAGGAGGCGCTCCGGTCGGTTCCGGACTCGCTTCGAGCGGCCTCCTACGGGATGGGCGCGAGCCGCTGGCAGACGCTCCGAAACGTCGTCTTCCCGGAAGCCGTCCCGGGAATCCTCACCGGAACGATCCTCGCACTGGCCCGAGCGATCGGCGAGACGGCACCGCTCGTCATCATCGCGGTGGCGACGACGACGTACACGCCGCCCGCAGGACTGTTCTCGAGTGCGACGGCGCTTCCACTCCAGATCTTCGCCGCCCGGAGCAACGTCGACACCGCGTTCAGACACGGCATCGTGCCGGCGACGGCCGTCGTCCTGCTGGCGCTGATGCTCCTGATGAACGCGACCGCGATCGTCGTGCGAAACCGATACGACCGTGAACTATGAGTGACCAAGCGAACACGATATCGATCGAAACGACCGCCGGAGACGCCGAGAGCACCGCGACCGATCGGTCCGGTCCGGATTCCACGCGAACAGTCATCGAGTCCCGAAACCTGACTGTCTCCTACGGCAAGGAACAGGCGCTCAAGAGCGTCGATCTCCGGATCCCGGCCAAGCAGGTCACGGCGATCATCGGCCCCTCCGGGTGTGGCAAGTCGACGTTCCTTCGGTGCGTCAATCGGATGAACGACCTCGTCGATGCCGCGACGATCGAGGGCGAACTCCGGTTCGACGGGATCGACATCTACGGCGACGACATCGACCCGGTCGCGCTCCGCCGACGGATCGGCATGGTGTTCCAGCATCCCAACCCCTTCCCCAAGAGCATCTACGACAACGTCGCCTACGGCCTGCGCGTCCAGGACGACACGGAAAAGCTGGACGAGCGGGTCGAACAAGCGCTCAAGCGGGCAGCCCTGTGGGAGGAAGTCAACGACCAGCTCGACAAGAGTGCCCTCGACCTCTCGGGCGGGCAACAACAGCGGCTGTGTATCGCCCGAGCGATCGCCGTCGACCCGGACGTCCTCCTGATGGACGAACCGGCCTCGGCGCTCGACCCGATCGCCACGGCGAAAATCGAGGACCTCATCGAGGAACTCGCCGAGGACTACACGGTCATCATCGTCACGCACAACATGCAGCAGGCCGCCCGCATCTCCGAGAGGACAGCTGTTTTCCTCACTGGCGGTGAGCTTGCGGAGTACGACGACACGAAGACGATCTTCGAGGATCCACAGAACCAGCGCGTCGAGGACTACATCACCGGGAAATTCGGGTAACAATATGCCTCGAGAAACCTTCCAGGAGGCCCTCGAAGAACTCCGCACGGACGTCCAGCAACTGGGTGAACTGGTGCTCGAGCGACTCGATCGGAGTCTTTCCGCCCTCGAAACCGCCGATCGAGCGACCGCAAAACGCGTCATCGAAGGCGACGAGGAGATCAATCGGCGGTATCTGGCACTGGAGTCCCGCTGCATCGATCTCTTTGCGCTCCAGCAACCGGTCGCGGGCGATCTCCGATTCGTCGCTGCCTCCTTCAAGATCCTGACCGACGTCGAGCGGATCGGCGATCTCGCGCGGAACTTGGCCCAGTACTCTCTGACCGCGGATCAAGAAACCATCTCGGACGTCGCCATCCCCGATATCGGGGCGGCGGCCCGGGACCTCGTCGCCGACGCACTCGATGCCTACGGGACGGAGGATACGGCGTTGTGCCACCAGGTTGCCGACCGCGACGACCAGATCGACGCGCTCTGTCACCGGGCGAGCGAACGCGTCGTTCGTGATCTCATCGAGCGCGAAGCGAGCCCGTGGAGCGTCGAACAGGTACTGGACGACGTCTCTATTGCCCTGCTGATTATCCGCGACCTCGAGCGGGTCGCCGACCACGGCGTCAACATCGCCGCCAGGACCCTGTATCTCCTCGAAAACGACTCGGAGTTGCTCTACTGACATGGAAAAGAGAAAACTCCAGGAGGTCGGCGGCGGAACAATTACCGTCTCGCTTCCCCACTCCTGGGCCGAGAAACACGACGTCTCGGCCGGAACTGAGGTCTTCGTCCGATCCCATCTCGATGGCTCGCTGGAACTTTGGGTAACCGAGCCGACGGTCGGGGCCTTCGGGACACTCACGCTCGAGGGAAAGGATGCTGGGACGGCCACAGACGTGGTTCGTGCTGCCTTCGAGGCGGGCTATGAGCGGGTCGTGCTGAACGATCCCGATTCACGGGGTGAAATCGAACGCGGGGAACTTGACACCGTGATTCGAGAGCTGGCGGGAGTCGAGATCACCGAGGAACCCGATGGGAAAATCGTCATCGAAGAGGTCCTCGACGCGACAAAAGTATCGATCCCGCAATCGCTCCGTCACATCCATTACGGCCTCTCCCGGTTGCAGAAACGAACCCACGAGATGTTCGAAAACCGTTCGAGGGGTATCGAACCGATGATCGACCGCAACGGTGAGATTCGCCGGGGGGTGAGACGAATCGAGCGGCACTTCACGCGGGCCCTCCGCGACCCAGCAGAGATGGATGCCCTCGGAGAGCCCCGATACCGGTTGTACCACTATACCCGTATCGCACAGCTTTTTGAGCGGGCAGCACAGCAGCTCCTCGAGCTGGCGAGGATTCAGGCACACTCCGACGGACAGGGTACCGAAACGCGAGCCCTAACGGAACTCTTTATGCAGGCAAGCCGAACGCTCGAGAACGGTTCGAAAGCCGCCTTACGGGAAAATTCCGTCGACGAGGCGCGGTCGGCGCTGAGCCGACGGTCGGAGCTACACGAGCTGGCATCGGGTCGTCGATCGGCCCTGATCGATGCGGGAAACACGGATCTCCGAACGTTTTCCACACTCGATCATATTGCGGCCATCGGGAACTGTGGTGGCCGAATAGCCGAGATTTCGTTACAAATGGCCATCGGTACAACGAACGAGACGGACGGTTCCCCGGAACGGAAACCCAATCTGGATTTGCATGACCTCGAAACGGGCGTCCATTCGAAAGAATTGGCATCAGAAAGTGCTGGAGAAGACGAGTAACCCATGACAGAAACGACCGTCGCCTTCGTCTGCGTACGGAACGCCGGCCGTTCCCAGATGGCCTATCGCTTCGCAAAGCGGGAGATCGCTCGTCGTGACCTCGAGGACGAGATCGAACTCCTGACCGGCGGCACCCGCCCGGCCGAGCAGGTCCACCAGGAGGTCACCGAAGCGATGGCAGCCATCGGCTCCGAACTGGGAGACCGCACACCACGGGAGATCACCTTCGAGGAGACCCGGGACAGCGACTACGTTATCACGATGGGTTGTTCGGCCGATGACGTCTGTCCGGCGGGTTGGGGCGGGGAGAACCGCGACTGGGCCCTCGAGGATCCGCACGGAAACGATGCTGAAACCGTCGCCGCAATCAGAGACGAGATCGAGTCGCTGGTGACGGCCTTCTTCGACGAGATCGAACCGAGGCGCTGAAAAACTCCTCGAGGGTAACTACGAGTCCGGCGACCCGCCCCGGGAGCGAATCAAATCGCGGAATTCGTCGGAGTCCTCGACGTCGTCGGCTTCCTCGCGCTCGATGATGGCCGTCCCCTCGATCGATTCGGACTGGGCCTCGTCCACGAAGTAGACCGAGCGGGTGTGAATGACCTCCCGGAGCGAGCCCATGATCCGGGCGCGCTTGATCGCCGCGTCGGTAAACGCGGAATGGCCGGTGATGAGCGGCTCGCCGCCGCTCGTCTCCTCGCTGACCGCCTTGAACGGGGCCCGCACCGTCGGATGGACCTCGAACCCGACTCGGGTGAGCATCGCGACGATCGGGCGGTCCGCCGGATCGGCGTCGGGATCCTCGGGGGTCGGTTCGGCTTCGTGGACGTCCTCGGCGCCGTCGAGGACCGACACCGGACTGGTGAGGTCCTGATCGAAGAGTTCGTCGAGATGAGCGGCGACCTCGACGCTGGCGTTCATGCCGTCCTCGTACTTCGAGACCGTTCGCCGGGAAACACCCAGTTCCGAGGCGAGCCGCCCCAGGCTCCAGCCCCGCTCCTCGCGCTCGTCCGCGAGCACGTCGCCGTCGATGTTGACGTAGAGCCCGCCCGGGGCGGCGTAAATCAGGGGCGGCACGCCGTGGACGAACAGGTCCATCGCGGTGTCCGGGTTGAGCACCGGGACGCCGTGTCTGAAGTAGACGACGCCGGGGTCGAGGTCCTCGTCGCGGGTCCGGAGCCCGATGACCACCGGGGTTCCACGGAGGTAGGTGCCGAGCCGGCGCATCTCCCGCCCCGTCGGCCCGTCGAAGGCGTCGATGTTGCCCAGGATCTTCACGAGGAGGAGGTCCTGGTCCCGCCTGGCGGCCAGATCGAAGCTCTTCGGGCGGGTCGAACACCGGTCGCTCACCGCAAAGCCCGCGTCGGATAGCATCGCGGTGATGTTGTCGATGAGCGCCGATCGTGACATTACGGGACCGTAGGGTACTCCGGCCCTATATACGTTGTGGGCGGTAGCCGGCGTTTGCGGGCGGTTTGGCGGGTGGACCGCAAACAAGCAAGTCGCGGGCCGCTTAAGGGGACCGGCCACCAACCGCCTGCCGTGACCGTCCTCGCGCTCGACGACACGGACTCCCGCGAGAAGGGAATGTGCACGACTTACGTCACGACCCGGGTCGCCGAGGCGCTCCGCCGGGGAGGGGCCCACATCGAGCGGCTCCGGTTGCTGCGGCTCAACCCGGCGGTGGAGTACAAGACGCGGGGGAACGCCGCACTCGCGATCCACACCGACGCGGCTCCCGAGACCGCCGTCGAGGTGGCCAAGGGAGTCGTGACGTCCCTGGCAGTCCTCGAAGACGAGCGGACCAATCCGGGGATCGTCGCCGCCCCGGAACCGATCGAGCCGGCGGTGAAGACCTTCGGAAAACGGGCGATCCGGGAGATCCTCGACCGCGAGCGAGCCACGGCGCTGATCGACGCGGCAGGGTACCCGAGTGCCGGCTGGAAGGACGAGCGGGGGAAGATCGGCGCGCTGGCGGCTATCGGAGCCAGCGCGACCCTCACCGAGTGGACCTACGAGTACATCGCCTACCGGGAGCCGACCCGATGGGGGACTCCCCGCGACGTCGATCACGAGTCGGTCTTTACCGCCGCCGAGGCGGGCTATCCGACAGTCTGGGATACCGTCGACCGGGGCGAAGACGAGGCGGTTTGTGTGCCGAACGCCCCCGGTCCGATCCTGTATGGAATCAGAGGGGATGACCCCCACGCGGTCGCCCGTGTCGCTGCCGGGATCGAGTCGGAGCCGGTCCACGCGCAGGCGCTCTTCGAGACGAACCAGGGGACCGACGTGCACCTTCGTGACGCGGCGGTGGCAGACGTGCAGGACGGGCGAGCCTACCGGGTAACCGGTCGGGTGATCGAAGCCCCCGAAACCGGGACCGGTGGCCACGTCTTCGTGACGATCGCGGATGAAACGGGGCGGCTCCCGTGTGTCGCCTTCGAGCCGACCAAGCGGTTCCGCGACCGCGTCCGGGCACTCCGGGTCGGCGACCGGGTCACCGTCGCGGGAGAAGTCGGGGACGGGACGCTCAAACTCGAGAAGTTCGCCGTTCGGGATTTGATCGAGGCGGAAACCGTGACGCCGACGTGTCCGTCCTGCGGCCGCCGGATGAAGAGTGCCGGCGCCGGGCAGGGCTACCGGTGTCGGGACTGTGGCACCGCGGCAGCGGGGAAGGCACTCGCCGATCTCGACCGCACCCTCGAACCGGGCTGGTACGAGGTCCCGCCGTGTGCCCGCCGCCACATCGCCAAGCCGCTCGTTCGAGGCGGGTTTGACGCGCCGGTGCATCCCGAGCGGTAAGCCGGTGTCCCGAGCGGTAAGCCGGTGTTTCTCAAGCGATGATTTCTGGGCTCCGAAACGTCCGGAAACTGTCAATTTGACGGGTACTTGAATGGCGTCGGACGCGTGGCGGACGAACCCGCCAGCCCAGCGTCCGTCAGCGTTTCACAGGGGCTGAGAAACGCCGGCGTCCTTCCTCGAAACCCCTTTATGTGATGATAAACCGTGCACTTACAAACCGTTCCGCCTCGTAGGGTGTGGTATGTCCCGTCATTCCGGTACGTATGAGGGGGACAGCGAGCGCGGGGACCTCGCCCACCGGATCGAGGATTACGCGGGCGGCGCGGAGTGTACACTCTACCCCATGAGCTGTGACGAGGACGCCCTCATGACCCGCTGGCTGACGGCCGAAGAGGGAGCGTTCGTCGACCTCGCCGACATGCGATAGCCGCCGATCGGCAGCTAGTTTTCGTCGGCCCCGGTTTTCAGCCCGCTCCCGGTGAGCGGAACCACGACGTCGGCAGCGGGATCCAGGCCACGCTTTCGGTACGCCTCGAGTCCAGCGACCGCGACGGCACTCGTCGGTTCGACGTGAAATCCGGCCCGGTGGAGCTCGTGCCACGCAGCGCGAGTGGCCGCCTCGTCGACCGCGATGACGGTCCCCCCGGTCTCCTGAACCGCCCGCCTGATCTCCCGTTCCCTGACCGGATCGGCGATCTGGATGCCGTCGGCGAGGTCGTTCCGGACGGCCTCGGGCCGCTCTTCGCCCAGGGACGACGCGATCGGTGCCACACCCGTGGCTTGCACGCCCAGGAGGCGTGGGATGGCATCCGTCCAGCCGGCCGCCTCCAGGGCCGAAAAGCCCCTGTAGAGGCCGAGGAAGAGCGTCCCGTGCCCGACCGGGACGACGAGTGCATCCGGCACCTCGAAGCTCCGCTGGACGACGATCTCGTAAGCGGCCGTCGCCGTACCGGCGAAGAAGGCGGGATTCCAGGCGTGACTGGCGTACCAGCCCGACCCCGCTTCGACCGCCTCCCGGGCTGCCTCGCTCACGTCCGAGCGACTTCCCGGTACCTCGACGACGTCCGCCCCGGTGCCAGCGATGGCCGCCCGCTTTGCGAGTTTGACCCCCTCCGGGACGTAAATCTCGGCCGAGATCCCCGCACGGGCCGCGTACAGCGCGATGGCCGCACCGGCGTTGCCCGAGGAGTCCTCGATCACACAGTCGACGCCGAGGGTCGCTGCACGAGAGAGCGTGGTCGTCGCACCGCGGTCCTTGAAACTCCCGGAGGGAAAGACGTATTCGAGTTTGAACGAGGCGTTCCATGACGGTGCCTCCACGAGCGGCGTGAACCCCTCACCGAGTGTGACCTGCCGCTCGACCGGAAGGAGCGAGTCGAAGGCCCAGAGTCCCCGGTCCCGGTCGAACCGGTCGGGCGGGTCACCGGGCTCGGGAGTGGCGTCGAGTTCCAGGGGAGCGCCGCAGACACACCGCCACGGTTCCCCGGAGTCGGCTGCGTAAGTTTGGCCGCAGTCGGGACAGACGAGTCCCGGCGGCATCAGTCCTCGATCCCCGTTCCAACCGAGCACACGTATTCCCCGGTCGCGGCCTGTGGAAGTCGCCGTGCCCGCCAGAAGATCCCCCCGGTATCGGCCTCCACCCGGGTCTTCTCGTTCCCGAAGGGGTCGAGCACGACGAACAGTGGCTCGCCGATCTCGACCCGGTCGCCCAGGGACTGTTCGAGCCGAACCAGGCCCCCGACCGGCGACCCGTATCGGTCGAAGCCGGTGGCCCGGATCTGATCGACCGGGGCCGCGTCGCCCTCGAGGAAGCCGTAGTACTTGAGCACCCGGTTCACGCCCCGAACCCCCACCTCGATACTTTCCCGGTCCCAGCCGACGGTCCCTCCGAGTTCCGGGTCGATCGTCGGGACGCCGGCGTCCGGGCCGACTCTGGCGAGTTGGCCGTCCGGGCCCTGCTGGTCGAGGACGTGCCCGGCGTCGAAGACCCGGGCGAGTTCGAGACACTCGTCGTGGAGTCGGTGATGCTGTCCGCACCGGACCCGTGTCTCGTTTATCATCCGACTCGTCGAGCCCTGGTGAAGGTCGATGACGAGGTCGGCCTCGCGTGCGGGCTGGAACGTCGCGGCGGCGATGCGATCGGAGGAACTTCCCTCCGGGTCGCCGGGGTAAGCCCGGTTCAGTTTCGTGTCGTCGATCGGATTGCGATGCTCGGCCACCCGGAACCCGTGGATGTTCGCGATGGCGACCACCGTGATCGTCCCCGAGATCGCGTCCGGATCGAGCGAGGGAAGCAATCGGGTGAGCACGCCGAGCCCGTTGAGTTCGTCCCCGTCGCTCACGGCCTGAAGGTGTAGGGTCCGTCCCTCCTCGGCCCCATTGACGACGGCGACCGGAAGTCCCAACGTCGAGCCGTCGCGGGCCTCGCCCACGTCGAGTTCGCCGGTCGCGATCTCCCCCGGCGCCGCCTCCGCCGTACCCAGCGAATGCATTGTCAAAAGTGGCGTCCGCGGGGCCCTTGTACGGTTCGGTCCGGGAAAAGCGGACTCGATTGTCGGGTCAGTTCGACCCGAAAACGCCGGCCCCGGTTATCGATCCGGTTCAGTCGCGAGGGTCTCGAGGATGTCGGCGCCGCTCCGGGTTCCGTTTGCCAGTAACACGTCTCCCGCGCGAAGTTCGGTCTTCGGGCCCGGCTGGACTTCCCATTCGTCGCCACCCTCAACCGGTCGGCGGACGGCGATCACGCGCATTCCCGTCTCGGTTTTGACCGCCCGCTCCCCGAGGGTGGTGCCATCGAGGGCGCTCCCCGCTTTCACGGTCACCCGCGAGATGACCTCGTCCGATTCCTCGACGGCCTCCTGAACCACGACGTGGGAGGTCAGGCCCCGGAGGACGCCTTCGCTGATCTCCAGTGCAGCGTCGCTGATGACTTCCGTGCTCTGGGCGATGTGGACCAGTCCTCGCAGGGAGACCGGGTCGCTCGACCGGCCGGCGGCCCGGAGGATCCAGGCTTCAAAGCGGGACTTCAGAGCGTCGACCTCGGCCTCGAGTTCGACGACCTCCTCGGCCAGCTGGTCGCTGTCGTAGAGCACGCTCCCGTAGGCGAGGTCGACCGCCAGTTCGCTCATGTTCTTCATGAGCACGAGCGAGGAGACCGCCCTGTCGAGGTCCGCGTCCTCGACCTCCGGAATCGACGGGGGCGAGAACGCCTCGCCGCTGGCCCGTTCGTACACCGCGGAAATCCCCGACTCCGGCCCGCGCAACAGGAGCACGTCCCCCGATTCGAGGGTCGTCTCCGCCTGGGGGTTAAGCACCCAATCCCCGCCGCGGCGGATGGCGATCACCCGGACCCCGGTCTCGGTCTCGAGGTTGATGTCGACGAGCGTCCGAGCGGCGTAGGGCGAGTCCGGCTCGACGGTGGCGCGGACGAGGGTCTCGATGGCCACCGGGAGGGAGGCCCGCATGTCCGCCGGGAGCCCGATGTCATCGAGGACCACTTTCGCAATGTCGCCCGCGGCGTCGCTCACCTTCTCGGCGGCGCCGATGATGCCCAGCACCGGCGCGAGCGACTCCGCGTCTTCAGGGTTCCGCGCGGCCATCAGGAGGCTCATTCGCGCCCGGATCTGGAGGACGTCCATGCGCTCTTCGAGTGCCAGCACCTCCTCCGCGATGGCGTCGCTCCCGTGCAGGACCGCCGAGTAGGAGAGGTCGATGAGGAGTTCGGCCGTGTCTTTCATCTCCGCGAGGAGGTCTTTCACGCTCGCGGGTTCGTAGGCAACACGCCCGGCCATGCTCCGACGTTGGTGCCACCCCTCAAAAAGGGTAGGGGACGGGCAGCGTCGATCGACGGGGCAGTGACGGCGGCAATATTTATCAGCCGTATTGACAACTGTTCCAAAATCCCGTCTGAGAGCGCGTCTTTCGAACGTTTGTGTGCGGGGCGACGATCCCATCACGAAAGATATACCCCGACCTATCCCATATCGCGGAAGGTAACGCCATCCATGACAGACGAGCTCAAAAAGGGCCTCGAGGATGTCCTGGTCGCGGAGTCCGCCCTCAGCGACATCGACGGGGCGCGGGGCGAACTCTCCTACCGCGGCTACCCGATCGACGTGTTGGCGTCGAAGACGACCTATGAGGAGGTCCTCTACCTCCTCTGGAACGAGGAACTGCCGACGGCGGCGGAACTCGACACCTTCGAATCCGAGATGCGAGAGGCCCGAGCGGTCGGTCCGGGGATTTACGACCAGCTGGAGTTACTCGCCGAGTCCGGCGAGCGACCGATCTCGGCGCTTCGCTCCTCTGTCTCGATGCTCTCCGCGGAGGATCCCGTCACGGGTGCGGACCCGACCGACCTCGACGCGGCCCGGCGCATGGGCCGGCAGATCTCCGCGAAGTTCCCGACCGTGCTGGCCGCCTTCGACCGCCTCCGAAACGGCAAGCAACCGGTCGAGCCGCGGAGAGATCTCCCCCTGGCGGCGAACTTCCTCTACATGCTCACCGGGACCGAGCCCGATCCGCTTCACGCCGAGATCTTCGACAAGGCGCTCACCCTCCACGCGGATCACGGGCTCAACGCCTCGACGTTCACCGCCATGGTCGTCGGCTCCACGCTCGCGGACGTCTACAACTGCGTGACGGCCGCGGTCGCGGCGCTCTCGGGACCGCTCCATGGCGGCGCGAATCAGGAAGTCATGGAGGCCCTGCTCGAGATCGACGAGGGACCGCTTTCGGCCACCGAGTGGACCGAGGAGCTGCTCGATTCCGGCAAACGGGTTCCCGGCTGGGGCCACCGGGTCTACGACGTGCTCGACCCACGGGCCGAGATTCTCCGGTCCGAACTCGCCCGGCTCTCCGAGGCGACCGAGGACTGTCACTGGCTCGAATACCTCGAGGACATCGAGGTCCACCTCACGGAGGTGGTCGGGCTTCCCGAACGGGGCGTCGCACCCAACGTGGACTTCTACTCGGGAGCGATCTACCACCAGCTCGGCATTCCACTTGACATGTTCACGGCCGTCTTCGCGATGAGCCGATCGACCGGCTGGATCGGCCACGTCCTCGAGTACCAGCAGGACAACAAACTCATCCGGCCGCGGGGCCGGTACATCGGCCCGAAGAACCGCGAGTTCGTTCCCCTCGAGGAGCGGTAGGCCCGGCTCGGCGGTGCCGAACGGGTTCGTTTCACGCCCCATGGTAACTCGGGGCAAGATCTGCCGGCTTTCGGCCGAATGACAGCTGTCAGACAATCGCGTTTCAGGGCCTGAGACCCCTGCGAACCGGGCCGTTTCACTTTCACC
Source organism: Halodesulfurarchaeum sp. (assembly GCA_034520565.1). Classification (GTDB taxonomy): domain Archaea; phylum Halobacteriota; class Halobacteria; order Halobacteriales; family Halobacteriaceae; genus Halodesulfurarchaeum. Next base: position 348,954 of record JAXHNL010000002.1, read on the forward strand.
ATGCATGCGAATGAATTATAACCCCTCCCTGTATATACCCAGTTGCGGGTCACACGTTCCCAACGTTCCCACCGTTCCCTTCTTCGGCGGATGGCCGACACGCGGGGCCATCCCCACTCTTCGAACACGAGCCGCGGCGATATCCGTTCCCGAGGGGGCGGACGGCCCTATCGCTTGCCCCAAACTGTGGCACATTACAAACCGTTAACAACCCCTGTTACATAGCGGGGATATGCTCAGTCTCTCCGACATCGAGGCGGCCCGGGACCGCGTTTCCGACGTGGCCCTGCATACCGCCCTCGAGTCTCAACGGACGTTCTCGGCGATGACGGGGGCGGACGTGCAGTTGAAGTTCGAAAACACCCAGCGGACGGGTTCGTTCAAGATTCGTGGGGCGACAAACCGAATCAGGAAACTCTCCGAGAGCGAGCGCGAAGCGGGGGTCATCACGGCGAGCGCGGGGAACCACGCCCAGGGAGTGGCCCTGGCGGCACAGCGCAGCGACGTGGACGCGCTCATCGTGATGCCCGAGTTCGCGCCGATCTCGAAGGTCAACGCGACCCGGAGTTACGGGGCCGAAATCGAACTCCACGGCGAGGACTACGCCGACGCCCAGAAGCGGGCCCACGAGCTTGCCGAGGACACCGGGCGAACCTACGTACACGCCTACGAAGATCCGGCGGTGCAGGCCGGCCAGGGGACGATCGGCCTGGAGATCTTCGAGGACTGCCCGGACGTGGACACCGTCGTCGTGCCGATCGGCGGCGGGGGGTTGATCGCCGGCATCGCAACCGCGGTCAAGGAACGAAAGCCGTCGACGCGGGTCGTCGGCGTCCAGGCCGAGGGCGCGGCCACGGTGGCGAACTCGCTCACGAAGGAGGCGACGAACGAACTGGATTCCGTGGACACGATCGCGGACGGCATCGCGACCGGCGCCGTGGGCGAGAACACGCTGCCGATCATCGACGAGCGGGTCGACGAGATCGTGACCGTCGACGACAGCGAGATCGCCTCGGCGATGACCCTCCTGCTGGAGCGGGCCAAGACCCTCGTCGAGGGGGCCGGAGCCGTCCCGCTCGCCGCGGTCCTCGAGGAGAAGTTCGCCTACGAACCCGAGGAGACGATCGTCACGGTGCTCAGCGGCGGCAACATCGACCTCAACCTCCTCACGACGGTTCTCAGCCGGGGCCTGGTCGATCGCGGCCGGTTCGTGAAGATCCGGTCGGTCATGAAAGACCGCCCGGGGGCCCTCCGGGACTTCCTCAACATCGTCGCGGACTCCGGGGCCAACGTCTACGAGATCAACCACGACCGGGCCCGCCAGTCCTTCGCCATCGACGCCACGGAGATCGAGTTCGACATCGAAACCCGGGGTCACGACCACGTCGACCAGATCCTCGCGGAACTCCGCGAGGCCGGGTTCCCGGTCGAGGTCCGGACCTAGAGGAGCAGTGGGGTGGCAGAAACAGTTTTGCCTGCATTTATGATCCCCCGCCGAGACCACTCAAGCATGAAGCGGATCATCGACACCCCCGAAGCGCCCGCCGCCGTCGGCGCGTACAGTCAGGCGACGACGGACGGAAACCTCCTGTTCACCGCCGGCCAGCTTCCGCTGACGGTCGACGGGGAGCTGCTCGACGACGAGCCGATCGAGATCCAGACCCGCCAGGCCCTCGAGAACGTCAAGGCCATCCTCGAGGAGGAGGGCCTGACGATGCAGGACGTGCTCAAGGTCACCGTCCTCATGGACGATATCTCCGAGTTCGACGAGATGAACGAGACCTACGCGGAGTACTTCCAGGACAACCCGCCGGCCCGGAGCGCCTTCGAAGTGAGCGAAGTCCCGAAGGGCGCCAAGATCGAGATCGAAGCGATCGCCGCCCAGTAGACGGGCATGGACGACCGGACGAAGGCGAGTCTTCTCTGGGGACTCGCTGGTGGCCTCGCGTTCCTGGTGCTCGTCCAGACCAGTCGGCTCTTCGCGGCGCTGGAACTCGGGCTTCCGCGGTTGGTTCCGGTGGCGGTCGCCGTCTTCGCGGCGACGGCGGGGCTGGGCTGGCTCGTCGAGGGACGACTGGCACGGAAAAGACAGGTTTAATTCGCGGCAGTCGGTTAGCAGGAACCGTGCCGGGGTGGCCGAATGGCAAAGCGCACGCCTGGAAAGCGTGTCCCCGTTAGGGGTTCTGGGTTCAAATCCCAGTCCCGGCGTCCACCGACCTTTTGCTATGCGAGGAGCCTCTGGCTCCTCGCTTGCAAAAGCTCGGCCAAAAGGCGTCCTCACCCCCTCTGGGGGTTCGTCGCCCGGCGCTCCCACTGGTCGCGCCGTGAATTGCGGCCCTCGGGTCCTGACGGACCGCTCGGCTCGCGAATGCATCGTATATTTGCCACATTTGCAGGTGACTCGATTCGGTCCGTAGCTGCTGTGATGTCCACGAAAATGGGACTCCTCACGAGAACTTCCGGGGAAGGTAGGCTATCAGAGATTGCCGAGTCGGACAAATGACACCCGCTGATGATCAACACGAATGGACGCCCCGAGCACTACTTGCATACGGGTGGCAATTACGCCAGAACATCCACTGCCGAATCAAAAGCCGGCTCCCGCTTGACCCCTTTCGAATTGCCACCTGACACCGGCCACATTGCTATGGGTTCCTTATCCGAGCAGTGCCGCTAAACGGCCAAGGCCTTTCATCCGGTATGCCCCAATCCTCAACCGAGTCGGCCGAGTGTTGCAGAATGCCGAAGTAATTTATATAATGCTTCGCTAGTATGCAACAGCATGCTCACAGAAGGCGAGATTCGCGCCCTTACTACCCTCCACGGTGAGCAGACGGTCTCCGAACTCGCAACGAATCTCGATCGGAGTCCCAGCTACACCTCGGAACTCGTCGAACGGCTCGAAACGGCTGGCCTCGTCGAGACACGCCGAGAGGGGAAAACAAAGCAGATTCGACTGTCGGACGCAAAGGCACTCGAGTTGCTCACGGATCTAACGCAGCAGTATTCACACATCGACTGGCCGGAGCTGGTATCTGGTGCGGCCCTCCGTGTTTGCTACTATCTCGACACCCCACGGACCGTGACCGATCTCGCAGCCCACGCCGACGTCCACAGAAGTACCGTCCACCGTGCACTTGACCCGCTTCAACATCGCGGAATCGTCTACCAAACCGATGACGGGGCGTACGCACTGAATGACGGCTTCGAACAGCTGCGTGCATTCGCTCGTGAGGTTGCCCATCACGTCCACCGCCAGACTGTCGAAGCCCAGACCGACACGTACACGATTCTCTGGGAATCCCTCGACGAGTTCCTCGTACAGACGACGACTGAAATCATCGACGAACACTTCATCCCGACGGGACCGGACCAATTCCAACGATATGACCTCCCGCTGTTGGCACGTGACCGTCGATACTACCTCTATTCGGAGACGACGAGTGAGCTCTCTCCGGAGATGTTGTGCTGTCACATGCTCGTGATCGATTCGGGCCCACGTTCGCTGTCATACTGCCTGCTCCTGCTCAGCCACGTCGACATCGACCGCGACGAACTCCGAACCCACGCCGTCACGTACGGCGTCGACGATATCGTCGACGAACTCTTGACGTATCTCGACACCAGCGGAGCCCAGCGGACAGATCGACTTCCCGAGTGGGAGAACTTCCAGGAACTGGCTGAAGAGTACGAGGTGACGCCATGAGGGCGCGATTCGATAGCGCATACATTCGCTCGGAACTCGAGCGCATCGGCCAGCAGCTGGACGAGCCACTCACCGTCTTCTTGATTGGCGGTGGTTCGATGGCGTTTCGCGGACTCAAAGAAACGACCAAAGATATCGACCTCATCGTTTCCTCCGGCGACGATCTGCGTCAGTTACAAGCGGTGCTCCTCGAACTGGGGTACGATATCGTCCGGGAACCGGACGACGAGTACGAAGAACTCGGTGCCCAGCGCATCCTCGAGAACGATGATGGATGCCGCGTCGACGTTTTCAACCAGCAGGTGATCGGCAAATTGATTCTTTCATCGGGCATTCGTGAACGAAGCGAACGGCGTCTCGATCCGGGGAATCTCGTGGTCGAGCTCGTAAGTAAAGAAGACGTCTTCCTGTTCAAAGCGGTCGCCGGTCGGGTGGACGACGTCGAGGATATGTTTTCGTTGATGCAGACCGGCCTCGAGTTCGACGTCGTCGAAGCCGAACTCGAGACGCAGGTCGAACTATTGGATCAAGAACTGTTCGTGACGTACGTCAACGAAGCGTTGACCGATCTCACCGAACAGCACAACGTGACGACGCCGTTGCACGAGCCCGTGGCGGAGATCACCGAGCGCGTCTACGAGGAGCTCGAAGTGCTGCACGCGCTTGACGAACCGAAGTTGGTGGCTGACCTGCAAGGAGAGCTTGACTTGTCTGCAGCGGACGTACAGGAGATTGTGAGACGGCTGGAAGAGAAAGACGCCGTCGTGCTAACGGATGGACGCGTGGAACGTCGCTCATCGACGATCTGACTGCGGGGGCCCGAAGTCCCTAACCAACCACAATCGGCCACCACTCACGACGATAGTCGTGATGACTATCTGCTCTGCTGGGTGGCCGACTTGTGCTGTACATTCAGTACCCCAGAAGCTAATTCACTATTGCCCAACTCACATTCAATCCCCGTCACCGGAGAGACCTGTCTTTACCTTCTCCTACGGGCAGTACGTTCGAGAGAGGATCGGTCGGCTAATTATGGCAGTACATACAGCCGGTTGGCTGTGGCTGAAATGCCATTCGGCGAAATGGAAAAAATACAAATGGTCGAAGGGGTCGTTCCTCGATTATATTTTACAATTAATTCGGACCGCCTGTCTGATAGATGTTCGCGAGCGAAACCGGCGTCCCGCTTCTCGCGGCCTCAGTTCACCGCTTTTGGCCAAACTCTTCCTCCTCGCGATCGTCGGTTCGGGAATCGACCAGGTGGCGACCCGCCAACGCCGGTCGCACTTCGATTTCGTCACCGGTCTTGAGGACGGGTAGGCGGTCTCGTCGGGTGTACCCTGCCGGCGGAACGGGAAAATGCCGTCATGGAAACCGGGGCGGTCCGGGTCCGATACCGAACCCTTTTATAGAAGGACAAACAATCGGCGTCTGACTATGGCAGAGCGACGAATGCAGGGCCAGCCCATGATCATCATGGGGGATGACGCCCAGCGAATGAAGGACAAGGACGCACAGGAGCACAACATTTCTGCCGCACGCGCGGTCGCGGATTCGGTCCGCTCGACACTCGGCCCGAAAGGGATGGACAAGATGCTCGTCTCCTCGATGGGCGACGTCACCGTCACGAACGACGGCGTCACCATCCTCCAGGAGATGGACATCGACAACCCGACCGCCGAGATGATCGTCGAAGTCGCCGAGACCCAGGAGGACGAGGCCGGCGACGGCACCACGACCGCCGTCGCCGTGGCCGGCGAACTCCTCAAGGAGGCCGAGGAGCTCCTCGAGCAGGACATCCACGCGACCGCGGTCATCCAGGGCTACAACCTGGCCGCCGAGAAGGCCCGCGAGGAAGTCGACGCGATCTCGATCTCGGTCGACCCCGACGACGAGGACCTCGTCCGGAGCGTCGCGGAGACCTCCATGACCGGCAAGGGCGCGGAACTCGACAAGGGTCACCTCTCCGATTTGATCTACCAGGCCCTCCAGACCGTGGCCATCGATGCCGATGACGGCTCGACGGTCATCGACCTGAACGACATCGAACTCGAGACCCAGACCGGCCAGCAGGTCGGCGAGAGCGAACTGCTCTCCGGGGCCGTCGTGGACAAGGACCCCGTCCACGACAACATGCCCGACTCGGCCACGGACGCCGACGTCCTGCTGCTCAACCAGGCCATCGAGGTCGAGGAAACGGAGACGGACACGACCGTCTCCGTCGACAGTCCCGACCAGCTCCAGCAGTTCCTCGAACAGGAGGAAAAACAGCTCCGCGAGAAGGTCGATCACATCAAAGATATCGGCGCGGACGTCGTCTTCTGCCAGAAGGGCATCGACGACATGGCCCAGCACTTCCTCGCGAAGGAGGGCATCCTCGCCGTGCGGCGCACCCGCAAGAGCGACATCGAGTTCCTCAAGGACGTCCTCGGCGCCTCGATCGTCACGGACCTCGAGTCGGCCACCGCGGCGGATCTGGGCCATGGCTCCGTGACCCGCGACGACGCCGACGACATGTTCTACGTCGAGGGCAGCGGCGACGGTGCCCACGGCGTCACGCTCCTGCTCCGCGGCGCGACCGACCACGTCGTCGACGAGGTCGAGCGCAGCGTCACGGACGCCCTCGACGTCGCCTCCCAGGCGCTCACCGACGGCCGCGTGCTCCCGGGCGGCGGTGCCATCGAGGTCGAACTGGCCGACCGCGTCCGGAGCTACGCCGACGGCGTCGAAGGGCGGGAGGCGCTGGCCGTCGAGGCCTTCGCCGACGCCCTCGAACTCGTGCCGCGCGTGCTCGCGAGTAACGCCGGGCTGGACTCCATCGACACGCTGGTCGAGATGCGCGCCGCTCACGAGAGCGGCGACCAACGCGCCGGCCTGAACGTCTTCACCGGTGACATCGAGGACACCTTCGAGGCCGGGATCGTCGAGCCCGCTCACGCGAAGGAGCAGGCCCTCAGCTCCGCCTCCGAGGCCGCCAACCTCGTCCTGAAGATCGACGACATCATCTCGGCCGGCGACCTGTCCACCGAGGGCGAGGAGGACGGCGGTGCCGGTGGGATGGGCGGCGGTATGGGCGGTATGGGCGGCATGGGCGGCGCGATGTAGGCGGCGACCGGATGGAGTCTCCGACGAGCGAGCGGACCGGAGGTCCGCGAGTCTGGCGAGTCGCCGAACAGCCGAACGGGCACGGTTTGCCCGTGAGGCGGGAGAGGTGCGATAGCACCTATCCGAACGAGCGAGCGGACCGCAGGTCCGCGAGACGGGCGAGGCGAGCGAAGCGAGTCTCGCCGAACAGCCGAACGGGCCGCTGGTTTGCCCGTGAGGCGGGAGAGGTCGAAGACCTCTCTGAACGGACGAGCGGGAACGGTTACCCGCGAGTATTGGGGAAATTCCGTTCGGCGTAATCTTTCAGAGCACGTTTCTCACAGTCCCCAGATGCTTGAGCTGTGATTCGCGTAGAATACGGGACTTTGGCAACAGTCCGAGCCCGAGGAACATCGCGACCGTTCAGTACAGGAAACGCATCCAACACGTCGCTGTATCGAGAGGGTGACTGGGACGTCGATCGAGACGCCGGCTGCGTAATGCTTTTCCATACACAGATTCAACACAGCCTATGGCAGAAGCGGAAGCCCCACCCGAAAAAACGACGGTAAACATCCGGATGACGGAGACGTTTTTAGAAGATATCGACACAACGTGGGAGCAACTGGGCTTCAACAGTCGCAGCGAGTTTGTCCGGGCTGTGCTCCGCGATGCGCTCAAACATCCTGATTTCAACCGCGCAGATCTGAAGGCGATGCTCACAAGCGAAGCTGAGATTCGCGAAGGAAACACCCACAGTAGTGACGAGATTAAAGCTGCGTACGGTCTTGACGGAACAGCACGCGACAGCGATGAGTGAGTGGAACTGGGAACTCACCGAAACGGCACGGTGAGATTTTGATAAGCTTGACGAATACGCACGTGACCGCATCACCAGCAAACTCGACGAGATCGTCACCGACGAGTGGCGGGAGCCGCCGGACCACCTGGAACCGCTACAGGGCGCACCACACGAGAAGCTCCGGATTGGACCGTTCCGGCTTGGCTGTCGTGTCGACCGCACGAAGCGCCTACTCTATGTCTCGCGGATTCGCAAACGCGGTGGTGATGCCTATCGCAGCGACGACGATTGACCAGTTCGCACACTCGGGGAACAGCCAGTTCCGCCGAAAACGTGTGAAATGAAAAACGCGTGCAATGCAAAGGACCATTATATTACATACCGCCGCTGTCTGCACCAAGCGAGTTTCGCCAATGAGGCCCCCCATTTCACCGTATGCGAGCTGGAGCGTGTTGATTACTCCGCGTTCCCCTGTGTGAAACAGCCGCGTCGGGCCTCCAAACACCCGTTCGAGCCGTGTCACCGAAACCACCAATAAACCCAGTCGCCACGACAAATGACCGGACCACCCACGAATTGAACACCAATTTCCGACAGGCTATCGCCGTGAAAATCTACCGCCGAGTAGCAACCAACTCACTCCTCCTCGATCGGCAGCGGGAACTGCGCACACTCGACCGGCGAGGAAAGCACCACGCTCGTATTGGACTCCTTGATATCCTTCTCGGCCAGGAGTTCCTTGATGATGTCGTCCATCGAGTCCGTGTCCTCGAACTTGCCGACCGCGATGATGTCGAACTCGCCGGTCACCTCGTAGACCGTGATCATCCGGTCCATCGACTCCAGCCGGTCGGTGATCTCCGGGAGCGCCTCGCCCTCGACCTTGAGCTGGAGGATCGCCGTGACGTCATACCCCAGCGTGTCATAATCGATCACCGGAACGAACCCTTTGATCGTCCCCGCGGTTTCCAAATCGCGGAGGTGATTCGAGACGGTCGTCACCGAGACGCCGAGGGACTCGCCCACGCTGCGCAGGCTCGCCCGCCCGTCCTTCAGCAGTTCGTTGACGAGTTCGGCATCGAGGTTCTCGTAGGCCATACGAAACGTGGCGGGTCCCGGCCATTAGAAGTTTACGATCGTTCAGTTTTACTCAGTGAACCCCTCGTTGCGTCAACCGTCAGGGCTTTAAAACGTCCCGTATTGGAGTTGCATGTCGAACAAAATGACAACCGGAATATCTCATCCCGACGGCGGGCTCACCGCCGAGGAACAGGCAGTCCTCGACCGCATCGACGAGGAAGAAATCCAATTCCTGCGGCTACAGTTTACCGACATTCTGGGAACGGTCAAGCACGTCTCGATTCCCGCGAGCCAGGCCGAGAAGGCCCTGACCGAGGGGATCTACTTCGACGGTTCCTCGATCGAGGGCTTCGTGCGCATCCAGGAGTCGGACATGCGCCTCGAGCCCGATCCCGAAACGTTCGCGGTGATCCCCTGGCGGGACGAGAAAAGCGGCGAGGCCGCCCGGCTCATCTGTGACGTTATCGATACCAAGACGGGAGGACCCTTCGAGGGCGACCCGCGGACGGTCCTCAAGCGCGCGATCGCCCGCGCGGAGGACATGGGCTATACCCTCAACGTCGGTCCCGAACCGGAGTTCTTCGTCTTCGAGAAGAACGGCGACGGGCGGGCGACGACGACGACCCACGACGCAGGTGGCTACTTCGACCTCGGGCCGAAGGACCTCGCCTCCGACCTCCGCCGGGAGATCATCTTCAACCTCGAGGCCATGGGCTTCGAGACCGAAGCCAGCCACCACGAGGTCGCCGCCGGTCAGCACGAGATCGACTTCAAGTACGACGACGCCCTGACGACCGCGGACAACATCGCGACCTTCCGGTCGGTCGTGCGCGCCACCGCCGAACTCCACGACCTCCACGCGACGTTCATGCCCAAGCCGATCGCACGGGTCAACGGCAGCGGCATGCACACCCACCTCTCGCTGTTCGACGAAGACGGCGAGAACGTCTTCCACGACGGCAACGACGAGTTCGGCCTCTCACCGCTTGCAAAGCAGTTCCTCGGCGGCGTCCTCGAGCACGCCCCGGCGATCACGGCCATCGCCAATCCGACCGTGAACTCATACAAGCGCCTGGTTCCGGGCTACGAGGCGCCGGTGTACATCGCGTGGAGTGGCGTCAACCGCACCGCGCTGGTGCGCATTCCGGCCGCCAGGCATCCGGCGGCCTCGCGGATCGAACTCCGCTCGCCCGATCCCTCCTCGAACCCCTACCTCGCGATCGCCGTCATGTTGCATGCCGGCCTCGACGGGATCGAGAATGAAACCGAACCGCCCGAGCCGGTGCGGGAAAACATCTACGAGTTCGACGAGGAGACCCGCGAAGAGTACGGGATCGAGACGCTCCCCGAGAGCCTCTCAGATGCCGTCGACGCCCTCGAAGAAGACGAGGTCGTCCGGGCCGCCCTCGGCGACCACGTGACCGAGAAGTTCATCGAGGCAAAGCGGCAGGAGGCCGCCGAGTACAAGCTCGAAGTCAGCGAGTGGGAACTCGACCGGTACCTCGAGAAGTTCTAAGTCGCGACGATTTTTCGCCCAGCGACCGTTTGCTGACCGAAACACCTGCCTTGGCCCGCCGCCTACGGTCACGCATGGACGAGGCCGACGAGAGCGAGCTCTCCTCGGATCGACGGGTCGAACTCCTCGATCGGATCCGTCGCCGGACGGCCACGATCGGCCAGCAGATCCCGGAGACCGTGACGATCGACGGGGAACCCTTCGACCTCCGGGCGTTCGTCGTGGAGACCAAATCCCAGGGCGGCATCCCGCCCGACAAACGGGAATCCGTCCGGGCGGTCCGGAAGACCCTCAGACAGGATCGGGAGCGACGCCGCGAGCGGCTGGCATCCGATTCGCTCACCGAGGCCGAAGCGCTCGCCCGAACGATCCTGGGGCTCGATCGGGCGCTCACGGCGCTCGGAAATCTCGCGGAAACCGACCTCGAGACCCGCAGCCACGAGGAGTACGTGGACGGGACGCGGCGATGGGTGAATTTCGTCGACCAGCTCACCGACTGACGGTCGGCTCCTCCCTTCTCACGGTCGGTTACGAAAGTGCCCAGACCGGAAGCGCGACGGCGACGGCCACGAGCGCGGCCGCGACGGTCGCCCGCGGTCGGGATCGGTCGGCTCGCAACCCGAGGGTCGCGACGACCACGCCAAGGACGATCCCTGTGAGCACGTCAGGCAGGTAGTGAACGCCGAGAAGCACCCGCGTCGCGGCAATAACCAGGACGTACGCGCCGGCCACAATCGCCAGCCACCGGCCCTCGCTGCGAAACACGCCCACGAATGCGGTCGCCAGCCCGGCCGCCGCGGTTGCATGGCCGCTCGGGAACCCGTACCCGTCCTCCGGGATCGCCATCAGCGTCTCGGGTGGACGCGGCATCCCGAGGCCGTACTTGACGAAAACCGAGACCGAGAGCACCAGGGCCACGGCCACGAGAAAGCGCCGGGCTCGGGCCGGTTCGACCCGGCCCGAGTAGACACCGAGCACTGACCCGGACGTGGATGCGATCGCCACGAGTTTCGGGCCCCCGAAGACGGTCAGGACGACCAGTGCCGGGACCGCCGGCTCCGGAACCTGCGGGGCGATTGCCGACGTGACACCCAGGTCCCTCATGACCGAAACGTCCGAACGATGTCGATGAGCCGTCCGGGAACGGAGGCTGCCTGCAGGCCGATTCCGAAGAGCACCAGCTGGACGTAGAGCCCGAGCGTCGAGAGCCACACGACGATCATCGCCAGAATGGCCCAGCCCCCGTCGAGCCAGTAAAACGCGCCGAGGGTCATGATCGTCCCGTAGAGCAGCACGAGGTAGGGTCCCCACCCCGTCGCCTTGCCCTCGCGCTGTCGCTTGCGGACGTACGCCTGCAATTCCGCCTCCAGGTCCGACCGGCTCACGGTTTTCTCGTCCAGGTCCTCGCGGAGCCGGTCGACTTCACGGCCGAGGTCCCCGACGTCGGGGGCCGGCTCGTGGCGATCGCTCCCGGACTCGTTTCGCTCGCCGCCATCCGGTCGCACGTCGGTAGGGCTTCCGGCCACCACGGTATTGACTACTGCGCCCACCATGATAATAATCCCCCCGAGATAGAGCCAGGTCACGAGCAGCAAGGCCGCACCCAGGATCCCGTAGAGCTGAAAGTCGGTGACGTAGGTCGTGTAGAGCGAAAAACCCGTGGCCAGTACGGCCCAGCCGACAGCGGCCACGAGCGTCCCGGGGATCGCCTCCCGCACGCTCACCTCCACGTCCGGGAGGCGGTAGTACATCGGGAAAAAGACGACACTCAGGACCGCGAGGAGAGCCAGCCGGCTCAGAACCCCCGCCAGCGGGAGCCAGTCGAAAAGAGGCAGGAGCACGCCGAGAACGGCCCCCGCGACCAGCGCCGCCGGGATACCGAGAAGCACGACGGCCGCATCGAGGAGCTTCGACGGCAGCGATTCGACCTCGCTGACACCGTAAACTTGCGAGAAGGCCACGTCCAACCCGCGAAAGACCTTGCTCGCTGACCAGGCAAGAAACCCGAGTCCGACCACCGTCGCCCCGCCCTGGGTCGTGCTGTCGGCGAGGGCCTGAGTGACGATGTCGACTACACCCGGTGTCAGAAACTGGTCGGCCCCGGTCAAGAGCGGGGCGAGGCGGCCGGGCCCGAGAAGCTGGCCGACGGCGAGCCCGAGGAACGCGAGCGGGATGATCGAGACGAAGGCGTAGTACGCGATCGCCGCAGCGAGGAAGGTGACCTGACTCTGCTGAATGGTCGCGTAGACGGCCCGAAGCACGAGTTGCAGGTCACGATTCCAGGACACACCGGCTATTCGGCGGGACCGGCCAAATAGTCCGTGGCTCTCGATCCGTTCGGTTCTCCTGGCCCAGCACCCCTCCCCCAGCGGCGGCATCGGCCTCTTCCGCGACGAGAATAGCCTCCACGCTCACTCGAAACCCAGTGCCGCCCCGATCGCCGCCCGACTCGCGTCCGTCTTGAAGGTCGTCCCCCCGTAGTGGGCCCGCGAGGCGTCGTGGCCGGCATCCCGGAGCGCGTCGAGGAACTCGTCCATGCCGATCGCCGGTTCGCCCCACTGGCGATAGAGCACGTGCTGGTCGAAGTGCGTGGGCGAGTCCAGTTCGTCCCGGAGCCGGGATAGCAGGCGTTCGGCGCGGGTTTTCGTGCCCATCGAGTCGTCGAGTGAACCGAGGGTCGCCTCGACGAAGTCCGGATCGTGGGTCGGGCCGAGCCAGAGCGGCCCGGCGGTCACCATCGCCTCGCCCCCACAATTTGGACACGTGTCGGGCGGGTGGGAAACGAGCCCGGATTCTGCCTCCCGGTGGAGACACTCCCGGCAGTGATGGACCGAACCCAGTTCGTCGACGGCCGCGTTGGCATCCGTCGCCCGGTGGGAAAGATCGAGATAGGTCCGGACGTAGTGGTCCGAGACGTGGCTGCAGGATCGGGGTCACCCCGACGTCGTATCTGGCTGCCGTCCGGGCGAGCGCCCCGAGCAGGATTCGCAGGCCCATCTCGGCGTGGTAGTCGGTGTTCCGGGGGACCGCGCTGTAGCGCCGCACGCCACTTTCGAAGTGTGCGCCACAGAGCGGAGCGGTGTCCGTCGCCGTCACCGCGACGAGGTTCCGGGTGTTGGCGAAGGCGGCATCCGCAAACGGGATCGGCGAGCCGAAGGGGTCCAGGTCGACGACGTCGAACAGCGTGTCCCGATCGTGGAGCAGGGCGTTTGCGTCCCGGTTGTGGACCGTCCCGTCAAGGTCGTTGCGTGCAAGGTTCTCCCGTGCCAGTGTAACCGCCGATTCGTCGACGTCCGCGAGCGTGACGTCCCATCCTTCGGCAGCCGCCCGGACGCCCCGAATCCCGCTTGCGGCCATCGCGTCGAGGTAGGTTCCCGCGCGGGGTTCTCGCTCCCGATAGGCTCGGAGGGCCGCGATCGTCAGGTCCCGGTTGAGTTCCTGATCGGGGTTGAAAAAGACCGCCTCCGAGCGCCCCGCCTCGGCCTGCTCCGGGGCCACGACGGTGACGCCACCTTCCGTTTGTTCCATACCTGTCCTGTGGGCGTTGGAGAGAAAAGCCACCCGGGCCGATCCCACAGGCTTTCATTCCCGGGGTCGAAGGGAATGTGTGGACCCGGACCGTTGGCAACGGCAACTCGCGGCGGCGGGCGAGCTGACACCCGAGATCGTGGACGCCATCCTCGAAACCCACGGAGATCGGGGCAAGCGAGCCATCGAGGCAGTCACCGAGTCGCGAGTGAAGGAGTACCGCGACTTCACGGTCGTGGTCGGTCACGGCGACGAGTACATCATCGAGGACGACGGCTGCACCTGCGAGGACGCCACCTACAACCTCGACGACGACGATCCGACCGACCGCTGCTGGCACGCGATCGCCGTGGCCATCGCAGAGCGGATCGACGCCGTCGATCACCACGACATGTGGTATGCCGACGTCCGCGAGTTCCTCTAATCTGCATGTCGGGACTGCGGGCCACCGGGCTCAGTCCGCGATGAAGGAGACGAAGTTCCGCAACAGTCGGAGGCCCGTTTCCCCGCTTTTCTCCGGGTGGAACTGCGTGCCGATCACGTTGCCGGCCTCGTTCGCGATGACGGCCGGAAACGTGGTGCCGTAGTCGCTCGTCGCGAGGATCGACTCGGTGGATTCGGGTTCGGCGTAGTAGGAGTGCACGAAGTACGCGTATTCTCCGTCGATGCCCTCGATAACGGGATGCTCGCGCTCGACGGCGAGTTCGTTCCACCCCATGTGGGGGATCTTCAGATCGCCCCGGAACTTCACGTTCCGGCCGGGAACGAGATCGAGGCCCTGCACGTCGCCCTGGCCGGCGCGGTCGGCCTCCTCACTGGAGGTAAGCAGCATCTGCATCCCGAGACAGATTCCGAGGATCGGTCGACCGGCCTCGGCCGCCTCGACGAGGGGCTCGCGGAACGGCCCCGCGTTCTCCATCCCGTCGCCAAAGGCTCCGACACCCGGCAGAATGACCCCGTCAGCATCCCAGATCGCCTCGGGATCGTCCTCGATGGTGACCGCGGCGCCCGCTCGCTCCAGGCCCCGGGTGACACTTCGCAGGTTCCCCAGACCGTAATCGAGCACCACGACGTCGGCCGCCGGGTGCTGGCCGCCCGTGGACGTGTTCATACCGGATGTATCGGGGCTCGGCGAAAAGACCCTTCGTTTTGGCCCACCGTCACTGCTCGGGCCGCAACATCGCTGCCGCCTCGGCAATCACGGCCTCGAAAGACTCCCGGGTGCTCGGATCGTACAGCGTCGCGGCCGGATGAAGGCCGATCAGCACCCGGTATGTCGAGTCGCCGACGACGAGCGTTTCGGTCGTTCCCGCCGCCGCCGTCACCGCGACCGATCGCCCCAGCAGATGCTCCGAAGGGACCTTTCCCAACGTCACGATCGCGACCGGGTCGACGCCGCGGATCTCCCGCTCCAGGTGGTCTCGACAGTTCGCCAGTTCGGTGCCGGTCGGGTCGCGGTTCTCCGGGGGGCGACACTTGACGCTGTTCGTGATCCGCACGGTATCGCGGTCGAGTCCGTGTTCGGCGAGCGTCTCGGAGAGCAGTTCACCACTCCGACCGACGAACGGTTCCCCGTCGCGATCCTCCTGCTCGCCGGGTGCCTCGCCGACGAACAGCAGGTCGGCGTCCGCGGGACCGACCCCGTTGACGATCCGTCGCCGCGACGCGACGAGAGCCGGACACCGCCTGCAATCTTCGACGTCGATCGCCACCGACTCGTCCATAGGGGGCGAACGCGACCCAGCACAATCAACGTCAGGATTCGCCATCGCGACGGTGGGTTCGGTCAATATTCGAACCACCTGCCCCGGTGTCGACGCCCCGCTCGAAGACCAACTCCTCGACGCCCCGGGCCGCCAGGCGGGCCACCCGGAGCGGTTCCGGCCGACCACCGACGGGAGTGAACGCCGAGACGACCCGTTCGGCCGGCTCCGAGAGGCCGACACTCCTGACGAAGCGGGTCTCGCCGTTCACGGTGATCGGTTCTCGGTCCGGCTGTGCCTCGTAGCGGTCGAGACGGCGCTCGAGTTCGACCCCCGAAAAGGCCTCCCGTATCGGTTCCTCGAGACCGGGACTCTCCTCGAAGGAGACGGAAAGGACCGGCAGTCCGGTGGCCTCGTGGAGCGCCTCGAGGTCGAGGACGTTGAACCAGGCGGGTGCGATACCGGAGACGAGGAGGTACTGAACGTCCTCGCGTTCGAGCGACGCGGAAAGCGTCTCGATCGCTGCCGTGGCGTCCAGTCCGCCGACCGAACAGGTCTCGAACGCGAATCCGTCCACGACGCGGTTCGGAGTGACGACCGCGCCGGCAAGCAAAGAGACCGCCCCCTGATACGATTCGGCAACGCCCAGCGCCCGGACGCCGTCTTTCACGACTTAGTCCTTGATGTCCTCGAGTTTATCGAGGAGTTCGTCGTTCGAGGCCCCGATCTCGAAGTCGACCTTGCCCTCGTGATCGTTTTCGGACGTCGCGACGCCCTCGTCCCCGTCGAGGTCCTCCGAGGCGATGTCGTTTTTCCCCTGTTCGGATTCGTCGTAGCTGCCAAATCCCATGGTACCTGAAGATACTGGATCACAATACAAAAAGGGCCCGCCGTGGCGGGACCCGTCTGATCCCCAGACTCATGGCCGTTCGGGCCGTCCGAGCCGGTATGAAGATCACCTGTCTGAGTACTGACGCCGAGACGTTCACTGCGAACGTCTACCTCCTCGAGGGGACCGAACGGACCCTCGTCGATGC
Source organism: Halodesulfurarchaeum sp. (assembly GCA_034520565.1). Classification (GTDB taxonomy): domain Archaea; phylum Halobacteriota; class Halobacteria; order Halobacteriales; family Halobacteriaceae; genus Halodesulfurarchaeum. The sequence continues at coordinate 365,410 of JAXHNL010000002.1, forward strand.
GGGAGCGATGCCCGGTATCGTCGAGGCCGTATCCGAGCGGGTCGACACGCTCGACACCGTGGTGCTCACCCACCGGCATTCGGACCATATCGAGCAGCTCGAGGCGATTCGAGCGGCGTTCGACCCGGTCGTGTACGCGGCAGCGCCCGGCGACGGAGCCACCGTTCTCAAAGACGGCGACACGGTGCGGATCGGTGGCGAGTCCTTCGAGACCGTCGCGACCCCCGGCCACGCCCCGGACCACCTCGCCTTCGTCGGGGAAACGGCAGTCTTTACCGGCGACGTCGTCGTCTACAGCGACGGGGCCTTCGAGGACGGAAGCTTCGGGCGGACCGATCTCCCCGGGGCCGATCGCGAAACGCTCATCGAGAGTCTCGACCGGCTGCTGGACCGGCTTCCGCCGACGGTCGAGGTAATGTACCCCGGGCACGGCCCCAGCTACGACGGGGACGTCCGTGCGGTGATCGAGCGAGCCCGAAGCCGCGCCGCCCGATACGAACCCAAGTATCCCGAATGAGAGCGGGGCCGAGAGGCCGTGTCGACGGTACTGGGCCACAAGCTATTTGGGCCACCGAGTCGCTTTCAACCCATGTCAGGCGCCGTATTCCTCCCCGGCGACGCCATCGATCTCCGGACGATCGAACGCGACGACCTCGAGTTCCTTCAGCAGGCAATCAACGATCCCGCCGTCCGCCGCCATCTGACCGTTCGACACCCAATCAATTACGACCAAGAGGAAGAATGGTTCGAAGACCAGGTCACGAGTGACGAACACCTGAACCTGCTTATCGAGGGCGAAAACGGGCCGGCGGGGACCATCGGACTGGGATCACTCGATACCACCAACGGCACAGCGGAGCTCGGCATCTGGATCCGCGAATCCGACTGGGGGAAGGGCTACGGCACGGAAGCGAGCGAGTTGCTGATCACTCACGCCTTCGAGCAGCTGCGACTGCACCGCATCGAAGCCCGCGTCTTCGAGGGCAACGAGGCCTCGCAGAACCTCTGGGAATCACTCGGATTCGACCACGAAGCCGTCCACCGCGAGGCGGCCTACCTGAACGGCGATTACCGCGACGTGCACCGCTATGCGGTGCTCGCGAGTGAGTGGGATCGATAGGTCCGAGAAACGGCGACCGGATCGGATCAGGTCGCGCGACGCTCTTTGGCCTTCGGTCGGAGGTTGCCGTAGCCACACTTGCGACACCGGTCGGCCCGCTCCGGATTGCGGGCGTTACAGCGCATACAGACCTTGGTGCCAAGGAGGCGGTCTTCGATGGAGAGGTGCTGTGTCATAGCCCTTCCTTGCCCGAGCAGGGCTAAAAGGTGTTCGACTCGGGTTTACCCCGGCTCTCCGACACGACCCGCGATCAGCGGTCGAGGTACTCGTTCTGCACGGAGACGACTTCGCCCGAGTCCGCGCAGTTCGCGTATCGCTCGAGGGGCTCCTCGTTGAGGTCGAGGAAGGTCTGGCCCCACCGGAACTTCGAGAGGAGGAACTCGGCCTGTTCACGCTCGCCGAGGATCACGAGCGCGCCCGCGAAGGCCTCGACCGTCGTCAACTGGTACGGATTCCCGTAATTGACGGGATTGCCCGCGAGCATGAACGGGAGCGCGCGGTGGATGCCGTCGATCGCGAACTGTTCCTGCGAAGCCGACTCCCAGGAGCTGTCCATCCCGACGAGGACGTCGGTCCGCTCGCGGTCGGCCGGAGAGAGGGCCTGGTCCGCGAACGGATCGAGGACCAGGCCGTACGGGACCGCCCGGTCGGTGGTGTGCAGCGTGGCGAGGTCGAACCGCTCGAGCTTCTTCGCCGTGCACTTCTGGGGATCGTCGTCGCCCTCGTAGCGAACGTGCAGGTCCACACATGGCGTAGACGGCGGGGTGCCAAAAACGTCCCGACCGGTGGGTAGGGACGAGTGGATGCAAGGAGGCGGGCGGCCGACTTTTGCCCGTGGCACACCGAGTGCTCCCATGAACGCACCAGCCGGTTCCAGCGCCCGCGACGGCCCGACCCTCGCCCGGGAGTACTACCGGGCGATCGACGCCGGTGACTGGGCGGCCCTCCGAGCGGTTCTCGACCCCGATTTCACCCAGGAACGGGGCGACCGGACGTTCGAGGACCGGGAGGCGTTCGTCACGTTCATGGCCGAGAATCGACCGGAGACGGACACCGAACACGTCATCGAGCAGGTGTACACCGGTCCGGGCGGCGTCGCGGTCCGGGGCCGATTGCTCCGGGGCGACGGCTCGCTGTTTTTCGAGTTCGTGGACGTGTTCCGGGTCGAACGGCGGTTGACTCACCTCCGAACGTATTCGGCCGTCTGAAAACTCACTCCCTGTCGCCGGACCCCAGCGCGCTCTCGCCGACCGGCTCGTGGCCCTCGATGACTTCCTGGCCGTCGAGGTAGGGGCGCAGGGCCTCCGGAATCGTCACCGTGCCGTCCTCGTTCTGGTAGTACTCCAGGATCGCGACCACGACCCGCGGGAGGGCGACGCCCGAGCCGTTGAGCGTGTGGGCGTACTCCGCGGACTCGTGGCGCTCTGGCCGGTAGCGGATCCCCGCTCGCCGGGCCTGGAAGTCCTTGAAGTTCGAGACCGAGGAGACCTCGAGCCACCGACCCCCCTCCGCCGGGCCGTCGGCCATATCGTCCGCGGGCGCCCAGACCTCGATGTCGTACTTCTTGGCCTGCGTGAAGCCCATGTCGCCGGTGCACATCTCCAGAACCCGGTAGGGGAGTCCCAGTTGCTGGAGGACTTCCTCGGCCTCCCCGAGCAGGCCGTGCAGGCGCTCGTCGCTCTGTCCCGGTTCGACGAAGTTGACGAGTTCGACCTTGTTGAACTGGTGAACCCGAACGATGCCCCGGGTCTCGGTGCCGTGTTCGCCGGCCTCGCGGCGGAAGTTGGGCGTGTAGGCCTGGTGTTTGAGCGGCAGGTCCTCCGCGAGGAGGATGTCCTCGGCGTACATGTTCGTGACCGGGACCTCCGCGGTGGGGAGCAACCAGAGGTCGTCATCGTCGTAGTCCTCGTCGTTTGCCCCGCCGATCCGGTAGGCGTCCTCGACGAACTTGGGGAACTGGCCGGTCCCCCGCATCGACGCGGAGTTGACCGGAATCGGGGGGAAGACCTCACGATAGCCCTGCTCGCGATGGATGTCCCGCATGAACTGGATCAGGGCGTGTTCCAGCCGGGCGCCGTCGCCCTTGAGGAAGTAAAAGCCGCCACCGGCGACCTTTGCACCCCGCTCGAAGTCGAGGATGTCCAGGTCCTCCCCGAGGTCGTAGTGGGGTTCGACCGGGTCGGGAAGGCCCCGCATGTCGTCGAACCCCTCCCGCCGGGCCTCGACGTTGTCCGACTCGTCCTCGCCGACCGGGACGTCCTCGTCCGGAACCATCGGGACCTCGAGGAGCCGGTCTTCGAGTTCCGCCTCGAGTTCCTCGGCGCGTTCCTCGACAGTCTCGAGTTCCTCCTTGAGCTCCGTGGAGCGCTGGATGGCCTCCTCGGCGGCGTCCTCGTCGCCGGCCTGTTTGTACTCGGCGATCCGGTCGCTGACCTCGTTTCGCTCGTGACGCAACTCGTCCCCGCGGGCCTTGAGTTCGCGCCACTCCGCATCGACCTCGAGGATGTGATCCAGGTCCACGTCCGTCACGCCCTTGTGTTCGATCGCCTCCCGGACCACGTCCGGATGCTCCCGGACGAACTGCCTGCTCAACATGGGAGACCGTATTTCCGGAATGCGGTTAACACTATTGGGTGGCCGGCCGGCGGGAGGCTGCGTCCGCCCCCATTCTCCGTCGAGTGCTAACCCTCATACCGGAAGGCGCCCAATGACGTGTCATGCACGCGGTATCGGCCCGGTGGATTCGTCAGGGTGCGGGGGAACCCGGAGCCGACAGTGACGGTATCCGGGTGCCGGCCGGAGGTGTCAATTGATGGACGAGATGCTGTTCGGACTGCCCGCCGGGCCGGTTCTCGAGACCGCGTACGTCGGTGCCTTCGTTCTCGCCACGCTGCTCACGGCGGTCAGTCTCACCCGGATCGGACGCGTACAGGACCCCGACACCAGGCGGGGGCTGTTCTGGCTTTTGGCCGGGAGCGGGATCTGGGCGGCGAGTATCGTGGGCTTCCTGCTCGCACCGAGCGTCACCCTTTCGATCGCCTTCCACACGATCGGACTGGTCGTCGGCCTGGCGACCGTCGGGGCCTGGCTGTACTTCACGTCCGCGTACACCGGCCGCTCGCTCCACCGGAACCGAACGGTCCGACAGGTCGCCCTCGGGGCGTTCCTGATCGTCATCGCGGTGAAGGTGACGAACCCGATCCACGGCCTCTATTACTCAGTCGAGGTGCTCTCGGTCCCCTTCGAGCACGTCGCCATCCAGAACGGCGTGCTCCACTGGTCGGTGATGGGGGCCTCCTACACGCTCTCCGGCATCGGCTACTTCATGCTCTTCGAGCGGTTCGGGACCGTGAGTCTCGACACGAAGCCCCTCGTGGTCCTCGTCGGGCTCACCGGCTTGCCGATCGTCCTCGACATCGCGGGCTTTTCCAGTTCCGCGTTGATCGACATCACCTACGAACCACTCGGCGTCGCCGTCTTCGCGAGCGGCGTCTTCTTCGTCTTTCTCGAGCGGTTCGAGGCGGTTCGGATGGCCGGGGAGCGGACCGAACCCGTCATCGCGCTGGACACCGGGGGTCGAATCCACCAGTACAACCATGCCGCCGGCCAGTTGTTTGCGAATCGAATCAACCCGGCAATCATCGACGAGCCGATCACCGAAGTGTTCCCGGAACTCCCCGAGGCGAGCGCAGACCAGGTGATCTTCCCCGTCGAGAACGGCGAAACCAGATACTACCGAATGACCTCGACCCCGTTTACCAGCGGGGAGACCAACCTGGGCCGATTGCTCGTGTTCACTGACGTGACGGAGGAGGAGCGGGCCAAACGCGAGTTGAAACGGCAGAACGAACGGCTCGAACGTTTCACGAGTACGGTCTCTCACGATTTGCGGAACCCGCTCACCGTCGCCACCGGGCGGCTCGAAATCGCCGTCGAGGAAACCGACTCCGAGCACGTGGAAACCGCACTCGACGCCCTCGAGCGGATGGAGACGATGATCGAGGACCTGCTCGATCTGGCCAGACAGGGCCAGCAGGTCGACGAGACCGAGACGGTCTCCCTCGAAACTGCGGCACGCGAGGCCTGGAAGATGGTCCAGACCGACGACGCGACACTCGAGGTCCGGGGCGACCGGGACCTGGAAGCCGATCCAGATCGGCTGGCCAGCGTCTTCGAGAACCTGTTCCGGAACGCCGTCGAGCACGTCGGCCCGGACGTCACCGTCACCGTCGAGCCGACCGCCGAGGGCTTCGCCGTCGGCGACGACGGCCCGGGAATCCCGCCCGGGGACCGCGAAAACGTCTTCGAATCCGGCTACACCACCGACACGGACGGAACGGGATTCGGGCTGACGATCGTCACTGAGGTCGCCGAGGCCCACGGCTGGACCGTCGAGGTCGACGAAAGCAGGGCGGGGGGCGCGAGATTCGTCTTCGACCTGCGGTGACTGGTCGAATCGGTTCGCGTGCGAAGAATGACCGAAGCGTTCGAGTCGAAATCCCACACCGTTCGATCCGAAATCCCACACGGGAGCGGCAGCTCAATCCCTAGTGATTCGTTCCGGGTTCACCGGAGTCCGTCGCCACTCCGTCTGCCCCGGCATTGGGGTGGACCTCCATCTCCTCCCTGATCGTCGCCAGTAGTTCGACCGGCTCCTCGGTGAGCGGCGTCCGGAACGTTTTCAGGTCGTCGGTTTCCCGGATCGGCCTGACCACGAGGTCACCGTCCTCGAAAACCGCCGCTGCGAGGTTCGAATACGGGAAGTGTACGATACCGTCGGGATCGGTCCCGAACGAAGCCTTCTGGAAGGTGAGATCGAGACTCGTGTGTCCGTGGATCCAGACGCCGGCGTCGTCCACGCCGACGAGGGTCGCGTCTATCTGGGACGGCGCTTCGACGAACGGTTGGGTCTCCTCGGAAGCCTTGGTGAGAAGGGTCACCTCGGTACCCTCGTCCATCCCGGCGGCCTCGAGGACGACCGGCCCGTACTCCTCGACGTCCGCAATGTAGGCCGTCCGAAGCGACTCCCAGTTCCGATTGATGTATCGCATCCCCTGGTACCAGATCGGTCCGCCGGCAACCAGTCCCACCAGTGCGAACAGGTAAGCGGCCCCGAAGTAGTAGCCGATCCCGCCGAGCAACAAGACCACCATCGCCCAGCCGACGACGGGGTGCCACCCGAAGATCCAGCGGAGGAAGGAAAGCTCGGCTTTCGCCTCCCTGAAGGCCGATTGTGAGTCGCTCATGGCAACTCGGATGTCGGCACGCCTGTCGGGGGTGTCGTCCGGATCGAGCCGTCGAACTGACAACGCTGGGTCTGGAGCGAAACCGTCATTTACCGGATCTGGGGCGGCGACCGAAAAATACGTTCCGCTACCTGCGGCCCGAACCCGGTAACCCGCCGGTCCGGGACTCACACGCGACTTCGGTCCACGGTACGCCGTCGGTTCTCTACTCGAGGCCGAGGTCCGCGAGCGAGTGGGTGTGCTGCCACGCGCCGGAGACCTCGTCGATGTCGAACTTGACGATGCCGTCGGTCAGTTCGAGTCGGACCATGTCCTCGCCGATCTCGGTGTCGTGCAGGTGCAGTTCGAGAGGCATGTCGAACTCGCTGACGGCGACCATCAGTTCGCCGTTTTTCTCCAGCATCGCTTGCAGGTCTTCTGCGTTCATGTGCGTCAGTTCAGTACGATTACCGACCCGAAAAAGATTGCGTCCACGGAAGTCGCGGGTCAGCATGTTTCGGGAACGCTGGGTTCCAGAAGCCGGCCCCCCGGTTTTGGTTCGGCAAAGTTCAATCCGCTTGGATGCCAAGAAGTAACTGTATCACAGTGGTAGCACAGATTATGAGCACGGACCTCGATGGCGGCGACGGGCGAATGAGGAAGATCAACGTCAGGGTGCCAGAAACGCTGATCGAAGAAATCGAGGATGAATGGGAAACGCGGGGATACTCGAGCATGTCCGAAGCCATTCGTGATGCACTCCGTGACTGGGTGCACTCGCCCGCGAGTCTTTCTGCGGAAACGCTCAGCGCTCTCGAGGCGAGTCGCCAACAAGTCGAGGGAGGGGAGACGGTTTCCCTCGAAGAAGTAGCCGAGAAACACGACGTGCACCTCGACGACGCATAAATATCGATGACCGAGGTCGAGCTGACGCCGCAGGCCGATGAGCAGCTGGCAGCGCTCGAAGCGAAAACCCGAGAGCGGTTGCTCAAGAAACTGGCCGAGGCGCAGGATTGGACGGATCACCACCTCGATCGACTCGCCGGCAGGCCGTACTACAAACTCCGACCGGAGACTACCGGGCGATCATCGACTGGGACCGAGAAGCCGATGTGCTTCGGGTCGTCGCCATCGGCCATCGCCGAAACGTATACGATCGCCATCTCCCGCCGTGACCCCATTTCCAGTTGAGCAGAGGGTACCGTGGCCTGCTCCCCTCGCTCGTTCCGAATCGCTCGTTTGAACGCCCCAAATCGATGGCGTGGAACCTTTATATCGGTCGGGGCAACCGGGAGACATGGACGGCACCCGGTCCCGGTTGACGCGGCGCTCCTGGCTGCTCGTCGGGATCGCCGCCGTCGCGATCGCGCTTCGGTTGATCGGCCTCGGGGCGCGAGTCGCCCACCAGGACGAGGCACGGGTGGCGGGCTGGATCCTCCACTACGTTGCCGTCGACGCCTGGGAGTACCGGGCGATCATCCACGGCCCCTTCCTCCCACACGTCAACGGTGTCGTCTTCAATCTGCTCGGCCCGTCGGATTTCTCGATGCGGCTCATCGTCGCCCTCGTCGGTGGGCTGTTGCCGCTCTCGGCGTGGCTGCTGCGGGATCGGTTAAAGCGTCGCGAACTCCTGTTTCTCGGGGCCATCCTCGCGTTCAACCCGATCCTGCTCTACTACTCCCGGTTCATGCGCAACGACGTCCTCCTCGCGGCCTTTGCCTTCCTGAGCTTCGCCCTCGTCGTCCGGTCGATCGACACCGGCAGGCGGCGGTACCTGCTCGGTGCCGGACTCGCCTTCGGGCTCGCGATGACGACGAAGGAAAACGCGCTCCTCTATCCGGTGACCTGGGCCGGCGCGCTCGTGCTCCTGCTCGACCAGCGACTCTTCCTCGCCCGATACCGGGAACGGGGGTGGTATCACACCCTCAAGGCAACGCTGTGGCGAGCCATCACGAACGTCTGGCGAGTCAAGTACGCAGTCCTCGGAGGGGTCCTCCTGCTCGCGTTCGTCGTCGTCTGGTTCTACGCGCCCAAGCCGGACCTCTACCAGGCGTTGGGGAATCCCATACAGCTTCCCGGAGTCCTGGAGGAGGCGACGCTGGGGACCTGGGAGAAGTTCGCCGACCTGTGGGGCAGTACCGGCATGCAGGAACACTCGTACGTGAACTTCCTGGGACACCTCCTGAAGGTGCTCGCCGTCGGCGGGCTGACCACGCTCGTCTTCGGGGGCATCGGCTTTCTCGCCGACCGCTACCGGCCGGCCGGTCCCCGGGACGTCGTCGCGCTGGCGTTCTACTGGGGGCTGGCAAGCCTGCTCGGGTACCCGATCGTCTCGGACATCAAGGCCGGGTGGACGGCCGTCCACGTGCTCGTTCCCCTCGCGATTCCGGCGGCAGTTGGGCTGGCCGTGGTTCTCCGACGGGCCGAGCGGGGGCTCCGTCAGGACGACCGCCGAACTGCGGCGATCGCACTTATCCTGCTTCTCGGCGCGGCACTCGTGACCGCGGGCGGCGGCATCGCCGTCAACGTCGTCTACCCGGCAGACGACCGGAACCCCGTGGTCCAGTACGCCCAGCCGGCCGGAGACATGAAACCCACGCTCGCCGAAATCGAGGAGATCGCCGCCGAGACCGAGGGGATCGACGTCATGTTCTACGGCGAGGAGTTCTACACCGCGGGCGAATTCGAGGAGCCGGCCACCCTGGACATCGATAGCGGACCGCCGGGAAGCTGGTTCGACCGATTGCCGCTCCCCTGGTACCTCGAACGATACGACGCCCGGGTCGCCAGCACGGAGGACCCCGCTGTCGTGCTCGAACACGACCCGCCAGTGGTCATTGCCGTCGAGGAGGACGCCAGAGACGTCCGCCATCGGCTCGACGGATACCGCGAGGTCACCCACCAGGGATACCTCCACAGCCGCCCGATCGTCTTTTTCGTCCGCGAGTAGTTCGCGAGCGGAACCCGGGATCGCTGGGTCGACGGCCTTTTCAAGTGGGGCCGGGTAGTTCTGTAAGATGGAAAACCGGCAACTGGACGTCGTCGAGGTGCTGCTCACCGGGATCTGCTACGATCGTAACCCGGAACTCGACGAGAACGACCTCCCGCCTGCCATTCGGACCGCGCTCTGGTCCGGTGACGGGGTCAGCCGTCCCCCGAAACCCGACGAGGACGACATCGCGGCAGCCACGAGCATCGAGGATCCATGGGCCGAGATCTCCGGGCTCATGTTCACCGACCGGGACAGCTTCTCCGGGACGATCTCGGTGACCGACGAGGACATGCTCGAGGAGTGGTTCCTCGAGCGGGCCGAGCCCGAACGCCTCCAGGCAAACCCGACCCTGGCCTACGAGTATCGGGACCACGAGGGCTGGGACCTCGATTACGAGGCCGCCAGAGAGGCGAACCGCCCCGTGCACGCCGACCCGCAGTACATCCAGTCTCAGTTGGATTCGTACTTCGACGAGGACGACGAGGAGATGCTCGACCTCGTCGAGGTTCGGGCCCCGGCCGATATCGAGATCACCCTCGACGATCTCGTGCTGACGAAAGACCAGTCGACGGAGGTCCGAAAGGTCGCAAAGGCCATCGAGCACCGGGATTACCTCGCGGAGATCGGCCTCCGGGAGATCGGCAAGCTGCTCTTCGTCGGACCGCCCGGGACGGGAAAGACCTCCGTCGCCCGGGGACTGGCCCACCAGCTCGATCTGCCGTTCGTCGAGGTCAAGCTCTCGATGATCACGAGCCAGTACCTCGGCGAGACGGCGAAGAACGTCGAGAAGGTCTTCGAGGTTGCAAAGCGACTTTCGCCCTGTATCCTCTTCATCGACGAGTTCGACTTCGTCGCGAAAACCCGGACCAGCGACGAACACGCGGCCATCAAGCGGGCCGTGAACACCCTGCTAAAGTCGATCGACGAGGTGAGCCTGATCCGGGACGACGTACTGCTCATCGGGGCGACCAACCACCCCGACGAACTCGACGCCGCCGCCTGGCGGCGCTTCGACGAGATCCTCCACTTCCCCAGACCGGACGAGTCGATGCGGAAGGGGATCCTCGACCTGGTCACCGCCGACATCGATATCGAGGACTTCGACGCGGCCGAGATCGCCGCCGAGACGGAGGGGCTCACCGGCAGCGACCTGCGACTGGTGCTCCGAGAGGCCGTCCTCTCCGCACTCGTCTCCGATCGTACCACCCTCTCCCAGCAGGACCTCCTCGACGCCGTCGAGGAGTTCGAGGAGCGGGATCACATGCGGAACCTCGAGACCATCGAGGAAGCGCTCGACACCGAGGGCGAACACGACCACGAGCACGATCACGCCCCGAAGCCATAGATGTCGGCCCCTCGACGTGGCTGACGATGCGTGTGACGCTCCTCGGAACCGGGGACACCGCCGGAACCCCGGTACCCCGGTGTGACTGCCCGACCTGCACCCGGGCCCGGGAAACCGGCCAGGAGCGCTCGCGATTCTCCGTCCACGTCCAGAACGACCGTACCGGCGAGAGCCTCCTGATCGACGCGAGTCCGGACTTCCGCTCGCAGTTCCTCCGAACCGAGGTGCCCCTCCCCGAGGAGGCGATCATCACCCACGTGCACTTCGACCACCTCGACGGTCTGGGGAACGCCTACCGTCTACTCCCGGAACTGACCGTTCACGCGGCAAACGAGACGGACCCCGAGACGGGCGAATCCGTCGCCGAAACCGTCGCGAGTCGGTACTCGTACCTCGACCGCGTGACCGTCCGGCCCCAGTCGCCGTTCGAGCCTTTCGAGGCCGCCGGCTTTTCGGTCACGCTCGTTCCGGTCGAACATCCACCCCTCCTGAGTTACGGGCTGCGAATCGAGGGCAGGAACGCCACGCTCGCACTCACCGGCGACACGAGTTACGCCATCCCCGATCGCTCCCGGGCGGCCTTGCGAGGGGCCGACCTCCTGCTCGCGGAGGCGATCGTGCCCGCCTCGATGTGCGAGAAACACCCGCTCGGCGGGCGGCACCCGGACGAAAACGGGGTCCCCCGCTCGTTTGGGACCAAGCACATGACCCGAGAAGGGGCACTGGCGATAGCCGCGGAACTCGACGCCGAGCAGGTCCGACTGGTCCACCTCTCCCATCGCTACCCCGTCGAGGAAGCCTTCGACCCCGAACTCGGCGTGGACGGGGAGCAAATCGACTTGTGAGTGACGACCCGAACGCGGGCCAATCCTGTCGATCTGTCGGTCACTCTTCCCGAAACCGATCCAAAAACGCCTGTCTTCGGGCCCGCCCCGGCGGGTTTCGGACCCATGGGGTCCGGCGCTCCCGCTCGGCCCGGAGATCGACGTCCGGTTCCGGACCCGGTTCGAAGCCCGGACACCCGGACCCACATTCCGCCGACGACTCGACCAGCCGCCCGGCCCACGAACAGCCGGGCAGCCCGTCAGTCCCGGCGACCGTCTCCGGTTCGAGGTTCCCACAGTTCGGCAGTGTGACCGGTCGCCACCCCTTGCCGTAGGCCCGTTCGGCGATCCGACGGCGCTGGCGGGCCTTCGCCGCTTCCGGCACGAAGGACACGTCGAACTGGCCGGGCCGTTCTGCCCGAATCTCGAAGCTCGGTTCGGTCGAGGACAGGGACGCCGGCTCCCGGATCACCTCGACGGCGGGCGCTGCCGGATCGACTCGCCAGATCCCGACCGGGTCCGGAAGCCGGTGTCGATGGGCCCGGGTCACGTGGGAGGCCGTCGCGAGCACGACGTAATCCAGGATCTGCAGGCTCACGTCCCGGCGGAGCTGGGCGGCGAGGTCGCCGGGCGTCCCGAGGTCGGGCTTGTTTTCGATGCCGACCAGGGTGGAAAACCAGTCCGGGTAGCGGGCGACCTGCCGGGCAACCGTCCGGCTGTCCCGGCGCGTGACCTCGAAAAAACCGATCTCGGCCGCCCGCTCGGCCACCGTCCGGGCGACCTTCGGGGGTGCGTCGATCGCGTCGGTCACGGCTTTGCACTGCCCGACCGGGACCGAACTCTCGATCGCGAGCGGCGGGATGGTCGACGGGGTGAGCGCGACTCGGTCGGTGAACTCGGGACCGGCCTCCACGGCGATCAGGTCGAGGATCCGGGACCCAGATCCCACGACGCTGGTCCCGAGCTGCCGGGCGAGAATTCCCGGCTCGTCGCCTCCCAGCCCCCCTGGGAGGCCCTCGCGCTCGAGGAGCGCGGCCAGGCGCAGTTCGAAGTCGTACTCGCGCACGGCTCACCGTAGCCAGTAGACGGACAAAAGGCGTTCCCCGGGATCTGGCGCTCGAACGACCGGTTCGGCCCCTACCGCTTCGTGCTGATCCCCAGGGGCTTGTACAGGAGACACTGCTGGGTGTACCCCGTCCAGAGTAACACGAGTCCGACGACCAGCGCCACGATACCGCCTGCCAGTCCGAGTCCCTGTCCGAGCACCGAGACACCCCCGAGAATCGTCAGGAGTATCCCGAGTGCAATACGGAGGGTTTGATCGGTGTTGCCGACGTTCTGTTCCATACCCGGTTTACTGGTGCAATCGACTTACCCCTTTTGACGGTCGAACCGCCGACGGGCGGGGACGAGAGGGGTTCGTCGACGGCCGGAACAGTAGGTTTATCAGTCGTTCCTCGCGAAAATCGGACAAGATTACTTCGTGACCATGGAAACCGACACCCGTCAACCGGAGGTGAACATCGGACTCGTCGGGCACGTGGACCACGGGAAGACCACCCTGGTTCGGGCCCTTTCCGGCGAGTGGACCGACCAGCACTCGGAGGAGCTCAAGCGAGGCATCTCGATCAGGCTGGGCTACGCCGATACCACCCTCCGTCGCTGTCCCGAGTGTGATACTCCCGAGGCCTACACGGTCGAGGAGACCTGCCCGGAACACGACGTCGAGACCGAGATCCTCCGCACGGTCTCCTTCGTCGACGCCCCGGGCCACGAGACGCTAATGGCGACGATGCTCTCCGGCGCGGCGCTCATGGACGGGGCGGTGCTGGTCGTCTCGGCGACCGAGCCGGTCCCCCAGCCACAGACCGAGGAGCACCTGATGGCCCTCGACAGCATCGGGATCGAGAACATCGTCGTCGCCCAGAACAAGGTCGACCTCGTCGACGGCGAGACGGCCCGCGAGAACTACGAACAGATCACGGAGTTCGTCGAGGGGACCGTCGCCGAGGGCGCCCCGATCGTCCCGATCAGCGCCGAACAGGAGATCAACATCGACCTCATCATCGAGGCGCTCCAGGAGACCATTCCGACCCCCGAGCGGGATCCGGAAACCGATCCCCGCATGTACGTCGCCCGGAGTTTCGACATCAACCGCCCCGGCACCGAGTGGGGCGAGCTCAGCGGCGGCGTCATCGGCGGCAGTCTGGTCCAGGGCATCCTCGAGACCGACACGGAAATCGAAATTCGTCCCGGACGCGAAATCGAGGAGGAGGGCCAGACACACTGGCAGGCCGTGACTTCTACGGTCCGGTCGATCCAGTCAGGCGAGGAACTGGTCGACTCCGCCTCGCCGGGCGGCTTGCTGGGTGTCGGGACCGGCCTCGACCCGAGCCTCACCAAGGGCGACGCCCTCGCCGGCCAGGTCGCCGGCAAACCCGGCTCGCTTCCGCCGGTCTCGGAGCAGTTCGAGATGGACATCGACCTCCTCGACCGGCTCGTCGGTGCCGACGAGGCAGAATCAGTCGAGCCGATCAATACGGGCGAACCGCTCATGCTGACGATCGGAACGGCGACCACCGTCGGCGCAGTCACGAGCGCCCGGGACGGCGAGGCCGAAGTCAACCTCAAACGGCCGGTCTGTGCCCCCGAGGGAGCGACGATCGCGATCAACCGACGGGTGGGCACCCGCTGGCGGTTGATCGGCATCGGAACCCTTCGTGGATGAGAGTTGCCATGGACGCGAACGCACTGATGATGCCGGTCGAGGCCGATCTGCGGGTCTTCGAGGAACTCGACAGACTCCTCGGGAGTACACGCCCGTCCTCCCCGAGACGGTCCGGGCGGAACTCGAGTCGCTCTCGGATTCGGGTGGGCAGGCCGGCCGCGCTGCCCGGGTCGGGCTGGACCTCGCCGACCGCTGCGAACCGATCGGTGCCGAAGAAACGTATGCAGACGACGCGTTGCTCGCCCTCGCCGAGACCGGCGAGGTCGATGCCGTCGTCACGAACGACGCCCCCCTCCGCGAGCGCCTCCTCGAGGCGGGCGTTCAGGTAATCCATTTAAGGGGGCGGAATCAATTAACCCGTACTCAACCATAGATGTACAAGCGAGTTAGACTCACAGATACGGTCGAAGTGCCCCCCGCGGCACTCGACGACGTCACCCGAGATCTCATCAAGCGACTCCTGCAGGACAAACTGGAGGGACGGATGGACGAAGACGTCGGCTCCATCGTCACGGTCACGGAAGTACACGACATCGGCGAGGGTGCAGTCATCCCGAACCGGCCCGGCGTGTACTACAAGGCCGAGTTCGACGCGCTGACCTTCGACCCGTCGATGCAGGAAGTCGTCGACGGCGAGATCGTCGAAGTCGTCTCCTTCGGTGCCTTCGTCGGGATCGGCCCGGTCGACGGCCTGCTTCACGTCTCCCAGATCTCCGATGAGTATCTGGCCTTCGACGAGGAGAACCAGATGCTCGCCTCCCGGGAGTCGAACAACAGCCTGGGCGTCGGCGACGCCGTGCGCGGCCGTATCGTCACCAAGTCGATCGACGAGCGCAACCCCCGAGAGTCCAAGATCGGACTCACGGCGAAACAGCCAGGGCTCGGCAAGCACGGGTGGCTTCGGGAGGCCCGACAGGAAGAGACGGCGACGGCGGAGGGCGAGTAGATGGCCACGAAGCGCCTGTCGTGTCGTGAGTGCCACCACATCGTCGAGCCCGACCAGAACGCCTGCCCGTACTGTGGCTCTTCGAGCCTCACCGAGGACTGGGCGGGCTACGTCGTCATCACCCACCCCGCCAAAAGCGAGATCGCCGAGAAGATGGAAGTCACCGAAGGCGGGGAGTACGCGCTGAAGGTCCGCTAACCGTGCCAACCGTCGTGGCCCGGCTCCCGGCCGCGGAACGCGAGGCGTTCAAAGAGCCGCTGGGGGACGTATACGAATCCACGGAGCCGCTGCTCGCGGACCGTGGAGCGCCGATCGTCGCCGTGGGCGACGTCGTGCTCGCCCATCTCGGGCGCGCCGGGGTCACGCCGACACTCTCGATCGTCGACGGCCGGACCGAACGCGGGCCGGTCGAGGCCGACGTGCTGGCGGATCGACCCGAGGCCGCCACCGAGTTCACCGTCGAAAACCCCGCCGGAACCATCATGGCCGAGCTGGTCGAGGCAATCGAAGCCGGATTCGCCGATTCACGGCCCATGCGGATCATCGTGACGGGCGAAGAGGACCTGGCGGTCTTGCCGGCGATACTGCTCGCCCCCGCGGGCACGACGGTCGTGTACGGCCAACCGGGGGAGGGGATGGTGGCAGTCGAAGTGGACGCGGAGTTGCGGGCCAGGGTAGGGTCGCTGCTCGACCGAATGGACCGCGATTCGGCGTTCTGGGATTCTATCGCGTAGAACGGCCCGCCCTTCGAAATCCTTTTACAGATTTCGGGCTGACCTATGAGTAACTGACCATGGACATCGAGATACTCGACGAGGAGGAAAACTCCCTTCTCCACCGGACTGACGTGACCTTCGAGGTCGTTCACGAGGACGCATCGCCATCCCGACTCTCCGTGCGGGACAGTCTCGCCGCCACGCTCGACCAGGACGCAGACCAGGTCGTCGTCCACAAGCTGGACACCAAGTTTGGCATGCGCAAGACCATCGGCTACGCGAAAGTCTACGAATCGGCCGAAGACGCCGCCGAAATCGAATCCGACTACATGCTCGACCGCAACAAGATCGGCGAAGAGGCCGAAGAGGAGGTGGCCGAGTAATGGCCCGCGGCGACTACTACGAGGACGGCGAACTCACCAAGGACCGCTGCCCGCGGTGTGAAGACGCCTTCCTCGCGGACCACAGCGACCGGCAGCACTGTGGGCGGTGTGGCTACACCGAGTGGAAGTGACGCGGGTCCTCGCCATCGAAGGGACGGCGTGGGCCGCGAGCGCCGCCGTCTACGAATCGGCCACCGACGAACGCTTCATCGAGACCGACGCGTACCAGCCAGAGAGCGGCGGGATTCACCCGCGGGAGGCGGCCGAACACATGCGGGTGGCGATCCCGGACGTCGTCGAGACCGCACTCGACGCGGCCAACGGACCGATCGACGCGGTGGCGTTTTCGCGGGGTCCCGGATTGGGGCCGTGCCTCCGGATCGTCGGGACGGCCGCTCGAACGCTCGCGGGCACGCTCGAAGTGCCACTCGTCGGCGTGAACCACATGATCGCCCATCTCGAGATCGGGCGCCAGCAGTCGGGATTTGATTCTCCAATCTGCCTGAACGCGTCCGGCGCGAACGCCCACGTGCTGGGCTTCCGAAACGGTCGGTACCGGGTGCTGGGCGAGACGATGGACACCGGCGTGGGCAACGCACTCGACAAGTTCACCCGCCACGTCGGCTGGTCTCACCCGGGCGGGCCGAAGGTCGAACGGGCGGCCCGCGACGGCGAGTACGTCGACCTCCCGTACGTCGTCAAGGGGATGGACTTCTCCTTCTCGGGGATCATGAGTGCCGCCAAGGACCGCGTCGACGAGGACGTCCCCGTCGAGGACGTGAGTTTCGCCCTCCAGGAGAACATCTTCGCGATGCTCACCGAGGTTACGGAGCGTGCGCTCTCGCTCACCGGCCGGGACGAACTCGTCCTCGGCGGCGGGGTCGGCCAGAACGCCAGGCTTCGGGAGATGCTCCGGGAGATGGCCGAGCAGCGCGGGGCGGAATTCTACGCTCCCGAACCCGAACTCCTCCGGGACAACGCGGGGATGATCGCCGTCCTCGGTGCCACGATGGCCGAGGCTGGTGACACCATTCCGATCGAGGACTCCGGTATCGACTCGGACTTCCGCCCGGATCAGGTGCCGGTGACCTGGCGCGAGGCGGACGACCCGGACCCGCGAGGCACAGCGGCTGAATTCGCCGGCGCAGAGGCAGTCGTCGAATTCGAAAACGGGTTGGTCCGGAAGGTTCGGCGACCCAAGTCCTATCGCCATCCGGAACTCGACGAGCGGCTGCGACGCGAGCGAACCGTACAAGAGGCACGACTGACGCGGGACGCCCGCAAGATGGGCGTGCCGACGCCGATCATCCACGACGTCGACCTGCAGGAGACGACGATCGAGTTCGAGCGGGTCGGCGAATGGGACCTGCGGGACGCGTTGAGTCCCTCGCGCGTGGCAGAGGTCGGGGGCCATCTGGCGATTATTCACGGCGCGGGGTTCGTCCACGGCGATCCAACCGTCCGGAACGTCCGGGTGCGCGAGGGTGACTCGGAGCCGGAGACGGTGCTGATCGACTTCGGCCTGGGCTACTCGACCGACGACGTCGAGGACCACGCCATGGACCTGCACGTGTTCGAGCAGTCCCTCGACGGCACCGCCCCGAACCCCGACGAGCTGGCCGCCGCGATGGAGGAGGGCTACGCCGAGGTGGGCGAGACGGCCGTCATCGAGCGGTTGCGACAGATAGAAGGGCGCGGTCGCTACCAGTAGCTGGCTGGACCCAGTTCTTTGCCCCAGGGGGCGAGCAGGGGAGCGAGTCCAGACCGGGGTTTCCCACGCACTGCGGGGCCCACAGTGGTGACCGCGGAGCGGTCCAGTTACCGGCCTGGCAACTGGCTACATGGACCAGGTTGGCCCCGCCTTCACTGATAAACGTCCGGGCAGGGAGTTCGCAGGCTCCGGGAGATCCAGTCGGCGACGCCACAACGGTTTAGGCTCCTGCGCACCTATGATCGGGTATGAGCCAAGAGGCCTCGGGAACGATATTTGGCATTCCCTACAACTTCGAACGGCCGAGTTTCAAGCGACTGCTCTCCTCCTACTGGCAGCCGGGCAAGGGAATGATCGTCGAAACACCCTTCGGGATCGGCTATTCGCTCAACCTTGCGAACTGGCGGTCCTGGCTCGTTCTGGGGCTCGCCGTAGCCCTGGTCTACCAGGAGCAAACGGGTGAGGATGCGGGCGAAGACGAGCCCGTCGACGTGGTCATCGAGGAGTAGCGGGCGAAAGCGGAACCCCTTTTTCGTCGGTCGGCGAGAGACCGGTATGCTCCGGTTCGTGACGACGAACGCCGAGAAGGCCGCCGAAGCGAGCGATCACCTCGGCGAGACCGCCGTCCGGCAGGTCGACTACGATTACGACGAAGTCCAGGCGGCAGCCGTCGCGGAAATCGCCGCGCGCGGCGCAGCGGAAGCCTACGAAGCACTCGATGGCGAGGAGCCGGTCATCGTCGACGACACGGGCTTTTACATCCACGCCCTCGACGGGTTCCCCGGTCCCTACGCCGCGTACGTCGACGACACGCTCGGGATCGAGCGGGTCTGGGACCTCGCCAGCGACCTGCCGGACAGGAGCGCCTCGTTTCGCTGTGCGGTCGGATATGCCGACGGAGAGCAGGTGAAAACCTTCGAGGGACGGGTCGACGGGTCACTCGTCACACCGCGGGGCGAAGGAGGGTTCGGCTACGACCCGATATTCGAGTACGGAGGGAAGACGTTCGCGGAACTCTCGATGGACGAGAAAAACGAGATTTCCCATCGGGCACGCGCGCTGACGAAACTCGCCAACTGGATCGACGAGGGCGGGTCACCCCGATAGCCTCAACTGGAGTCACGCGACGTTTGTGACGAGTTCGAGCAGTTCTTCGCGATACGCGTCGGGCGTCAGCCCCAGATCCACGTCGATCGTGACCGAGATCGCCTCGCTCAGGTCGGCCTCGGTGACCCGGCTGAAGTTCTCGGCCGGATAGGGCCCGCCGGCCACGAGGTAGTTCCCGTCGGCCGCCCAGACGGCCAGGACCGCGTCGACGGCCAGTTCGGTGCCCGCGAGCGTGAGCGTGGTGTCCTCCCGCACCGGGAACTCGATGTCCTGGACCGGAAAAACTCCCGACAGTTCGGTCAGGTCGGCCGTGGTGCCGCCGGCCACGTCGAGTGTGCCGGTGTCGGTCTGCTCGATATCGGTGATTCCGGCCGCCTCCATCCGACTGCGGAGTTCAGCCACGGCGTTTTCGCGGATGCGGGTTTTGACCTCGGACCGGACGGGACCGAGTTCGTCAACGGACGGGGCCATGTCGATCCGGGAGGCGGAGAAGAGGGACAGGTCCGTATCGAGGGTGTCCAGCGTGTCCGTCCGAACCTGCTCCCTGAGTGCGGCATCCGCGTAGGTCACGGAGGAGGCGACCGCCTCGACGGTGATAAACGTGTACTCCTCCTTGAAGACGGTCTCGTCTTTCGTTTCGCTTCGAAGCTCCCAGCCGCCCTCCTCCAGGAGCGATTCGGGCACGTCCGGCAGCGCGACGGCGCCGACGGCGGTTTGACAGCCTGCCAGTGAGCCAAGCGTCCCCACGCCGAGTGCAGCGAGGAAGGAACGACGTTGCATATCGGAAACGTGGGCGGGCCTCTGTGTATGCAACTCGACGCTTGTAACGAATTCAAGCGGATTTTGCCCTGTGTGGGACGTTCGCCGGGAAGCGGTCGGGTCTCGTCCTGTCCGAAGACGGTCTCGATTGCTGTCCCGATCCCCAGCGTTTATTATCGTGGCCGATGACCGTTATATCGTACATGATACAACGGTCGCGGGAACGGATCGCCGGCAGCCGAACGAGACGGGAGGTCTTGCTCGGTGTGGGTGCTGTGGGACTCACCGCTCTCGCCGGCTGTGCCGGGGTCCGCGGCTCGGAATCGGACCAGCCCGCGGTCGTCGGCGAAACCCTGACGGTCACGACGACCACGAGCACCTACGACACGGGACTCCTCGACGAGATTCACACGGATTTCGAGGAGATGTACGGCGTAACGGTCGATGCCGTCGCGCAAGGGACCGGCGCGGCCCTCGAATCGGCCCGGAACGGGGACTCGGACGTTGTCATGGTTCACGCCCGCGGCCTCGAAGACGAGTTCATGCAGAACGGCTACGGGATCAATCGCCGGGACCTCATGTTCAACGACTTCGTCATCGTCGGCCCCGAGAGCGATCCAGCCGGCATCGACGGGATGGAGTCTGCGACAGCGGCACTCACCACCATCGCCGATGCGGGCGCACCGTTCGTCTCCCGCGGCGACAACTCCGGCACCCACACGAAGGAACTGAACCTCTGGGAGGTCGCTGGAACCGAACCCGGCGGGGACTGGTACCAGGAGACCGGGACGGGCATGGGCGAGGCGCTAAACATCGCGAACGAGCAGGACGCGTATACCCTCTCGGACCGGGGCACGTTCATCTCCCAGCGCTCGGAGATCGGCCTGGGCATCCGGGTCCAGGGGCCCATCGAGGGCGGACCGAAGATCCTCGCGAACCCGTACGGTGTCCTGGCGGTCAACCCCGGCGTCCACGAGAACGCCAACTACGACCTCGCCATGGCCTACATCGGGTGGATCACCAGCCCCGCGGTCCAGGACATGATCGCGGGCTACGAAATGAACGGGGAGCAGTTGTTCTACCCAGAGGCCGTCTCCGAAGATCCCGACTTCCAGCAGTACGTTCCGGAAGGCTGGAGTACCGACGCGTAAGAGGATTTGACGTGACGTTCGAATCGGCCCCCCACCTCGTTCCAGCCCTCCTCGAACTGCCCTTCAGAGACGGGTACGTCTGGAGCATCATCGCAGTCTCCCTCTACGTGAGTCTCACCGCGGTCACCCTGAGCACGCTGTTCAGCATTCCCGTGGCCATCCTGTTGGGCTTCACCGACTTCCCGGGCAAGCAGTTCGTGAAGTCGGTCGTCAACACCGGGATGGGATTTCCCAGCGTCGTCGTGGGGCTGCTGGTGCTCTTTGCCGTCTCGAATCAGGGGCCACTGGGGTCGATGAACCTCGTATTCACCCGCGAGGCGATGATCATCTCGCAGTTCGTCCTCGCGACCCCGCCGATCACGGCGATCAGCCTCGCGGCGATCACCGGCGTGGAAGACACCGTCAAGGACGCTGCCCGGGTCCTCGGCGGGACGAACGTCGACGTTGCACTCGTGATCATCAAGGAAGCCCGGTACGGAATCGTGACGGCGATCCTGGCCGGGTTCGGGCGGGCCATCAGCGAGGTCGGATCGGTGCTCATCGTGGGAGGAAACATCACGAGTGCCGGAGGGATCTCGAAGACCCGAACCCTCACGACGGCCATCCAACTGGAGGCCCGACAGGGCCAGTACGAAACGGCGATGATCCTGGGCGCGATTCTCGTGGTGCTCGTCCTGCTGGTCAACGCGATCGTGATTCGATTCGGCGACTCGAGGACGATGAACCGATGATCCGACTCTCGAATCTCACCACCGGATACGGCAACGGGCCGATCCTCGAGGACGTGTCTCTCAGCGTCGAGCCGGGGGAAGTCGTCGCCGTCATCGGGCCATCCGGGGTCGGGAAGACGACGCTGCTGCGGCTCATGGCCCTCTTTTTGCAGCCGGAATCCGGACGGGTCGAGGTGGACGGCCAGCCGGCGTGGGACCGCGATCAAGCTGCGCGGCTCCGGCTCCGGCGACAGTTCGGCATGGTCTTCCAATCGGCGAGCCTGTTCGACGCCTCGGTCGCCCGCAACGTCGAGTACGGCCTTCGAGTGCGGCGGTCGTGGGACGAGCGGCTCAAACGACAGCTGCGATCGGTGCTTTCGAGTGACGGCCAACTCGAACAGGTCGAATCCGCCCTCGAGGTCGTCGAGCTGACGGGGATGGCCGAACAGGACGCCCGCTCGCTCTCGGGCGGAGAGGCCCAGCGGGTCTCCTTTGCGCGTGCGCTCGCCTACGAACCGTCCTATCTCTTGCTCGACGAGCCGACCTCGGATCTGGACCCCCGGAACACGGCGCTCATCGAGGACGCGATGGAAGCAGCCCGCGACCGTGGCATCGGCGTCGTGGTCGCCACCCACGACATGCACCAGGCAGAGCGGATCGCCGACCGGGTCGGGGTACTGCTGGGGGGTAGCTTCACGGAGATCGGGCCGACTGAAACCGTCTTCGAGAACCCGACCGACGAACGAACCAGGCGGTTCATCGCCGGTGAACTGGTCTATTGAGCCGAACCGTTTTCCCCGTCTTCCGCGTTTGACTCACTATGGATCCGAGCTTCGCGGCACAGTTGCGGGAAGGGGAGGTGGTCTTCACCGAACGCGATGCAGCCCTCCTCGAGGCGGTTGACGCGGAAGGGTCCCTCAACCAGGCCGCCGCGGCGCTGGGCCGGTCGTACGCCCGGTGTCAAAAGCGGATCGACGTGCTCGAGTCTGCCTTCGGACGGGTGGTCGAACGCACACGCGGGGGCGCCGGGGGCGGCGGCAGTCGCGTGACGGAGACGGGGGAGGAGCTCCTCGCCCGCTTCGAACGGCTCCAGACGGGATATGCAGCCGTCGCCGAGGTGACAGAGACCGTCCTCGAGGGACGGGTCACAAGCCGAGACGGGGAAATCGCCGAAATCGAAACGGCGGCGGGAACGATCCGGGGGCTGGTCCCGCCGGGCAGTGATCGCGTCCGGGTCGGCATTCGGGCCGACGCAGTGACCCTCCACGCGCCGAGCGACGCCCCGCCAACCGGCGGGACGAGTGCCCGAAACCGATTTTCGGGAACCGTCGAGTCGGTCGCTGCGGGCGAAAACGTCGTCCAAGTGACTGTCGATATCGGGGCCGAGCGAGCGATTCGGGCCCTCGTGACGTCTCACAGCCGGGAGCGCCTCGAACTCGAGCCGGGGAGGGAAATCGTCGCGACGTTCAAGGCGACGACGGTTCGCTGCACCGAGTCGGCGAAAGAAGGAGTGCGCGAGACCAATTGAAACGGGACAACTCCGGCCTCGGTGAAGACACACCGTGACTATACGTGTCTATATAGACAACATAGTAGCCTCTTTAGCCGCGGATCGATTCGGTTCGGATGATGCAACGAGACGGCGACCGTTCGTCGCTCTCCCGTCGCCGCCTCCTCGCCGGGGCGGGGGCGGTCGGGGCGACGTTGGTCGCAGGGTGCACCAGTCGGCGGGCGGATTGCGAAGAGGGACTGGCCGGCGACATCGAGATCTCGGGGTCCTCGACCGTGTTTCCGCTGGCCGAGGCCGTCGCCGAACAGTTCATGATCAACTATCCCGACGTGAACATCTCCGTGAAGTCGACCGGCTCCGGTGGGGGCTTCAAGAACCACTTCTGCCCCGGCGCCTCGCAGTTCAACAACGCCAGCCGGGCGATCACCGAGAGCGAACGGGACCAGTGTGCGGAAAACGGCGTCGAGCCGATCGAGCTCACCGTCGCGACCGACGCGCTGACCGTCGTCGCCAACAACGACGCCGACTGGCTCGAGTGTCTGACCGTCGAGGAACTCCGCCAGCTCTGGAGCCGCGACGGGCCCGACACGTGGAGGGCGGTCAACGACGACTGGCCCGACGAGGAGATCGAACGCTTCGGGCCCGCCGATACCTCCGGCACCTTCGATTACTTCCGCGAGACCGTCCTCGGTGAAGAACACGACCACGTTCGGGACTACGAGCCCACGGAAAAGGACAACCTGATCGTGCAGGGCGTGCAGGGCAGCGAGTTCGCCGTCGGGTACTTCGGGTTTTCCTACTACTACAACAACCCGGACAGCGTCAGGGCCATTCCGATCGACGACGGCGACGGCTGCGTCGAGGCCTCGGTCGAAACCGCGAAAAACGGCGAGTACACGCCGCTCTCCCGGCCGCTTTTCACCTACGCCTCGAAGGAGGCACTCGCGCAGGACCACGTCGCGGAGTTCGCCCGCTATTACGTCGAACAGTCCGGCAACGAACAGCTCGTGGCCGAACGGGTCGGGTACGTTCCGAACACCGAGGCCGCGGTTCGCGAGCAGCTCGACACGCTCGAGGCGGCCATCGAGGCGGTCAGTTGAATCGAATCACCATGACTTTCATTTCA
This sequence comes from Halodesulfurarchaeum sp., assembly GCA_034520565.1. Classification (GTDB taxonomy): domain Archaea; phylum Halobacteriota; class Halobacteria; order Halobacteriales; family Halobacteriaceae; genus Halodesulfurarchaeum. The sequence goes on from JAXHNL010000002.1 coordinate 389,763, forward strand.
CCCCCCTAACCCAGCACAATGTCAGGCTATTCCGAGGAGCCGGATCTCTCCGGAAATCGGGGGTTCCAGGCCCTCCGTGAGCGGATTTACGCGGCCGTGTTCTTCGCGTTCGCGGCGGCGACGGTCCTCACTACAGTCGCGATCTTCATCACCCTGCTCGGCGACGCGCTCCAGTTTTTCACCGCGTACTCGCCTATCGCCTTCCTCACTGGCATGGACTGGAGTCCGAGTCTGGAGCCGGTCTCATTCGGTGTGTTGCCGCTGGTCTTCGGAACCCTCGTCGTCACTGCCACGGCCGCGGTAATCGCGATCCCGGTCGGAACCCTCACGGCAGTCTACCTGAGCGAATACGCGCCGGAGCGCACCCGGGCGGTGCTCAAACCGCTGCTCGAAATTCTGGCCGGAGTCCCGACGGTGATCTACGGCTTCTTCGCGCTCGTCTACGTGACCCCGCTCATCGATTTCTTCTTCCCCGGCGTGTCGACGTTCAACGTGCTATCGGCCTCGCTGATGGTCGGCATCATGACGATTCCGATGGTCTCCTCCATCTCCGAGGACGCGATGTCCGCGGTCCCGGACTCGCTTCGCCAGGCTGGCTATGGCATGGGCGCGACGAAGTACGAGGTCACGACGGACATCATCCTCCCGGCGGCCACCTCGGGAATCGTCTCCTCGTACATCCTCGCGATCTCCCGGGCGATCGGGGAGACGATGATCGTCACGGTGGCGATGGGGATGCAGTCCTCCATTCCGGTCGTCCAGACGGCCGAAATCCTCGGGGTGGGGATCCCCTTCGTCCACCCGGGCGAGGTGTTCCTCAACTCCGGCCAGACCATGACGGCCGCGATGGTCCAGATCGCCAACAGCGACATCGCCGGTGGGACCCAGGCCTACCGGAGCCTCTTCGCGATCGGCCTCACGCTCTTCGCGATCACCCTGTTGATGAACGTCGTGAGCAACGTCATTTCGGAACGGTACCGGGAGGAATGCTGACATGGACGGAAACACGAGCGACGCTGGGTTCGCCGGGGTCAGTCGACTCCGGGGCCGCGTTTTCGCCGGACTCGCAAAGGGAGCCTCTTGGCTCGGCGTGGTCGTCCTCGCGTGGTTGCTCTTCATGGTTTTCGTCGACGCCTTCGGCCTCGGGGCGGCAAGCCAGGACTGGTATTTCGGCGCTCTCGTCGGGTTCGGGGTCCCGCTTATGGCCTACGGCGGCTCCCTCTCCAGGTATCGACCCGATCTCCAGTGGACCGCGGTCCGGGCCACGGTCATTCCCCCGGCTGGACTCGTCTTCGCCGGCTTCCTCTTCGTGCTCTTTCTCGTCTTCGACCCCTTCTTCTGGTTCCTGTATTACACCGTCGGCGTCCTCCCGGCCGTCGCGGTCTACGGCCACTACGCCAGCCGCGACGACACGCGGGCCCCGCTCGCCGCCGCAGCCGTCGCCATCGTCGGGTTCGCTGCGGGGTACGCGGTCGAACCGCTGATTCCGATCATGCCGCTGCCCTGGATCATGCTCACCTGGGTGCTCGTGGTCCCTGCCGGGGCGCTCATCGCGTATCGGCAGGCCCCTGGCGAGCGACGGCGACAGGCCACGATCCTCGGCGCGACGGTCGCCGGCGCGATTATCGCCAGTTTCGTGGGCCCGACCGTCCTCGGCGTCACGTCCGACACCGCCGTGATCCTCTATGCCGCCTTCGGGCTGCCCGTCGCGTGGTACAACGGGGCGGTCCTGGCCCGAAATCCACGGGACTGGCCGGGGCTACTCGCGCCGCTGGTGGCGCTTGCGGCCATCGGCGCAGGAATCCGTCTCGGCGACGTGATCGGCAGCCACGGCCCGGAACCGGTCCTCGACTGGCAGTTCCTGCAGAGCGCGCCCTCGACGATTCCGGCCGACGCGGGGCTGTTCCCGGCGATCGTCGGGTCGGTGTTCATCATCGCGATCGTCGCGATCGTCTCCTTCGTCGTCGGGGTCGGTGCCGCGATCTACCTCGAGGAGTACGCACCCCAGATCGGACTCGGTGGAACGATCACCCGGGTGATCCGGGTGAACATCGCGAACCTGGCCGGCGTGCCGTCGGTGGTGTACGGACTGCTGGGGCTGGGCCTGTTCGTCAACCTCCTCGGGATGGGGCTCGGGATCGTGCTCGTGGCGGGGCTGACGCTCTCGCTGCTGATCCTCCCGATCGTGATCATCTCCGCCCAGGAAGCCATCCGGTCGGTCCCGAGGGAGGTCCAGCAGGCCTCCTACGGGATGGGAGCGACCAAATGGCAGACCATCCGGGAAGTGGTGCTCCCGCGGGCGATCCCGGGCATCCTCACCGGCACGATCCTGGCGCTGAGCCGGGCGATCGGGGAGACGGCGCCCCTGCTGATGATCGGGGCGGCGACGACGGTGTTCCGTCCCCCAACCGGCTTCGCGAGCCAGGTCTCCGCGATGCCCCTGCAGGTCTTCTACTGGTCGTTTCACCAGAAGTCGGCGTTCCGGGAACTCATCGCGCCGGCCGGGGTCCTCACGCTGCTCGTGGTAATGCTCTCGATGAACGTACTCGCGATCTACCTCCGCAACAGATATGAAAGCCAGGCCTAACACGGACGAGGTGGGGAATCGATGAGCGGGAAGTGGGACGAAACCGGACTCGACGAGTCGGCCGGTGCCGACCGGGACATCGAACAGATTCCCGACGAGGAGACGATCATCGAGGCGGAGAACCTCGACGTCTACTACGGGGACGATCGGGCGCTCAACGACGTCTCCATGTCCATCCCCGAAACGAAAGTCACCGCCATCATCGGCCCCTCGGGCTGTGGAAAGTCGACCTTCCTCCGGTCGATCAACCGGATGAACGACCTCATCGACATCGCCCGGGTCACCGGTGAACTCCGGTTCAAAGGCAAGAACGTCTACGACGAGGACGTCGACGCCGTCGCTTTGCGCCGACAGGTGGGGATGGTCTTCCAGGCCCCGAACCCATTTCCCAAGAGCATCTACGACAACGTCGCCTACGGCCCGCGGATCCAGAACGACACCGAGAACCTCGACGAGCGGGTCGAGCGAGCGCTCAAGCAGGCCGCCCTCTGGGACGAGGTCGAAGACCGCCTCGACGAACGGGGCACCGACCTCTCGGGTGGCCAGCAGCAACGTCTCTGTATCGCCCGCGCCATCGCGGTCGATCCCGAGGTCATCCTGATGGACGAGCCCGCGAGCGCGCTGGATCCCGTCGCGACCTCCAAGATCGAGGACCTCATCGACGAACTCGCCGAGGATTACACCGTCGTCATCGTCACCCACAACATGCAGCAGGCCGCCCGGATCTCCGATAAGACGGCGGTCTTCCTCACCGGCGGCCACCTCGTCGAGTACGGCGAGACCGATCGCATCTTCCAGAACCCGCACAACGACCGGGTCGAGGACTACATCTCCGGGAAGTTCGGGTAAGCGCCTGGCCGCGAGCGGTATCGGGTTACATTCGGGCCAAACCGGGACAATTCGACCAAATTCGACACGAAGAGTTTCGGGGTTCTTCCGTCCCCCTCCCCTTCCAGAATGTGATGAGTCCCAGTGACCGAACGAAAACTGACGGCATCGATTCGACGACCACAGCGCTCCCCCGGCGGCGCGTTCTCGCCATCGGCGCCGGGCTGGGAGTGACACTCCTGGCCGGCTGTGCCGGCGATACCGGGTCGACCTCGGAAACGGGAGCGTTCAGGCTCCTCGTGAGTGACCAGCCGGCCGACATCGGCGACTTCGATCGGCTGGATGTTACTTTCGACAGCGCCCGGATCTTCGAGGTCGGGGAAGAGACGACGACCGAAACGGCCAATACGACGGCGGAAACGACCAATACCACGACCGAACCGACCACGGCGGAGCCGACCACCGCTGACGGAGACATGGAACAGGTGCACGAAGGGGTAAAGAAGGGCGACGGATTCTACGTCCTCGATCTGGACGGCGCGACGGTCGACCTGACCCAGGTGGTCGGCGAGGCCGCGATGGGCGTCTTCGAGGGTGAACTCGACGCGGGCACCTACGCGAAGATCGAACTCGACGTCAGTGACGTCGAAGGGATCGTCGATGGCGAGGAAGTCGCGGTAACGGTCCCAAGCGAGAAACTCCAGATCACCCAGTCCTTCGAGATCACCGCCGATGAGCCCGTCGAGTTCGTCTTCGACATCAACGTGGTCAAGCGCGGGCCGAACGGCTACAACCTCCTGCCGGTCATCTCGGAAAGTGGGGTTGCCGGACGAGGACGTCGAATACGAGGAGGTAACCCAGGACGGCACCGAAACCGAGGCCTAGCGGAAGTCCTCGGCCCGTTCTACACCGTCCGGCCAGATGTCTTCTCCGGCCCACAGCGTTATTCGCCGCGACGGCCTACGACCGATATGGAACTCCACACCCCTGGCATTCACCACGTGACGGCCATCGCGGCCGATCCCGGAGTGAACCTCCAGTTCTACACGCAAACCCTGGGCATGCGGCTCGTGAAACGTTCGGTCAACCAGGACGACGTCTCGGTCTACCACCTCTTCTACGGCGACCGCGAGGGCAGCCCCGGAACGAGCCTGACCTTTTTCCCGTATGAAGGGGCCACTCCGGGGCGGGCCGGCAGCGGGCAGGTTACCACCGTCCACCTGGCGATCCCGGCTGGGGCGGTCGAATACTGGCGAGACCGGCTGGACGATGCCGGAGTCGACCGGGACGAACCCGTCGAGCGGTTCGGCGAGACGGTCCTGCCGTTACGCGATCCCGACGGGCTGGAACTCGAACTGGTGGCGACAGAGGCCAGTGGCGGAACTCCGCCGGACGGGCCCGTTCCCGAGGAACACGCCATCCGCGGGTTCCACGGCGTCACGATGACGATCGAGGACGCGCGTGGAATGACGGGGCTCCTCGAGGCGATGGGCTACGGGCGGAACGAGGAGACGGCGGGACGGACGCGATACGCATCGAGCGGCGACCTCGGGGCGGTGCTCGACCTGCAGGTCGATCCGGACGGCTCACGGGGCCGACCCGGTGCCGGGACGGTCCACCACGTCGCCTTCCGCGTGACGGCGGCCGAACAATCAGCGTGGCGGGACCTGCTTTCCGACCGCGGACTGCGACCGACCGAGATCATCGACCGGAAGTGGTTCGAGTCGGTGTACGTCCGAACCCCGGGCGGGATCCTCTTCGAGTTCGCCACGGAGACGCCGGGCTACACGGTCGATGAGGACCTCGAATCGCTCGGGAACGAACTGGTGCTCCCCGACTGGCTCGAGGATCGACGGACGGAAATCGAAGCGGGGCTGCCGGACCTGGCCGTCCCGGCGGAGTCACGATGAGCGACGCGTCACCCGGTCCGCACCAGGACCAGCCGCTGATCGAAGCGGGAACGCCACTTGCGAAGGCAGACGCGGCGCTCGTCCTCGTTCACGGTCGCGGCGCGAGCGCGCGGAGTATCACGCAGTTCGGCCGGCAGGTCCACACGGAGGGGGTCGCCCTACTCGCGCCACAGGCCGCAGAGAGCGAGTGGTACCCGAACTCCTTCCTCGCCCCGGTCGAGTCGAACGAGCCGGGGCGGTCCTCCGGCCTCCAGGCCGTCAAAGACGCGATCGAGCGGGCCACGGAAGCGGGCATCCCGCTCGATCGGATCATGCTCGCCGGCTTCTCCCAGGGCGCCTGTCTCGCGAGCGAGTATCTGGCCCGGAATCCGCGTCGATACGGTGGCCTCGCCGCCCTCAGTGGTGGCTTGCTGGGCGAGACGGTCGACCCGGCTGACTACGAGGGCGACCTGGCCAGGACCCCCGTCTTCATCGGCTGTAGCGACGTCGACCCGCACATCCCCGCCGAGCGGGTTCGAGAGACCGCCGCGGTCTTCGAGGCCCTTTCAGCCGACGTCGAGATGCGACTCTACGAAGGGATGGCCCACACCGTCAACCGCGAGGAACAGGAGCGAGTGACGGAACTGGTCGGCGATCTGGTGGACTGATCCGCAGTCCCACGATCCCGTCCCCCTCTCCCTGTCGGCCCTCGATCCGCCGAAGCCAACGAGCGAACCCGGAGCCCTCCGCAGGTTGGAGCCACATGCCTTTTCCGTCTGCTCGAAAACGGACAGGTATGGAAACCGAGTTACTCGAATCGAATTCGAGCGAAAGCGGTGGCAACATATAATGTATCGAACTGGACATTACGGCGTCGCCCTCTCGGTTTACGCGCCACTCGCCTTTCTCCTCCTCGCGGCGGGGTTCGAAGCACTGGCCCTGATCGGGGGCGTGATCGTAATCGGTGGCGCGATGCTCCCCGACGTGGACCAGCGGCTTCCGTTCGTCGCCCATCGTGGCTTCACCCACACGATCTGGTTCGCGCTCCTCCTTGGTCTCCTCTCTGGCGCCGTCGTGTGGATCGGTGGGTTCGAATTCGGCCCCCACGGACGAGCCGGGCTCGCCGCGTTCGGGTTCGTCATCGGGACGCTGACGATCGCCGCCCACCTCTTCGCCGACGCGCTGACGCCCATGGGGATTCAGCCGTTCGCGCCGTTCGGGAACGGATCCTGCACCATCGGGGTGACGAGAGCCGGCAATCCGGTCGGAAACGCCGTCCTGCTGGTTCTGGGATTGGTTCTCGCGAGCGTGGCAGTCCTCGCCGGCGAACAGGTCACACTGGGATAGACAGGCCTGGTTTCCCAGCTCAGTTGTAGTTCTCGACTCGATCCCAGCGAGGGGGAAACTGTTTGACGGCCTCCAAATCAGAGCCGCCGACGGGTTCGATCCCGGCGGCGGACTCGAGCTTTCGTAACGGTTCCGGCCGTCCGATCGCGAACAGTTCGTCCCCGGCCCCGATCGTCCGGGTTCGATTCGGAATCGTCTCGACCTCCCCGTCCGGACGCCGAATCCCGAGCACCGTAACGGAAAGCGCCGCGACGGAGATGCCGACGAGCGGGCTGTCCGAATCGACGACGAAGACCCGCATGGTTTCGTCGGCCCGGCGCAGCATGGCGGCGAACTCCCTGTCCGGATGGGAATCAGCCGCCAGAGTCAGCAGGCGATACGTTCGCTCCGGGTCGATCACCGCGGCCACCTCGGGATCCGTGATGACGGTGGCAATCGAGCCGAGACTTGCCCGGAGTTCCCCGGTCCCGAGCTTGCTCACGCCCGTCTCCGTGACGTCCCAGACTTGGACCACGTCGCCCGCCGTCGCACTGAACGGCGGGTCCGCACGAACCGCGACGGCCGCGGCGTTCGGCGGCAGCGTGGGTCCAATCCCCGCTGGCCGCTTCGCGACGCCGAGATAGGCGACTGTGCCGTCTGCGGTCAGATCCACGTCGACGTAGCCGACGTCGTACTTCTCCTTGAGCCGGGCGAGTAGCTGTGCCTCGAGTTCTCCGACGGTTAACCCACGCGGGAAGTCGAGCGTTCGCCCCTCGAGGGCCGCTTTCGTCTCGGGATCGACCGGATCGTAGCCCTCGATGTCCGCGATCGTTTCCGGCAGCGTGACGGCGATGTGCCGTCCGGCGGCCCGAACGATCGGGCTGAGATCGGAAGCGAGCACGCCCCAGGAGAGTCGATCGGACTGCGCCAGTTGGTCCCCGAGCCGGTGTCCACCGTACGAGGCGATTGCAGCGCCCAGGAAGACGAGCACGTTGACGGTCGCCTCGCTCACCGTCGGTGGGGTCGCGCCACCCTGAACGAACCCGACGAAGAGCGAGCGCGTGTTGAGGTACAGCGCGACCACGCCGAGGCCGAGAATCAGCGTCGCTCCCTCGGGGAGTTTGTGCCGAACCCGGACCCGGTAGAGGAACGCCGCCACGGCCGTCGTCCCACCCGCAAGCAGCACCAGCCCCGCAACGTGCAACAGCGACTCCAGAAGCTGTGGAATCACCGCCAGTGCCGGGGTGGTCATCGGGTCACCTCCTCGAAGGCCCGGATTTGACTGGGGCGTCCCACCACGATCAGCGAATCGCCCGCCCGGAGCTCCGTGGTTCCTCCGGGGGCGATGAGTCGCTCGCTCCCACGGCGGACCGCCAGGATCGCGACACCGTACCGATCACGAACGCGGGCCCCGCCGATCGATTGGCCCACCAGCTCGCTCTCGGAGTCGAGATCCAGCCGACGAAATCGGTTGCCGTCGTTCCTGAGCAGGGCAATCGCCTCGTACTCGCGTTGCGTGCCACGGGAGTGGACGATCAGCGGTGCAAATTCCGTCCGAAGGACCCGCTCGGCGTCCTCCGGGGAACAGACGACCGTCACCTGTCCCTCGCCGCCGGCAGTCGTCGAAGCCGGCGGATCGATCGGTTCGGCGGGCCCCTCGACCTGATCGATCGGAGAGACGGGTTCAGCGTCTCGTTCGGCTACGGACGCCGTCCTGGCGCTGACGACCGGACCCGAAACCGTCCCGTCCGGCAGCTCCAGGGAGACGACGTCACCCCTGGCGACACCGGTCGGCAGCAGCGTTTGTACGGTCACGGCCCGTTTCCCGGGCGGAACGCGCCGCGAGAGCCCGGCAGCGGTCGGCGCCGCCGCGATTTCGGCTCGGCCCCGCTCGTCGATCGAAACTGCCACTTCGGCCAGTTCGAAGTCCGCGAGGAGACGCTCCTCGAGCTTCGATTCGAGTTCCCCACGCGATAGATCGGCGGGGAACTTCCAGGACCCGGCGTGGACCCGTTCGCGGAGGTCCTCGGAGAGGGGCGGATAGCCCTCGATGTCCTGTATCCCCCCGAGCGGCCGAATGTGAACCTGGCCGAAGATGTCGATTCGCTCCACGAGATCCACCGAAAGCCGACTCTCCCGAAGCGTTTTGAGGGTCAGACCGCGAGGCGTCGCGACGGCCAGTTTGTCCCCCTGACTGTGTGCCCACAGGCTCGCCATGAGAATGACGGCCGTCGCCGTGATTCCCGTCCAGCTATTCGCGAGCTGGGGGTCCACGAATCCCATGAGACCACCCGAGACACCCGCGAGTGCGCCGCTCAGCACGACGACACCCAGCGCGGGAACGGTCACGTTGGTGAAATACTTGAAGCCAAAACCGATCGCAAAGGCGATGAACGCCGGAAACAGCGAAGCCAGGAGCCCGACATACACCCCCAGCAAGATTTGTGAAACCTGAACCGCGACCATGACTCAGTAAAACCGTCCGGACGCTAAATACCTGGGGCCGTCCCCTCTTTAGTGCCTCTGCCAGTTTCAGCCGTCTTCCTCCCCGAAACTCGCATCCACGAGCATCCGGGCCCCGAGTGCGGTCGGGCTGATCACCGTGTCCGCGCCGGCCCGTTCGAGCTTGTGGACGTTCTCCCGGTTGGTCGCCGCGGCCACGATCCGAACATCGGGATTCAACTCGCGGGCGGTGAGCACGGCAAGCGCGTCGTCCCCGTCGTCGTTCGTCGCCACGAGGACCGTGCGGGCGTGGGCGATCCCCGCCTTCTCCAGGGGCGCTTCGTCACTCGGGTTCCCCGAGAGGACCTCGATGTCCCTGGCGGAGAGACTGGCCACGTGTTCCGGGCCGGCCGTCACCAGGACGAATTCCTGACCCGGGTCGATTTCCTCGATAATCGCCTCGGTCAGGTCGCCCCAGCCAAGGATGAGGACGTGGTCCTGGAAGAGGTCGTAGTTGCGGTCTGTCATGCGTCCCAAAGCTCGTGCGAATCGTGCTTCGAGCAGCGGGCCCAAGAGTGTACCGAGGGCCAGGGCAAAACTCGCGGTCCCGAAGACCACGACGGTCATGCCGAACAACCTGGCGCCCTGTGTCGTCGGCGTCGCGTCGCCGTACCCGACCGTCGAGGCCGTAACCAACGTGTAGTAAAACGCGTCGACGAGGGTCTCCACCGCCGCGAACTCCTCCCGGAGCGCGTAGGTCCCGACGGTTCCGTAGACCTGCACTCCGAGCACCGCGATCAGCGCGGCCAGTTGGGAGGTCGAGAGGGACAGCTCGTTGGTGAACCGCGAGCGGTTCACGAGCACGCTCGGGAGCGCGAGCACCGAGAGGATCACGAGCGGGGCCGAGAGTGGACTCGACTGGAGCAGGCCCTGAAGGGCGGTCAGGGGCAAGAGGACGATCGTCGAAAGCCACGCAACACGGAGCCCCCGCCGAAGTCCCAGGGCGCTCGTGATCATCATGAAGCCGGTCAACACGCCGGTAAAACCCGCCGTTCGCTGGATCGCCGGCGGAATGAATTCGGCCAGCGGCCCGACCACGCTCTGGGCGCTGATGTTGGCGACGCCCGTGACGATCGAGAGGATCGCGACGGCAAGGGTCAGGAGGACGGTGACCCGCGGGGCCAGCGTGTCGGGGTCGAGTGAGAGCACGTCGCGGAGTTGGGTGGTCCAGGGCATCGTGTGTGCGGCGGTGGGCGGGCTGGCCCGTGCGGTCAATCAGATTGCCGATTCCGGGATCGTCCGTGCGGGTTCATCGGCTGGCGACACAATAAGAGATTCCCCGAGATGGTGGAGGGGTTTTCGATCCGATTCGCGGAACTTTGGGAACGGACAAGCCTTGGCCGAGTTTCGAACCCGGGCTCTCGTCATTACCAAGGACGCGCTTAACCAAGGTGGTCTTCAGCCCTGGAAGCGGCTACCTTTGCCGCAATTGTCCACTTTGCGTACTTCTCATCTCCCTATTAGCAAGACAGTTAAAAATTGGGTATTCGGCCCCGCATGCCGTCTGTGGACACAAGAAATCGATAACCGTGTTCGGGTGAGCGTTGCCCTACTTGTCACATCAGAGTTGTGTGGGGTTCGAGTGGTTCAGCTGAATAAAACCCTTCATCGAATGAGGAGTTCCACGTTCGTTTCAAATATGCTGTGGTGAACCAGCTGGAAAGCAGAGTGTGCGAATTCACCGATTACTCGTCTACTACTCGTTTTTTATAAATAAGATATGCTAACGGACTCATTAGAAGATAAATGAGAGCAGTCATTCCCAAAAATAGCTCGCTGGAATCTATTGCTAAACTATAGAATATACCGAGTCCAACAAGAACGTATGCCGCGACGAATGCCCAAATTATTCTCATCGTTCATAATGGGTTGACGCCTGATAAGATAATGATTGTGGAGCCTTTGCTCTGTACTTACCGAAGCTACTCACCACATCGAGGAGCAGAAGAAACAGCCCGCCTCGGTGAGGTGGCTCACGACCGATGACAGGTGACAAATCCGCTGAATCCTCTACCTATATCTCGCCGCATCGAGGATGTTCTATTACTTAATCGTCATCAGCGGTGTACGCGCCGCCACGACGCTTGATACGTGCGACGACAAGCCGCTGGTCGTCCTGACGGAAGCTCACGGAGAGCCGGAACTCCCCGATGCGTATTTTCTTGTGCGGGCTGTTCTGGAGTGGCTCCCCGTAGTCGGGCGGGTCGCGCCACGGCGAGGAGACGATTTCATCGAGCTTGTCGAGTATCCGGTCTTGGTCGGCGGGGGAGAGTCCATCGAGGTCGTCCTCGGCTTTCGAGGAGAGTTCCCACGTCCACCCGTCGTCACTCATCGCTCGTGCCGAACCGCTCGCGGGCTTCCTCGGCGCTCGTCGTTCGCCCCTCGCGGATGTCCTCCTCGGCTTCGAGCAGGGCGACGAGTTCGTCGCGGTCGAACGTCGGGAACTCGATGGCGTCTCGAAGCGTGTACCGGATGAACTCGCTCCGACTGTTGAACCCGCGTCCTTGCCACGTATCGTCTATCTGTTCGAGGAACGACTCGGTGAGTTTGAAGTTCACCGTGGCGATGTCGTCTCCGTCGTCGTCGTTTGTGGCCGCTTCAGACATATAGACGTAATACGCTGGTCTTACCAATAGTCGTTTCGGCGGCACTCCATTCGCCGCGTAATCGTCGTGGATAGCCGCATCGAGGCTTAGAGGTTAGAACCAGCGTCCGAGTGCAACAAATACACCGAGAGAGATAGCGGCAGTAACGAACGATCCGAGAAAGACGACAACGTCGTCACGGGATGTCACGTTCTCACGGAGACGCCGACGTGTTATTGGGGCCAGTGCTATGGCGGCTCCAAGCAGTACGACGCCCCCGATAGCGGGAAGGATAGCGGTCGCAACACCTGTAACACTGTGTATTGCGGCGATTCCGAGGAAGGCGATTGCAAGAATCAAATCTACCGCACTCCCCGTGTATCGGACGGCGGATGCAACTGCCATACCACGGGTTTTGTAACACACCAATATAATGCTGGTGTAGGAAACGAAAGGCTCATCTTCTCCCAATCTCTCGAACGATTCCCCCATCGACGAGGAAAGGGATAATTCGACTCAATGATGTAGTTCTCGACCGCTGACGAGGGGCCAAATCCGATAAATATCCTTTCGTGTCTTACCGCATCGAGGGGTGTTCTATCACATTCCTAACTACGCTTCACTCGTTCCTCTGTTAGCGCGAATTAGCGAAACCCGGTGTGTCCCTGAGGGGATGCGCTCCCGGCCAATTTTGGGTCTAACTCACCGCAGTCTGCGACTTAGTTTGTGTGTCCTGACAATTAAACGATTCGCAGGACGGCGTAACAGCCTCTATTTAGTAAGACAAGGCTGTTTTGACCACGTTGTGTTCGAGACAAATAATCCGTAAAATGTGCGTACAAGGAGTGTACGGCAGAAAGAGCCTAGGCCGGGATTTGAACCCGGGCTCTCGTCCTTACCAAGGACGCGCTTTACCGCTAAGCTACCCAGGCAGGCAGTCGATGAGAGGAACCCGTCCCCTGTTTAGGGTTTCGATTGGTGGCGATCAGGGGTCGGTCGCGGAGGGGGTCCGCACCGGCTCCTCGCCGGTCGCCGGACTGCCGACTCGCGCCATCGCCTCCACGATCCCGTCGGGGAGTCCCTCCGGAGCCGACGGGAGCGGCGGTTCGCCGTGGGAACGGGCGAGGCCGACGACGTACTGACGAAGCGAAAGTGGCGTTTCCTTCCCCGTGGCGGTCGCCCCAGCGATCACCGCGAGTTCGAAGACGTTGGCCTCGAGCGAGCGGGCGGTCGTGCCACCCGTCCGGAGTTCGGTCTGCTCCGTGCCGAACTCCCGGACCGTCTCGACGGCCTTGTCGGCGGCCTCGGTGTGAGAGAGGAGGTGAAAGCCACGGGCCACGAGCACGTCCGCGGCCAGCACGTCGAGGTCGTCCTCGATCGTCCCCTCGGCACCGTCCCAGGGTTCGGCCCGAACCAGGGAGCGAGTGAGCCGAAGCCCGTCGTAAATGAGCTGGACGCCGGCGGCCCGATTCATGACCTTCCGCTCCTCCGTGTCCCCGCTCACGACCGAGGCACTCAAGAGGGCGAGCACACCGGGAATCATCGATGCCCTGAGGAGATGGGCGTTCATCGACTGTCTGAGTCGATCCGGGGTGATGCCCCTGATCGCCTCCCTCACCGCGGTGCGCGCCTGCGCGACCTCGTCCATCGTACCCGGATTATGGTGGGGAGCGGCAAAGACCTTTGGAAAGCCCCAAGCCCCACCCCGGATTCCGTGGGTTTCGGGACGACACGAGGGGAATATCGAGAGGGGGTCGAGGCCTAAAACAGCGGTTCGGGCTGTGCCGGTGGTCGGCGCTTGTGTTCGCTCCGCTCGACCATCCGCCCCACTCGCTCGACGGCCTCGCGGTCGACGTCCAGCAGCCGGGCCGTGGCCCCCGGCGAGAGGTTCCCGTCGACGTGGACCGCGAGAATCGCATCGAGGGTGTCGTAGTCGATGCCCAGTTCGTCCTCGTCGGTCTGGTCGGCCCAGAGCTCCGCGGTCGGGGTCTTTTCCACCAGCTCCTCGGTCACGCCGAGGTGGCGGGCGACCTGCCGGACTTGCTGTTTGTACAGCCGCCCGAGCGGGTGACAGTCCACCGCCCCGTCGCCGTATTTGGTGAAATAGCCCACCAGCGCCTCGGTGCGGTTCCCGGTCCCGATCACCACCCCGTTCTCGTGATTCGCGACGAGATACTCGAGGACGGCCCGGATCCGCGCTCGAGAGTTGCCCACCGCGAGCTGGTCGTCTTCGACCTCCGGGACGGCCTCGATCAGTGTCTCGACCAGCGGCTGGATCTCGATGACGTCGTATTCGATGCCCAGATCGAGGGCGACCCGTTCGGCGTCGGACATGTTCGCCTCGTCGCTCACCTGCCCGGGAAGGACGAGGCCATGGACGGCCTCCAGGCCCAGGGCTTCGACAGTCAGGTGGGCGGTGGTGGTGCTGTCGATGCCGCCGGAGAGTCCGAGGATCGCCCGGTCCGCGCCGGCGGCGACGGCGGTGTCGGCAATGAAGCCGGTGATATCGTCGACCACGCTCTCCAGTTCGTCGGGATCGAAGCGGAGATCGAGCGGTTCGATGGTATCCGGGGCAGTCATGTGGGGGGCTTCGACTGGCAGGGTGAAAAGCCATTCCCGGGTGCAAGCGCTACGTTTTTGTGCGTTCCTCGGAAAGTGAAATCGAGCGCCGGTGGTCTAGTGGTAGGACATGAGCTTCCCAAGCTCATAGCCCGGGTTCAATTCCCGGCCGGCGCATGCGAGGTCGAACGAAGTGAGACCTCGGAGGCGAGCGGTGGAACCGCGAGCCCCACGTTTTTGCGACTGAGTGGTTCGCGAAGCGAACCCGAGGGAGGAAAAACGGGGGAAAAAGCCGCAGCTCGACGCTCACTGCCTCGCGGCGATGCCGCTCGCCCCATCGAGACACTCGCACCGCTCGTGTCTCGCCCCGTTCGCGTCGAGTGAACCGCGCCGCGGAGCGGCGCGGATGCCGGCCGGCTCACATCCCAAAACGGTGAACGCCGATTCCACCCCACAACACACTCAAACCACCGGCCCCAACCACAGCCGAATGTTCGTCGGCCACGCCTTCCTCGCTCTCGCCCTGGGCCTGTTTCTCGGCCAGATAGCCGGGCTCCGGAGCAGCCGCCTTCTGGCGCTGGGGCTCGTGGCTGCCGGCGCGTCCATCGTTCCGGATCTCGATCTCGTGGTCACCGTGGGCTCCATCGCCGGCGTGTTCGGAGACTCGCTCGTCGGCTCCTGGGAGGGGTACTGGGGCGCCTCGAACCCGCTCCACCGGGACGTTTCCCACACTTTGATCGGCGGCTTCGGCGCCGCAATCGTGGTCGGCGGAGCGGCCATCGGCACTCGATCGTTCTTCAACCAGCGGGTCGGGCCCCTCTTCGGGGCGGTCGGAATCGGCGTCGTGGGCCTGTTCCTCCCGCTACTCGTACTCGGGTCCGCCGTCGAGACGGTCGGTTGGGTCGGCTACAGTGTCGTCCTGCTTGGGGCCGTGCTGCTGGGGGCGCTCGCGGCGACGAAAACCACCCTCGGACCCGGGCCGGTCTTCGCCGGCGCGGCCCTTGGGCTGCTGCTCCATCCCTTCACGGACGTCTTTCTGGGGACGCCGCCCAGAATGTTCTACCCGCTGGAGCCGGGGCTGTTCGCCGAGAGCGTGGTCTTCACCGCCGATTCGACGCTGAATCTGCTGGGGATCGCACTGGCTGAACTGGCGGCCATCTGGGTGGGGGTCATCGCGCTGAGTCGAGTCCATGGCCGACGGATCGGGGAAGTGGTCGACCGGTGGGCCGCGATCGGACTCGTCTACCCGCTCGTCATGCTCTTCGTCCCCCAACCGACGATGGCCGATGCTCACTGGCTCGGCTTCACGCTCGTCCCGTTCGGGATCGTCGGGCTTGCCCCTCTGCTCGAGAGCGGGCGAACCGATCCGGACTGGCTTCTCCGGAGCGTGGCGACCGGCCTCGCGACCCTCACCGTCGCGGCCGTCGCATACGGCGTCTCGCTTGCGATCCGGGGGATAGCATAAAGCACTTACACCGTTGATAGAACGTTCAGGTATGCCCTCGAGTCCCCACCTCACTCCCCGGATACTCGTCCTCCTCCTCGCAATCGCGGTGACGACCGTCTCGACGTGGGTGACCCTCTCCCTCGACGAGACCCCCGAGAATCCGCTCAGCTGGCCCCGACTGTTCCTGGTCCGGCTGTTCGGGAGCCTCCGCAACGGCGGCCGCAAGCGGGTTTACTGGAGCGGGATTCTCGTCTACTCCGGCGTCGTCTCGGTCCTTCACTTCGGCGGTCTGTACTACGACGTCTACGGCGCCATCAACCAGTGGGACTTTCTCACACACGTCTTGAGCGGGGCCGGGGTAGCGATACTCCTGTATCTCACCTTTCACCTGGAAAAGCCCGGTCGCTCGTTGCGGTGGATCGTCCCCGCCGTGCTGGCCTTCGGGGCCGGGTTCGAGATCTACGAGTTCCTGCTCAAGGACTTTTGGCATGGCTGGACCTTGCGGTACTACCTCGTCGATACCGTCCTCGACCTGGGATCCAACGTTTTGGGGGCACTCCTAGCCGTCGGGGCCCTCGGGGTCCGTCGGTCCTGACCCCCGGTCGAAGTACGCCGCGATGAGCTTCCGCTCGGCCGCCCGGAGGTGCTGATGAAACGTCGAGGGGTGGATGTCCATCGCCTCGGCCAGGGCTTCGCCCTCGACGCCCCGCGGCCACTCGAAAAACCCGCCGACGTGGGCCTTCTGGAGGGCTTCGAGCTGCCGATCGGTGAGTGAATCCGTCACCGACTCCCGGAAGTCCCCGACGTCGGCTGCCCCATCAGTCACCTGATGGAACGCGAGCAACTCGACGTTCTTGTAGCCGTCGCGGAAGCGACCGACGACGGTGTTCCCCATGTGCTCGGAGGCGGCCGCGAACCGAAGCCGGACACTCGAGGGCGTGGCCGAGAGCCCGTCGAGTCTGACGGCGTCCTCGGAAAGGGTACTCGCGAGTGGGCCATCGGGCACCGGCCACTCGAGAACGGTATCCGCAGTCCCCCCGATCACGGAGCACGCGGTCGACTCGGGAAGCCGCTCGGTCACCGTCTCCGGCGGCACTCCCTCGACGGTGAGCAACAGCGTGGTGGCCCCGTTCGAGCCGGGCAGTTGCCCGTCGGCCGTCACTTCGGCGGAAAGGGTCTCGGCCAGTTCGACCAGCGGCATCGTCGAATCTGCGATCTCGAGGCGGACCTCGACGACGTCCTCCTCGCCGGAGAGACTTACCCGTTCGAGCGCGTTGATCGCCGCCCCAGCGGCCTGGCCGACCGCCTGCATGACCACGGTCTCCCGCTCGTCGAAGAGGTCGGCTTCGGTCGTCGCCACGGCGAGAATCCCGTAGACAGTATCCCGGTACTGCAACGGGACCAGGGCCGTCGCGGCCGGTTCTGGCTCGCCCTCGAAGAGATCCGTCGGGTCGGTCGCGATCTGGACCGAACCGGTGTGGACCGCCCGGGAGAGTGCCGCCTCGGACCCGGGAGCGTCGACCAGGATCGCCGACGACGGCTGGCCGGTTCCCGCCTTCGGCTGCAGGAGCCCGGTCGAGGGGTTGTATCGCCCGAGCCACGCGCCCGCGAGATCCGGCTGTTCGGCAAAGCGGGCGGCGAGTTCGGCCTCGAAGGCGTCCCGTGAATCGGACTGGACGATCGTCTCGGAGATGGCCGGAACGAGTGAGGCGACCCGGGAAAGCACGTGATCGAGGGTTTCCCGCTCTTCCGCCAGGGCGAGTTCGGCTTCCTTCCGGTCGGTGACGTCCGCCTGGTATCCCACGAAGTACTGAGCCGTTCCGTCCTCGTCCCGGATGGGGGCGATCTCGACCCGGTTCCAGAACGGCTCGCCGTCCTTTCGGTAGTTCTTGAGTTCCACGGCGACCGGTTCTTCGACCGAGACCGCATCGGCCATCTCCGCGACCCTGTCCATGTCCGTGTCCGTTCCCTGAAGGAAGCGACAGTTGGTGCCCAGGATCTCCTCGCGGTCGTAGCCAGTGATCTCCACGAAGGAGTCGTTCACGTAGATCAGTGGGTTGTCGGGGAGCGAGGGGTCAGAGATCGTAATGCCCACGGGTGCCCCGTCCATCGCGTCCTCCTTGAGGTGGAGTTCCTCTTCGACGGAGAGCGCCTGCACGCGTCGACCGGCCGCTCGGTCCCCCATCAGGTCACCCCCGGTGGCCGGCCATCGGGCTGCCACCGTTCTCCGGTCCGTGACCCAGTCACACCCATCATCGCGTGGAGGTAGTGGCGGCGCCGAAATAAACACCCGGAGCCGGGACTGTTTTGGACGCGGCTGCGGAAGGACCCACTATGGGCGTGGAAACCGTCGAGTGTCCGACCTGCGGGGAGGCGGTTCGATTCGGCCTCCCGCAAGGGAGCGAGATCCGGACAGTCACGTCCGAAGCGACGGAGCACACGGAAGACGGGGCCAAGACCAGGCCGCTCTCTTGCTCGAAAGATCACACCTTCGCCGTGGAGTTCACGGTTGGTTAGCCGAGCAACTGCGGCCCGAAGAGCATCAGGAGCAGAGCCACCAACATCAGCAATCCGACCGAGACGGTGATGGCCTTGGTTGCCGAGCGGCGGTCCGAGATCGGGAGCCGGGAGACAACCGCCTCCGCCATCATCCGGAGGAGGTGCCCGCCGTCCAGTGGGAAGGCGGGAATGCAGTTGAACACGCCGAGGTTGAGGTTGATCCAGCCCGTCCAGAAGAGGACGTTCGCGAGCAGGAAGACCCCGCCACCGAGCGGCGCGAGCGGCCCCTCGACCGTGAAAAAGGAGAGGTTCCAGCCCACGAACCCGGCGAAGTTGTACTCCAGACCGCTGAGGCCGACACTCCCCACGAGTGGCAACAGAAGACTCACGCCGATCCCCCGGAGAAAGCCGACGATCCCCGGGCCGGTCGCGTCACCACCGGCCATCTGGAGATACGTCCCGGCGGGGTAGAGTTTGGCGCCGAAGTCCGAGACGACGAGACCACTGGTTCCCTGATAGACCTGCACGCCCATGTAACTCGACCCGTCCTGTTCGCCGAGGGTGACGCTGTACGTTTCGACCGACTCGTCGACGTGTGCCCGAACGTTGACGGTCTCGCCCGGTTCGAACCCGTCGAGAACGTCGTTCAGCGCGGTCTGGGAGGCGACCCGGTGCCCGCCGATGTGGGTCACGACCAGCGGCGTCTCGGTCGGCATGCCGGCCCCGGCGGCCGGTTCGTTCGGTACAACCACGACGAGGGCGCCGATGGGACCGGTCACCGACTCGCCACCGGCGGTGCCGAGAGTGGCGACAGTCGTATTCCGGAGTCGCTCGCGCAGGCCGGCCTCCGTGCGTACCGGGGTCGATTTGACCGTGGTGACCGTCGTATTCGTCCCCAGGGCTTCGAACGGCGAGCCGCCGGCCACCCCGGTGACGAGGATCGAGCGCTCGATCCGGGTTTCGGTCCCGTCGCCAAGCGTTACCGGTACCGAACCCTCGCTGGCGACTGCAAGCGTCTCGCCGAGCTCGGCGTTCGTCTCCACCGGCTGACCGCCGACGGCCACGATCCGATCGCCGGCGTCGACCCCTGCCTGGGCCGCCGGGGACCCGGGGAAGACGCCCCCAACGGCGGCGCCAGACGCGACCCCGATCGAACCCGCGACCGGGCCGAAGAGGAGGGCAAACGCGATCGCCGTGAGCAGGAAGTTGTTCGTCACGCCCGCGGCAAACATCCGCGCACGGCTGCCCCGGTCGACGGACTGGACGCTCTCCTCGCTTGGTTCGACGAAAGCGCCGATCGGGAGGACCGCGAGGAGGACCACCCCCATCGACTCGACGTCGATCCCCTCGACCCGCGAGAGGATGCCGTGACCGCCCTCGTGGACGAGCATCCCGAGAAAGAGCCCGAAGACGATCTCGGGAGCCACCGCGAGTGGCAGAAACTCGTTCACGCCCGGAATGACGAGGAAGTTCTGTGGCTCGTTGACGGCCGTCGCCGGCGGCGGGTTCCGGAGGACCTGCAACGCGTTCACGACGAGCAGCAAAAACGCCCCGACGAGAACGACGAGCGCAAATCCCAGTCCCACGTTCGCCCAGACCCGCCAGAGCCGTCGCGGTCCGGCGATCCGGTCCAGCATCGCTCGACCACGTTTCGTGTGGACGGTCACGAGCGGGCCCATGACGCCGACGTACTCGGGCAGCCGACCGCGTGCGTCGAGCATCGCGAGGGCCAGCCAGTAGGCCAACAGCCCGCCGAGCACCCAGGACCACGCATTCATCATCGGAACGCGGGGCCGCAGGGAGGAAAGGCGTTCGGATCCCGCACTCAGCGCTCCCGGCGAAGTCGGGCGAGGACGAACTCGGCGTCGAGTTTGCCGAGGAACGTGCCCAGTTTCGGTCCCTCCGGCTGGTCGAAGAAGAGCCGATACCCGGTCTCGAAGAAGTCACTCACCTCGATGTCGTGTCGCCGAGCGGTCTCGTAAATTTCGCCCTGGATCTCCTCGGGCGTAGCCCCGCGTTCGATGAAGTCAGCGAGCGAAGCGAGGGCCGCCGCCGTCGACTCGTCGATCTCGACCTCGGGCATCGATTCCCGCTTGAGATCGTAGTTGAAGGCGTTGTCGGTGCGACGGGCCCACTCGCGGGCGTGCTCGACCCGGGCCAGCGCGTCCTCAACGGCCCACTCGGGGGCGTCTTCCGGAATGTGACCCTCCCGCCGAGCGATCTCCTCCCGCAACGCCGGATCGTCGGTCATCCCGAGCACGGCCGCAAAGCTGAACGGGATCCGGACCCGCTCGGGCCGGATCTCATCGACGAGATGGGGATACACGCGCTCGGCACGCTCCCGCTCGCCCGCCTCCGCGTCGGTCTCCCCGAAGTACGTCGCCTCCAGCCGGTCGAACTCAGCGACGAGCTGGTCTGCGTACTCGATGGAGAAGTCCCGCGCTTTCCGCGGGTCCTTGCTGAAGAAGTACCGAACGACCGGGGCCTCGAGGAACTCGAGGACCTCCGAGACGAGGATGACGTTGCCTGCAGAAGAGGAAAAGGCCTCGCCGTCGAGCGTAAACCACTCGTAAACCATCGGAACCGGGGGCTCGTGGTCCAGGACCGAGCGGGCGATGTCGACGCCGCTGGGCCACGAACCCTCTGCGTGGTCCTTCCCGAAGGGTTCGTGGTCGACCCCGAGCAGCTGCCACTGGGCGGGCCACTCGAAGCGCCAGGGGAGTTTGCCCTCCCGGAGTGTCGCCCGGCCCTCGTGCCCACAGCCCTCGATGACCTGCTCTCCGGCCTCCATGTCCGTGCAGCGATACTCGACTGTTCCCGCCTCGAGGTCGACGTCGGTCACGGTCTCGGTGACCTTCCCGCAGTCTTCACAGATCGGGTTGAAGGGAACGTAGTCCGCATCGACCTTGTCCTGATAAGCCGAAAGAACCTCGCGAGCCTGTTCGCGCCGCTCGAGGAGGTTCTCCGTGATCGGTTCGAACGATCCGTCCTCGTAGCGCTCTGTGTTCGAGATCATCTCGACGGGGATATCGAGCAACACGGCCGAACGCTCCACGAGGGCGGCGAAGTGAGCGCCGTAGGAGTCACAGCAGCCAAAGGGGTCCGGAATGTCCGTGTAGGGCTTCCCCAGGTTCCGGCCCAGCGCACCCGCGTTCACGTCGCCCAGGTCCACGATTTCGCCGTCGAGGGAGGCCAATTTGCGGGGCAGTTTGCGGAGCGGGTCCCGATCGTCACTCGTGAAGACCTGGCGAACCTCGTAGCCGCGCTCGCGGAGGACTTCCGCCACGAAGTATCCGCGGACGATCTCGTTCATGTTCCCGAAGTGCGGGACGCCGGAGGGGGAAATACCGCCCTTGATGACGATCGGTTCGGAGGGATCCCGCTCGAGGATCAGATCGGCGACGGCGTCGGCCCAGAAGGCACGTCTGGTTCCCGAGTCTTCGAGCACGTACGGATCCTCGCCGACCCCGTTCTCGGGAGTGGTCCCGTTTTCGGGGTCGGTGTCGGCTCCGGGCACGCCTCGTCACTCCCACCCGGGGATGGTCGTTTTCGTGCCGTCCGGGGACACGTCGGTGCCCGCGTGTTCGCCCCGCAGGACCGCATCCACCACTCGGTCCGGTGACGTCCCGTCGAGGACGATGGTTCGCATTCCCGAGCGCTCGATGAGCTTGGCCGCCAGTAAATCGACCGGGGCGGAACTCCCGGCGAGGAGTTCGGTGTCGACGATCACGTCGACGAGTTCGGCTGGCGTCATCGTTTTGATGTGCTCGGCCGAGTCGTCCTCGTCCGGGTCGGCCGTAAACACGCCCGGCACGCTCGTCGCGTACACGAGGAGGTCCGCTTCGACGTATTCCGCGAGCGCGGCCGAGACGGCGTCGGTGGTCTGTCCCGGAGCAACTCCACCCATGACGGGGACGTCCCCGCGGCGCATCGCTTCCAGACCCGCCTCGTAGGTTTCGACCGGTGTCGGCGCGGCGATCTCGTCGAGTGCCGCGATGAGCAGCCGGGCGTTGAGTCGGGTGACCGAGATGCCGATGTCGTCGAGGGCGATCTCGTTTGCCCCGAGTTCGCGGGCGGTCTCGATGTACTGCCGGGCGACCGAGCCCCCGCCGACGACGAGCGCGAGTTCGACCCCCTCCTCGACCAGTTCGTCGATGGCCGCTGCGTGCGCGCGAATCGAGGCGGCCTCGAGGTCCGGCGCGAGCACGCTGCCACCGAGAGAAATCACGACCCTCATTGCCGCCAGCTAACCCTGTAGCGCTCTTAAGGATTGGTATCCCCGGATCGGGGGCAACCGAAGACGATGAGCCCGACCCATGCACTTCATCGTCCGTTCGGTAATGCCACGCCCAACCTTCCGACGACGACACCTACAAAGCCCACGCGTCCCTGCGTGGGAACATGCAGGCGCTTGGAATCGTCACCGGTCCGGCCGTCGAGGCCGATCGCGTCCTGGATCCGATTTTCGACCGACTCGCAGAACGTGGGTCAGTCGGTATCGTCAAGAGCGGGGCGACAGTCCCCGACCGGACCGTCTACGAGGTCGGAGCGGGTGGCTGGACGGCCCAGGGGACCGGGCTCGACGCCGAGGGGGCGCTTTACGAACTCGCCGAAACCCACGATTACGGGCTGGTCGTGGACGTTCCGGAGCTGGAGGTTCCCCAGGTGGCCGTCGGCGAGACGGGGGTCGAGGAGCCGGCTGTGGCGGTTTCGGATCCCGATTCGATCGACGTCGACGCCGTCCTCGAGGCGGTCGAAGCGGGCGAGCCGATCGAGACCCTCCAGAGTCTCATCGCCGAGGTGAAGGCTTCGCCAAAGACCGAGTTCTCGGGGGCGATCGCGACCTTTACCGGCCAGGTCAGGAAAAAGGAAGGACCCGAAGACGAGCCGACAGAGTCGCTGACCTTCGAGAAGTACGAGGGACTCGCGGCAGAGCGAATGGGCGAAATCGAGCGGCAGTTGACGGACTGGGACGGGGTGTACGAGGTCGCCATGCACCACCGTGTCGGCCGGATCGAAGGGGGCGAGAACATCGTGTTCGTGGTGGTGCTGGCCGGCCACCGTGAACAGGCCTTCGAGGCCGTCGAAGCCGGCATCAACCGGCTCAAAGACGAGGTGCCCATTTTCAAGAAGGAGACCACCGTCGAGGAGGAGTTCTGGCGACACGAGCGGGAACCCGGAGCCCAGTAGGAACGTCGGTCGACGTGGCAATCGGTTTCGAGAGCCACGATAATTCCACAACGTGATTGCGCGCGAGTCGTTTGATCGCCTCCCGAGATCGCTCTCGAGCGACGATTATTGGCGAGAAAGCGCCCCAGGAGGGGTTGCTAGTTAGTTGTCAAAAGTAGAGAGGAAGAGCTACATTAAACGTTTAGAGACGTTTATAAAAGTTCTCTACGGACCTAGTACGTTTATGAAACGTCGTGAAACGTCCCACGGAGCGTGAAAGTTGCCGAAATTTGCCAAACGTTCACCCTGGTATAAGATGGCGGGTCCAATAGGCCCTGTTGATGAGCCCCTCCACGACCACCGTCGAAGCCGAACCCAAGGAAGCACGGCTGCGTTCGTATCTGCGGGAGAAGGCGGCAGAAGGCGAGATGTACTTCAAGAGCAAGTTCATTGCCGATGAAGTCGGGCTCTCGCCGAAGGAGATCGGCGCGCTGATGGTCAAGCTCAAGGACAGCGCTTCTGACCTCGAAATCGAGAAGTGGTCCTACACGAGCGCGACGACCTGGCGCGTCAGCCCGGCCCTGGATCACCCACCCAGTCACCCGACCGGTCGGGGTCCCCGCCCTGCGGATCCCCGTTTCTTGCTGTGCGGTCTGCTCCGATTCCCCGTTTCCCCATTCCCGAGTGGCAAAAACGTCATGCCCGGAGCCGGGTGCCTGGGCCAAAACCGGGAGTACCGGGACGTTTTTGCACACCACAGGAGAGAGGGAGCATATGCACGATGCCGGCGGTGATGGCCAGGGACCTGAATCACGAGACGGCAAGAGTGCGGGTGATTCCGGGTCGAATGGAGCGGAGCCACGATCGCTCGCCTGGCGAACCGAGGAGCGCAAGAACGCCTACCAGTGCCCGGGCTTTTCGATCGTCCACGAGTCGGTAACCCTCCCCGACGGGACGGAAACGGACTTCGATTACCTCCATGACGTCCCGAGTGTCGTCGTGCTTCCGTTCACGCCGGAGGGCGAGGTCGTGGTCATCGAGGAGTGGCGACAGGCCGTCAAACGCGTCGTCCATGGGTTTCCGACGGGCGGCGTCGAACCGGACGAGGAGCTCCAGGAGGCCGCAAAGCGGGAACTGACGGAGGAAACCGGCTACGAAGCCGCCCACGTGGCCCACCTCGACACGTTCGAGCCGGCCACGGGAATCACCGATTCGATCTTTCACTACTTCGTCGCGACCGGCTGCCGGCCGACGGGGACCCGGAACCTCGACGACGACGAGTCGATCCGGGTCGAGACGACGACACTCGGCGGGCTACTTGAGCGGCTCCATTCGGGCAACATGGGGGACGGGCGAACCGCCCTCGGACTGCTCCGATACGCGTTCGACGAAATGGACCAGATGACAGTCGGGCCGCCATCCCGGGACTGACACCAGGCACGCCAGTCGCCGGCCGGGCAAACACAACGAGTATGGCCCTCCGCAGGTAATTCCGTGCCAATGGCTGGCCGCTTCGAGATTCGATCACAGGACGCCGCCGGCCGGGTCGGGGAACTGTCGGTCCCCCGGGCCGACACGACCGTCGAAACGCCGGCCCTGTTACCGGTCGTCAACCCCCACTACCGCACCATCGACCCGGCCCGCTTTGCCGACTTCGGCGTCTCGATGCTCATCACGAACGCCTACATCATCTACCAGGACGAGGAGTTGCGGGCCCAGGCAACGCGTGATGGGCTCCACGACGTCGTCGGCTTCGATGGGCCGATCATGACGGACTCGGGGTCCTTTCAACTCGCCGAGTACGGGGACATCTCGGTCACGACCGAGGAGATCCTGGACTTTCAGCACGCGATCGGCTCGGACATCGGCACCCCGGTCGACATCCCGACCCACCCGGACGCCGACCGCGAGACCGTCGAGGCCGACCTCGCGGAGACCGAGCGACGCCTGGAGATCGCCCAGTCGGTCGAAACCGGCGACATGCTCGTGACGGCCCCGGTCCAGGGAGGAACGTTTACCGACCTGCGCGAGGCGGCCGGGCGGAATGCGGCCGCGACCGACCTCGACGTGTTTCCGATCGGTGCCGTCGTGCCACTCTTGAACAACTACCGGTACAGCGAGGTCGTGGAGCTGGTGATGGCCGCAAAGCGGGGACTCGGCCCGGCTGCGCCGGTTCATCTCTTCGGCGCCGGTCATCCCATGACCTTCGCGCTCGCTGCCGCGATGGGCACGGACCTCTTCGATTCGGCCGCGTACGCCCTGTTCGCCCGGGAGGGGCGCTACTTGACCGTTCGGGGAACGAACCACCTCGAGGAGATGGCGGAGTTCCCCTGTTCCTGTGCGGTCTGTGTCGAACACGATCCGGGCGACCTCCGCGAGATGGAAGAGGAGCGCCGGACCCGTCTCCTCGCCGAGCACAACCTCCACGTTTCCATGGCCGAGATCCGCCGAATCCGGGAGGCGATCCGGGACGGCTCGCTGCTCGAACTGGTCGAGGCGCGGGCCCACGCCCATCCCAGCCTCCTCGACGGGTACCGGACGCTGCTGGACCATGCCGGCCAGCTCGAAACCAGTGATCGGGCGAGCAAATCGACGTTCTTCTACCTCTCGGCGGACAGTGCCCGCCGGCCGGAGGTGCGACGCCATCACGATCGGCTCGACCGCCTCGAGGTCGAGGGGTCACTCTTGCTCACTGCGGGGAGCGCTGACGACCGGTTCGACGCGACCTGGCGGCTCAAACCACCCTTCGGTCCGCTCCCGCCCGGCCTCTCGACGACCTACCCATTGACGGCCGAAGTGCCCGAGAAGATGGACGATTCGGGGTACGTCGCCGCTGCGGAGGGAATTGCCCGACTGGTCGAGGCGAACCCTGCGGCGTCGTTTACGGTCGCGTACTGGGACTGGCCCGACCGGGCGCTCACCGTGCTCCCCGACCGAGTCACCAGAGAGCGGCTCGGCCCGGACGGGGACGATGCCGCGATGGGAAGATAATTCCCCGGCGGCCACGCAGTACGTGGCATGACGGAGTATTTTGAGGTGCTCGACCGGGACGGCGCCGCCCGTGTCGGGGAGCTCGGCCTCGCGGAACCCCTGGAGACCCCCGCTCTGATCGGGGATGCCCTGCGAGACGCCGGGAGTCTCTGGGCAGCGGATCGGGCGGTCCCGACAGGGAGCGAGAACGAGCTCACGGTCCTCCCCCACCGGGCGTTCCCGTCGGGGACGCCGCGGGAGGTCCAGGTGGACCTCGACGTGGCCGCTCCGGAGATCGACGGACCGAGCGCGGCCGTCATCTCCCGGGAAACCGCCGGGAATCGAGGGACTGACGCCTCCGTGCTGTCCGCGCCGGGACCGCTTGTCGGACACGCCAGGGCCTTCGTCGAGACGCTGCTCTCGGTCCGCCGGGCGATTCCGGACGACACGGCGCTCGTGCTCTCGGGGGTCGCCACGCCGATGAACGTCGGGCTGCTCGCGTACGCGGGCGTAGATCTCGTCGACGTGGACCGGGCCGTCGTCGCCGGTACTCGCGGCCGGTATCTCGAAGCGACGGAGGAAACGCGACTCGAAGACCGGTCGGAGCTGTCCTGTCCCTGTGCGGCGTGCCAGCAGTCCCTCGAGAAGTTCGGTCAGGAGGAGTGCATCGAGCACAACGTCGCCGCACTCGAGGCCGAACTGGCGCGGGTCCGGGAGCGGATCCGCACCGGTCGGCTTCGCGAATACCTCGAGGGACAGGCCCGACACGCGCCGTGGATGACCGCCGCCCTGCGACGGTTCGACCGGGAAGGGGCGTTCGTCCGCGAGCGCACCCCACTCTTCCGCCGCTCGGAGCTGCTCGCGACGACCGACGACGCCCTCTTTCGGCCGGAAGTGACCCGCTTTGCCGACCGGATCGCCGAGCGCTACGAGAACCGCTTCGAGGACGTGCCGCTGTTGCTCGTGCCCTGTTCGGCAGGCAAGCCCTACAGCGACTCGAAGAGCCATCGCCGGTTCCAGGAAGCCGCACGCTATCGCGCCCACAAGGTCTCCATCACGGCACCGCTCGGGGTGGTCCCACAGGAGCTGGAGTTGACCTATCCCGCCCAGCACTACGACGCGGCGGTGACCCATAACTGGAGCCAGACCGAGATCGGCGTCATCGCCGACCGGCTGGAGGCGCTCCTCGACGCCACGGACTACTCCCGCGTGGTGGCCCACGTCCCACCGAACGAGGAGCGCCAGATCGTCGAGCGGGCACTCGAGGGCCGGGACCTTCCGGTCGAGTACACCGTGAGCGATCACCCGACGACGGGCGACTCGCTCGCCGCCCTGAAAGCGGCCCTCGAGGGGGAGCGGACGATCCGGGTCGAGGAGAAGGAACGACTGACGCTGCGGGCCGTCGCGGACTACCAGTTCGGTGCAGGGGCCGGAGACACACTCTTCGACGATTTCGAGCTGCCAGGGCCGGTATCCCGGTTACAGGCGCTCCGGGAGGACGGCGAGCAGCTGGCCGCACTGGTTCCCCAGTACGGTACGCTCGCGCTCTCCATTGCCGGTGCCCGAGAATGGGCCGAGAGCGACCTGCCGACGAAGCGAGTCGAGATCGACGCGTTCCGCCCACACGGAAGCGTCCTGGCACCGGGGATTCTCGACGCCGAGGAGTCGATCAGGGTCGGGGACGAGGTCGTCATCAAGGGCCCCGAGGCGTTCGGGATCGGCCGTGCCGAGATGCACGGCACGGCGATGGTCGAGAGCACCCGGGGGGAGGCCGTCGACGTCCGTCACGTGACCGATCCACGCTAGCAGTGGGCGTGTTCGGGGCCAGCGGGACGATGACGATACCTTTTCGGTCCTCGATGACCTCGGTTCGGGTATGGCGATCAATCTCGGATACCTCGGCTTCGCCGCCGTCGGGTGGGTGGTGCTTTTGGCCAGTCTCTGGCTCGTGCTACGGATTCGTCCGTGGCACTACCCGGTCCGCTACGTCGAGTTCGACTTCGGGATTCGCGAGATGACCGAGCAGCTGGCGAGTCGCGGGCCGTCGGGCAAGGAGCGCGAGGAGCGGGAAACCCAGGACGACGAATCAGCCGAGGGACTCTGGGACCGGGTGAAGATGGGGCTTTACACTTACCCGCTCCGGCCCTCGAAGGTCAAGTAACGCGGAGAGAGAGCGCTCGAAGCGTCTTTTCGTCACCACTCCAACGCCGAGTGACACGTTTGTGTCGTTTCCGGGACCCCCTGCCGGAATCCCCCCGACGGGGCGTTTTTGTGCCTGCGGCGTGGACTCACGGGCATGGACGAACTTTCGCTTGGCGTCCCACGCCAGATTCTCGAGTCGCTTCCCGAAGACGGCGACGACGCGGCCACGGACATGCAGACGGCCGTCGCGGCCTGGGAAGATCGGCTGAACGCGATCATCGAGGAGGCCCCGACCGATCAGGAAGCCGCAAGCGGTATCGTCGACGCCATCGACCGGCTCGAGGACCGCCGCGACAGGTACGACGGGTTCGTGGTCGAACTCCGGGCCTGGGGCCAGTCGCCGATCTACGCGATCGCGTGGCGGAACCTCTACGGTGATCTCATCGCCCAACTGTACGACCACGAGGGCATCAGCGAGACGATCGACCGGGAACGAAACGCCCGACTCGTCGAAGACGGGATCAGACTCCAGGGCGATGACGACTGAGGGGACGGTCGAACTCGAACTCCGGCTGTTTGCCACCTTCAGAGAGGCAGTCGGCCAGAAGACGATCACCCGCGAGTTTCCCGAGTCGGTGACGGTCGGCGAGGTGCTCGTGGCCCTCGAGGAGGAGTTCGAGGGGCTGTCCGGCCAGTTGCTCGACGGCGAGGAAATTCAGCCCCAGCTAAACGTCCTGAAAAACGGGAAAGAGGTACTCCACCTCGACGGGCTGGACGAAGCGCTGGGAGCCGGAGACCGCCTCTCGCTGTTCCCGCCGGTTGCAGGTGGGTAGATGCGCGTCGAGCGGTCGTTTCGCGGCATCTCCGTTCGCCTCGCCCTGAAGTACATGGAGTCAGTCGGCGCGGAGACCGTCGGGGAGGACTACGCGACGGGCGAGGGCTGGCACGCCGAGTTGTCCGCCGAGAAAGTCCAAATCGGTCCCTCACTCGAACTCACGGAGGTCACCGTCGTCTTCGAGGGCGAGGAGGCGGTCCTCGACGAACTGGTTCCCCAGTTCTCGAAGAAGGCGATCCGGGCCGGCGGCTGAGTCACCCGGGAACCGTTTCACTCCCAGCCGTCGATCGGTTCCTCGACGTAGTGGTCCGCGGCGGGAAAAGTCCCCGACTCGACTTCCTCGCGATAGGACTCGATTCCCCGCTCCATTTCGGACTGTACGTCGGCGTACTGCTTGGCGAAGGGCGGCACCCAGTCCCCGACACCCAGGACGTCGGTGATGATCAGTCCCTGGCCGCTGACGTCCGGGCCGGCGCCGATGCCGATGGTCGGGATGTCGAGTTCGTCGGTGACCCGCTTTGCCACGTTCGCCGGAATGTGCTCGAGGAGGAGCGAGAAGGCCCCGGCCGCCTCGTGGGCTTTAGCGAGTTCCATGATCTCCGTGGCCTCCTCGATTTCGGTGGCACGCCGGGTGAGGTCGCCGATCTCGTTGACTTTCTGGGGGCTCAGGCCCAGGTGAGCCATTACGGGGATCCCGTTCTCGACAAGCCGCTCGGTCAGCTCGATCGTGTTGTGCCCGCTCTCGTGTTTGATCGCCTGTGCACCGGCCTCCTTGAGCATCCGCCCGGCCGTCTCGATCGCCTCGTTCTGGTCGGCCCCGTAACTCATGAAGGGCATGTCGGCAATGACCAGGGCGTCCTCGGTGGCGCGGGTGACGGCCCCGGTGTGACTCAGGATCTCCTCGACGGTGACCGGGAGGGTCGAGTCGTAGCCGAGCATCGCGTTGCCGACGCTGTCGCCGACGAGAATGATGTCGATACCGGCGTCGTCCACGGCGGCGGCCGTGGGGGCGTCATAGGCGGTCAAAAAGGTCAGCGGTCGATCCGCGTCGTCGTGTGCACGAATGTCGGCGACAGTTGGCATACTACCCACCAATTAGCCCGACCAAATAAGGGCCCTGCATCCGTCGAAACCTGCCAGCGACGGTGAACGGTACCGGCCGGGCCGTTCGACCGGCCGGCGTGGCCGATCAGTCGTCGGCCGAGACCGCGCCGCTCACGCCGGTTCCCGGACCGACGTCGATGCCCAGCTGGTCGAGTTTTTCGTCCGGAACGACGCCGTCCTCCCAGCCGCGGACCGCGTAGTACTCCTCTTTGAGGAGGTCCATCTCGACCAGTTCGCCCTCCGCGGCACCCTGGCCGGGGATCCCTTCCTCGCTGTCCTCGAGGAACCGCTCCGGGAGCGTGTCGTCCTCGCCGTCGAAGCCGTTGAGGTTGTTGTAGTACCGCTCGAGCGTGTAGATGCGCTCGCCGGCCTCCGTGAGTTCGTCCTCCGTGACGTCCCGCCCGGTCATGCCGTTGTACTGGGCGGTGTACTCCTCGATGCCTTCCGCAAAGGCACTGAACTTGCAGAGGTCAAAGGAGTCAGAGACCGCATGCAGGTCCTGGAACACCGCGAGGAGTTCGCCTTTGCCCTCCCACTCGGTCGGGTCGACCTTCTCCGGGATCCCAAGCACCTCGGCGGCCGGCGTGTACCCGCGCAGGTGGCACGCGCCGCGGTTCGAGGTCGCATAGCCGATCGCCATGCCCTTCATGCCCCGCGGATCGTAGGCCGGAATCGTCTGGTTCTTGACGTCGAGGCGGGTGTCCTCGGCGTCGAAGGTCTCGGCGGCCCCGGCCGCACCCTCTCCGAGCGCGTCGGCCAGGTCGTCCTCGCGGCGACCGATGCGCTCGATCAGGCCGATCATCTGGTCGGCGTCGCCCCAGTCGATGCCGTCCTCGATGTAGCCCTTCTCGTCCATCTCCATGGCCATCGCGATGATGTTCCCGGTCTCGATGGCGTCGATGCCCATCTTGTTACACCGGTCGATCATGATGGCCAGCTTCTCCACGTCGTCGTTCATGGAGTTCGGCCCGAAGGTGAACGCGGGCTCGTACTCCAAAGACTCCATCCGAACGTCGACTTGTTCGCCGTCGACGGTGGTGCTGACCTCGACTTCCTTCTTGCAGGCGACCGGGCAGGAGTGACAGGTAGGCTCGTCGACCAGAATGTTCTCGCGGACGTACTCCCCGGAAACGTTCTCCGAGTCGATGTTCGGCTCCTCGGGTTCGGTCTCTCGCTCGGCCCGAGTCGAGGTATACTTGCCGTTGCGGGTCGGCAGGGCGTCGATCTCCTCGGTGAGGTTCATCAGGACGTTGGTCCCGTACACCGAGAGCCCACCCTCGTTCGGGGCAGTGACGTCGGATTCCCGGACCACCGTCATGGCCTCGGAGGTGCCCTCCCCGAACTTCTCGGGGCTCGCGGGATCGGGCATGTCCGTCGTCGCCTTGACCAGCACGGCCTTGAGGTTCTTCGACCCCATCACGCAGCCGGTCCCGCCGCGACCGCTCGCGCGGTCGTCCTCGTTCATGATGCAGGCGTACTTCACGCCGTTCTCGCCGCCCGGACCGATGCCCATGTAGCTCAGGTTCTTGCCGTACTGTCCTTCGACTTCCTCTTCTAAGACCTCGCGGGCCTCGTGGGTCGTCATGCCCCAGACGTGAGAGGCGTCTCGCAACTCGACCTCGCCGTCCTCGATGACGGCAT
The DNA here is from genome assembly GCA_034520565.1 of Halodesulfurarchaeum sp. Classification (GTDB taxonomy): domain Archaea; phylum Halobacteriota; class Halobacteria; order Halobacteriales; family Halobacteriaceae; genus Halodesulfurarchaeum. The sequence continues at coordinate 421,846 of JAXHNL010000002.1, forward strand.
AGACCGGTTCGTCGGCCGCGCCCTCGAAGATCAGGCCGTCCAGCCCCGCCCACTTCAGGCGAGCGCCGCTCCAGCCACCGTGGTGGGAATCGGTAACGGTCCCGGTGAGCGGTGATTTCGTGACGACGGCGATTCGACCGGACATGACCGCCCGCGAGCCGGTCAGCGGACCGGTCATGAAGGTGAGGACGTTCTCCGGTCCCGTCGGGTCCACGTCGGGCCCGTTGTCGAAGACGTATTTGACACCGAGGCCCCGCGCCCCGATGTACTTCTTGGCGTCCTCGTCCGGAATGTGCTCGTACTCGGTCTCGCCCGCGGTCAGGTCGACCCGGGCGACACAGTCGTTAAATCCGCCGAGTTCTGTCATAAGTAACCTCCATCGTTTGTCTAGGGGCGGAGAGAGGGTAGTTTTTGGCGTCGAGACGTAACCATGTTCAGTTACGTTCCCGGAGCGACGCCGATTTACGCGCCGCTCCCCTCGATCGGATAAATGGCCGATTCGACGCCCAATACCTACGACTACGGGGGTGGGATGGAGGCGCTGAACCGCGCGACCGGTCGCCTCCGGTCCCGCCACGAGGGCGGCGACCCGACCGAGCCGACCCGGACGTGGCTCGACGAGGATCTCACCCCCGAGGGCCTCCGCTCCTCGCTCACGATCATCCTCGACACCGGGGGGTGTCGCTGGGCACGCGCCGGCGGCTGTACGATGTGTGGCTACGTCTCCGAGTCCGAGAACGCCGAGGGCGTGAGCCACGAGGCGCTCATGAGCCAGATCGAGGGCGCCATCGCGTACGAGGCCGAACACGCCGAGTCGCCCGCCGAGATGGTGAAACTCTACTCCTCGGGCTCGATCCTCGACGACCGGGAGGTCGGCGAGGCGAGTCGACAGGGCATCGCCGACCGGTTCGGGGAGCGCGAGCGGATCGTCATCGAGAGCCTGCCGGACTTCGTGACCGAAGCCCGGCTCGAGCCGTTCGTAAAAGCGGGGCTCTCCACCGACGTCGCAATCGGCGTCGAGACGGCGACCGACCGGGTGCGACGGGACGCCGTCAACAAGTACTTCGACTTCGACGCGGTCGAGGAGGCAGCGGCGACGGCCCACGCCGCCGGGGCCGGCGTAAAGGCCTACCTCCTGCTCAAACCGCCGTTCCTGACCGAATCGGAGGCGATCGAGGACACCGTGCACTCGGTCGAGCGGCTGGCACCGCTGGCCCACACGATTTCGGTCAACCCGACGACCGTGATGGAGGACACGCTCGTCGAGGAACTCTATTATGACGGCGGCTACCGACCGCCCTGGCTCTGGTCGGTCGCCGACGTGCTGGAGCGGACCGCCGACGCCGAGGCGATCGTCGTCTCGGACCCCGTCGGAGCGGGAAGCGATCGCGGCCCGCACAACTGCGGGGAGTGTGACGAGACCGTCGAGCGGGCCATCGGGGACTTCAACCGCCGGCAGGACCCCACCGTGTTCGACGAAGTGAGCTGTGACTGTGAGCTGACCTGGGAAACGGTGCTCGAGCGGGAGACGGGGTACAACATGCCGCTCGGCATGTGAACCCGGACGGGACGATTTTCAGACGGCCCTTCGGGTACCGGGGCTCTCGACGGAGGATTTCGCGATGCTGGAAGAAATCGAGTGTGCGAGTTTAGATATCGGGCCCCGAAAGTCATCTCAGTCAACTGTGAAATGCCTCGATGCCGAATGCACAGCGCGAATTCATCATACTCAAAAAATCGATTGACCGATGGAAGCCGCCAAGTATCTCCTTCAAGTTGTATAAGAGAGACAATGGACTCATCATCAGATGGAATCAATCGTCGCCGGTATTTGTCTACATTGGCCGCATTCGCAGGAGTGACGTCCACTGCTGGTTGTATTACGTTGGATCAACCCGGGGCGACAGATGTCATCTTGTATACTATGGCAGCGGCGCCATTGACTACCTCCGTGACCATCACGGAAACAAATGCGACTGAACCCCATACTTCGCGGACGCTGGAGGTCTCGCAGGGAGAAAAAGTCGATCCAGTAAATCGTGGAAAACTGCCAACAAACACGAGCTATACGGTTGACATAACTGTTCAAGATGGGGGAAGCGAGACGTTCGACTGGACAGATCCTGAACTCGGCCTCGCACCATTATACGTCGTCATCGAAGACATCCAGAACATCGAGTTTCTCTTCCATGCTGGATGAATGAGTCGCCTAAGAGTGTATTTATGGTCATTTTGGACTCCGTTTTGGTTATTCTCTGAATGAGTATAATCGACCGCTGATGAGTAGAAGACCCATTCCAATATTGTCAAAAACCAACCCCCAGCAATCGTACCTTGTTTCCATATTCAAGTCTTGGTATCGGATTACACTACTGAGCGATTGAGCATTCACCCCTACTTTATGAATAGGCTACATTGGATTTGATATGAAACGACGAGATTTCCTTGCGGCTGCCGGAACCGCGGGGGCGATTGCGGTCAGTGGGTGTACCTTTCTACGACCGGCCACGACGGAAGTTGATATTACGCTAATGAATTTTTGCGATGAGGAGCGAACGGCCTCTGTTGTTGTCAAGCAAGATGACAGGGAAGTGTTTCGGACGGAAAAAACGATTCCCGCCGCTGAACCAGAGGGACCTGCTGAAACTCTGCAAATTCCCAACGCGTTTGAAGGGGCCGACGACGAGCAGTTCACCGTGGCGGTGATGCCCAAGAGCCAACAAACTGATACCCATGACTATAAAATAACCTGCGTGAATTTCGATACTAACGATACGTTTTCAGTGTGGATACTGAATCCGGAGACAAACGAAGAGGGCAAACGGACCGATTTAACTGCTGCATATTGTAGTGATGCATAACGTTCCAATTGTGGGACAGTATATTTGCACTTAGAAGCTCTGTCGAGAATGCCGCGCTGAATAGATTCTCTACACCTTGCAGTCGGTTTCTAACAAACTCCGACTAGATCTCGCGGAGCGTGCTGAATACATCACGCAAATTCAGTGTATACCCATGAGACATAATCGAGCAGATCAATCTTGGAATATCTTTCCCCCGCGAAAACAGTTAACTGAGTTCCCTATGGGTTACCTATATGGACATCAGACGCAACCTCTACGTAGCTGCGTTTGTTGGTGCGTCGTTATCCTACATTTTCAACGTCCTCGCTTTCACAGGAACGTTTGATATATTCAGGTGGGTCGTATTCTCTATCGGCTTTCTCGGTATTACCTATGGGTTTGAGAAGTTTATCGGTTGGCAGGTTGGATAGGTGTCCGAAAAACCAACTTCACGGAGGGTTTTGGTTTTTAGCCAAAGCATGAGTTATTATTTTACAGAAAATGGATCTACTGCAAAGTCCCTCCTATTTTCGACAGCTGTTTTGACCGTTGGTATGAGTTCTTGTAGTTATCAGTAACATTCAAATCTCCACTCGGCGTAATTTGTCACGATGACAATATCCAGCCGTATATCAACACAAGAACTACTTGGTGCGGGCGTCCTATTGGTCGGGGTTGTGCTATTATTCGACACAACTGGGGTCGCTGAAACTGGAGCACTCCTCACATATGTCCCATCGCTATTTGTTCTGCTCGGCCTTTATGCCCTTGTCACGAGCGGTTTCCGCAACCTGTTCGGCCCACTTTTGGTAATCGTGTTGGCTGGGGCTTGGCAAATAGCTGCACTTGATCTTTTCCCAGAGGCCGATCTCGTTTCCTTCTGGCCCGCTCTCATCATTCTCTTTGGCGTTTCACTACTTCTGGGTCGGATGCGGACAAAAGTTGAGAATATTGAGGAACAGAATATTAACGGTATCGCCATTTTCGGCGAGCGGAACGAGCGTGTGACTTCATCGCAGTTTGCGAGTGCGGATCTAACCGCTCTTTTTGGTGGGTACGAACTGGATTTGCGTGATGCCAAAGTGGCCGGACAGCAAGCCCAAATCAGTGCCATCGCCATGTTCGGAGGCGTTGATATCATTGTTCCACGAGAGTGGAATGTCCGCCTAGATGTATTACCGATTTTCGGTGGCGCCGAAGACGAACGACCACGCCGCGAAGAAGAACATGAAGGGATTGATCTGGTGGTGACTGGATTTGCCGCCTTTGGCGGGATCAGCGTGAATGACTGAGTTGCGCCGTGAGTCTCAGTGAAGCGAAATGCTAAAAAGCCTCACTTGGAATGATTTCTACCGACCCTTGCTGTATACAGGTTCTGAGTCGGTCACGGCGTTTCTGACAGCAATCAGAAAGCTCGTTCAGAACCTGCTGCATAGAGGGCGCGCGGTTATTGAATCTAAAGGGATAGGAACTAATCCACTTACACGGTGCAGGTACATCCAGACTAGCCCCTTTAGAGCAACACGACCTGCAAGAGTGAAAGCATCACGAGGGGAATGTGAAAGGAGGCGTGACTCACCATCGCCGCTTCGAGACTTCGCTTCCAGTAGAGCCAGCCGAACAGGACACCGGCGATCGCGTTCAGGATGACCGTCCGCGCGATAAGCGCCGGGGTGAGTGACACGGACTGTGCGAGTGCTGGGAGGTGGCCAACGCCGAAAAGCACGGCCGTAACCACGATTGCAATCCACATGATTCCAGGTCCGGGCACGTCTTTCCGACGACCGGTGACGTACCAGCCGACGAACGCAAGCATGGACATGAGACCGTACCGGAGCATGAGTTCCTCGGTAATTCCTCCATAGAGGAATCGAACCGGGGCGTACGCGAGAACACTCGCCACGGTCGGTCTGGTCGCCCCGATCACGGATTGGGGCAAGTCTTGGGCGACGAACAGCATCATCACCGTGTCGAGGATGACGATCAGGATTCCCCCGAATATGCCGATTCCGACTGCCAGTTTCACCTCGTCACGAAGGTGACGCCAGATACCCTCGCCAGCTCCCAATCGGTCAATAAGATGCGACCGCAAACCCACTCGCGGTGCTGTGTACGCGCCGAGCAAACACGCGCCGCCCAGAAGCAGTAAAGGGTTGACAGCCGAGAGAACGGCGAGAAGCGGGAGCGACAGCCCGGCAGGGACTGCAGTCGGCGGCGTGGTGATGTATATGTAGCTGGCGAGGGCAACGATTCCGGTAACGCCCACTAGCACTGTCACACCGAATCGCTTGCCGAATGAGACCTCTATTGCGTTGGACGGCATGGATTTTCTGACTCTCGGTGCCGAATTAACGGTTGTGTCTCTATCAGGTGGGAAGCCTAAATACGGGAGACACGTTGGGTCGGTCACATCCCGAATATCAGATATCGAGAACTCGGGTATATTTCGCAGAGACCGAACCCAGAAGACGTACGTTGCCAGACAGAACCCGGACTTTCATCATCCTGTGAACACAGTTATCTGAGTCGCCTGCGATTCTCCTATATGGCCATCAGACGCAACCTCTACGTAGCTGGTTTTGTCGGTGCGTCATTGTCATACATTTTCAATGCCCTCGCTTTTACGGGAACACTCGACGTATTCAGGTGGTTCGTGTTCGCTGTCATCTTTCTCGGCGTGACCTATGGATTCGAGAAGTTCATCAATTGGCAGGTGGACTGAGGTACCACGATTGTTCGAGTTGAGTAATCGAGGCTTTTCATCGCACGTCGTGTCCCGGAACACGGAGGCCTCTTTCCCTCGAGACGGAACCCCCGTCCTTAAGGAGGTGCCGAGACACGAAGCGTCTCGTTCGCCCACCAGACCGCTTCGCGTTCCCTGAACGGGGAGGAAACCGAGGCGGTACTGTACGACTGCCGGAATCGGAAAAGCTGGTTTCTCCACGAATGCGAAACTGTCAGATAGCATGGTGACGTATCTCGCGATGTGCTCCAAGTTGGCCACAATGGACGACTTGGATGGGCATCCGTAGGCGTGCCCTGAACTCGGGGCCGGATGACACAACGCCGCACTCGGCGGTTTGCGCGGCGATGAAGCGGTGGGAGGCCACCGAGATTGTAAGCGGTGAGCCAGCCCATCGCGGCGGCCTCGGTGTCGTTGCAACAGTACCTCCCCACGGACCAGCGACCCGCCAGATATCGCCCCTCGAGAGTGCGCCGGAGGGGACTGTTCAGTTTTCTTCGGCAGAACGCTGTGCGTGCAAACCCGTGTTTACCGATTTCAAGGGTGTGTAGAAACCTATCATGGGAGAAAACCCTGCCTTGAAGGGCGCTTACTTTTGAGCTTGCTCGCCGATCAGTCCAATCGATGTCGCGGTCGGGACGCTCTCGGTGTTGGCAAGGTGGTTTCGGCCGTAGACGAACACGAGGAGGACGGCAGTGATGACGAGGGGGATTGCCCCGGTGACTTCCGCGAGGAGACTCAACCACTGGTCTGGCACACCACCTGGTGCGATGACATTGTAGTCTGCTGGGTGGTAGAGTCCCATGGAATTGATGCCAGCGTGGAAGACGGCGACAGCAAGCACACTTCCGTCGGTGCTATTGTACATCCACGTCCAGAGGATCGAGCCTGCCATGATAGAGACGACCCAGAGCAACTGCTGAGAGAGCGGCCATCCTCCATGGGTTGTCGTCGCGTTCAGGAACAACGGGAGGTGCCATCCCGCCCACGCGGCTCCGACAAGGACACTGGAGGTGAGTGCGCTGTATTTCTCTTGGAGTGTGGGAAGCATGAAGCCACGCCACCCAAGGTCTTCTTGCCCGCCACCCCAAACTGTCCCCCAGGCTAACACGAAAAGGTACACCCAGAATGGCTCGAAGGAGGACAGGTCGATGGGGCCACCCGCGAGCACGTAGATGAGACTCCCTGCGGCGAGAATGAGGAAAGGGAGGCCGAGGGCGATGAGCCACCATTTGGCCCCAATGCGCCATTTGAACATCTGCCCGATCCACTTTCGAAGACTTCCGCCGCTCGCCCAGACGACGATCGCTGCAGCGACTGGTGGGCCGAATCCCCCAAACCCGATGAGAATGGATTGGGTCCAGGACGCCTCCAACCCAAGACCAGCAACAATCCCCTGTACCACCCATGTGAAGGAGTAGGCGACGGCAAGGAAACTCAGGAGTCGATGCTGATCGATCCAGCCCCTGACGCCTCCTGAACGACCACCATCCGGTACCGGCTGTTGAACGGTAGAGTTTATTTTACCATCCATCAGCACCCTCCATGACACTCACACGAGCGTCGGAACGGTGATTGGGACGGGTTACTGTGACCAGCAGAAAGTAGAGAGTCATTTCCACAAGGCAAAAGGCCAACATGCTTAAAGAAAAACCTTTTGTAATCCTCATTTTGTGGTAATGATACCAATCAAAACGTTTTGAGAAACGCCGTGTTGATTAACCACAAGTTCCACCTATCCGAACTCGTTAAGTAGGTATCCCTAGTTAACGGCTGTTTCGTCACTCACGGTCTGCAATGAATCTAAACTGCTCGCTGAATCCACGCTCCAAGTCTTGCACGGCATTTTAGAGAGAACTGGCAATTCCCAGTGATAGTGATGAATACAACGCTCGAATTCAGCATCGCAGCTGGGTGAGTGCCTGTTTTTCTGAATCGGTCATTACAGATGATGTGGATATTCAAAGGAGGAGCCGAAGTAGGAGAAACACGGACAATGTCCCTCCTCCCCTTCTCTGAGGACAACGTCGAAGCTCAACAAGAAGGCGAACTGCAAGTTTTAGGGATTGATGACGAACAAACAAGTGAAGTATTGGATGCGATTTCTTCCAAGACAGCTCGTGCGATTCTTTCTCACGTGTTTGCCAACCCGTCGACGGCTACTGTGATCGCCGAGAACATCAACGAATCAGTTCAGACCGTTTCCTACCACCTCTCAAAGCTTCAAGAAGCGGGCGCAATAGAGGTCGCCGACACACGATACTCCGAGAAGGGTCAGGAGATGAACGTCTATGGCCCAGCTGACGATCCCATGGTCGTTTTCGTCGGGACTGACGACCGACGGGCTGGACTCCTTACGGTTATTAAACGGTTCATCTCTGCGATTGCCGTCGTGATCACGACGAGCTATCTGATCGGATATTTCGTTGAGGATTCGATTATATTCGGGATCCGGCTCGCTGTCGCAGACGGTGGTGGCCCCGATATACCATTTGCACTCGCGTTTCTCGTTGGAGGTCTCTTCGTCCTCTTTATTATTGCCATCTGGGTCACGTGGGAACGGTATTTGAGACGAGAACGGTGAAAACCGATTTTCAACGTACTAAAACGATAACTCCGATCGCTACGAGCAGGCTGTATGGACGAGAACGGGACCAGCTACAAAAGTGATCAAGATAGTTTGCCGTTGGACAATGGGATATTTGTCGGAATAATTGCAGGGGTACTCCACGGGAGTATCGCGCTGGGATTATGGTACAGCTTCGAATTCGAAAGCGTCCCAAAAATGCTCTCGACTGAACCACTATTCATGGGTTACGTACTTTTGGGCATGTTCGCTCTCGGGTTTGTCCCTGGTCTGCTGTACGCCAAGTTGGGATCTGTCTCACCAGCGCTTCTTATCGGTGGATTGCTTCTTGTATCGGCCTACGGAACGTGGATGATTGTTGGCGATAATCTTACCCCAGTCGGCCCCACCCCATTTGGTTGGTACGTGCTTTTCTGGGTCGGTAGCATTGCCCTCATCTCTGTCGTTGGATGGGGTGAGGTGACGCTTCTTCAACGTAACAACAAAAATCCCCAGCGGACAAAATGAAGAATCCACGATGGCCCTTTACCTCCTCATTGGCTAACTGCAATTGTGCTCTTCCTCGCAATCCAACCGGCCATCACCACTGTGGATATTTCGAGTGTACCTAGTGCTTCTCTCGTTCGTTTCAGTCTCCATCAGCTGATCTTCTGGCCGACAGTAGGCTATTTTGTCAGCCAGGACGCTACCCAACGAGGGCTTTCATCACCACGACTTCGTGGAGTTGTGTATGGTTTCTTTGGAGTAGGGGGCTTGGCCGTGTATCTGGTTCAAAAGGGACGCGCTGATACCGATACACCGTAATTGGGAGTTGTCAACGACTGGTTGTCCTTCTCGGTTTTCGGGGTTTGATGTCCGTGTCAAGGACAACGAATGAGAAGAACCGGTTTCCCTGAAACTCCCAATCGTAGCGGTACTCTATTGGGGAATACACGCGCTGTTTGCAGCACGCTATTTTTAATTGAAGACTGGTAGTGTCCACTGGTTGAACTGAATGCAGATCTCTTCTTTTGTAGAGGGTAATGAAAAACCACGAGTCCCCGATAATTTGTGAATGATCTGCTCAAGTGTAACAGAACACGGAAACCGACCGCCCGTTCAATCGAACAATTCCCCAAGCAGCGTTCTCTCTGCTATCCGGAGATGTTTGTTGAGCGTCGGCTGCGTGATCCCGAGTTCCGCGGCCACCTCGCTTCCATCCCGGTCTCGAGGCCACTCGAAATACCCCGCCCGATAGGCCGTTCTGAGGGCTTCGAACTGTCGGTCGGTAAGTTGATCGCGAAGCCCCTGTTCCCAGGTGAACGATGATCGCGATCGGTTCAACTGGTGTTTGGCAGTCAATTCGAGTCCCGGAACGAGTTCGTCGACCCGGCTCACGAACGAGCGAACGTCGGCGTGACCGGACAGTTCGACGAGGATGGTCGACCGGTCCGGGGATGCTTCGGCCTGCCGGAGCAAACCCCCGTGTTCGGCGAGCCTGGTACCCAGCCAGGAATCGGTGACGACTTTGATTATGCCTCCGTTACCGTCGACGGCTTCCACGTCCCCGTCGAGATGTTGCCTGGCGAGATCGATCGGTTCCCCGTGCCCAGTTTGCTGCAGATTGAAATACACAGCTTTGTGCCCGTCATCCTGATGGACGGTCCGCTCGTGGGTCACCCGACTTTCGGATGCGGTTGCGAATCGTGCGAGATCCCATTCGGCCTCGCTTCCCTGGAATTCCAGCTCGATACGCTCGGCCGTCTCGAGGGCCCGCCGTCGTTCGATAGCCGAAAGTGCGTGTCCGATCGACGTTCCGAGCTGGTCGAGAACCTCCCGGATCCGGTCGTCGAACTCATTCGGGGTCTTAGATTCCACGCAGAGTACTCCCTCCTTGACCCCCTCGTAACTCAGCGGGACGGCACAGACGGACTGAATTCCCTGGCCGAGCCCTATTTCCCGCCAGTTGCCGTGTGGCCCGTTCGCCAAGAGGGAGTTCTCGATCCGGATCGACCCCGCTTCCCAGGCCTCGATCGCCGGGTGAGGATCCGCTGGGGTGGTCTCCGTTCGTAACGGCAGATTCTCGAGGTAAGCCTCGGTCGCTCCTTCAATCCGCTCGGGCCGCAGCTGATCGACACCGATCGGGACGCGTCCGATCCAGGCGACTTCAAACGGCCCATTCGAGACGAGTCGCCGGCAAACCGCCCCTTCTATTTCGGCCGGATCAGTCGCCTCCGTGAGGGCACCCTCCACTTCGTGAGTCACATCGACGATTTCCTCGAGTCGGTCGGCACGCTCCGTTTCGGTTCGCAACGCCGCTTCCCGGTCTGCGAGTTGCTTTCGGCCCTGGAGGTGGTTCAGCGCCGCTTCGAGGGTGCCAGCGAGGACAAGCGCCGATTGCAGCTGATCCGGATCGATGGTCCCCGAGGCGGTTCCGACGAGGAGAAGCCCGTGGTTGCCCAGTGGGATCGCCCGCCAGTCCGACAGGGCGCCCTGCTTATCCCAAGGGAACACTCCCTCCAGGCTCTCCCTCTCTGGTCCCGCGATCGAGCCCGTCACAAAGGATTCCCACAATCCACCATCACCCGGGTCGATCGACCGATCCTGAAACACGGCTGGAAGCGAATCCGCCATGATTTCGGGTTCGAGCGTGCCGGCAGACTTCTCGTACAGGTACACTCCAACCATCGAGAGCCCAAGCGAGTCAGCCGCCGCACTGACCGCGCTGTCGGCGGCTTCTTCGAACGAGTCGGCCGTCGTCAGGTCTTCGGTGGCCGCTTCGAACGCGACGAGTCGACGTTCCCGCCGTTTCTTGTCCGTGACGTCCCGACTCAGAATGACGATTCGCGGCGGTCCTACGATCCACGCGACCGGATAGAAATCCGAATGCACCCATCGAGTCTCACCCGCTGGCGTCCGGATCCGGTACTCGATCGAGTACCGATCGGACGCAGTCCCCGAATCGACATCCTCGACGATCCGCTCCACGTGAGCGCGGTACATCGATTCGTCATCGGGATGTAGCGTCCCGAAAAAGCCGTCCTCGTACCGGTCTCGTAGTTGTTCGAGAGATTGGCCCCAGATGTCCTCGTAGCCGGAACTCACGTATTCGGGAGACTGAGACGCTTCCGTTATCAGTTCGGCTTTGGTGAGAAAGATCGCCTCGTCGATCCGATCGAGGATCGTCGAAAGACGAAATTCCGATCGCTTGCGGTCGGTGACATCTCTGACGCTCGCGAGGACCTGTTCCTCCCCACGGATGGTCACTACTCGCAAATGCACCTCGACGGGAAACGTCTCCCCGTCCCGATGCTGGTTGCGCCACTCGAACAACTGCGGCTCCTCCTCCCGTGCACGGCGGATCCGCTCCTGGACGTCCTCGTACCCGTACTCCGGAGCCGTAACCAAATCGACGGTTTCCCCCAGCAACTCCTGGCGCTCGTACCCGTTCATCTCGCAGAACCGGTCGTTGACGTCCAGTATCTCGCCCGTTTCGGCACTGTGAACGACCAAACCGTCAGAGACGCTCTCGAAGAGGTCCCGGTATGTTTCACGGAGCGTCCGCCGTTTGGTCACGTCTCGTCCGGTCCCGAGCACGTATTCGCGCTGCCCCAACCGAAGCAATCGGAACTCGATCTCGAGCCATCGAACGCCGGACGGCGTCGAAACGCCCCATTCGACCTCACTTGGCCCGTCCTCCGCTTCGAGGGCCGTTATGACCGGCGTTAGAGTTTCACCGTCCTCACCGTCCAACTGCGCCGTGATCCGGTCGGGATTCAGCCCTTGGAGCTCCGTTCGGTCCGTATCCAAGACCGTCCGAAATGATCGGTTCGTTCGAATCAGTTCCCCTGTTGTGGGGTCGTGAACCGAGACCATCCCTGGGATCCGGTCGACAAGGGTTTCCAGTCCCTCCCTGCGAAACCACTGCTCGGTGGCCTCGAGAACGTAATCGGCAACGATTTCTGGCTCGTCCCGTGCCAGACGTCGAGGGAGGACTGTTTCGACGGGCCATTCCACGAGACGGTCGGAGTGTGCTTCGAACTCGCGCCCGGGGAAAAGTCCAATAACCGGCACCTTTGGAAGGCGCTCGTAAACAGGTGTGTTGTCTGCCAACTCCCCGGCTTCATCGATTCCCATGTCGACAATAATACAATCAGTCGAGGGAGGAATCGCCCGCTCGCAAACGATCTCCTTGGTGGTTCGGGCGGAGACCTGTAACCGACTGCTCGCAGATTCGAGCCCTGGTGTGATCTCCTCCGATTCTCGGTCCCGGGGAAGAACGAGGAGGCTATGAATCGGTTCGCTCCACTGATTGTCCACTGTTCTAACAAAGGACGGACGTAGCGAAAATATACTTTTTCACTATCGAAGGTTTCGTTTCGAGGCGGCCGAAGGAGTGAGCCGGAACGCTGCTCCGTTTCCCTGTCACACTATAGCAACGCTACGATTGTAGCCTCCCCGCTGAGCAGCCCCTATGAGCATAGTCCGAAGGTACCTGGGAGTGGGAAACCTGAACGTAATCGGTAACAGCGTATGGCGACGATGCTTCCAAACCGGACAGTGCCCGAACTAGAACTCACACCCCAGACCGTGACGCTCGATGGGTCTACGAAGGTCTTCGACGCCCTCGCCGCGGGGACGACCCGCGAAATACTCCGCCAGTTGCACGACGAGCCCACCACGACCGGCGAGATCGCCAAAATCGTGGGGACGTCGATCCAAAACGCCGATTACCACCTCCAGAAGTTGGAACAGGCGGGCCTCGTGCAGGCGGTCGACACGTGGTACTCACCGAAGGGGCGAGAAATGGACGTGTATGCGCCCTGTCATCAGCCGTTAGTGATGGTCTTCGACGACGATCACGACGGCGGCGAAATCGAAGAGACGTTCCGCGAGTGAGCACGGAATCGTTCCCGTTTCAATACCTGGAGGATTGGGATCCAATTCGGAACTCGTTACCATGTAGCGGTTGCCGTCCCCAGTTTTACCCCCCTCCCACACTCCGTGCCCAGAGTCGAATCCGTCGGGAGACCGTCGATGAATTCGAGGCCCTCATCGTTCATAGCTCAAACGCTCGCTGGAGCCATCGCCCCCTTCATTCATTTGACAACCGAATCGAAAACCGAGCCGGTTTCGATGGCTCTGGTACCCAATGGATCTCGACCAATTCAAAGCCCAACACGCACCGACATCCGCTGAAAAGCTCTTCCAGCTGGAGAACAGCTATACGCTCGACGTGGCCGTTGACGGCTCGATCATGGCGAAAGCCGGGTCGATGATCGGCTATACCGGTGACCTCTCGTTCACCGGAAAGGCGACCGCTGAAGGCGGTATCACCGGTTTCATCAAGGAAGCGGCGACCAACGAGGGGACCCCGATCATGGCCGTCGAAGGCGAGGGGCACGTCTATCTTGCAGACAGCGAGAAGAAGGTGCAAGTGATTCGACTCGACGCCCAGGACGCCCTCACAGTCAACGGCGAGGATGTCCTCGCCTTCGAATCGACAGTCACCTACGAGATCGACAAGATCGACAGCCTGGCTGGCGCGTTTGCCGGTGGATTTACGAACGTGTACCTTCAGGGCCCGGGCACCGTCGCCCTGACAACCCATGGTGATCCCCTCGTCGTTGAACCCCCCGTCACGACCGATCCGAGTGCCACCGTCGCCTGGAACGAAACGACTCCCAACGTCGAAGTCAACAAGAACCTCCCCGATATGATCGGCCAGGAGTCCGGGGAGCGCTTCCAGATGCACTTCGATGGCGGGGACGGGTTCGTCGTCGTCCAACCCTACGAAGAGTTGTAGGAAAAACCGACTTCAGTGAAAGGTTCCACGCGGTCCCTTCCTGTAGCGTGGTTTGGATGTACGGAGACAGTATCCACAACACGGTCGAGGGGTACAACCGGTAGCGAGCCGAGAGCGTCTAGACCATCGATGGGAGGTTACTCGGTTTTGATCCCGATGAGTTCCGCGTGGACTGACCAGAGTGCGTTGGTCGGCACGGTCCCACGCACGACGATGGTTCGCCGATCCTGTTCGACGCCCCCGAGTTCGAAGCCGTCGGCACGGGTGGCCGATCGGGTGATCAGATCCCAGTACGTGTCTGTCGAGACGGCAGCCGGATCGATGTCGACTCCGTATGCGACGGTACTCCGGCCCTCGGTAACATCGATTCCGACGCCGAAAGCCGTCGCTTCCGCAACGATTTCGGCCAGACCCGCCGTCTCGGACGGGATCCGTTCGATGGCCTGTGACCGGGTCTTTCTCCCAAGCTTCGCTGCAGCCCGGGAACGGCCTCCGACGGCGTCAGCTATCGATGTCAGTCGGGTCGACGCTACGTTGGCAGAATCGAAGGCTGCCCGCACGTGAGTGAGGGGCGAGACCGCTTCGCGCCCATAACCGACGGCAATAGTGTCGGTATCCAGGCCGACGGCATACGGGGTAGACTCGGAGCGGTAGACTTCGACGCCGCCCAATCCGTGGCCCTCGAAGGGGCTGAAGGAATCAGCGGTCAGGTCGCTGGTCACGGCGGACCGTTCGAAATCCCCGTCGACCACGACGCCTGCCCCGACGATTCGGTCGCCAGAAAGGGCCACACTGCCTCGTACCGACCCAAGCGCCGAAACCGAGAGGGAGTCGAAGCGGTCTCGGAGCGACGACAGTCGCGTTGCAACCCCTTGTGGAAGTTGCGACCGGTCGAAGGCCCGTGGGTTCACCCGTGCTGAAACGGTCGTCTCCGCATCGGTGACTGATCCAGCGTCATAGGGGGCCAGAGCTCCGTCGGCCGATGATGCCGACTCGGAACCGGCAGTGCCGACCAACGCGCTCCCCGTCGCGAGGGCCAGCGCACTCCGGAGGACCGTTCGTCGGTTCACCATGGGTTAGGCCTCCGCAGCGCTACTGCTACCGCCGGCCGTCGGGTACCGTTCCGAGGGGTCCGTCGGTCCCTGCTCGCCGTCAGTTGGTGGCGTGTAGGGGTTCTCCGGGGTGTCCGTCAGGAAGGTCAGGACGTTCCCGATGAACGCCTCGTTATCTGCCCGGTTGAAATCCAATGGCGCCATGAAGTCCGTGTCCCCGACGACAAGGACATTTCCGGTTCGGACCGCGACGTCGTGGCTCCCGGCGGCGCGGGTCACTGAGTAGCGAGTCTCTTCACCGACGCTCAGGACCGACGTGGCGTTATGGCTCCGGACCGGTGCGGCCGTATCAAGGACGGTCTCGCTGACACCGTCTGCAACGGGTGAGTTACCGCTGCCCGCGAAGACCCGCTGGTAGTTGGCGTCGTTCTCGGCCATGTTGTACAGGTAGCCCGAGCCAATGGTGACCCCGAACCGCGAGGTCAATTCGTCGTTCGTGCCTCCGGAAAAGGGGCCGGCCGGGCCGGTAGCGAGCACGACCGAGCCCTCCTCGGAGAAGTTCTCGATGATACCGTAATCCTCGGCCTGGAACTGTGAGCCACCCACAGCGAAGAGCGCATCGACCTCGGCGAGTTCGCTCTGGAGCCCGCCCTCAGATGCCGAGACGCTACTACTCGCCGTCACCGAACCGGTGAGAATTCCGCTCACGGCCGTGACCGAGGTGCCGCCACCGTGGATCCGCACCTCGTGGCCGTGTGTCACCAGGGCGTCGATCACTGGTTCGAGGTCAGAAACCGAGCCGTCCGTCGAGACGAGAACGGTCCGGGAAGGCTGGTCTTCGAGCTCGATTTTACCCGATCGAGGGGTAAGTTGGGCGTTCTCGACGATTTCTTGATCGGTGAAGTAGTCCTTCTCGACCGTGGCGTCGACACGGTCTGGCGGTGTGTCTGCCATCGCATAACCACCGATCCCGGCGGCCGCGATCACGAGCACAGCGACCAGGACGAAAACCCCGAGTCGCGCAGGAAGACTCCGGCTCATGCGTCCACCTCCTGGCTGCTGGCTGCGGACTGACTGGTCGTCCCGTCGCCTGCCGTCGTGACGATCACCTGCTCCTCGGAGAGGTGTCCGTACAGCGCAAGCGCGACGGGCGTGTCGACCCCGGGCGCGGGGTCCACAAGCGCCTCGACGCCGACGGCGTCGGCACTACTGGTGTTTCCGGCGGAGAGCAAGGGGATCGTGCCGAGATCGGGAGTGGTGTCCATCTCGACGACCTCGTAGCCGTCAAGGCCGGCCCGGTCGGCCGCGATCTGGATCGCGGTGTCCGTCGTCCCGATCTCGTCGATCAATCCGTTATGGAGGGCCTTCTGGCTCGGGTAGACCTTGGCATAAGAAAGGTCCCGCTTGCTCAACTCGAGTTCGTCGCCACGGTGTTCGAGGACCGTGCCGTAGAACCCCTCGACCATCATGTCGGCCATCTCGATCGCCTCCTCCTCGGTGTAGCCGCCGGACTTGTCGGGCCCGGACTGAATCGCGGTCCCGACTCCACCACCCGCATCGACGTACGCGAAGTTGATGCCCACGCTCCCGACCAGTGCGCTCGGACTGGCGACGATGCGGTCGGTTGGCGCGCTCACGTAGTAGCCACCCGAGGCGGCCATCTGGGTCACGCTCGTAATTACGGGCATGACCTCAGCAGTTCGTTCAACCTCGAGGGCCAGCGATTCGGTCGCTGCGAGGCCGCCACCGGGCGTGTTTACTTTCAGAACGACGGCCTCGATCGATTCATTTGCCCGCGCTTCTTCCAGGGCGTCCTCGACTGGGGCTGCGGTCGGTTCGGCGATTACCGAGCCAACCTCGATCACCGCGACTCGTTTCTCCTGTTCGCCGATCTCTTTTGCCGCCCCGAAGGCCACCGGCGCGACGAGCGCGCCGACGAGCAACGCGACGACGACGATAACCGAATAGGACCGGCTTGCTGATCGTATTCGTGAAACGATTCCCATCTCCTCGGGGTAATTCCGTCGCATAAATAACCCGCCTGAATGGTTAAATCAGTATTTGACCAACTAGTTCGTACGGCTACCAATTGTTTCACAGCATATTTGCCGAAACGCTGGATAGCCCCCCCCTTTACCCGCTTAAACTACAGTTTGAGCCTTAAGGAGTGCTATAGGATTGTCCCGTATTGGTCTACACATGCACCGGGAACGCGCGACCGACCAGAATCAAAGGTCCGACAAGGGTTCGAAGACCGAGATGGGGACACAAAGCGAACTCCCACGGAGCGAGGAACTCCACATCCGGAGTTATGATCACCAATGGTCCTACGACCTCGATGTCGAACTTGTGGGCAGCGATGGCGAGACGGTGTTCCAAGAGCGGTACTACCTGCTTCCAGGCAACACGGAAAGCGAAGTCGGTATCGTCCCCAGTGGACACTATGAACTCGACGTCATTCTCGACAACGGAAACGAAGAGACATTGGCGTGTCAAATCGGTTCTACCCTCGAACAGACGGCGGTAATCGAAGTCGGGAACGGCGCCCTCGCCCTCTCCGAAGGGGTCCAGAAGTGAGCCGCTGACGGTCATAGCTATGATATGGTAGATTCGGAGGCGGAGCGGAGCTCCGTTGTGCTAGATTGCGATCGCGCTCGCGGTGGGTCGACCCCGGGTACCGTCAGGGCAAAACGGTCGCCCGGGCGAACCCGGACAGAATCCCCCGACCGTCGGTCGACCCGATGTCCGCGAGGGCGGCCCGCTCCGGGTGGGGCATCAGCACGGCCACGTTTTCGCGTTCCCCAAGAATCCCGGCCACGTTGTCCGTCGACCCGTTCGGATTCGCCTCGTCGGTGATCTCGCCCTCGGGCGTCGAGTACCGAAAGAGCACCCGGTCCTCGGCCTGCAGTTCGGCGAGTTTCTCCGCTGTGATCTCGAACCGACCCTCGCCGTGGGCGATCGGGAGTTCGAGCACCTCGCCTTCCTCGTAGACCGCCGTCCAGCGGGTGTCGGCGTTCTCGACCCGGACGTGGACGTGCTCGCACTGGAAGCGAGCGCTCTCGTTCGTCGTGAACGCCCCCGGAGTCAGACTCGCCTCACAGCCGATCTGGGCGCCGTTGCAGATGCCGAGCACCGGGACGCCATCCTCGGCCAGCGCCTTCACGTCGGCCATGATCGGCGACCGGGCGGCCATCGCGCCGGCCCGGAGGTAGTCGCCGTAGGAGAAGCCGCCCGGGAGCATCACGCCGGTCGTGTCCGCCGGGAGGCCGTCCTCGTGCCAGACGATCTCGGCGTCGATGCCGAGCGAATCCAGGGCGCGGGCGGCGTCCCGGTCGCAGTTCGAGCCGCCGAAGCGGACGATCGCGACTGTCATCGTTCGTCGACCGAAACCGCGTAGTCGTGAATCGTCGGGTTCGCGAGGAGCCGTTCGGCCATCTCGGTCGCCCGCGTTTCGGCCGCCTCGGCGTCTGCGGCCTCGAGGTCGATCTCGAAGTAGTCTGCCGAGCGGAGATCCTCGAGTTCGAAGCCCAGCCGCTCGAGGGCGCGCTGGGTCGTCGTCGCCTCAGGGTCGAGCACGCCCTGTTTCAGGCGGACGGTCACCGTGGCGGTGTAGGTGGTCATCGGGTGTACGTGCGCGATTGTGCTCAAAAACTCTTGTGAAAACGCGGATGTGTTCCACGTTCCTGAACAATCACGGTGGCGATCCATCGACAGGCTGCCGTTCCATCCCGGCAATCGGCTGGCCGGCGGCCGCCTCGGCTGTCATACCCACCCGGTTACAGCCGTTCGAGGTGGGAAATGACCTCGTCGAGGTCGGGCACGTCGAACAGTTCGCGACCGGTGTAGGTGTTTGCCCCAGCCGCGTACATGTTCGAGACGTGCCTGAGGACGTGCTCGGGCAGCGGCTTCGGCTGAATGCCGACGTCCTCGCGCCAGTCGGGGCTTTCGCTCGCCAGGGCTTCCGTTTTGGCCGTCTTGACGGCCTCGACCCACTCGGGATCGGTCTCGCGGTAATACTGGCGGATCACCTCCTTCGAGAGCTGGACGCCACCCCGGCTAAAGCGGTTCTCGTCGAAGGTCCCGGCGACGTCCGCGACCGCGATTGACCCGTCGTGGTAGATACACTCGATCTTGCCGTCCTGGTGGGTCATCGTGACGTCCTCGGCCCGTTCGGTAATCACGCGGTTGACCTCGCGGGCGCAGTCCTCGAGGGCCGCGATGTCGGCCGCCCCGGCGATCCGGTCGGCCGCCTCCCGGTCGAGGTAGCGGTCCTGCTTCTCGTACTTCGTCGAGAACTCGACGATCGGCTCCGCGAGGGTGACCGGCTCCTCGGGCCAGTCCTCGTACTCGAGGCCGAAGTCGGCAGGTTCAGCCCGATCGCGCAGGCTCGATCCCGGCGGCACGACGTTGCGGAACACGATCTCGAGCGGGACGACGGAGGCGTCGCCGCCGGCCTCGTGATAGGCCTCGTAGTCGTATCCCTCGGGCCCGTGTGGGAGGGTCGGAACCCGGGCGATGTCGATTGCCATCTCGGTGGGCGGTTGGGAGACGGCTGCGAGTGGCACCGTCTCGCCGTCCTCGATGACGCCCCGGTAGTGCGTCTCGACGCCGACCTCCGCGAGGCGCTCGAAGTTGTACGCCCCCATCGCACAGAGGCTCGCGCCTTTCTTCGGGATCTGGTCCGGCATCCGCCCCCAGTCGAAGACCGAATAGTCGTCACTGAAGACGAAGGCCCCCCGACCCAGGCTCCCGTCCGAGGGCTGGGTCTCGACCCGGACGTCCTTGACGCTGGTCATATGCCACACTGGGGCCCCCGGCATCAAAGCGTTTCTCACCGACCCACACGGGCGGCCCCGCGGACCCCGCCCGCTTATGTTCCTGTGTGGGCTACGGCGTGACGATGGGATCCCGGCCCACCCGCGAGACCGGCGTCCCGCGGGACCGCTTTGGCTTTTCGGTCCGTCCGGAGACCGACCAGTCCTTCGAGAACGCTCTCGACCGGGCCCGGGACGGGAAGCGACTCGCCGTCGACGACGCGATCGAACTGCTCACAACGGGCTCCGAGACCCGGGGGATCGACCCGGAACGGATGGACGCTGTAATCGAGGTTGCGGATCGACGACGCCAGGAGACCGTCGGCGAGGAAGTGACCTTCGTCGCGAATCTCAACAACAACGTCACGACCGCCTGTGACACGGGCTGTCTCTTCTGTAACTACCGGGACAGTGCTGCATCCTTCGAAGCGAACCGGGACGGGGACCACCGCGGTTTCACCCGAACGCCAGCCGACTCCCGGCGAATCGTCAGGAAGGCAGTCGAGCGCGGGATTTCCGAAGTGACCTCGGTAAGCGGGCTGCACCCAGCACTGGCACTCGATACGGAACACCGAGCGCTACTGGCCGAGGCGCCATCCCACGTCGCTCGACCGCCCTCGGAGTACCGAACAGATCCCGGCACCTACGCCGCCCAGCTCCGGGCCATGTCGGTCGACGGCGTGCACGTCCACTCGATCACGCCGGAGGAAGCCGACCACGCCCGCCGTTGGATCGACTGGGACTTCGAGACGGTCTACGGTCGGCTTCGCGAGGCGGGGCTGGATTCGGTCCCGGGGACGGCCGCGGAGATCCTCGTCGACGAGGTTCGGGACGTCATCTGTCCGGGAAAAATCGATTCGGCGACCTGGGTCGAGGCGATGGAGGCGGCGGCAGCCGTCGGGCTCCCCACGACCGCGACGATGCTCTACGGGCACGTCGAGAACGAGGCCCACCGGGCACTCCACCTCGACCGGATCCGGGCGTTGCAGGACCGGACCGGCGCGATCACCGAGTTCGTGCCCCTCGCATTTGCCCACCGGAATACCCCACTCGCGGAGCGCGGACTGGTCGACGGCGGGGCGACCGAGGCAGCGCACAAACTCCTGATCGCCGTCTCGCGGCTCTTTCTGGACAACGTCGAGCACGTCCAGGCTTCGTGGGTCAAGTACGGCGACGATCTCGCCCGCGACCTCCTCGAGGCGGGAGCCGACGACTTCATGGGGACGATCCTCGCAGAATCGATCACGAAGCGGGCCGGCGGCACCAACGGCGAGTTCCGCTCGGTCGCCGAGTACGTCGCGCTGATCGAGTCCATCGACCGGATTCCCGTCGAGCGTTCGACCGATTACGAGCGCCGACACCGAATCGATCCGGGAGAGGACGTCCACGGACCCGTCCTCGGCCCCAAAGCGGACGGGACGCCCCTGCTCCAGCCGGGCGAGACGTTCGAGCTGCCGAACAGCTGATCGTCGCTGGGGGCCGAGTTGCCCCAGGGCCCGGACTCACACTCGCGGCCCGCCCTCGTCCCCGACGATCTCCCGATACCGCCGGCCCTCGGGCGTATCGCCGTAGATGACCCGACCCACCGGCTCATCGATCCACTCGTTTGCGAGCCCCATCTCTGGAAGAAACCGCTCGTGGACGGGGAGGCGTTCGTGGAGCGAGCGGCCCGATTCGGTCACGGTGTCCCGCACGTCCTCGAGTGCCGGCCAGGCGTAGTCCGGATTGACGTGATCGACGGTCACCGGCGAGACCGCGCCGAGGTCGTCGGCCCCGGCGTCCAGCAACGCTCGATCTCGGCCGAGGTTCGGCGGCACCTGGACCGAGACGGGCGCCGGAAGTGCGCGTCTGGCCATCGCGACGACCCGCCGGAGCGTGCGCGTCTCCGGACGAGTGCCGTCCCAGCGGTCGTTCGGGGAGACGGGTTGAACGATGACCTCCTGGACGTGACCGAACCGCTCCTGCAGCGAGGCGATCGCGAGTAGGCTCTCGGCCCGGTCCCGCCAGTCCTCGCCGATCCCGACGAGGATGCCGGTCGTGAACGGGATCTTCAGTTCGCCCGCCGCGCGAATCGTCTCGAGGCGCGTTGCCGGTGACTTGGCCCGGGAGCCGCTGTGAGCGGGGACGTCGGCTGTCGTCTCGAGCATGACGCCCATGCTGGCCATCACGTCGGCCACCTGTACGAGCTGGTCGCGTGTCTGGTCGCCCGGGTTCCCGTGGGGCAACAACCCGGCCCCAAGCGCCCGCTCGGCCGCCTCCCGGAGGTACGAGTGGATCGAGTCGTGGCCCATGGCCGCAAGTTCGTCGTGAATGGCGGTGTAGCGGTCGTCCGGATCGTCACCGAAGGTGAAAAGCACCTCCGAACAGTTCGTTTCCCGCCCGCGAGTAAGCGTCGCCTCCACGGACTGGCGCCCAAGCAGGTCGGCCTCGCCCGGCGGATCGTAGAACGTGCAGTACCCGCAGGTGTACCGGCAGGCAGTCGTCAGCGGGAGGAAGACGTTCCGGGCGAAGGTGATCTCGGTGGGCGATGCGACGCTGGCTGGTTCGACTGCCAGCAGCTCCGCTATGGCCGCCTCGTCGATCGAGCGCACGAGCCTACCCTGGTCCCGGGACACGACTGGCGGCTACACACGCCCGGGGTTAATCGCTGTCGGCACCCCGGGGTGTCGCTATCGCGAACGCTGTCGGCACGCCCGGGTGTCGATTTCGGGGCCCAGGACGGCGTCCCCGTCAGTCGCGGTCCCGGCGAACCGCTTTCGGCCGACCGGACCCGGTTTCGATCCGAAAACCGGCCGACGCCAGCCACGCGGCACTCTCCCCGTCACCGTGGAGCAACACCTCGAGCAGGTCGGCGGGCTCGTCGACGTCGGCTCCGAGCCGGAAGGAGTCGATTTCGGCGACGGTGAGGCCCACGTCCCGGGCATTTCGGCGATGATCCCGAATCGAAACCCCGTGATAATCCGTCGCGAAAGCAGAATCGCGGACTACCATCGCGTTCGTGCCTCCACCGCGGCCCGGTGCGAGAACGACGTCACCGTCCAGCTCGTACAGTCGGCCAAGTGCCTCCGGCGTGAGAAGCGGCAGGTCCGCCATGACGACTGCGAGGGGGACGTCCTCGGCGATCGCATCCGTCACGACCGCATCGAGGGGGCGATCGTCGACGTGTACGGGAGCCGCGATCGAGTCGGAAATCGGCGCCGTCGAGAGCACCGTCGGGTCGAACCGGCTCCGGCTCAGGGCCGCGAGCACGTCCCGGAGCATCGAGAAGGCGAAGGCGGTCCGCTCCTCGGCGTCGAGAACGGGAGCGAGGCGTCGCTTCGGGGTCGTTGCGTCGAACGGAATGACGGCCCGCATGGGCCTACCCGAGTTTGTCGTAGGTCTCGCGGTTCGAGAGGTACCAGTACACCAGCCCCGCGAGGATCGCCAGGACGACGATTGCCCCGCCGATCATGAGCAGCATGCTCGTCCGCTGACTCGACTGCTGGGCGGACTCGGCGGCGTTCAGGGAGTCCTCGGCGAGATCCTGGGCGTTCTCGAAGTTCCCGTTGTCGTAGGCCGAGATGGCGTTGTCGAGTCGCGAGATCGCCTCCTCGACGTTCACGCCGGCGGATTCGGCGTCGTCGATGGCTGCCTCTGCGTCCTCGATGGCGGTTCGGGCCGCCTGACTGTCCGCGGTGTAGGGCCGAATCTCGGAGGATTGGAGGGCGTTCTCGGTGCCGCCTTCCTGGCTCTCGCTGAAGTCGGCGAGGGTCAGGGATTGGGCCGGCTCGTAGGACCAGTCACCCCACTCGGGGACCGTGCCCTGCAGACGAACTGTCACCTCGGCCACGTCGTCGCTCTTCGCGATCTGGTGGCTGAAGGACTGGGCGTTGTACTGCTGCTGGTTCAGCTGGGTGTCCCCGACGTCGTAGGTGGTGACCGTCCAGGTCACGGACTCGAGTTCGGTCTCGCCGGTGAGGCTCCACTGGTCGTAGTTGGTGTAGAGTTCCTCGAAGGTGTAGGTCACGTCGACCGTCGTGTTCCGACCTCGCCTTCGGTCGGGACGTCGCTACCGCTGACGTCGACCGCGGCAGCCGGGCCGGCACGACGACCGCGAGGAGCACGACGACGATGGCGAGTTTAGAAAAGTGGCTCGAGTTCATCGTCCTCGTCTTCGACCAAGTCCTGTAAGGCCGCTTCGCTTTCGGCGCGGATGTCGTCGATGTTCTCCTGGGCCTCGACGGCTTTGCCCTGGAGTTCCTTGATGCGCGGGACGTTCGTGACCCCCGAAAGCAGCGTGACCGCGGCGACCTGGCCCGAGTCGTCGACGGGGTAGTCGCCGCCGCGAACCTCCATCGAGCCGGTCTGCTCTTCGAGCCACTTGCGCCCGCGTTCGATGCCCTTCCGGTTCAGGTAGCTCGTCGGCCCGGCGACGACAAGCAGGGCGCGTTCGGTGCCCTCGATCTCGCAGGGAAGCGTGAGTCGGCCGAGCGCCGCCTTGCGTACCAGACTGGTGATGCGGTTGGTCGTGTTGGCGCGTGTCCATCGGTCGTGCGCCGTCGTCGCCCGTGAAGCGCGAGAGCAGGCCGCCGCCGCCTGGTCGTCTCGACGGCTTCGGAGGCGTAGCCGACGGTCGAGACGCCGCCGCCGGCGAGCGTGTTGATGATCTCCGAGGAGTCGACGACGCTCTCGGCGACGTCGTCGCCGCTGCTCGACCTCGCCGGCCCCGAAGAGGATGCCGAAGCGGGTGACGATCTCCTCGTTGATCTCGTCGTAGCCGCCCTGGATCGACTCGCCGGACTTCCGCCAGGCGTCGTTGTCGAAGACGAGGAGGTTGTCGACCTCGCGGACGAACGTCTGGAAGGACCGGGCGGCGTTCAGCGTGTAGATGCCGCCCTCGTCTTTCCCCGGCAGGACGCCGAGACCGTAGACCGGTTCGGTGTAGATGCGCTTGAGGTGCTTTGCGAGGACCGGCGCGCCGCCACTGCCGGTCCCACCGCCGAGCCCGGCGATGATGAGGAACGCGTCGACCTCGTGGACCGGGATGTTGTCGATCGCGCCCTGAATCTCGTCGATGTCCTCCTCGGCGATCTCCGCGCCGAGTTCGTTGTCCGCCCCGACACCGTGTCCCTTGACCCGGGACTGCCCGATCAGTACCCGGTTGTCCTCCGGAACGTTCGTCAGGCCCATGAGGTCGGCTTTCGCGGTGTTGACCGCGACGGCGGATCGCACGATGCCCGAGCCCGTCCGTTTGTCGTACTCGAGGAACTTGTCGAGTATTTTGCCGCCCGCCTGGCCGAACCCGATCATTGCGAGTTTCATGCTGCGGTGCGCTTTAAGTGAAAGCAGTATCAGCAGCGTCCATAAAGCTTTTGCTGGAAACCGCGTGTCGATCACGCGGCGACGACACCGGTATTCGGCGTTTAGCGGTCGTCGCGACTCGGCGCCGTACGATCGCTGCGACCTGTCGCATCGTTCGTCTCAGTCGAAGGTAGTCGCCGAGCGTCGGTAAGTCGGCTCCGGTCACGCCGAACGCCGTCGACGTCGTTGTCGTCGGTCGTGTTGTCGAGCTTGAAGCGACCGGTACTGGTCGCCGCCGAACGGGAACGAACGGGAACGGCGTCGACGAGCTCGCATGCCGATCGCCGGCGAGCGCCATCGGGATCGGAAGGATCCAGCGACCGGCTTCCCTCGGCGCGGTAGGCCAGTCTCGGCCACCTCCGCCGAGCGTGAGCGACCTCCGGCCCGCCGATTTCGTACGATCTCGCCGACGTGGGCGTCGTCCGTCGACGGCAGTCGGCGAGCATCGGCGACGAGGTCGCCGATCGCAGATCGGCTGGAACCGGCGTCTTCCCGCCGCCGGGGAGCGCCGGTCACGTACGGGCGTCGTCAGACTTCATCGTGAAGCCGACGAACTCCCCGCCGTCGCCGAAGATGACCGACGGACGAACGATCGTCCAGTCGAGGTCGGACTCGCGGACGACCGTCTCCGCCCGGCCCTTGGCCCGAATGTACGCCGTCTCCCCGTCGGGGTCGGCGCCGAGCGCGCTCATGCTGGACGATCCGGTCGACGTCCGGCCTCCTCCGCGGCTGCGACGACGTTCCGGGTTCCGCGGAGGTGGACCCGCTCGTGCATCTCGTCCCCGCCCTTCGGCTGGAAGAGCGGCGCGAGCGCGACCAGGTTGACGACCACGTCCTGGCCGGCCATCGGTTCCGCGAGCGTGTCGGGATCGGTCACGTCGCCGACCACCACCTCAACGCTGCCGGGAAGGTCCCCGCCGTCGGCCGAGCGCGAGAGCGCCGTGACCGCGTGGCCCCGCGAGTCGAGTTCGCGACAGAGGTGAGTCCCGACGAAGCCGGTGCCGCCGGTGACGAGTACGTTCATACCGCTCGTAGGCCCGCAAATCGGATAACGTTTGGCGCGACGCGGGGCGATTGCCGCGAGTGGAGCCAAGCGGCGGCCAGACCCAAGCCGTGCCGGGACACAAACGGTATGTAACCGGTGAGCCAAGTGCGAAACATGCTCGTGACGCTGGAGGGGTTGGACGGGAGCGGGAAGACCACGATCTGGGAGCGGCTCTCGGCGGCCCACATGGACGGATTCACCTTCACCAAAGAGCCGACCGACTCGTGGTACGGCGATAGCGTCCGGCGGTCGATCGACGAGGACGGGGCCAACTCGCTCTCGGAGCTCTTCCTCTTCACCGCGGATCACGCCGATCACCTCGAGCGGGTCGTCGAGCCCGCCCTCGAGCGCGGGGACGTGATCGTCTCGGACCGCTATACGGACTCACGCTACGCCTACCAGGGAGCCGCAATCGAGGGGACAGTCCCCGACCCCGTCGAGTACATCCGGTCCGTCCACCGGCCGTTCACCGCCCCCGGACCGCACGATCTACTTCGAAGTCGACCCGGAGACGGCCGTCGAGCGCAGCGGGGCGACGAACAAGCTCGAACAGCTCACCTTCCTCGAGTCGGTCGAGGAGAACTACGAGCGACTGATCGAGGCCGAACCCGAGCGCTTCGTCCGCGTGAACGCCGAACGGCCGCTCGAGGCAGTACTCGAGGCGGTCGAGTCGATCCTCCAGCGAGAAACGGGCGGAACCTAACTACTCCGTCATCGAGACGTAGGTTTTGGTCTCGAGAACGCCGTCCAGCGACTGAATCGCGTCGGTCGCCACGTCGAGGACGTCGTAGACCGAATCCGCCGAGATTTCGGTGATGAGGTCGTAGTCGCCCGCGACGACGTGGGCCTCCGCGACGTCGTCCCGTTCCGCGAGGGCGTCCCTGACGCCCTGCGGGGCGCCCGCTTCGGTCCTGACCATGACGAACGCGTGAACCATACCGGGCCGTTGGGACGGGTCGACTAAAACCCTCGCGTCCGACGGCAGTTTCGAGTCGAAGTGCCCCTTCGTCCAAACCCTCATTAGTGATCGCGGCCCAGTCACCAGCATGGTCGTCGCCTACGCACTCCTCGAAGCCGAAACGAGCGCGATCGAAGAGGTGAGAGCGGCCGTCGCCGCAATCGGGGCCGTGCAGGATGTCCACGTCGTGGCCGGTGACGTGGACCTGATCGCCCGGATCGACGTCGCGGACCCGGGTGCCGTTTCCGCGGTTATCACCGGCGAGATCGCCGGCCTCGACGGGGTCCTCGACACCGAGACCTACATCAGCATGGACGGATGAGCGAGACGCGCTCGGCCGCGTTCCGGGCCAGAGCAGACTTCCATGAGACCGAATCGGGGGTCTTCGAAGTCGACGCGCTCGATTTCGCGGCCGAAGTGACCGTCGGCGAAGACACGGTAACGCTGGTTCACCAGCTTCCCACCCTCGATGCGACCGTCGTGGGCGAACCCGTCGCCCCGGTCGTCGAGGAGGGTTGGGAGGAGACCTTCGAGCGGCGCGTCGCGGACGTGACAGGGGTCGTCGATCCGGTCTCCGGGCCCACAGTCGAAACGGACGGGAAGACGGTCCGCGTCACGATGGACATCGATGACCGCGGGAAACCCGTCCCCGAGGCCGTCCGTCACGCGGTCGACTTCATCGAGAGCACCTGGGTCGAAGGGATCATTCCCGGGTACGAGTACGACGAACAGGTCCAGAAGATTCGAAATCGGGCCATGGAGACCGGCGAAAACGGCACTCGAATGGGCTGATCCGCCGGATTACCTGACGATCGTCACGGGGATCGGCGAGCGGCGAACGACTGACTCCGCCACGCTCCCGAGAAGGATGCGGGTCATGCCCGAGCGACCGTGACTGCCCATGACCACGTGGTCGATCTCGTTGTCCTCGACGTACGAGACGATCGCCCGGGAGGGACGACCGACCTCGATCACCGTTTCGACGTCGAACCCCTCGAGTTCGGCTTCGGCGTCCTCGAAGAGCGAGTTCGCCTCGTCCTTGCGGTTCTCGTACCACTCCTCGGAGTAGCCGGGCATCGTCGCGGCCGCGCTGTATCCGGCCTCCACCGGGTCGATGACGTGGAGCAGCGTGATGGTCTCCGGTTCGAGCGTGTCGGCGACGTACTCGACGGCACGTTCCGACTGGGCCGACCCGTCAATCGGGACCAGGACGTTCATACTGGAAAATTCGGCGGCTCCGGGCATATAGTTACGGGCCGATCCGGCGACACGGACAGTCCCGGCCAGCTCAATCCCGACCGTGGCGGGTAAGACAGTACGGCAAGCCCATCACCTCGACCGGCTTGGAGTTATCCGGGGAGTACACCGCCATGCTGCCCCGCTGCATGTCGGTCACCCGTGACTCGAGGGCCGTCGGGAGGTTCAGACTCGAGACGGCGTCCTCGTCACCCAGGGTGAGCGCGATCCGGGTGTTGACCTGCTTGAACACCGGGTCCGCGATGTCCTGTGGGTCCTGGGTGATGAGAAAGAGCCCGAGTCGCTCCTTGCGCCCCTGCTTTGCCGCCTCGGTGAACTTGCCGATGACCCGCTTTGCCTGGACGGTCTCGGCGTCCGCGAGGAAGTTGTGGGCCTCGTCCATACCGACGAGCAGCGGCGTCTCCTTGATGCGGGAAAAGCGCGGGTCACTGGAGAGTTTCTGGTCGATGAGCAGGCTCGAAAGTGCGAGTACCACCATCTCGGCGGCCCGGGTGGAGGAGAGGTGATAGGTCGGGACGACCGAGAGCCCGCCCGGGCGGACGAACTCGTGGACCAGTTCGGTGATCGGGCGAGCGTCCTGGTCGAAGACCCCGCCCGGGACGGCCCTGACCCGTCGCTTGACGGCATCGTAGGTCTTCTCGTGGACGGCGCCGGTCTCGTCGAGTTCCTGCCTGAGCGCCGGGTCGTCGAGGAACTTCAGGAAGGCGTCGTAGGTAGCCTCACCGCTCCGCTCGGCGAAGAACCGTTCGAGCAGGAGGTCGAGGGCGTTGAACTGGTTGTCGTTGAGGGCGCTGCCGGCCAGCAGCCACGGATTGGACTTGACCATCGAGAAGGGGATCGTGAACGTCTGCTGTTCGGCGCGATGGTGGCCGGCGGCATAGCGGGCGTTCCCGACCTTCGGAACGAAGGCGACGGTGTCCTCGTGACCGCCGGATGCGATCCCCTGAGCGTCGAGTTCGCGCTTCGCGCTCCGGTCCAGATCGGGATTGTCGTCGTGCATCTGGGCGTACTCGTCCTGTGGATCGAACTGGACGACGGCCGCCCGCGGCGTTCGACCGCTCCCGGGGTCGATGGCGTAGCGGCGGTCCTCGGTGAGGTACTGGCGGAGGACGTTCTTCGCGGTGTGGGTCTTGCCAGAACCGGTCCCGCCGGCGACGAGGACGTGACGGAAGATGAGCGGGTCGGCACCCGTCGCGCCGTCCTCCAGGCGGTAATCGACCGTCGGCGGACTCGCCTGGGTCTCGATCTTCTCGCCGCCGACGGCGAGGTGACCGAGAAAGACCCCGGAGTCGGGCAAGTCGAGCCCGGTCCGGATCTTCTCGTGGTCGCTTGCGTGCCGGACCACCGTCTCCGGTTTGGGGACCCGGTCGGGGGCGCGGCGCAGGAGGTCGTCGCCGTCGGGATACAGGACCGCGAGGGGTTCGAGATCGGCCATGAGTTTGTAGTCCCGCTCGTCGATCCCCGCCGAGCGCATCGCACGCCGGGCGTGGATCTCCGTGGCGTCGTCGCTCCGGTAGGCCTGGGCGTACTCGAGGCCAGTCACCCGGCAGAACAGCGTCTCCCCGTCGGGATACGGCGCGAGGAGGTACGTTCCGAGCCGGACGTCTTTCCGGTTTCCCGCAGTCACGTAGGCCCGCAGGCGGTTTTCGTCGGTCTCCTCGGCGACACGGAGTCCCTCCGAGACGGCAAGGGCACCGACGCCGGTGTCACTCCCCGTGGCAGTCACGTCGGGACGGTCGAAATCGCCTTCTTCGGGGCCGCTCCCGCCTCCTGAACGCTCGTCGTCGGTCGCCGACCCGTCGCCCTGGAAGTCCGAAAACGATCCGAGATCGCTCATGGCCCGACTCCGGCCGGGAGCAACTAACCCCTTTCCCCCGGTGTCGGGTCCGACCGGCGGTCAGAACTCCCGGCCCCACCGCTCTGCGTCGTAGTTCCGGTCCTCGGTGGTGTCGAAAGCGACCTCGAGTCGGCGGACGAGTTCGGCTTTGCCCTCACTTCCGATCCGGGCCAACTCGTCGGCCTTCGCGATCGGGAGTGGGGGTCCTCGCTCCGCCGCGACGCCCCTGAGCACGGACTGTTCGACCGCGGTCCTGACCGCGGAATTCTCGGCGAACCCCGCGGGGAGTTCGGCCTTGAAGAGCAGGTCCGTCCGCGGGTCGTAGACGACGAAAAAGGCCACCTCGTAGTCCTTCGCGGGACGGGAGCGGGTAACCCCCAGCTCCGTCTCGGGCCCGGCAAAGACCCCGTCGGCCCCGAGTCTGGAACGGAACCACCCGGTCCAGGAGAGTTCGTCGGTGACCCGACCGGCCGGTCCACCTGTCCGGCCGTCGGCCGACCGGCCCTCCTCGCGCTGCTCGAGGAGCTGGGTGAAAAACGCCGCGTCGCTCGCCCAGGGGCTCGGACGGCCGGTTTCAGCGAGCGCTCGAATGAGTCCCCGAGACTGGGGGCTCTTGACGAAGCCGACGAGTGGCACGTCGCGGTTCAGGAAGTCCTCGACCAGCGCGACGTAGTTCTCGAGGACCTCCCTGACGAGGTCGTTCTCGCCGGCGAGTTCCGCGATGGAGCCGTGTCTTCCCCGCCAGTGGAGCAGTCCCTTCGGATACAGCGGGCCGTCGAGGAAGAGCACGTCCCCGACTCTGTCGGCGTGTTCGCGGGCGTGGTGGCTCTCCGCGAGGTAGAGCGCGAGGCCGTGGACGATCCGTTCCTCGTCGCGGGCCAGCGCCTCGGTCTGGACGATGCGGCCCCGACCGTGGCCCTCGTCGAACGGGTCCCAGCCGTCGGTGCCGTGGTTCACCGTGGCGTCGTTCGAGTGGACCGGCATGATGTAGGTGCGGGCCCGGTGGAGTTCGAGATCCGACGGGACCGCGGCCATGGCCGCCTGTGCCAGATCGAGCAGAAGCCCGTTCTTGAACGTCGTCGGGTTGATCGTTCCCGAATCGAGACCGTGAGCCGTCTCGAACGGCGCCTCCTGAAGGGCCAAGTCCTCGATGGGGGCAGCCCTGCGGGTCACCGACTCGATCGGTTCCAGCACGGCCCGGCCGTCCGTCCGGAGCGGGTCGAGGTGCTCGTCCCAGACGGTCTCCGCGAGATCCCGGTGGGCCGCCGGGTCGGCGTCGTGGCGGATCCGGCTGGCGAGGGAGGCGATCCCGTCGTAGTGGACGGGGTCGATGGTCATACCGGTCGGGTACTGGCCCCAGCGTAATCACCCCTCGGGTTGGTCCCGATGGTTTCGTCCCGGGTTCAGGCGGCGTCGTGGTCTCGGGTTGTGGCGACCGTCGCTGTCCAGGGTTGTGGACTCCCAACGAAGTCGTCGATGTGGCTTGTGGAAGGGGGTCGGTTCGAGTCCGATCCGGTTCGGTTCGGCCTGGTCCGGCGTTCGTATGTAAACGTCCGGGTCGGTTCAGTGGGTGGCATGTCAGATATGCTGCCCGAGTCTTCAGCAGAACCCCTTCGGTCGGCTCCCGGCGTGTCTTCGACACCAGTTCGGCGAACCGTTGGGCGATCAACCGACCGGACGGCCCCCGAATATATTATGAATGGTTTCGTGTGTCAACGTACCCGTGGCGAGTAGCCTGTTGCCAGTCGTCGCGATCATTCTCATCACGGGGTTGCTGGTCCAGTTGCTGGCACAACGATTCCGGATCCCGAGTGTCGTCTTTTTCCTCTTCGTCGGGCTGGTTTTGGGGCCGGAGGGTATCGGGTTCGTGACTCTGGAGACGTTCGGGGAGGGGCTCGAAACGATCGTCGGCCTCAGCGTCGCAATCATCGTGTTCGATGGGGCATTCGCACTTCGGGCCGATCACATCCGTAAAGCGTCGACGGCCTCGCTTCGATTGGTGACGATCGGATCGGTCATGACGTTCCTCGGAACCGCCGTCGCCGTCCGACTGCTAGAGGGTGTAACCTGGGAAATCGCGCTGGTTATCGGCGCGTTGCTGATCGCGACCGGCCCGACGGTCATCACCCCGATCCTGGAGGTTATCAGAGTGAGAGAACACGTCGCCGCAGCCCTCGAAACGGAGGGGATCATCAATGACGTGACCGCAGCGGTCGCAGCCGTCGTGATCTTCGACGTTTTGCTCCTCGATGATCTCGGCCTTCCGGCGACTGTCGGTTCGTTTCTCCAACGAATCAGTGTCGGCGTCGCTGCGGGCCTCCTCGCCACAGTCCTTATTTTCCTCCTCTTCAGGTATCAAATCGCTCCCGAAGAGGGGCAGCAAGAGGCCCGATTCCTGCTTTTGAGTGCAGCCATTGGCTCCTTCGCCGTGGCCGAAACGTTTGCCGCGGAGGCCGGAATCGCTGCTGCGGCGACGGCCGGACTCGCCGTCGGCAATCTGGACCTTCCGCATCGAGCGACGATGGAGGAGTTCGGTCGGGACGTCACGCTCATCGCTCTCGGATTCGTCTTCATCTCCCTCGCTGCGCTCATCGATCTACGAGCCATTATCGGACTGGGGATTGGCGGGCTGTTACTCCTCGCAACGGTAATGATCCTTCTCCGCCCTGCCGTCGCCTGGGTAGCGACCTGGGGCGTCGAGCAGTTCGACCGGTCCGAACGACTGTTCCTGGCAGCCGTCGGTCCCCGCGGTATTATCCCGGCAAGCGTAGCGACGCTGTTCGCGATCGAACTCGAGCTTGCGGGGAACGTTTCGGCAGCCCAAACCTTGCTCGGCACCGTCTTCATCGTGATCCTCGCCACGGATATCATCGAGGCGGGATTCGCACGACAGATCGGAGACTTCCTCGGAGTGACACCAATGCGCATGATAATCGTCGGCGGGGGCCGAGTCGGCCTTGCCCTCGCCACCCGACTGGAGAACAGTGGTGAGTTCGTCGTCATCGTGGAACGCGACGAGGAACAGAAAGTTCGAGCCGAAAGACAGGGGTTCACCGCCGTCCTCGGCGACGGAACGCAGGATGAGGTTTTGCAGGAGGCACGCATGGACGAAGCGAAAGCCGTCATCGCTGCAACCGGGAAAGACGACGTCAATCTTTTGGTTGCACAGATCGCGAAGACGAAATTCGGGGTCGATGACCTGTACGCGAAGGTCAACCAACCCGAGAACGACCAGGCCTTCGAATCGTTGGGCGTGACGGCGGTCAATGCTCCGGACGCGACTGCCTTTGCCATCGAAAACGAGATCGAACGACACGAACTCGCAAATTGGATTTACAATCCGGAGGACGCCCACGCCGTCAAAGAAACCGTTGTTACCTCGAAGTCAGTCGGGGGACATTCGATCCGGGAACTCAGGGACGACATTCCGGATTCGTGTTTGGTTATCGAGATCGGTGAGGACGAAAACGCCCACGTCCCCACTGCGGACGAGGTGATCGAGATCGGCGACAAAGTGACATTACTCGGAGAATCGACGGCCGTAAAACGGGCCGTCAAGCTGTTTCACCCCCACGAGTAGACGGTTCGGGCCCTCCAACTCCTCAGAGGAGTGCTGACCCGGTCACATCCGTTTCGGAACGGGACCACCCAGTAGGGACGAACCGCTCGAAATCTGCACCGTCACAAAAGCGATTCCACGGCCTCCTCGACGGACATCACGCCCTGCTCGAGGGCGTTGAGAATTCCCCTCACCTCCTCGCGCTGGGCGTCGGTATCCGGCGCTTCTACCCACAACTCGTCCATCGATTCGCCGGCTTCCAGCGCCAGGTCCTTTTTCACCCGGTAGGCGCCGTTCTCGGTGATGATATCGGCGGGGTGGAAGAAGAACCACTCCTCGCGGTCGAATCGCACCCCGATTCGGGGTTTCGCCCCGAAGGACGCCGAAAAGTAGCGGAGGGCTTCAACCTCCTCGCTCGTGAGATAGATCGGGTCGCCGGCACTCGCCTTGGCCTCGATGGCATAGAAGACGGTGCCGTTGCCCGCGAGGACGTCCGGGAGTTCGCGCTCCGTGGCGCTCCCGCTGGCCGGGGCGCGCATGACCGCGAAGCCAGCCTCGTCGAGGGCGTTGACCAGTTCCCGCTCCCGGCGGTCGCCCTTGCGGTTGGCGGACATCTATCTCGAAACAGAACGGGGCGGGTAAAAACCTCGACGGGTTCGATCGGTTATTCGCTCTGAATCCGCGGGGCGAGCATGTAGGTGACGTTACCCAGGCCCTCCGCGATCTCGAAGTGGAGCTTGACGGGGAACTCCTCGCCGAGTTCGACCACGACCTCGCCGTCGGCCGGAATGGCCTTGTTCATGTCCTTGAGGTAATCGAGGGAGAAAAGCGAGTGGGCCTCGCCCAGTTCGAGCTGGATGAGGTCGCCGGCCTCGAGTTCGAGGTGGACGTCGTCGGTGTCGCCCTGTGCGTCGACGTAGAAGTGCTCCGCCTCGGGATCGACGCCGAGTGCGATGTGATCCGAGACCATGTCCGCCGCCCGGACCGCCCGGTCGATGTCCCGGCCCTCGATGACGATGCGGGCCGGGAGGTCGAGGTCGGGGAGGTCCGGCTCCTGGCGGATCGAGTCGGGGTCGATGAGCGCGAGGGTGTACTCCAGCCCGTCGATGTGGATGTGGAGTTTTCGTGTCTCCTCGTCGAGTTCGAGCTGGATCAACTGCCCGGTGTCGGCCATCCCGGCGATGTCCTCGAGCCGGGAGAGGTCCACGCCGATGATCCCGCCGTCTGCTTCGTAGGACTCGAAGGCCGCGGCTTCGAGGTCCAGGTCTACCATCCCCACGTTCGCCGGGTCGACCGCTCGAATCTCCAGGCCCGCTTCGGTGAGGTGGATCTTGCATTCGTCCACCAACACGCTCACGGAGTCGAGGGTGGTCCGGAGCGTCTCGGCGCTGACGATGGCCGTAAACATCTTGGTCCGGGATTGGACGCAATCCCATAAAAAGCCACCCGTTCGTGCCGGGGCTGCCGGTTTGGCGTGTCGGGGCCCTGCGCCCACCGTCAGCCACTTCTCGCCGGCTCCCAAAGGGCGGCCAATGAGTGGCAAAGACGAGTACTACAATCGAGCCAAACAGCAGGGCTACCGGTCCCGATCCGCGTACAAGCTCCAGCAGATCGACGACCAGGTCGGTCTGCTCGCTCCGGGCGACACCGTCCTCGACCTCGGTGCGGCACCGGGCGGCTGGCTTCAGGTCGCCGCCGAGCGGGTCGGGGAGGCCGGTCGGGTCATCGGGGTGGACTTCCAGTCAATCGACCCCGTCGAGGCGGGCGACGTGGAAACGATCCGGGGGGACATGACCGAGGAGCAAACCCAGGAGCGAATGGCCGCACTCGCCCCGGACACCGTCGACGTCGTCGTTTCGGACATGGCGCCAAACATGAGTGGCGAGTACGATCTGGACCACGCCCGGTCGGTCCACCTCGCCCGGACCGCCTTCGAGATGGCCCAGCAGTTCCTCGAATCGGGCGGCAATTTCGTGGCCAAGGTCTTCGAGGGACGGGACCTCGACGAGTTCGTCGCGGCCGTGGAGGCCGAGTTCGACAAGGTGAGCATCGTCCGGCCGGACGCCTCCCGGGACTCCTCCTCGGAGGTCTTCGTCGTCGGCCTCGGGCGGCTCACTGCCCCGGTCGAGGAGGGGGCGACGCTCGAGGTGACCATCGAGGCGTCGGGCGACGACGGCGACGGGATCGCCTACGTCGAGGGCTACACGATCTTCGTACCGGACACAATGGTCGGCGACGAGGTCACGGTCGAAATTACGGACGTGAAGCCGCGATTCGGGTTTGCCGAGCCGGTCGAGTAACTGGCCGATTGATCAGTCCGTCGGTGGGGCCACACTCCCGGCACGTTCCTGCCGGCGGAACAGTCCCACCACGAGGTAGACGAAGGGCGTATCGAGAAGCGCGATTGCCAGTTTGAGCACGTACTGACCGACGAGCAGTGACGCGACGATTCCGAGGGGGAGCGGATCGCCGGTTCCGAGCGCCAGGGGCACGAGATAGAAGCCGAGTCCGACGAAGATGACAGTATCCAGCAGCTGGCTCGTCGCCGTCGAGCCGATGTTTCGCAGCCAGAGGTGGGCGCCATCGGTAAACTCCCGGAGGGCATGGAACACCACCACGTCCCAGTTCTGGCTCACGAGGTAGGCCGCGAGACTCGCGAGGACGATGTTCGTACTCGAGCCGAGAACGGTCGCGAACGTCTCCGGTGGGACCGGCGAGGTGGCCGCGGCAGGGGCCAGGATGGTACTCCAGACGAGCGCCAACAGGACGAAGTTGAGGGCAAACGCGACGTTCACCAGGATCTGGGCCGCCCGGCGGCCATAGATTTCGGCGTAGATATCCGAGGCGAAGAAAGTCAGCGCGTAGGCCAGTGCGGCCCCGGGCAGGGCAAGCGTGTCTCCGGCGACCGGAATCGCCACCGGGAGGTCGAAAGCGAGCACCTTCGAGGCGGTGAGCTGGGCGGTCACCAGCGCGGTGACGAACAGGCCGATCAACGCGACCTGCGCGGTGGGCGTCTCCTGCCGGGACATCACTCCGAGTCCTCCGTCTCCGCGGCTTCCAGGCGGTCGTGTCTGGCGTCGATCTCGTCGAGCAGGTCGAGGGTCTTTCGGATCGAAGCGCGAATGGCATCACTCCGGTTGACGAACTTGCCGTCGTCGCCGACATGCTCGTCGAGGTCCGCGAGGAGTTCGGCCGGGATCTCGACGCTAACCTTCGGCATCGTGAACCCCCCGTCCGGGAATCCGCTGACGTCGATCGTCGTTTGATGCTCTCATGGTATTCTCAGAGGAATATCGTTCACGCGGGGGAAAAGCGCATCGCTCCACGACGAGGGACGGGTTCCCAGCTCCAACCAGGGTCCGAACACCGCATTCACCGTCGAGGTCGGTCAGACCACGAGAAGCGCGCCCTCGATCAGCCCGATCGTGATCAAGAGGCGACCGACGCTCCCGGCGAAGGCCGCCGCGGCGAACTTCCGATACCCGCTGCCGATCACCGAGAAGGCATAGATCGAGGCGGTATCGGGGAAGAAGGGGATACTGAGGCCAACGGCCATCCCGAGGTATCCCCAGCGTTTGCTGATCCGGACGAGCGTTCGCTGGGACCACTTCATCGGCTTGAACCCGAAGTACCTGAGCGCCCGGATGACCGGCCCCGAATGTGCGGCGTTGTGCCCGACCGCCAGGGCGATCACGCTTCCAACCGCCTTGCCCACCCCGCTCACGAGGATGACCAGCCCGATTTGTGCCTCGTGGGGAAGTGGGGCAAGCGCCAGCGTGTTGGTCGGACAAACGAAACCCACCGGACAGAGCACCACTTCGCTCGGCAACGGCAAAACAAAGGCGATCAGAAACGAGTAGACGAAAATCAGACCCAGCCCGCTCCACCCCGACGCGACGGCTACTGCCGTTTCGAATCCCTCGATACCCACGTCAACGAGGGCGGCGAACATCGTCCGTTGGTCACGTCCCCGGGACAAAACCGTGCCGATCGTTCCCAGCCGATCAGGGTCGTCGAATCGAGAACTGGATGGGTGGATACTCGCTCGAACAAGGGACTTCGTGCCAGCGACGGAGAGCGTGAATGCGAGAAATGGAGAAATCGGGCCGGCGGTGATCTAGGCGAATCGGATCGGTGGCAGGTGACCGAATCGGATCGGTGGCAGGTGGCCGAATCGGGCGGCGGCTGATGGGCGAGTCGAATCAGCGTCAGGTTGTCGAATTGGGCGGCTGATGGCCGAACGGGTTACCGCACATCCGCCGCCGTCGACTGCGTCCCCCGTCTGCCGCCCAGCGTCACCACCCAGAGCACCCCCAGCCCGAGGAGGTAGGCAAGCGAGGTGGGAATCGCGAGCAGGAACATCGTCCAGATGCTGCTCGAGGAGAAGAACGTCGAGAACACGAAGATGACGAGGACCACCCCCCGCCAACTCTTCCGCATGCGCTCGTAACTCACGATCCCGCCCCGGTGGAACAGCCACATCGAGATGGGGATGTCGGCGAGCAGGCCCACCCCAGCGGTCGTGAAAAACACCATCCAGAAGAAGTTGTTCACCCGGTAGGCGACCACCATTCCGGCTTTGAGGGCGTCCGCGACGAGATAGGAGATGATCGGCGGGGCGACGTAGAGATACCCCACGATGCTCCCGGCGAGCACTCCAACGATGATCGAAATGCCCCAGAACGAGACGGCCCGGCGGTTGCCCCTGATAAGCCCTCGCTGTTCCAGGGCCGGCCAGGCGTAGTAGAAGAGGACCGGGAGGGTCACGATACCGGCGATGACCATCGAGATCTTCACCTCGAAGACCAGCGCCTCGACGGGATGGAGCGTGATCGGCCACTGGATCAACTCGGGGTCCGGCCGCACTTCCGGCGGGATCCGCGAAATGAAGTCCGCCCGGATCGTCCCGATGCCGCCCCGGTAGAGGAACATGAAGAGCCCGGCCATGACGACCATGAAAATGGCGACGAGGTGGAACGCCCGGGAACGCAAGCTGTCCAGGATAAAGGCGATATCGTGGTAGTAGCCGCCGATGTCCTCCTCGGTTGTTTCCTCCTCGGTGAAAGCGTTGAAGATGCCCATCCCGGCG
This sequence comes from Halodesulfurarchaeum sp., assembly GCA_034520565.1. Classification (GTDB taxonomy): domain Archaea; phylum Halobacteriota; class Halobacteria; order Halobacteriales; family Halobacteriaceae; genus Halodesulfurarchaeum. Next base: position 460,755 of record JAXHNL010000002.1, read on the forward strand.
TCGGACATGGCCCCACCGACGTTGGCACCCCCGCCCGGCAGCTCCTCCGGGGCGTCGTCGAACCGCTCGAAGATCGCCTCCGCCTTGTCGGGATCGCCCTCGTCCATGGCCTGCTGGGCCGCCTCGAGGGCGTCCTCCTCGTCCATCGCGGCGAAGACCTCCTCGGGCATCGCCTGGACCCCCGAGGCTCCGTGAACCGACTCGATCGATGGCGCATTTTTGAGTGTCTCGTGGGCCATTTCGGCTTCCGACTCCGAGTCGGCCGCTGGCTGGTCGGTGTCGGCGGCCGCGGCGGCCGGCTGCTCCTTCGGCGGAAGCCCACCCGCCGGCTGGGCCTTCATCGTCGCCCGGTAAAGCACGATCAGCGTGCCAAACGTCCCAAAGACGAGCGCCGCGCCGAGCATGGCCACTGCGAGTGGGAGGACCCCCGGAAATCCCAGTACCTCCTCGATGGGGAGCAGCGGTGCCGGTCGAACCGCCGCCGGAAGGGCCGGCCGGATCGTGGCGTTGTACAGGGACAACCCCCCGGCGGCGTACAGCCAGTAGGCGAGTGCCGCACCGATCACCGACGTCCCGGCCACCCGGTGCAGTCGGCGGCGAAGCGCCTCGAAGAAGTCGAGTTTGCGTCGCCCGCGTTTCCCCGCGGTGACGATCTTCGAGAGGTAGAGACTGAACCCGTACAGCGCCAGAAGCGGGAACGCCCACATCAACTGAGTGAACGGGTCAGGCGGGGAGAACATCGCACCGAAGCTGAAAATCGCAATGACGGCGTACTTCCACTTGTCCCTGAAGGTCTCGTAGGGAACGATTTCCGCATAGGAGAGGGCCGTCATCAAAAGTGGGAGCTGGGCGGCGAGTGCGAAGGAGAGGGCAAGCACCAGGATGAACTCGGTCCAGTGAACGATGGAGTAAAGCGGTGCCAGTCCGGCCCCGAGGGCGTTGCCCGCAAGAAACGTGAACATGATCGGGAAGAAGAGGAAGTAGGCATAGATCACCCCGACCGTCGAAAGTGCGACGGCGAGGAGGGCAACGATCGCCAACTTCCATTTGGAAACGGAGATATCCGGGACGAGATCGCGTTCGGCGAGCGGTCGTTTGGCGTAGTACGCAAGGACCGGTAGTGCCGCAATGACCCCGGTCGCGAGGCCGATTTTCACCTGGAGGAGGATGACGTCGAAGGGGGTCTGGGCGATGACGCTTGCCCCACGGGCGAGTAGATCGGCCTTGAGCGTGGGCCAGATCCACACCCGCATGGCAATGACGCCGGCGAAAAGCCCCAGGACGAACGCGACGAAGACGACCTTGAGCCGCTGTTGGGTCGTTTTGAGCACGACCCCGAGGGTTTGCCGCCCGCTCTCGAGCTGGCGAGCGGTATCCTCGTCTATCGGCCCCGGGGCACTCATCGTGTAGGGGCTATCCGAGTCCCGACTATCAATCTTCTTCTCTCGGCTGGCGTACAAACGAAAAGGCCCATAACGACCCCGTTTCCTATCCCCGGCTATGTCGCGGGATCCGGGCGAGAGCCCGGACGAGGACGGGGAGCCGGCCGACCAGCCCGCAGAGCGGTCGCCGGACCCGGACCCGCAAGCCCCGGATTCGGACGACAGCGAGGCCGAATCCGACGACGGACCGACGATTCACCGGCTCGACGGTGACGGGGACGAAACAGCCGGGCGGGAGACACCCGAAAGCGCGGAGACGAACGACGAGCCCGAAGACAGTGGCGAAAGCGCAGGCGAAGTCGAGGACGAAGCGGACGGAGACGAAGCGGACGAGGGAGAGAGCGATGGCAAAGCGGTCGACGGTGAAGACGACCCCGCCGGCGAGGGCGATGGTGAAGGCAAGGAGGGTAATGGTGAAGCCGACGATGCCGGCGGGAGCGATACTGAAGATGAGGAGACCGGTAACGGGGCCGAAGAGTCCGAGGGCGAGGACGAAGTCGACGGTGAGGATGAGGACGATGACGAAACCGACAGTGGGGACGAGGAGGAAACGGCGTCGGAGACGGCCACCACGCCCATCGAGCGCAAGACCGGGCCACCCGAGGACGAAGAGCAGCCGCTGACCGAACACATCGAGGAGATGGTCAAGCGGGTGGCGGTGGTTCTCGTGATCGCCGGGCTCGTCAGCCTGATCGCGTTCCCGTACGGCGAGGAGTTCATCAACTTCCTCTGGTACTCCGTGCTGCCGAGTGACATCTCGAAGCCACACGTCTACCACCCACTCGAACTCATCGTTACCCAGCTGAAAGCGGCGAGTCTACTGGGCGTGGTGCTTGCGCTGCCGGTCTTCGTCTACCAGACCTACGCGTTCATGCGACCGGGCCTCTACCCCCACGAACGGCGCTACTACCTCGCGGCGGTGCCGACCAGCCTCGTGCTGGCATTCGTCGGGTTGCTTTTTGGCTACTTCCTCGTCCTGCCGGTGGTGATGAGCTACTTCATGCAGTACTCCCGGGACGTCGTCGACATCGCCTTCGCGCTCGGGGACACGTTCACGCTCATGCTCGTGCTGCTGGGCTTTCTCGCGGTCGTCTTCCAGATTCCGCTGTTCATCATGCTCGCGATCATGATGGGGCTCACCACCCGCACCTGGCTCGAGGAGAAGCGGCTGATCATGTGGGGGGTCTTCCTGGGGATCGCCTTCCTGTTCAGCCCGGATCCGACCGGGATGGCCCCCTTCCTCGTCGCCCTGACGATGGTCGGGCTCTACGAGGGGACACTCCTCATGCTCCGGTGGACGGGTCGCGGGGCGCGGTAATGCCCAGGTCGCGGGGCGAGATAATGCCCCAATCGTTTAGCCCCTCGGGGTGAAGAGTGGAATCGATGGATATCGACGCGATCCCCGGCGTCGGGCCGAAGACCCGGGAGGCACTGGCGACCCTCGAGGACCCGGAAGACGCCCTCGAACGGGGGGACGTCGCCACGATCGCGTCCGCACCGGGCATCTCACAGGGGCGGGCCGTCCGGATCGTCCGGAACGCGATCCGACATCGCCACGACGACCCCGGCGGGTTTCTGGCAACCGACCGGGCCGAAGCGGTGTACGACGGGTTGCTCTCGGAACTGGCGGCCCGGACGGTCACGGACTACGGCCGCCATCGGGTCGAGACGTTCTATCCCAGCGCGGTCGAGGACCGAATCGAGGAGACCCGTGCCGTCGCCACCCGGGCGATGGAGCGGGAGATCGACGACGCCGTCCTCGATGCCCTCGTGGACGTCAAACCGCTCACCGACCCGGGTGATCTCCGGGTTCGAGACCGGTGTCTGGCGACCGCCGACGCCGAGACGTACAGCCGGGCCCGGGAGGCGTTTTCGGAGGTGAGCGTCGAACTGGTCGAAGACGCACGGGGCCTTGCGGACCTTGCCAGGGGCTACGCGACCGTCATCGCCCTCGACGAGGAGTTCGCGGGCCTCGACGTCGAGGGTGACGTGCAGATCGAGCCGACGGCGCTCGAGAACCCAATCGAGGTGGTGCCCGAGCGGGTACTGGCCTTCTACGGCCGGAACCGGGACTCGATTCGCGCCGCGGCCGCGGTCCACCAGCGAGCGGGTCTCGAGACCGAACTCGACCTCGAGGTGCTCCTCGCCGCGCTCGACCGGATCGACGGGGAGGGATCGGTCACGAGTGACGACGAACTCACCCGACTCACCGAAGCCGTCTCGAACCTCGATGCGGCGGTTTCGACCGCCGAATCCCGTGCCAACGACCGTCTCACCGAGGCCATCTCCGAGACGGACGTGACCGTCGACGGGGCCGACCTGCTCTCGCTGGCAGAGCAGGGTGCGGGGGTCGACTCGATCCTCGCCCGAGAGCTGGCGGCCGAATACGACGCCGCGATCGGGGCAGCCCGGACGCACCTCGAAGAGACCCTCGAACTCGACGACGAAGAGCGAGCGATCGTGGACCGGCTCTTCCCGGAGGAACCAACGTTTCCCGTCGAGCGGAACGACGAGGCACGCGCCCGGCTCGAGGAAGAGCTCTCGACCGCCCGGGACCGCCGGGCCGGACAGGTCAAGCAGGAGGTCGCCAGGGAACTCGCCGGCCGGCGCGAGACAGTCACCAAGCTGGTCCATCGGGCGCTCGAGCTGGACGTCGAGGCGGCCATCGCCCGGTTCGCGGCCGATTTCGATTGCGTCCTGGCCGAGCGGGAGGGGCGCGGGTTCGACATCGAAGGGGGACGCTCGCCCTTGCTCGACGAGCCCCCGGAGGCCGTCGAACCGGTCGATTACGCCGTCAGCGGGGTGGCCCTCCTCTCGGGGGTGAACTCCGGAGGGAAGACCACGACCCTCGACATGATCGCCTCGATCACGATTCTCGCCCACATGGGCCTCCCGGTCCCGGCCGAATCGGCGCGGGTGCCAGCCGTCGAGGAGCTCCATTACCACGCGAAATCGAGCGGGACGCTCGACGCGGGCGCGCTCGAAACGACGGTCCGGGACTTCGCCTCCCTCGCCGCCGGGGACGCGACCAAACTCGTCCTGGTCGACGAACTCGAGAGCATCACCGAGCCGGGGGCCTCGGCAAAAATCATCGCCGGCATCGTCGAGGCCCTCCAGGAGGCGGGCGCGACCGCGGTCATCGTCTCCCACCTCGCCGACGGGATCCGCGAGGCCTGTTCGACCGACGTAACCGTCGACGGGATTCGGGCCCTCGGCCTCGAGGACGGCGAGTTGCGCGTGGAGCGCTCGCCGGTGAAAAATCACCTGGCCAGATCGACCCCGGAGCTCATCGTCGAGAAGCTCGCCGGGGAGGCCCAGTCCGACAGCGACGAACGGTCGTTTTACCGACAACTGCTGGAGAAGTTCTGAGCGAGCCGGTCTCTTCGGGGCCCGTCGTCCCCCGGAGAACTGCACCGAACCGTCGTTGGGAGCGATGCTGGCGGGAAGGGTTAAGTGCTCGTGGTGGCTCGGTTTCCATCATGGCCGACGAGGACATGCTCTCCTGGGACGAGTCGATCTTCCGGGACGAGCACGTCTTCGAAATCGACTACGTTCCGGAGGTCTTCGACCACCGGGACACCCAACTCGAAACGCTCACCCACGCGCTCCGCCCGGCGACCCGGGGGGCCCGCCCGCTCAACCTCATGGCGACCGGGCCGCCGGGAACCGGGAAGACGACGGCGATCCAGAAGGTCTTCGGCGAGCTGGACTCCCAGCCGGGCGTCCGGGCGGTGCGGGTGAACTGCCAGGTCGATTCGACCCGGTATGCGGTCTTCTCGCGGATCTTCAAGGCCCTCTTCGAGTACGAGCCGCCGGCCTCGGGCATCTCCTTCAAGAAGCTCTTCGGCCAGATCGCCGAGAAGCTCACCGAGGAGGAGACCGTCCTCGTGGTCGCGCTCGACGACGTGAACTACCTCTTCTACGAGAACGAGGTCTCGGAAACGCTGTACTCCCTGCTGCGTGCCCACGAGGCCCATCCGGGGACGAAAATCGGGGTCATCCTCGTCTCCTCGGACCTCGACCTCGATCTCATCGAGGGGCTGGACAGCCGGGTCCAGAGCGTGTTCCGGCCCGAGGAGGCATACTTCCCGGTGTATGACACGACCGAGATCGTCGACATCCTCCGGCACCGAATCGAGGTCGGGTTCCGGCCGGACGTGGTGCCCCCCGAGGTGCTCGATCGGGTGGCCGAACTGACCGCCGAAACCGGCGACCTCCGGGTGGGAATCGACCTGCTCCGGCGAGCCGGTCTGAACGCGGAGCGCCGGGCCTCCCGCACGATCGAACTCCAGGACGTCTCGAAGGCCTACGACTCGGCCCGCCACGTCCACCTCGAGCGGCACCTGCAGGGCCTCACCGATCCCGAGCAAACGCTCCTGACGGTCATCGCGAAGACCGACGCCGAACAGGCCGGCGCGGTCTACGAGTCCTTCCACGAGGAGACCGACCTCGGGTACACCCGCTACACGGAGGTCGTCAACAAACTCGACGATCTGGGGCTGATCGAAGCCGAGTACGAGAGTCTCGAAGGACGGGGCCGCTCGAGATCGCTCAGCCTGGCCTACGACGAGGGAGCGGTCCTCGACCTCCTCGAATAGCAGTCCCATCCGGCGAACAGCACTGTTTTCCCCGCGGCGGGACTGTTTCCGGTATGGGAGACCTGACTGCGACCCTGCACACGAACAAGGGCGACATCGAGATCGACCTCTACGACGAGCGAAAGCCCCGCACGGTCGAGAACTTCATCGGCCTCGCAACCGGCGAAACGACCTGGACCGACCCCGAAACCGAGGAGACCGTCGAGGACGAGCCCCTCTACGACGACGTCCCCTTCCACCGGGTGATCGGCGACTTCATGATCCAGACCGGCGATCCGACCGGGACCGGCAAGGGCGGTCCGGGCTACACCTTCGACGACGAGTTCCACGACGACCTGTCCCACGATTCCGCCGGCGTCGTCTCGATGGCAAACAGGGGCCCGAACACGAACGGCTCGCAGTTCTTCATCACGCTCGACGCCCAGCCCCACCTCGACGGCAAGCACGCGATTTTCGGCGAAGTCATCGACGGGATGGACGTCGTCGAGAAAATCGGGAGCGTGAAGACCGACCGGCAGGACCAGCCGAAAGCAGACGTGATTCTCGAATCGGTCACGATCGAGGACTGAGCCACCTGCCGGCGGATCGTTCGAGTCGAAAAGGCTTACCGGATCGTCGTCCAATCACCGACTGCGCGAGGGTAGCCAAGCGGCCAACGGCGGTGGGCTTAAGACCCGCTCTCGCAGGAGTCCATGGGTTCGAATCCCATCCCTCGCATCCCCACTTTTTCCGAGCGGAAGCAGCGCATCCGCTCGGAAAAACGTGGGGAAAAAGACCGCTAGCGGTTGGATAATTGAGCGAGACCTCGATCGCGAACGGGGAACGAAGTAAGCCGTGAGTGGCGAGACGAACGGAGAGAGTCTCGGAAAAGATGAGCGGTGCAACCGCGAATCAAGCGAGACGACCGAAGGGAGTCTCGAAATTGGCGAGCGGTGCAACCGCGAGCACCCACTTTTTCCGCGGGACTGCAAGCCAGCCTCCACTCACGGCGGCTTTATCGCCGTTTACTGTTGGTTCCACCACAGGCAAAATAAATGGGTTATACTCATAAGGTCGTAACAGATGCTGTCACGGCCCTTCTATCCATCCGGACGGGCGTCGCAATATGTGCCGACGAGCGAGCCAAAGTAACAGAATCGGTTCGACCGCTCTGCCGGAACCACCCAACCGTTTGGATGCCCGTCGATTCAAGGAACCCGGGTGAAATCACTCACCCGGTTCTATTGCACCTTCGAACGAGACCACCAATGTCACAAGAAAATCGTCACCCGAATCACCCCAGTATCGATCAATCGGATCGCACCATTCCACGAAATCTGCGCCAAACGGGCGGCGCGGATATCGACCTCCTGATCTCCACCCGCGTCCGGCAGTCGCCGTTCTGGCACCGCTCCATCGAGGAGGGGGCCTGGCAGGCGACCACCTACAATCACATGTACCACCCGCGTGCGTACATCGACCCCGAAGACGGCGGACTGGAAGCCGAGTACGAAATGCTGGTCAACGACGTCGCACTGTTCGACGTCGCCGTCGAGCGCCAGATTCGGGTCAAGGGGCCGGATGCCGAGTCCTTTGTCAACTACGTCATCACCCGGGATGCGACCGAAATCGAGACGAACCGTGGCAAGTACGCCATCTGCTGCAACCAGGACGGCGGCATTCTCAACGACTTCGTCCTGCTGCGCCCCGAGGACGACGAGTTCTGGTTCTCGGTCGCCGACTCGGACTTGCTTCTGTGGTTGCAGGGCGTTGCCGTCGACACTGACTTCGAGGTCGACATCGACGAGCTCGACGTCTCGCCGATGCAGGTTCAGGGCCCGAAATCCATCGACGTGATTGAAGCCCTCTTCGGCGACGTGGTCGAGGACATTCCCTACTACGGGTTGCTGGAATCCACGATCGACGGGGTTCCGGTCCTGTTGAGCCAGACGGGCTTTTCCGGGGAGTTGGGATTCGAAATCTTCGTCCGCGAGGCGACGAAGAACGCCGAGGCCGTCTGGGATCCGGTGCTCGAAACGGTCAAAGATCACGGCGGTGGCGTGACCGCGGTCTCCCATCATCGCCGTGTCGCCGCCGGAATCCTGTCACTGGGTCAGGACATGGACCACGAGAACTCGCCGTTCCAGGTCAATCTCGGCTATCAGGTTCCCGAGGACAAGGAGGCGGACTACGTCGGCAAGGCCGAACTGGAACGGCAGAAGGAAGTCGTCGAAAGCGGCGGGTTCCCATTCACGCACAAAATGGTCGGCCTCAAAATCGCGGGCGAGCCGATCCGGGAGTGGGCACCGGACTTCTGGCTCATCTCGGACCCGGAAACCGGCGAGGAATGTGGCTATCTGACCTCGGCGTGGTGGAATCCGGAACTCGAGACCAATATCGGCCTGGGATACGTGCCGGCGGAGAAGTTGCAGGCCGCCACCGACGTGCCGCTCAACGACGCGATATATGACGCCGACGTCGACGTCGAGTTCGCCGTCCACCTCCCGGACGAATACGCGGCGGAACCGGGCGAACCTGTATATGCGACGGTCGCGAAGGTTCCGTTCAAGGAGTCAGCCAATCCCAGTGCTCGCGAACAGGCCAAGATTCACGACAAAACCGATACCGCGGAGTGAGCGTCGGTCACCAGTAGCGCAGTGCACAGCTGCTCACAGTTGCGTTCCGAGAACCCAATGACTGGAATTAGCGCGGTCGTTCGAGTGGAGCATCCGGACATCGTACTCACAGAGACAGTTACACACGACGGAAGTGCGAAAGTCGAATCGGTGTCTGAGGCAGGAACTGACCCGAAATCGGGGAAATTCTTCTATCACATCACGTCGACTGATTTCGGTCGGTTCGAAGACGGATTGCGGAGTGATCGGACGATCGGTGAATTCGAGCGAGTCATCGAAACCGGAGCCGAGCAAGCGATCTATCGCTTCGAGTATGCAGACGAAGCGAAGATCCTCTCGCCGATAATTTCGGCCGCAAACGGCGTCATCCTCGACATGAAAAACGAGGATTCCACGTGGCTCCTCACCGTATGGATGTCCGAAAGAGCGGACTTGGACCAGCTCTGGGACTATGCGCGACAGCACGACGTCGATATCGAGTTGTTGCGTCTGAACGAATACGGTCGACTGGGGACTGCGGACGTCGGAGTGACCGAGAGCCAACGAGAGGCGCTGCTCGTCGCATTCGAAAAGGGGTATTTCGAAGAGCCCCGGAACGCAACTCTCAGCCAGGTGGCCACAGCGCTGGATGTCTCGCAACCGGCAGCCGGTGGCCTCATTCGACGTGGAACGAAGCGACTCGTCGAGTCGTGTCTGCTGAGCGATCGCGAAGACCCGAAGTGAACGGATCCCAAAGGGGTTTGCCGCGAAAGCGTGCGGTACCACGTGTGACCGGGGCTTCGACGGCTTTTTTGGGACCCGCCCGAAACGACCGCCATGGAAATCGAAGGAGAGATGCTCCGTCAAACCGGTCTGGCCGTGATCGGTGTCGCGGTCTTCATCGCCTTTCTCATCGCCGGTAGCACGATGGGCGCCGCGGCGGGCTCGCAAACCGGCACGCTCGTCATGGTCGCCGGGATCGTCGCGTTCATCGTCGTCATGGGCGCCCTCGGGCTGCTCTTTCTCGACGGGGATTAATCCTCGGTGACTTCGCCGGCGTCAGTCGCGTCGGCCGCCGCTCCGGAATCCCCAGTGTCTCTACCGTCCGATTCGGCAGCCTCGCCGTCGCCGTCTTCGTCATCGACTTTTTCCCCTCGCTCCCGCCAGTCCGTGTGCTCCTCGGCCTCGTCGTCGAGTTTGACCTCGTAGTAGGACAGTGGATGGGAGATCGCATCACAGAGGTCGTCGGGATTCACACAGTCTCCATAGGCCTTCATCGTGGCACACGCCGGGGCCGTGTACTCCGTGGGGCTCGTGTCCCCACGGATGTGATCGGTCTGGTAACGAGTCATCTCCTCGCCGAAGCCCGGGTTCGTCCGATAGAGGTCGACGATCTCGTCCGTCGTGAGGCCGATGTTCGTGAGAAACGAGGTGATCGCAAAGCGGGAGTGGTGGGCGAGGTGTTCGCCCTGCTGGATCCGGTCGAGGAGGTGCTGCATGCAGGGCGGGAACAGCTCGGGGACGACGGTGTCGATCTCCCGGGTGAGGTCAAGCTCCTCCAGTGTCGACTCGATTTCGGCGACCGACTCGCCCAGTTCGCTCGCGATCGAGTCCGGGACGGAGAGTGGGAGCCCCTCCTCCACCCGTTCCCTGACGGCCCGTTCGAGGAGCGTGTCCAGTTCGTCGGCCGTGACACGGACCCAGCCGTCATCGAGGATGCGAGTCGAAAGACGCCACGTGCTCTGGCGCAGCGACGCCGAATAGGTGAGGTACTCACTCACTTGCATATCGAAGCCCGAATCGGACCTGCGGACGGCCGATTCGAGATCGAACTCCCGGAGTAGCGTGTCCCGCGAGAGCGTCGGGGTGCCGACGGAGGCGATCTCGTCCTCGTCGGCGAAGTCCGTCTCGAAGCGCTCGCGGGCCGCCTCGGCCTCCGCGTCGGCGTAGCGCTGTCTGACGATCGAGGCGTCGACGAGCGAGGCGATGACCCGGGCGACCGGGTAGGAGAGCAGTTCGACCCGCGTCGAGCGGGCGGCCGGCCCGATTTCGCGGTCCGTCAGCGCCCGTTCGACTCGCTCCTGGGCCCGGTCCACGACCGCCTCGTCGTCGGCGACGATGGCCTCGAGGTCCACGCCCGCTTCCTCGACGGCCGCGCGAGATTCCCGGAGGAAGGGATAGCGGGCGTGATAGGCGTCCATCGGGGGGAGTTCCCACTCGAAGCCGATAAAGCCCTCGCCCGGTCACCCGAAAGCTCCAACTCCCGCGCCCACCGAGTGAGTTTCATGCAACTTGCCCCCGGCACGTGGCGACTCGCGGGTCCGATCTTGGGGGCGGGAGCGGTGGGGCTGCTCGTTTCCCCGCTGCTCGGGCTGGGGTTGACTGTCCTCGCCGTGTTCGTCATCTGGTTCCACCGGGATCCCGAGCGCACGGACCCGCCGGAGGGGGTGCTCGCCCCGGCCGATGGAACCGTGTCCGTGATTCGGACCGAAACCGACGACGAACGGGCCGGCACGGACGAACAGGGAACCGAACGGGTTCGAGTGGGGGTGTTCATGAACGTGACCGACGTGCACGTCAACCGCGCTCCGGTTTCGGGGACAATCGGGGCCGTCGAGCACGTCAAGGGCGGGCACTGGCCGGCCTTCTCGAAGGACGCCGACCGGAACGAGCGCCTGCACGTCGATATCGGGGACACGCGAGTGACGCTCATCGCCGGAACGGTCGCCCGACGCATTCATGCACACGTGTCGCCGGGAGAGCGGATCGAGCGGGGCGAGCGGATCGGGCACGTCTCCTTCGGGAGTCGGGCGGACGTCCTCCTTCCGGAGCGATTCGATCCCGCCAACCTCGCGGTCGAACCGGGCGAAGCCGTGCGGGCGGGGGAGTCGGTCATTGCCGTCGAGCCCGAGAGCTGAGCGGATGGAACCGCGGCTTTTTGTCGGTCGGGTACGCGAATCGTGGTATGAGCGATGGCGGAACGAACGCGGGGCGAAAGCGGCTGGCCGGCGAGCGGGCGGCCGCGATGGTCGAGGACGGTGACGTCGTGGGCCTCGGGACGGGCAGTACCGCCGCCTGCGCGATCGAGGCGCTCGGCACGGCCGTTTCGGAGGGGCTGGACGTTCGGGGCATCCCGACCTCATATCAATCGCGGGCACTGGCGCTCGACACCGGCATCCCCCTCACGGCGCTCGACGCTGTCGACGGGGTCGACGTCGCGATCGACGGGGCCGACGAAGTGGCCGACGGCAATCTAATCAAGGGCGGCGGCGCGGCCCACGCCCGCGAGAAAATCGTCGACGCGGCTGCGGATCGGTTCGTCGTCGTGGTCGACGACACGAAGGAGGTCGAAACGCTCGCCCATCCCGTGCCGGTCGAAGTCGTGCCAAATGCGCTCCCGCCGGTTCGTGAGGCGGTCGCCGATCTCGGCGGGGAGCCGACCCTCCGGAGTGCGGGGCAGAAGGACGGGCCAGTGATCACCCAGCACGGGAACTTCGTTCTCGACTGCGATTTCGGTGAGCTCGAGGACCCGGCGGGACTCGCCACGGAACTCTCGACCCTGCCGGGGGTGCTCGAACACGGGCTGTTCGTCGGACTCGCAGACGAGATCGTCGTGGGCGGACCCGACGGTGTACAGGTTCGTTCGGTTCGCTGAGAAGGGGAGCCAGCCGGCTTACAGGTCGCGTGGCTGGACCGTCTTTCGGCCGTTCGCCTCGGCCCGACGGCCGGCGTCGGCGAGGAGGTCGTCGACGCGCTCGTCGAGCGCATCGTAGAAGTCCGAAGAGACGTTTTTGTCGTCGAGTGCTTCCTTCACGGCGGCTTTGACGATCAGGTCTGCCATACGAACCTGTTTTCCCAACGGCACCTAATAAACGTTCCCAAATCATGCGCGATAGGGCCCACAGCGGGGGTTTCCATGGTGAACGGGACGGAACGGCGCGGAAACCCGGCGGGATCGTTCATCTCCCGCCCGGCCAACCGGACGAACGCAATTCGCCCGACAGCGTCGACGTGACTCGTTTTGCCTTCTCGCTGGTGTCGGACTCGATGACGCCGGCAGATTCGAGATCCTGGACGTGTCGAATGACGGTACTTTTCGAGGAGTCCGTTTCCTCGGCGAGTTTCGTGAGAGAAAGCCAGTCCCCGTCGGTTACGATCGTCGCAAGCGTCTCTCTCGCCCGCGCGGGCACCTGTGCCATCACGTTCGGGAGTGAAACGGCGCGAACGTCGTGATCGAGGTCGCTGAAAAACAGCGTGTGATCGACCTCGTTCGGCAGGGCAAGCGAGGCGACGGTCAAGGGCAACAACACGTCCCGTGCACCGCCACCCAGAGAGAGGATCGTCTTCGAATCAGCCGGCGTCGCTCGGATGATCCGAGTGCATTCCCGAATCGTGGTCTCGAAGTCCTCGACGGAGACGCGCTCGACGTCGACGGTCGCGGCCGGTTCAATTTCGTGCAGTAGTTGCTCGACGTCTGCAATCGCCTGATTCGCCCGTTCCGTGTCCGATTCGCTCTCCGGGCGGATCATAATCACCGAATCGTCCGTGCTCAGTCCGGTCGTCACGACCGGACGGGTGACCCGACGCGTATCGTAGCCGATTGGTGTGAGGTACGTTCGCACGCATTTGCTCTCAATCGCCAGTAAGAAATGGCTATCGCTGCACGAGGGCGGATTGTGTGCGGAATGGATGCAGCGGAGCGAATATATTGTTACTTTTCAAATAAGTTTTAAGTGGGTATCGGCAGAACGCGGTGGCATGCCGACCACCGAGGGACTGGAACCGCAGTCCAGTTCGAGGCTTCGACGGATCGAGGCGACGCTCTCACCCGAATCGCGATTTCCGGTCCCGCAGTCGGACGGATACTCGGTATACTCGGCATTGTTGTCAGTGCTCTCGAACGTGGACGAGTCCGTGGGGGAACGCGTCCACGACTCCCAGCTCGGCAGTCTCCACTCGAGTGGATTGCGAGGGCTCTTCGGCGAGAGCGAGCGGCCACATCACAAGACCCTCCTCCCGGACGAGACGTACACACTCTCGCTCGGAATCGTCCACCCCGACGACGCGGCAGTATTTCAGGCCCTCGTCAACGCGCTCGTTCTGGAAGGCGAGTCTATCGAGTTGAGTCACGGCTCACTCGCCGTGGAGCGCTTCGAGAGCGAGAACGCGAGCCACCAGGAGTTGCTCAAGCGTGCCGCCGAATTCGAGAACCCCACGATTCAGATGACGTTTCGTTCCCCCACCTGTATCGAGGAGGCCGGCGAGGTGACGACGATGTTTCCCCACCGGTGGGCCGTGTTCAACTCGCTTCTGGGGAAGTGGAACCGTTCGGCACCGGATGAGTTGGAACTGGACTTCGAGCGGGCGGCCCTAAAGGAACACCTGATCGAGAAGCCCGACCCGGGTCGGCACGGAGAGTATGGGTTCGAGACCCACAGCGTGCTGGTCAATCGGGTGAAGACCGAGGACGGCGAGAACCGGAACCTGTTCTCACAGGGGTTCACTGGCACGTGTGCGTACGAGTTCAAGGACGCGAGCGAGAGTCTAGAAAACGCGGTGACTGCGCTGGCGCTGTTCGGTGGGTATAGTGGAGTGGGAAGTTCGGTGGCGAGGGGCTGTGGGGAAGTGGAGGTGAATGTGAAAGAATGACACAAACCGACGGATCGATAATCCAAGCCACACAAGAAGCCCATTCATGGATAGTCGGTAAGCTTTACCCGAAAATCATTGCGCAAGCGGGGGAGTTCGATTCGAAACTAAAGCAGGAGGAGAACACGTCATTAGCAGCCCATATTTTAAATTCCGTCACGGTTGCTGTAAACTCCTTTGTGTATGATGCGTTCTCGCCCGGGGAGGAGATTGGGGATTATGAGAAGGAAATTAGCGTATTGGCGTCTGCAACTGCTCTTCACGACACGAACAAATATGTGCGAGAGCGTTATGGCTTCGACGCGAATGCGAATACTGAAACCGCCTTCGACGTCTATTTTGGCGATCACGAGGATTTCGATATCGAGGGCGATGACTTCGGAATCGAGGAGTTTCTCGGGGAGGGGTATCGCGATGACCTCCTGTACTTAGTCCAACGATGTGAGATTGGTGAGGACACCAGAGAATCCCGGAGTGTCGAAACGAAATTCCGTGGCCTCGAGGATTACGTCCGAATCGGCGATCAAGTCGCGTCAATCGCCCAACGGGACGGAGTTGGCGGGGTCTACCGAAAGCTCGTAGAGAAATTCGGCGAAAAGCACGCTCAGCAGCTGTCCTTCGACTCCCTCGAACAACCCTTACTGAATGATTTACTGGTTGGATCGGTAAAAGAAATCATAGGCGGCAAAGCTGATCACGATGGCGTTGGTGTGCCAATTGGAAGTACTACTGATTCGATCGTCTATCTCGGCGAAGAAATTGAACGAACAGCGCTTCAAAAGCAGGTTGAAGCAACTCTTCCAAAACGGATCGAAGATGAGTTTGATTTCTCGTGCAAGCTCAACTGGAACGCGTTTGACTATGACATCCTTGATGAAGTCGGCATTCCAGTCGAAAGAAAAGAGGACATCATCGCAGAAGCGTTTCGCGAATTACTTCGCGATGGAACAGCCGGAGTCGACGGGTTCGAGTATATCCCTGAAGACTTCGATCAATTCTTCCCGATCTTGGGGAAAGCTATCTATCTCGACGGAATATGTGAGTTTGACGACGAAACGGTCCAATCAGCTTACGACGAAATCCGGGAAGAACAAGGCGGCCAGAAAGTAAAAATTCACTTCATTGCCTATTTGATTCGTGAATTCGATCAGCATCGAGAGTTCCTTGAGTCGCTTGCTTCGGATATCCGCCCAGAACTCCACGAAGATCTCGTTCCAGAAAGTGACGCCATCGGAAGGGCGGTGGATCGGTTCTTTGGAAAAGCGCCCATAAAATCGCTTGGCTCAAAGTCGGGAATGTGTTTCCTTTGTGGCGAAGAAACGGAGACCAAGTATCAGAAAGGACTGACTGGGATCTATCGAACACAGGAATATTCGCGTCGTGTTGAACCACACGCGAAATATAAATCGATCTGTGAGGTGTGCAATCTCGAATACGCACTCCTTGCAGACATTTGTGAGGAGAGTGGAATAAGCACCAGCAACGACATCGAAGTCGCATATTTCTACTTCGATGACTTCCTCGGAGATGTCCAGGTCCGGGGTCGCCGCTCAGGAAGTATAATCCAAGATGATACCATCGACATCGACGACACGGAAGTTACGAAGACTCTCATTGGGCCGCAGTACTTCCTCCAGCCCTTCTACATAATTGACGAAAATCACCGGATGGCAGTCGTCCGCCAAATCATGCGGACGGCCCAGGAATCTGGGATGAAGGTGGTGATCGGACGCCCGTTCACGCGCTTCCGGAGTGCCGACTCCGTTTTCACGGACGAAGAAGCCACCCGACCACAAGAACTCCTGGGACTTGACGAAGCGGAGCGGTTCGGTCCGTTGCCCAATTTCGCTAATCGAACGACGGATTCACACCTCCGTCGAGCACTTTCGTTGTTCAAAATTATGAGTATGGTTGGCATGGATGCGAACATGTCCAACCCGTACTTGCAACTCGATCAGGATACGTTCCACAGCATCACGAATTTCGCGGTGGTCAATCACGACAACGCAACGGGACTGCCAGACCTCAAATCGTACCTCGAAACGTACCATGAAGACGCACTCATGAACATGCAAACAGTGGCAGAACGGGGCATCGAGCTCTTTGGCAAACAATTCGACAGTAAATACAAGAAAACGAAGGTCTTCCGCGAGGCGTTAGATGCCTTCCTCAGCGGCATGCATCAAGACATGGATGAAACGGAGTTGCTGGAATACGTCGAAAGCCAGGTGTACGCGGCTGCGGACCGGGAAGATTACGCCGGGCATGTGACGACCGAAGAAGCTGAAGCCTTCGTCGAAGCGCTCCGATCGTACCTTGTCGAGAACGACCTGTACGATCTGAAGAAACTCTCGGACTGGGAAGACGCGCTGGTGAACTCGTATTACTACGCGTACGACCAACTCCTCTACGACTAACAATGACACTCGAAACCCCCGATAAAGGCCTCGTGGAATCGTTCGACATCTACCGAAAGCGCAAGCCGTCGACGACGCTCATCGTTCGACGGGACATTCTCGAACCGACGCTGTTCAGGAACTCGAACCACGATCGGGCTGAGACACAAGAATTCGGTGACAAACTCCACGCCCAGGTGAATGGGGAGAAGTTCACGAGTAAGGAGCGACTGACTGGGCTTGATCTCCTGCGCCGATTGGACGACGAGCTGGTCCATGAAGAGTACGCCTACAACGAGCCGACCAATCTCGAAGAGTCGCTCAATGTCGGGACTGTTACTTACGGTCTTGCTGGAACTGGCGACCAGGATTTCGCGTTCAAATCCCGGGTCGTCGAGGGATACACATACACGACTGAAGAGTACGATCTGATGAACAAGGAGACACGAAACGCCGTCCACGAATCGGGGACGATGCGGAATGAGGAAGGAGAGCAGTCCGAAGCGCTCTTCGATTTCGTCAAAGTTCAACCCGGAAATTCACTCATCCATTTCATTACGCTCGAAGCTGCAACTCCCGAAATGTTGCTGTATGTCATGCACAACGTGTTGAATACTGGCAAATACGGTGCCAGGGAAACTCGAACCGGGCGGAACGTCAGAAACGAAATCCTCGGAGTCGTGCTCGGCAACCACGACACCTCACTTTCGACTGGGGAACTCCTCATGGAATATCACGCTCCGGATGAAGATCCGATCGAAAGTATTGGGGAGTATATTTCGGGCTACTCGGCGATCCGATTGGGAAGTCTACGGTGACATCCCGGGTGCGGACTCGTTCCCATCATGGTTTACACAAATGAAAGCAGTAGCAGCGCGGGAAACTGACGACGCCGATGATGTCCTCGCAGAGGAGTTCGCGTCCCTAACCGCGACAGCCAGGGAAACTTTCGGTCTTGGGGATGATTGAACAAACCTACGAGGCGCAACTGTTCGCCCCGCTCTTCTATTCCAGCTCGGAGGGGCGGTCGATACGGACGGAGCCAATGCTATCGGCAACGGCACTGATGCACGCACTCGGATACCGATATTTCGGGCTCGAAAAGCGTTATGCGGAGCTTGGCGATGAAGCAACCACCCCGGACTACAGCCACCTCGTCGAGCAACCGTTTTTCGTCACCGATATGCGGCCGATCAGCGTCGAAACTGACGAACGAACGTTCCGGAGTGTAGACTACCGCTCCGAGCGTCATTTCACGACGAACCAGCGCGAGATCGCGAAACGAATAAATGGCAAGAAATCGGTTCCTGATATTCTTGAAACATCGGGAGCGGCGTGGCAAACCATGCGAAATTACGTCGGTATCGCCCCGGGGTCACGGTACGAGTTCACCGTCTGGAGTGACGAAGGACTTCCCGAGAAACCGTTCTTCCGAATGGGCGTCAAACAGACCGGCGAGTTTCGGGCACGAGAGCAAACCCTCGATACAGTAGTATTGAACAAATTCCTCCTCTCGGAAGTGTACGATTTGCCGGCGGATTTGCTCTCGGAGGTCGTCGAACGAAGTGCGTCGTTTCAGCGAGGAAACGATCCTCGACTGCAGCATTTCGTCGGTGTGGAGCCAGATTTCGTCCGTGATCGCGTCATTCCAAAAGTGGTATGACTTTGATAAAGGGAGCGAGTCTGGCGACCGAGGAAGCCAAATACGGTTTTCCGGATCGTGGATTCGATTATGCTCGGGCATTTCAAAATCGAGTTGCGGAATGGGTACATGAAGGAGAAGAGCAGGTTGCAGTCCTCCGGGCACCGACAGGGGCTGGGAAAACTGCGACGTTTCACGAACTCATCGACTCGAATGGAATTACGCTTCTCGTCTATCCCACAAACGCCCTGTTAAACCAACAAGCAAACCGGTTTGAAGAAGATGGCGTTCAAACGAAGGTATTGACCGGCGATACGCTAGAAGGACAC
This sequence comes from Halodesulfurarchaeum sp., assembly GCA_034520565.1. Classification (GTDB taxonomy): domain Archaea; phylum Halobacteriota; class Halobacteria; order Halobacteriales; family Halobacteriaceae; genus Halodesulfurarchaeum. Next base: position 479,405 of record JAXHNL010000002.1, read on the forward strand.
CATAGGCAACGGACCGAAAATTTGCTTCGAGCTGTAAATCGATTTGCGGCAGACCACGATGTCGTACTGACCAATCCGGACATATTGCAGGCGGTTATCCAAGGACAGTACGCGGGGAAACAGGCGATGGAATTCTTCGATAAATTCGACGCCATCGTCTATGACGAGTTTCACTTCTACGGTGACCTTGCGGCAAGCGGACTGCTGCTTCAAACGAGAATTATTGTCGACCGAAATCCAGCCGCCCAAGTGTTACTCGCATCAGCAACGCCGAATGAGGAGTTCGTGGAATTCGTGAAAACCATCTTCGAAATTCCCGTGAGAGGGATTTCCTCGGAATACGATTCCAATGGCGATCAATTTCGATACGATGTCGAACTCCACCGCCAAGAGGCAGATCGGATCATCGAGAAGAAAGATGCAGTAGCCGAACAGCTACGGGAGGCTATCGAAGGGGTCGATCGGGGGGAAACCCGCGCCGTTGTCGTATTTAATGGAGTAAAGGACAGCAACGATTTTCATTCATACCTCGAATCAGACCATCCAGATCTCTTCGAACGAATCGAAAAAGACAACGGTTTTGACACGAACGACCCCGACTTCGATCTCGAAGAATCCGAGTTTTCGATATTGAACACCACAAGCAAGGGTGAAGTCGGTCTCGATTACGACATTCGAACGTTGATCATGGAGACACCGAAAGGGCCGACTGCCGGAAGTGATTTTCTCCAACGGTTCGGCCGTGCGGGCCGACAGGCCAAAGCAACGGTTGACGTCTATGGATTGGGACAGCTTCCGTGGGGAGACGATCTGTCGTTTCCAGAGTTTTCCAAATTGATTGTAGATGCGCTGGGAAACTCCCAAATGCAAATCAAAAGCCTCGATGATCTGGTCGGACTTCGAGCTGCATACGCCCTTCACGTGCGAAAGCGGGATTACAATCTCGAACTCCAGGAGGACTTCGCGTCCGTGAATCAATATGGGAGGTGGAAGGGGTTTATGGATGCAATCAGGAACGTCCTCGAAAACGAGGTCGGAGGGCTCGGAGATCCACTTCAGGAAAACGATCCCGAAACGAAAATTCTCGAATTCACCGATCATTGTTTCGGTGCATTCCGTGGTCTGAGAGGTCGATCGTTGACTGGCGAAATTAGATATCCGAGAGGCGACCGGACCGCCCTAACGAGCTACGACCTTCTTTCGACGCTTCGATACTATGACATCGAAACTGTCGAGGACGAATCCGTGATCGTCCTCGGCGAAGTACAGGACGAATATCCGACCACAGGTGACCGCTCGACTACCAGGTTACGAATCCCGACCTCGGGATTATGGTTCCTCCACTCAGGACATCGAGCATGATTTGCAGCAATGGATCCACGGCGAGATTGATCGGGGAGATATCGACGCTAAAGTCGGCATTAGCAGTGATCTGCTTCACCTGTTCTTTGACCGAGTCCGAATAACCGAAGCCGCCGTCCCGACGTTAGTTCGCTGCGGGAAGTTCGAAATTGAAGTCGAGCTCGATGGAATTCCGACGGTCACCGCATACCAGAGAGACCTATGAGTGAAAACCTCGTCAACGTCTCGGATTTGAACCAATACCTCTACTGTCCGCGTCGATACTGGTATCTCGAATTTTTCGACACGCAAGGGAGGAATTACTACCGGATAGAAGGGAAAACACGACACGAGAACAAAGCGTCTCGGGGCAATTGGATCGACGAGTTATACCTCGAATCTGATACACTCGGGCTCAAAGGAAAAATCGACGTAATAGATCTCGAGGACGGACGGACAGTCCCGATCGAACGGAAGCGTGCCGAAAGTGGCGACTATTACTGGAACGATGAAATCCAGCTTGCGGCGTATTGTCTCCTGCTGGAAGAAAATATCGGAGAGGACGTCCGAGAGGGAGCGATCTACCTCTATGAAACCGACCAACGAATGCACATCCCCATCACGGCAGACCACCGGAAAGCGGTCCGTGAGGCTATCGAATCAATGCGGTCGATGTCGCCGGATTCTGTCCCATCACTCACGGACAACCCAAACAAGTGCGAGAAGTGCTCCACCCGCCAGTACTGCATGCCCGCCGAAACCGCGCAACTCGAACCCGAGCGGGCCCGCGGAACGGGCTGGGAGGTGGACGGATGAAATCGACGGAAGGAATGTTAGACGAGTCGGTCGTCTACGTCACCAAGCAGGGCACCCAGGTCCGCACCGCAGAGGGCCGGATCGTCGTCTGGGACCCAAACGCCGAGGAAGACGAGGACCCGGAACTCGCGACCTACCCCAAAGAAAAGCTCGATACGATCAACGTCTTCGGCGGGGTCAATTTCACCACGCCGTTTCTGGCCGAAGCGAACCGGTACGGGATCGTCGCTCAACTACTTCACCCAGCACGGGAAGTACCGCGGAAGTTTCGTCCCGGAGCGAAACACCATCGCGGAGATCAGACGGGCCCAGTACGCACTGGATTTCTCGGAGGAACTCGCGATCGCGAAGTCGATGATCGCCGCGAAGATCCGCAACCAGCGAACGCTTCTCTCACGAAAGGGCGTCCGTGGGACGGAGGTGCTCAAGGACCTCGGAAAACGGACCCGAAACGCCTCGAATAAGGACGACCTCCGCGGAACGGAGGGCGAGGCGGCCGAGCGGTACTTCAGCCGTCTCGACGAGACGCTCGTCTCAGACTGGACCTTCGAGAAGCGAACCAAGCGACCGCCGGAGGATCACGTCAATTCACTCCTCTCGTTGACCTACACGTTCATGAAGAACGAGGCGATGGGCGCGCTTCGGCAGTACAACCTCGATCCGTTCCTCGGCGTACTGCACGCCGATCGACACGGACGACCGTCACTCGCGCTCGACCTCGAGGAGGAATTCCGGCCGATATTCTGTGACGCGCTTGTGACCCGACTGATCAATCGGGGAGTGTTCACCCACGACGATTTCAACAAGGACAATCACCTCTCAGAGGACGCGTTCAAGACCTACCTCTCGAAGTTCGAGGACTTCATGCAGGAGGAGTTCACGCACCCGTATTTCGACTACCGGGTGACTCGGCGGAAGGCCATCAGACAGCAAACGATCCTCCTCCGAAAGGCGATCACGAACGAACTGAACGAATATCACGCACTCTCATTCGACAGATAACCATGCGACTTGCCGTCACCTACGACGTCAGTTCGGACTCGAACCGTCGCCGAGTGTATCGAACGCTGCAACGTTACGGGGCCTGGAAGCAATACAGCGTCTTCGAACTCAACGTTAGCAAAACGGAACGAGTGGAGTTAGAGGACGAACTCGAGTCACACATCGAGCCCGAGGACGACGATCGGATTCGAATCTACCGGTTGTGTGATGCCTGCCTCCGGGACACCACTGATCTCGGGACAGAACCGCCCGAAGAGCAGTCGAACGTCCTATAACTAGTTCGTGGATCTTTTTGTATCGGGTGTATAGCCCCCGTCCACGAAAACTGGTCGGCATTTGATGTCCAGAGGAAGATTTATGGCCTCTGTGGGCTGATTTTGACCCCCAGTCTCAGAAGGCAGAAAACCCGAACCGGGATTGAAACCGCAGTTCGTCGCGTTCGGACAGGTTCAACAGGGCTGTCTCAGAAGGCAGAAAACCCGAACCGGGATTGAAACCGTTGGATGTCCCCCTCTCATACGCTCACGTTTCAAGCGTCTCAGAAGGCAGAAAACCCGAACCGGGATTGAAACTCATAGAAGATAATCGCCCCGTCGGTGTCGTTCCAGTCTCAGAAGGCAGAAAACCCGAACCGGGATTGAAACATGGTGATAAACCCAAAGCCGAACAAGCCAAGCGTCTCAGAAGGCAGAAAACCCGAACCGGGATTGAAACTGCACGGCTACGTGTACGGCCTACGGCCGCGAATCGCGTCTCAGAAGGCAGAAAACCCGAACCGGGATTGAAACCGGGAGTTTTACACCAGTACAACCGGGCGTCAGGAAGTCTCAGAAGGCAGAAAACCCGAACCGGGATTGAAACTGGGTTCGCGTGGATTACGAAGGGTGGCGAATGCACGTCTCAGAAGGCAGAAAACCCGAACCGGGATTGAAACGGCAACTATGTATGAACGCGACAACCCCGTAGGGTTGGGTCTCAGAAGGCAGAAAACCCGAACCGGGATTGAAACGGCAACTATGTATGAACGCGACAACCCCGTAGGGTTGCGAGTATCTCAGAAGGCAGAAAACCCGAACCGGGATTGAAACAAGGGTATTGCTCTGGATAAAGGGGTCAACGACTGGTCTCAGAAGGCAGAAAACCCGAACCGGGATTGAAACCTGTGCGTTCTCGCGGTTCTTCGGCTTGCGGAGCGCGTCTCAGAAGGCAGAAAACCCGAACCGGGATTGAAACAATGAAACCGTCCTGCGAACCGTGCCGTCCAATCAACGCGTCTCAGAAGGCAGAAAACCCGAACCGGGATTGAAACCGCGCCTTAGAGCCAGCCCGCCTGCCGGTCGTCTCGAGTCTCAGAAGGCAGAAAACCCGAACCGGGATTGAAACTGTCCATGCGGAACCGTTCTAGTGGTGGTGTTCAAGGTCTCAGAAGGCAGAAAACCCGAACCGGGATTGAAACATCTTGGCTGGATGTTCAGGCGGTGGGGTCCTGAACGTCTCAGAAGGCAGAAAACCCGGTCCGTGTAAGGGGAGCACCGGCACGGTTTTTTCCCACCCCCGCCATCGCCCGCACATGGACCAGATCTCGTTTGGCACCTCCGGCTGGCGGGCGACTCTCGATACCTTCACGGATCGACGGGTCCGGATGGTCGCACAGGCGACCGCCGATCACCTCGCGGCCGAAGGCCTCGCTGACCGCCCAGTCGCCGTGGGCTACGACGCCAGGGAGACTTCCCGGGGGTTCGCCGAGGAGGTCAGCCGGGTGCTCGCCGCCAACGGCTTCGATGTCATGCTCCCCGAGCGCGACGTCCCCACCCCGCTCGTGGCCTACGCCATCGCGGATCGGGATCTCGCGGGCGGGCTGGTGATCTCGGCCTCGCACAACCCACCGGAGTACAACGGCATCAAGTTCTTCCCGGCCGACGCCGCCCCCGCGATGCCCGAGACGACCGACGACATCGAATCCCGGCTTTCCGAACCCGACCCGCTGCCCGAAGCCGGGTGGGGATCGATCCGCGAGGTCGACTACCGCGAACCCCACGCGAGCCACGCGATGGACCTCGTCGAACCTGATCTCGCGGGGCTCGAGATCGTCTACGACGCGATGCACGGCAGCGGCCGCGGGGTCACCGACCGCCTGCTCGAGACGGCCGGGGCAACGGTTACCCGCCGTCGCTGCGAACTGGACCCGGAATTCGGGGGGACCCCGCCGGAACCGAGCGAGGAGAACCTCCAGGGGCTCGTCGACGCAGTCGTCGAAGCCGGCGCCGACCTCGGGATCGCAAACGACGGCGACGCCGACCGCCTGGCGGTCGTGACGCCCGAGCGAGGCTACCTCGACGAGAACCTGTTTTTCGCCGCGACCTACGACCGCCTCCTCGAACAGCAATCGGGCCCGGCGGTCCGCACCGTCTCGACGACGTTCCTGATCGACCGGGTCGTGACGTCCCACGGCGAACAGGTGATCGAGACGCCCGTAGGGTTCAAGTGGGTCGCCCAGGCCATGCAAGAACACGACGCGCTGATGGGCGGGGAGGAGTCCGGCGGGTTCTCGATCCGCGGACACATCCGGGAGAAAGACGGTGTGCTGATGGCGCTCCTCGCGGCCGCGACCGAGGCCGAACGGGCCTACGACGACCGGCTCGACGCCCTTCGAGACGAACACGGCGAAATCCACCAGGACAAGGTGAGCGTGGACTGTCCCGACGCCGAGAAGGAGCGCGTGATCGCCGAGCTGGCGGAGACCCTCCCCGAGACCATCGCGGACCGGTCGGTCGAGGACACAAACCCGGCCGACGGCGTCAAGGCGCTGCTCGAAGACGGTTCGTGGCTGCTCGTCCGCCCGAGTGGCACGGAACCGAAGATGCGGGTCTACGCCGAGGCGGCGAGCCGGAATCGGGTCGAAGCGCTGCTCGCGGCCGGCCGGGAGCTGGTCGAACCCCTGGTGTAGGCTCCCGAGCCCGGTTCTCAGTACAGGCCGCCACCGTCGTCGTCACTCGACTCGCCCAGCGGCTCCTCGATCGTCGCATCCCCCACGCCGACTTTCATGCTCATGCCCGAGAGGTCCGCGGAGCCGTGATAGGCACAGTATACCTCGTAGACGCCGCTCTCCTCGAAGGTGTGTGTCGTCTCCTCGCCGCTTGCCACGACGGTGTCTTTCTCCCAGTTCGTCGAGGCACTGGTCACCGTGTGATCCATCCCGGAATCGTTCGTCCAGGTGACGGTCGTCCCGGCGTCGACCTCGATGTTCCGCGGGTCGAACTGGGAATCGGTCATCGAGACGGTCGCCGGTCCGGTTTCGGTGGTGCCATTCCCCGTGTCGCTTCCCCCGCCCGCACAGCCGGCGACCAGCACGAGACCGCCGGCGACGGCAGTTCGAAGGAACTCGCGTCGGTGTGTCATGCTAACAAGTTTCAATCCCGGCAGGTTGGGGCTTTGCCATCCGGCGGCGCTCGCTGGCAAATTCGGCGGTTTCGACCCTGCTCGGTGCAGAGGGGTGACAGACGACGAGAGGGGTAATCAGTCGACCGCGCGCTCGACGTACGCCACCGCCGCAGCCGGCGTCTCGACGGGCTCCACGCCCTCGACGTCGTGCGTGTCGAGTCCGGCGACCGGCCGGCCCATGTCGAGCGCGTGGGCGATCTCCGAGAGCGTGCCGGTGGCGCCGTCGACGGCGATGGCCGCCTCGCCGTTCTTGACGACGAGCACGTTCCGGGCCGACCCCATTCCGGTCGCGATCGGCACGTCGATATACCGGTTGGCCGCGGCCGGGTCGTCGCCGGGCAAAATGCCGATCGTTCGGCCACCGACCTCGTCCATACCGCGAGCGACCGCCTCCATGACGCCCGTCAGCCCGCCACAGACCACCTCGTGGCCCCGATCCCCGAGTTGGCGCCCGAGCGAGGTGGCCACCTGCTCGGTATCCCCGTCCACCGTCCCACCGCCGATGACGCTGACTCGCATTTGCCTGTTCTACGCCGTGCGCGGTCCGTAGTCCTTCCGGCCGCAACGCAGTCGAGTTGTCCGAGGGGCCGAATCGGTCGCGTCTTCAAACCGGAGCGTCGGCCAGACACCCGGCACCCAGCTTTAAGCCGTGTCTCGACGGACGTTCGGATATGCTCCTCCAGGTTTCGGGCCCGATCGTCGGCCTAATCGGGGACGTGTTCGGCGAGCTGCTGGGTTCGATCGTCGAAGCGTTGCCCCGGTTGCTCTCCGGGCTCCTGTTTCTCGGACTGGCCTACATCGGGATCAGAGTCGTTCTCTCGGTCCTGCGACGGATACTCGACCGGGCCTATCCCGCCGAACAGGACATGATCGTCGACCTTTCGGTGGTCGTAATCGGCGGGCTCCTCTGGTTCGGGGCGCTGCTGGTCCTGCTGAAACTCGTCGGGATGGGCGAGGTCGCGGCCAGCCTCGGGACTGCCACGGGGTTCATCGCGCTGGGGATCGCGTTCGCACTGAAGGAGATGATCGCGGACACCGTCGCCGGGGTCTACCTCCTCAAAGACCCCGATTTCAACATCGGCGATGCCGTCGAGACGGCCTCGGTCTCGGGCACCATCGAGCGGATCGACCTTCGGAAGACCCGGATCCGTGACACGGAGGGACACCTCGTCGTGGTCGCCAACCGCGACGTCGAAAAGCGGTGGACCCAGCAAAGTTCCGAGCCCGTCGACTGACTTCGGAAACCTGGCGGTGTCGACCGAGTCCCCCCGAAAGCGAGGAGCTACACCGGCGGTTTCCGGCCCCGAATGAGTGCCGAATGCAGGAGGTTCCTGGCGTCCGGGGCGTCGTACATTACGTCGATGATCACCTCGCTATTTTCCTTCGGACGAACCGTCACGGACTCGAAACCAGCCTCCGTGAGCAGCTCGTCCAATCGCTCGATCGTCGCCGCACCGGAGATGCAACTCGCGTACTGTTCGAGATCCGTTTGGTCGAGTTCGGCCTGGCCCCGCTCGGTCATCGCGACGTCCGAAATCGCCAGCCGTCCCCCCGGTTTGAGGACCCGAAAGGCATCCGCGAAGACCTGTTCTTTGGACGGGGAGAGGTTGATCACGCAGTTCGAGATGATCGCGTCCACCGAGTTGTCCGCGACCGGCAGGTGTTCGATCTCGCCGAGCCGGAACTCCACGTGTTCGAGATCCGAGCGCTCCGCGTTCCGCCGGGACCGTCTCGACCATCTCGGGAGTCATGTCCACGCCGATGACCTGGCCCGCGGGCCCGACTTCCTGGGCGGCGAGGAAGCAGTCGAATCCGCCGCCGGAGCCGAGATCCAGCACGGTTTCCCCCGGCTCGAGTTCGGCGATCGCGGTGGGATTGCCACAGCCCAATCCGAGATTCGCCCCCTCGGGGACCGTCTCGAGGCCGGCCGGGTCGTAGCCGAGGGTTTCGCTGAAGTCGGTGGCCGGCTCGTTCCCGCAGCAGGACGACTCCTCCGCGGTTTCGGAGCCGCCACAGCACCCGTCCGCTTCGCCGGTCACGTCACCCTCCCGGTCCGCCGACCCGTCTGCGGCCGCGATCGAGCCGTACCGTTCCCGGACGACAGCTCTGGTTTCTTCGGCGGTCCCAGAGGAGTCGCCGCCGTCCCGGTCGGCGGCCGTTTCCTCGGCCACGATCACGCACCTCCGAGCGCGTCGAGGGTCGAAAGCAGTCGCTCCGCTCGATCCGTTGTCGAGTAGTACCGCCAGCGACCGTCCTTTCGACGATCCACGAGCTCGGCCTCGTACAGTCGCTTCAGCGCCCGGCTGGCCGTACTCTGATCCACCGCGAGTTCGGGCTCGAGGTCACAGGCACAGACCGGCCCGGAAGCCCCCGAGAGGAGCCGAAGGACCGTATACCGGGTCTCGTTACCCATCGCGGCGAGCAGTTGGACGTCCCGTTCGATCCGATAATCGGACAGGTCATGTCCCACGGCGGTGCAGCACGCGTCGTCTCGACGTGGCGAGGTTGCCTCCCTGTCGCCGGTTTCAGCTCCCGACCGCGGGCCCATATTCATATATGTGCAAATAGGACATCTAAAGGAAAAGGGTACCGATCGACGATTCGCCACAATGCTCGCTTCGACTCCCTCGACGACCGAAAAGACGACGGCCAGGTGCCACCGGAAAGCTACCCGTTCGGGTCCAACCGACCGCTACACCGGTCCCCATAGTCGACCTCGAAGCCGGCCTGTCGGTAAAACGGGGCCAGTTCCCGATCGAAACTGGCCGTCAGCCGCCCCCATCGCGTGCCCGCTTCCCTGATCAACACCGTCCCGATCCCCTGGCCTCGCCGCCCGGGACGCACCGCGATCGGTTCGATCCGAACGTCCCGTTCGCGTGGGCGACCGACGAGGGCAGCGAGGACTGTCCCTCGCTTCGAACGGGCCACGAGCACCTCGCTCCGATCGATGTGCGCGTCGACCGTCTCGGCGGACACCTCGAGGTCGGCCCCGTCGAACACGTTCATCACCGCCGCGAGGTCCTCGGGCCCGGCTTCCTCGACGATCATCCGCCCTGGACGAGTCGCACGACCTGCACCTCGCGCTCGGTGACGGGCTCGTCGGCGGGTTTCGGCCGGCCGTCGACGAAGACGCTCGCCTCGTGGGGGCTCAGGTCGACGGCCGCGAGGAGGTCCCCGTAGGTCCCCTCCTCGATCGAGACCTCCTCGCTTCGGTCGCCGACCACGTCGACGGTCACGCGCATCGTTCGGCCGGTGCTACCGGTCGAATGGGCATGAGCGTGTCGCAGCAGTCCGAAAACAAACAGCTGGCTGTCGCAAATCCGACTCAGACCGGGGACGTCGACTCCGATCCCTCCGTGACCGTCGTCGGGGTCGCCCCCGAGCCGCGGCGGCGGTACGCCCCCCGGATCGCGCTGACGAGCCCGCCGAGGCCCACCAGCAGGGCACTGAAAACGAGCAACCCGCCGACGACAGGGATCGCCCCGAGGACCGCAAAGAGGACCAGGCCGAGCCCCAGCGCGTACCACCGGTTCGGCTCCTCGCTCCGGCGGCCGAGGAGCCAGCGACCGACCGCGTACTCGCCGTAGACGACACCCACCCAGAGGACGAAGAGATACCCGAACAATCCGAGGATTGCGAGTGGAATGCCCACGATCGTAACGGCAACGAGCGCGAGCAGGAACGGGATGCCGATCAGGGCAAGCAGGCCAACGAGGACGGACCACCCGGGCGAGGCGGCCGCTCGATCGGCCACCCGGTTCGAGAAGTCTGGGAGGACCAGGAGGAGCACCGCGCCGAGGAGCAAGTTGGCGAAGAGACCGTACACGGCGTTCAGCCAGCCCCCGCCGAAGAAGAACCACGAGTGTCCGGACACCCCCACGGGACCGAAGCCGCCGATGGAGCTGTCCTGGACGATTGGACCGTCGACGACGGCGCCGGACTCCTGTGTGAGCGCCCCGTCATAGCGGAGTTCGCCCCCGATCCGGGCGGCCGAGCCGAGCGCGATCGTGTCTGCGCCGATGGTCGCGTCTCCGGCGACCTGGCCCTCGACGGTCACCGTTCCAGCCCCGACCGAGAAGGCATCGCCGACGCTGCCCGTGCGGGCGAGCGTGACGACGCCTGCGCCGGCGGACACGCTCCCCTCGACCGTCCCGGCGATTCGCAGCGACCCGGTTGCGACGCTCACGTCACCCGTCACGACCCCAGACTCGGCGATGACGACGTCGCCGGCGAAGCCGTTCAAATCGCCCGCGACGGTGCCCCGGATGACGACCGTCCCGGCCATCACGTCCAGGCCGTTGACGGTCTCACCCTCGGCCACGACGGCACTGCCGGTCATCGAGGTGGCCCCGAGGCCACCGCCGGCCGATCCGGCGAGGGCGACGGTTGGTCCCGAGGCGAGCACGAGGAGGGCGACGAGTGCGAGGACGAAATACCGGGCTTGCTCGGGGACGGCACGTTCATGGCCCGCAATTGGTTCGGGTGACTGATGAATATTCGCTGACATGAAATGGCACTGCAGCCGGAGGATTTGCCCTCGACGGGTTTCGAATCCGGAGCGCGCCGTGCCGGATACGAATTTTGCAGCGAAAGCACTGTCTCGGGGACTTTAAGGCCGGGACGGGCCTCCCGTCTACCATGACAGCTTCCGCGGCCGGGCGCCAGGAGATCTGGGTCGAGAAGTACCGACCCGAGCGCCTCGAGGACGTCGTCGGGCACGAGGCCATCATCTCGCGGGTGAAAAGTTACGTCGAGCGAGACGACGTCCCTAACCTGCTCTTTGCCGGGCCGGCGGGCACCGGGAAGACGGCCACATCCCAGGCCATCGCCAAGGAGCTCTACGGCGAGGACTGGCAGGAGAACTTCCTCGAACTCAACGCTTCCGACGAGCGCGGGATCGACGTCGTCCGCGAGCGGATCAAGGACTTCGCCCGGACCTCCTTTGGCGGCTACAACTACCGGATCATCTTTCTCGACGAGGCAGACGCACTCACGTCTGACGCGCAATCCGCGCTTCGCCGGACGATGGAGCAGTTCTCGAAGAACACCCGATTCGTCCTCTCCTGTAACTACTCCTCGAAGATCATCGACCCGATCCAGTCCCGCACCGCCGTCTTCCGGTTCTCCCCGATCGCCGACGAGGACGTGACCGACCGAGTCCGGGACATCGCCGAAACCGAGGGGCTCGAGTACACCGAGGACGGCCTCGACGCCCTGGCCTACGCGGCGGACGGTGACATGCGCCGGGCGATCAACGCCCTCCAGGCCGCGGCGGCCGCCGGCGGGGTGGTCGATGAGGAAAGCGTCTACGCCATCACGAGCACCGCCCGACCGGAGGAGATCGAGGAGATGATCGAGCGGGCCCTCGATGGTGACTTCACGGGCGCCCGCGCCCACCTCGTTGATCTGATCACTGAGCGCGGACTCGCCGGCGGGGACATCATCGATCAACTTCACCGGTCGGTCTGGGAGTTCGACCTCGACGAGGAGGCCGCCGTCCACCTCATGGACCGCCTGGGAGAGGCCGACTACCGGATCAGCGAAGGAGCAAACGAACAGGTCCAACTCGAGGCGCTGCTCGCGTCGGTCGCGCTCGCCGCCAAAGACGACTAAGACGGGCAGTTCGACCCGCTCCGGTGTCCCGGAACTGTTTTAGCCCCGCATCGGCCACTACCCTGCAATGAGCGACCTCGAAGACGCCTACCGCCTCGAATACTTCGAGACGGAGGACTTCGTTCGGAAGGAGTGTACGGAGTGTGGCTCCTTCTTCTGGACACGGGATCCCGACCGGGCGACCTGTGGGGAACCCCCGTGTGACGAGTACGAGTTCATCGACACACCCGGGCTTCGACCGAGGAGTACACCCTCGAGGAGATGCGCGAGGCGTTCCTCTCCTTCTTCGAGGCCCACGACCACGAGCGGATCGACCCGTATCCGGTCGCGGCGAACCGGTGGCGGGACGACGTCCTGCTCACCCAGGCCTCGATTTACGACTTCCAGCCGCTCGTCACGTGCGGGCCAGACGCCGCCGCCGGCCGAACCCGCTGACGCATCTGCCAGCCCTGCATCCGGATGCAGGACATCGACAACGTGGGCAAGACCGGGCGCCACACGATGGCCTTCGAGATGATGGCCCACCACGCGTTCAACGCCCGCGAGGACGCCGAGGACCGAGTACGCCTACGAGGGCGAGGTGTACTGGAAGGACGAGACCGTCGAGCTCTGCGATGAGCTTCTTCGAGCGAACTGGGCGTCGACCTCGCGGAGATCACCTACATCGAGGACCCGTGGGTCGGCGGCGGGAACGCCGGCCCGGCGTTCGAGGTGCTCTACCGCGGGGCCGAACTCGCCACGCTCGTCTTCATGTCGATGGAGCAGGACCCGGACGGCGAGTACGAGATGAAGGACGGGAACCGCTACAGCCCGATGGACACCTACATCGTCGACACCGGCTACGGGCTCGAGCGGTGGACCTGGGTGAGCCAGGGTACGCCGACCGTCTACGAGGCAGTCTACCCCGAGATGATCGCGTTCCTCAAGGAGGCCGCGGGGATCGACCTGACCGAGGAAGAAGAGACCCTGATCCACCGGGCGGCAAAGCTCTCGGGGCGACTCGATATCGACGAGGCCGATGACGTCTCCGCGGCCCGAAAGACCATCGCCGAGGAACTCGGCGTCGATGCGGCGTACATCGACGAACTCGTGTCGCCCCTCGAGGACATCTACGCCATCGCGGACCACGCCCGCACGCTCGCGTACATGTTCGGGGACGGTATCGTGCCGTCGAACGTGGGCACCGGCTACCTGGCGCGGATGGTTCTCCGCCGAACCAAGCGGCTGGTCGACGAACTCGGCGTCGAGACGCCCATCGAAGACCTCGTCGATATGCAGGCCGAGCGACTGGGCTATGCGGACCGAAAAACGATCGCGGACATCGTTCGCTCGGAGGTCGAGAAGTACGAGGAGACCCTCGAACGGGGCGGTCGCCGGGTCAGACAGATCGCCGAGGACCACGCCACACGAGACGAGGCGATCCCCGAGTCGACGCTCGTCGAACTCTACGACTCCCACGGCATCCAGCCGGACATGGTCGAGGAGATCGCCGCCGAGTACGGCGTCGACGTGGCAGTCCCGGAGAACTTCTACGGCCTCGTCGCGGCCCGCCACGACACCGGCACCACCGAGACGGCCCGGGCGGGCCAGGACGAGCGCTTTACCGACCTCCCCGAGACCGAACGCCTGTACTACGACGACGCCTATCGCACCGAGTTCGAGGCGATCGTCCTCGACGTCTTCGAACACGAGGAGGGCTACGACGTGGTCCTCGACCAGACGATGTTCTACCCGGAAGGCGGGGGCCAACCCGCCGACTACGGGACGCTCTCGACCGGAGAGCGGACCGTCGAGGTGAAAGACGTCCAGATCGAGGACGGCGTGATCCGTCACCATACCGACGCGGACCCGGGCAAAGGCGAGTTCGTGACCGGCCAGATCGACGTCGAACGCCGACGGCGGCTCATGCGCCACCACACGGCCACCCACGTCGTCATCGACGCGGCCCGCTCGGTGCTCGGCGATCACGTCCGCCAGGCCGGCGCCCAGAAGGGGACCAGTTCCTCCCGGATCGACATCCGGCATTACGAGCGCCTGGATCGGGCGACCGTCGAGGAGATCGAGCGCTGGGCGAACGAGACAGTGATGGCCGACCTCCACGTCCACCAGGAGTGGCCCAACCGCCACGAGGCAGAGGAAACCTACGGCTTTGACCTCTATCAGGGAGGGATTCCGCCCGGGAAGAACATCCGGCTGATCCACGTCGGCGAGGACGTCCAGGCCTGCGGTGGCACCCACGTCGCCCGCACGGGCGAGATCGGGTCGATCAAGATCCTCTCCACGGAGCGGGTGCAGGACGGCGTCGAACGACTCACCTTCGCCGCGGGCGAGGCCGCCGTCGAGCACGTCCAGTCGATGGAGCGGAACCTGCAGGTGGCCGCCGAGACCTTCGACGTCACCCCCCAGGAGGTCCCGGAGACGGCGAATCGCTTTTTCGAGGAGTGGAAAGAACGGGGCAAGCAGATCGATCGGCTGAAAGACCAGCTCGCCGAGGCCCGAGCGTCCGGAGAGTCGACGGGCGAACTGGTCGAGATCGGCGACTGGGAGGCTGTCGTCAAACGGCTCGACGTCGACATGGACGAACTCCGCGCCACGGCCAACGCGATCGGCGAGGAGGGCACCGTCGCTGTCGTGGGAAGCGGCGTCGACGGGGCACAGTTCGTCGTCGCCGCGCCAGAAGGCGCCCCAGTTGACGCAGGTACCCTCGTCGCGGAGCTGGCCAGCCGGGTCGGCGGCGGTGGCGGCGGCCCCCCGGACTTCGCGCAGGGTGGCGGCCCGAACGTGGACGCGTTGGACGATACACTCGACGCCGTCCCGGAACTTCTCAAAGCGAGCGTCGAAGCCTGAGAAAAAGCGGCGGGCCCTTCAGGCCCGGTCGATGTCCAGTTCCTCCTGAAGCGCCTCGAAAGACGACTCCGAGAGTTCGGTCAGCCGCTCGCGGAAGTGATCCTCGCAGAGCCCGACACGTACGCCGTCGGTTTCGGCGACGACGTCGGCAGTCCGCCCACAGTAATGACACTCCATGTGAGTGCCTTCTCGCCCGACCACCCTGAACGTCACGGCTCCGGCGAAAGCGCGGCCTCGAACTCGCGGTACTCGTCCGGGTCGAGACCGGCCGCACCGAGTTCGGTGCCGTGGGCGTCGCTCCCGCCCGTCAGGAGCAGATCGTACTCGGCGATCGTCGATTCCAAAAGCGACTCGTCCACGATCGGTTCGCCGGTGACCGGGCGGTCGTAGGGATAGTACCGCTCCACGGCGTCGAGCGCGGCACAACGCTCGAGTGCGGCCGCTGGATCCGAGTAGCGAAACGGATGGGCGAGACCGACGACCTGGGCGGCTTCCGTGAGGAGGGCAACCCCGCGCTCGAACGTGGGAACGTCGCGGGAGACAAAGCAGGGCCGGCCGTCGCCAATGAGATCCTCGAATACCGCCTCGATCGATTCGTACGCCGTCTCCGGGTGGGCCACGACCGCCCGGGCGATGTGGGGACGACCGGTCCGTTCGCCGATCGAAATGTCGAGTTCGACCCCGAGTTCGGCCTCCAGACACGACACGATTTCCCGTCCACGCCGCACTCGATCCGCCCCGATTCGCTCGGTTTCGACGCGCAATTCGGGGGTCGGTTCCAGCCCGTACCCGAGCAAGTCCACCCGCTGGACCGGCGTTTCGACCCGGAGTTCGATCCCGTGGACCACGGTGATCCCGTCCAGTTCGACGACCGGGGCCTCGAGGACCGGGTGGACCCGGTCGTGGTCGGTGACGGCAACGACCGCGAGGTCGGCGGCTCGGGCGGCCGGCGGAATCTCGTCGATGGAGAGCTGCCCGTCCGAGTTCCGCGTGTGGACGTGCAGGTCCGCATAGACCATACCTGAGCGGGAACGGCCGGCCCCAAACCACTTTCGCCGGGCCGAAATCGGCGATACATTGATAACAATACCCACACAAGATACGGAATACCTCTCATGTCACTGGGATCTTACGACGAACAGGAGCACGAGCGCCGAGAGCGGAAGAATTCGAGCCTCGATCTCTCCGAGGACGACACCCGATCGAGCTACCAGGGGTCCGTGGAGTTCGATTCGGGGGAGTCCGCCGAGGATCTCCTCGACCAGTTCCACGAGATCACCGACCAGTGAGTCGACCGATTCGGCGAGTCCACGGTGGGTTTCGGTTCGGTCGCGTCGATCGACCATGACCGACAGATGTGACGGCTGTGGCAGCGAGATCCCGGTGGCCGGTGGCATCGCGAACTTCTGGCCGATGGATTCGACCGAGACCGGCGGTATGACCCTCGAACTCGTCGACGGCTCGGAGCACGACCTCTGTTTTGACTGTATCGAGGCGCTCCCGGAGGACGCCACCGCGACGGACGTCGCCGCCCTCGATGGCGAGAAATAGTCGGGAACCGGGCCAGCGGAACGTTACAGGAAGGAAACGCCATAGAGGATTGCAGAGCCGAGCATCAGGAAGACCAGGAACAGCGCCATGAGTTGTTGGCGATCCATACCCGCGTTCCGGTCTGCAGGAATTTAGCGGTTTGGTCCGGCTGCACGGGCCGTGGTCAATCCACGACGGCATCGAGGACCACGTGGGCGACGCCCTCGCTGTGGGACTTGATCCGGTGGCGATCGACCGACCTGACGGTCCGGTCGGCAGCCTCGACAGCCGCTTTCAGCCGATCGACGGGTCGATCCCAGAGCAGGGCTTCGGGGGTCGCCTCGTGCATGTGCACGGTTCCCCCGGGTTCCAGAGCCGCGAGCGCGGGTTCGAGGTACTCGTGGGCGTCGTAGTAGCCCATCACCACCCGGTCGTAGCGGTCCCCGGCCTCGACGCGGAGCGGGACGGTCTCTCGGCAATCGCCGAGAAAGAGCGAGACTCGATCCTCGACCTCGTTGAGCCGGGCGTTCTCAGTAAGGAACTGGAAGGCGACCGGGTTCTTCTCGATCGCGGTGACCGTCGCGCCGGCCCGTGCCATGGGCAACGTGAAGTAGCCGATCCCGGCGAACATGTCGAGGACCAGCTCCCCGTCCCCGACGATCTCCCCCATCCGAGCCCGTTCGGCCTTGTTCCCCGGGGCGAACATCACCCGCGAGAGGTCCATCGCGTAGTGGGTGCCGTGCTCGGTGTGGACCGTTTCGGTGTCGCCCTCGCCGGCGACGACCTCGACTGCGGGTTCGCGGTGCTCGCCGGAAACCCCGCCGCGAGCGAGGACCGTGTCGGCCCCGCGATGGAGTTCGAGAAGGGCCTCCCCCACCGCTTCGCGGCGCTCACAGTCGTCAAAGCGCACGAGGATCACGCTCCCGATGACCGCCCACGAGCCCGGGGCGCGCTCGATTTCGGCCGCCGAGAACCCGCGTTCGCGGAGCAGCGTCGAGAGGTCGGTTACCCGCGGTTCGGGGTCGACCTGCTCGATCACGTCCCGTACCCGGGTGTCCCGTGGCGGCTCGGTGACCGGGATCGCGACCGTCTCGTCGTCGTACTCCACGAGTCGACGGCTGTCGTCGTGGACCCCCTCCTCGCGGAGCGAGGCGATCGCCACGTCGACGTCGGGTTTGGCCACGAGGGCGGCGAGGACGTTCATGACTCGGGAAGCACGTAGAGGGTTTCGGCTGTTCGAAACACGTCGACGGTCGCCACGTCGGGGTCGAAGTAGGTGGGGCGGGCCACCGTGCGCGTCACGCTCGTTTTCGGATCGAGAACCTGCACGGCGTGCTCGTCCGGGACCGAGACGACCGCCGTTTCCCTGGCTTCGTCACGTGAGCCCACCTTCGTGGCTCCCGGGACGGTCCCGTCCTCGAAGTTCGTCTCGAACGGGTCGCCGGTCTCGACGTCGACCCCCTTGAGATTGCCGCGGACGCCTTCCACGAGCACCGGCCCCTCGGCCGCCGGGACCTCAATGATGTCCCCCGGTCGGAAGGCCGGCAGGCGAACGGCGTAGGTCACGCGGTAGACCTCGTTCCCGTCCCTGTCCTCGGTAACCAGTGTCTCGGAGTCGGACATCGAGCCCCCGAACTCCTCGATCAGCTTCATCGCCACCCGTCGCCCGAGCTTCGTCGTCGAGAGTTTGATGTCCGGGCCGTGGCCCTCGTCGGTGACCTCGGTCACGAAGGCCTCCCGGTCGCCCTTCGCCTCCATCTCCTCGGTGAGCTGGTGGGCGATCTCGACGGCCCGGTCGGCCTCCTCCTGACGGGGGTGCCGGTCGCTGGCGCGAACCTGGACGACACTCGCATAGGAGTTGCCGGCGATGCGACCACACCGCCGACAGGTGCCCCGGCCGATCGAGACCCGGATGGGCTGTTCGACGTCGATCGGCCGGTCCCGGACGGTGGCCAAAAAGGTGGCGTGCAGCACGATCGTGTTCCGGTCGATCTGTTCGGGCTCGACCGTCCAGGAGAAGTCCTCGGCGTCCCGATGGGCTTTGACCGCCTCGGTGGCCTCCTCGATGGCCACCTCGGTGAGGTCGCGAGCGCCCACATCGACCCACTGGTCGCCCCGCTTGACCGCTCCGCAGCGGGCACAGACGGTAACCTCGACCGTCTCGGGGGCGTCGAGCAGTTCGAAGTCCTCGAGATAGCAGTCGGTGCAGAGCCCCCGCTCGGTCTCCCCCACGATATCGGGGTCGACGGGATCGCCACACCGGGGACAGAAGGTCCCGGAATCCGTCGTCATTGCCCGGGGCTATGCCGTCGAGGGGTTAAAGTGGCCCGTCATAGCCGCCGATCGGTGGGACTCCGGTCCCGGCTCCAGGGGACCCGGGCGGTGCGTATTGCACCGCCGGCCGTTCCGTTGCACCGCTCCGAATGGAGCGGACGCCTCGCCACCGTGCCGGAAAGGGTTTCTATCTCGATACGCAATCCCAGAGCACGCATGGAGTGGAAAGCTGACTGGGGCCTGCGGCTTCGGATGGGCGTGACGATGTTCCTGCTCTTCGTCCTCTACATCGTCTTCGCCGGCGTGATCACCGTCTACCTGGGCGGTGGCGCGACCATGATGCTCCTCTTTTTCGGGGGGTTCTCGCTCGTCCAGTGGTTCTTCAGCGACAAGCTCACCCTCTGGTCGATGGGCGCCAAAGAGGTGACCCCGGAGGAGCAGCCAAAGTTGCACGCGACGATCTCCCGGCTCTCCCAGCAGGCTGACCTCCCGAAGCCGAAGGTGGCCGTCGTCGACTCGCAGGTGCCAAACGCCTTCGCGACGGGCCGCTCGAAGAACAACGCCGCCGTGGCCGTCACGACGGGCATCATGCAGACCCTCGACGAGGACGAACTCGAGGGGGTCCTCGCTCACGAACTCTCCCACATCAAGAACCGGGACATGACGGTGATGACGATCGCCTCGTTCCTCTCGACGCTCGCCTTCATCGTCGTCCGCTGGGGCTGGCTGTTCGCCGGTGGCCGGAACCGCCAGGGCGGGGGCGCACCGGTCTTCGTGGCGATCGCCGTCTCGATCGTGGTCTGGATCATCTCCTTCCTGCTCATCCGGGCGCTCTCGCGGTACCGGGAGTACGCCGCGGACCGCGGGGCCGCGATGATCAGCGGGAAGCCGTCGAAACTGGCCTCGGCGCTGTTGAAGATCGACAACCGGATCGATCGGGTTCCCAAGGAGGACCTCCGGGACGAGGCCGAGATGAACGCCTTCTTCATCATCCCGATCAAGGCCGGATTCGTCGGCAAGCTCTTCAGCACCCACCCACCGACCGAACGCCGCGTCGAGCGCCTCCGTGATCTCGAAAAGGAGATCGAGACGGTCTAACATGGGAATTCTCGACAGCTTCCGGAAGATCTTCGGCAGTCAGGCCGCGGCCGACGCCACCCGCGCAGCCGACCCCGACGACCTGTTCCAGTTGACCGCGGCCTCGGTGACGATGACCGTCGACCTCGATTACGAGCCCGGGGACACCGCGGGACTGGTCTTCTCCGCGATGGACTCGACGGATTTCACGAGCGCGCTGCGGGACGTCGAGGCGGTCCTCGAGGGCAGCGGCTGGTCGCAGGTCCACGAGGACGACCACGGGTATACCTGGGCGGTCGCGACCCGCGACGGGTTCGAGGAACTCGTCGCGGACCTCTACGTCGCCGCCGACACCCTCGAGGATCGGGGCTACGGCAACCGGCTGCTCGCGGCGGTCTTCCACTTCGAACCCGAAGCCGGCGGCGACGGTGTCTACTGGATCTACTCGTTCCGCCGCGGCTCCTTCTATCCATTCGCACCGCGTGGCACGTCGGACCGAAACGACTCCCTGGAGGTCAAACTCCAGTCGGTCATGGACGACGAACTCGACGTCGAGGAGGACACGGCCTACTGGTATCCGCTCTGGCCGGACCGGGCCGGCGCCCACCCCTGGGAATAAAACCTTGTGCCAAGCCTCGAATCGGCCGGTTCCCCTGTGGCGATTTCACTTTCACTTTGGTGTTTACGAATGTTTATCCCCGGAGCCGCACAATCCCCGCCCATGGCAAGTGACGCGGATCTCGAAGACCTGCCGGGCGTGGGGCCAGCGACTGCCGACAAGCTCATGGACGCCGGTTTCGACTCCTACGAGGGACTGGCGGTCGCCTCACCGGGCGAGTTGTCGAACACGGCCGACGTGGGCGAATCGAGCGCGGCCGACATCATCAACGCGGCCCGCGAGAAGGCAGACGTCGGGGGCTTCGAGAGCGGCCGGGACGTCCTCGAGCGCCGGGAGCAGATCGGCAAACTCACCTGGGGGGTCGACGCGGTCGACGACCTGCTGGGCGGCGGCTCGGAAACCCAGTCCATCACGGAGGTCTACGGCGAGTTCGGCTCCGGGAAGTCCCAGATCACCCACCAGCTCTGTGTCACCGTCCAGCTCCCCGAGGCGTACGGCGGCCTCAGGGGAAGTGCCATCTTCGTCGACAGCGAGGACACGTTCCGCCCCGAGCGGATCGACGACATGGTGCGGGGGCTCGACGACGAGACCCTCCAGGCGACGATGGACGACCGGGAAATCGAGGGCAGCCCCGACGACGACGCGGCGATGGAAACCCTGATCGAGGACGTCCTCGACAAGATCCACGTCGCGAAGGCCTTCAACTCGAACCACCAGATCCTGCTGGCCGAGAAGGCAAAGGAGGTCGCCTCCGAGCACCAGGACAGCGAGTGGCCGGTCCGCCTGCTCAACGTCGACTCGCTCACCGCCCACTTCCGGGCGGAGTACGTCGGTCGGGGCGAACTCGCCGACCGCCAGCAGAAGCTCAACAAGCACCTGCACGACCTGTTGCGAATCGGCGACCTCTACAATACTGCGGTGGTCGTGACCAACCAGGTCCAGTCGAACCCCGATGCCTTCTTCGGCGACCCGACCAAGCCGATCGGCGGGAACATTCTGGGCCACACCTCCACGTTCCGCATCTACCTCCGGAAATCCAAGGGTAGCAAGCGGATCGTACGGCTCGTCGACGCCCCGAACCTCGCGGACGGGGAAGCAGTCATGCGCGTCGAGGACGGCGGCCTCATGCCCGAGTGATCCGTCACGGTTCGTGACGGTTCCGGGATAGGATCGAAGGCGTGGGCGGGCAAACGCCCCGGCAAACGGACGATTTTGCGGCCCGTTTGGCGCTTCAAAACCACGTTTGGGTGGGTAGTGAGCGTCTCGCCCACGACGGTGAGGGTCTCGGGACCCGTTTGGCGCTGCCAAACGCCCTTGAGGATGGCGGGAGATTCCCGCAATCTTGGAATGAAAATGCATTACTACGCTGAACGACGTAGGCATACTGTGGTGGACGCAAAATGACCGGCTATGCAATCGTCCTCGCCTCCGAGGAGTTCGAACGAGTGCAGGCAGTGAGCATGATCGCGAGCGTCGCTGCCTCCTCGGACGTTCCAGTGGAGGTCTTCGTGACGATGAACGGACTCAACGCCTTCGAGAAAGAGACGGTGGAAAATCGGGACTTCACGGGCGGTCGCGTCGCGAAAGCGATGCAATCCGCCGAGAACGAGAGTCCACTTTTCACCGAGCAGCTCGAAAAGGCAAAGGCCATCGGCCCACTCAACGTGTACGCGTGTGAGATGGCGATGGACGTGCTCGGAAACGAGATCGAGGATTACGTCGACGTCTTCGACGACGTGCTGGGCGTTTCCGGGTTCCTGAACCGCGCACAAGACAAACAGATCATCTTCGTATAACAACAATGAGCGAAACAGACATTCAAGCGGACGTTACGGTGGACGCACGCGGCTCGGCCTGCCCGGGCCCCCTGATGGACCTGATCGGCAAGATCAAAGACGTCGAAGAAGGAACGGTCGTCGCGCTCCTCACCGGCGACGAAGGGTCGAAAAACGACGTGCCCGAATGGGTCGAAGAAGCGAACCACGAACTCCTCGACACCGTCGACGAAGGGGAGTATTACTCGATCTACGTGAAAAAGACCTGATATGACGGAGCGAATCGTC
The DNA here is from genome assembly GCA_034520565.1 of Halodesulfurarchaeum sp. Classification (GTDB taxonomy): domain Archaea; phylum Halobacteriota; class Halobacteria; order Halobacteriales; family Halobacteriaceae; genus Halodesulfurarchaeum. The sequence goes on from JAXHNL010000002.1 coordinate 502,028, forward strand.
ATCGTCGGTGGCGGATCCGGCGGCACGATCACGGCCAACCGCCTCGCCGAGGAACTGCAGGGAGAGATCGATGCGGGAGCGGTGGAGGTCACGATCGTCAGTGACAACCCGAACCACGTCTACAAACCGCTCTTTCTCTACGTGCCCTTCGGCGAAGCGGACCTGTCGGATACCACGCGCCCGCTCGTCGATCTGGTCGACCGCCGAGTCAACTTGGTCTACGAGCGCGTGACGGAAATCGACACGGACGGCAAGTCCCTCTCGATGGCCGACGGCAGCGATCTCGGCTACGATTACCTCGTCGTCGGGACCGGCGCGATTCCCCAGCCCGAGGAGACCCCCGGACTGGGTGCGGATGGCCCCGGCCATCACTTCTACGGCCCCGAAGCGTCCGAGGAGCTCCGCGAAGCGCTCGCGGACTTCGAGGAGGGACATCTCGTCCTCTCGGTCATCGGCACGCCACACGTCTGTCCGGCGGCCCCGGCCGAGTTCCCGATGATCGTCGACCAGTGGCTCCGCGAACGCGGCGTTCGCGAAGACGTCGAGATCACCTACACCTACCCCATCCAGCGGCTCCACGGGGTTCGACCCGTTGCCGAGTGGCTGGTCCCACGCTTCGAGGAACGTGACATCAAGACGCAGACGTTCTTCAACCTCGAAAACGTCGAGGACGGGACCATGGAGACCCTGGAGGGGAAGGAACTCGACTTCGACCTGCTGGTGGGTATTCCCGAGTTCACCGCCTCGCCGATCATCGAAGCGGCCGGCCTGGGCGAGGAGTGGATGGAGGTCGATCGGAACACCCTCGAATCCGACCACGCCGAGGACGTCTATGGCATCGGCGACGTGACCAACCTCCCGACCAGCAAGGCAGGGAGTGTTGCCCACTACGCCTCGGGCACGCTGGTCTCTCGAATCGCGAGCGAAATTCGAGGGCAGACCCCGACGGCAACCTTCCACGGCAAGACGATCTGCTTCATCGAAGCCGGGACCGAGGAAGGGACGTTCATCGAGTTCGGCTACGGTCGCGAACCCGTCGTGCGCGACGAGAACGAGTTCCTCCACTGGTCGAAGCTCGGCTACAACGAAGCCTACTGGCTCACCGCCAGAGGGGTGATGTAAATGAGTGACGAAATCGACGAACTCGAAGCCGAATCGGAAGCGATTCAGGAAGCGGCCGACACGATGGTCGAACTCCAGCAGGACGGCACGCTGGATGACCTGACCGAGGCGGCCACGGCCGTCTCGCTCCTCGCGAACGCGCTCGACGACGAGATGGTCGTCGAGGCTGCGGGGCTGGCAAACGAACTCGGCCTGGTCGCCGGCAGTGCGAACCAGCCGAACGTGATCCGCACCCTCGCGACCATGATGGACGCGATGGACGAGGCAAACGCCTTCGAGGATCCCGAACAGGTCGGGATGTTCGGCGCGGTCGGCAAGATGCGGGATCCGGACGTACAGCGCGGACTGGGCTTCTTACTCGAGTTCCTCGGCGCGCTCGGTCGCCAGATCGAGCGACGCTCCGAGGCCTACGAGCAGGCAGAAAACTGAGATTTTTCGGGATTCGGTCCGATTCGAAACCACCGGGGAGCCGAGTCCGCCGAGTTAGCCCTCGAGTTGAGTCGTCTGGTCCTCGAGGTCGCCCGTGTAGATCGCCGCCCCGTCCTGGACGACCTTCTCCGCGAGCACCGCACACTTGATCCGCATTGGACTGATCTCCCCACCCAGCAGGTCGACCATGTCCTCCCGTTCGAGTTCCTGGACTTCCTCGAGTGTCATCCCCGGGAGCTGCTGGCCGAGCAGACTCGCGCCGGCCTGACTGATCGCACACCCCTCCCCACGGAAGGCGACCGACTCGATGGTTTCGCCGTCGTCGGCCAACTCGACGTCGAACTCGAGGTCGTCACCGCAGGAGGGGTTGTGCCCCCGGTGGCTAAACGTCGGCTCGGCGAGTTCGCCGTAGTTCCGGGGGTTCTTGTAGTGATCCAGGATCTGCTGGCGGTACATGTCCGATCCCATGCTCATGTCCCGGGCTACGCGAGCGGGGATACAAGGATCCTGCGGGTGATCGAACCGAGACTCAGGCAAACAGGTCACGGGCGGCGTCCAACCCGGAACACAGCGCATCGACCTCCGCGGTCGTGTTGTAGAGATAGAAGGAGGCGCGGGCGGTGGCCGACACGCCGAGTTCGTCGTGCAGCGGCTGGGTACAGTGGTCGCCGGCCCGGATCGCCACGCCGAACTCGTTCAAGATCGAGGAGAGATCGTGCGGATGCACGCCGTCGAGGGTGAACGAAACGAGCGAGCCACGTTCCTCCCCGAGTGGTGGGCCATACACCGTCACGTCCTCGCGCTCGGCGAGCCGTTCGTGGGCGTACTGAGTCACCCAGGCCTCGTGGGCCTGCACCTCGCCCATTCCCAGATGGTCGAGGTAGTCCGCGGCCGCGGCGAACCCGATACCCTCTGCGATCGGGGGCGTCCCGGCCTCGAACTTCATGGGGACGTCGGCCCACGTCGCGCCCTCGAACGTGACCCGCTCGATCATGCCGCCGCCGTACTGGAACGGCTCCATTTCCTCGAGGAGCTCCGCGCGGCCGTAGAGCGCGCCAATACCGGTCGGCCCGGCCATCTTGTGCCCCGAGAACGCGTAGAAGTCGACGTCCAAGGCTTTGACGTCGACCGGTCGGTTGGGTACGGCCTGGGCCCCGTCGCCGAGAATCACGGCGTCGTGTTCGTGGGCCATCTCGGCGAGCTCTGCAAGCGGGTTGACCGTCCCGAGCGTGTTCGAGACGTGGGGCACACTCACCACTTCCACGTCGTCGTCGATGAGACCGGCGGCTTTCTCCATGTCGAGTCTGCCGGTGTCATCCACGGGGATGTGCCGGACGTCGGCACCCGTTCGGTCGGCGATCTGTGCGAACGGAACCAGCGAGGCGTGGTGGTCCATCTCCGTCAGGACGACCGCTTTCCCGGGTTCGAGGTGTTCGCGACCCCAGGCCTGGGCGACCGTGTTCATCGCTTCAGTCGTGTTCTTCGTAAAGACGAGCTCCTCGCGGCCGTCGGCCCCGACGAAGTGCCCGATGCGGTCGTGGGCCTCCTCGTATTCGATCGAGGCCTCCATCGAGAGCTGATGGATCCCCCGGTCGACGTTCGCGTTGTACTCGCGATAGAACTCGTTCATCGCCTCGATAACCGGCACCGGCGTCTGGCTCGTCGCAGCGTTGTCGAGGTAGACCAGCGGCGTGTCTTCATCGACCATCCGCGAGAGGATCGGGAAGTCCTCGCGGACGGCCTCGACGTCGAGTGGTTCTGGCTCCGTGGCCGTCATTGCTCACCGTTTGGAGGTGGGCCCCCAAGTGTCGTTCGGTCGGTTGAGCACGCGCCGGCTCCCTCAGTTGGGAGTCGGCATCCGGACCCGGTTCCAGCTCTCCAGCGGGACCCTTGCCCAAACTCTCCAGCGAAACCCGCTCCCAGTTCTCCAGCGCTCGCAATTGCGCCCACGGCGCCCGAATCTACGTATCACAATACTTTACCACCCGAGCGGAGAAGTTCGACCAAGAAGCCGTCGAGTCATGACCGATTCAGATTCACTTCCCGAACAGGACATCACCGGTACGGACTGGGACTACCTCATCGTTCTCGATGCGGCCCGGTACGACGTCTTCGCGGACATCTACGAGGAGTACCTCGACGGCACGTTGACGAAAGTTCGGAGCCCCGGCTCGGCGACCCCGGAGTGGGCGACCCGGACCTTTACCGGCCAGCACGAGCTGACCTACCTCTCCGCGAACCCGTTCATCAACAGCCTGGGGATCCCGCTCAACGAACTCAAGTGGGGAGCCTCCTCGGGGTACGAGTGGACCGCCACCGACCACATCGACACCATCGTCGATCTCTGGCAGGACGAGTGGGAAGAGGACCTGGGAGCGGTCACGCCACAGGCGGTAACCGAAGCCGCCCGTCGACAGCTCGAATCGGGGTACGATGGTCGACTGGTCGTGCACTACCTCCAGCCCCACGCCCCGTTCATCCAGGAGGGCACGGGCCGCAAGATGAAGCGCATCAAGGCCGGGTTCGACGACGTTCCCGAGGCGGGCAACGCTCCGGAGGAATCGGACTCCTCCCTCGGCGGCCGGCTCAGGCGGTGGATCGAGCCCAAGCTGGGCAACAGCGAACTCGCCCAGCGACTGGGCATGCTTGTGGAACTCGACGCCGGGAGCGCGACGGACATCGTCACCGAGGGCATCGAGGACACGCTGCGTGAGTACTACGAGGACAACCTCCGGCTGGCGCTCGCCGAGACCGCGAAACTCGTCGAAGAGCTGGACGGAACGGTGGTGGTCACCTCGGATCATGGCGAGGCCTTCGGCGAGCAGGGCGTCTGGGAGCACCATATCGAGACGTACATCCCGGAACTGGTGGACGTTCCGTGGCTCGAAGTGGACACTGCCAAAAGCGAGGAGTAATGAGACCCCCGGAACACGTTTTGGCGAGGGGGAAATCCGGGCACACGAGCGATCGCCGAGAGGTGTTTGGAACCCACAGAGCCCTGTGCGGGCCTGGATCGCCCGGGGGCGGGAGACCATGAACAGACAGCAGCTCGCAGTGCTGGGATTCCTCGGCTCGCTCGCGGTGATGGGCCTTCTGCTCTCGATCGTCGGGATCGAGCGGATCGGCGAGGCCCTCTCCGCGGCCAGCCCGGAACTGCTCGCGGTCGTCGCACTCTTCGGGCTCGGGCAAATCGCCGCCTGGGGACTCTCCCTGCGGGCGGTACTCGGTTCGCTCGACGTCCCGGTTTCCCGCCGGAAGGGGATCGCTCTCTACGGATCGGCCATGTTCGCGAACAACGTCACCCCCTTCGGCCAGGCCGGTGGCGAACCGGTCACGGCGTACGTGATCAACCGAGTGACCGAGACGCGGTTCGAAACCGGTCTCGCCGCCATCGCGACGGTCGACGCCGCCCACGTCGTCACCTCCCTGGGGATCGCGGTCTCGGGGGCGCTGTTGACGGTGACGGTCTTCTCGCCGAACCGGAAGTTGACACTGGTCGTGCTCGCGGTACTGGCTCTCGCCCTCCTCGGAGTGGTGGTGGCAACCCTGCTTCTCCGGTACCGACGGTCGATCGTCCGGCGGCTCGAAGCCCCAGTCTCGGACGCCGTCGACCGGCTCAGGGCCTCGTTTCCGGACCTCCTGGCCGAACTGTTGCAAACGGCCCGAAAGCGCTTTGCAGCGTTCCGGGCTGACCTGGGCCGGATCGCCGCGAGCCGAACCTCGCTGGCCCAGGTGCTTACCTACTCGAGTGCCGGCTGGCTCTTCGAGGTCGGCGCCCTGTCGGTCGCGCTCTGGGGACTGGGTGGGCCGGTCCCCGTCGCGACGCTATTGATCGTTATCCCGGTTGGCAAACTCGCCGGGTTCGTCCCGCTCCCGGGCGGATTCGGCAGCATCGAAGCCACGATCGTCGCCCTGCTCGTTGCGACCACCCCGGCCGGGAGCGGCGTGGCGACGGCCGCCGTATTGCTCCACCGGGCGGCGACCTACTGGCTCCCGACGATCCTGGGTGGCGGCGTGTCACTGGCGCTCGGTGTCAGTTCGCGGTGGGGTTGAGATTGCGAACTGGCCGCCTGGCCGGTGCAGAAAGCGAGACTACAACCGAAGGTATTGCGCGTGGAGCGTCTGTTCGACCTCGAGCACGTTGCCCTCCTCGATGAAGCCCTCCTCGATGGCGAGCTCGACCGTCTCGGTCCCGACGAGGTTGGCGATGCTCGCCCGGGACAGCGCCTCGATCACGGTCTCGGTCTCGGCCCGCTCGCCGCCGTAGAAGTCCTCGGTGACCGAGAGGGAAATCGAGCCCTCCTCGAAGGTCTCGCCGAGCACGTCCGGGTCACAGACCGTGATCAGCAGGCCCTGTTCGGTGTGTCGCTCCGTGAGGATCATTCGCCCTGGACGAGACGTTCTTCTTCTTGCTCCTGCATTTCGGTTGCAGTCTCGCGCATCTCGGCGGCCTCCTCGTCGCGCTCTAGTCCCTCGAGGGCCCGGGCTTTCTCCTCGTAGACCGCGGACTCCTGGAAGCCCAGCCGAATCGCGTTGTCGAGCGCGTCGAGGGCATCCTCGTACTGGGCCCGCTCGACCTGGATGTAGCCGAGGTTGTACCAGGCCTGAGGGAGCCGCTGGTCGGCCCGGACGGCGTCCTCGGCGTGCTGGAACGCCGCCTCGTCCTCGCCGTGCTCCCAGAGCGCGTATGCCAGGTTGGTGTGGGCGAGGGCGGCGTACTCGCCGTCCTCGTCGACGTGCAGCGCCTCCCGGTGGGAGGAGATGGCGGCGTCCCACTCCTCGAGTTCGCCGTGGGCGATGCCCTTGTTGACCCAGGCTTCTGCCTCCAGGGACTCGCTCTCGGCGTATCTGGCCGCGCGCTCGAAGGTCTCGACGGCCTGTTCGTCCCGGTTGATCGCCATGTACTCGATGCCCACGTCGAGGAGCGCGTCGGCGTCGACCTCGTCACCGGCGATGTTACGGTCGTCGAGGAGGTCGGTCACGGCCCGTGAATCCACCGGATCGACGATCGAGGGGTCCGCCACGTCGAGTTCGGGCGGGTCGAGGTCAAAGCCCTCATAGGGTTCGGAAAAGCCCTGGCCCGAGGAGAACTCGTGTGGCCGCTCGCGATCCTCGCGGTCGTCCGCGCGGCCCTCGTGGTCGTCCTCGCGGTCCGAGTCGGTCATACACGAGGTATGTGAGACGGAGGGTTAAGGACACCGGCACGCGAAGAACCGGTATGCGGCTGTTCGTCAGCGTCGATCTCCCCGACCGGCTCGCGGCGCCGATCGCCGACCTCCAGTCGGAATTCGCAGGCGCATCGGGAGTGGATTGCACCGATCCCGAACAGGCACACCTCACGCTGAAGTTCCTCGGCGACACCGATCCCGGCCGCGTGGAGGACATCGGCGAGGCTCTCGAGACGGCCGTTGCAGAATCGAGCGTCGAACCCTTCGAGGCCACCTTCGAGGGGCTGGGCGTGTTTCCCTCGATGGACTACATCAGCGTGATCTGGCTGGGCGTCGGCCAGGGGGCCGGCGCCTTCAGGCGACTCCAGCGCCCGATCGAGGGGCGGCTGGTCGACCGGGGATTCGACCCGGAAGACCACGAGTTCACCCCCCACGTGACACTGGCCCGGATGAAACACGCCGGCGGGAAGGAACTGGTCCAGAACCTCGTCCGGGACGAGGATCCGACCGTTGGAACGATGACCGTCGAGGAAGTGCGGCTGACCGAGAGTACCCTCACCGCGGACGGGCCGGTGTACGAGACGGTCGCTCGGGTCCCGCTCTGAGCGGGTGCAGGCCGGGGGTCAAGTCACATGCACCGACGGGCCGGACGAAACAAACAACGTTTTAAAGCGTACAGCCAGTATCTCAGCCCACTATGAGCAAGAAGACGAAGGCCAAGAAAAAGCGGCTGGCGAAACTCGATCGCCAGAACAGCCGCGTCCCGGCCTGGGTCATCATGAAGACCGACCAGGAGACCCAGCGAAACCCCCAGCGCCGTCACTGGCGGCGAAGCGACACGGACGAGTAATCCATGAGCGCAAGCGATTTCGAGGAGCGCATCGTCACGGTGCCCCTCCGAAAGGTCAAGGCGTCATCGAAATCATCCCGCGGGGACAAGGCCATGTCCATCGTGCGCGAACACCTGGCCACCCAGTTCGGAGTGACGGAGGATGCCGTCCGCCTCGACCCATCTATCAACGAGGCCGTCTGGGAGCGGGGACGAGCCAACCCGCCGAGCAAGGTCCGCGTGCGGGCCGCCCGGTTCGAGGAAGAAGGGGCCGCGGTCGTCGAGGCCGAACACGCCGAGTCCTGAGAGTGCTTCGCACAAGCTTCTACGGATCGTCGTACGTCGGGGTCTACGGGGCCGGGGCCGATGCTTTCCTCGTCGTCCGCCCGGACCTGGAAGCGGAGACCCTCGCGGCGATCGAAGCGGAGTTCGACGTCCCGGTCGTCGAAACCACCATCGACGGCTCCGATACCGTCGGGGCCCTCCTCGCGGCGAACGGCAACGGGATCGTGGTCAGCGAGCGCACAGCCGACCACGAGCGGGAGCGGCTGGAATCCGGCACGGACGTTTCCGTCGCGTCGCTGCCGGGACGGATCAACGCCGCCGGGAACGTGATCCTCGCCAACGACCACGGCGCCTACCTCCACCCGGACCTTCCCGAGGACGCCACCGCAGCCGTCGAGGAGGCACTCGACGTCCCGGCCGAACGGGGACGGCTGGGCGGCGTCGGCACTGTCGGGTCGGCCGCCGTCGCGACCAATCGGGGGGTTCTGTGTCACCCACAGGCCACCGACGAGGAACTCGACGCCGTCGAGGCGGCACTGTCGGTGCCGGCGGACGTCGGGACGGTCAATTACGGGGGCCACTTCGTCGGGTCGGGACTCGTCGCCACGGGAGCCGGCTACCTCGTCGGCGAGGACACCACCGGCCCGGAGTTGGGCCGCATCGAGGACGCCCTGGGCTACATCGAGTGAGTTTTCGCGGTCCCGAGTAGGAAGATACTTCCCTCCGAGAGACCGGTTTCCGACCATGAGTATTGGTGGCGGCGGCGGTCAACTTCAGGCGCTCCAGCAGGAGATGGAAGCGATCGCGGAGCGACGGGAAGAACTCGACGAGGAGATCGAATCGCTACAGGAAGAACAACGCGAGATCGACGAGGCCATCGAAGGACTCGACGTGCTCGAAAGCGGCCAGACCGTCCACGTCCCGCTGGGCGGGGACGCCTTCGTCCGTGCGACGATCGAGGACGCCGACGAGATCGTGGTCAGTCTCGGCGCCAACTTCGCCGCGACCGAGGACCGCGAGGAAGCGGCCGAAACCCTCGAGACCAAACAGGAGCGTCTCGACGAGCGGATCGAAGAACTCCGCGAGGAGCAGTCAGAACTCGATGGCCAGGAAAAACGCTTGGAGCAGGAGGCCCAGCAGGCCCAGCAGCAGATGCTTCAGCAGCAGGCCCAACAGCAGGGCGAGTAAGGGATGTTCGAGGGGCTGAAGGAGAAGCTGGGAGCGTTCCGCGAGGATGCAGCCGACGTGGCCGCGGAGCAAGCAACCACGGCGGCGGATGCCCAAGCCGAGGAGGCCCCTGACGATTCTGCACCAACAACCGATTCGGAAGCGACTGCCACCGACGAGGCCGAGGCGGCAACCCCGGACACGTCGTTTACCGAGCGGGCCAAGTCCCTCGCGAAGGGGCGTGTTATTCTCGACGCCGACGACCTCGAGGGGCCGCTCTGGGACCTCGAGATGGCCCTCCTCGAAAACGACGTCGAGATGGGCGTCGCCGAGGAGATCCTCGACGGGATCGAGGCCGAACTCGTCGGGGAGCAAAAGACCATCACCGAGAGCACGGGGGCGCTCATCGAGTCGGCACTCCACGACGCGCTCCTAGAGGTCGTCTCAGTCGGGCAGTTCGACTTCCTCGAACGGGTCGCGGCCGCGGAGCGCCCGGTCGTCATCATCTTCACCGGCGTCAACGGGGTCGGGAAGACGACGACGATCGCCAAGCTGGCCACCTACCTCGAGGCGCAGGGGTTCTCCTCGGTGCTCGCGAACGGCGATACCTACCGCGCCGGGGCAAACGAACAGATCGAGGAACACGCCGACCGGATCGACGCGCCGCTCATCAGCCACGAGCAGGGCGGCGATCCGGCCGCCGTCATCTACGATGCCGTCGAGTACGCGGAGGCCCACGATATCGACGTCGTCCTCGGGGACACTGCCGGCCGACTGCACACGAGCGACGGCCTGATGAACCAACTCGCGAAAATCGACCGCGTCGTCGAGCCGGATCTGACGCTGTTCGTCGACGAGGCCGTCGCCGGCCAGGACGCGGTTACCCGGGCTCGAGAGTTCAACGAGGCCGCGAACATCGACGGGACGGTGCTCACAAAGGCCGACGCCGACACCCACGGCGGCGCGGCGGTTTCGATCGCGAGCGTGACCGGCGCGCCGATCCTCTTTCTCGGCACGGGACAGGAATATGACGACATCGAGCCGTTCGATCCGGAAGCGCTCGTCGAGGAGCTGCTCGGCGCGTAGGGGACTCGTATCAGGCCGAAGGGCTTTCCTCCCCGCCCACGAGGGATCGAGTATGGCCGAGGATTACGACGATCTGGTTAGCTACCTCACGCCGCGTGGGGAGACCGACTCGATGAAGCGCTACCAGAACACCACCGCGATCCCCTGTCCGGTCTGCGAGGAGGCCTTCGCGGACCTGGTCGTCGTGACCGGCGAGACCACGAGCCTGGAGCTGTCCGAACCGCTCGATCTCTGTGTCACGACCACGTCAGAGGGGAAGCCGATGATCTTCACCCACTCGTAGTCGGTCGAGGAGGGGCCAGTCACGGGCCGGTGTGTGGGGCGAACAGGTGACACTCGTCCGGCCCGGAACGGTGTGTCACGCTTCCGCCTCGTTCGTTCCGGGTTGGTGATCGAGGGATGGGCGACGCTGGTCCGGGCTTCTGATTTAAAATTCCGTGCCGGAGTCGTCCTCGAAGTGGTGCCGGTTACCCGTCGAAGTCCAGATCGGGAGTGGCGGCAGCGACGACTGCGAGATCCCGGCGCGTACTGTCCCGGTCGTAGGCCGACACGTTCCCCGGTTGCCAGGGCGGAACGGCCACCACGACGGTCGCGTGCAGGTCGTCGCGGACGGTGAGTTCGGGGTTCCCGTCCGGATGGGAGAGAAAGCGGCCCTGGGACTGGCCGGCCGGGGTGCCGAGATCGACCCCGAAGACGAAGTCGAGTGCGTTACCCACGTCCGGAAAGTAGAAATCGGAGAATACGGGGGTCTCGGGTTCGAGATCGTCCAGGGCGCGGTGAATTGGCCCGTCGGGTGGCCCGATTTCCGATGTATCGGTTTCCACCCCCGAGAAGGGTTCGAGGTCGCCCGCCGCACTCGTCACCAGATAGACGTTCGCCGGGTTGGGCTCGGCGTCGGCTGCGATCTCCAGCAACACGGACAGAAGGGGCCGCGTAATGTAGAGCGGCTGGGGTGACACAACCGGTTTTCGGGAGGCGACCGGATAAATCGGTGGATCTCAGTTGGATCGGGGGTGACACTGCACCCGGCCGGACACGGTTAGACATTTACCGCTCGACCGGCCACCTACAGGTAACACGATGGTACTCGAGGATCTGGGGAGTTCGCTACGATCGACGCTCGAGGACCTCCGGGGCAAATCCCGCATCAGCGAGGAGGACGTCGCGGAGGTCGTCACGGAGATCCAGCGATCGCTCCTCCAAGCCGACGTGGACACCGGACTCGTGATGGACCTCTCGGATGCCATCCGCGAGCGGGCCCTCGACGAGGAGCCCCCGGCCGGGACCACGGCCCGCGATCACGTCCTTCGGATCGTCTACGAGGAGCTGGTCGAACTTGTCGGCGAGTCGACGGACATTCCGCTGGAATCCCAGACGATCCTCCTCGCCGGTCTACAGGGCTCGGGGAAGACGACGACCGCGGCCAAAATGGCGTGGTGGTTCTCGAAAAAGGGCCTTCGCCCAGCGGTCATCCAGACTGACACCTTCCGCCCAGGAGCCTACGAACAGGGAAAAGAGATGGCCGAACGCGCCGAGGTGGAGTTCTACGGCGACCCTGACGCCAAGGACCCGGTCGAAATCGCGAGGGCGGGGCTCGAAGCGACCGAAGACGCCGACGTCCACATCGTCGACACCGCCGGTCGCCACGCACTCGAGGAGGGGTTGATCGACGAAATCGAGGGCATTGCAGCCGCCGTCGAGCCGGACCGCAACCTGCTCGTCCTCGATGCTGCCATCGGCCAGGGCGCAAAGGAACAAGCCACCCGGTTCGACGATGCCATCGGCATCGACGGCGTCGCCATCGCCAAGCTCGACGGCACGGCCAAGGGAGGCGGGGCATTGACGGCGGTCAACGAGACCGACTCGACGATCGCCTTCCTCGGGACCGGCGAGACCGTCAAGGACATCGAGCGCTTCGAGCCCTCGGGCTTCATCTCCCGTCTTCTCGGCATGGGCGACCTCAAGCAGCTCACCGAGCGGGTCGAGCGGGCGATGGAGGAGACCGAGGCCGAGGAGGGTGACTGGAGCCCCGAGGACATGCTCGAAGGGGACTTCACCCTCAAGGATATGCGCCATCAAATGAAGGCCCTCGACCGAATGGGGCCGCTCTCCCAGGTCCTCGACATGGTGCCGGGACTGGGCGGCGGAATGATGGACCAACTCCCGGACGAGGCCATGGACATGACCCAGGAGCGGATGCGGACCTTCGAGATCGTCATGGACTCGATGACCGAGGACGAACTCGAGAATCCCCGCTCGATCGGCGCGAGTCGGATGAAGCGGATCGCCGCGGGGAGCGGCACCCAGGTCGACGACGTGCGGGAACTCCTCGAACAGTACCGGATGATGGCCCGAGCCCTGAAGCAGTTCCAGGGCATGGGCGATGCCGACATGGAGCGGATGATGAAGCAGATGCAGCAGGGCGGCGGCCCGGGCGGCGACCTCGGCGGCATGGGCCCGATGGGATAGGACCGTTCGGAAGCCGGCGCGGACGGACCCTTTTTGAGCACTCCGGTCGACGTACCCACGATGACAGTCGCCTCGCTGGCACGACGTGCGTACCGCGAGGCGATCGGACCGCTGCTGGTCAGTGCCGTCGGGGGGCTCTTCGCTGGCCTCGTCCTTGCGGGGATGGAACCAGATCTCGAGCGGATCCGGGGCCTGCTCGTGCTCGTACCGGCCCTGCTGGCCACCAGGGGGAACGTTTTCGGCGCCTACGCCGCCAGGATCGCCTCGGGCCTCCACAAAGGGCTCGTGGAGCCCGAATTTCACATGGACGACCGGCGTCTCCGGGCGGCCACCGCCGCGGCCACGTCGAACAACCTGCTCGCCAGCGGCTTCGCCGCCGTCCTCACCGTCGTGGCCCTGATTGCGTTCGGGCAACCCGCGGCCCCACTCTGGATGCTGCTGGCAATCGCCCTAATCGCGGCCTTCCTTTCGGGGGTCGCCCTCGCGATCGTCGTCATCGGGGCCATGTTCATGGGCTACCGCCGCGGGATCGACCCGGACACGCTCGTCGGCCCCCTCGTCACGACAACGGGGGACGTCATCGGCATCGCCTTCCTCCTGCTCGCGGTCAGGATCGTCGCGGGGGGGATCTGAATGCAGGGCGCCCCGAGCCAGTACTGGACCTTCCGCGCGATCTCCCGGGCCACGCTCCCCACCCTCCTGCTCCTCACAGCAGTCGCGGTGGGCTCGGGACTCCTGCTCGGCACCTTCGAGGGAGTACTCTACCGCTATCCCTCGCTTTTGATCCTCGTCCCGGTGACAATCGGCACCGCCGGGAACCTTGGCAGCCTGCTCGCCTCGCGGCTCTCGACGGCCTTCCACCTCGGTACCCTCTCCTTCCGGCCCGGGGACGAGCAACTCGGCGGGCATGCCCTGGCCACCGTGGCACTCGCGCTCACGCTCTTTCCGCTCGTCGGTGCAGGGGCGTGGGTTCTTGCGCTCGTGACGGGGCGGGTGGTCCTCCCGCTCTGGCGGGTCCTCGCGATTTCGACACTGAGCGGAGCGGGGCTGGCGGTCGTGGCCATCATCGCCACGGTCCTCACGACCTACGGCGCCTACCGGGCCGGCCTCGACCCAGACGACGTCGTCATCCCGGTCGTGACGGTGACCGCCGACGTCTTCGGCGTGGTCATGCTCTTCGTGGCCGTCGCGCTGTTCACCTGAAAACGGGGGCCAAACCGGCTCACTCCGGGGGTTCGGGTGGGGCCCCGTCCTCGGTCGCGGGCGCGAAAGCGTCGATGAATTCCTCGACGTCGGGCTCGTGAACGGTCACCGCGACTTCGATGGCCCCCAGCTCGTCGGGGGTCCCCACGGAGAAGTTGATTACGTCCTCCAGTGCCGCCTGCTTTTTCAGTTCGAACGAGAAGCCCCGGGGCCCGGCCCGCTCGAAGAAGACGTCCCGGGCGGTGTCGAGGATCCGCTGCTCGAAGAGCCGCTGCCGGAAGTGCCCGAGGTCGTGAGTCGTGGCCACCACTCGATCGTCTCGGGTTTCGACCTCGCTCTCGGGGAAGAGGGTCGTAATCGCCTCGAGGACCCGCTTGGCTACCTCGGTCTCCTTCACCGGCGCTTCGACCGTCGCCTCGATCCGGCGAACGGGACCCTCGATCGTGTCTCCCAGGAGGTCGCTCACCGCCTCGCGGTAGGCCGCAAGGGAGGACGCGTTCTCGATTTCCACGTCGGCGTCGGCCATCGCCTCGCGGAGTCCGAACCCGAGTTCGCGCTCGTCGCGGTCGGCGAGGGTCTCCCCACCCGCCTCGGCCCCGGAGTCACGATTGCGCACCGCGAGCCGCTCGGCCCGCAGGTCGTCGGGCGCGGTGATCGCGACGAGCGTGAACTCCTTGCCGAAGGCGTCCTCGAAGCGCTCGACCTCGACCCCGGAGCGGATCCCGTCGATCACCACCGCGTCGGAATCGCTTCGGGCCTCCCGGATCGCTGGCAGGGCGCGGTCGGCGATGGCCGCGAGCCCCTCCTCCTCGCGGAGGGCCTGGGCCACCCGCCCGTGGTCGGCGGCGGGGTCGAGGCCGCGTTCTTCGGTCTCCTGGCGGACGATGTCCCCCATCGTGACGACGGGGAGGCCGAGTTCGCGGGCCACCGTCGCGGCTTCGCTCTTGCCGCTGCCGGGAAGGCCGACGATGCCGATGACAGTCATTGGGTGGCCCTATCGGCCGTGCGGTCTTTTCGGTTCCGTTCTCGGGTCGCCTCGGCGTCGGGTGTAACACATAAGACGGCGGGAGCCAAATTCCCGGCCGAGGGCACGTAGCTCAGTCCGGACAGAGCGTCGGACTTCTATCCCGCACAGTGTTGCTGTGGGGGGAAGACATCCGACGGTCGCGGGTTCGAATCCCGTCGTGCCCGTGAGTTTCCTTTCGGTTTCCGACCCGTACAGAGAACGGACGGAGAGACGCCCAAACAACCGGATTTGGGCAGTTCTCAAGAATCACTAAGCCCCCTCGATCTGGAGTTCGTTCAGCAACTTTGTGGCCCCCTTCGCCCTCACTCGGTTTTCAGATTCGTCGAAAGGGCAAACCTCGGTCTTCATTCTGCCACACTCGGCCAGCCACCCACCCACCTCGCCCGGACCAAAGCGGGGCCCACCTGGCCCCCGACGGTCCGCGGCGTTGTTCCTCGAGCTTTCACAGCCGACGAAAGCGAGGGAGAGGGAGATCGCGCACGCCCGGCAGCGCAGCGACCGTTGGGAGCGAGCAGCCCGGAACGGTCCGCGGGCGCCAACCGCGGACCGCACGGGATCGACCGGCCGGAAGCGGGCCCCCTCCCACGGGGGCCCGACCCGGAAGCCCGAGCGCATCCCCCGAGCCCGAAGGGCGAGGGGGTTCCCGTCTGGCTGTGCGGTTTGCGGTGCGGTGGTGGTCGGTATGCGTGAAGCAAACCGATCAGTCGAATCAGCCTCCGCATCGGAAAGCGCAAAACTAGATCAGTTCGCCTCTCGGCCTACCAAGACTAACTGTACAACCCCAGAATCACGCTCTCTCCCGGCCGGTGAGAGCAGTTGGGAAGGATACTGGTGGAAACAGAAAAACGCACTCGTCGATCAGTTCGTCGAGGAGTATCCCAATCGGGCAGCCCGGCCAATTTCGGTTAGGGGCGGAGAACTTCTCCGCGAGGAGTGCACGCTCTCTCGACCGGAGGGAGAAGGACCCGTCTCAAAGTCGTGGTCGTCCGTTATGAACGAATACCTCAAGTGGTACAACGGATATCGAGATTCCCATCTGGTTTTTCGAGACCCCGACGGAAACCGAGTTCGTACCCAAATGGAAAACGCGCACATGCCCGAGTACGGCGACAAGTATTATGCCAAGTTGAAAGCCCTAGAGCGGCAGATCGCCTCCGAATACGATGATCTTCACATCGCGATGCTCACCTTCACTGGCTCGACGAAGAACGGAAACGGCGGCTGGCGGGCTGTGTCAGACCACCTCCGGGACGTGATCGACAGTTGGCGGCCAGATCGCGGTCGAGGCGTCTATCACGCCCTTCGCGATTCACTCGAATGCCAAGAATGGGAATACGCCCTTGTCGTCGAGAAACACCAGAGTGGCTACGGGCACGTGCATTGTGCCGTGTTCGTCGACGGGGAGGTCGATGAGTCGGATTTTCATCCCGCTATTGATGCCCACCTTCGAACCTGCAACATCGCCCATCGGGATGCTCACAACTACTTTGCAGAGGATGAAACAACACGGCCCATTTCGGTGAGTAGTGTCGATACGGATCTCGATCCAAACCGGGGCGACGTGGACAAGATCACGAACGTTGGCACCTATATCGGCGAGTACATCGGCTCATACGGAGAACCATTGTTTGATCGGAGCATCGAAGAGCTAGCGTTTCGGGCAGCAGTATGGGCGACTGGGACCCAGCTCGTTCGGTTCAGTACGGGTGCAAATGAACTCATTCGGGAAGAACTTGACCGGGAACAAACCGAGTTAAAAGTGCCCGAGCTGGTCCAAAAACCTGAGTTCGATCCAGAAGCCGAAGATCCAGGAGAGACGGTTGAAGGTTCGCCTTTTGACGTGGTGAATAAAGGATGGTCACTCGAAGGCGTTGGAAGAGTGGATTCAGAGGGGGAGACAATATACGACGTTCAAAATAGTGGAGTGCAGTTTGTCGAAATAGCGGATTCTTCTCATCTAGATCCAATTAATTCTCAACCCCCGGATAGGCCACAACCGAGGGCTAAAGTTAGAGATTTAGAGAGCTTCTAACCAACCAGAATTTGTGAGATGTGTCGGATTATTAATTGCTAATTTTCAATAGTCGTCAAACTTGCAATGATTTATTTTCTTCATAGGGGTTTGGTTAAATTATTAAAATTCAACGAGACTACTACAGAGCATCAGATGCCATTATGAGATTTATTTTTCTACATGACAAGGCGATATAAACGTATCAATTTTTCCGGGAAAACCCTATTTAATTGTCCTAATAGAGTGTAGACAGGGTAAGAAGATGAGTGTGCCAAAGAGGAAGACAAAAAAATCCAATTCTATTTTTAAAGAGAGTGTAGAAAAGGAACACGAATGGTTGGAAAGTTTGGGAGTGGAAGAACTATCAGACATTCTTCAGAGCCATGCGGGTGAGCTCTCCCTTCGGTTTGCATCTGAACTGAATGGTTACTATGTTGTGGCAAATGAGGATAACGAAGGTTTGCAAGTGATTTATTCCGGTTTAAGTGGGCCGGAACACAAACCAGTGAAATTGTCGAAAGCTAATTTGCGGAGACTTCAATCAAAATCAGAGTTGATCAGATTCGTCCCATATGAAGAGTCTCCATTTGATTCATTTGTAATTAAAAAATAATTGGCGCGCTATACCTCTTTAGGAGGGAGTTCTACCAGAATTCCCAAGTGGGTTGGCTAATTGCGAGGGTCCGGTCAGCCAGGGTTTCCTCGATGAGACTGCGAATCTCACTTGTGGAAAGAGACTTGGCCTTCTTTTCCAAGTGCGGAGCGTGATGCCGCACTATTCGAATAAGGTTCTCTCGAGAACCTCCCATAACCTCCAATTCGCCGTTAATCACCACAGAGGGAATTCGGTTAGGAACTTTTTCCCCCTGGATTCTCCCATTGGAAGTCATCTCTTTCGCATTTTGACGGACGTGTCCATCGCTGTAACCGGTTCCATCTGCGATATCGGCCACGCGCGAGCGTCCGTTTTTGAAAGGTGGGCTTGAATAGCATCTTTGACGGTCATTTGTTATCACCTCCATTGACGACCGTTTCTCTGCTCACAGCAGCAAGTTTCAAGTATTGGACCTCCGAAGGGAGATTTGTATCCCCAATAGATCCCATTGCCGTTGAGGCAGAGAGGCAAAACTGCAAGCCTTTCTCCTGGACCGAGAATGGCTGAGGCCGATGCGGTCGTGAGTGGTGATTTTCATCGCGTGTTATCACCTAGCGCCTAGTAAATGGTGCCCCCACTTAAGGGTTCCCCGTGGTAACGTTACTGTGTGAATGTATGATACAGTGAATTAGTAATTATACTATAGAAAAAGATATCCGCATTTGGTGCTATACTTTTAGTTATGCCTTACCAAGTGCCCGACCGCGTTCACCTAATGCCGGTGGGGTTCGAGGAAGACAGAATATTCAAAGTTGCAGAAGATCTGAAGGCTGATAAAGTCGTATTAATAGCAAATAGGGGTGATTCGGATGACGCTCGCAAACACCTAGAGAAGGCAAAGCAAAAATTGATCGATATGGGTTATGATCCATTGGTAAAAGAGTGTGATATCTTTGATTTATATGAATCATTGGGCCTTATTGCGAATATAATTGCCCAGTTTTCTGATGATGAAGTATACGTAAATGTCTCAACGGGTAGTAAGGTAACCGCGATTGCAGGGATGATTGCAGCTATGATGACCGGAGCAAATGCCTACTATGCACGAGCTAAAGAATATAGATCGGATGACGTACCCCGTGGAATAGATACCATTTTCCAGCTGCCAAATTATCCTATTGAATCCCCTGAGAAAAAGCATGTGTTAGTCCTAAAATACTTAGAAAAAAATGGAGAAATAGATGTTACTAAAAGTGATCTGATTGACTTTGCGGAAAATAGTGGCCTCAAGTTCATTTCAGATAAAGATGTGAGTAGAAAGGCGAAGTACCGGCTCTTAGACAACCATATCATTTCCCCACTACTTAATCGGGGGTATATTCGGATAGAGGAAAAGGGACGTAACCGACTAGTTAGTATTTCAAATGACGGGAGGGATTTTGTAGAGGCCTTTGGTTTCATGTCAAAAACATACGAGGAAAATGAGAAGAGCGCTATAACTGCTAGATAGATGAAAAGCGCATTATGGGATGGTTTTGAGTTTTTCTGAGAACCCTACTCCAAAAGGTTATTGTTCAATATTATGTAAAAGAATTTGATTTGGGTAAATGAAGTATGATCTGATGGGAGGCTGGACCGTTCGACCATTAACATTATGCAGTTTGGTTAGGACATGTATTCCATGGCTTCACCCTCCCCCGAAGCACGTTTTCATTCCAAGTTATTTGATAAATTAGACGACTATATTTATGAAAATGATACACCGTTCCATAATGTAAGCATTGAAGACCGTATGGAAGACGGGGGGCGAGCAGACATATTTGTTGAATCGAATCTAACAGAAAGTTTTGTTATAGAGGTCAAAAGGGACGATAAAAATCCATTAAAGAAGGAGTTCATTACTCAAGCTAGAGATTACGCTAAAAGTAAGCAAGTTAGGTTCTTTGCCATTTGCAATTCAAATGATTATTTTTTATTTGATTATCGGGGCGAGGTTAATGTAACCGATATTGATTTCCACTACCTAGATCTTCGCCAAGGGAATATCCGAGATCAAACGTTTGGTGGCCTGATCCCGAAGATGCTTCAAGCGGTACAATACCTTTCGAAGCATGACCAGCTTCCCAAGCAAAAGACACGCAAACAAATTGTTGGCGTAATTCGGTCATTCCATACCTCAATTTGGCCCACCTACAAAGAATTGGCTAGGGAAGCATTTGGAAGAAACGCAGAATTCACCGAATACTTTGAAAATTGGGTAGCGGAAAACAACTATAGTCAAAGAGACAAGGATGAACAATTCGAAATTGCGGCTAAACAACATGCCTACCTCTTAGGTAATAAAATTCTATTCTATGACCTTATAAGGGACCGTACTCCAAGTGATATTCAAACAAAAAGTGGCTATAAACTAAATTCGCTTTACCAAACATCTTCCGGCAAAAATATAGATATTGAAGGTATAAAACCCAGAATTGAACAGCAATTCAATCGTATTATAGAGGAGATTGATTACGAACCTGTTTTTAACGATTCTGATACTATATTTAGTTCCTTCCCTGAAAACCGAAAGACTCAGAGAGCTATCCAGACTCTTTTATCGAACTTTGAATCGAAACGCCTAGAAGAAGTGAACGAAGATCTCCTGGGTGAACTTTACCAAGAATTGATTCCTAAAGATGAACGCCGGAATTTGGGGCAATTTTATACTCCGCCGTCAATTGCAGAAGCCCTAGTGAGATGGGCTATTGATTCATCGGATCAAGATGAGTTGCCTCGCATTTTAGATCCAGCATCTGGGAGCGGGACATTTCCGGTTGAGGTATATGAGTATTTGCATCAGATATTTCCAGAAGCAAATCACCAAGAATTGATAGACTCGATATTTGCAGTTGACATTAACAAATTCCCCATTCATCTTACTTCCTTTAATCTTGCAATCCGAAATATTACCTCTGAGACAGATCAGATCCATACTAAAAACGGTTCATTCTTTGATGTATCTCCCACAGCAGAGACTCTAAATGCATTCACTAACAGCGGGCAAGAATTCACTGAAAATTTTGATGCAGTGGTGGGAAATCCGCCTTACATCTTCCATCAAAATTTGTTCCCTGATAAAGAGCATTTCCGCCATCATCTGACAAATTACCAAGACGAAAATGGGGAATCGCCATATTATGACGGTGAAAAGAAATTTGATACCTATACTGACGCATATATTTACTTTGTGACTCACGCATTTCAATTTCTCAAAGAGGGGGAAAACTAGCATTCATAATCTCTGCGAAGTGGTTAGATGTTGAATATGGATTCCCATTTCAGCAATTTTTGTTCGATAACGCCAAAATACAGTCAATTATTACATTTAACTCCCGTTCGTTCGAAGATGCATTAGTAAATACATCACTACTTTTAATTGAGAAGTGTTCAGATGCATCAGAGAGAAGAGAGACAGTAACCGACTTTATTCGCATTAAGAAGCAAACCCCTCCAAAGGACCTAGTAAGTACAATTGAACATGAGCGTACAATTCCTGAAGGAAAACCATACAAATTTGAATCACGTAGCGGATATCGTGTTTTTTCGCGTTCTCAAAGTGAACTAGAAAAAGAGGGACCACGGAAATTGGGATATTATCATTCTGCGCCCCGTCCCATTATTGACTTAATTGACAGTGGTTTATTCAAACCAATGAGTGACCTGCCATTCTCCCGTGTTCGTCGGGGTTACATGACTGGTGCTAATTCCTTCTTTATTTTAGATGAGGACGATGTCGCACAATGGGGAATTGATCATAGATTTTTGAAGCCAGCAATCAAGAGTGTGAAAAATCTCCATGAGCTTAGAACTCCAGAGGATGGAATTGGTCTATATATTCTTGATCTTCGTGAATTTATAGAAGATACTCGCCATATCTGGAAAAATAGTGACAAAGATGAGTCGTTTGAAAATGCTGTGAAAGAGCGATTAAAGGAAGAAGGATACGAGAATACATATCAGTATATCAGATACGGTGAATCAGATGGGATTGATGAGATGTACAATCCTAGTCGGCGAAAGGTATGGTTCCAGCTTCCTGATTTGGTTGCTCCAGACGTACTCCACCCAGTTTTCTATAATGAAGATCTTTATACAATTAAGAACGACGGCGGATTAGTCCCATCGAATGCGATATTATGTGTATGGTTTGAGGAATATCAAGACGTGATGAGAGGGATAATGAATTCAACATTATACAAAGTCATTCTAGAGGTTTGGGGCCGAAAGGAGGGAGGTGGGGCTCTTCAATTTCTTCCTGATGAGATAAAGTCAATTCCTATCCCAGACCCACGGTCGCTTGATGAAACAGCAAAAGAAACCGTAATTAAAAACGCTGAAAAACTTGAGTTTGATAGCGATGTTGGCCAAGATGATCTGGACAAGGCCATTCTTGATGGATACGATATACCCATTTCAGTTGACGATCTTCAACAGATGCAATCGCTAATGACAAAACAGAGGGTCGAAGGAGCAGAGGATACAACAATTCTTGTTCAGGATTTGGAGGAATTCGATGAATATGATCTCGAAGGGTTCATAAAAAAGCAAAATGGGGGCTGAGGGAACATTGTCAGTATCGTATGACTGACTTGGACATAATGTTGGCCTCAATCAGATTCTGCAATCCATGACTTTACATTCATTTTTTATTCCCATTCCATTTTTTCAGCCTCGTCAGCACTCGGGACTTTGAATTGATACCAATTCTCGGAGCGATCTCGAATTGGGTTATCCGCTATTTCATTGGAGACCTTCTCAATCATTCTTGCTTTTCCTTCATCTGTGAGTTGGTAATAGCCCCGTTCCACTTTTTTAACGATACCCCCGGCTTCGAGTGTGTTTAGTCTCCGAGAAACAGCTCCCCTCGACCGGTCTATGTTTTTTGCGATCACTGATGGGCCTAACATTAAATCAGGTGATGCGAGCAAATCGACGATTTCATAATCTAATTCCGTGAGCCAATCCGGAGGGTGGAGATCTTCGTCATAAAACTTGTCATCATCTATGTCAGCCCGGTATTTGTCCGGAATGACGTTTTCTGGGGGTTCGTATTCATTGTCCTCGGCCATGAGTCCAGAAAAACTACCCATTACAAAAAAGGTACCGCATATATTGCATTACAAATAGTACGGTTACAAATTCATGATAAAGAATAAGTGACCCCCTGTTTAACCATTATTCGTCACGGCCCACTCGGAGCGTGACCCCGTCCAAAGAGACACGCCCCGAATCTCGCCGTGGCATCCAAGGTGGATGCATGCCCAAATACACACTTCAACACTGTAAGACTGCTGAAGGCGCGTACAGAATCAGAGCAGGTGCTATCCTCGATGGGTGACTTAGAACCCATCCCGCCTGCTGAGGCGGTCCAAATGTTTCACGAGGCTATGATCGACGAGCACGCGGAGTCCACTCGTCGAAGCGAAAAACATCGACTCAAAGCCTTCGTACAATTCTGCGATGAACACGGCATCGAGGACCTGACCGAATTAACGGGACGAGACCTCTATCTCTACCGGAGCTGGCGGAGAGAGGGCCAGGGCGATGACCGGGAACCGATAAAAACAGTCACGCTGAAAAGTCAGTTAGCGTCACTCCGTCGGTTCCTCCGCTTTGCTGCTGATATTGATGCTGTTCAAGCAACGCTCTATGAACAGGTTTCGCTGCCAGTCATGCGAAACGGTGAGGACGTCTCGGAATCAACTTTAGAGGCAGATCGGGCTCTCGAAATCCTGGACTATCTCGAGCACGCACAACCCGCTTCGCGTGACCACATTATCGTTTTGCTCCTCTGGAAAACCGGGGCCAGAACCGGCGCAATTCGTGGGCTCGATCTCCGGGACTTGGATCTCGAAGGAACTCACCCACGCGTGTCCGGGCCGGCAATTCACTTCGTCCACAGACCCGATACGGGAACCCCGCTTAAGAACCAAGACAAGGGTACGCGGTGGAATCGAATCAGCGGGGTGACGGCCCGGTACATCTCTGATTACATCGAATACAACCGGCCCAACGTCACCGACGAACACGGGCGAGAACCCCTCATAGCCACTCAGTACGGACGGCCGGCCGGGAATACACTCCGCACCACCCTGTATCGAGTGACCCGGCCCTGCTGGCGAAACGAACCGTGCCCCCACGATCGGGATACTGAGACTTGTGAGGCCACCCATTTGGATCACGCCAGCAAGTGCCCCTCCGCTCGATCACCCCACGATCTCCGAAGTGGGAGAGTGACCTACTATCGTCGAGAAGACGTCCCCCGCCGAGTCGTCAAAGATCGGCTCAATGCCAGCGAAGACATTCTAGATCGGCATTATGACCGGCGTTCGGACCGAGAACAGGCAGATCAGCGAAGCGACTACCTCCCAGACCTATAATAATGCCATGTGCCAACACTTGCAGGCCTAATTCCGAGATAGCGGGACCCCGTCGTGCCCGTACAGCGAGGAGCGGAGCGACGAGCGAACCGGCGCGCATGGGATTTGAGCCCTGGAAGGCGCGCGCAACGAACGGAGTGAGTGAGCACGGCTTCCTCTGGTTCGAATCCCGTCGTGCCCGTTCGGAGACAATCGTTTTCGACCATTCACAGAAAACCGTGAGAGCCAAGAAGACGGGTATTCTGGCCGTTCTCAAAGAACGTTTAGCCAACGGAATTTGGTGTCCATTCAGCATCTGAACGTCCCCTCATAAACAAATGGCCCATCATGCAGGGAGAACGAATCTGTTATTATAACTAGGTTATACTCTATCCATAAAATTAGAAAAAGTGTTATCGGCAATACCTCTGAGAATATTTATAGTATGGACAAATCGTTGCTCGCCACCTCATCAAAAACTGTTCGAGAATCCGCTAAAGAGCTTGGTAAAATAGTAGAAACTGAGGAGTTGTATCTGCCACAAAATTCGCCAGTTTTCTATTTTTTGGATAGGTTTGGGTCGGGCTCTGTTAATGAATTTATTGAGAAATGGCCAAATTCGGAGTTTGAACCTATGGGGATGGCAATTGAAACTCCCGAAATCATTACATATTTGATTAAAATTCATAGAAATCATGGAGCTTTCAATGGGAAACAGAAGAGGATAATTCAAGATATGATTGACAAAGTAATCCAAAATCAAAACGTCCACGGGCAGATGTCAAATTACCATTCTAAACAGCTTAGAGCACTAATTTTATTCGATCCAAAATCTGAACCAGCAATAAATGGAGTGAGTCATTTGACATCAGAGGTTATTCCCAATACAGCCTATACAAACAGATCACGTAGAATCCAAGAGTTAGCAAACGGAATTATTTCTCTTTGCGAATTAGATTATTACACATATGAGAATGAGATTGAGGAGGCAGCGTCACAAATTCGAGATTTAATTGATGACGGGCCTAAAAATGATGATCTTGAGAATATATATGACCCAAGCAATCTTGCAATAGCCCTTTCCAAACTCCAAAATTATAGGTTCGAATTTGAACAAAAATTGTCGGAAGTACTTATGAGAGAATTATCAAATAGAGATGACTTAAAAATTGGTTTGGATGATATTGATGGACTATTTAGTCCCTACATAATCATTGGGAAGTCTTTAGTTGGCCTCTTGGCCCTTGGAAAAGGACCCAAAGCCCCGATTTATCAAAATGATTGGGAAAAAGAACTCGAAAGGCAACGATTGGCCCGTTCTAAGGCCTCATTTGTTTCCACTCTCCCCGCGAGCGAGTTACAGTCACGTCGAATAGAGATATATGAGAAGGCCTATTCTATCATTAATTCAGTTCAAAGCGAGTTGCGAATTTCCACACTAATGATGGATATGTTTTACAATGAAATTCTCGACCTTATTGAGCAAGATTCTGATGTTCAAGTTCGCATACTTGCCAGACGAGAAGGACCAAAAGGGGAACGAAGGAGGATGAAAGAAGCCGTGATGAAGGAACTAGTTAAAGCAGGTGAATCGGAAATCGTTCGAGGAGACCATTTACTCCATAGTCGGATGATTATTGGTGATGACTCTGAACTGCTCGTTTCATCTGCAGATTTGACACGAGATCGGCTATACGATGAATTTAATGCAGGGATCTATACTCGTGACCCAGACGCGGTAAATGAAGCTATTGAGTATTTTGACAATATTTGGAATCAAGGCAAATCGCTCGATGTGGAAAAGTATTAGACTCTGTTGAAAATTTTTTTGATCAGTGGTATTTTGAGAACGGTCTCCTGAATACACCGCTCGTATTCACCAATCGCATTCTCGGGAATCCCCCGGCACATCTTAATTTTTGTAGCATGGTCTTGTTGGCCAGGAAGCGGTCCAGAAAGTCTTGGGAAGGGAGTATTAGTTGATTCGGACTGAGCCCCCGCACTTTTGCTGTGCTATTTGAGAAGGTGAGGACGATACTAGTAGACAAGTGTTGCTCTCTTCGTGAAGTTTCTTACAGTGAAATGTGTCATGTCCGCCTGAGGGAGGTCAGTTAAATCATGGTAATGGGGCACATACCATTATGTCGAAAAGACATCCCTAAAGATGTCATCAACATTTAACATACGTTTGATAATTTATTGTCGAATTATCTCATTCTGTAATGACCCGGGACTATTTCCAGTAATTCTATTTCTCATCTCAACTGCCTGGGACTCAGTCATATTAGATATCAAATCGGCTACAATCCTTGCCCGTAAGGTACAATCTTCGCTATCTATATTCTTAATTCGCTCCCGGTACGGTTCCATAATTAATGAGGTGTCTACAGATTCTGGGTCCGCTTCGTTGTACAATTCTTCGAATAGCACGTTAATAATTTCCTTTTGACCGGCTTGCTGAGCCGAAAGGGTAGGATTGCTTATCACGTAATAGAAGGTCAATTCCTTCAAAATTTCAATCTCTTTCATTAATTCTTCATCAACGTCCAACGTGGGCAACCCATCAACTGAATGGCCAATTACACCAACATTACGTTCCGAAGGTTCCCGCTCCGTTGCTTCAATGTACCATCCTATTAAGGAGGATATTAACTTATTGAGCTGATTCCTTTCCCTTTGAGTACCCTCATATGGAGTAAATAGCGAGTCCCCAATAAATGCGAAATCTGTTAGCTTTATTAGAAAATCCAATACTTCAGGAAGAGTTGCTTCAACACCTGATTTATCAGAAACATATTCTGCAAAATCAAATACTTCCATATTATGTGATTTAGAGTGCTCCACAATTAGTCGATCATAATCCGGTAATTCATCAATTCCAGCCTCATCTGGTAGTTGTTTGAATAGCTCTTTTGCTTCCCGAAGCAGTTGATCAAGCGGAAGAAGACCACTTCTATAGAAATCCTCCACGTCGTGTATCGCATAGGTCAAATCATCCGCAAAGTCCATGACTTCTGCTTCAATAACTTTATTGCGTCCACCGTCTGTCCCTGCCCTTGCAAAGTTAAAGTGGCTATTTTCGGAAGGGTAGTACCCCCATTTGTCATCAGTATCTTTGTCAGAAGCGATGTCTTCAGCATCTCGCTTCCACGGGTATTTTAGCATAGCATTTAAAGTAGCCCTAGTCAAATCCATCCCACATATACCGGGGCGATGCGTTCCCAGTTTAGTCACGGCCCGGAATGATTGGGCATTACCCTCAAATCCCTGGATGTTATTATTCTCAATATCATCTGAATCTTCCTGGCCAGCTTGTTCTTTTGATTTTTGTCGGATTTTCAAATCTAGTAAGTTCTCAGTCTCGTGGCCAAACGGGGGATGGCCAATATCATGGGCCAAGCAAGCAGCTTCCACTACATCTTCATTCAGATATTGCCCAAGGTTCTCAAATTCGCCACCATAATAATCTATTAATAACTCAGCCAATCTACGGCCAACTTGGGCGACTTTCAAGGAGTGTGTGAGTCGGTCATGGTAAAGGTAGGATTCTCCAGTCCTAGCAACTTGTGTGACGTCTTTCAACCGCCTGAACTCACGGCTGTAGAGGATTCGGTCGCGATCTCGTTCAAAGGGAGTTCGCTGGTCACTAGGGTCAATGTTAATTGCTGCATCAGCTTCTAATTGTGAATCGTACTCTTCCTCCAAATTTTGGTCTAGTGCTGAAGGACGGCGCTCTCGAGGAAAATTTGAAGGCATTCCGAAAATGCCTAAGCTGAGACCGATGCGTGGCTTGCCAATTTATACTCAAAGCCAGGGCTGGTTCCAATTTGGCCTTCATCAATCAGTTCTTGCAGAATATCTTTTACATCTTCCCTTCCTTCAGCGGATGTATTTTTCATCAAATGGTCTAGGGTCACTGGGCCATCACTTTCTATCAAGGCTTCAAATATTTCCGTCCGGAGAGAGTCTTCGCTTCCGCCACTATTTCGAATCATACCTTGAGGATAGATTGGGTTCTACTTAGTTCTGATGTCAAATGGGGTACTTTGAATGCCAAATAATGGTACTAATCTAGACCGGATTATAGCCACGATTGCACCCAATTAACGAGACGTAATCATGAGGTTTTAAGTCGGTATATATGGTCTCCAAAATACATCACAAAGGAACCCCCCCCCAAGAGATTCAAAATCGGGAGATGTATGAAAATATCACCAAGCCACCTTACAAAATTGTAGGGTTGTGTCTATCTGGGCGAAATTATAGCCAGAGGATCTTCTCAGCTTCGCGACTTTCCACCCCTTCCCCGTGTTTCCCAAAGTAGAGCCGGTGAAGAGTCGGGTAACCCTCTCACCCGCTCCATTGCATCACTACGCTCGGTAGAACGCCGGCCTCAAGAGTGAGGTTTCCCTAGGTCCGGTGGGGATCGTGCGGCCCGAGGTACCGCCAGCCTCGATAGGGTCCTGCTTCTCAAGTTCCTCCGCAACGGTGGCAACCCATCGGCGAATCGTCCTCGTCGTGTCGTCAAAGACCGGCACAATGCCAGCGAAAACATTCTTGACCGGCATTATGAACGGCGTTCGGACCGCGAACAGGCTGATCAGCGGAGCGACTACCTCCCAGACCTACAACAATGACATGTGCCAACACTTGCAGCGCAAATTCCGAGATAGCTGAACCCCCCATCGTGCCCGCTTCTGCGACGAACGGAGGTGAGGAGCGAAGCGGCGCATGGGATTTGAGCCCTGGAAGAGGAGCGAGCGCAGCGAGCGAGTCTTCCTTCGGTTCGAATCCCTTCGTAGGCGATTTTAGGTGGCAATATTACTTTTAAAGGCCATACAATAGAGATGGGATGATTATATAGGGCAAGTTTTGGGCAGCTTGATATCAATCATACTCCGGTATTTCCAAAATATTGGGTTGGCGATTTTTTAATAATCTAATCTAAAAATATAAATTTTGCAAAAGAAACATTATGGCGGAGAAAGATAGGCCAGATAAATGAAGCGAACGATAAGATTTGCTCGGCTTTCATTTGAAAGAAAGTTAAGTCACTATGAAAGCGACGAAAACCCCATAGAACGGCGAAAGAAGGCGTTATTAGATGTGATTGATTTTGATTTGGATGTCAACCGCCTTCTTCTTGAGACCGATCTAAAAATGATACGGGATAGAGGAGATTGGTATTTTGGTGATGTGGAAACAGAAGAGTCCGTAATTTCAGGATGGATAGGTAAAGAAAAAGAAGAGATAGAGAAGCACGTTGATGAAGATAAAAAAGGATTCAAAGAGACGGAAGAAAGCAAGGCAGATGTGGCATTTTTCGTAATTGACGTAGCCAATTCTGTAATGGCCTATGAGTTTAGATCAAATGTTGGAGAAAAAGCACCATACCGAATTCTGGAAGGTGTATTTAATGTCTACCACAAAGGTGAAGAAGAACTCTCTATCTCTCCAATAGTTGATAAAGAGGAAGTCCGATCAGAGCTTGATAGGATTTCTAGAGTAACTCAGGTGAAGTTCCAAGGTCTAAAGCCAACAAATCCAGATCGAACTGATTTATCAAAGCCAATGGATGAGTTTCTACAAGAAGGAGGCATTGACCGCTTATTTTTCAATGGCAAA
Source organism: Halodesulfurarchaeum sp. (assembly GCA_034520565.1). Taxonomy (GTDB): domain Archaea; phylum Halobacteriota; class Halobacteria; order Halobacteriales; family Halobacteriaceae; genus Halodesulfurarchaeum. The sequence goes on from JAXHNL010000002.1 coordinate 531,448, forward strand.
AGTGATGATTCGACAAGAGGAATAAATTTGGAGGTGCCACTTTTGAATGGGGGTCTTAGCTTAGCCGAAGAAGGATATGGTAGTGCTACGATTAGTGGGAAGATGAAATCAGGAGAAGACATAGTCGTTACAACGGATGAAAAACAAATAGAGTCAGAAGTTGATGAGGCGAAAACCGACAGAATGTATAGAAAAAGACTAATAAATGAAATCGGAGAAACACTGGAGGATCTCGAAAATTGATGGATAACTCTAATATGTTTTATCGGTTAAAGGAATTCGGATTTAGAAATATTATCTTGAGTTACGATACCCTTGGAGGGGGTATCTCGTTTTTTATAGTATACATATATCTTGATGGGAGCGTGCCTCGGGAAATTGGATCAGACATACTGCCAACTATCGCGGTAGTATCGTCCACGTTGTTTGCCATCGTTCTTACTGGATTTACTATAATCACATCTTTTACAGACCGTTACTTCCTTTATGCCTGGAAAGAAGTGGGCGACTTTGATGGAGTTGTTACCCTCTTTCAGTATAATCTCGCCTTGCCAATAATTGTTATTTTGGCATCTGTATCACTTATAATAAATTATAATGGGGTCGGGATGATGATCTTGATCTCTCTATTCGTATACATGATCTTGTCCTTACTTAATTTAGTGGGATTTATTTCCAAGTACTCATTGCAAAGAGCAGAATTCGTTAAACAACAAATGGAGAAATCTGCTAAACAATCACCAAAAAACCAGGATGATGATCCAACGTTGTCAACAAAACAGCTTAAAAAAGTCAAAAACTTATTAACTGAATACCCAGATGAATGATTATTTATATTGAAGATTTGGGATTGTGACTAAGAATTTAGAGATTTGGAGATTGCCCCACAACCGGCAACCGCACCGTAAACACCGCCCCGCGAGGCGCCACGTCCACCTCGCCCCCGTACCGCTCGACCAGCGTCTCCACGATGTACAGCCCCAGCCCGGTCCCCTCGCTTTCGGGGTTGCGAACGCCCTCCTCGAAAATGGGCACCTTCTTGCCGTCGGGCACGCCCGGCCGTCGAGAAGCACCACCAACACCCACCGACCGCCCCCACTTACCGACCCGGGGGCGGCCCCCGAACCAGCACGACGTTCCCGGTCGCGTGCCTCGCGATCTGTTCCGTGAATCCCCCGTACTGAATCCCTGTCCCGTCGGTCCGGTGTGAAAGCCCGATAACGACCGTCTCGTACGCCTCAATGGCCTCCCCGATGGCGGCCTCGATGTCCTCACTGACCAGAACCTCGGCGTCGTACGCCCCGGGGTCGAGTCCGGCCGAGTTCGCGATGTCCGCGAGCACCTCCCGCCCCGTTTCACGGGCGTCCGTCGCGGGAGCGGTACCCGGCGAGTGGGCGTACAGCAGGGTCGGAACGGTCCCGGCTGCAGTCGCAAATTCGACGGCCCGGCGGGCGACGACGGGGGCGTTCTCCCCGGGCGCGACCGGCGCGACGGGGGTGCCGACCGAGTCGGCGCTGAGCTTGACGAGGGAGACCGCACACGGGGCCCGCTCGATCACCGGGTCGATCGTCTGCCCGAAGGTATCCTCCCCACCGCCGACTTCGCCGTCCCAGCCGAGCAGGACCTGGTCGGGATCCTCCTCGGCGATCAGGTCCAAAAGCGCGGTACTGACGTCGGGAGCGACGACTGCTCGAGTCCGGAGGCGAACGTCCTGCTCATCGGCGATGGCATGTGCACCCCGGAGGAGGTCCCGCTGGTGTTCGAGCCGCTCGGCCTCGATGTTCTGGTGGGACGTGTCCTGTGGACCCTCGAGGACGTTGATGGCGACGAGTTCCGGCACCCCGTGGTCCTCGTTGGCGTGGGCCGTCGCCGCGGCCAGCCTGAGCAACCCCTGCTGTGTCTCCGGGTTGGAAATGGGGACGACGACGCGGTAGGGTTCGCCGGGCGCGCTGGTCACCGCCTCCCGGAGGAGGCCGCTTCCGACGATACGAGTTCTCGCGTAGACGACATACCAGCCGACGCCGAGTGCGATGATGCCCGAGCCGATCAGGACGATGACGGTCGCCATCTGGGAGATGACCACCACGGTGAGGACGAGCCCCAGCACCGGCACCAGCGGATAGAGGGGGCCCGGGAGTTCGAATGACGGGTCGTACTCGTCGGGATTCACCCGCCGGAACACCACGAGGGAGACGTGGACCAGCAAGTACGCCACGAGAAAGCTGAAACTCGCGGCCTCGGCGAGGAGGGCGATGATCGACTCGACCTGGAGCCCGATCCCGATCAAGAGCGCCGTGACCCCGCCGGTGGCCAGGATAGCCCGGTGTGGCGTGTAGAACCGGTCGTGGCTCTCGTTGAACCACTCGCTCATGAGTCCGTCCCGGCCCATGGCATATATCACCCGCGAGGCGGCCAGGATCGAGGAGTTCGAACTCGAGATGGCGGCGATGACCGCGGCAAAAGAGATGCCGATCACCCCCACCGTCCCCATCGACACGGCCGCGACGTCGGAAACCGGGATCGGCGACTCCCCGAGCACGTCGATCGGGACGACCCCCGTGCTCACGAGCATGACGAGCACGTAGAGCAGCGTCACCGAGACCACCGAGAGGATCATCGATAGCGGGATGATCCGGCTCGGGTTCTTGATCTCGCCGGCCACCGTGGCGATGATCTCGAAGCCGAGAAACGACACGAACACGATACCGGTGGTCGCGATGACGCCGGTCGCGCCCGTGGGAGCGAACGGCTCGAGGTTCGCCCCCTCGATGAAGAAGAGACCGACGGCGACGAAGACCAGCACGATCGCCGTCTCGGTTCCGATCATGACGTTCTGGAGCGCGCTCGATTCGTCGGTCCCGTAGTAGTTGACCGCGACGAGGAGTGCCAATCCGGACAGCCCGAGCGCGATGACGACCTGGCGACCGTCCAGGCCCGGAATCGGCCCGACGATGTACTGGCCGAACCCGACCATGTAGAAGGCACTGGCAAACATCAGCCCGGTCCACATCCCCCACCCGACGATCGAGCCGAAGAGACCGCCGAGCGCCCGGTTGACGTAGTGATAGCTCCCGCCGGCGATCGGCATGCCGGTCGCGAGTTCCGAAAGTGAGAGGGCCGCGAGGAGCGCGACGAAACCGGCGATGGCATAGGAGACGGAACTCGCCGGGCCGGCACCTCGGGCCGCGATCCCGGGGAGGATGAAGATCCCGGCACCGATCATCGTCCCACCGCCGAGGGTCATGGCCTCCAGAAAGCCCAGGGTCCGTTCCAGTCCGCCTTCCTCGGCAGTCATGAAAAGCCCGTCCGGCGACCGGACAGCGTGGTGGTCGGCGTCATTCGACGTCCCTCACGACGAGCGCCGAAGCCGGGACGTCGTCGATGATTCGAGAGAGGACGTCGCCGATGATGCGCTCGCGAAGCGAGGGTTCCGTTTCCCCGAGGACGACGAGATCGTACGCGTCCCCCATCACAACGATGTCCTGGTGGGGGTCGCCGGCATCGCCGACCTGCCAGTCGATTCGATCCGCATCGATGCCGTATTCGATCAATCGCTCGGCCGTGCCCCGAAGGAGGAATTCCGCCTCCTCGGCGTCCTGTGCCCCGTCGATCGAATGGAAGAAGGTCGCGGTCGCTCGGCTGCCCCGCAGGAGTTCAGCGAGGACGGAGACGATCCGTTCGATGTTCGCCTCCCCCCGGATCGGCACGAGAACCCGGTCGATGTGGTCCGTGTCCCCGACAGTCAGCACTGCATCGCAGTCGTACTGGTCGGCGACCCGGTCGATGGTGGTCTCTCTGTCGTGGGTGAACACCAGCAACTCGGTGACGTCGGCTCGCCCCCCGGTGATCGCGTCGAGTCTGGCCTCCGCTTCGGCCTCGTACTCGTGTTTGATGAGAGCCGGTTCGGCCTGGTCCGGGACCGGGAAGTACCCGAGTAGCACCACCTCGAAGGGCTGGAGGAGGTCGATGACCGAAAGAGCCGGCGGCTCCGGCTCCGAGACGTCGACCGGGAGCAAAATCGTCAATTCGCCGATCGGGGGCATCGTTTTCTAGCAGTTGTCGGGGGGATGTTGTGAATCCATCGCGTGTCGGAATCCTTCCCCCAAGATCGATGCGAGGACGGTATCGGTCACCTCACCACCGGCAATCGGACCCTAAAGCATGCCGCGCCGCGATCACAAAAGACCCGACACGTCCTCAAAGTCGGCCGCACAGTAGGGACACCGATAGGTCGTCTCGAATGAATCGCGGGTGGCGACCGTCCGGATCTCGAGTTCGTGCATCGCGATGGCGCGATCGCACTCCGGGCAGTCGATGCTGGGCACGCACAACCGTATGGCTCCCAGAAACTTGAAGGATGGTACCGAGAGAGGTCAGCGGCGGTCGACGGCGAGGGACAGCGGCGTCGAATTCGCGATATTGTCGCTGACCGGGCACCGCTCTTCGACCGTTTCGAGCCAGGTTTCGAGCTGGTCGTCCTCGGCCTCCGTTTCGACTGCAAGCGAGACCGAAACCTGCTGATACCCGGCGCGCGGGTCCTCGCTTTGCCCCATGAACTTCCGCGGGTCGAGGTCGCCCTCGATCTCCACGTCGATGTTCCGCATCTCGATGTCCATCTCGGCTGCGACGGTGTGCCCGACGACGTTCAGGCACCCGGCGAGGGCCCCGAGGAGGTACTCGACCGGGTTCGGCCCGGCGTTCGTGCCACCGAGTTCGGTCGGTTCGTCGACGGAGAAGGTGAAATCCCGCGCCTCGACCACCGTGTGTGTCTCCGTTCGGCTCTCGGCGCTGATCGAAAACGAGACAGTCTCGTCCGCTTTCGATTTATGTCGTGCCATATATCCAATTTTGTTCTGAATAACCGTATATCTACCCATTAGTTCGGGAGAAAGTGTGACATTAACACACGTTAATGCGGAACACTCTTGCACGGGGACCGTCATCGGTTTACCGGCCGACCCCGGAAGGTTGGATATGATCGACCTGCGGAGTGATACCGTCACCCGTCCAACCACGGAAATGCGCGAGGCAGCCGCCGGGGCCGAGGTCGGCGACGACGTTCACGGCGACGACCCCACTGTCGCGGACCTCCAGGCCAGGGCTGCAGACGTCGTCGGCACCGAAGCGGCGTTGTTCGTTCCCTCGGGAACGATGGGCAACCAGATCGCTGCCCACGTCCACACGCAACCGGGCCAGGAAGTCATCACGGACCGCGAAAGCCACGTCGTGCGCTACGAGCGGGCCGGGTTCGCCCAGCACTCGGGCCTCCAGATCCGCACCATCGACGCCGACCGGGGCCTCCCAACCCCCGAGCAGGTCCGGGAGGCGTTTCTCGAAGGCAACTTGCACCGACCCCCGACGGGGTTGCTCTCGCTCGAAAACACGCACAACGCCCGGGGTGGACTGGCGCTCGATCCCGATCGGTTCGGGGAAACGGTAGCCGCGGCCCACGACCTGGGCGTTCCGATCCATCTCGACGGCGCCCGGCTGTTCAACGCGGCGGTCGCCCACGACGTGAGCGTGACCGCCTACACCGAGCACGTCGATTCGGTCATGTTCTGCCTCTCGAAGGGACTCGGGGCGCCGATCGGCTCGATCCTGGCCGGCCCGGCCGACTTCATCGAGGACGCCCTCGGGATCCGGAAACTGTTCGGCGGCGGAATGCGACAGGCAGGCATGGTGGCCGCACCGGGGTTGCTGGGCCTCGAGGACCGCTCACACCTCGAAATCGACCACGAGAACGCCCACCACCTCGCCGACGGCCTCGCCGAAATCGACGGCCTGGCGATCACCGAACCAGAGACCAACATCGTGCTGGCGGACACGTCTGGTCTGGGGGACTCGGCCGCAACGTTCCTCGAGACGATCGAAGCCGCAGGCGTCCAGGCCTCGGAGTTCGGTCCCACCACCACCCGCTTCGTCACCCATCGTGACGTCTCCCCGAGCGACATCGAAACCGCAATCGAGGCGGTGCAGGGTGCCGTCTAGTCCCGGTCACGAGCCCGGTCCATCCCCTCTTTGAACCCGAGGAGCGTCCGGCGGATCATCAGATAGATGAAGAAGAAAAAGAGCAACAGCGCCGCGAGGATGAAGTAAAACACCGGGCCTGTCTCGACCATACCGTGAGGTCGGCCGGCGGGGACAAAGCCGTTTCGTCACCGAAACCGCCCGTTCGGTCCCGGTGCGTTCGGAGCTCCCGGGACTCAAATGCGCGTTTGAGCCTCCGGTGGGCCCTTTATGAACCCGCGTGTAGCACTGCTCGGGGCGGAACCCGCATTCCCCCCATTGGTCGGGTTCGGCCCTGCCCCCCACCGTGCTGTGTCTCAGTTTCGGCCCTCCAGCCGGAATCCCTGTTCCTTTGTTCCCGAAACGGTCCGAATGACACCCTCGATCCTGCCGTTTTGCACTTCGAACGTCGCGTAGGTCGGCTCCCCGCCCCGCGGATCGGCGTGGCTCCCGGGGTTGAGAAGCGCCGGGCCGTCCCCTGAAACGAAATGTGGCCGGTGGGTGTGTCCGGAGATGACCAGGTCGGCGTCCCGTTCGGCCCCGAAGTACGAGAGACCGGTCCGTCCGCCAGCCTGTGTATGGGTGACCGCGACCGTGAACCCGTTCACGTCGAGCGTTCGGGCTTCGGGCAGTCGATCAATCACCGCCGTGTCGTCCCGGTTGCCGGCGACCGCGAAAAGGGTGTGGGCCATCTCGTGAAACCCGTCGAGGACGGCCTCGGTGGTGAAATCCCCGGCGTGGATCACCCGGTCGGCCCGGGAGACGGCCTCGGCGAGGTGGTCATCGAGTCCAGGGCGTTCTGTTCGATGGGTGTCCGAGACGACCACGATCATGGTCGAGACTCGAGGTGGAGCCACCTCAGGCTTTGGACCCGGAACGATCGGTCAGGCTCGTCGCCGCGTCGGATGGGTGACCCGCCCGGGGCCACCGGCGCGGAGGAAGAGGTTTATGCCCGCGTGGGCAGTGACCCCCACACGTGGCAGCCGAGTACGACCAGTTCTTTCCGAAACCCGCGCCCTACGAGCACCAGGGCGAGGCGATGGACGCCATCGCGGACGCCCTCGAGGTCGGCCGAGACGTCGCGTTCGAGGGGGCCCCGGGAACCGGAAAGACCCTCGCGGCGCTCGCGCCGGCGCTCGCCTACGCCCGCGAGCACGACAAGACCGTCGTCATCACGACGAACGTGCACCAGCAGATGCGCCAGTTCGTCGCGGAGGCCCGCGAGATCCACGCCGAGACCCCCATTCGGGCCGCGGTGTTCAAGGGGAAATCCTCGATGTGTCACATCGACGTCGGCTACGAGGAGTGCCAGGTGCTCCGGGACACGACCCGCGAGGTCGTCGAACTCGAGGAAGAACTCGCCGAGTTGCGGGACCGGGAACGCTGGCTGCTCGAGGAGGCCCAGAGCGGCTCGGAGGCGGCCGCCGAGAAGCGACAGGCGGTCCTCGACGAGATCGAGGCCGTCGAAGCGGAAATCGAGGACCGCTCGGACTCGCATACCTGCGAACACTACCGGGCGAACCTGACCCAACCGGGGGACAGCTTCGTCTCCTGGCTGTTCGACGGCGTCCGCACCCCCGATGAGGTCTACAGCTACGCCGAACGCCGCGGATCCTGTGGCTACGAGCGACTCAAGGAGGGCCTGAACGGCGTCGAGCTGGTGGTGGCCAACTACCACCACCTGCTCGATCCCACCATTCGGGCCCAGTTCTTCCGGTGGCTCGACCGCGATCCGGAGAACGTCATCGCCGTCTTCGACGAGGCCCACAACGTCGAGGACGCCGCCAGGGACCACGCGACCCGCACGCTTACCGAGAACACCCTCGAGGAGGCCGAAAACGAGGCCGACGACGTCGACGACTCGCGGGCCGAGGGAGCCCGCCGGATCTTCGAGCCGTTTCGCGACGGCCTGATCGAGACCTACGAGTCGAGTTTCGACTTCGGGGACCGCGAGGCCGTCGGGCAGAACTGGCAGGACGTTCCGGTGGCAAACGAGACCGGCCGGGACGACCTCACCCGCGCGTTTCTCAACCAGTATCGCGGGCCAGGCATCGAATCGGACCTCGAGGACGCGGTCAAGCTGGGCGTCGTTCTGGACGAGGAGTACGAAACCGCCTACCGCGAGGGCGACGCCGAGACCCGCCGAGAGTCCCAGACCCTCCTCGCTGCGGATTTCATCGACCGCTACCTGGAGGAGGGCGACCGGACCGGTCGCTATCCCACGCTGGGCGTTCGACGGGACGACTCGACGGGCGAGGTGTATGGACGGGCCGAACTCTTCAACTGCATTCCACGGGAGGTCACCGAGACGCTCTTCGAGGAGGTTCACTCGACGGTCCTCATGAGCGCCACGCTGCGGCCCTTTGACGTCCTCGGTGAGGTGCTGGGGCTCCAGGACCCCGAGGAGCTGGCCTTCGGGCTCACCTTCCCCGAGGAAAACCGCCGGACCTTCGCCGTCGACGTCCCGCCGCTTTTCGCCAGCCGGCGCGAGGACCCGGGCATCCAGGAGGTGGTTTCGGACACCCTCCGGGACGCGATCGAGTTCACGCCGGGGAACACGCTCGTCTTCTTCCCGAGTTACTCGGAGGCCGAGCGGTACTACGACCGTCTCGACGGGGACGTCGACGCGACGACGTACCTCGACGAGCCGGGGGTCCCCGTCGAGGAGAAACGCCAGTCCTTCGTCTCGCGAACGGACGGGGCCATGTTCACCTCGCTCTGGGGTACCCTCGCGGAGGGGGTGAGCTTCGACGGCGACGACGCCCGCTCGGTCGCGGTCGTGGGCGTCCCGTACCCGCGCCTCGACGAGCGCTCGGAGGCGATCCAGGACGCCTACGACGAGGTGTTCGGCCACCGCGGGGAGAACGCCGGCTGGCGCTATGCCGTCGAGATCCCCACCGTCCGGAAGACCCGACAGGCGATCGGTCGGGTGATCCGCTCGCCCGAAGACATCGGCGTCCGGGCCCTGATCGACCGCCGCTACACCGCCGCCTCGCGCACCGGCATGAAAGACTACTCGGTCAACACGGACTTTCCACCGGAGGAGCGCCGGGAACTGGTCGACATTCAGCCCCAGAAGCTTCGGTACGCGATGCTGAACTTCTTCAAGGATCGGGCGGGCTACGACGGCAACCCCCCGGAACCCTGATCGGGGCCGACCAGTCGGGCACGCGTGACTCAGGCCGGGAGCGGAATCGCTTCGATCCGTTCGTCGTACGCGCTGTCGTAGAACTCCAGGGTCTCGACGGAGAACGTGACCGGTTCGATTTCGCGAGCGAGAAGCCGGTCAGCAGCTGACGGTGGCCCACCGCGGGCCAGAGTCACGTGTGGGACATAATCCGGCCCCTCGAGGGCCTCCACCGCCCCGAAGACGTCGACGAGCCGGTCGTGAATCGTCCACAACCCCTGGCCCTCGACGGCGAGATAGCCGACCGGTGCCGGCCCCCGCGGAGGATTCTGGAACGCTGCAGTTCCCGTCACCCGGACCTCGAACGGGGCCGTCCCGGCCAGCGCCGCCCTGGCCCGTCGAGCCGCCTCGAGGTACTCGCGACGGTCCGTGGCGGGGAGGCGCTTGAGGACCAGCGTCCGGGTGCGGGCAGGGCGGATCCGGTCGAAACCGCTGAGCGCGGGCCGGAGCTGTCTCGCGAGCTCCCTGACTTCGACCGGAACCGGAACGTTCAGACTGTACACGGCGGTGTTAGTCGGTTCGGGAATAAAAGCGACCGGGGGGTTACAGGACGTCTTCGAGGAGTTTCAACGCCACAAGCACCAGAACGACGAGGACCAGGACGCCGACACCCATCCAGATCAGTCGACCGACGAATCGGATCACCGAGCCGAGCACGACAAAGCCGATCACGAGGGCGACGACCGCGAGGAGGACTTTCAGGACCGTCCACGTGTCGATACCGTCTGCGTTCATTACGAAGCGGTTGGGCGAGGACCTACATAAGCCCCGTGACGAACGCGAGCTGCCGCTCGAACCACCCGTTGGCCCCCGCGGAAAAGAAGGATTGAAATACCCCGACTTGATAGAGACGGGTACGATGACACCCTCGACGCCACGGCAGTCGGTCCGGTCCGTGAGCCGGGGGCCTGTTCTTTACTCCTCGCGACGACGAGGGGGGTCCTTCTGACCCCAGATACATTCACCCCGACCCCATTCGTCTCGAACGCCACGCCCGACAGAAGCGTCGGCGTGGTGAATTTCCATCCACACCATCACAATGTCACACGACACCGTCGCGCTCGCCTTCTCCGGCGGGCTCGATACGACCGTCACGGTACCGCTGCTGCAAGAAGAGTACGGCTATCGCGAGGTGATCGGCGTCACCGTCGACGTCGGCCAACCCGAAGCCGAGTTCGAGGAGGCCCGGGAGACGGCCGAAGCGCTCGACGTCGAGCACTACGTCGTCGACGCGACCGAACCCTTCGCCGACCTCCTGATGGAGGCCGTCAAGGCAAACGCCACGTATGAGGGCTATCCCCTCGGGACCGCCCTCGCCCGCCCGGTCATCGCGGCCACGATCCAGGCCGTCGCCGAGGACCTCGGCGCAGACGGACTCGCCCACGGCTGCACCGGCAAGGGCAACGACCAGCTCCGCTTCGAGGCGGTCTGGCGCCAGTCCGACATGGACGTCATCGCGCCCGTTCGCGAACTCGATCTGACCCGCGAGTGGGAGATCGAGTACGCCGAGGAGAAGGGCCTGCCCGTCGACAGCGGCAACGACGGGACCTGGTCGATCGACTCGAACCTCTGGAGCCGCTCGATCGAGGGCGGGCGGCTGGAGGAGCCCGACTACGTCCCGCCCGAGGACATCTACGAGTGGACCGCGGAACCGAGCGGCGAGACCGAACTCGTGGAGATCGAGTTCGAGGAGGGCGTCCCCGTGGCTCTCGACGGCGAGACCATGGACCCCGTCTCGCTCGTCACCACACTCAACGAGGTCGCCGGCGCCCACGGCGTCGGCCGCACGGACATGATGGAGGACCGCATTCTCGGGCTGAAAGTCCGGGAGAACTACGAACACCCCGCAGCGACGACCCTGCTCGCGGCCCACGAGGCCCTCGAGGCCTACGTTCTCACCGCCGAGACCCTCTCGTTCAAGAAGGGAGTCGACGACATGTGGGCGAAAAAGGCCTACCAGGGCTTGCTCGCCTCGCCGCTCGTGGACAGCCTGAACGCGTTCATCGAGGACACGCAAACGGCGGTCACCGGCACGGTGACGATCAAGTTCGAGGGCGGACAGGCCCGGCCCGTCGCCCGCGAGAGCGACAACGGTGTCTACTCGGCCTCGGCGGCCTCGTTCAACACCGAGGCGATCATGGATGACATCACTCAGGGCGATGCGACCGGCGTCGCGAAGTACCACGGCTTCCAGGACCGCCTCGCGGCCTCGATCCAGGCCTCGACGGGCGTCTCGGATTTCGCCGCGGACGTTTCGACCGGGGACGAGTAGGAGAACAGACAAATGACCGAGGATACATCGGACGGACCGCCTGAGGCTCCTGGGGAACGCCAGGACGGGTCAGACGACGGGGACAACCCGAAGGAGACCGTCGTCCGCCGCGATCGCTTCAGCGGCGGCCCGGCCCGGGACTTCCTCTCCTCGATGGCCGCGGACGCCAGGATCTTCGACGCCGACCTGGCCGTCGACCGCGCCCACGTCGTCATGCTCGCCGAGCAGGGGATCATCGAGGACGAGACCGCCGGCGAGATCCTCGGGGCACTCGACGTCGTCGAGGAAGCCGGACACGGTGCCCTCCCCGACGGCGAGGACGTCCACGAGGCCATCGAGACGGCCGTAATCGACACGATCGGCCCGGAAGGTGGGCGGATGCACACCGGTCGGTCGCGCAACGACGAGGTGGCAGCCTGCATTCGGTATCAACTGCGGGCCGACCTGCTCGAGGCGATCGAAGCGGTACTCGAGTTCCGCGAGACGCTGCTCGAAGTCGCCGCCGAGCACACCGAGACGGTGATGCCCGGGTACACCCACCTCCAGCCGGCCCAGCCGACGACGGTGGCCCATTACCTCCTCTCGTACGCGGGCGCGGCCGCCCGAGACACCGAACGCCTGTTCGGGGCGTTCGAGCGGACGAACCGTTCGCCGCTGGGGGCTGCCGCACTCGCCGGCACCCCATTCGATGTGGATCGCGAGCGGACGGCCGAACTCCTGGGTTTTGACGGACTGGTGGAGAACAGCATGGACGCCGTCGCGGGCCGGGACGTACTCCTCGAGTCGATGAGCGCGATCGCCGGACTCTCGGTGACGCTCTCCGGGCTCGCGGAGGACGTGATCCTCTTTGCGAACCGGGACTTCGTGACGCTCGCGGACGCCTACAGCTCGACCTCCTCGATCATGCCCCAGAAGAAGAACCCGGATAGCCTCGAGCTGGTCCGGGCGACCGCCGGCGACGCCGCCGGGGCCGTACAGGGGCTTTTGACCACGATCGCCGGACTCCCCCGGGCCTACAACCGCGACCTCCAGCGGGCCACCCCACACGTCTGGGAGCCGATGGACGACGTGACCGAGGCCACCCGGGTCGCGACCGGATCCGTGGGCACACTCGACTGGAACGAGGACGTGCTCGAGATCGCGGCTGGCGAGGGCTTTTCGACGGCGACCGGGATCGCCGACCGGCTCGCGACGAGCGGTCTCCCGTTCCGCACTGCCCACGAGATCGTCGCGACGACGGCCGAAGCGCTGGAAGCGGCGGGCGAACTGGACAGTGGAGCCCCCGACCCGGACGTCACGATCGATGCGCTCGCCGAGGCCACGGTGGCCGTGACCGGGGACGAACTGTCCACGTTCGTCGATCGCGAGACCGTCGAGACGCTACTCGATCCGCGAGAAAGCGTCGCAGCCCGCGACTCGCGTGGCGGCCCAGCACCGTCCAAGGCCGAGGCGTCAATCGCGTCGGCCAGTCGGACTCTCGAAGCCGATCGCTCGAAACTCGCGGGACTCCGGGTACCACTCGAGAGCGCCGAGACCGCTCGCATGGAGGCAGTCGAACAGTATGTGTAGCACCGTTTTCCGCCGGAACCACCCGCGCCCAAAACAACTCCGATAACCGATACTATCAACCCAAGACGATACCGTACTGACCCGCAAACCGGGCTCGCAGGCGTGTTTTTCACCGATAGCCGTCGCTGGGAGTAATATATAATTGCTGATAAGTTCGGAACGCTTAAGGTAATCCCTCGCCTACGATCGGCTGCTATGACAACGTGTCCGGAATGCGGGGCCGAGGTGACCCTGCACGACTCGATCGAAGTGGGAGAGATCGTCGACTGTGCGACCTGCGGGAGCGAACTGGAAGTCATCGAGGAGGACCCGGTCGTCCTCGATTTGGCGCCGGAGCTCGACGAGGACTGGGGGGAGTGATGAAAGTCGGCCTCCTCTACTCGCGGATCCGCACGGACGAGAAGCTCCTGCTCGAGGAGCTCCGCGAGCGGGGTCACGAGGTCGTCAAGATCGACGTGCGCGAACAGCAGTTCGGCCTCTCGGGCTCCAGCGTCGACGCGGCTGAACTGGACATCGTCGTCGACCGGTGTGTCGCCACGAGTCGGTCGATGTACGTCACCGAGTTCTTCGCCTCCTACGGCGTCCCCATCGTCAACTCGCCGGAGGTGGCAAGCACCTGCTCGGACAAAGTGAAAACCAGCCTCGCTCTCGAGGAGGCCGGCATTCCGACCCCCGACACCCGAGTCGCGTTCACGCGCGAGGCCGCTCTGGCGGCCATCGAGGACTTCGGCTACCCCGTCGTCCTCAAGCCCGTCGTGGGTTCGTGGGGGCGCCTGATGGCCCGGATCGAGGACGACCACGCCGCGGAGGCCATCCTCGAGCACAAGGAGACCCTGGGCCACTACGAGCACAAGATCTTCTACATCCAGGAGTTCGTGGACAAGCCCGGCCGCGATCTCCGCGTGCTCTCTCTCGACGGCGAGCCGGTCGCCGGGATGATCCGTTCGGCGGATCACTGGATCACGAACGCCCACCGTGGAGCCGAGACACAGGTCCTCGACATTACCCCGGAAATCGCGGACCTCGTCCGCCGGGCGAGCGACGCCGTCGGCGGTGGCCTGCTCGGCGTCGACCTCATGGAGACCGAGGACGGGTACACCATCCACGAGATCAACCACACCGTCGAGTACAAGGCCCTCGCCGACGCCGTCGACATCGACATCGTGGGCGAGGTCGTCGACTGGCTCGAGGAGAAAGCCGCGGCAACCGAGAACGGCGCCGAGAAAGCGACGCTGTAAGCTGATCGGCACGCGTCGGCTCGATCAGCGTTTGCGGGCTTCGGGTGCTATTTGTAGCGTGACCTGCTGGGTTGAGCCATGACTGACCTGTCACTCTCGGGGCCAGTGCCCGAGGAAAGCCAGGACGGGGTCTGGCTCGCGTGTATCGACTGTGGCGAAACCTACGCCCCCTTCGAGGAGCCGATCTACGAGTGTTCGAACTGCGGCTCGCTCCTCGAGGCCCGGTACGAGGAGTACCACGATCTCGAATCCCTCTCCGGAAGCGGCGTCTGGCGGTACAAAAAGGCCCTTCCGGTCGATCACGGCGTGACGATCGAGGAGGGAAACACCCCGCTCTACGAGGCGCCGAAAATCGAGGCCGACGTGGGCGTCGCCGACCTCCGAGTCAAGCACGAGGGGATGAACCCGACGGGCAGTTTCAAGGACCGGGGCATGACCGTCGGGGTCCGGGTGGCCGAACGCATCGGCGTCGGCCGGCTCGCGTGTGCGAGCACCGGCAACACGAGTGCCGCGCTGGCGGCCTACGGCGCCAGGGCCGACAAGGAAACGCTCGTCCTGCTCCCCGAGGGGAAGGTCGCGGCGGGGAAACTCGCGCAGGCCAGCCTCCACGGGGCGACGATGCTCGAAGTCGAGGGGAACTTCGACGACTGTCTGGACATCGTCTCGGAACTCGCCGATCGGGGCGAGGTCTACCTCCTCAACTCGCTGAACCCGTTCCGCCTCGAGGGCCAGAAGACCATCGGCCTCGAGATCATCGAGCAGTTCCGCGAGCAGACAGGAGAGCTCCCGGACCGCATCGTCCTCCCGGTCGGGAACGCCGGGAACACCGCCGCCCTCCACAAGGCCTTCCGAGAACTGGTCGAGGCCGGCGAGATCGACGAGGAGGAGGTGCCCACACTCACCGGGGTCCAGGCCGCCGGGGCCGCCCCGATGGTCGAGGCCATCGAAAGCGGCGCGGACACGGTCACCCGCTGGGAGGACGTCGAAACCAGAGCCACTGCGATCCGGATTGGCGAACCGGTGAACTGGCCGAAGGCGATTCCGGCGATCCGCCAGACAGGGGGGACGGCCGTCGCCGTCGAGGACGAGGCGATCACCCGCGCCCAGCGGGACCTCGCCGAAGACGGTATCGGGGTCGAGCCCGCGAGTGCCGCCTCGGTGGCGGGCCTGCGCAAACTTCGCGAGGCCGGGGCAATCGGAGCCGACGAACAGGTCGTCTGCCTCACCACCGGCCACCTCCTCAAGGACCCCGATGCCGCCGCTGCGGCCGGTCGGAATCCACAGACGGTGCCGAACTCGGTCGAGGCAGTGCTCGAGGCGGCCGACGAGTAACTGCCCTTTAACAGGCGATCAGGACGACGCCCGGATTTCTCGCTTGTCACGCTTCGACGGCCCGCTCCCCAAAAAATCCACGAGCGGCTCGATCACCGTCTCCGGGCGGGCCAGAAACGCGTCGTGGCCGTAGTCGTCGACGATCCGCTCGAATGTGACACTGGCCCCGGCCGCCTCGAATGCGTCGGCGACCTCGCGCCCCTGTTCGACGGTGAACTGCCAGTCGCCCGTGTAGCTCAGGACCAGTGCAGAGCCCTCGAAGTCCGTGAGGGCCTCGGCCGGGGAGGCGTGGCCCCTGGAGAACTCGTACTCGTCCATCGCGCGGAGGAGGTAGAGGTAGCTGTTGGCGTCGAAGCGGTCGGTGAACGTGCTGGCGTTGTAATCGAGGTAGGAGGCCACGTCGCGGTACTCGAAGGCCTCGGCGGTGGGGTCCTCGAGCCCGACGAGCATCCGATCGGCGGCCCGGCGCCCGAACCGGTTCTGCATCGAGTCCTTCGAGAGGTACTGCACGTGGCCGATCCGGCGGGCCTGCCCCAGTCCGTCTACGGGACCGGGGCCGCCGTAATAGTTCCCGCCCTGGTAGTTCGGGTCCTGGGTGATGGCGCGCCGGGCGATCGAGTCGAGGGCGAGGTTCTGGGTGTCGACCCGGAACGCCGTCGCGACGGCGACGATCCGTTCGACGCGTTCGGGATACGTGCGGGCCCACTCGAGGGCGTTCATCCCGCCGACACTCCCCCCGACGACCGCGTAGAGGGTACCGACGTCGAGTTCGTCGAGGAGACGGGCCTGGGCCCGTACCCAGTCGGTGATGGTAACCGGCGGAAAGTCCGGCCCGTAGGGCTCCCCGTCCGGACCGAACGAGGCCGGACCGGTGGTTCCATAGCAGGAGCCGGGCACGTTCGCGACGATCACGAAGAACTGCTCGGTGTCGATCGCCCGGCCCGGCCCGACGACGTCGCTCCACCAGCCGGCGGCCTGACCGTCGATCCCCTCCGGGCCGCTGCCCGTGACGTACTGGCTGCCGGTCAGGGCGTGGGTCACGAGGACTGGCGGGTTCGACGGGTCTCCGAAGGTCTCGTAGGCAATATCGAGGTCGACCGAGCCACCCCGCTCGAACTCGAAGTGACCGACCGAGACCTGCCTGGTCGGCGGAACGAGCGGACCGCCCGGATTGGAGGGAAATTGTTCACCTGTCATGTCTGGTGTGCATATTCCTCAGCGACTATATTACTGCTATGTAAGTTGGCGCTTGTAAGTGTTGCTATCCCGGCCCGGTCGTTCCGATCGCGGTGGTTTCGGATCGGACCACCCAGTAGCAAACGTTCACTACCCCGGGCGTCAAACTGTCAAGGAGTATGGTCAAGTTCCGGCAACTATTCGATTTTACCCCTCGACGGATCGCCGGCGGGTATGCCGTCTCGGGTGCGGCGTGGATAGCGCTGTCGGACCGAGTGGTCTTTGACCTATTCGGCAGCGCGTCGGCCAGTGTCCTGATACAGACGGTCAAAGGGTGGATCTTCGTCGGCGTTTCCGCGGGGCTTCTCTTCGGGCTGACCCGCGTTCGAGAGGAACAACTCGAGGCCTCAAAGCGCCGCGCGATCGCCACGGGCCAACAACTCCAGGTCCTCCAGCGGCTCTTTCGCCACAACGTCCGTAACGACATGACGGTGGTCCGTGGAAACGTCTCGTTAATCCGGGAGCAGAACGCGGACCCGACGGTCGAGACCTGGTTGGGGGAAATCGAGGAGTCCACGACCGATCTGCTCGCGATGAGTGAAAAACTGCAGATCCTCAACGACGTCGAGGTCGGCGAGAACCCCGAAAGGGCCGTCGATATCGTGTCGGTAATCGAGATGGAAGTAAATCGGTGCCAGGATTCCTATCCCGAGGCAACCATCGAAACTGACCTCCCGGAACAGCGCTCCGTCGAGGCCGACTGGTCGATCCAGTACGCGATCCGGGAGGCCCTCCAGAATGCGATGGACCATCACAACACACCGGAGGCGGAACGGCACGTCGAGATCACGTGTGCGGAGACGGTGAGCGAGGTCAGGATCGAAATCGCGGACGACGGCCCGGGAATTCCGGCCGACGAGATCGCCCCGATCGAGTCGGGAACGGAGAGCCCACTGGCCCACGGCAGCGGCGTCGGCCTCTGGATCATCGCGTGGCTCTGCCAGAGTTTCGACGGATCGATCGATTTCGACGGATCCGATGGCACGACCGTCGGAATGACGTTCACCCGCGCCGATCCGATCGAACAGGTCACCGGTCGCATCAAACACGAGCTGTACGCGGCACCCGGCGAATAGATGCGTGACTGCGACGGTCACGGACCGACCCGCCCCCGGCCGGGTCCCAAACGTAAAACACCAAGACCGACCAACCCTTCCGTATGACCTCACGGGAGCCCCCGGCGGACAACCCCTACGTCTCCGACTTCAGCCTCGATTTCGATCCCCTCGAGACCCTCTCCGCGGACGCGGCCCGGTCCCAGGCCGAAACCCTCCGCGAGGCGATCCGGTATCACGACAACCGATACTACGTTGCGGCCGACCCGGTGATCGCCGACCGGACCTACGACCAACTCTTCGACCGCCTTCTGGCCCTCGAGGAGGCCTTCGACCTTCAGACCCCGGACAGTCCAACCAGACGGGTCGGGGGTCAGCCACTCGACGAGCTCGAGACGGTCAGCCACGTCGTTCCCATGCTCTCGATCGACGCCGGCAGCGACGACGAGGCGGCCCGGGAGTTCGACACCCGGGTTCGCCGGACTGTCGACGATCCCGAGTACGTCTGCGAGCCGAAGTTCGACGGCCTCTCGGTCGAAGTGATCTACGAGGACGGCGTCTACGAGCGGGCCACCACGCGAGGTGACGGCCAGGAGGGCGACGACGTCACCGAGAACGTCGCGACGATTCCCTCCGTCCGGCTCCGGCTCGCCGGGGACCCTCCGGTCCACCTCGCAGTTCGAGGGGAGGTGTACATCCCCCGCTCGGACTTCCACGCGCACAACCGCGAGCGGGTCGAACGCGGCGACGACCCGTTCGCCAACCCCCGGAACGCGGCCGCCGGGACGCTCCGGCAACTCGATCCCTCGATCACTGCCGAGCGGCCCCTCGATTGGTTCGCGTACGACGTCCTCGCAGCTGGGGAGACGAAAGCCGATTTCGAGGCCGCGGACGCCTCGAGCGGCCCGGATCCCGCCACCGGACTCGAGACCCACGCCGACGAACACCGGGCCCTCGAATCCTGGGGCCTTCCGGTGAACGACCGCTTCGAGGTGGTTTCGGACATCGAGGCGGCGATCGAGTATCGCCACCGGCTCCTCGAGGCCCGTGCGGACCTGGACTACGAGATCGACGGCGTCGTCTTCAAGGTCAACGACCGGGAAGCCTGCGCGAAACTCGGCACCACCGCCCGGCACTATCGCTGGGCCTTCGCGTACAAGTTCCCGGCCCGGTCCGAGGAGACACGGATCACGGACATCGTCGTCCAGGTCGGTCGGACCGGGCGACTCACTCCGGTCGCACTCCTCGATCCGGTCGACGTGGGCGGGGTCACCGTCTCGCGAGCTACCCTCCACAATCAGCACGAGATCGACGGGCTGGGGGTGGACGTGGGGGATGTCGTCCAGGTTCAGCGGGCCGGTGACGTGATCCCCTACGTCAACGCAGTCGTCGAATCCCGCTCGGCGGGCGTCTTCGAGATGCCAGATACGTGCCCGGTCTGTGATAGCCCCGTCGAACGCGAGGGGCCGCTTCACTACTGCACCGGCGGGCTCACCTGCGAGGCCCAGCTCGTCGCGAGCGTGGCCTACTTCGGGAGCGAGGACGGCCTCGACATCGAGGGATTGGGCGAGGAAACCGCCCGAGAGTTCGTGGGGCGGGGGCTGATCGAGCGGGACGTCGCCGACCTCTATGACCTCTCGGTCGCAGATCTCGACGGATTGCCGGGGTGGGGCGAGCGCTCCGCCACGAACCTGATCGATGAACTCGAGGCCTCCCGGAACCCACCGCTTCCGGACTTCCTCGCGGCGATCGGGATTCCCGAAGTGGGGCCGACCCTGGCGCGAGATCTGGCGCGGCACTTCGGCACGCTGGACACGATCTTGGACGCCTCGGATGCCGAGTTGCGGGCCGTCGAGGGGATCGGGGAGACCGTCGCCGCGAAGATCCGTGAGTTCTTCGACAACGAGGGCAACGTGGCCGTGATCGAGCGGCTCCGCGAACGGGGGGTCGATTTCGAGCCGATGGCGGACGCCGGCAGGGAGGAACTCGCCGGCCTCACCGTCGTGTTCACGGGCAGCGTCGAGGGGTGGACACGCGACGAACTCCAGGCGCTGGTCGAGACCCACGGCGGGTCGGCCACGAGCAGCGTCTCGGGCAACACCGATTTCCTCGTCGTGGGGGCAAACCCCGGCCAGTCAAAGCGGGACGCGGCGGCGCAACGTGACGTCGAAATGCTCGATCCGGCGGCGTTCTTCGCGGAACTCGAGGCCCGAGGGGTCACCGTCGGGTGATCGGACCGCTTGCCTCGGGGTCCCGTCAGTTGTTGGCCGGTATTACGTCACAAACCGGGTGCATTCAAATGGGGGTCCCACGAAAACTACTCGGATGAGTTGGCAGTCCGACGTCGACCAACTGCTCTACGCCGGCGAGACGGTCCTCGCCAAGGTCGCGGGCCACGAGGCCGCGATCGCCGTCACGAGCCACCGGGTCCTCGTCTTCACGCCGGGCGTGGAGGGACCGAACGTCCAAACCTTCCATCGGCCGAACGTCACCGGCCTGTCCAAACGCGCCAGCGGGTCGGGCCGGTGGCTCAGGGCCGGGGCGAAGTGGCTGGTCCTCGGAGTCGCCCTCACGATCGTCGGCTCGCTCATCGACCTCGAGGGCGTCCTCGGAAACGTCTCCACGGAAGGGACCGCGGGCGAGGTCGACGTGGGCTGGATCGGTGGCCTGTTCGACCTCTTCAGCACGGTTTTCGCCCTCCTCGACGACGTCCTGCTCCTCGGTGGGATCCTCTCCAGTATCGCCGGCTTGGTTTTCGTCGCCGGGTACCTCAAGAGCCGGGCCTCGGTCGTCACGATCGAGGTGGCCGGGGAGGGGGACGTCGACCTCCCCGCCGCCGGCTTCAGCGACTCCGACGTCGGGAAACTCGCGGACGCCATCGACCCCACTGTAGCGGTCGATTCAAAGCCGTCGAGCCGGTAGCGCCGGTATGGACGCCGAACGGGTACGGGCGCGGGCCGGAGAACTTTCCCGCGAGCCCGGCGTCTACCAGTTTTTCGACGGTGGTCGGGTCCTGTACGTCGGAAAGGCCGTCGACATCCACGATCGCGTGCGAACCTATGCCGATCCCAGAACCGAGCGAGTTCGGGAGATGGTCGCCCGGGCCGACGCGATCGACGTCGCCGTGACCGACACGGAGACCCAGGCGCTGCTCCTCGAGGCGAACCTCATCAAGCGCCACCAGCCGCGATACAACGTCCGGCTCAAGGACGACAAGTCCTACCCGCTCGTCCAGCTGACCGATCACGAGTTCCCCCGGATCGAGATCACCCGAGATCCCGATTCCGGGTCGACGGCCTACGGCCCCTTCACCGACAAGGGACAGCTCGAATCGGTACTCAAGGCCATCCGGGAGACCACCGGCCTGCGCGGGTGTTCGGATCACAAGTTCGCGAACCGGGATCGCCCCTGCCTCGATTACGACATGGGCCTCTGTTCGGCCCCCTGTACCGGCGAAATCGACGCCCCGAGGTACGCGGAGCAGCTCCAACAGGCGACGGCCTTCTTCGAGGGCGAAACCGGTGCGATCGCCGAACCCCTCACCGCCGAAATGGATCGGGCCGCCGAGCGCCAGGCCTTCGAGCGGGCCGCCCATCTCCGGGACCGACTCGAGACCGTTCGAGCGTTTCACGGGACCGGCGGGGACGCCGTCGTCGACACCGGCGGCTCGCGGTCCGTCGATGTCCTCGGGGTGGCCGTGGAGGGGACGGCGGCGACGGTCGCCCGGCTTCACAGCGACGGCGGCAAGCTCGTCGACCGGGAGCAGTACCGGGTAGAAGTGCCCGCGCACGGGGACGGCGTGCCCGGGATTCTGGCGGCCTTCGTTCCACAGTTCTACGCGGAACGAGACCTTCCGGACGCCCTGTTGTTGCCCCAGGACCCGGAGTCCACGGAGGTATCCGAATGGCTCGACGCGGCGGGCGTCGAGATGCGCGTTCCCGGTGCCGGGCGGGAGGCGCGGCTGGTCGATCTCGCGATGAAGAACGCCCACCAGGGGCCAACACGGGAGGACGGGCATCGCGCCCTCGCCGACGCCCTCGACATCCCCGTCCCGTCACGAATCGAGGGCTTCGACGTGAGTCACGCGAGTGGCCGAGAGGTCGTCGGCAGCAACGTCGTCTTCCTCGACGGGCGGCCGGAGAAAGCCCACTACCGCCGGAAGAAACTCGTGGAGGCAAACGACGACTACGCGAACATGCACGCGTTGCTGACCTGGCGGGCGACCCGAGCCATCGAGGGGCGAGACGAGCGACCCGACCCCGACCTCGTGCTGATCGACGGCGGCACGGGGCAGCTCGAGGCCGCCCAGGAGGCGATCGACACCGTCGGGTGGGACGTGCCGGTCGTTGCGCTCGCGAAGCGGGAGGAGGTCGTGCACACGCCGACCCGGCAGTTCGACTGGGACCACGACGCCCCGCAACTGCACCTCCTCCAGCGGGTCCGTGATGAAGCGCATCGGTTTGCCGTCCAGTACCACCAGACGCTGCGGGACGACGTCTCGACGGTTCTGGAATCCGTCGAGGGGATCGGTCCGGAGCGCCGGCGGCGGCTGCTCAGGCGCTTCGGAAGCGTCGTGGGGGTCCGAGAGGCGACCGCCGCGGAACTGCAGGACGTACCGGGGATCGGTGCGGAGACGGCCCGGGCCCTCGAGCGGCGGTTGTAATCAGGTTAAGGGAAGGGCCGATGAAGTCACTCCGGCGCCGCCTCGAGGGCGACCTCGTGGATTTCGAGGGTTGGATGCCCCTCGAACATCTCGCGAGGGGCGTCGCCCCCGTGGGCGTCGGCGAACGCGTCGCTGTCGGTCCAGGCCTCAAAGGCCGCCCGGGATTCCCAGACGGTCATCGCGACGAAGGTGTGCGTGTCCTCCCCGGCCGGCCGGAGCAATTTGAAGTCCCGGAACCCGTCACGCTCTTCGATCGTTCCCTCGCGATTCGAGAACCGCTCGACGAACGCGTCCTCGTACCCCTCGGCGATTTCAAAGCGGTTTTGTACGACGATCATACCCGACCAACGGTCAACGGGAGCCTAACAGTTGGGGTCGGGGAACCGGGTCCGGCCGGCCCGTCTCACTCGACCGGCACGCCGCCGTCCTCGGGGGCCGGCTCGACCCCCGAATCGAGGTCGAACTCCCGCTCGAGCGTGCGGATGCGGTCCCGGATGTCCGCCGCGAGTTCGAACTCCAGGTCCTGGGCGGCCGATTCCATCCGCGCCTCGAGGTCCTCGATCAGCACGGTGGCCTCCGACTCGTCGCTGGGCTCCAGCCCGCTGATGGAGGCGGGTTCCTCGCCGGAGCCGGGGAGGTCGATCTCGCCCACCGCCTTTTCGATCGTGCTCGGCTCGACGTCGTGGGTTTCGTTGAACGCCCGCTGGATCTCCCGGCGGCGACGGGTCTCGTCGATCGCGTCCTGCATCGCGTCGGTTTCCTCGTCGGCGTAGAGGACGACCTCCCCGCCGAGGTTCCGGGCGGCCCGGCCCATCGTCTGGATGAGCGAGGTCCGTGAGCGGAGGAAGCCCTGCCGGTCGGCGTCGAGGATGGCCACGAGGGACACTTCGGGGATGTCCAGCCCTTCGCGGAGAAGGTTGATCCCGACGAGGACGTCGAACTCGCCCAATCGAAGGCCCCGGACGAGTTCGTGGCGCTCGAGGGTGTCGGTCTCGTCGTGCATGTACTCGATCCGTACCCCGGCTTCCTCGAGGTACTCGGTGAGGTCCTCGGCCATCCGCTTGGTGAGCGTCGTCACGAGCACCCGCTCCTCGCGGTCGACCCGGTCGTCGATCCGGGCCAGCAGGTCGTCGATCTGGTTCTCGGCGGGAGCGACCTCGACGGCGGGGTCGAGGAGGTAGGTCGGCCGGACGATCTGTTCGACCACCTGGCCGGAATGCTCGCGCTCGTACTCGCTCGGCGTCGCGCTGACGTAGAGGGTGCGATCGGTCCGGGTCTCGAATTCCTCGAACGTGAGGGGGCGATTGTCGAAGGCGGTTGGCAGCCGGAAGCCGTTTTCGACGAGGGACTCCTTGCGGGATCGGTCGCCCTCGTGCTGGCCCCGGATCTGGGGGACCGTGCGGTGTGACTCGTCGATGACGGTGAGAAAGTCATCGGGGAAGTAATCGAGCAGGGTGTACGGTGCCTCGCCCCGCTCGCGATCCGACAGGTAGAGTGCGTAGTTCTCGATGCCCGAGCAGTAGCCCGTTTCCTCGAGCATCTCGAGGTCGAAGGTGGTTCGCTCCTCGATGCGCTGGGCGGCGACCAGATCGCCCTGCCGCTCGAAGTACCGGACCCGCTCCTTCATGTCGGCCTCGATCTGCTCGATGGCCTGTTCGAGCCGGTCTTCGGGGAGCGAGTAGTGCTCGGCCGGGTGGATCAGGGTGGCCGGTTCCTCGGAGACGACGCTGTTCTCCAGCGGATCGAGCTTCGAGAGCCGGTCGATCTCGTCGCCCCAGAACTCGACCCGGACCGCGTAGCGGCCGTACATCGGGAAGATCTCGACGGTGTCCCCCCGAACGCGGAACGTGCCCTGGGTGAAGTCGACGTCGTTTCGCTCGTAGTTGAGGTCGACGAGCGAGGCCAGGAGCTCCTCGCGGTCGATGCGGTCGCCCCGTTCGAGCCGCAGGGCCATCTCCTCGTAGTTCGTCGGGTCGCCCAGCCCGTAGATAGCCGAGACGGAGGCGACGACGATCACGTCATCGCGCGTGAGCAGCGAGCGGGTCGCGGAGTGGCGCAACCGATCGATCTCCTCGTTGATCGAGGCGTCCTTGTCGATGTAGGTGTCACTCTGCTCGACGTAGGCCTCGGGCTGGTAGTAGTCGTAGTAGGAGACGAAGTACTCGACGGCGTTCTCGGGGAAGAGCTGGGTGAACTCCTCGTAGAGCTGGGCCGCGAGCGTCTTGTTGTGGGCGATGACCAGCGTCGGGACGTCCAGCTCCTCGACCGTCCAGGAGACGGTGTTGGTCTTCCCGGAGCCGGTGACCCCGAGGAGGGTTTGTGCGCCCATCCCCGACCGGAAGCCCTCGACGAGCGCCTCGATGGCCTCGGGTTGGTCGCCGGCCGGGTCGAAGGGCGCCTCGACCCGAAAGGCCCGGTCGGCGTCGGGTCGGTCCGGGGAGAGTGGCCCTGCCGAATCGCTCATTACCCGAGTATAGGCGTCGAGCAACTTACGTTCGGTCCATGCAGTAGGTGAGACTGGCTCGATCCAGCTCAGCGGAACCTCCGTCTATCCGGTGACGACCGTCCATGGCGAACAGGTGACACCGTCAAACCGCGGCCACGGCGTGTCACACCGCCGGAAACTCGGCGGTCGGGGTCCGCTCTCGGGAGCCCGAGACCGGTGGATTGCCCCGCCATTTTCGAATCGTGGCCGAGCAGTTCGTCACATGGGCCGAGGTGGTCCGGTGTTCGGGGATAAACGTTCGGCCGAGTGAGGTCGACGGGGCGGTGCCCGAAGACCGCCAACGTGGGGCTTTTGTACCACTGGGTAAAACAACTCGGTAATGAAGCGACGAACTTTCATCAAAAGTACGGGGGCAGCAGGCGTGGCTGCTTTCGCCGGCTGTGCCGGCCCCGAAGGCGGTTCGGACGGCGGTGGCAACGGGACCACGACGGGCACAAGTGGTGGGACCGACGATCTGAGCGGCACGCTTCGGGTCGCGACCTACGAACCGTTCATCGACGCCCCGAGCGTGAGCCCGGGGGAGTGGGTCAAGAACAATTTCGAATCGGCGTATCCCGAGGCCACGATCGAGTGGCTGACCCCCGATTCGGGGCTCAATCACTTCATCCAGCAGGCCCAGTACGACGACCGCGTCGAGGCGGACGTGTACGTCGGGCTCAACGCCGACGACCTCGTCCGCGTGGACGACAAACTGGGCGAAACGGCGCTTTTCGATCCCATTCCAGGGGGCGAGCTTTCGAACGGCGACAGCGTCATCGATGACCTCCGGTTCGATCCCGCCGGTCGAGCTGTCCCCTACGACACCGGCTACATCAGCCTCGTCTACGACGAAAGCGAGATCGACGAACCCCGGACCTTCGAGGACCTGACCGACCCCGCCTTCGAGGATGCCCTCCTCCTGCAGAACGCCCAGACCAGCGATCCGGGGCGAGCGTTCCTGCTCTGGACGATCGCGAACCGGGGCGAACAGGACTACCTCGACTACTGGCAGGCCCTCGTGGATAATGGGGCCCGGGTCCTCGGTGACTGGAACGCGGCCTACACGGCCTACTCCAACGAGGAGCGGCCCGCCGTGGTGTCCTACTCGACCGATCAGGTGTACGCCAACCGCTATGACGAGGACATGACCCGCCACCAGATCGCCTTCCTCGACGACCAGGGCTATGCGGTTCCCGAGGGGATGGCCCGCTTTGCCGACGCCGCAAAACCCGAGTTGGCCACCGCCTTTCTCGACTTCATGCTAGAGGGCGAGACCCAATCCGAGATCGCCGTTCGGAACGTCGGGTTCCCGGCAACGACGACCGCGAATCCGCCCGCTGATTTCGCCGAATTCGCTCACCGGCCGCCGGAAACGGTGACCCACACCTACGAGGAACTCGCCGGGTCGATGGATGGCTGGGTCTCGGCGTGGGCCGAACAGATCGCGGGCGGGTGACCGATGGCGGCAGTGCGAGAGCAGCGCCCGGTCGAACGCCTGCAGACCTGGGCCGCGGAGCACGCCCTCCCGATGACGGCTGCTTTGACGGCAGTCGTGCTCGTGGTCATGTTTTACTACCCGGTCGGCACGGTGCTCGCGAGGGGGCTCGGCGGGACCGTCGACGGGACGAGTTCCGTGCTCGCCGTGCTCGGTTCCGAGTTCTACCTCGGCGCGGCACGCGGCCTGGTGACTGACCCCCTCGGCGTTCCGGGCGGGATCCTCGGCTGGCTCCGGGCCGGCGTTCCGGCCGTCGAGTTCGGGTTGATCGGCTTTACGGTCTACCAGGCCCTCCTTTCGACGGTCGCGAGCCTTGCACTCGGGCTTCCCGGTGCCTATCTCCTCTCGCAGTACGAGTTCCCCGGACGGGAGACGATCCGGTCGCTCACGATGCTCCCCTTCGTCCTCCCGTCGATTATGGTGGCGATCGGGTTCGTCGCGATGTTCGGGGACCAGGGCGTGCTGAACGACGCCCTGGGAATCGTGGGGCTCGGGCCGGTCTCACCGATGTACACCCTCCAGCTCATCGTCGTTGCCCACGCCTTCTACAACGCACCGCTGATCACCAGGATCGTGTCCGCTGCGTGGGAGGGACTCGACCGGTCGATGCTCGAAACCGCTCGCGGGCTTGGTGCTGGCCCGATCCGCTCCTTTTACGATGTGGCCCTCCCCCAACTGCTCCCCGCGATCTTGACCGGGGCGCTTCTCACCTTCCTCTTCACGTTCATGTCCTTCCCCATCGTGTTGGCGCTTGGCGGCCTCCAGCTCGCGACGGTGGAGGTGTGGCTGTACGCCCACGTCCAGCAGCTCGAACTCGCCCAGGCCGCCGGGCTGGCCGTCGTCGAGACGGCGATCACGCTCTCGTTGACCTACGCGTACCTCCGCTACGAGAGCGGACAGGGCGGGCTCTCCGGGCTCGGCCGGGGCCCTGACCGCGAACCGCTCTTCGGCTCGCTTCGAGATCCACGTCGGATCGGGCTTTTTGCCTACGGCCTCGTCGTGCTAGTCGTCTTTCTCGGACCGATCCTGAGCATGGTGATCGAGAGCCTGACCGGGCCGGACGGGGTGACACTCCAGCACTACGCCTTCCTCCTCGAGCGCCAGCTCGCCGGCGCCCCGTTCCAGGTCAAGCCGCTCCCGGCCATTCTCAACTCCCTCGCGTTCGGAGCTGCGACGTTGCTGATCGCCCTGCCGATGGGCGTGACGGTGGCCGTCCTGGAGGGAAAGCGGTTCGTCGGCAGCCGGGTGCTCGACGCGGTGCTCATGGCCCCGCTCGCGGTGAGCGGAATCGTACTCGGCCTGGGACTCCTGCAGGGTCTCGTGTTCGGGACCGAGATTTTCGGCCACCGGGTGACTGTGACCGGACCGGTGGCGATCGTCGCGGCCCACGCCGTGGCCGCCTACCCGTTCGTGGCCCGAACGGTATCGCCGCTTCTCGATCGCGTCGACCGGGGGCTCGTGGAGTCCGCCAGGGTTCTCGGGGCGACCCGAGCGCGCGTCCGGATGGATATCGAGGTGCCGCTGATCGTGCCCGGAATCGTCGCCGGGGCGGCGCTCGCTTTTGCCATCAGTATCGGGGAGTTCGATTCGACGGTCATCCTCGCGGAGGGCAGTGCCAGCTACACCATGCCGGTCGCCGTCGAGCGGTACTTGGGAAGCCGAACTCTCGGTCCGGCCACGGCCATGGGAACGGTCCTGCTGGCGGTCACGGCGGGAAGCTTCGTCGTCATCGATCGCGTCGGCGGGTGGTGGCACCCATGACGGGACTCGAGTTGCAGGACGTCTCGAAGGCGTTCGGGAACGAACCCGCCCTCGATTCGGTGTCCCTGACCGTCCAGGACGGGGAGTTCTTCACGCTCGTGGGGCCGTCCGGGTGCGGGAAAACGACGTCGCTCCGGATCATCGCGGGGCTGACCGAGCCCTCCGCGGGGACGGTCCGTATCGGCGGGAAGTCGATGGCCGGCGTCCCGCCCGAGGACCGGAACGTGGGAATCGTGTTCCAGAATTACGCCCTGTTCCCCCACATGACCGTCGCGGAGAATATCGCCTACGGCCTGCAGTTTCACGACCCGCCGCGAGGGGTGTCGAGAAACGCACGG
Source organism: Halodesulfurarchaeum sp. (assembly GCA_034520565.1). GTDB lineage: Archaea > Halobacteriota > Halobacteria > Halobacteriales > Halobacteriaceae > Halodesulfurarchaeum. The sequence continues at coordinate 560,085 of JAXHNL010000002.1, forward strand.
GTCGAGGAGCTCCTCGAACTGGTCGACCTCTCGGGACTCGAGAAACGGGAGCCAGACACCCTGTCAGGGGGGCAACAGCAGCGGGTTGCACTCGCCAGGGCGCTCGCACCGGTACCGGATCTGCTCCTCCTCGACGAACCGATGAGCGCGCTCGACGCCCGGCTCCGGGACCGGCTCCGCCGGACCGTTCGGGAGATCCAGTCGGAACTGGGGATCACGACGATTTACGTGACACACGATCAGGCCGAGGCGCTGGCCGCGAGTGACCGAATCGCCGTATTGCACGACGGACGCGTGGAGCAGGTGGGCCGCCCGGAAGCGGTGTACCGGAGCCCCGCAAACCGCTTCGTGGCGTCCTTCGTCGGTGACAACAACCTTTTCGAGGTCCGCTCCGTCGACGGCCGGGTCGCAACTGTCGACGGCGGTGCTGAAATCATCGTGGCCGAGCCGGTTTCAGCAGGAGACACGCTCGCCGTTCGACCCGAGGCCATCCACCTCGGGCCGGGCGAGACGACCCTCGAGCCGACCCTGGAGAGTTCGGAGTTTCGGGGGAACGGTTACACCCTCAACTGTCGGCTCGGCGGTCGAGACCTCCTCGTCGAAACGGACGAGCCACCCGAGGAGCCGTTAAAAGTCGGCTTCCCGGCTTCGGCCGTGCAGGTGTTGCCGGGCGAATTTGCCTAGCGAGGGCGAAGAATTCGCCCGGTCACGGAACGACGCCGACCGTGAGTAGCGTGCCGTAGGTTCGATACCGCTCGACCATCGCCTCGCGAGTGTCGAAGGATTCGGTAGGGAATTCGCCTGCAGGCGGGATCTCGACCTCGCGGTCGGGAACGTTGTCCTGGGCGGCGACGTGAAACCCGGCCGCCCGGAACGCCTCGCGGTACTCCTCGCGGCTCCACCGGGTCATCGGAACCTCGATGAAGGTCTCCCACTCATGAGAGTAGACGTTCTCTTCGTAGTAATCGACCGCACAGTAGAAGGTGCCACCCGGCCGAAGGACTCGCGTGAGTTCCGAAAGCACCGCTCCGACGTCTTCTGCGTAGTAGATCGCCTCCATCGAGAAGGCGTGGTCGATGGCGTTCGACTCGAACGGAAGGGTCTCGAAATCGCCTCGCAGATAGCCGATACGTGCGTCATCGGTGTAGCCGTCGGCGTTTGCAACCATCTCCGGGGACGCGTCGATCCCGTACCCACGCCCGAGCCCTCGCTCGCGAAGGGCCCGGAGGGCGTACCCGCTTCCGGTTCCCAGATCGAGCACGCTGTCGCCGGATTCGATCGGCATCCGGGCCAGTGCCTCCTTTGCGGTATGCCAGTGCCGTTCCTCCATGCCCCGGTCCCGACCGTCGGCCGCCCAGGCGTCGAACTCCTCGCGAACGCTCATGTGGCCCCCCGGATTGTCATGATTCGACGGAATCGGCCCAGCGGGAAAATCGCTCCGGCCCAGGCGCGTGGACGATCGGACCACTCGGGCTGTTCGGTCAGTCCCGTTCGTCTTCGTCGGCGTCCTCCAGGTTCTGGTCGAGCGGGAAGGACAGCTCCGAGTCGGTCGAACCGCCGTCTGCCGGCGCGACTCCCGACTGGGCACGCCGCAGAGATCGGTCCGAGGCCTGCCAACTGACGTCGGCCCCGCGTTGCCGTCGCGCGGGATCACTGGCGGATACTCCGTTGATCAGCCCCGCAAACGACAGCACCGTCCCGATCACGTAGCCCCCGGCGAGCAGGAGTGGGAGTTGACGTCCGGCTGTGAGCCCCGCAAAACCGACTAGCCCCAAGACAGTGGCACTGGCCACTCCCAGCGTGGCGCCAGCGCCGGCGACACGTCGGGGATTTACGTCGGCCGTCACCGACGTCGTCGCGAAAAACAGCACGACCGGTGGCGCGAGTGCTACGATAGTAAACGCGGCAGTCCGAGCCGTCCCCGTGGGCGCCCCAGCGCTTCGAAACAGCCCGGTCAACACGCCTGCGCCACCAACAGTTAGCACGATCAGGCCCGCGAGGAGGAGGGCGACTCCGCTCCCGGCACGGAGCAGCCACCACCGATCTCGGTATTCGCGTGTCGGCATCCGAATTCGGCTACCACGAGCAGCGACAAATAACCCGGTGTCGGCGTCGTCGCTCCGTCTGACGCGGTTTTAATTGTGCGCCCCACCGACTGGGAGCATGGTCACGTCAGTTCGTCTCTCCGCCCGGGCCGGCGCAGTCGGGGCCTGGGCGGTCCTCCTCGGCGGCGTGCTCGTCTACGGGATCGACCGGCTCCTCGGCCTGCTCGGGAGCGAAGGGGCCAAATCGGGGTCCCTCGCCGCCGCGGGCCTCCCGGTCGTCGCGCTGGCCGAAACGGCCCTCATCAACGTGTACAACGGTAGTGCCGCGAGTGTCTTCGTGGGCCTGTTACTCGTGCTCGGCGGCTGGTATCAGTTGCTGCGTCTCTCCACCCACAAACCGGTCTGAATGCGTCTCTCCGCCCACAAACTGGCTTGCTGAATACGTCTCTCCGCCCACAAACCGGCCTGTTGAATCCGCCGATCGTCGATCGACCGTCGCCCGGACACTCGACTGTCAGACCACTGCTCGTCGATTCCTCTTGCAGACGTGCGCCGCTTACGGTTTCCAAATCAGCTGCCGAGGGGGGCCAGCAAAGCGTTCTGCCCGAGAAACGAAGGGGTTTAGGGCCGTTCGTCGCCCTCGCGCCAGCTGTCCGGGACCTCGATCTTGTACTTGCCGTCCTCCCGGAGGGCGATGATGTGTTCCTCCCGATCGTAGAGTTCCATCAGGTTGAGTTCGTACTGCCCCGGTTCGACGATCCGAATGCTCTCGAACTGGTCGTTGAGTTCCGCCCGAAGGGTTTCGAGGTCGGTCGTCGCGGCCTCGTTCGGCTCGTCGACGACCCGAGCGTCTTCGCGGGGCGGGTGCGCCGATTCGGGTTGTGGAGTTTCGGAAGCGCCGGTGTCAGCCGCCGAATCGGTCGGCGTCTGTTTCGTGTCGTCGCCGGTCGTCTCCGAGGGCGTCGTTTCGGATGCAGCCCCCGAGGAGAGATCGGACATATCGGCGACCTCGCCGCGGGCAGCGGACTGGGCGCGGTCTTCGAGTGACCGTTCGCCCTCGTCGGACGAGCTCGACGTCTCTGCGCCCGTATCGGGGACGTCATCGACCGGTGCACTCTCTCCAGGAACTTTTCCGTTGGCCGATTCGTCATCCCGTCGGGCACTAACGTACTCCTTCACGGTCGAGGCCGCCCGGCCGACCTTGCCGGTGACCGAATCCTCCGCGATTGGTGGGTCGGGTGGCTCGTTCGATTCGGGCTCGTACTGCTCGGGGTCGGCCCCCTTCGGAATGTACTGGAAGGTGTTGCCGCCGCAGTGAGGACAACCCGAGAGCATCTCCTTGGAACCGTCGGGGAACACCGAGGTGCAGTTCGTACACTGGTGGGGCATCGCTATTTCCCCGAGATGAGTGCCCGGATGAGCGTGTCGTCCTTCTGGAGTGAGTGAATCTGATTCGCCGGGCCGATGACCGTGAGTTTGGCTTTCGAGGGTTCGGCGCCGATCAGTCTGGCGAGAAAGCCCCCGTCAGCGGCCGCCTTGCGCGGGAAGCTCTCGATCTCGATCCCCGAGAAGTCGTCCGGATTGATCTCGGTCATCGTGACCTCGATGAGTTTCGACTCCTCGTCGGGGGTCAGGCCCTCTTCGAGGATGACGATGTTCCCGGACCGAACGTCGTCCAGGATCATCCGGATCTTCTCCATCGAGGTCTTCTCGCGCATGCGCTGGCCCGAGATCAACTCGATTTCGACCCCGTCTGCCGTCTCGTGTTCTATTCCTGCCATTCCGGTCACCCGAAGTACGCGGCGATCTTGTCGTACACTTCGTCCATGTTGTCCCCCTCGAGGGCGGAGAGCGGCACCGTCTCGTGTTGGGGAAACGCGTTCTCGATGCGACTGATCTGGGCTTCGTCGAGGTCGATCTTGTTCGCGAAGATGAGGACCGGCAGGTCCCGGGACTCGATGATCCCGATGAGCATGGTGTTGACCTGCGTGAAAGGGTCCTCGGCGGAATCCAGCACGTAAATCACCCCGTCGACGTCCTCGCGGAGCCAGTGCATTGCCTCCGCGACCCCCTCTGTCGCCTCGCGAGAGCGACGGACGGCCTCGTCCTTCTCGATGTCGTGATCGAGGAATTCGGTGTAATCGACCTTCGTGGTCACCCCCGGTGTGTCGACGATGTCGATCGTGACCGTCTGGCCGTTTCGTTCGATTTCCACGTTCTCCTTTCGTCGGGCACGACGCGTCTCGTGAGGGATCCGGGATTCAGGTCCGATCGCGTCGCCGGTCCAGTCCCGGGCGATCCGGTTGGCGAGTGTCGTCTTTCCGGCGTTCGGTGGCCCGTAGATCCCGATTCGTTTCGGTTGCGCATCGCTCGAGAAGAGTGAATCCGTCACCCGAGAGATGCTGTTGCGTAAACTTCCGAGCAGTCCCATTTATGGCTCCTCTTGTGCGTCCCGGGGCTTGAAGCCTCCGGACACGTGTCCTTCGTCACTGGATCACCTTAAGTCCGTTCGCGAGACCGGTGACCCGATCGGTGTTCCAGTTGTCGTTTCGGTCGTCGACGGAGGGGTGGAAACCGAATCGATCCGCGTCTCTATCGGGTTCGCTCCAAAACCTGTTTTCCTCCAAAATTCGTTTTTTGACAGACCCCGAATTTACGACAGAACAAAAGTGCCGAATTCGAGTTTTTGAGTGGCTGTGAGTACAGACTCAGCCAAAACATAAAATTTTAACAATATTAGCGGCAACGTTGTCTCCCAACTGAACCGCCCCTACCCCTCCATTTCAACTGGAAACCACCAAACCTATCTCCATTTTTTCTTCACGGGATTTCAAACATCAATGTGCTATACTTATAAAAATTTAATAATAACACAATCAGTTTTTGTAGTTGGTTTACGGATATTGTTTAAGGACACACTACATAAATATTTCTCTTTTAATAAGCGGGGTTTGGGTACACTGATGTTCCGTTCCAGTTGAAACAAAGGGGTGGGGGGCCGGCACATCCAACGACCAAACTACCTGTCGTCAAATCAACTACACCAAAAGATCATTCTACAAACAATAATACCAAGTGATGCCGACTCACACCTTGAAACAGAATCGTACCTGGGCCGAACCCAACTATCCATCCGACTCACAGTTGGGTAGAACCGTCACGAACGGTCGTGGCGAATCGGTCCACCATCGAATCGGATCGATGTCGAGGAAGATCGAGATCGGTTCCTCGATTCGGCCGAACGAAACTGGCCGGTCTCGTTGAAACGGGTCTGTCTCGTTTGGACTGCCGGGGAAAGCACAATGAATCGGGTTCCACACGGATCGAACACGGCGGTTCGCCGACGAACGAGAACCGCCGTTCATTCGCTTTCGAACCGGATCAGTATCGACTGGATCGATACTTTTTTGTCTACCCCACTCCCCCAGTTTCGTCTGCATCAACTGGACAGGGCTGCTTGCGGGAACCTCCCCAAATCCCTCTCTGTGAGGGTTCTAAACGCTATATTCGGGGGGTTCCGTTCCCTGTCGCACTTGAACCAAAGGGCCGGTTTGACATGGTAGAGGACACACCGAAACCCGGACACGCCGGGACTGAACGCGACTTCGACGTCGACCTCGAGGAGGTGCTCGAAGACGAATCCGAGGGCGAACAGGGACTGTTCGACGATCTCCTCTCGGGCGAGCCGATCTTCGAGAACAAGGAGGTCCTCCGCCCATCCTATACCCCCCACGAACTTCCACATCGGACCGACCAGATCAACAAGATGGCGACGATTCTCGTCGCCGCGCTCCGGGGAGAAACACCGTCGAACATCCTCATCTACGGGAAGACCGGGACCGGGAAGACCGCGAGTGCGAAGTACGTCAGCCAGGAACTCGAGAAGACCTCCGAGAAGTACGACGTCCCCTGCCGGGTCGAGTACATCAACTGCGAGGTGACCGACACGCAGTACCGCGTGCTCGCCCAGCTCGCGAACACCTTCATCGAGCGCAACCAGGACTACGTCGAAAACCGACTGGCGGACCTCCGGGACGTCGAACAGCTCGTCGAAGCGGGTTCGATGGCTATCGAGGCAACCGAGTTCGAATCGATGGCCGATCTCGAGGGCCAAATCCGGACCCTTGAGGCGGACCGCGAGGAGATGGAGATGGTTCCGATGACCGGGTGGCCCACCGACCGCGTGTATACGACCTTCTTCGAAGCCGTCGATTACGTCGAGCGAGTCGGGGTCATCATGCTCGACGAAATCGACAAACTCGTCGAGAAAAGCGGCGACGACGTCCTCGTATAACCTCTCCCGGATGAACTCCTCGCTCGACAACTCCCGGGTCTCGATCATCGGTATCTCGAATGACCTCAAGTTCACCGACTTCCTCGACCCCCGGGTCAAGTCGAGCCTCGGCGAGGAGGAGATCGTCTTCCCGCCCTACGACGCGAACCAGCTCCGGGATATCCTGACCCAGCGCGCGGACGTTGCGTTCAAGTCCGATGCCCTCTCCAAGGACGTCATCCCGCTCTGTGCCGCGTTCGCGGCCCAGGAGCACGGCGACGCGCGCCGCGCGCTCGATCTACTCAGGACGGCCGGCGAACTCGGCGAACGCGAACAGGCGACCGAGGTTACCGAGGAACACGTTCGCAAAGCCCAGGACAAGATCGAACTCGACCGGGTCGTCGAAGTCGTTCGTACGTTGCCGACACAGTCGAAACTCGTCCTCTATGCGATCGTGCTCCACGAGAAACACGGCGTTCGAAACATCAACACGGGGGAGGTCTACAACATCTACAAGCGACTCTGCCGCGAGATCGACGCCGACGTCCTCACACAGCGCCGGGTGACCGACCTCATCAGCGAACTCGACATGCTCGGGATCGTCAACGCGGTCGTGGTGAGCAAGGGTCGCTACGGGCGGACCAAAGAGATCAGCCTCTCGGTGCCGGTTCAGGAGACCGAAACCGTCCTGCAGGCGGACTCGAGAATCGGGGACGTCGGTGACGTCTCACCGTTCCTCCAGGCCCGTTTCGACGGCGAACACGGCTGATATCCCTGTGAATTTTGGCTCCTGCCACGGCCATTCCACAGCGTCCAGCGATCCGATACCCCCCGCGACAGTTAGCCCTGTGGGTCCAAAAGCCGACGGAGTTATTAGCGTGACACCACCACCCTCTTATTGATGGTAGCTGGTCCGTTGGGGGGTGTCGAAGTGCCTGAATCCCAGGCCGTTTTCGACGCCCTCGAGGACGGCGACTGTCGTCGAATCATCGAGCACCTCGAGGAGCCCCGGACGGCAAAGGAACTCTCCGAGGACTGTGAGTTACCACTCTCGACGACCTATCGCAAACTCGATATCCTCACGGACGCCTCGCTGCTTTCCGAACGGACGGTGATTCAGTCAGATGGGCACCATACCACACAATACGAGATCGCCTTCGAAGACGTCACCATCGAACTCGACGAGGACCACCGGATCACCGTCGGTATCCAGCGGACGTCCGAAGCGACGGACGAGCGCCTCGAAACGCTGTGGGCGGAGGTTCGACGCGAAACATGAGTGAAATTACCGGCCTGATCGTCGTTTTGAAAACGTTTACCGTGGTGCTTGGCGGACTCATCACGTATTTCGCCTACCGGGCATACCGGCGGACCGAAGCTCGACCGCTCCGGTGGCTTTCGATCGGTTTTGCCATTATTACGCTTGGCACCTTGTTCGGGGGCATGGTCGACCAGTTACTGGTTACCACCCGGGAGTGGGCCATCGTGATGGAGAGTTCGCTGGCCGTCGTCGGGTTCGGGATCATCCTCTACTCCCTGTACGCGGAGTGACCGGCCAACTCTCACCCGGGATAAGCGCGGTTCCACAGCGTGACACCGGTGACCGGTTCGACCGCGATTCACTGGTGAAAACCGGCTCCCCGCACCCGAACCGGCTGCTGGGACTGGAATCTCGGTTGCCGGATTGGATCCATGTGGCCATCAGCCGATCGCAAGGCCACCGGTCCCGGTTAATGCCACGACCGGGAGGTCGAGGTCCGAGGCTGCCAGTCGGATCCAGCCGAGCCAGGGAATCCTGACGACGGCCGTGCCCCGAACCCACTCGGGCTCGACGACCGAGCTGATCCCCCGTGTCTGGTCGTAGTAGTTGTTCGTGACCGTATTGTCGCCCTTCGTGATGAACCCGTCCGTGGGCGCCGGACACGCGGCGAGTTCGTCACACGAGTCCGCCCTGAGCAGCTCGGAATCGGCCCTGTTATACCAGTTCTCACCGGTTTCGACGTAGAGGTGGGCTCGATGGATGATCGGCGTGGCGGACTGGGAGCCGTCGGGCTGGTAAACGATGACGTCCCCTGGGCCGCCGAACCGATCGTAATCCTGCTCGATCCCGGTTTCGGCGGTCACGACGCCCGTTTCTCCGGCGGCGAAGTCTGGCGAAAACCGACCCTCCTCCATCACGAGTACGAGGTCCCCCTTCTGGAGGTGGGGGTCCATGCTGTCGCTTTCGACGGCGACGAGTGGCGGCCACACCCCGCTTATGACGTACAGCAACATCCCGACCACGACGACGATGAGGACGCTCACGAGGATTTCCCGGAGGAAGGATACCCACTCCGAGTCGCTCCGTCTGATCCAGCTAAGTGCGGCTCCCACCCCGTCCCGTGGATCCGGCTCGTCGTCGGCCGTGGCGAACGTCGGCGGCGGAGTCGGTCTCTCCGTGTCGGTTCGGTCTGCTCCCGTTTTCGTCTCACTTGCGGGTGAACTGTTCCCGACAGGGCGCCCCTCGTCCCGACTGGGCTCTTCGCCCGCCTCCTCGCGACCCATGTCCCGGACTACTGCACTTTCCCCTTTGAACGTTCCCATGGCCGGCCCAACAGTCGCTATGCTTTTGGGATCGAAACGTCTCTCTCCGTCCGTGCCGCGATCGTCACCGGTCCGCATCGTCAAACGCCTGACGGCAGCCGGACTCAACGCTGACCGCGAGGCGGTTACCCTTCTGGCCGCCGCCGCGGATCCGGACCGAGCCGTTTCGCGGCTCATCGACCGGATGGACGATCAGACGGTGACCGTGACCACGGCCGACGTCAGGCCGGTCCTCGATAACGCGCGCGTCAGAACTGACGAGTCGACCGTCTCTAACGGGACTACTGGCCCGGACAATACCACAGTTTCAGGTGGAGGGGAAAGTACCGAGAACCACGATACTGCAACCGTATCTACACCCGAAATGATGGGGGGAAACTCGGCGGAGACTTCCGGTCACTCTGACCAGGGTCCGTCCCGGGGAACATCGACAACCCGGAACACCGAGACGAGTCGAAATCCGGAGTCACCTGCTATCACCGGGGACGTGACGGGGGAGAGCACCGGGACCGGGGTTTACGAGGACTTCGTTTCCGTGTTCCGGGACCGGTACGAGCGTCTCTCCGCGATGCTTCGGGGGCGGGTAAACCACCGTCCCACGGACGCGCTCGAATCGATGGACGGCGGCGCCGACGCCGCCCTTATCGGGATGGTCACGGACGTTCGCTCGACTCGAAACGGGCATTGGCTGATCGACCTCGAAGACACGAACGGGACCTTCCCGGCGCTGGTGATGAAAGACCGGGAGTTCGCCGGTCGCGTCGACGAACTCCTGCTCGACGAGGTGATCGCCGTCGAGGGAACTCTCGCGGACGACTCGGGGATCATTTTCGCCGATCAACTGTACTTCCCCGATGTTCCCCGGACGTTCACGCCGTCGACTGCCGACCGCCACGTCCAGGCCGCCCTCGTGAGCGACCTGCACGTCGGCAGCCAGGAGTTCCTCGCGGAGGCCTGGTCCAGATTCACCGACTGGTTGCACGGGCCCGCGGGCGAGAACGTCGAATACCTCCTGATTGCCGGGGACATGGTCGAAGGTGTCGGCGTCTATCCCGACCAGGACGAGGAACTCGACGTCGTCGACATTTTCGAGCAGTACGAGCAGTTCGCCGAACAGCTGAAAGCCGTGCCCGGTGACATGGAGATCGTCATGATCCCGGGGAACCACGACGCCGTCAGACTGGCCGAACCCCAGCCCGCCTTCGAGCCCGAACTCCGGGAGATCATGACTGCCCACGACGCGACGATCACCGGGAACCCGTCGACGGTCGAACTCGAGGGGGTCTCTGTCCTGATGTACCACGGCGTCTCGCTCGACGAACTCGTCGCCGAACTCCCCCTCGAGTCGGTGAGTTACGAGCGGCCGGCCGGGGCGATGGCCCAACTCGTGAAAAAGCGTCACCTGGCGCCGAAGTTCGGTGGCAAGAACCGGATCGCCCCGGAGAAGCGGGACTATCTCGTCATCGAGGACCTCCCCGACGTCGTCCACTCCGGACACGTTCACAAACTGGGTGTCGACGGGTATCAGGGTGTCCGACTGATCAACTCGGGCTGTTTCCAGGGCCAGACCGCGTTCCAGCGCAGCGTCAACATCGAACCCGATACCGGGACGGTCCCCATTCTCTCCCTCGACACGCTCGACGTGACCGTCCGGAAGTTCACCTGAGCGGGCGTGCCGGGCGGGGTGTCAGGGCGCTCGCGAACCGCCGTCGAATCAGTCGACCGAACGACACCGTCGCGGTCGAAGGACACAGTTATCATTGCCGACGCGCTACTCGGTGCTATGTACCTCTCTAGCACGGCACGGAGGCGTCTCGTATGCGGGTAGTCACCAAGTTCGGGGGCACGAGTCTGGGCAGCGGCGAGCGCATCGACCGGGCGGCGGATTCCATCGCCGACGTCGCCGGGGCGGGCCACGAGATCGCCGTCGTGGCAAGCGCCATGGGCAACACCACTGACGAACTCCTCGACGCGATCGCCTTCGAGGCGACCGACAAGGACGAGGCCGAAATCGTCTCGATGGGCGAACGGACGAGCGTTCGCCTGCTGAAGGCCGCGCTCACGGCCCGGGACATCGACTCGACGTTCGTCGAACCGGGCCACCCCGACTGGCCCATCGTCACGAACGAGATGGGCGAAGTACTCCCCGAGGAGACGCGTCGCCGCGCCAAACTGCTGGCCGAGAAACTCGCGGACACGGTCCCGATATTGACGGGGTTTCTCGCCGAGGATATGGACGGCAACATGACGACGCTCGGGCGGGGCGGAAGCGACACGACTGCGGTCATGCTCGGGCAGTACATGGACGCAGATCAGGTCGTCATCGTCACCGACGTCGAGGGCGTGATGACTGGGGATCCGAACGTCGTCGAAGGGGCCCAGAACGTCGGGAAGATCACCGTCGACGAGTTGCGCAACCTCTCGTTTCGGGGTGCGGAGGTCGTGGCCCCGAGTGCCCTCAGTTACAAAAACGAGGATCTCACGGTGCGGGTGATTCACTATCAGCACCGAAATATTCTCTCGGGCGGGACGACGATCGAGGGCAAGTTCGAACACATGGTCGACATGCGCGAGGACCCGCTTTCCTGTCTCACCGTGGCCGGCCGGGCGATTCGGAACACGCCCGGAATCCTGCACTCGCTCTCGGGTGCGCTTTTCGACGCCGGCATCAACATCGACGCGGTCGCTTCGGGAATGGACTCGATCACCGTCTACGTCGACGGCGAGAAGGCCAAAACCGCCGAAACGGTCCTCCACGACAAGATCATCGAGAACAACACCCTCTCGAGTGTCACGGTCACGGACGACATCGCGGTCATCCGGGTCCTGGGGACCGAATTTCCCAATCAACCCGGTGTGGTCTCGGGTGTCGTCTCGCCACTCGCCGACGCCCACATCAATCTCATCGACGTTATCACTTCAGCGACCTCGGTGGCAGCCTTCGTCCCGTGGGCGGACCGCGAGGAGGCCCTGGAAATCATCCACGAGGCGTTCTGAACCCAGATGACGGAGACTGACATGGAGTGGCGACTCCTTCCCGAGAGACAGTTCGACGCGTACACGAACATGGCTCTCGACGAGGCGATTCAGGAGCAGGTCGCCGACGGTTCCGACCCCGTCATTCGGTTCTACCGCTGGAAGCCGGCGGCTGTCAGTATCGGCTACTTCCAGCGACTCCGGGAGGAAGTCGACGTGGAGCGGTGTGCGGCCGACGGCATCGACTACGTCAGGCGTCGCACCGGTGGCGGGGCCGTCTATCACGATCCCGACGGCGAGTTGACTTACTCCGTCATCGCCCCCGAGTCGGTCTATCCCTCGGCCGTCGAGGAGAGTTACCGGGCGATCATCGACCGGGTGATCGACGGCTTCTCGCGGGTCGGTATCGAGGCCGCGTTCGCCCCGATCAACGACGTCGAGGTCGACGGGCGGAAGCTCTCGGGCAACGCCCAGACTCGTCGCGACGGGGTGCTCCTCCAGCACGGCACGCTCCTTTATGACCTGGATCCCGAGCGGATGTTCACTGCCCTCTCCGTCGACGCCGAAAAACTCTCGGACAAACACGTCGAGCGGGCCAGCGACCGGGTCGCAACTGTCAGGTCGTTGAGCGAGGCGTCAATGGCGGACCTGCGTGCGGCCATGATCGAGGCGTTCACGAAGGGTCGGACGTTCCGCGAGAGCGGGTATCGCGAGGCCGAACTCGAACGGGCCGCGGAACTCGCTGAAACCCGGTATGCGACCGACGAGTGGAACTTCAAACGCTGAAACTCGCCACGGCCGAATCTGCGTAGCGGTCTGCCTACTGCGATCCCAACTCGTCCGGCTCGGCCCCCTCCTCGAGAACGTTCTCGACGAACAGCTCGCCGGCCCGGTAAGAGGAGCGAACGGTCGGGCCCGAGGCCACGTACGTAAAGCCGAGCTCCTCGCCCACGTCCCGGTAGGACTCGAACTGCTCGGGCGGGACGTAATTCGTTACCTCGGGATGGGCGCGCGACGGTCGGAGATACTGGCCGACGGTGAGAAAGTCGACGGCTGCACCGCGGAGATCTTCCATGGCCTCCCGAATCTCCGACTCCGTTTCGCCGAAGCCGACCATCAGTGAACTTTTCGTAAAGATCGAGGGATCGAGTTTCTTGACGCCCTCGAGGACCGAGAGGGACTGGTAATAGCTGGCCCGGTGATCCCGCACGTCGGCCTGGAGGCGCCTGACCGTCTCGACGTTGTGCCCGATCACGTCAGGCTCGGCCTGGGTGATCTGCCTGAGCGAGTCCGTCGAGCCAGCGAAATCCGGGATGAGCACCTCGATCCGTTTGTCGGGATTCCGGTCGGCCACCGCTTCGATACAGTCGGCGAAGTGGGCGGCCCCACCGTCCGGGAGGTCGTCCCGATCGACGGAAGTGACGACCACGTACTCGAGGTCGAGGTCGTCGACGGCCGCGGCGAGCCGGGCCGGTTCGGTGGGGTCTGGGGTCCCGTCGGCCGGCACCCCCGTCGGGACGTCACAGAAATCACAGTTCCGCGTGCAGGTATCGCCCATGATCATGAACGTCGCGGTGCGCTCCTGAGCCCAGCACTCCTCGCGATTCGGGCAGGAGGCGGACTCGCAGACGGTGTGCAGTGACTGGTCCGCCACCGTCTCGTGAACGGCGTGGTGTCGACGGTCCACGCCGGAGAGTTCCTCGCGGATCCAGTCCGGCTTGGGACGGGCCATGGGCTCTCTAGCGGCCGGGGCAGTATAACGCGTGTGGAGTGTGCACGAGAAACCGGAACTGTCGTCTCGCGGATGCTGTGGTGTCCGTGACCGGCCGCTCGTGCACAGCTCTGGCGCTCCTCGTCGGCGGTCGCACACTGGCGCACATCTTTTTAAAGGAAGACGTATGTGGGCGCCGTCGCACCGCTCGTGCATGCGCTCGTATCTCTCGAAGATGGTGACGACGACGACGCTTCCGCCCCGGGAACGGCGGGAAGAACTCGTCGCCGAGGCAGGCTACAACGTCTTCAATCTCGACTCCTCGGCGGTCTACGTCGACCTGCTCACCGACAGCGGCACCGGGACCATGAGCGACGAACAGTGGGCGGCCCTCTTCCGCGGCGACGAGGCTTACGCCGGCAGTTCGAGCTTCGCAGCCCTCGAGGAAGCCGTCGAGGCGGTCATGGGCTTCGAGCACGTCGTGCCCGCCCACCAGGGGCGAGGCGCCGAGAACGTCCTCTATGGCATCCTCTTCGAAGAGGGCGATGTCGTCCCGAACAACACCCACTTCGACACGACGCGTGCCCACGTCGCAAACGCCGGGGCCGAGCCAATCGACTGCCCGGTCGAAGACGCCATGGACCCCGAGACCGGCGGGGACTTCAAGGGTAACCTGGACGTCGAGGCCGTTCGCTCGCTGGCCGACGAACACGGCAGCGAGGCGATTCCCGCTGTCATCTTGACGATCACGAACAACTCGGCCGCAGGCCAACCAGTGAGTATGAAAAACACCCGGCAGGCAAAGGGACTCGCGGACGAACTGGGGGTTCCGCTGGTCGTCGACGCCTGCCGCTTTGCCGAGAACGCGTACTTCATCCAGCAGCGAGAGCCGGGGTACGCGGACGCGCCGGTCGCCGAAATCGCTCGGGAACAGCTCTCGTATGCCGACGCGCTGGTTATGAGTGCGAAAAAGGACGGCATTACAAACATCGGGGGGTTCGTCGCCGTTCGTGATCCGGACCTGTTCGAGCGGGTGAAACAGCGGGCGATCCTCTACGAGGGCTTTTCGACCTACGGCGGGATGGCCGGCCGGGACATCGAAGCGCTCGCGGTCGGACTCCGGGAGGCCGTCGAGGACGAGTACGTCGCCCAGCGGGTGGGCCAGACCCGGGAACTCGGGCAGCGCCTCGCGGACGCGGGGGTGCCTGTATACGAGCCGATCGGGGGCCACGCCGTCTACATCGACGCCGCCGCGGCCCTTCCGCACGTTCCCGACGACCAGTTCCCGGGCCAGGCGCTGGTCGTGGAACTCTACCGCGAGGGCGCGGTGCGCGGGGTCGAACTCGGGAGTTTCGCCTTCCCGGAAACCGACCGCCCGGAACTCGTCCGGCTCGCGCTCCCCCGGCGAACCTACCATCGCGAGCACATCGACCACGTCGTCGAGACCGCGGCGGCCGTGCTGGACCGATCCGAGTCCGTGCCGGGCTACGAGGTCGTCTGGGAGCCGCCCCGGAAGGAACTCCGCCACTTCTCGGCCGAACTCGAACCGGTCTGATCGCCACTGGGTCGGCTTTTGTCTCGATTCACCGCCCTGCACGGAGGCGTTCTGCCGTTCTGAGCGGCAAATCGGCCGCCGCCACTGCCCGCTCGACCCGGCTGATGTCGTAGGTCACCCGGCGGGTCTCGACGCGTTTCGAATCCAGATCGAGAACCGCGTAGGCCGCCTTGGGGTCACGGTCCCGCGGCTGGCCGACGCTCCCCGGGTTGAGCACGATCCCATCTGCTGTCTGCTCGACGTGCTGGACGTGAGTGTGGCCCAGGACGAGCACCGACTCCTCGCCGAGCATGCCCGGACCGAACTCCTCCGGGTACGTGTATCGGTCGGGGTCATCGGGATGACCGTGCACGATTTTGACCCGGCCGTCGAACAGGGTGCGGTCGGGAGGCAGTTCGGCGAGGAACTCGACCTGCTCGGCCGAGAGCTGTTCCCGTGCGTAGCTCACCCCTGCCCGGGCCATCTCGTTTCCCCGGAAGTTGCCGCGGCTCGCGACCATTCGGTCGTGGTTCCCCTGCACGCAGGGCACCTCACGATCCCGCATCCGCTCTACGACCTCGGCTGGCCAGGGGTTGTATCCGACGAGGTCCCCGGCACAGACCAGGCTGTCGACAACCGGCATATCAGCGAGCACGGCTTCGAGGGCCGGCAGGTTCGCGTGGATGTCGGACACGATCCCGACCTGCATGGATCCACGTTCGGAACCGAGCCGGATGGGCGTTACTCTCCGTGATAGACGGCCACGTCGAACCCCGCCGTGTCCCGGATGACTCCGGCCGCCGCGACCCGATGCTCGAAGTCGGCGTCGTAGGCGTTCCTGGCCGCCTCGGGGGCCGAATCCACCTCGAAGTCGAACATCTCGGGGGCGTCTTTCTCGTAGGTCGCGACGAGGGTCGGCTCCGAGACCGCCCTCACCAGGAGTGCGTCCCGCCGGACGATGCCGACGAAGGATTCCTCGCCCAGGACGCCGGCGATGCGGGGTGTGTCGTAGTCGTCCTTCTCGTAATCGAGGGCGAACAGCCCGGAGACGAGCGCGTCACGCGGTGGATAGCCGAGATCCAGCTTCTCGGCGATCGGGTCGACGTGAGAGCCGTTTCCGATTACCATCCCGTCACCGCCCGGTCTGACGCAGTTGTAGGAGATGTAGGGGTTGTCGGTCTCCGGGGCGTCGGCGGTCGGGACGACCGTCAGGGTGTCCCCGCGCTCGACGATCTTCCGGTTGGGAAAGGATCGCGAGGAGACGCGATAGGCTGCGGTCTCGGGCCCGACGACGATGAATCGACCCACGTACATGGTACATGGATCCCCCAACACGCACAAGAGTGTAGCGGAACGGCGGTCAGGTGCCCGAATCTGGAGCCCTCCGTGACCCGAACGCGGAACGGTTAAGGGCGATCATCGAATAGGATCCATCGCAGCAGTCCCATGGGGTAGTGGCCAATCCTGTTGCCTTCTGGGGGCAACGACCCAGGTTCGAATCCTGGTGGGACTATTCGGTTTTCGTTCTCCCAACGCCGTCGGAAACGGCTTCTCGTGTTCGGTGAGCAACTCGACGATCGTGACTTCCCGGTCTCAGCCGTCCCGGTCGAACCCCGGAATGACTCATCTGTCGACACCCGATTTCCCGGTGCAATACCCCGACTAGTTAGAACACCTGATTTCGCACGAAGCGCTTCAGGCGCCCGGTGCCGGCAGATCCGGGCGTCACGGCGACGGCCGTCACGTCGCTCCCCGCGATCAGTCGATCGGCCGGTCGGCCGAACAGTGCGCCCCTGATACCAGTTGCGCCCCCGCCCGTGACGATCAGGTCCGCCGTTCGGGTGGCCTCGATGAGCCCCTGGGGCCTGTCTGCAGCCTCGATGACGCGGACCGAGGCCGGTTGGGCGAGTCGTTCCGAGAGGGCTTCGAGCTGTTCGCGAATGGTCTCGCGCTGGCGGTCTGGCGCCGAGGGCTGGACGGCGGCGAGCAGTTCGATATCCGCGTCGAAGGCCGTGGCGATGGCCCCGGCGACCATCAGCCTCGTGGCATCACCCTCGCCACCGGTGGAGACCAGTGTGACCTGCTCGACCGCGTCGAGGCCCCGGTCCTCGACGTCGAAGACGTCGCGGGCGGTGTGGCGCTTGATCCAGCCGACGTCGCTTCCGAAGACCGGGGTGTGGTGCTCTTCGCCCCGCCGCTCGAGGACGATCGCATCGAGATCGTGGTGTTCGGCGTGGGTGACGATCGAGTGTTTCACGTCGTGGGAGGCGACGGTCCCATATCCCACCGGGACCGCAGCCGTTTCGGCGAACTCGGCGACTCGCTCCTCGAAGGACGTGTCGCCCTCGAGGGATCGCTCGCTCGCGGTGTCCAGCGGAAGCTGGTCTGGCACCTCGTCGAACCGCGTGGCACGGACGGCCCCACCCTGTGCGACGGCGATGGCTTCGGCGATCGTGAGGAGGGTCGCCTCCCGTTCAACTGGAGTCCGTTCGGTGACGGCCACGAGCACGTCGTACTCGTCCTCGTCCGCGACGACCCTGTCCGCGTGATCGATGGTTTCCTGCCCGAGGTGTTGGCGGACGGCGTCGGCGACGGCCCCCTCCCGCTCGATGTCACTCTGCGAGCGGACGTAGGTGAGATACCAGAAGAGGGAGCCGAGGACGATTGCGAGGGCGCCCAGCAGGGGCAACGCGCCCATGAACGGGAGGAGGACGATACCACCCACGATTCCGACCAGCTGCGGAACTGGATAGAGCGGCGTTTCGAAACTCGGCTCGTAGCCGGGGAGGTCGGCCTGGCGAAAGGCGATGAGGGCGACGTTGATGAGGACGAAGACGAGGATCTTGAAGGCGCTCGCGAGCTTGGCGATCTCGTCGATGGGGACGAAGGCGACCATGAACAGCAGGATCGCCCCGGTGATGGTAATCGCGTTCACCGGCGTCCCGAAGCGCTCGCTGACCGCGGCAAAGGCGGGCGGTGCGAGACTGTCGCGGCTCATCGCGAGCGGGTATCGAGAGGAGGAGAGGATGCCGGCGTTTGCGGTGCTGATCAACGCGATAACCGCCGCGACGACCACCACGATGACCCCGACCGACGCGAGGGTCTCCTCGGCGGCCAGCGCCATCGGGATGTTCGACCCCATCAGGTCCTCGGCCGGAACGATCCCCACCATGACGACGACGAGCGCGACGTAAAGCAGCGTGGTGAAGACGAGCGAGCCCAGGATGCCAAGCGGGATGTTCCGATCGGGGTTCTCGATCTCCTCGGCGACGCTCGCGACCTTCGTTACGCCCGCATAGGAGACGTAGACGAACCCGGTCGCGGCGAGCAAGCCGCCGATGCCGCCGCCGAAGAAGTCCCCGTAATGGGCCGGTTCGACGGCGGTTGCGCTGCCGGCCACGAACCAGGTGAGCGCGGCGAGCATGACGACCACGATGGCGACCTGCAACCGGCCCGTCTGTTTCGCGCCGATGACGTTGATCGCGATGAGGACGAATCCGGCCACCAGCGCGACGGGTTTGACCGGGAGATCGAAGAGCAAAACGAGGTAGGGCGCCCCGCCGATCAGTGCGAGCGCGCCCTTGAACGTCAGCGAAAACCAGGTGCCAACGCCCGCAATAGTGCCGAGTAGCGGTCCCATTCCCCGTTCGATGTAGAGGTACGTGCCGCCCGATTCGGGCATCGCGGTCGCCATTTCGGACTTGCTCAGCGCGGCCGGGAGGACCAGGAGGCCGGCGAGCAGGTACGCGAGGATGACCGAAGGCCCCGCCATCTTGAGGGCCAGGCCGGGCAGGATGAAGATCCCGCTCCCGACCATCGCGCCGATGCTGATCGCGAGGACCGCGGGGAGGCCCAGGTCCCGTTCGAGTTCCTTCATCGGTAGATCTGGCCCCGTGATTGGGCTTGGCCGCGAGCGGAGCGGCACGGAGCCCAATTCGACGGCTCCCCGGCCGCCGCCGGCACCCGGGACAGCCGGCGCGAAAACTTCTCGGCGCTCCTCCCGCGGCCTGAAAATCGACGCTGAAATCGGATCATGGTGGGAGACGTATCGTCGGGGCCAATGGGTCCCGGTTGCGGCGACCTGTTCGGTCGACCTTACCAACGGATCGATATAAATTGCGGGATAGTATGACCGATTTGCCAATCTATCTCCGGAATATTGCCGAAACTGTTATCGACCCGTGCGGTTCGACGAACAGCTCCCCGTCGCTGAAAGGACGGGGGGACGATTCGGAGCAACACTAATGGGCCCGAGCGGCGGACTGTGGACAATGACCGACGGCGAGCTCGATACGATCGACCGCCAGATCCTCTCGGCCCTCCAGGGCCGGGCCCGCCACACCTCCTCGACGGAGGTCGCCGAGCAGCTGGACATCTCCGCGAGTACCGTCCGTTCGCGGCTCGCGAAGCTCGAGGAGCGGGGGATCGTCCGGGGGTATTACATCGACATCGACTACGACGCGGCGGGATATCCGCTCTTTACGAAGATCGTCTGCACCGCGCCGGTCGCGGACCGGGACGAGCTGGCGAAGGCGGCCCAGGAGATCGACGGGGTGACCGCCGTCCGGGAGGTCATGACCGGCGAGCGAAACGTCTACGTGAACGCGATCGGGACCGATCACGACGATCTCAACCGCATCAGCACCGAGTTAGACGAACTCGGGCTCCACGTCGTCGACGAACAGCTGGTGCGTGATGAGTACATCTGTCCGGAGACGGGGTTGGTGGAGCGGGAGGAGTGAGGTGCCGGCTTTCGAAAGTGCGTGAAACGCGGTTCGGAAAGACGCTGTCCGTTAGACCAAAAGCTGCACGTCCGATTTCGCCATCTTCCGCAGCGCGTGGGCCGCACCGACGCCGGTCTCCACGCCGTCGATAAATTCGTCGTCGTCGTAGTCCATCAGGTCCATCGTCATCTGGCAGGCCTGGAAGTTGACGCCGTTGTCCAGCCCGCGCTGGATCAGTTCGGGCACGGTGTCGGTGCCGACGTCGTCGATCTTGTCCCGCATCATCTTCGCCGTCATGCGGTCCATGCCGGGGAGCATGGCCACCATGTTCGGCACGGGCATGCTCGGGTTCCCGACCGAGGACATCTTCAGCTTCCTGTGGTTCTCCTCGTGGAGCATGTCGAGGCCCCAGAAGGTGGCAAAGACGGTGACGTTCCAGCCGAAGGCCGCGGCCATCGGCCCGAGGATGAGGACCGGATAGGCCATGTCGAGGGTCCCCTTCGTGGCGATGATGACCATCTCGGTCGGACCGTCGTCGTGCTCGTGGGCTTCGACCTGTTCCTCGAGGTCGGCGATGCGCGCCTGGAGATCGTCGATCGTGGGTTCGTCGGTGGACATGATTCGATGGGTGTGACAGCGCCCGGCCGGCGGACTCCGCCGCGTCCGGCCCTGTCGTGAATGCAGTTTGCAACTTCGCGATGCCCCACATAAAAGGGTACGGTCGATTTTCCGTTGCTGGGAGCGGTCTCGCGGCCGTTCGACCCTGTTTGTGGTTTCCTACATGGGGGGCTGTCTTGGAGAGAATGGTGTATAATGTAACAATCCCGAACGTGACGAATTCAGCCCGATCACGGACGTTGCGGTCGCTATCCGCCGCGATGCCGGTCGAACCCCACCGCCGGAACCGTCCGGCTACCCTTCCTCGTCTTCCTTCGCCTCCGCGTCGGTCTTTTCCGAGCCGCCGCCCGAATCCTTCGACTCGTCCGTCTCCTCGGCCACTTTTTCTGCTTCCGCTCCGAACCCCTCGTCCTCGAGGGCTCGGACGCCGGCCTGCTTGCTCACTTCGCTGATCCGGTCCATGACCTGCTCGACCTCCTTGCCGATGGTCTGCTCCACCTGTTCGCTGACGGTCTCCTCGACCTCCCGGGCCACGTGGTCGACCTCCTCGCCGACGCTTTCCTCGACGGTCGCGCTGACCGACTCCTCGACCTGTTCGGAGACGGTCTCTGCGACCTGCTCGGAGACCGTGGACTCGACGCCCTCGGCCATGTCTTCCTCGACTTTTTCCTCGACTTCTTCGGCGACGTCGTCCATCTCTTTGCTGATGGTATCCTCGACGGTCTCGCCGACCTCCTCGGTGACCTTCTTTTCGACTTCTTCGGCGACGTCGTCCATCTCCTTGCTGATGGTCTCCCCGACCTCCGCGGTGACTGTCTCCTCGACCTTCTCCGCGACCTCCTTGGTCATCCACTCGGGGTTAAAGCGAGCCATTTTCCACCCGATGTGAACGACGTAGGAGGCGAGCACCCCGAGTCCGAAGGCGATCCCGACGACCGTCTCGACCAAGAGGATGAGCGCGATCGCCACGAAGATCAACAGCCCGTATGTCAGATCGATGACGAAATCGACCCGGTTGGGGTTCATCGTTCGGTCACCGCCGGTTTTACCCGCCGAATCGGTCCGCGATCCCGTCGTAAAACGTCCCACTGTTGCATACTAATCCGTAGTTCGTCCAGGCACAAAAACTGTCGGCGGCTCCGCTCCGTTCGCACGGGATGAATTGACGTGCCGCTGCTCGACGGCGTGACACACCGTTTAAGGAACTCCGGGGCGGAGTTCCGGTATGATCGAACTCCTCCTTCTCCTCGGCATTGTCGTTGCGCTTTTCGTCGGGTTCAACATCGGCGGGGCGACGACGGGACCAGCCTTCGGCCCGGCAGTGGGATCGGAGTCGATCTCGAAGACCGGTGCGGCGGCACTCATGTCGGTCTTTTTCTTCGTCGGCGCGTGGACGATCGGCCGCCGAGTCGTCGCCACCCTCGGCGAGGATCTCATCACTGACGCTGGCGTCTTCACCATCGAGACGAGTATCGTCGTCCTCTTTTTCATCGGGGGCGCGCTCTTCCTCGGCAACTACGCCGGGGTCCCGGCGTCGACCTCCATGACAGCCGTCGGGGCCATCGCCGGGCTGGGCGTCGCGACCGGCGAACTGAACTGGGCCGTGATGGGTGAGATCGCCGTCTGGTGGATCATCGCCCCCATCGTCGGCTTCTGGATCTCGGGAATGATCGGCCGCTACCTCTATCCGACGATCAACCGGTGGGTCGCGATCGACAACACCCCCGGCCCGCTCCTCGAGATGGACCGGTCGGGTGCGCTGCCGAAGCCGACGCTCGGACCGAACACCACTCGCCGGGAGTTCTTCGGGGGCGTCGTCGTGATCGCCATCGGGAGCTTGATGGCCTTCTCCTCTGGCACCTCGAACATCGCCAACGCGATCGCGCCGCTCGTGGGCGCAGGCGTGGACATGAACATGATGATTCTGCTAGGCGGCGCGGCGGTCGCCGTCGGGGCCTTCACCATCGCCCGCCGGACCCTCGACACCCTCGGAAACGACATCACCGACCTCCCGCTCACCGCGGCGATCGTCGTCGCGGTCGTTTCCTCCGCGATCGTGACCGGCCTCTCGGCGATCGGTATCCCCGCCTCCTTCGTCATCATCGCGACGATGTCGATCGTCGGTCTGGGCTGGGGGCGGGCGACCCGCCCCGCCACGATCCCGGACGTCGTCCACGGCGAGGGAACCGAAGGCGTCTCGGTCGGGGCGCTCACCGCCGAGGAACCGGGCGAGGAGCTCCCCCCGATCGGCGAGGAGGACCCCGCGGACATCCCCTCCGCCGCCGACCTCTTCGACCCCTCGACGACGGGTCGGGTCGTGATCATGCAGAACGTCGTCCCGCTCATTTCGACGGTCGGAGCTTACGCCACCTTCACGCTCCTGTTCACGTTCGTGTGGTAGGTCCCGAAGTCCACTCAGGCCCCGAAGACGGTGCGAAGGGCGGCGTAGGCCCCGTATCCGGCGGCCACCGACGTGACGAGCGTGAGCAGCCAGAAGCCGACGGTTACGCCGATCTTCCGGCGTGAGACCCCCGCGGAGCCGGCGGCCAGCCCGCCACCGATCACACCGGAGATGATGATGTTGTTGAAGGAGATCGGGATGCCCAGCGCGATCGCCGCCTGCGCGATGAGGAATCCCGGGACCAGTGCGGCGATCGACCGCCGCGAGCCCAGTTGGGCGTACTCCCGGGAGGTCGCCTGGAGGAGCCGGGGCGAGCCCATCCAGGCGCCCGCAAGGATCCCGCTTGCCCCCACGGCGAGCAACACGATCCCGGGCAGGCCGAGTTCCACACTGTAGAGGTTTTCGAGCGGCCCGGTGGCGAGCCCGACCTGGCTGCCGCCACTCGAAAAGGCGACGACGCTGCCAAGGAGCACCAGGAAGGTGCTGACGCCACGATCGACCGACGCGCGTGTGCGCTTTCTGATGAAGGCGAACCCGACGACGCCGAAGGCGAGTGTCGTCCCCACGACGGCGACATCGAGACCGCCGACTGCGGGCGTCGGCGCTACCCACGCGACGAAGCGAGCGAGCGAGTTCTGTGTCGTCCCGGTAGGTCCCGGAATCACCCCGAGTTCGATGTTCGCCAAAACGGCAGCGACGATGCCGGCCAGTAGCGGAATACTGAGCGTGTCGGCGATGTCGTCCCGCCGGAGCAGGGTCGCAGTTCCGTACGCCAGGCCGCCCGACACGGGTGGAACGAGCACCCAGAACGTGCCGATCCCCCGGAGCGTACTCATGTTCGGGTCACCACCCAGCGAGAGGCCGACACCGATCATCGCGCCCGTCGTCGCGAAGGCCGCCGGGACGGGGTACCCGGCGAAGATCCCGATCGCCATGAACGACCCGGCGACGAGCAGGCCGGCTGTCGCCGCGAGCGGCGAGATCGCCACGCCGTCGGTGAGGCCGGTCCCGACCGTCTTCGAAATGCTGCCGCCCTGGAGCAACGCGCCGGCCCCGGCCAACAGGCCGATGAGGAAGGCCGCTCGCATCGTGGAGATGGCGTTCGCCCCGATCGCCGGAGCGAAGGGCGGCGAGTTGCTGTTCGCGCCGAGGGTCCAGGCGGTAAAGACGCCGATGAGCGTCGCGAACCCGACGAGTGCCCAGGCGGTCATTGTTTCCCGCTAATCGCCCTCGAAATTCGGCCGAGGAAGCCGGGTTTCCCGCGCTCGCCCCGCGCCACGATGACCGTCCGATCCGTCCCGCGAACGACCCGGCGGGGAACCGAGCCGACCAGCCGGCCCCGCAAGACGCCCTTCCGGGTCGCGCCCAGGACGATCACGTCGTACCCGTCAGCGACCTCGATGATGGCGTCCTCGACGCGTTCGCCGCTCACGACGCGGGTCTCGGCAGTCACCGGGCCGTCGATCGCCCGCTTCAGGGTTTCCAACCCCGCCTCGGCGTTGGATTGGGCTCCCTCGCGGCCAGTTTCGTCCTCGGCCACGGCGATGATCGTGACCGACGCGTCGTTCGCGACGGCGATGGCCCCGGCCGCGATCACCGAGGCCCGGACGTTCGGCCCACCCGCGACCGGGACGAGCACCTCCTCTACCGTCCCGGCCTCCCGGCCGATCCGCTCCACGTAGACGTCCGTCGCCGCCCGCTCGAGGACTTTGTCGACGGTCGTCCCGAGGAGCGCGTCGGACCGCCGGGGGTCGCTGTCCCACCCGATGAGGAGTGCCGCGGGGTCCGTCCGGTCGACCGCCGATTGAATCCCCTTCGCCACCGACCGGGCCACCACGAGGTCGCGAACAAGTTCGACGTCCTCGGGGTCGGGCGCTCGATCGAGGAGCTCGTGGCTGTCAGCCGCGAACTCCCGGACGATTGTCTCGTCCGAAAAGAGGCCGAAGGGCGAGTCCGCCGGTTTGACGACGACGGTCATCAGCCTGACCCGCCCGCTCCCCTGCCGGGCGAGGTCGGCTGCCGTCCGCACCAGCTGGGCGACTTGTTCCGGGTCCTCGACGGCGACCAACACGTCGCCCTCGCTGGCACTTCCGCTCATACATAGATGTACCTGCCACGTGTGGATAAAGATTCGCCGAACCGGTGTCGGTGGGGGGGGGGGCGGCACCATTCGCCCCTTCCGATGAACAACCCTGGACAGCAGTGAACACGTATTTGGTCCCTGGTCCCCTTCGCCGTCGTATGACAGCCGGCGACTTCGAATCCTACGGTGGTCGACACGTCCCCGAACCGCTCGAGGAACCACTCGCACGACTCGCGGCGGCCTACGACGAGATCAGCGAGGATCCGGACTTTCAGGCGGAACTGGCCCGCCTGCGGGAGGAATTCGCCGGGCGCCCGACGCCGATCTACCACGCCGAGACGCTCAGCGAGGCGTACGGCGCGGAGATCTACCTCAAGCGCGAGGACTTGCTCCACGGCGGCGCCCACAAGATCAACAACGCCCTCGGCCAGGGCCTGCTCGCCGTCCGGGCCGGGAAGGATCGGCTCATCGCCGAAACCGGTGCCGGCCAGCACGGCGTGGCGACGGCGATGGTCGGCGCGGCCCTCGACCTGGAGACGGAGATCTACATGGGCGAGACGGACGCCGAGCGCCAGCGGATGAACGTCTTCCGCATGCAACTGTTGGGTGCCGAAGTGAACGAGGTGACGCGCGGGGACGCCGGTCTCGCGGAGGCCGTCGACGCCGCCCTCGAGGACTTCGCGGGGAACATCGAGGACACCCACTACCTCGTCGGCAGCGCGGTCGGGCCCGACCCGTTTCCCCGGATGGTCCGGGACTTCCAGTCCGTCATCGGACGGGAGGCCCGCGAGCAGTTCCAGGACCGGGTCGGCACGCTGCCCGACGCCGCCGTGGCCTGCGTGGGCGGCGGCTCGAACGCGATCGGCCTCTTTCACGCCTTCCGCGAGGACGACGTTGCCTTCTACGGCGCGGAGGGTGGTGGCGAGGGCGCCGATTCGAACCGCCACGCAGCCCCGCTCACCGCGGGCGAGGACGGGACGCTCCACGGGATGGCGACCCGCGTGATCGACGAAGATACCGAGGTCCACTCCGTCTCGGCGGGGCTGGACTATCCCGGTGTCGGTCCCGAGCACGCCATGTTCCGGGCGATCGGCCGCGCCGACTATCGGGCGGTGACCGACGACGCGGCCCTCGAGGCCTTCCGCAGGCTCTCGGAGGCCGAAGGCATCATCCCCGCTCTCGAGTCGAGCCACGCGATCGCGCTGGCCGCGGAGATCGCCGACGACCACGACACGATCCTGATCAACCTCTCGGGACGGGGCGACAAGGATATGGACATCGCCGCGGAGGCCTTCGACTTCGGGGAGTGAGCCGGTCGCTTATCGCGGATCATTCCCCGCCGGCCCGGCGGACAGAACGGTTATCCCGCCGCTGGCCGGAGTGGGACGTATGTCAACGGGTGTGTTCTCCGAACTCTCGCTCCGGTCGGTCACCGCACGGAACCGACTCGCGATGTCCCCGATGTGCCAGTACTCTGCCGGCGAGGACGGCGTCGCGACCGACTGGCACCGGGTTCACTACGGCACGCGTGCGGTCGGCGGGGCCGGGATCGTCATCCAGGAGGCGACGGCGGTCGAACCGCGGGGCCGGATCTCGCCCAACGACCTCGGGCTCTGGTCCGACGAGCAGGCAGCCGCCCTCGCGCCGATCGCCGCGTTCGTGGCGGACCAGGGGGCGATCCCAGCCATCCAACTGGCCCACGCCGGCCGAAAGGCCTCCACCTCGCGGCCGTGGGAGGGCTCGACGCCGCTCCAGCCCGATGAGGGCGGGTGGACCGTCGTCGCGCCGAGCGAGAAACCCTACCCATACGAAGACGTGGACGCCCCGCCCACGGAGCGCCTCGATCCCGCCGACATCGAGGACATAATCGAGGCGTTCGGGGAGGCGGCCGAACGGGCCGTCGACGCGGGGTTCGAGGCCGTCGAGATCCACGGCGCCCACGGGTATCTCATCCACGAGTTCCTCTCGCCGGTCGCAAACGAGCGGACCGACGCCTACGGCGGCGACTTCGCCGGCCGAACCCGCTTCGTCCGGGAGGTGTACGAGGCCGTGCGGAACGCCGTGGGCGAGGACGTGCCGGTATTCCTTCGGGTTTCGGGAACCGACTGGCTCCCGGACCGTCCTTCCTGGACGATCGAGGACACGGTACGGCTCGCGGGGGACCTCGCAAGCGAGGGCCTCGACCTGCTTGACGTGAGCAGCGCCGGCATTCACCCCGACCAGCAGATCTCGTATGCGGGGCCGAACTACCAACTCCCGCTGGCCGAGCGGGTGCGCGCGGAAACCGACCTCCCGGCGGTCGGAACGGTCGGCCAGATCAGGACGCCCGAGCAGGCAGAGGCCCTGGTTCGAAACGGCCGAGCAGACGTCGCCATCGTGGGCCGGAAACTGTTGAACGACCCGTATTTCCCGCTCCGGGCGGCCGAGTCGCTTTACGGGGCCGAACCGGAGGTTCCCGCCCAGTACCGACGCGGGTTTTGAGCGGGCAGATACCGGCGGGAATCGGTCACCAGGGAACGTTTATGGAGCCGCCACACGCGTGTACAAAGAAGCATGCAGCAGTACCTCGACCTCGTCGAACGGGTGCTCCAGACGGGGACCTACGAGGAGAACCGGACGGGCGTCGACACGCTCGCGAGCTTCTCGGAACACTACACGGTGGACCTGACGAAGGGGTTTCCGCTGCTCACGACCAAGGACCTCTCGGGCCCGCGGTGGAACTCCCTGATCCACGAACTGGTCTGGTATCTCTCCGGGGAGGAACACATCCGCACCCTCCGCGAGGAGACCGGCATCTGGGACGCCTGGGCCGACGAGGCGGGCCACCTCGACACCGCCTATGGCCGCTTCTGGCGCCGGTATCCGGTGCCTGAAGGGGACGCCCGCCTCCCGGGGGAATCCTGGCCCGATCCCGACAGTCCCTACCTGAACGAGGAGGGGACCTTCGATCAGATCGCCTCCGTCCTGGACGGACTTGAGAACAACCCCGAGAGCCGCCGGTTGGTCGTCAACGCCTGGCATCCCGCCAACGCCGCGGATTCGACGCTGCCGCCCTGTCACTACACCTTCGTCTTCTCCGTCCAGGACGGCCGCCTGCACACTCACCTCCAGCAGCGCTCCGGGGACATCGCGCTGGGAATCCCCTTCAACATCGCCTCGTATGCCCTCCTGACCCACGCTGTCGCCCAGGAGGTCGGCCTGCCGGTCGGCGAGTTCGGCCACAGCGTCGTCGACGCGCACATCTATCTCGGCAAAGGAGAGCGGGGCTCGTGGTACGAGGACGCACTGCCCGACCTCCGGGAGCGGATCGAACGGGTCGAAGAGCCAGCCGACTACGAGGCCGTGCGTGGGTGGATCGAGGACGCGGCCCCGGCGGATCCCGAGGGCTACGATCACGTGCCGAACCTGCTCACCCAGCTCACCCGTTCGCCCCGCGATCGCCCGACCATCGAGGTCGCCGACAAGTCGCTCGACGACCTCGAGCCCGACGACGTCACGCTCCGGGACTACGACCCGGCCCCGGCACTCGACTTCGCGGTTGCAGAATGAAGGTCGCCATCGTCGTCGCGATCGCGGAAAACGGCGTGATCGGGGACGCCGGCGGCATGCCATGGCACTATCCCGCCGATCTCGCCCGCTTCAAGGAACTCACCATGGGTCACCCGGTGATCCTTGGCCGCCGGACCTACGAGTCGATCGTCGATCGGCTCGGGGAACCCCTTCCCGGCCGGCTGAACGTCGTGCTCTCCACCGGGGATCTCGACCTTCCCGAGGGAGCCGTCCAGGCCGAGAGCATCGACGAGGCCCTCGAACTCGCGAAGGAGACCGGCTCGGAAACGGCCTACGTCGTGGGCGGGGCGGTGGTCTACGAGCAGTTCCTGCCCCAGGCCGATCGCCTTCACGTGACCGAGATTCCCGAATCGCCGAACGGAGACACCGAATTCCCCGACTGGGACCGTTCGGAGTGGGAACTCGAGGAGCAGTCAGAACGCGGGGAGTTGACCTTCCGCACGTACGAGCGGCGGGGTTCTTGAAATCGGGCGCCCTGTCCGGCTATTCTGGAACCGGACGCCCTGTCCGACTATTCTGAAACCGGGCGGCCGTGGCCGTCGCTTTCCGGCTACTACCGAAAAACCGCAGGTGGTCGGCCGACTTACTCGGAGACGGTGATCGCGTCGACTGGGCAGGCCTCGGCTCCTTCCTTGGCCATGTCGACGTCCGCGCCGTCGACTTCTTCCATGCCCTCGACGACGTGTGCGAACCCGTCGTCCTGCATCTCGAAGATGTCCGGATGCATCGATGCACAAACTTGGTCGCCAATACAGAGGTCCTGATCGACTTCAACTGTCGCCATGATGGTAGTACCCATCTTTCGGATTGTGACTCCCCTTATATAAGACGCCCTATCTCGTCGGCGCCATGTTTGTGAAAGGCATGCAACCGTTCGGGCGGCAATTGCCCCGCTACCGGCCCGCAAATCGCCGATCCGGGGTTCGCTGACGTGGAGGTGCTACCGGGTCCGGTTCGTCACCGACTCGCTCACGAACGACCCGGGTCAGCGACTCACTTTCCGTTCGACCTCGGGGCGCTGGCAAACACGAACGCACAAAACCGCCACATGTGAAGCCGATAGCAAAGCACAGCGAAATCGACCGAACGACGGCGACCCCTTCGTTTCACCTCCAACCGATCGCCGATATCGGGAACGTGTCCGCCGCTGTCTCCAGTTGAAACGAAGGGGTATTCGCCCGACGGTGGGTGGACCGACCGCTGAAAAGTAGGTGCCGATAGTAGAGCCGGTCGATATTTCCCCGCAAGTCCCAGTGACAACGGTTTTGGCTCCCGTCTCTCCTAGGGGGCCATGGACCCGAACGGCCGGCTCCAGGAGGCCAGACTCACGGAGCCGGCACTCGCCGTGCTCGTCTCCGGGGTCGCGAGCATGGGCCTGGAGATCCTCGCGGGTCGGATGATCGCCCCGGAGTTCGGCAGTTCGATCTACACGTGGGGGAGCATCATCGGGGTCTTCCTCGCCGCGCTGAGTCTCGGGTACGTCAGAGGTGGGAGACGGGCCGCCCGGCACGCCGAGGTCTCCGCGCTCCAGACGCTCCTCCTCTGGACGACCGTCTACGTCGCCTTTCTCCTCTTTGCCGGGGAGTTCCTGATCCGACAGAGCGGAACTTTGCCAATCCCGGCGCGGTACAGTTCGCTGGTGCCGGTCACGATCCTGTTCGGGCCGCCGACATATCTCCTCGGGTTCATCAGCCCCTACGCCGCCGAACTCTCGACCGCCGAGAGCACGGGAGAGGCCTCCGGACGGGTGTACGCGCTGGGGACGATCGGGAGCATCGCGGGGGCCTTCGGAACCACCTACCTCCTGATCCCGTACTTCTCGATCGACCAGATCGGCCTGTTCTTCGGTGCGATCCTCCTCGTGACGGCTGCCCGACTGGCCTGGCCGGCCCCCTCACGCCGGAACGCCCTCCGGATCGCGGTCGTCGGGATCCTCCTCGTCGGGGCGGTTCTGGCACCACCGTTCGGCGTCGCCTTCTCCGGAAACACGGTCTACGAGACCCAGACGGCCTACCAGGACCTCCGGGTCGCAGACCAGGACAGCGTCCGGACCCTCTACCTCGACGGGGTCTCCCACAGCGCGATGGACCTCGACGAGCCGAACCGGCACGTCTTCACGTACACGCGATACTTCCACCTCCCCCTCCTCTACACCGAGGACGTCGAGAACGTGCTGTTCGTGGGCGGGGGCGGGTTCACCGGTCCGAAGATCTTCGCCGACCGATACGACGTGACCGTGGACGTCGTGGAGATCGATCCGGCGGTGGTCAGCGCCGCGCGCGAGTACTTCGGCCTCGAAACCGGGCCGAACCTCTCGGTCCACACGATGGACGGCCGGGCGTACCTCCGCGAGACCGACACCGCATACGACGTGATAATCCTCGACGCCTACCGCCGTGACACGGTCCCGTTCCACCTCACGACGACCGAGTTCTTCGACCTCGCCCGCGACCGCCTCGACGCCGACGGCGTGTTGCTCGCGAACGTCATTTCGGCCCCGAGCGGCCCCGGATCGGCCTTCTTCCGGGCCGAGTACCGGACGATGGAGGCCAGTTTTGCCTCGGTCTCGGCGTTCCGGACCGCCGAGTCGGGTGTCGTCCAGAACGTCGAACTCGTCGCGACCAAACAGTCCCGCACGCTCAGCCAGCAGGAACTCCGCGAGCGGGCGGCCACCCGGGAGATCGGGTACGAACTCGGGGACGCCATCGATCGCCGGATCGAGTCCGTGCGGATCGACGATGTCCCCGTTCTCCGGGATAACGACGCTCCCGTCGATTCGCTACTCGATCCGATGGTCGGACAACGTTACGTGGTCGAATCCGGGTCCCAGGGAGCCCCGACCAACAGTTCGACCGCTGACGCCTGATCTGGCGGTCTGAATCGGTGGTGGCCACCGCCGGTTCGAGCGGCCGGCACCGCCGATCCGTCGGGGAGGATTTTTATTCACACCCACCTACCCACCTGCTATGGACTCGCGCATATCCGGGTTTTACAAACTCCCGGTCGCAGAGCGACGGGAGACGATTGCGGAACTCGCCGACCTCTCCGAGGACGCCGTCGAGGCGATCGGTGGCACCGGCCTGACGGAGGAGCTGGCAGACACCGTCAGCGAGAACGTCATCGGCACCCTCGAGTACCCGATCTCGGTGGCGACGAACTTCACGATCGACGGCGAGGATCGCCTGATCCCGATGGCCATCGAGGAGACCAGCGTCGTGGCCGCCGCCTCCTTCGCGGCCAAGATGGCCCGTGCCGGCGGCGGCTTCGAGACCGAGGTCGACGCCCCGCGCATGATCGCCCAGATCCAGGCCGTCGACGTTACCGACCCGCAGGCCGCACGCATGCGGATTCTGCAGGAGAAAGACCGCCTGATGGAGCTGGCCGACGAACAGGACCCGACGCTGGTGAAGTTCGGCGGCGGCGCCGAGGACGTCGAGGTCCGGGTGATCGACACGCCGACCGGCCAGATGGTCGTGACCCACCTCATCGTCAACGTGCAGGACGCCATGGGCGGGAACGCCGTCAACACGATGGCCGAGGCGCTGGCCCCGGAGATCGAGGCCCTTGCCGGTGGCGACGTGGAGATGCGCATCCTCTCGAACCTGGCCGATCGTCGCCTCGCGCGGGCGACCTGTACGGTGCCGCCCGAGGAACTCGCCGACGAGGACAGCGAGTTCACGGGGGAGGAGGTCCGAAATCGGATCGTCGACGCCTGGGCTTTCGCCATGGGCGACCCGTATCGTGCGGCGACTCACAACAAAGGGATCATGAACGGGATCGACGCGGTCACCACCGCGACGTTCAACGACTGGCGGGCGATGGAGGCCGGCGCACACGCGTACGCGGCCCAGGACGGCTACGACTCGCTGACGAGCTACGAGGTCGACGCCGAGGGCAACCTCGTCTGCACCATCGAAATCCCGGTTCAGATTGGGACTGTCGGCGGAGCGACGGGCCTTCAGCCGGTCGCGCAAGCGGCAATGGAGATCCTCGACGTGGACTCCGCCCCCGAGATGGCCGGCGTCCTCGCCTCGGTCGGGCTCGCACAGAACCTCGCCGCCCTTCGCGCGCTCGTGAGCGAGGGCATCCAGCAAGGTCACATGCGCCTGCACGCCCAGAACCTCGCGATCCAGGCCGGAGCCGAGGGCGACCAGATCGACCGGGTCGCCGAACGGATGATCGAGGAAGACGCGATCGGCCAGGCCGAGGCCGAGGCGATCCTCGCGGAACTCGAGGGGTGACCGGAACGGCTGCCACTCGCGCGGGACAGTATTTGAGAAAAGGTACAATACTGGGTCACATTTGATTGTTATTCTCTCCCATAGAACGGTCGCTGAGTTCCCCGGTTTCCGGCTCCCAACGCCGAAAACCCCGGTTAGCGGCACCTGACTCCGCCAGCCGTCCTGACCCCAGCCCAACACATATTAATAGCTGGGGCAGTAGTGTTGAATCAAGATGGCAATACTCTCCGACGAGAACCGCGACGACGTCAGGGACGTGTTCGAACAGATGGATCGGGAGATCACGGCGTACGTCTTCGTCGACGACGACTGTGAGTACTGTGACGAAACCGTCGAACTGAACGAGGAACTTGCCGACCTCACCGACCTGTACACCGTCGAGGTCCACGACATGGACAGCGAGGTCGCCGAGGAGTGGGACGCCACCAAGTACGACAACGCGCCGGTCACCGTTCTGACCGATGGCGAAATTCGGGGCGTTCGGTACTACGGCATTCCCTCGGGCCAGGAGTTCGGGGCGTACGTCCGGGACATCGTGGCCGTCTCCACGGGCGAGAGCGGCCTCGACGACGACATCAAGGCTGCTCTGGCCGAGATCGACGAGCCGGTCAACATCAAGGTCTTCGTGACCCTGACCTGCCCGCACTGCCCGCAGGCCGTCGAGACCGCCCACAAGTTCGCGATCGAGAACCCGAACATCACGAGCGAGATGGTCGAGTCCCAGGAGTTCATGGAACTCGCCCAGCAGTTCGGCGTGCGCGGGGTCCCGCAGGTCAACATCAACGACGAGGCCGGCCAGTTCACGGGCGCCCAGCCACCCCAGCAGTTCCTCGAGCAGGTCAAGGCCGCGCTGTAAACCGGCCCGTTTTTTCGGCCGGTTCCCCCCCCCATCAATACCGTCCCTCCACCAGACGAACGTCAGACGGACGCGGGCGCTGTTTCAAGTGGAATTGTCGACGTATCGCCCGCTTCGCCGGCATTTCGGCCCAAGTATGCGGTTCAAAGGGTACTAAAGGGTGTCTCTAAAAACGCACGATTGCGTCGGGTCCGAACCCCTTTGTTTCAACTGGAACACCGCGATTGACAGGTTCGCGCCGCAGAAAACACGAGCCGGCGGCACGGCTTCGACTGGAACTCACCGTTCGACGTCGAGAAGCGCGACCCGCTCGCAAACGAGGTCGGCGAGATCACCAGTGGTGGCCCGCCGTTCCGCGGGCGTGATCTCGAAGTACTCCGCAATGACCGCTTCGTCGGGCTCGACCGGCCCGGGCTCGATCAGGTCGCGGACGGCGGTCGCGGCCTCGGTTTCCCGGTCGCCAGCGAGGAGGACGATCACCGACTGGTCGCCCGTCCCGAGACCGAGTTCCATCGCCCGATCGATCTGCCGGCGACCGGCCGCGTAGAGCAACACCTCCACCGCGAGCTCGTCGGCGACGTTCTCGCCCCGGGCCATCGAGCGCTTCGCGTGCTCGAGCGCTGCCCGGAGGTGAGCCGTGCCGGCGATATACCGGGCGTCGAAGGCCTGGAGCAGCACGTCGTACTGCTGGGAAACGGCCCGGAGGGCCTCGAGGAATTCATCGAGGGATTCGTACTGTGCTGCTGGCGCGGGTTTCGTTTCGTCGGCTCTCGCATCGTCTCTCCCGATTGCCACTCGCCCGGTGACGGTCTTCACTCGAACTCACCCAGGTTGGCCTGGGCCCCCGAATTGGAGCGCTCACCGCCACGACTGTCGGAACTGGCCGTCGATCCGTTGCCGTTCGTGATCCGACCGGTTCCGTCCATGCTGGCGTCGACGTCATCAAGGGACGGGTTCGGATGGCCGGCGCTCGCGAGCACCTTCTCGGCGGTCTTCTTCCGCCCCTTTAACGCGGCTACCACCCGGCCCTTCTCCGCGTTGCGCAGGTCCTCGCGGGTCTCGAAGTCGGCCTCGTAGAGCCGGCGGGCCCGCTTGCGCCCGACGTGGCGGACCCCGACCAGGTCCAGAAGGTCCGCGCGGATGCCGTGCTCGACCCGGACGCGGGCCTCGCGGATCGCCGGTGCCGAACTGATCGAGAGCTCCCCGGCGAGTCGCTCGGCGGCCTGAAGCAGCCATTCGGCCGTCTCGACCTTCCCGCGGATGTCTCCCGGGCCGACGCCGTAGCGCTCCGTGATCCGGTCCTCGTCGAGTTCCTCGGCCCAGTCCTCGAGGAGTTTCGCGGTCTTCAGCGCCGAGAGCCAGTCCTCGAACTCGCCCTCCGAAAACTCCGAAGGGGTCTTGCCCAGCAGTTCGCCCTCCCGCTCGTAGGCGATCTCGGTGTACGTGGAGGCGTCGCCCGACTTCAGGTAGAGTTCGTACATGTCCGGCGTGCGACTCACGAGGTGATAGAGCCCGAGCGGCGACGGCTCGCCCGATCCAGCTTTCAGCCCGTCGATGATGATCGCGGCGGACATCGGATCGAGATAGAGCTGGGAGACGAGATGGCCCGCCGGCGTCGCGGAGAGGTCGGGCCCGTCCCGGACGAGGAAGTCATTCGCCTCGAGGTAGTCGAGGACGGCCTCGGTCACGGCCTCGAGCCGCGAGGGATCGTCGGTCTGGGAGGCATAGAGCGTCTCGCCGAGAAACTCGAGGAGGCCGTCGTGGGTGTGGACGAAGCCGGTCGCGACCGTCGAAAGCACGTGCGAGCGCAGCGCGGGCTCGGCGGCCAGCTTCGAGCGGACCGGCTCTGGCTCCCCGTAGATGTAGCGATCGAAGAGCTCCTCGAGTTCGTCGTGGGTGTTCGCGAGCAGGACGGCCTCGCCGTGTGGGTCACGGCCCGGCCGCCCGGCCCGGCCGAACATCTGGTGGACTTCGAGGATCGAGAGCGGCGCCATGCCCCCCGTCGAGCCGTCGTATCGCCGCCAGTCCCGAACGACGACTCGTCGGCTTGGGGTGTTGACTCCCGCCGCGAGGGTCGGCGTCGCCGCGACGGCCCGGATCAGCCGGTCCCGGAAGGCGTCTTCGATGATCGTGCGATGGCCCCTGGCGAGCCCGGCGTGGTGGAAGGCGGCCCCCTTCTCGACGGCTGCTGCGAGGTCTTCGCTCGTTTCCGTGTCGCTCACCGACCGGATCTCCGCTCCGAGTTCCTGGAGTCGCTCCCGGTCGGCCGCTTCGAGATCCTGCTCGGTCACGGTCGTCAGTCGGCGGGCGGCGGCCTCGGCGTTCCGGCGGGAGTTGACGAAGACCAGCGCCGATCCCCCCTCCTCGATGGTGTCGTTCACGAGCGCTTCGGTCTGCTCGTTCGATCCTGTCGGGAGTTCGCGGGTCGTTCCGTCGTCGAGATGGAGGGCGTCGCCGTAGTGAACGCCCGTCCGGAGTTCGATGGGTCGCCACTCGGAATCGACCAGTTCGGCGTCGAGCCAGTCGGCGATCTCGTCGGCGTTGCCGATGGTCGCCGAGAGGGCGATCACCTGGAGGGCGGCCACCCGCGAGCGGAGCTTCGCGAGGGTCACCTCGAGGGTCGGGCCGCGGCTTCGGTCGTCCACGAGGTGGACTTCGTCGGCGACGACGGTCGCCAGGTTCTCGATCCAGTCTGCGCCGTTCCGGATGAGCGAGTCGACCTTCTCGGAGGTCGCGACGACGATGTCCGCGTTGCCGAGCCAGTCGCCGTCACTCTCGTAGTTGCCGGTCGAGACAGCGACGTCGAGACCGAACCGCTCGAGTTCCTCGAACTCGGCGGCCTTTTCGCTCGCCAGGGCACGGAGCGGGACGATGTACAGGGCCATCCCGTCGCCGTCTCCGATGGCCGAGAGCATTCCGAGCTGGGCGATAAGGGTCTTACCGCTCGCGGTCGGCACGCTCGCGACGACGCTCTCGCCCTCGAGCACGCCGGCCTCGACGGCGGCGGCCTGTGGCGGATAGAGCTCCTCGATCCCTGCGTCGGCGAAGTGATCGGCCACCCCGTCGGGGAGTCCCGACAGGTCCCTGAGCTGCATCGGCCGACAGTTGTCCGTCACCGGATAAAAACTGCCGGGCTTTCCGGTGGGGTGGATCGTCGAACAGGCTCCCGTTCATCCGGGCCCGCCTTCGCACTCGGGACACCGGGAAGCCGCGTCACTTTAACCGATCCAGCCCGATTCTCCGGGTAATGAGCGAGAACTTCGACAAGGAGGCCGAACGGGAGCGCCTCCGGGAGAAGTACGAGTCCGACTCGGCGGACCGCGAGGTCACCGAACGCATGAGCCAGTTGCTTCTCCAGGGCGCGACGATGACGAACAAGCACTGTGAGACCTGCGGCTCGCCGATCTTCCGCTACCAGGGCCAGGCGTTCTGTCCGACCTGTCAGGCCGAGGCGGATGCCGAGGCAGCGGCCGGGGGCGGAGCGTCCGGCGGTGACGGAGGCGAAGCGACGGCTCGGGCGACCGACGACGAGCCATCGGGTGCTTCGACACAGACCGCAGCCGGGGACGGGACGGGCGGCCAGCCTGCCGAGGAATCGGCCGCCGCGAACGTGGGCCACGAGTCGGTCGGGGCCGCCTCGACCGGCACGGCCGAACTCGGGGGGCAGACCCAGCCATCGCCGCCGACGGGGCCCAGCGGCAGCGGGACGGCCGCCGGCTCGACCCAGACCGCCGTCAGCCAGTCTCTCGCCGAGACGATCGTCACGCTGTCCGAGCGTGCACGGGAGAGCGAGGACCCGAACCAGTCGAAAAAACTCCTCGAGGCGGCCCGGGAGGCCGCGGAGACGCTTTCGAGATTGCAGGGACGGTAACATGTCCACCGAGAAGATCCTCGTCCCCATCGACGGGACCGACGTGGGCTTTCGGGCCCTCTCCTTCGCGACGGAACTGGCCGCGGCCTTCGACGCCTCTCTCGACGCGATTCACATCACGACCGAGGCGGGCGAGGACGCGACCGCCGTGCTCGACCGGGCCGAGCGGGTTCTCGGGACGGTCGACGTCGAGACGTCACTCGAGGTCGCCCCCGACCTCGATCTCGACTTCCGGCCGGCGGATCGGCTCGGCGAGGACATCCTCGACCTGGTCGCCGAGCGTGGCTACGATCACGTCGTGATGGGTCACGAGGAGCCACCGGGACCGGTCGAACGCGTGATTCTCGGGAGCGCCCCGGAGACGATCCTCCGGAGCGAACGCGTCAGGCTCACGGTCGTTCCCTGACCCGGTCCGGGTCGGGGGCGTCTACCGCGGGTCGTAGTCGCTTCCGACGACCTCCCGGATCCGCTCGGCTGTCACCTCGCCGACGCCCTCGACCGCCTGGAGCGCCTCGGCGTCGGCCGTCAGGACGGCCTCCACGCTCCCCAGAGCCTCGAGGAGGGATCTCGCGGTGATCGGGCCGATGTCGGCGATCGCGCTGATCACGTACTCCTGCTGTTCGACGAGGGTCTTCGCCTGGGACTCGCCGTGGACGCTCACCTCGCGATCCCGCTCTTCTTGCTCCCGCCTCGCGATGGTTTCGAGCAGGGCGGCGGTGTCCGCCTCGTCCCGGGTGAAAAGCACCGAGATGCCGAAATCTACCGCGAGGCTGGCGAGTGCACCCCGGATTGCGTTCGGGTGGACGTTTCGCTCTTCGTAGAGATTGCCCTCTCCTTCGACGAGGAGGACGGGGCGGCGGTAGTGACGGGTCAGGTTCCCGGCCTGGTCGAAGAGTGCCCGGTCGCCGCCGTCGAGCAGCGTCGAGAGGAAATCCGCGATGGACTTGCGCTCGACGGCGACCCGGTCCGAGAGCACGTAGTCCCCGACCTCGAGGGTCTCCAGTCGGGTCTCGATCCCCTCGCGTTTCGAGAGTTTTCGGGCGATATGTGCGTCGAGTTCCCGCTGGTCGATCACGATCTCGACGTGGTCCTCGCCGCCCGCCTCGGCGACGATCTTTTCGGCCGCAGGGTCGGCGTCGCTCCCGTCGGGTGACGGTTCGGTAGCGGTCCCGTCCGATTCTGCCGGCTCGTCGTCGGTTTCGTCCGATGCGACCGACTCGGTGGCGTTTTCGGCCGATGCTGCTCCGGCATCGCCTTTACCACGCTCGGCCGTCGATTCTGTGGCGGCTTCCGGATCGTCGTCGGATCCGTCCCCGTCCGAATCGAAGTCTCCGATACCGGACTGGCCGTTCCCCGACCCGTTCGCGGACCTGCTGGCCTCGGGTTCGCTCCCGGAACCCGAATCCGATCCGGCTCCGAACGCCTCGAGGTCGGCCTGGCCGCCGAACTCCGCCTCGAGGTCGGGAGCGACGTCCCTGAGCGCCTCGAGCTCCGCGGCCATCTCCTCTTCGCGACGCTTCGAGATCCAGTAGTAGGCCTCATCGCGGGTGTCCTCGGCCATGAGGACGACGACTTTCCCCTCGGTCTGTCTGCCGGTCCGGCCCTTGCGCTGGATCGAGCGGATCGCGTTCGGGACGGGCTCGAAGAAGCAAACCAGGTCGACCTCGGGGACGTCCAGGCCCTCCTCCGCGACCGAGGTCGAGACGAGCACCTCGAATGCCCCGGCACGGAATTCCTCGAGGACGGCGGTCTGCTCGGTCTGGGTCATGCCCGAGGACCCCTCCTTGTCCCCCTGGCCGACGAAGCGCCGAACGTCGAATCCCTCCGAGAGGAACTCGGTCAGCGCCTCGGCGGTGTCCCGGGACTCGGTGAAGACGATCACCCGGTCGCCACCCTTGATCCCCAACGTCTCCGCGAGGAGGATCCGCACCCGGCGGAATTTGGGGTGGAGGTCGTCGAAGTTGCGGGCCTGCTCCATCGCCCGCCGGATCTCGGGATCGGAGATAAAGCGCTGACTCGCCTTCGAGGCCCCCGAGGAGCGGGCGGCGTTTTTCTGGCGCTCGAAGTACCGGTCGAGAGCGTCCACGCTCTGGGTTTCGACCAGTTCGACCGCCCGCTTGATTTTCATGATCTCCGCGTGAACGGACATCCCCTCATAGCCCGCCGGATCGTCCCGATCGATCAACCGCTGGAGCTTCGAGCGGATCTCGTGGAGGTCCCGCTGGGAGATTTCGGGGTCCGTGGCGTTCGTCACGCCCAACTCCGAGAGCGTTTCGAGCCGGTCCGAGAGTACCTCTTGCAGCCGATCCCGAATCTCGAGGACCTCGTCGGGGAGATCGATCCGGAGCCACTCGACGTCGGTTCCATAGGTGTACGCCGCGACGTCCGGATCCGACTCGGTCTTGACCGCGACCTGCTCCAGTCCGAGGTTCGACATGACCGTCCGGATAGCCTCCTCGTCGTCACCGGGGGAGGCGCTCATCGCGGTCACGAGCGGGTCAGTCGCAGCCTCGTGGTAGCGCTCGGCGATGTACGCGTAGGGGTAGTCCCCTGTCGCCCGGTGGCACTCGTCGACGGTGAGGTGAACGACCGACCCGAGGTCGATCCGGTTGCCCAGCAGGTCGTTTTCGACCACCTGTGGCGTGGCGACGATCACCCGGGCGGACTCGAACAGATCGGCGCGGTCCTCGGGCCGGGTCTCGCCAGTAAAGACGACCACGTCCTCGTTTGGGATCGCAAGCGCCTCGCGATAGAATCCCGCGTGTTGTTCGACCAGCGGTTTCGTCGGGGCGAGGAGGATCGCCTTCGAGTCGGGATGGTCGGCGAGCCGATGGGCGGTCACGCGCAAGCTCACCGCTGTCTTGCCGAGCCCCGTGGGCAGCGAGACGAGGGTATGGCCCTCCCGGGCCCGCTCCACCAGATCAGTCTGGTAGGGCCGGGCCTCGAGGGCCCCCGGCTCGATCAGCGGGTGATCCACGGTGGTCGCCTCGCCTGCTGCCATTCCTCTGGGAGTTGTTCGCTCTGGCGGTTAAGGTTTCGCGTCCGACGGCTCAGAGCAGGAGGAATCCGACCTGCATCGCTGCCGCCGCCCCGATCGGGATGGTGAGGTTGTCGTCGATCACGTAGCCCCCGATCGTCGGCTTGGCGCCGTCGGCGACGGTGGCCGTCGCGGCGCCCATGACCGCCGGCCCGGGCGGGATCAGGAGCAACCCGGCAATGCCCAGGCTGATCCCGAAGGTGGCCAGTAACACGTAGCCTTGCTTGACTTCGAGGCTGCCACTCGAGAGGATCCCGCTCACCGGATCGGCAATTGTGAGCATCAACAGTGCTGGGACGGCCACCCGAGGATCGAACGCGAGGACCGTCACGGAAGCCCCAACGAGGGCGAGCGCGTACCCGGCGGGCCAGTTGGCCTCGTAGTCTCGGGTGAACCGTTCATACACCCACAGGTCGAGGTGGCCGGAGAGCCGCAGCGCCTCCAGCACAGTCGCGATGGCCATGGCGATGAGGACGAGCCCCGTCGCCTGCGGCCACGTGATGATGTCCATCACGTAGGCGATCGGGACCAGGCTCCCGCTCGCGTGTACCAGCCGACGACCGTATTCGCTCACAGCTGCTCGAAGGCCAGCTCGCCGTCCCGGAGCGCGGCGAGTGTTTCGGGCAGGCCCTCGATCCCCACGCGAACCTGCTCGGTCGTGTCCCGGTCCCGCACCGTGACCGTCCCGGTCTCGAGACTCTCGTAGTCGACGGTGACACAGAACGGGGTGCCGATCTCGTCCTGGCGCCGGTACCGCCGGCCGATCGCCCCCGAATCGTCGTAGGTGACCGCGAGGCCCGCTTCTCGCAACTCCTCGGCCAGGTCCCGAGCCCGTTCGCCCAGGCCGTCCTTGTCCATGAGCGGGAAGACCCCGATGAGGGTGGGCGCCATCTCCGGAGGCAGGCGGAGTACGGTGCGCTCCTCGCCGTCGATCTCGTCCTCGTCGTAGGCGTGGACCAGGACCGCGTAGACCGCCCGGTCGATCCCCATCGAGGGCTCGATCACGTGCGGGGTGATGTGTTCCCCCCGCTCGGTGACTTCTTCGACGGCGAACCCGGTCTGCTCGACCGGAATTTCGACGGTTTCCTCCTCGAGGTCGACGCTGACGCCCTCCCCGTCGAACACCGCGGGATCGCTCTCGGCCAGCTCCTCGAGGGACGCGGCGATGTCGGCCGCCTGGGAACCGAACTCCGGCCCCAGTGCGGCCATGTCCGGGTCGACGGTGGCCCGCTCCCCGGTTCGTGGCTCGTCGTACTCCCTGAAAACCTGGTAGCGCTCGCCGGTGTGGGCCTCGTGGTGGCTGAGGTCGTAGGTGCCCCGGTTGGCGATCCCGGCGAGTTCGATCCACTCCGGTTCCGTTCCCGGTGCGCTCACGTCGGCCTCCGCGTCCCAGCAGTCACGGGCGTAGTGGGCCCGCTCGGCCGGCTGGTGCTGCCGGAACCGCAGGCGGCCGAGGTCGACCCCGATCCGGTCGTACCACTCGGTGGCGATGCCGACGTAATACCCGACCCAGGCGTCCTCGATCGGCCCCGTTTCGACGGCCTCGCCGATCGACTGGAAGCTCGGATCGCCGTCTTCCTGCTGGACCGCGGCGCTGTAGAGCGGGGCCTCGACGTCGGCGACCCGCTCCAGATCCGGCTCGTCCGAGTCGGGGTCGAAGAAGAGCTCGAGTTCGGCCTGGTTGAACTCCCGGGTCCGGACGATGGCGTTTCGCGGACTGATCTCGTTGCGGTAGGCCCGGCCGATCTGGGCCACGCCGAAGGGCAATTCGCCACGGGCGTACTCCCGGAGCCGCGGGAAGTCCACGAAGATGCCCTGGGCGGTCTCCGGTCGGAGGTAGCCCCGGTTACTCGAGCCGGGCCCGATCGCGGTCTCGAACATCAGGTTGAACTCCTCGACCGGCTCGTCGGCGAGTGCCGCTCCACAGCTCGGGCAGGTGATCCCGTGCTCGGCAAGGAGCGATTCGATCTCCGCGGGCGAGAAGGTCTCGGCCTCGGTGATGTCGGTCTGCCCCTCGACGAGGTGGTCGGCTCGATGGCTCTGTTCGCAGTCCGGGCACTCGACCAGCAGGTCGTCGAAGCCGTCGAGGTGGCCCGAAGCCGCAAAGACCGCCTCTGGGAGGATCGTCGGGGCGTCGATCTCGTCGTGCCCTTCCCGGGTCGCCCATCGCTCGCGCCAGCTTCCCTCGATCTTGGCCTTGAGCGTCGCGCCGTGAGGACCGTAGGTGTAAAAGCCCGAGACGCCGCCGTATGACGAACCGGTCTGGAAGAAAAACCCGCGGCGCTTGGCCAGTTCGGTCAGCTCCCTCATAGGCCCCGGAGCAGGTCGACGTCCCGGACGATGCCGACGAGTTCGTCCCCGCGCTTGAGTGGCACCTGCTCGATGTCGTTGTCGAGGAGGAGTCCGGCGACCTCCCTGGCGGTCCGTCCACCGGTGACGGTCACGAGCGAACTCGACATGTACTCCCGGACCGGTTCGTTGGGGAACTCGACGTCCCGGGTCGGGAGATAGCGGTTGCCGACCGCCTTGATCCCCTCCCACATCCAGTCGTCGTCCTGGTCGGCGATGCTCTCGCCGGTGGCGTCCTCGCCCTCGACGACCCGCGCAACGTCGATGATGTCGACCTCGGTGATGATGCCGGCCATTTCGCCGTCGTCGTCGAGTGCGATCGCGTAGGGCACGTTTGCAAAGGCGATCTCCCGCTCGGCGACGGTCAGGGGGGTACCGACGTAGACCGTGTTGACGTCGTGACTCGCGAGCCCCCCGACCTCGCGTTCCCCGTCGGCGTCGCCGTCCGCGATGGCCCTGACGACGTCCGTCACCGTGATCATCCCGGTCAGGCCGCCGCCGTTGACGACCGGAACCCGCCGTTCGCCGGTCTCGACGATGAGTTCGGCCACTTCGTGGAGCGTGGCGTCACTCGTCGTCGTGGTGACGTCCTCCATGAGAATGGCCAGCTGGTCCTCGTTCGGTCTG
Organism: Halodesulfurarchaeum sp.; assembly: GCA_034520565.1. Taxonomy (GTDB): domain Archaea; phylum Halobacteriota; class Halobacteria; order Halobacteriales; family Halobacteriaceae; genus Halodesulfurarchaeum. The sequence goes on from JAXHNL010000002.1 coordinate 603,584, forward strand.
GCGATCAGGCTCTCGCGGGAGACGAGCCCGCGGTACTGCTCGCCGTCGTCGGTTTCTTTGACGACCGGGACCGAGGAGAAGGATCGCTCCTGCAGGTACTCGAGGACGTCGTCACGGGTTCCGGGGAGCGAAACCGTGACCACGTCGGCCCGCGGCGTCATCGCGTCGGCAACCTTCATGTGAGCGGCTTACAGGGTCCTTGCATATGTAGGCTACGACAGCGAGTGGCGGAAATCTGCCACGGAACTCCCGACGATGCGAATGGTTCGACCCTTCCCGGCAAGGGGCGGGCTCCGGGCCTTGTGGGAAATCTTTCACCAATTTTTATAACGCTTCACAATATTGGTCCTGTTGGTATGGCAAATAGCCACAAACTTAACAGGCGCCGTTTTCTCGAAGCCACCGGGGCTGCAGCCCTCACCGCCAGTATGGCAGGCTGTGCGGGGGATGGGGACGGCGACGGGGAAGAGACGACGACCGAAACGGGTGACGGGGAGTATACGCCCTCGGAGACCTATCCGTACGGGGCAAACGAGACCAACGTCGAGGAAGCACAGGCCGTGATGGAGGAGGCCGGGTACGGGCCGGACAACCGGTTCGAACTCGACTGGCTCCAGTACCAGAGCCCGGCCTGGGAGGAGATGGCCAACACCATTCGCTCCCGGCTGGACTCGGCGTACATCGACATGAACATCAGCGACGCCGACTTCGGAGCGTTGCTGAATCAGACCGAGCAGGGCAATCACATGGCCTATACGCTGGGTTGGATCGCCGACTACCCGGCACCGCAGAACTTCCTGCAGCTCATCGACCCGGAGAACACGATCTACGACGCCGAAGGCTATACGCCGAACGGCTCGCGGCTCTTCTGGTCGGAGGACGCACACGGCGATGACCGCATCCGGGAGTACATGACCGCCCAGTTCGACCGGATCCAGGACAACCCACAGACAACCGACGAAGCTCAAGAGATTCGGAACGACGCGGCCGTCAAAATGGAGCGGGCACTGTGGGATTCAGCTGGCCTGCTGCCGATCTATCACCGGGTCGACCAGCTCTTCTGGTATGACCACGTCGACTTCGACCCGCCCGGCGGAATGGGCCCATCGCGCGCAAAAGCGAACACCCATACGAGAGGTCTCGAAGGAAAGGACACGCTGAACGGTATCTCGGCCACGTTTAACTCACTCGACCCGATCGCGTCCGGGAACACGGCAAGTGGCGGCAAGGTGATGGACATGTTCGACGCCCCGTTCAATTACCACAACGGGACGACGGAGGTCCGCAACCTGCTTGTCGAGGATTATTCGGTCAGCGAGGACGCGAGGGAGTTCGAGTTCAACCTCAAGGAGGGCGTGCAGTTCCACGGAGATTACGGTGAGGTCACCGCGGACGACATGGTGTACTCGATCCGGCGGCTCGTGGAATCGCCCAACTCCACGAACACCTACTTCCCATTGAGCGTGCTGGCCATCGACCACGAGACGGACGAGGACGGGAACGTCGTTCCGGACAGCACCGCCGTCGAGAAGACCGGCGATTACTCGTTCAGTATCACGCTCCAGGAGCCGTTTGCCTACACGTTCTCGGTCCTGGCCTATTCGGCCTTCTCGGTCGTTCCGGAGGGTATCGTCGGGGACGTCGAGGGCTACGACGGCGAGATGGAGTGGCAGGAGTTCTCCACGAACCCGGTCGGCTGTGGCCCCTTCGAGTTCGAGAACTGGGAGTCCGGGACTGGCGGGGAGTTCAGCGCGACCACGTTCGAGGACTACCACGGTCCCGCTCCCGTTATGGACCGGCTCCACGACTCGATCATCACCGAACCGTCGGCGATTTACAACTACTTCATCAACGAAAACGCCGACGTGTCCGGGATTCCGACCTCGCAGTACGACCCCGAGTTGATGACCATCGAGAGCGAGGAAGACGGCCAAGAACTCGGAACCTACGGCCCGATCGGTGATGGCAAGACGGTCAACATGTCCGCGACCCCGTCGATCAACACCTTCTTCGTCGGATTCAACATGGAGAAGGTGCCAAAGGCGGTTCGCCAGGCGATGGCCTACGTCATCAACCACGAACAGTTCATCACGAACGTCTTCAAGGAACGCGGTGCGGGCGCGTTCCACCTGACCCCACCACAGGCGTATCCGGGTGGCGCGGACGGGTACTACGAGAACGTCCCCGAATAAGGAAGACGCGAACATTTCGATAGGGACACTCCGAGATCTCGCTTTCGTTTCGCCGAACCACGTGCCCCTTCGTGTGGCGTAATCTACTTAACTGATCCAAAAAGATAATCGGTGTCAAGATATGCCCCGTCAGGTCTCTCGCCCTTCGAACGGCCCCGCCGGGGTCGTTTGGTCCTGCCGTTCTCGGAAGACGATATCGCGTCTCGGGTCTGTGGGACGGAATCGACCCGAACGCGAAGCGAATCGTGGACGCCGTCGCTTCGACCTGGCCGTCGGTACGGCGGCAGATCGCCCGCTTTTCCTGCTGTAACCTGAATGCATGAATCGCCTCATCTACCTCTTCAAACGTCTCGGGCTCGGCGTTCCGGTCATGCTGTTCGGGCTCACCATCGCCTTCATGGTGATGTATCTGGGCCCGATCGATCCGGTGTTGACGATTCTGGGCCGTGACGCCGAGCCGATGGCCGCCCGACAGCTGCGAATTCAGCTCGGCATCATCTATCCGAACGGGGACCCGGTTCCGCTCTGGGACCAGTACCGGATCGTTCTCACCGATCTGTTCACGTTCAACTTCGGTCAGTCCTGGACGATGCAACGGGGCACGTCGGTCGGTCACCTCATCATCAGGCGCATGCCCGCGACGATCTGGATGGGCTTCTGGTCGGTCGTCATCGCCCTGCTCTTCGGGATCCCGATCGGGCTGTTCGCCGGCCTGCGCTCGAATACCTGGTCGGATTACATCTCCTCGGGCTTCGGGATCATCTGGCGGGCGATGCCGAACTTCTGGCTCGCCGTAATGCTGGCGGGTCTCCTCTCGGCTGGTGGTGCCTTGAGCGCCTACCGGGATTGGTGGATACAGACCGACGTGATCGGGACGCCTGACGCGGTATACCACCTGTTCTCTGCGGTGCACCTCTTCGACGGTATCCCCCTGCTGGAGGCGTTGTGGCTGCCCATTCCCAACATCGATCCGATGTTGACCTCCTTCAAGTGGATCCTCCCTGCGGCGTTGGTGCTCGGCTCGGCGTCGATGGGTAACGAGATCCGTATCGGTCGGACCGCCGTGCTCGAGAGCATCAATTCGAAGTACGTCGAGACCGCCCGGGCGAAGGGACTCTCCGAACGTCGAATCATCGGCAAACACGTGGGTCGGAACGCTGTCGTCCCGCTCCTTCCGGTCATCATGGGCGAATTTTACCTGCTGATCGGGGGCTCGGTTCTCGTCGAAAAGGTCTTCTCGATCAACGGGCTGGGGAACATGTTCTTGCGGTCGGTTCTCGGCCCGGACATCCCGCTCGTGATGGCACTCGTGTTCTTTTTCATCATCTTCCAGATCCTCTTTAACATCACACAGGACCTGCTATACACGTTCATCGACCCCCGAATCACCCTGGAGGCTGCAGAGAGGTAACGATGGTCGAGGAAGACATCTCCACGACGCGTGCGGAACTGACCGCCACGGACAAACCGTCCCTTCGCGAGCGTTTCGCGGAGAACCCGGATCCTGCGCTTCGGTGGGGGGCGGTGATGGCGCTGTTGCTGCTCGTCGAGATCTTCACCTTTGCGGAAATTGCGGTCACGCTCGTCCAGGCCGCAGTCGTCGCGACGACCGGACTCATCGACGTCGTCGTGGGCCTGGTTTCGCCGGCCGCCGCGGGCGCTGTCGTGGACGTGCAACTTGTCATCACGGGCTTTCTCGACGGCATCAGGGCCTTCTTCGAGCAACTCCCGACGCTGCTCGGTCGCGAGGTCATTCCGAACCAGGGGTACCAGACCGGCCCGGACGGCCCGTGGGTCGGCACGTTCCTCGGTCTCGAACCGGCGATCGCCTGGGCGATCCGGTTCACCCTGCTGGTCGCCTACTCCCTCTTTTTCGCCTACTGGGCCTTTCAGGGGTGGGTCGTTTTCAAGGAACACTACCGCCATGCCGGCTGGACCCCGACCGACGACATGGTCCGTCGGCTCGACGGGCATCGCTGGGGACAGTTCGGCATCCTCGTTCTCGTCCTGTTCCTCATGATGGCGACCTTCGGCCCGGCATTGGGGCCCACCACGGTGGAGCAGAACATCCAGAGTCCCTACAGCCACGAGGTGAAGTACTTCGACGCGGAAACCGGCGAGGTCCAGACGATCACGGCGGGAGAAGCAAACTTCGAATCCAAGTCGAAAGGGACGGTCGACCAGAACGTCGGGCCGATGGAGTACGACGAGTATAGCCGGTTCCATCCCTTTGGTACCCTGCCGAACGGTCGTGACCTGTTTACCTTCATGATGGGTGGCGCACGAATCTCGATCATCGTCGCCGGGATGGCGATCGGCATCGCCTCCCTGATCGCAGCGACGCTGTCGATGATATCCGCCTACTACACCGGGTGGGTGGATCTCACGATCCTCACCACTGCGGAAGGGGTGATGTCGATCCCTCGGCTCCTCCTCCTGATCATGGTGAGCGTGGTGTTTGCCGAGCACTGGCTGGGGGCGGTACTCGATGGGGGGTTCCTTTTGGCGCTGATCTTCGCCCTCACCACCTGGCCGTTCCTCTGGCGGGCGGTTCGGGGCCCAGCTCTCCAGGTATCCGAGGAGGGCTGGATCCAGGCGGCAAAGAGCTTCGGACAGAAGCCCCGCCGGATCATGCGCAAGCACATGCTTCCCTACATCGTCGGCTACCTGATGGTCTATGCCTCCATGTCCACTGGCGGGATCATCATCGGCCTGGCGGCCCTGTCCTTCCTGGGTAACGGACTCGGAATCAATCCGCCAACGCCGGCGTGGGGCCGAGCGGTCTCGCTCGGCCAGCCGTACGTCTCCGGGCTGTCCTGGCACATCTCCTTCATCCCGGGGGTCATCATCGTCCTCCTCGTGACCGGGCTGAACGCCTTCGGTGACGGGATTCGCGACGCGATCGACCCCGAGACCGAAGGGGCCGACACCGAGGAAGCGACCGTCGGGGGTGGTGGATGATGAGCGAGAACGACGTGATCCTCTCGGTGCGGAACCTGGAGACGGTCTTCTACACGGAACACGAGACCATCAGGGCCGTCGACGACATCAGCTTTGACGTCCGGCGTGGCGAGACGGTCGGGATCGTCGGCGAATCGGGCTCCGGGAAGAGCGTGACCGCCCGGTCGATCATGGGAATGATCGAATCGCCCGGTCGGATTCTGGACGGGTCCTCGATCGAGTTCGAGGGCCGAGAACTGACCGAGTTGACGAACAAGGAGTACCGCTCCGTGCGGGGCAGCGGCATCGGTATGGTTTTCCAGGATCCACGGAACTCGTTGAACCCAGTATATACGATCGGGAACCAGATCAAGGAGTCGCTGAAGGTCAACCGGGGGATCACCGGGAAACGGGCGACCCGGGAAGCGATCGACCTCCTCGAGGCCGTGGGTATCCCGGACGCCGAACGCCGCCTGGGCGAGTATCCCCACGAATTCTCCGGTGGGATGAACCAGCGGGCGGTCATCGCGATGATGCTCGCCTGCGAGCCGGAGTTCCTCATCGTCGACGAGCCGACCACGGCCCTCGACGTAACCATCCAGGCTCAGATTTTGGACCTGCTCAAGGAACTTCAGGAAGAGCGGAACCTCTCGATCCTCTTCATCACCCACGACATGGGAGTCATCGCGGACATCTCCGACCGAGTCAACGTCATGTACGCCGGACAGATCGTCGAATCGGCGCCCGTCGAGTCGCTGTTCGCGAACCCGAAACACCCCTACACGCAGGCGCTCATCGAGACGATCCCCGGCGAGCACACCCGCGAGGAGGGATTGCGAACGATCGAGGGCGAGGTCCCGACGCCGAACGAACCGGCCACCTATTGCCGGTTTGCGCCCCGGTGTCCGGAAGCCTTCGACGCCTGTGATCACACGCCACCGCAACACGTGGCTGCAGGGGAGAGCGAGGAACACACCGCGTCCTGTCTGCTGTATCCAGCGGACCTGGACGAGGCCGGGCGAATCGAACATCACGAAGCACTCTTCGAGGAACCCGCAGGGAATGGGGGGCTCGATCGATGAGCGAGAACGACCTCCGTCCGGACAGCACCGTTGCCAAGGGAAAGCCGATGGTCGAGGTTACGAACCTGAAGAAACACTACGGTGGCGACGGGATTTTCGCCGGCCCGCCGGTCAAGGCCGTCGACGGCGTGGATCTCACCATCGATCGGGGGGAAACGTTGGGCCTGGTGGGCGAATCCGGCTGTGGGAAAAGTACGCTCGGCCGAACGCTGATCAGACTCGAACGGGCGACGGAAGGGTCGGTCGTGTTCGACGGGACCGACATCACGACGCTCTCCGGCGGTGATCTTCACGACTGGCGGAAGAACGCCCAGATGGTCTTTCAGGATCCCCAGTCGAGCCTCGACGATCGGATGACGGTGGGCGAAATCATTCGGGAACCCCTCGACGCCCACGGCTGGGGAACGGATGCCGACCGGAAAGAGCGCGTCCTCGACCTGTTACAGGACGTGGGCCTCCAGGAGGAGCATTACTACCGGTATCCCAAACAGTTCTCCGGCGGGCAGCGTCAACGGATCGGCATCGCCCGTGCGCTGGCACTCGAGCCGGAATTTATCGTCCTCGACGAGCCGGTCAGCGCCCTCGACGTGAGCGTGCAGGCCAAGATCATTAGCCTGCTCGAGCGGCTCCAGGACGAGTTCGACCTGACTTACCTCTTCATCGCCCACGACCTCTCGGTCGTCCGCCACATCACGGACCGCGTCGCGGTCATGTACCTGGGCAAGATCATGGAACTGGGCGAAACGGAGGAACTGTTCCAGAATCCGGCGAACCCGTACACACGATCCCTGCTCTCGGCGATCCCGGTGCCGGATCCCACGGCGACGAGCCACCGGATCATGCTCCCGGGCTCGCCACCGAGCCCACGCGATCCGCCGAAAGGCTGCCAGTTCTCGACCCGTTGTCCGGCGAAGATTCGCCCGGAGGGCTATGACCTTCCCGAGGAGGCCTGGGACGGGATCGAGCGCTTCCGGGAAATCGTCCGGGAACGGTCACGGCTCGATCTGGGCGTGCCGGACCTCGTCAAACGTCAGGCGGGGCTGTTCTCGCGGTACGACGACATCGACAATACCCTCGAGGACCTCTTCGAGGGGGTCGAATTGACCCCGGAGGTCGAGGAGATCATCGAGACCGCCGCAAATCGAGTCAAGGCGGGCTACCCGGCCGAGGCGCGGAAACACCTCAGCACGGCGTTCAACAGCGTGTGTGACGTCGAAACCCCCGAATACTACGACGTGAGCTCCTCGGGGAGACAGAGCTACTGTCACCGTCACGGTCTGGAGTACGAGGACGTGGGTCCAGTACTGGACCGTCGAACCCGATGAGTACCCGTCTCCGGGCACTCGAAGCCGTGTACTGGGTTTTCGGTGGGACGACCGTGGCCATTCTGGGACTCGGTGTGCTCGCGTTCGTCGTCGGCGACGGGCTGCTCACGCTCAAGTACCTGCTCTTCGTCGTCGGCTTCCTCCTCTTCGGCGTCGGAAGCTTCGCGCTCTGGCGAGGGACGCGGCGTCGGCCGACGATCTGGCCCTCGATGGACGTGGGCCCAGACACGACCGACGAAATCGGCCTCGAGCGACGACTCTGGGAGCTTCCCGGTCTGCGTGGCGAATATCTTCCCCCGTCGGATCGCGTTTCACGCCCCGTCAAGCTGTTTCTCACCGGCGTTTTCGTGCTTGCCGTCTCCTACGTGATGGAGGCAGTCTTCGGCATCAGCGTGTAGCTCCCACCTTTTATACCGGCCCAATCCCTTTGGGAATTCATGACTGAGAATCGGGCCGAACGGCTCCGAGCCCGGGGAAGCAGAACGGATGGCAGCGACGAGCGACCAGGCGAAGTCGGGGTGGGGTCAGACCCTCGAAGACATGCGGGCGATGGCACGAAACCGGGAGGACGCCGGCTACGAGACGCTCACGTTCCAGGCGGGAAACACCGCACCGAAAGGTCCAGACCAGGGTGACACCGACCGGTGGGGACTGTTTTACATCATTCCCGGCGACGACGCAACGTCGTTCCAGAACGCACTGGAGCGAGCGGACTTCGACGAAACCGCGGTGTATCAGACCGCGATCGGCAGATACGCGTTTCTCGTGACCGAAGTCGTCGATCACGACGAAACGCTCGATCTCATGATCGCCGGGAGTTACCGCCGTGATGCAGCCTCGCCCCTGGTCCGGGCCGCGTTGGACCGCGACCGGATGTATTCTCACGTGCGAACACTCGACGGCACGCATCTGGGAACGATCGAACACGACGACCCGGCGGCGTTTTTCCCCGACCCGGACGCGATTCACGCTTACGAGTATCGCCCGTAACTCGCTGCTATTTGTTGGGGATCTGCTCTCTCTCCGATCCGATACCGTTAAATAACGGGTGAGACGTCATACCACACGTCATGGTGTCCAATGCCACGTCCATGGCCGCCACGGAACGGACCCCAGAGGTCATGGCAGCCGTCGAGGAGGACGATTCGGAGTCGCGGTACGTCATCGCGGACATTTCACGGGATGCGGCCTGGGTAACGGCCGCAATGGACGCGACACTCGACCTCGATGCGTGGCGATAGGCCACCTTTTTGCCGACTGACCCCGTCCCCGTTCGTATGCACGCAAGGGAGGTGAGCCCGGATCGAACCCTGCTCGTCGAGTTCGCCTACGACGAGTCGCTCCGCTCCGAACTCCGGGCGTTCGCCGACGCGGCCGAGATCGAGTCCGCCTGGGTCCTCGGGACGGGGGCCCTCCGCTCGGCCGAACTGGCCGTCTACGACCAGGACGACCTCGAATCACGGCTGGTTTCCTACGACGAGCCGCTCGAGATGCCGCTTTTCACCGGCACGGTCACGACCGGGGACACTCCAGATGTCCAGCTGCAGGCCGTCCTCGCCCGCCCCTCCGGCCAGGCGCTCGCCGGACGGCTCGACTCGGCGACTGTCTTCTTCGGACAGGCGCTCGTGTGGACTTTCGAGGAATCGCTCGACCGGGAACGGGACCCCGACACGGGGATGGACCGGCTCGCCCTGTAAATGCGCGAGATCGATTCCGCCTACTTCGCCGAACTCGAATCCCGGCTCCAGCGGGCCATCTCGGTCGCCGAACGCGCCCGCGAGAACGGCGGGGATCCGGTTCCCGAGGTCGAGATCCCCGTCGCGACGGACATGGCCGACCGCGTCGAGAACATTCTCGGTATCGACGGGGTCGCCGAGCGGGTGCGGGACCTCGAGGACGACTATTCCCGCGAGCGGGCCGCGCTCGTGCTCGTCGAGGACTTCGTCGAGGGAAGCGTCGGCGACTACGAGACCCGCGAGGGAAAAGTCGAGGGTGCGGTCCGGACGGCGGTCGCCCTGCTCACCGAGGGCGTGGTCGCCGCACCGATCGAGGGGATCGACCGGGTCGAACTGCGCCAGAACGACGACGGGTCGGAGTTCGTTGCGGTCTCGTATGCCGGGCCGATCCGGTCGGCCGGCGGGACCGCCCAGGCGCTCTCCGTGCTCGTCGCCGACTACGCCCGGGCACTGCTCGGGATCGAGGCTTATCACCCCCGCGAGGCGGAGGTCGAGCGGTACGCCGAGGAGGTCGCCCTCTACGACCAGGAGACCGGCCTGCAGTACACCCCCTCGGACGCGGAGGCCAAACACATCGCCCGGAACGTGCCGATCATGCTCGACGGCGAGGCCACTGGCGAGCGCGAGGTCTCCGGGTTCCGGGACCTCGAGCGGGTCGACACGAACCGCTCGCGGGGTGGCATGTGCCTGGTTCTGGCGGAGGGGATCGCACTCAAGGCCCCGAAGATCAAGCGGTACACCGACGAACTGAGCGAGGTCGAGTGGCCGTGGCTCCAGTCGCTCATCGACGGCGATCTCGGTGCCGAGACCGATTCGGCCGACGCGCCTCCCGAACCCGCCGAGGAGGCCGGTTCTGACGACTCCGTTGGCCCGCCACGGGTGGAGCCCTCGGGGAAGTACCTCCGGGACCTCATCGCCGGTCGCCCCGTCTTTTCCCACCCGAGCGAGCCAGGCGGGTTCAGGCTCCGCTACGGCCGGGCGCGAAATCACGGTTTCGCGACTGCTGGGGTCCACCCGGCGACGATGCACCTCGTCGATGACTTTCTCGCGACGGGGACCCAGATCAAGACCGAACGACCGGGCAAGGCCGCCGGCGTCGTGCCCGTGGATTCGATCGAGGGGCCGACGGTCAAACTCGCGAACGGCGACGTGCGCCGGATCGACGACCCGGCAGAGGCCCTCGAGGTGCGAAACGGTGTCGAGGCGATCCTCGACGTGGGCGAGTATCTCGTGAACTACGGCGAGTTCGTCGAGAACAACCAGCCCCTGGCCCCCGCGTCCTACACCGTCGAGTGGTGGGAAAAAGACATGGCCGCCGCGGGGGCCAACGTCCAGGCACTCGAGGACTCGCCCTACGTCGACCTCGAACACCCCGATCCCGAACAGGCGCTCAACTGGGCCCGGGACCACGCATCCCCCCTGCACCCCGAGTACACCTACCTCTACCACGACATCGACGCCGAAGCGTTCGACGAACTCGCCGACGCCCTCGCCAGCGGTTCGATCGTCGAGGACACCCTGCAGGTCCCACGAACGGAGTCGGTTCGCGAGATCCTCGAGGTGCTTCTCGTCCCCCACCACCAGTCAGTCGAGACGCTCGAAATCGAGGACTGGCGGCCGCTCGTTCGAACGGTGGGCATCACCACCGATCTCGACCGCGAGTGGGAGTTCGCCGACCTCCCCGAGTCGGCCCGCGAGTGGGACAACGCCATGAAGGCAATCGAGGAGGTCGCCCCCTTCGCGGTTCGCGAGCGGGCCCCGACCCGCATCGGGAACCGGATGGGCCGGCCGGAGAAGTCCGAATCGCGGGATCTGAGCCCGGCGGTCCACACGCTCTTTCCCATCGGTGACGCCGGCGGCGACCAGCGGGACGTCGGTAAGGCAGCCGCGTCGGGCGACGAACTCGACGGCAGCCAGGGCACCGTCGAGGTGGAACTCGGCACCCGGGAGTGCCCCGCCTGCGGCACCGAGACGTACAGGCCCCGCTGTGAGGACTGTGGCACCCAGACCCGCCCGGTGTTCGAGTGCCCCGAGTGCGACATCGGGTCGAACCGGACGACGGCGGCCGGGTCGAGTGCCCACGGTGTGAGCGAGAACTCTCGAACGTCGAGTTCCGGACCGTCGACGTCGGGGCCGAGTTCCGGGACGCCCTGGCCGCCCTTGGCGAGCGCGAGAACGCCTTCGACATCGTGAAAGGTGTCAAGGGCCTTATGTCGGCGACGAAGGTTCCCGAGCCGATGGAGAAGGGGATTCTCCGGGCCAAACACGGCGTGACGGCGTTCAAGGACGGGACGGTCCGCTACGACATGACCGACCTGCCGGTGACGACGGTCCGCCCGGCCGAACTCGACGTGACGGTGGACGATTTCCGCGAGCTGGGCTACGAGGAGGACGTCAACGGCGAACCGCTGGAGCATGCCGACCAGCTCGTGGAGTTGCGAGTGCAGGACGTCGTGCTCTCGGATGGGGCCGCCGAGCATATGCTCAAGACCGCCTCGTTCGTCGACGAACTCCTCACGGATTACTACGATCTCGATCCCTTCTACGAACTCGACGACCGCGAGGATCTGGTCGGCGAGCTGGTGTTCGGGATGGCCCCACACACCAGCGCGGCGGTCGTGGGCCGGGTCGTTGGATTTACTTCCGCTGCGGTGGGCTACGCGCATCCGTACTTTCACGCCTCGAAGCGGCGGAATTGCTTCCATCCGGAGACGAAAATCTGGTTCGAGGACGAGGATGGTGTGTGGCGTCACGAGACGATCGAGTCGGTGGTAGAAGGCCGGCTCGAAGACCCTCTGGAAGACGATTTTGGAACACTGGTCGAGGAGATCGGTGGCGAGATTCGTGTCCCATCGATCGAAAAAGACGGAACGCCCACGCTGGAGCCAGTCTCGGCCATTTCGAAACACCGTTCGTCCGACCACCTTCTCGAAATAGAACTGGAAACTGGCCGCTCGCTGACGGTGACACCTGACCATTCGATGCGGAAGTGGGAGGCCGGAGTTTGTGAACTGAGCGCCTCTCAAATCGAGGTAGGTGACGTCATCCCACGTCCTAATGTTGGTGGAAATAGCCCCAAAATTCGTGACGGAGACCAACTCGAGCGGTGGCTTTCACGAACTCGGTCGAAAAAATCCGAATCGTCTCCGGTGGCCGCAGACGGGAGCGTCGGATCAGTCCATCTTGACGAAGTAGTTTCTGTCGACATCGTCGAAAGTGAGGTCGAATTCACGTATTCCGTAACGGTGGACAATACCCACACGCTCCTTGCCAATGGCTATCATGTCGGGCAGTGTGACGGTGACGAGGATTGCGTGATGCTCCTCATGGACGGCCTGCTCAACTTCTCGAAGCAGTATTTACCCCACACGAGGGGCGGGAGGATGGACGCACCGCTCGTCATGTCCTCTCGGATCGATCCGGAGGAGATCGACGACGAGGCCCACAACATGGACACCGTCCGGGAGTACTCCCGCGAGTTCTACGAGGCGACCCGCGAGATGGCCGATCCCGGCGACGTGGACGTCGAACTCGCCGAGGACCATCTCGGCACCGACCGGGAGTACTCCGAGTTTCACTTCACCCACGACACCTCGAACATCGCGCTCGGGCCCGACCTCTCGGCGTACAAGACCCTCGGCTCGATGATGGACAAGATGGAGGCCCAGCTCGAACTCGCCCGCAAGCTCCGGGCCGTCGACGAATCGGACGTCGCAGAGCGCGTGATCGAGTATCACTTCCTGCCCGACCTGATCGGAAACCTGCGGGCCTTCACCCGCCAGGAGGTGCGGTGTCTCTCCTGCGGGACGAAGTACCGGCGGGTCCCTCTGACGGGCAACTGTCGGAACTGCGGCGGGGACGTGAACCTCACCGTTCACGAGGGGTCGGTGACGAAGTACCTCGAGACGGCAATCGAGGTCGCCGAGGAGTACGGCTCCCGGGAGTACACGAAACAGCGGCTTCGGATCCTCGAGCGCTCGATCGACTCCATTTTCGAGAACGACAAGAACAAACAGAGCGGCATTGCGGATTTCATGTGAGCTCCGGCTGCCGATCCCCTTACCGAATGTTCCACTTCGATTCCAGGACGGTGTGGGATTCGAGCGCCCGCTCCAGCTGCTCGACGCCCTGCGAGAGCGTCCTGGCGATCGACCGCTCGTAGGAGATCCGGTGAGGCGGCCCCGAGATGTCCATGGCTCCGAGAATCTCGCCATCCGAACCCCGGACCGGCACCGCCACCGCCTTCAAATTCTCCCAGGCCTCCTGTTCGTTGACCGCGTAGCCTCGCTTCCGGACGAGTTCGAGTTCCTCGTCGAGGGTTTCCCGGTCGGTGATGGTGAATTCGGTTCGCTCGGGCAATCCCCACCGATCGATAATCTCGTCGACCTGTTGTTCGTCCATTTCGGCGAGCATCGCCTTCCCGGCGGCCGAACTGTGGAGGTAGAAGTACTGGCCCCGCTGGAACCCTTCGAGGGTTCCCGTATCGAGGCTGTCGAAGAGCGTGATCGCTCGTCCGTTTTCCAGAACGGAGAAGTTCACCACTTCGCTGGTCCGATCGGCGATCTCGTAGGTCTTCTCGCGGGCCAGCATGAACTGGGTATTTCGGCGCTTGGCCTGCGTGCCGAGGTGGAAGAGTTTCAATCCCAGCCGGTAGCGACCCTCCCGTTTGACGACCAGCCCGTTCTCCCGCAGCGTCTGGAGGTGCTTGTGTGCCGTACTGACTGCCATCTCCAACTCCTCGGCGAGTTCGCTTACTGTCGGCCCGTTCAGGTTTGCGACGGCCTCGAGAACGCGTAAGGACGTGTTCGTGGTCTCGTGTGTTCGGCCCGTCCCCCTCATCGTTTCTCCCTCTGTTTCACGTCATAGAAAAACTTCTCCATCGATGCGTGACTCACTTCAGAATTTAATATCGCGATATACGATATATCTTATAAATGATCGGCGGTCAGCGGTGCTTTGCTCCCGGTTTGAACCGGATCGGAACACGAAGCGTTCGGGCTGTCGGGACTCATCGCGTTCGGCTTTCAGGGCCGTTTCCCGAATCAAGCGCCGTCTGTAAAATTTTGTATATCGGTATACCGTTTATTGAAGGAGATAACCACGTCTAAACCCGTCCGTTTCGAGCGAACAGCACACGCGGATCGGCTTCCGACGGGTTTCAGCTGAAACGTTTTGGGGCGAGTGGTCTGGGGGCTCGTTTTGCGGTAACTTCTGTATAGTTAGATATGGTGAACCTGAAGCACCAGCTATTTTCGAACCGTGGGGTGGTGGGATGCTGTGGGAGATTCGGAATCTGCCGATATAAGTGTGTGTTTTGTTAGCAACGCTTAACTCGATTTCAGTCGCTGTCTGGGGGTTGTCCACATAATCGAGTGGATGTCGCGCTATTTTCGCCATCCCAGGTATAAGTTAAACTATATGCTGCTATACGAAATTTTTTGGACGTGGCTATTAATCGTCCTCCTTCAAAATCGACTCAATTGGCGATAAACACGCAGAAGAGCGTCTCTTATGGGGTGATGGTTCTCAGTGTATGGGCACGTATATCATTATGGATATTTGTGAGTAAAATCAGCATCGCCCGATTAATGGGCTTATAGAAGCTTTTACCTGGCCACTCGCAGAGATAAATCGTGTTAACAAATCGTCAGTTATGTCAGGCCGGGGGCGTCGCCGTTTCGGGCTCCTCAAGTATCGATTCGAGGAGTTTGGACTGGGCGGCGGCGAGGTGCTCGGTGAAGGTCGAGGTGGTAATGCCGAGTTCTTCGGCGACTTGGCCGGCGTTCGCGCCCTTTGGATGCTTGAAGTACCCCATTTCGTGGGCGACTTCGAGGACTTCCCGCTGCCGATCGGTCAAGACGCCCCGATCCACGAAGACGAGGTCCTCGCTCCCGTCGTCGTCCCGGGAACTCACGAGTCGCTGGACGTCCACGTCGTCGTAGGATTCCCGGAGTGCCGTGACGGCTCCCCGGAGTTCGTCGATCGAGGGCGCGTGGAACACGATGGAGAGGTCCCCCGCCTCTGCCTGGATGTCGACGATCGGACAGTCGTACTCCTCGACGAGTTCGCAGGCACAGTCGTGGCCGAAATTCCGTTGAAAGCGGTACACCGACTGCTGCCCGTAGGAGAAGACCGGCTCGAAGTCCGTCTCGGGGAGGTCGACGCTCGCGTCCGTGGCGAATTCCTCAGTGACTCGGCCGGTTTCCGGGTCGACACGCTTCGAGACGTTGAAACATTCGACGCCACTGCCCGAGACGTCCGCGATCGGACAACTCTTCAGGTCCGAGAGCCGGATCTTCGCTCTGATACCGCCCGACGCGGTCGCTTCGTTCGCAAGCGTGCTCATCGTCCCGCTCCGGGTCTCAGCTCGTGGCCGCTCTTTCGGGCCGTCAGAGTCGGATCGCTCGACTGTGGATGTGGGACAGCCAGTGCGTACATGTTTGGTGGTACTACCTCCAACAACCTAAAATCCGTTGCCCTTCCCACATTTTGAAAACGCTGGAAACGTCCGTTTAAGCCGATTTGCGGCACGAACTTGGCGATTGCCGAACGACACCCGATTTAGGCTTGCCCCAAATATACGGGAACCCATTGTCTCTCAGAGGGGGTTGGCCTTGCTGGGGTCGGAAGGGTTTACCAACCACCTCCCCACATTCACACAACAATGCCCTCCGGTATTCGGGCGGAACTCGCGTTCGAAGACCCCGACGCGTGCCGCATCGCCGGTTTCCTGGACGGGGACGCCGACGCGGCGTCGGTTTCCTGGTCTGTCGCCCCGGAGACCGGACAAATCACGGAGGAGTTCGCCGTCGAGGGCGATCACGACGTCGAGGGGGCCTCGGAGGTCTTCTCCTACGGCAACCGCTCGATTTACCGGTTCCAGCGCGGCCACAACGGTTGCTGTCCCTGCGAAACGGTCCAGGATTTCGACGTTCCGGTTCGGGACATCCACACGGTCGACGGTTCGCTTCACCTCGCGATCCACGTCGAGGACATGGACGAGCTCCGTCGGATCGTCGCCGGCGTCAGGTTGGAATTCCCCGAAGTGCGCATCGTCCGGCTGGTCCACGCCCGTGAAGCGGGGGAGGACGACCTCGTGCTGGTCGACCGCGGCGAACTGACGGCACGACAGCGCGAGGTGCTCGAAACCGCACACGAACTGGGCTATTTCGACCACCCGAAAGGTGCGAACGCCGGCCAGGTCGCCGAGGAACTCGGGATCACCACCTCGACCTTCACCGAGCACCTCGCCGCCGCCCAGTCGAAGCTTTTGACCGCGATTCTCTCCTGATTACGCGTCGTCCAACTGCGAGCCGAGTATCGCATCGATGGCGTCGATGAACGACGGCTCGGTCCCCTCCGGGATCGTCGCCCCCGCCGCCATCGCGTGGCCCCCGCCCTCGCCGCCGACGGTAGCCGCAGCCTCCCGCATGGCCACCGAGAGGTCGATTCCCCGGCCGGAAAGCCGGCTTGGCGCCCGAGCGGAGACCTTGACCGCTTCGGACCCGTCCTTCTTCGCGAAGCCGACGATCGGGCGGTGACGATCGATTCCGTCCGAACCCAGTACCATCCCGGCGACGATCCCGACGATGGTGGCCCGGATCTCCCGGCCCGCGTGGAACCACTGGACGTGGGCTTCCCGGTTGACGCCGGTTTCCTCGACGAATGCGATGCCGGCCGAGAGGTTCTTCCGGTGCTCGTGGAGCAACTGGAGTGCCGCATCGAGCGCCTCGTTCCGATCACCCCGGCAGACCGCCAGCCCGACCTCGCTCCGGTCGTACCGGGCCGTCGCGTTGAGGACCGTCGCGAACTCGCTCGCGTCCCGCAGATGGGTGCCCGGCTCCTCGCGGGCCAACACGTATCTGGTGCCGACGAGCGCTTCGATTCGATCTGCGGGGACCCCGCGATCGATCGCCCGGGCGATGAGCCCGCTCGCGATCTGTTGGCGGGTCTCGCTGTCGAGTTCCGCCCAGGTCGGCCAGCGGTCACCGTCCCGGACAGGAACGGGGAGGGACTGCAGAAAATCGATCGCACCCCGCCGACTGCCGGTGATGCCGGGGATACGAACGTCACCAGTGTACTCGAGCAGCTTCGGGAGGGGCCGGGTCTGGGTGCCGTAGACTGCGAGGTCGGTCCCGATCTCGATCGCCCCGGCGGCCGCACCCTCTTCGGCGATGTCCCGGTTCGCGCCAACGAGTTCCCCGTCCACTGTCTGTCGGTCTCCGACGGCCCCGACGACGGCCAGGGCAGCGAGGTCGCGCGGATCGCTTTCGGGGTCGACCCGCTCGCCGATCGCTCGGGCGAGGACGTAGGCCGTTCCCGCGCCCGCCAGTTCGCGCCCGCCGTCCAGCCCGACGTCGACGGGATTGAGGTGATGCTCGATCGTCGCGTCGACCGGCTGGTGGTGATCGACGACGACCGGGGTGAACCGGCCCTTTTCGGCGTGGTGAGCGAGCCGGTCGAGGCCACCGCTGCCCAGGTCGGTGAAAAGAACGACGTCAGTGTTTCCGTCGGCCAGTTCGTCGATGGCCGTCTCGTCCAGCCCGTGTTTGATCTCGGTGGTCACCGGGAGGTCCGCCCACTCGAGCGCGGTCGCGGCGATTGCCGCACTGGTGAGCCCGTCGGCGTCGTCGTGGGAGACGAGGTGGACCGAATCCGCCCCGAGTAGCACGGCGGCCGCTCGGTCGGCGCGTTCGTGGAGTGCGGGGACGGGTGGATCCATCACGAATTACTGGGCCGCCTTCCGGGATAAACGTGTGCCCGATCAGGCCTGGTCGAGTTCCCCGATCGCCGCCCTGGCGAGTGCCTCGAAGTCCGCAGTCCCGGGGACGATATCGACGGTGAGTCCAGCCGCGGCGGCCGTTTCGGCGGTGGGCGATCCGATCGCGCCGATGACGGCTCCGAGGAGTCCATCTCGCACTTCGCTCTCGATGTCCCGGTCCCTGGCGACCGTCAGGAAGTGCTCGACCGTCAGCGAGGAGGTGAAAAGCGCCGCGTCGAGGTCGCCCGCTGCGGCGAGGTCGACTGACTCGCCAGCCCCTTCCGGAATCACCAGCTCGTAGAGCACCGTCTCGTGCACGTACGCGCCCGCTGCCGCGAGCCCGTCGAGGAGGATCTGGCTCCCGTGATCGCTCCGGGCGACCTCCACTCGCTTCCCTTCGACCCGTTCTTCGAGGGCCGCGACGAGCCCGGCGGAGGTGTACTCCTCGGGCACGAGGTCCACCTCGAATCCGGCGGCCTCGGCGGCCCCGGCTGTCGACGGCCCGATCGCTACCAGCTCGCTCGCCCCCGGCTCCCAGCCCGCGTCCGCGGCAAGCTCGACGCCGGTCTTGCTCGTGAGGATCGTGTAGTCTCCGTCGGTTCGAGGGGTCGCGCCGGTTGGCTCGATCGCGAGCATCGGATCCGGAACCGGCTTTGCACCCAGTTCCTCGAGCAGTTCGACCGCCTCGTCGATTCGCTCGTCGTCCGGCCGGAAGACCGCGACTCGTGGCCGCTTCCCGGTCATTCCCGTTTCGCCTCCGCGATGAGTTCGGCCGCACCGCGGTCCGCGAGGTCACGAGCGAATTCGCGGGCCTCGGTGGCGTACCCTTCCACGTCGAGGGCGCGGGTTTCCCTGAGTTCTTCGCTCCCGTCCCGGCTCAGTACCTGGACGGTCGTCCGGACCACGTCGCCCTGAACGGTCGCGTGGATACCCAGCGGAGCGACACAGCCCGCCCCGAGTTCCGCGAGCACCACCCGTTCCACCGTCGTGGCGACCCGGGTCGGGGCGTGATCGAGTGCCGCGTGGATCGCTTCGGCGACGTCGGTCTCCTCGTGGGCGGCGACTGCAAGGGCGCCCTGCCCGGCTGCGGGGACGTGTGACTCGACGGGGAGATCCACGTGGGGGACCGAATCGAGCAGCCCGCTCCGGACGAGGCCAGCCTTCGCGAGCACGATCGCGTCGTACTCCGTCTCGACTTCCCGCCCCAGTGCGTCCCGCTCGATCTCGGCCAGCGAGTCGAACCACTCCTCGGGCGTTCGGTCGTCAGGCGCCTCGACGTCGGACTCGTCGTCTGCGGCCGCGAGTCGGTTCTCGTGCTCGGCCTGGAGCGTCGGTGCGAGCACCTTCTCCACCCTGGTGTCGACGTTCCCCCGCAGCGGCTCAATTTCGAGGTCCGGCCGTTGGGCCTGCACCTGGGCACCGCGGCGGAGACTCGACGTGCCGACGACTGCCCCCTCGGGAAGTTCCTCCAGGGCGTCGCCGTCCGGGCTGACGAGCACGTCACCGACGGGACCACGGGACGGGACCGCGGCGATCACGATCTCCTCGGGTTCCTCCGTCGGGACGTCTTTCATCGAGTGGACCGCCCCGTCAACGGTCTCGTCCATCACGAGCCGGTCGAGTTCTCGGACGAAGGCTCCGGTCTTCCCGAGGTCCTGGATGAGGGCGTCCTCGATGCGGTCCCCCTGGGTCTCGACCTCCCGGAGGTCGGCGTCGATGCGGTGGTCCGCGAGTCGGGACTGCACTTGGGCGGCCTGCCGGAGGGCCAGGTCCGAGCCCCGGGTCGCGAGTTCGATCGTCCCCGTCACGCTCATACCCCCTCTCGCCGCCGAGTGTGGGAAAACCCCTCGGCTCGGGATGGTCCGCCATCCATCACAGCACCGCCTTGTAGGCCTCGAGGGTCTCCTCGATCTCCACCTCGGTGTGTGCGGCCGTGAGGAACTGGGACTCGAACTGGTTCGGGGTGAGCAACACGCCTTCATCGCGCATCTGGTGGTAGAAGACTCGCTCCCAGCGGTCGGTCGCAGCGGCCTCGACGTCGCCCGCGTTCTTCGGGCAGGCGCCGTCCTTCGCACAGTCCGTGTCGTGTCGACAGCCGGTCGTACAGCCCTCGTCCTGGGCCGGGCCCGTGCGGGTAAAAATGACTTTGAACATGCTGTCGATCCCGGTCACCGTGTAGCCCGGGGCTCGATCGGCGACGATGTCGACCAACCCCGACCGGAGCTGGTCGCCGAGATCGGCGAGGTGCTCGTAGACGTTCTCCCGTGCGGCATAGCGGAGCGTCTCCAGCCCGGCGGTCATCGTCACCGGGTGCCCGGAGAAGGTGCCGGCCTCGAAGACGTCCCCGGCCGGGGTCAGCGACTCCATGATCTCGGCCCGGCCGCCGACCGCCCCGACCGGGAACCCGCCACCGATCACCTTCGCGAGCGTCGTGAGATCGGGCTCGATGCCGAAGCGGCTCTGGGCACAGCCCAGTCCGCCGACCCGGAAGCCGGTCATGACCTCGTCGAAGATCAGGAGCGCCCCGTGGTCGCGGGTCAGCTCGCGGAGGGTCTCGTGATAACCCGGCTGCGGCATGACGATGCCCCGGTTGCCGAGGATCGGCTCGGTGAGGACGGCGGCGATCTCCTCGCCACGATCCGCGAAGACCTGCTCGACGCGCTCGGCGTCGTTGAAGGGAACCGGAATCGTGTGGCTGGCGAATTCGGCCGGCACGCCCGGACTGGACGGCGCCGACCGGCCGCGCTCGGTCTCGACGAGTGTCGCTCTCCTGGGCGCCGTGGTAGCCACCCTGCATGACGACGATCTTCTCGCGGTCGGTGTAACCGCGAGCGAGCCGCACGGCTGCCGTCGTGGCCTCGGTCCCGGAGTTCACGAAGCGGGTCATCTCGATGCTGGGGACGTGGCGGGCGATGAACTCCGCGAGTTCGATCTCGACTTCGGTCGGGGCGCCGTACATCGGCCCGTCGCTTACCTGTGACTGGATCGCCGCGATCACGCGGTCGGGCAGGTCATGGCCCAGGAGGACCGGGCCGTACCCGGCGACGTAGTCGATGTAGCGGTTCCCGTCGGCGTCGATGACGTGGGCCCCGTCCCCCCGCTCGACGAACGCGGGATAGGGATAACTCGCCCGGACGGGGGAGTTCACCCCGCCGGGAAGCACGGAGAGAGCCCGATCGTACAGGTCGCGGGAGGCGTCGTGTCGCATGGCTCGTGGTTCGACAGGCGGGGCCATGAAGGTAGTGCTGTCGGCCGGGAGCCTGTCTGGGGGACCCGGTCAGTCGGGGTCAGGCCCCGGTTCCGCCCGGTGCGCCGGGAGACTCGATGACGGTCCGGTACAGCAGCCAGCCGATCGGGAGCAGGACCAGTCCGCCAGCCACGAAGGGTGCCCAGAAGGCCACGCCGGTGTAAAGCGCCCCGGCCACGACCGGCCCGATCGCCCGGGCGATGCTTCCGGCCGACTGCGTGAGGCCGAACGCGCTGCCCTGGTCGCGCTCGGCGGCCGAGCGGGAGACGAGGGTCGTCAACGAGACGTTCGCGAAGCCGTTGCCGACCGCGAGCACGGAGAGCACGACGAGGAGCGCGAGCAGTTCGGGAGCGATCGGGCCGATTCCGGAGAGGAACCGACCCAACTGCGGGGCGAAGGGAACGGCGACGAGGGCGACGAACTCGACTGTCACCCCACCCATCGCGAGTGTCTTTTCGTCCCAGATGGCCGCGGCCCGACCGACGAGTCCGCCCTGCACGACGGCGATGATCACTCCAAGGTAGGCCAGGATGTAGCCGTTCATCGCCGTCCCGTAGCCGTAGATGTCCTTCGTGAACAGGACGAACATGCTCTCCATTCCCGAGAAGGCAAGCGACGCCAGGAAGAAGCTGATCACGAGTATGGCGAGGACGGGCCTGGCGAGCGCGCGTGTGAGTTCGGCGATCCGGCCCTCCCGATCGCGGGTTTCGGCCTGCCGATTCGTCTCCGGCAGCAGGAAGAATGCGGCGACGAGGTTCACGAACGTGATGAGGGCGGCGGTAAAGGAGGGGATCGTGAACTGCGAGACCGGCACCGCGGCCGGGAGGATCGATTCGGCGATAGCCAGTGCGGCCGGACTGGAAACGAGCCCCCCGATCGCCGGTCCGAAGACGAAACCGAGGCCGAACGCTGCCCCGATCAATCCCAGCCCCTTCGCCCGGTTTGCTTCGGTGGTCACGTCGGCGATGTACGCCTGTGCGGCCGCGATGTTCCCGCCCATGGCACCGGCGAGAAACCGGGCGAGAAAGAGCACCCAGAGCGCCTGGGCGAGCCCGAACAGCGTCCAGGCGATCACGCTGCCCGCAAGCGAGAGGAGCAACACTGGCCGCCGGCCACGCTCGTCGGAGAGCCGGCCCAGGATCGGGGCGAACACGAACTGTGTGATGGAATAGGACGCGAGGAGGACCCCGACGACGAACTCGGAGGCCCCGAACGCCGCCGCGTAGAGCGGAATGATCGGGATGAGGATGCCGAAGCCGACGAGATCGACGAAAACCACCAGCAGGACGATCACGAGTGGGCGCCTGCCGGAACCATCACTCTCCTCGCTCATGGATGGCCTCCCTCGAGCACTCCATGCAGTCCCATTCACCCCAACGTATCCGTGATTACGGCAAGACGTTTCGGTTCCCGGAACGGCAGATGGGTGCCGCTGCGCTCACACCGGCTGCTGCTTGCTAAGCGGCGGGTTCGACGACGGGGAATTACAGCCGCTCGGCCACGTCCTCGGCGAAGTACGTGAGGATCAGATCGGCTCCGGCCCGCTTGATCGATACGAGCGATTCCGTCGCGGTCGCCTCGAGGTCGAGCCAGCCCCGGTCTGCGGCCGCGTGGAGCATGGCGTACTCCCCACTGACGTTGTAGGCCGCGACCGGGTAGTCGAAGGCCGCATCGATCCGCCGGACGACGTCCAGATAGGGCAATGCTGGTTTGACCATCAGCACGTCGGCCCCCTGTTCGACGTCCAGAGCGACTTCCCGCAGTGCCTCCTCGCCGTTGCCCGGGTCCATCTGGTAGTGCCGCCGGTCACCGAAGCTCGGGGCGCCATCCGCGGCGTCCCTGAAGGGGCCATAGAAGGACGACTCGTACTTGGCCGCGTAGCTCATGATCGGCGTGTGCTCAAATCCGGCCTCGTCGAGGGCGTCCCTGATCGTGCCGACCATCCCGTCCATCATGCCACTCGGGGCGACCATGTCCGCGCCGGCTTCGGCGTGTGAGACGGCCGTCCGGGCGATCCGGTCCAGGGTCGGGTCGTTGTCGACGGTGAGGGACACGTCGTCTGGCGCTCCCGGCTCGAGGACGCCGCAGTGACCGTGGTCGGTGTACTCGCAGAGACAGACGTCCGTGATGAGGTACGCGTCGGTCGCGTCGCTCACGCGTCGGGTCGCCTCCTGGATGACGCCGTGCTCGGCCCAGGCCCGGGATCCCTCGGGGTCCTTCGACTCGGGCACGCCGAAGAGGATGATCGCCTCGACGCCGGTCGCGAGAACCTCCTCGACGCGGTCGACGATCTCGTCGAGCGGAACCCGCTCGTGACCGGGCATGGAGGGGATCTCCACACGCTCGTCGGTCGTGGCGTCGACGAAGACGGGGGCGATGAGGTCGCTTGCGGCGAGGTCGGTCTCCCGAACGAGAGCGCGGATCCCGTCCTGCCGGAGTCGTCGTGGGCGTCGCGAGTGGTCCATACGCCCACTGGGCCGCCGAGCAAGATAGTAGCCACGGATGGTTTCCCCGGGGCGAACGCCTATTGGCCACCTCGACATAGAGCGGTGCATGCCAGGCCCCCGTTTCAGTCGGGCTGCGCGAGTCGCCCTCCGAACCGTCGAAAAAGAAGACGCCCCGTTCCTCCAGGAACACGCGAACGACCCGGCGATCAGACTCCCGGTGACGATCGACGGGCCGACGTCTCGCGAGGAACAGGAAAAGTACATCGAGGAAGACGACGACGGCGCGGCGTTCCTGGTCTCGGTGGCCGGCGAGGAAACCGGATACAACCCGAAGTACGTGACCGACGACGATCCACCGGTCGAACCGGTCGGGTTCTGTGCCCTGTTTCACGTCGACGAGTCGGCCGGCAGTGCGGACATCGTTTACTGGATCACGCCCCCGGCACAGGGACAGGGATACATGACCGAGGCCACATCGATGTTGCTCGATTACGCGTTCGGGCAGCGGCGGTTGCACCGGGTTGTGGCCCGCGCGCTCGAATCAAACCGGGCCTCGCAGGGACTGCTCGAGAAACTCGGCTTTACGCTGGAAGGGACCGAACGGGCGGCCAAGTTCGTCGAGGGCGAGTACCGGGACGTGGTTCGCTATTCGATGCTGGCCCCAGAATGGCGGGTGGGAGCTGACGGTGAAACTGTCCTCGACAGCTGACATGAAGCCTGTTAACAAATAACAAATCTGCCGAAATCTTGCGTGTGAACTGTCCACAACCGGCCACAAGGTTTTTTACCCACCCCTTAGATAGCTGGAATGCGTCCCTACGGTGATCGACATGACCACGCGCTTCCCACCCTCCAAAACGAGTGCCCCCCTTCGTTGCACCAACCGGTGTGACAGTTCTGTCACCGGGTGGTCGACTGCGGGAGCGCGTGTGACGGGTATTTGCCCGTCACGTCCCTTCGGATTCTATCGGCGGACCTGATCCGGTTCGTCGGTCGATCCGTCGTTCTCGCTGACCCCACCCTTCTGGTGACCAGTATCGCCCCCTGAGTGAACTTCGGCTCTCCAATCCAATGCGACGACACGACCGACCCCATCGACACGAATCACGCGCGAACGGCCCCCGACCCGCCCCGCCCTTGCGGTTCTCGCTGGCTATGGCCCTGGCGATCCCGCTCGTGGCCATGCTGTTGCTGTCGCCGGCCGGCCCCCCGCTGTTGGTGGGCCTGGCCGGCATCTCGCTCGCAGCGTTCGGGTTGTAAGTGCCGGTTCGTCGAATCCCTCCCAGAATAGCGTCGATCGACTTCTGCAGTACCGACGACGAGCCGTACACCCCAAAAAACCGAATCGCTTGATCAGTCCGCCGCGACCGGCGTCTCGGCCCCCTCGCCGGCTTCGATGGCGTCCCAGACTATCTCGGCAAGGTCGACGACCTCGATGTCGCCCTCGTAGCCGCCGGATTTCATGCCGTCCTCGTACATCGTCATGCACATCGGACAGGAGACGACGAACTGCTCGACGTCGTCGCCGGCCGTGGTGTCCTCGAGCGCCTCGCGGATGCGCTCCTCGGAGGGCTTCTCGTCCTCGTCGGGGTCGAGCCAGAGCCCGCCACCGCCGCCGCCACAGCAGAACGAGTCCGAGCGGTTGCGCGGCATCTCGTCGAGTTCCGCCCCCGTCGTCTCGAGGACCGCCCGGGGCGCCTCGAACTCCTCGTTGTAGCGGCCGAGATGACAGGGGTCGTGGAAGGTCGCCCGGGTGTCGAGTTCCGTGCCCGTGAGGGGCAACGCGCCGGACTCGACCAGCTCCTCGACGACCTGGGTGTAATGTTCCACGTCGTCCCCGCGCTCCCAGCCGAACTGCTGGTACTCGTTCACGAAGGTGTTGTAGGCGTGGGGGTCGGTGGTGACCATGGTGTCAAAGTCCACCGATTCGAAGGTCTCGATGTTCTCCATGGCCAGCATCTCGAAGAGCCCCTCCTCGCCCACGCGTCGGATGTCGTTCCCGGCGTTTTTCTCGTCCTCGTAGAGGATCCCATAGGAGACGTCGGCGGCCTCGAAGATCCGGGCCAGGGAGCGGGCGACCTTCTTGTTGCGCTCGTCGAAGCTCGGGTAGTCCCCGACGTACCACAGGTATTCGACGGCCTCCTCGCGGGCGTCGGGGATCTCGAAGTCCAGTTCCTCGGTCCACTCCGCGCGGGTGCCCTCCGGTTCACCGAAGGAGTTGCCCTGCTGGAAGAGGGCCATCATGGCCTCCTGGACGTTCTCGTCCATCTGGCCGGACTCGGTGAGCCGGCGGTTCATCTCGGTGAACTGGGTGACGTGTTCGATCTCGACCGGGCAGGCGTCCACGCAGGCCAGACAGGACATGCAGGACTCCATCGTCTCCGGTTCGATGACCGACTCCTCCTCGCCGGAGATGATGGGGATCTCCTCGGTCTCGTTTCCCTGGAGTTCCCGGCCGTACTTCCGGAGGTCGAGGATGACGTCACGCGGGTCGAGCGGCCGGCCGGAGGCGTTTGCCGGACAGACCGAGGTACAGCGGCCACACTTCGTACAGGCGTCGTGATCGAGCAGTTGTTTCCAGCTGAAGTCCTCGATTGTGCTGGTTCCGATCTCCTCGGGGCTGGCGTCCTCCGGAACCCCGGGCAGCCGCTTGCCCGCCATCGGGTCCCGGGCGATGACGTTCGCGTAACTCGTCAACATGTGGACCGGCTTGGCGTAGGGGACCGTCGCCACGAATCCCAGCGCGAGCAGGGCGTGTGACCACCAGAGCGGCCGGTACAGCGCGGCGGCCATGTCCGGGCTCATGCCCACGCTCGTGAAGACCGAGGCGAGAGTCCAGCCGATCACGCTCACTGTCTCGAAGTCGGGCATGCCGGCTCCGACGATGCGAACACCCTCCTGGAGGAAGCCCCCGACGCCGAGCAGGAACAGCGACCAGACGAAGAGGTCGTCCTCGAGGCGGGTGTGCTCGCCCCAGAGCCGATCCTTGCGGGTGATATAGCGCTGGAAGAGCGCCATCGCCATTCCGACCACGAAGACGAAGCCCATCACGTCCACGACGAAGGAAAAGGAGAGGTAGAAGTCGCCATTGAAGAAGTGTTCCTGCCGGAGCAACTTCACCCAGATGTCCATCTCGAAGGCGACGATGGTCGTCGCCATCAGCAGGGTCATGAAGCCCCAGAAGATGAAGCTGTGCATCAGGCCCGCGAAGAAGTCCCGATCGAACTGTTTGACGTTACTCCCCACGATTTTGGTCCCTTCGGCGATCCGCCCGACGAAGTCGTCGAGCCGCTCTGTGGGGTCTTCGCTTCCCTGGCGATACCGTTCGACTCGTCGATAGAACCCGTACAGGAAGAGCAACACCGCGACGATCGTCAGGAAGTAGAATAGCAACTCTCCGGCGTGGGTGATCTGCCAGAACGTCTCCCGGGAAATGTCGCTTGCCTGTGCGAGTAGCACCATACGGAAACCTGCCCACACTTTGCGCTTAAAGCTTTCCAAGCGTCGTGAAAGCGGCGAACGCTGCCCGAAGGTCGGGGAAATTCTTGCCCCATCTTCGCCATGTGCACACGTGACGGTCTGCCACTGCAACGGCTATTTATCCGTCCGGGCTGGCGTCTGACGCCCGCGCGGGCAGGAACGACTCCTCGCTTACGACGGCCTGCCGGTCACCAGCGGATCGCGCGGGAGCGGGGGGGGCAGCACCTGGCCCGATCGAACCCGTGATCGGAGCGAATTCATGACTCGATCGAAACCCGCCCTTGCCGATCGACGCGGACCGATTCCAGCAGGCTCGGGCCGACGATAGACCTATCCCTCGATGGCTCAGTATGCCCGATATGGGGGACCGGACCGAGGAACTGCGGGAGCTCTTCGAGTCGGTGACGGGAACCGAGAGCGTCA
Source organism: Halodesulfurarchaeum sp. (assembly GCA_034520565.1). Classification (GTDB taxonomy): domain Archaea; phylum Halobacteriota; class Halobacteria; order Halobacteriales; family Halobacteriaceae; genus Halodesulfurarchaeum. Next base: position 631,217 of record JAXHNL010000002.1, read on the forward strand.
CCGAGCGACAGCGACGGGGGCGTGGCTCGCTCACGTCGGAAAGGGAGCCATTCGAAGCCATCGCCGCAACGATCGAGGAGATGGCGGCGGCCCGCGATTTCGAGACGGAGCTTCCGACGTCGTCCCTCGTGCAGGTGGTCGCAGGCTTCTATCGCGGCGACACGGACCAAGAGATCGCCGAAGCCCTCGAGGCGGAACTCGATGGCACCCCATCCGGGATCGAGGCCGGCGACCCCGACGCTGACACCGTCGCCCGGGCTCGGCTCGACCTGCATCTCGTCCGCGAGGCCGAACGGCCCGACGAGACGGTGACCGCCCTCCTGTTCGAAATCGAGGACGGAACGGAGACGGTCGCGTCCGTGGCCGACCGCCTCGATCGGGCCGAATCGACGGTGCAGCGGTGGCTCGCCGTCCGGGAAACACAGGCCGAGCGACGCCGCGTCGCCGACCGCTATCGGCAGGCGTTCGAGTCGGCACTCGGGGACCGCGACATCGCCGACCGGCTGACGGCGGGCCTCGAGGAGACCGGGCTGGACGAGTCCCTCGAGGACCAGGAAGTCGACGTCGACATGTAGGGTAACGCGCCGTCAGTTCCCGGCACAGCATGGGTGCGACCGGCGGCTTATTTGGTCGTGCCGGCTCCACAGTCGATTCATGGGACTTGGGACCGCGACGACCGCGTTCTCGGTGGCCGCCATCGTCGTCGCGAGCGTCGCCATCTGGATCGGGAGCGGGTACTTCGAGGGGGCCGCGACCCGGCTCGCAGCGGTGTACGGACTCCCGGCGATCGTCCAGGGGTCAGTGGTCGTCGCGGTCGGCTCGAGCCTGCCCGAGCTGGCGAGCGTCGTGGCCGCCGGGTCTCCTCGGATCGTTCGACCTCGGTGTTGGGGCGATCGTCGGGTCGGCCATCTTCAACGTGCTCGTTATCCCGGCCATCGCGGGGCTCTCGACCGAAAAACCCCTCGAGGCCAGCCGCGCGATCGTCTACAAGGAGGCCCAGTTCTACATGATCAGCGTCTCGGCACTCGTGGTGACCTTTGCCCTCGCGGTCATCTACCTCCCGCTGCCCGAAGGGCCGGCCCTCGTTGGCCAGCTCAACCGCCCGCTCGCGGCGATTCCACTCGGCCTCTACGGGCTATACCTGTTCATCCAGTGGCAGGACGTGAGCGACTTCGAACCGCCGGCACCGCCCGAAGGGATCGATCGCCGGCGGGAGTGGGCGAAATTCGTCGCGGGCCTGCTCGTCATCCTGGTCGCGGTGAACCTCCTCGTCGGTGAGGTCGAAGCGCTGAGTACGGCCGTTGGGGTTCCAACCTTTCTCGCCGGGGTCACGGTCGTGGCCGCGGCGACGAGTTTGCCCGACCTGCTGGTGAGCGTCCGCTCGGCCGGGGACGCCCGAAGCGAGACGAGCCTCGGCAACGTCCTCGGCTCGAACACGTTCGACCTGTTGGTCGCCATTCCGGTCGGTGTCTTCATCGTCGGGACCGTGCCGGTGGATTTCGCCGTCGCCGCGCCGATGTTCGGGGTGTTGACCCTCGCGACGGTCCTCCTTTTCACCCTGCTTCGAACGAAACTCACTCTCTCCACGGCCGAATCGTACCTTCTGTTGCTTGCCTACGCGGTCTTCGTCGCCTGGGTCGTGGTCGAGTCACTGGGGTTGCTCGATCTCATCAAGACCGCCGGGTAGGGCTGTTTTCGGCCCCGATCGTGGTCGAAGGTTTATCCCACATGACCGGGCCACTCTCCTGCATGTCCGACACCGTCGCGCTCTCCGATCTCGCCCTCGCGGCGTTCTGCCCGCGGAAACTGCACTACGCGCGTCAGACCGACCGCTCGCCGCCGGTCGAATACGACGATGCCCTCGACCTGAGCGCCCGGTATGCCGCGTTTCTCGAACCGAACCCGGAACCGCTCCCGGCAGACAAACTCGCCGTGCACCCATCGACGTATCGGGAGGCACTCCGGGCGGCCCGGGACGCGCTCCCTGTCTGGCCTGCCCTTACCGACCCGCCGTGGACCGACCTGTTTCTCCGGGGAAAGGACGTCCACGGGCAGGTGGCCAAGGTCCTCGCCGAGCCGCTTGCCCCCGTCATCGTCTCGCCCGGGGCCCCACCGCCGGCGGGCGTTTGGCAGCCCCAGGTGGTCAAGGCCGTCGGTGCGGCGAAGGCGCTTTCGTGGGAGCGGGAGACTGACGTCGAGCGGGCGTACGTGGAGTACCCCCGCCACGGCGTCGTCCGGACCGTGGATCTCACGACCAGACACAAGGCGGCCTACCGGCGAACCCTCCGCGCGGTCCGGGCGATGGATGGGCCGCCACCACGGGTCGGCGACGATTCGAAGTGCGAGTCCTGCCGATTCGCGGACCGGTGTGGGGTGCGAACGCGCTCGCTGAAGTCGCTGCTGACGGGGTAAACTCGAGCCTGCCACGTCCGTGGTCGGGGTCTGGGCGCCGCTAGTGGGTCGAAAGCCAGTCCTCGATCTCGGCGCCGAGGGGCCCTTCTCGATGGATTTGGTCCCGCGCGATGTCGACGACCGTGCTTCCGGTTCCGCCGGTCGAGCCCCCGTCGAGGACGGCCGCCGCGGCCGCCCGGATCTCCGGGTCGAGGTCGGCCGGATCGGTCACGCTGGGCCGACCGCTCACGTTCGCGCTGGTGGCGGTGAGCGGCGCGACTGCCCGGAGTAGGTCCAGGGCCACAGGATGATCCGGGACCCGAATCCCGACCCGGTCGGGGCCACCGGTGAGCACGTCCGGGACGACCGGGCGCTTTGTCGCAACGACTGTCACCGGGCCGGGCAAAAACGCCGCCATGAACGCCCGCTCCCGGTCGCCGACCGAGACGTAGTCCAGGGCCGCCTCGGGGTGGGAACGGCGAGGGAGATCGGCTCCTCGCGGTCCCGCTCTTTCGCCTCGAACACCCGTTCGATCGCCGCCGGATCGAGTGCGTCTGCCCCCAGCCCGTAGACCGTCTCGGTGGGGTAGACGACCAGCTCGCCGCGCTCGATCGCGGCTGCGGCCCGAGAGATGGCCGCCTCGCCCGCACGCTCGTCCGGGTCTGTCATACGTGAGCGGAGGGCGTCGATCCCAAGAAGTGTTGGGGCCTCAGAACTCGTCTCCGAGGGACGCGAGGGCGTCTTCGAGGCCGTCGTAATCGGGGAACTCCGGCCAGGCCTCGGCGACCCAGGCGTAGCTGACGGTGCGGTCGGGCTCGACGAGGTAAAGCGAGAGGCGGGGCTCTTCGACCCCTTCCATGCCGTCGAGGTCGTGAACGATACCGTATTCGGCGGCGACGCCGTTTTTCGGATCGGCGTACAGGCCGCGCATCGACTCGAGCCCTCGCTCCTCGATCGTCCGCGAATGGTCGTACGGGGTCGAGATGGTGACGCCGACGACCTGGGCCGGCCCCTCGAGAATCGTGCGATCCTGGAGTTCGTTGTAAACGTAGGTGGTCGGGAAGGACCCGTCCATGGGGTGAAAGACGAGCAGGACGGGGCCGGCCTCGAGGAGGTCGGAGAGTGCGACGTCCTCCCAGAAGGTATCGGTCACGAGCGGCCGGGTGAAATCGGGGGCCCGCTCGCCCGCTTCGACGTGGTCGGTCTCGTCGAACTCGACGACTTTGCGGCGCATTATTGCTCACCTCGGTTGCGATAGGTGGAATACAGGTACTTCACGATCCGGCCGCTCTCGCCCATCGTCACGCCCGTGTTGTGATCGACGATCACCGGGACCTCGCGGCTCCCCGAGAGTTCCTTGATGACGTTTCGCTCGGAATGGTTTGCCTCGATAAACCTGGAGTGAGAGGACACATCGAGGTCATCGAGGGTGCGGACCACTCGCTCGCAGAAGGGACAGCCCTGCAACCGATACAGCGTGAGGTCCGCGTCCACGGACGCGGGCTCCTCTGATACCGCCTGTGTCATATCCCGGCCTCGGGGACGGGCGTGGAAAACCCTGCCGAGTCCGGACGACCTGGCCGATTGTGCGTGCCGGTCCCCTGAAGAAACGCTTTAGGTACCGGGCCCGGAAGTCCCGGTGTTGATGGGCATTGTTCCTGCCATGACCGCCGGGTTGGGTATCGCTGCCTCCCCCACAGCCTGGACCGTGTTCGGTGTGGGCGTTATCCTCCTGCTCGTCGCGCTCTCCGGGTTTTTCTCCTCTTCGGAGATCGCGATGTTCTCGCTTGCCCGCCACCGGATCGACGCCCTGTACGAGGAGGGTGTCACGGGAGCGTCGGTCGTCAAGGAACTCAAATCCGACCCCCACCGCCTGCTCGTGACGATCCTCGTGGGCAACAACCTGGTCAACATTGCGATGTCCTCCATCGCGACGGCTCTGCTGGGCTACTACCTCTCTCAGGGCCAGGCGGTCTTTGCGGCCACCTTCGGGGTCACCGCGCTCGTGCTGTTGTTCGGCGAGATCGCGCCGAAGTCCTACGCGGTCGAACACACCGAATCCTGGGCCCTTAGAGTCTCGCGGCCGCTCGCGCTCACCGAGCGGCTGCTCTTTCCCTTCGTCGTCCTCTTCGATTGGCTCTCCCGGGTCGTGATCGGCGTCACCGGCGGGCACGCGGCCATCGAGACCTCCTATGTCACTCGCGACGAAATCCAGAACCTCATCAAGACCGGCGAGCGCGAGGGGGTCATCGAGGCCGACGAACGCGAGATGTTCAAGCGCATCTTCCGATTCAACAACACGATCGCCAAGGAGGTCATGACTCCCCGACTGGACGTCACGGCCGTCGACGCCGATGACTCCATCGAGACGGCGATCCAGACCTGCACCCAGAGCGGTCACGAGCGAGTGCCGGTCTACGAGTCGGAGCCTCGATACGGTCATCGGCATCGTCCAGTTGCGCGATCTGGTTCGGGAGCACCTCTACAGCGAGAACGGTGCGGCGACCCTCCGTGACCTCATCGAGCCGACCCTCCACGTGCCCGAATCGAAGAACGCGGACGAACTCCTCCAGGAGATGCAAGAAGAGCGGGTCGGCATGGTCATCGTCATCGACGAGTTCGGCACCACCGAGGGGCTGATCACGACCGAGGACATCATCGAGGAGATCGTCGGCGAGATCCTCGAGGGCGAGGAGGAACGACCCGTCGATCGAGTGGACGACCGGACCGTGCTCGTCCGGGGCGAGGTCAACATCGAGGAGGTCAACGATGCCCTCGACATCGATCTCCCCGAGGGCGAGGAGTTCGAGACGATCGCCGGGTTCATCTTCAACCGGGCAGGCCGGCTGGTCGAGGAGGGCGAGGTCTTCACCTACGAGAACATCGAGTTGCGGGCCGAACAGGTCGAGGACACCCGCATCATGAAGGCCCGCGTGCGAAAGCACGAGGACGAGGACGGACCGCCGGATTCGGAGGAACCGGGCGTCGAGGAACTGTAGCCCGGTACCGAGCGGCCACTGCCAGTCGCGTTTTCTCGGGGCCGAAACGGGCACGGCCTCAGAAGACAGCCAGTACGACCTGGAACCCGGCATACCCGACGACGAGCGCACCGAAAAGCGAGCCGACCCACGCCAGCACGGTGTAGCCCATTTTGGACGCACTCACCCCCTCCCGACCCTCGACGGCCAGGCCGCTGCCCATGATCGCGCTCACGACGATCTCGTTGAAGGAGACCGGGACGCCGAGGAAGACGGCACTCTGGGCGAGCACGAAAGCCGGAATGAGCGCAGCGATCGACCGCCGCGGGCCGAGCGAGGAGTAGTCCTGGGCGATCGCCTTGATCATCCGGGTGGCCCCGGTCCAGGAGCCCACGAGCAACCCGATCCCGCCCCCGAGGAGGATCGCCAGGAGGGGGAGGCTCTCGCCCACGAGCGGAATCAGCGGGCCGACGGCCAGCCCGACTTGACTCCCGCCGGCGGAGAAGGCCACCAGCCCGCCCATTGCGATCAGGAAGTGCCGCATTCCCACGATCGGGTCCCGGCCGAGGTCCCACCGGAGCACCGCCGCCACCGCGATCCCGAGCCCGACAGAGGCTGCCCCGACGAGCCCCGTTTCCGGTCCGGCAACCGAGTCGGCGACGACCCGGGCGATCGATCTGGCCCCGTCTGCACCGAGGACGTCAAAGCGGATGTTCGCCACGACCACGCCAACGAGTGCGCCGAGAAGGGGGACCGTCTGCCGGTCGCGGTCGGTCGATCGAAGTATCTTCGCCGTCGCGTAGGCGACGCCGCCCCCGACGAACGGGACGGCCACCCAGAGCGCGACGATCTCTCGGTAGGCCCCCCAGGCCGGATCGCCGCCGAGTGCGAGGCCGACCCCGACCACCGCGCCGGTCACGGTGAACGCGGTCGCGATCGGGTACCCGGCGAACACGCCGATCGCGACGAGCGTGGCGGCGATGGCGAGAATCGTGACGACGGCGGGTGGCGTGAGCGTCACGCCCCCGATCAGGCCGGTGCCGACAGTCTCGGAGACGTTTGCGCCCTGGAGGACGGCGCCGGCGAAGCCGAGGATACCGACGAGGAAGCCGGCCCGCATGACCGAGATGGCGTTCGCCCCGACGGCCGGGGCGAAGGGGGTCGAGCCACTCGAGCCGGCGCCGATCGCCCAGGCCATGAAGAGACTGGCCAGCCCGGCGACCGCGAGGGTGGCGAGTGCGCCGACACTCATCACGTGCGGTTGCACGGCGGGCGGGTAAGTGCCTGTCGGACGTGGGGTGGAATGGTTTGGAGAGGAAGACTGTATCGTGTGGGCCGGGAGGGCCATCTCTCTTACTAGGGGTATCTGTACAATGGTCGGCTACCGGTCGTCCGGATTCAGCTTGAGCCCTTTTTGGTTCTCGTGTCTGATCTCGCCCTCGAACCCCTCAAAGACGACCTTGAGCCGGTCGGCAAACTTGGTCGTTGGCCTGGTTCTGGGATTCTAAAACCATCGGATTGTCGAAGCGGATATTGTCCTTGGAAATCTGTTGAGCGTAAACAATGATTTCGTTTGGCCATCTTTGCTCTCTTGGACCGGATAGTATCCCAGCCCTCTATTTCTACATAACTCCGAAGTGAACGCGATTGTCTCCTACACTTTTCCACCAGAATTACGGTGTTGGCGAAGATTCGGATAATGAACTTTAACCGGTAGTCCATTTTCCACTATCATCAACGCCGTACTTCCGGAGTAATCTGGTGGCGTGACCTAGCGTTGATGCAGCTTACTCGGAACTCCGACAATAACTTAAAAAAGAAAGGGTAGTATGACCATCAACGGTTTCCTATATTCAAGCATCAACGTAATTTGATACGAGAGCGGTTTGCTATCCATCTGCTGTTCTAAATTACAAAGATAGATTATTTATATCGGGGTAGCTATCTCTACTATTTCAAACACCAATAAGTTGGTAATAGTCCTTCAAAATCAATCACGTTGGTCTATTCCCGTACAAATATCGAGTATAATCCCTCTCACTTATGGCGTTTTTACATTGGAACGCTTTGTTTTTCGATATTGCCAACGCGATTTGATTCGACAGATGTCATCGACGAACTCACGTTTTCTTGAAAAAAATAGGACTTAAATACCGTCCTAACTATCTTTACTATCTCCAACGGACCAAAAGCTTATAGGGCTCCCGCTAAAACAGAGGCCTATGACGCAGCAGAAATCGCTCGACGACCTGCTCGTCGATGAGGACGACTTCAACGAGAGCATGCTAACCGACGTACTGGCCCCATTCGTGGGGATCGGGGACAACAGCGGGACCCTTCTTCCGACGGATAAGTTCGAGGAACTCTCGGCGGTCGCCCAAACGGCTGTGGTCCTCCTCGCTCGCAAGGCGACCTATGAAATCGGGCTATCCGAGGAGGAGGGCGCGACCCCATTGGACATCTCCCAGATTTCCGGGATCAACCATAACACCGTCAAGACGGCCGTCCGGGACTTGGACGAGATGAACCTAGTCGCTAACGACGACGGCGAGTACACGGTCCCGACCTACGACTACGACAAAGCCAAGGATCTGATAAAGAGTGATCACGATGACCGCTGACATCGAAGAGCGTGTGGAGGATTTGGAGCGCCGTGTTGGTGAGCTGGAGGACATGCTTGAGGGCGGCACGATCATGCCATCGAAATCGGACCTCGAGGAGTTCCTTGACCTTACCTCTCCAAACACCCACGTCGAGCGAGCGACCGCTATCGGGTTCTGGCTCGTCCACGAGGCGGACGAAGGTCCCTTCATGGTTGCCGACGTGGAGGACGCCTACGAGGACTGCCGCCTCAGGAAGCCGGCCAACATGAGTGACGTACTTGCCGGGGCCAATGACCGGGGATGGCTGATGCGGCAGGGGAGGAAGGGACAGAACCAGCTGTGGATGATCACCAAGGAAGGAGACGAGGCGGTCAATGGAGGGTTCGCGGAATGACCCTGGACGAGGAGATCAAAAGTAAGTTCCTGACCGAAACGGAGACTATCCTCGAGGGGCACCTTGACGACCTCGAGGGGATGTTCCAATTCCATGAGGACGGCACGATTGAGCTGCTTGGCGAGTACCGGGAGATCCGGCCGGAGGACAGGATCCTCATCTATCTAATCGCCAGGCGGTACCAGTTCGAGGCCGACCTCGCCGAGAGTGACTCGATTCCTTACAGCGAAATATATGGGGTGCTACTCGATAAGAAGAAGAGCACGGTGAGGGGCTACTTCATGAACCTGCGGGAGGACGGGTTCGCTCGAAAGGTTGAGGACGGGCACGAACTAGTGGTCGAGCGCTTGCCGGAGGCCATTGACCGAATTGATTCGAACGGCATCGGGGATTGACCTCAATCCACCAATCATTCAGCTTGTTCGGCGATACGAATTCCCTGGAGTATGTCGTAGAGGATTTCCGCGAACCTTGTCGCCTCCCCGGAAAACGCCTCAACCTCCTCGTCGGCGAATTCCACCCGGAGGGCGTGGGCCCCGGCGTTCCCTTCGTCCTTGAGCTCGCGGATGCCCTCAACCAGGGACCGGTCGAGCTCGCGCGAAAACCTCCTCAGAGTTGGGACGGTGTCAGAGAGGTTGTTAAGAAGCTCATCGAAGCTGTAGTGGCGGCTGTTCTCCTGGTCGTAGAACATCTGGACATCGTCCCCCGAGTAGTATGTCTTGAGAATCTGGAAAATCAAATCCTCAAAGAGCTTCCGGCTGAGCACCAAAGTCGCGTCGTAGATGCGATATCGGTAGCATTCGTTGATGTCGTCAACGAGCTGCGCGTACCTCTCGTCGCTTTCGAAACCATCTGTGTTGATGAACAGATCTCCCTCGTCCCTTGTGTTGACGAGTACGGTTTCATCGAGCCACCCCTCTACGTACTCAACCCCGGCAGGGGTAAGACGATATTCACCATTGCCCACCGAAGCAATCAGGCCGTCTCCATCAAGCCGATCGAAATATCTAGAAACCCCGGATGGGGAGTAAATGGATCGCGACTGCTTAATTTCGGTCCTGACTTCGGCCTGGGCTACTTTGGGTTGGCCTTCAACTTCATCAAGGTAGTAGAGCGCAAGTGCGGCATGCTCCTTGCCGCCGGCGTCATCATCTAACCCCTCAAGATAGCGATCAAAACTCATTAGTCCTCGTTAGACTCGAGACGGTCCACCGTGCGCGCGATCTGGTCGCACCCTTCTCTCCGACCAGGGAGAGTGAGTTCGATCGCTGTATGTTCTCCAGTCCCTTCCCTTCGGAAATATTGGTCACCCTCACCCTCATTGAAATAATACATGTTGTATAGACTCGAATCGTCAATGCCGGAAATTCTAAGCGCGTCCTTGAGCTCCGGCGACATCACCGACTCAATTCCCATGCATTCCCTCCAGAGTGTAAAGAAAATCAAAGAGGCTCGCATCTGCATTTCGCTCCTGCCCGATCCGGATTCGCCCAACACATCGACTTCGAAATTGAGAGAGGGTGGCTCGTCCCCGTCGGGGTTTACGTCGAAGTACTGATTGAGGACCGCATTGTCGATACCTGTCTTATCTGGTATGTCTCCGAACCTTGGACCCGAACCCTGGGTTGGTCGATCTGACGTATCATCTGTCTCGGGGACCGAGACATTCTCGGCCGTATTACTAGATTCCTGGCTAGCGTAGCCTTCGAGTATATCCTCATTTTCCTCGATAAAACTGATGAAGTTGATGAGCTCTTCCTGAACTTCCTCTCGGTCTTCTCCGGCTAGCTCGACGTTCAGGCGGCCAAGACTGAGTGAGACCGTTAGTTCCATACTCGGTGTCTGACACACGTATGACGCAAATAATTTGCTACAATGCCAAAAATACTGATGACGCGCCCTTCTGTGTGTAATTTAACAATCTCTGGTAAGTGGAACGAATACGGCTGGGTTCGTGTAATTCACCATGGAACCGCCCGACTGCGACTGCCCTACGTTCCTGGATGAGGGCAACCCGGACGAGGATTTGGAGCCGGTAGCCGTCCACGGTTCGATAATACAACAAGATATATTTGATATAACCATACCTATAATATATTTTAATACAATAGCAGTCAATGATACAGTACAACCTCCCCCCATGCCGATCCCAAAGGAGCGTTTCGAGACGATCGCGGACGACAGCATCTCTCCGGGCACGAACGCAGAGCGGATCATGACATTCTTGCTGGAGAACGAGGCCTACGCATTTCGCATGACCGAAATCGCCGATGGGGCTGACATTCCACAGGGAAGTGTGGGCCCGACGCTCCGACGAATGGAGGAAGACGGCCTGGTGGAACACCGGGCGAACTACTGGCGGGTTTCGGATTCATATCTGGCCTCAGAAGCTGGACTGTCACTGGCAAATGCGGTTGCGGCCGAATACGACGACGGGAAGGAGTTCGACAGCGACGCGTGGGATGCCGTTGCCGAAGAGCCGAGTGGCGAATAACTTCTTGAGCGGTCGCGAAGGAGAGACGAATGGCGTATTTGTGACGAGATCTGGTTTGGGAACTCGAATCGTTCAAATCGACCAAATCCCCGGGGAAAGGGACGTAAACGACGTCCGGCAAGCCCCACTCCCTCAGTTCGTCTGCGAATCCGGCTTTGCGTCGTCCGGTTTGTCCGCCCCCGACGGCGCTTCCACCCCCTCGACGGCCTTGGCGACCTCGATGTCTTTCTCGGTGTCCACGTGCCAGCGATCCACGTCCTCGAACGAACGGAGGTGCTCTTTTACCTCCTCCTTCAACTCCTCGTCGTTGACGTTGACCTCGAAGACGAACTCGTCCTGGGCGCGCACCCGCTGGATGTTCGCGCTGATCAGGTCGTTGTCGAAGTAGTAGGGGGCGACCTGGGTCATCACCTTCTGATAGACGGTGTTCTCGAGTTTCCGGAGGGCCTTTCGACTCGCGGTGTCGGCCGCGCGGGCCACGTAATCGATGGTGTCCTGCCACTTCTCGACGGCCCCGTTCGCGTCGTTGTCCTCGATGTGTTCGTAGGACTCCGTGAGCCGCTCGCCGGCGGACTGGAGGTCCTCGTCGGCGGTTTTTCCCTTGGCCTCCCCCTCCCCCTTGCCGACGCTGGCCTGGTCGGCGGTCTTCTCGGAGACGTCGGACTCGATCTGCTCGTGCATCTTGGGCCGCCATTCGACCCACTCCTCGAAGGCGTCCGTGTGGGACTCTCTCGCGCCGGCCTCCCGGAGTGCGTTGGTGATTCGCTCGCCGTGCTCCACGACCTCACCCCAGGTTCCCCGCTGTTTGAAACCCGAGATGCTCTCTTCCATGAGGATTCACTGCGTACCGAACGCTAAACACCTTTTCCCTGCGGCCGCGGCTTCCGCGGATCGACACCGATAATTGGACACCCGCCGAGCACTCGCACATGCCCATCCGGGAGCAAGAACACGGCGCACTGATCGATCATGCCTTTGCCACCGACACGCTCTCGCGGCTCCGGGACCGCGGGACCGAGCAGATCGGGTTCCGGAAGGGCCTGGTCAAACTCGGTCGCCTCTGCGGGTACGAGATCGTCGACGGCGCGATGGAGACCGAGTACGTCGAGATCGAGACCCCGCTCACCGGGACGATGGGCGAGCGGGTCAGCGGCCTCGAGGACGTCGTCATCGTCAACGTCCTCCGGGCGGCCACCCCGTTCGTCGAGGGGCTGCTCAAGGCCTTTCCAGCGGCCCGCCAGGGGGTCATCAGCGCCGGCCGGGACGAGGCGGGCGGGATGGACGAGGACGGGACCTTTCCCATCGACATCGATTACGTCAAACTCCCCGAGATCACCCCCGAGGACACGGTCATCGTCGCCGATCCGATGCTCGCGACCGGCTCGACTGCCAGCACGGTTCTCGAACGGGTGCTTGCGGACGCCCCACCGGCGGCCGAGGTCATCCTGCTCGCGGCCGTCAGCGCCCCCGCGGGCATCATCCGGATCGAGGAGGAATTCCCCGACGTGCGGGTCCTGACCGTCGCCATCGACGACCACCTCGACGAGGACGGCTACATCGTGCCCGGGCTGGGGGATGCGGGCGACCGGGCCTTTGGCACGACTGACTCGGCGTAGACGGGGCACTGCAGTTCCGACCGAGAAAGAACCAACTTATATGCCGATCCCGGCCGGTGTCTCGGGTATGACCGACGCCGAACAGTGTGATGCCTGTGGGGAGCCGGTTTCCGACGCCCTCTCCCGGACCATTCGCCTGACCGTCGACCGCTCCCAGATCGACGCCCAGCGGCTCTGCCCGGAGTGTTTCGCCGACTGGATCGACCGTTACGAGACCGAAATGAAGACCCGCGCGGAACCGGCGATCGTCGAGGACGGCGACGACGAACTCATCGTCGATTGACCCGATATTGGGCTGGACGACTGCCCGTCGGCCGGCTTTGCCCGACTAGCTATCCATTTCGATCTCGGCGCGACCACTCGTCGCGCTGCGGATCCGATCCCGGAGGGCGTCGGCCTCTCCGACCGGAACCGTCACCGAAAAGGACACCTGCTCCTGGTACTCCGCGTCGAAATCCACGTCGGCTGACTCCAGGATCCCCCTGACCGTCCCCGAATCGTCGTAGACAACTTCGATGCCGAACGTCTCCTCCGGCCGGGTCTCGGTCACGCCGGCGTCCTCGACGGCCTCTTTCACGCCGCGACTGAACGCCCGAGCCAGCCCGCCGATCCCGAGGTTCGTCCCGCCGTAAATGCGGGCGACGACCGCGACCACGTTCTCGAGGTCCTGCTGGACGAGGACGTTCAGCGCCGGTTTCCCCGCGGAGCCCGTTGGCTCGTAATGGTCGTCCTGGTACTCTCGAAGGATGTATCCGTGGCCGGAGTCGACCCGGACGCGGTAAGCCGGGATGATCGTCGCCCCCGAGAACTCGCCTCGAACGGCCTCGATGTAGTCCTCGGCGGCCACCTTGCTCCGTGCGGGAGCGACGTGCCCGGTGAACTCCGAGCCCCGGATCTCGAAGTACGAGCGCCCCTCTCCGGCCACCGTCCTGTAGGGCTCGGGGTCGGCGCCGGGATCCCTCATCGTCCGGAGTCGGTGACTGAGTGCCTTCGGGATTGCGGTTTCGTCATTGCGGTCGGCACCGACCGATCAACCCGATCAGGCGATCTCGATCGACCGAACGAACTCGAGGTTCGAAAGCTCGGTGAGCAAATCGCCCGGGACTTGCTCTTCCGTGATGATGTGGAGCCGCGGCTCGTCGGTGAACTCGGGGTCCTCGCTGACCGCCTGGCGGATCGTGATGCCCCGGTCGGCGAGGCGGCTCGTGATCGTGGCGATGATGCCGGACTCCCCGGCGCTGGTGACCGCGATCGTGAGGACGGTCAGGTCCAGCAAGGGCGCGAGGTCCATCAAGCTCGGAATCTGGGAGATGTTCCGGAAGATCCGCTCGAGTTCCGGGTCGGTGAGGATCGCGTTGGTCGTCGTGTCGACGACCCGTCGATCCACGCCCGCCTCCTCGGCGACCTGGGTGTTGGGGATCTCGATCGAGCCGGAGACCACTCGTCCCTCCTCGTTGACGGAAAACCCCCGCTCGAGCATGAGCCGAACCACGGCCTGCTGGCCCGGACTTCCCTCGAACTTCTCCATGATGGACCCGAACATCCGCGATCACCTCCTCCCGGATCCCGTCATTCGATCGTGCCCTTGGTGCTCGGTGCGTCGCTCCGGCGGTCGTCGAGACGGGTCGCATCGTCGAGAGCGACTCCAAGGGCCTTGAAGAGCGCCTCGATCTCGTGGTGGGCGTTTTCGCCCTCGAAATCCACCTGCAGGGTCAGGCCCGCGTGCTCCGCGAGCGAGCGGACGAAATGGGTCCCGAGCACGCTCGTGAACTCGCCCACGCGGTCCTGGGAGAACGCTCCCGTGGCTTCGAAGTACGGCCGTCCGCTCACGTCGAGGACGACCGTCGCCCGCGCCTCGTCCATGGGAACGGTCCGATCGGCGAATCGGCGGATCGCCCGACGCTCTCCCAGGGCCTCGTCGATGGCCTGGCCAAGGACGATTCCCACGTCCTCGACGGTGTGGTGCTCGTCGACGTCAAGGTCGCCCGCACACCGGACGGTCAGATCGAGGTAGCCGTGGCGGGCGAACGCGGTCAGCATGTGGTCGAAAAAGCCCACGCCGGTGTCGACGGTCGTTTCGCCGGTCCCGTCGAGGTCGACCGTGACCGAGATCTCCGTCTCGGCGGTCTCCCGCTTTCGGGCCGCTTGCCGTTCGCTCATACCCCATTCCAGCCGGGGGACCCATATGACCGTTGTGCTCGGATCGCCTACTCGACCGCCGATTTGGCCGCTTCGAGGGTGAACGCACCCTCGTAGAGGGCGGTCCCGACGACGACAGCCGCTGCGCCGACCGCTTTGAGCGCGACGACGTCCTCGATGTTGGCGACCCCGCCGCTTGCCACGACCGGAATCTCGACGGCGTCGACGACCCGCTCGACCAGCTCGGTCCGAACGCCCTCCTGTTTGCCCTCGACGTCGACGTCGGTGAAGAGGATCCCGGCTGCGCCGAGGGCCTCGTATCGACTGGCGGCCTCGGCCGGGTCGAGCCCGGTTCCTTCCGTCCAACCCGAGACGACGACCTCGCCGTCTTTCGCGTCGAGACTGACGAGCACCCCGTCGGGATGGATGTCGCTGATTTGCTCGACGAGTGCGGGTTCCTCGAGGGCTGCGGTGCCCAGGATCACGCGCTCGACGCCCGAGTCGAGCAGTTCGAGTGCGTCCGCCGCGGTCCGGATCCCACCCCCGAGCTGCACGGGCACGTCCACGGCCTCGAGGATTGCGTCGATCGCCCCGGCGTTCCGTCGTTCGCCCTCGAAGGCCCCGTCGAGGTCGACGAGGTGGAGCGTCTCCGCGCCCGCCTCGACCCAGCCGGTGGCGGCCGCGACCGGATCGCCGTAGGTCTTCCCTGTTCCCCGCTCGCCCTGGACGAGTTGGACGACTTCACCGTCTTTGAGATCTACCGCGGGAATGACTTCGAATCGCTCGCGCATGGATAACGGTTTCGCGGCCCGACCTTTTAAGCCGGCGCCATCGTGATTGCCCGCGCGCCGAGTGGATTTCCCCGCCGGGTCCGGAGGTGTCGGCGGATTTTGCCGAAGAATGGTGGAAAAAGGAAAACTACTATCCCCTCTGCGTGTGTATACTGCTGGTGATGCCCACAGTAGAATACGTCAACTACGAGGTACTCGACGACCAGGGCTGGGACCTGGACGACGGCGATCTGTTCGAGAAGGCGGCGGACGCCGGACTCGACGATGAAGACTACGGGACACTCGACGTCGGCGAAGGTGAGTATATCCTCGAGGCCGCGGAAGCACAGGGCTTTGACTGGCCCTTCTCCTGCCGGGCCGGCGCCTGTGCGAACTGTGCCGGAATCGTCAAAGAGGGCGACGTCGAGATGGACATGCAGCAGATCCTCTCCGATGAGGAAGTCGAGGACGAGAACGTCCGTCTGACCTGTATCGGCTCGCCGTCGGCCGACGAGGTCAAACTCGTCTACAACGCCAAGCACCTGGACTTCCTCCAGGACCGCGTCATCTGATCGGCCAGGAACCGACGGTTCGGCGTCCCCCTTTCGGGGAGCACTTTTCGAGCAGCAGTTTCACGGATAGTCCCGCTTACTGCAGGTCCACCTTGGGCCCGGACAACGACGACCGGCCCCATCGTCTCGGGTCGAATGAAACGACGGCGGCCGGCAAACGGTTCGAGTGGCCGGATTGAAGGCCACACTCCCCGAACGGGAACCTAATGGCAGCCCAGCCATGGATTTCGTCGTCCGAACCCGAGCTTCCCGACACCGTTCCTGCACTCCGGAACGCGATGCCCGCACTCGCTGACAGGCTGTACTTCAATTGGGGGGCAAGTGGCCCGAGCCCTCGCCCCGTCGTTTCCGCGGCGAACGCCGCGATCGAATACCACGAATTCCAGGCGCCACGGGATGTCGGGATGTACCCCGCAGCCGACGAGATTTTCGAGCATGCCCGCGAGTCGATCGCCGACCTGGTGGGCGTTTCTCCGTCGACGATCGCACTGACACAGAGCACGACGGAGGGGATCAACCGAGTTGGAACGGCGATCGACTGGGAGCCGGGAGACGTCGTCGTCACGACGGATCTCGAACACGCCGCGGGTCGACTCCCGTGGACCCGACTCCAGGACGCGGCGGGTATCGAGGTCCGTGTGCTGGAAACGGACCGGGGCCGGATCGACCTCGAGGCGCTGGACCGAGCGGTTCAGGGTGCCGGTCTGCTCTGTGTCAGCGCCGTCGACTGGCTCTACGGACGGGCCCATCCCGTTTCAGAGATGGTCGAGATCGCCCACGAAAACGACGCGCTTGCCCTCGTCGATGCCGTTCAAGTGCCGGGCCAGCGGCCCGTCGATATTCGGACTTGGAACGCGGATTTCGTCGCCGGCGCCGGTCACAAGTGGCTGCTCGGCCCGTGGGGTGCTGGCTATCTCTACGTGGCCCCGGCGGTCGTCGAAGCCCTCGAACCCATTCACGTCGGGTATCGAAGCGTTTCGACCGCCTCGGGTGGCGAATACGAACTCCACGACGATGCGAAACGGTTCGAAGTCGGAACCATGAGCCCTGGCCCATTTGCGGGCCTCCGGACGGCCATCGAAACGATGCAGCGTGTGGGCCTCGAACAGGTCAACGAGCGGATTCGAACGCTTCGCTCCCGGTTCGTCGAAGGGATCCCGTCCGCCCGTCTCAGAAGCCCGGCCGAGTCGCCGACCGGTCTCGTCACCCTCGCGGTCCCGGACGCGGATTCGGTGGTCGAGCGACTGGATTCGGCCGGGATCGCCGTTCGGTCACTGCCCCTCTCCGACTCGATTCGCGTGTCGATTCACGCCCCGAACACCGAGGCGGAAATCGATGCAATCCTGGCGGCTCTGGAACCGGTTTGGTGAGACGAGTCATCGAGCCGAGACGATAACAGCTAAACCGCGACCGGGCAAGAGATCCACTCGTGGACGCCACCATTCCCGACCTCCTGCGGCTGCTCGCGGTTCCGGTCCTCGGGTGGGCCGCCGTCCGGGACGCCAGGACGAGACGAGTTCCCAACCGGACGTGGTACCCGCTCGTCTCTCTGGGAGTGTTGCTTCTCCTCTGGGACGCTCTCGTCCTCGGATTCGAGGGGCCGGGGTTCAGCCTGTTTCTCCTGCGGGCGGGCCTCGGCATCGCCATCGTGGGCACACTCGCCATGGGCTTCTGGTTCACGGGCAGCTTCGGCGGGGCCGACGCGAAGGCGTTCCTGGCGATCGCCGTGCTCTTTCCGACCTATCCGGCCTACGAACTGTTCGGAACGACCCTCCCCGTCGTGGTCACGGACCTGGGGATCTTCTCGCTGACCATCCTGACCAACGCCGTGCTCGTCGGCGTCGCGTATCCGATCGCGCTCGCGGTCGGGAACGCCCGGTCGGGGGAACGCTCCCCGCTTTCCTTCGTCGCCCGGCGGGTGTCCGTCTCGAGTCTCCTTGAGCGACACGGGACCCTCCTCGATACGGACGGTTCGTTTACCCAATCCGGCCTGGACCTGGACGCGCTGCGGATGTACCTCCGGTGGCGCCGGGTCGATCTCGACACCGTGTGTGCGAACCCGGCTCTCGTGGACCCGAACACGCTCCCCGAGGATCCGGGCGACCCGACCGACGGGGCGGTCGAGACAGGGGGCGTTGCGGACACGAGTGCCGGATCCCGGGCCGAGGCGGCGGACTGGAACGACGGTCCCATCGAGGATCGCTGGGGTGCAGCGGCGTTCCTCGCGGCCATCGACACCACTGCGTACGGCACGGACCCCGAGGACCTCCGGACCGGGCTCGACCGGATCGTCGACGCCGAGTCCGTCTGGGTTTCGCCCGGCATCCCGTTCATCGTCCCGACCTTTCTCGGGCTCGTCCTCGCGCTTACGGTTGGAGACCTGCTCTTCCTGGTTTTGGGCCTGTTCGGGGTCGTGGCATAGCAGACGTAACGGCTATCCGGCAACGAATCCTTCCTCCGGCCATGACTTCCCTCGAGGTCGATCTGGAGTTCGACAACGGACTGATTCCCGTCATCGCCCAGGACGTCGAGAGCGACGACGTTCTGATGTTTGCCTATGCCACCCGCGAGGCCGTCGAACGGACCGCCGAGACCGGCCGAGCCCACTACTACTCCCGCAGTCGAGACGAACTCTGGGAGAAGGGCCAGACCTCGGGGCACACCCAGACCGTCGCGGAGATCCGGGTGGATTGTGACGGCGACGCGCTGCTCTACCGCGTCGAACAGGAAGGTGGGGCCTGCCACACCGGCCACCGATCGTGTTTCTTCCGGACCGCCGACGGGACCGACGTCGGCGAGGTCGTCTTCGACCCCGAGAATGTCTACTGAGCACACCGAATCGCTCATTCGGGAACTCGATGCGGCCCGCGAGGAGCGCGAGCGAGCGATCGAACGGGTCGAGGCGATCGGCGAGGGACAACTCGGCCGGCTCGAGGATACCTACGAGGAATTCACCACGCTGCTCGCCAAATACGAGGACCGCGCGAGCGGGTCCGGGGATTTCCAGGCCTTCGTCGAGTTCCAGGAGCGTCTCGACGCGTTCATCGAGGATCTCCCCGCGGACCTCACCGAGCGGGAGGCCTTCGAGGAAATCGACGACCGACTGCAGAAGCGACGGCTCACCGACACGGACTTCGAATGGGCCCGGTCCCGTCTGGAACCCGTCGAGGACCTGCTCGCCCGCCTCGAGGAGCGGAGCGACGCCAAACGCCGGGTGTTGGCCCTTGAGGGGGACGTTCAGGAGGCGATCTACGAAACGAAGGCCAGAATCGACCGGCTCGAGACCGTTCGCTCGCTCGGCAGCGCGGATCTCGACGCGCCAGTTGCCGACCTTCGCGAGCCGATCGAGCGATACAACGACTCGGCCCGGGCGGCCGTGACCGAGTTCCGGCGGTCGGCATCGGCGCAAACGGTCCTCTCGCTGCTCCAGCGGGCACAGCGATTTCCGCTCGTGCCGGTTCCCGAACCGCCCGCAGAACTCGTCGAGTACCTCGACTCGGCACCGGTCGGCGGGGAACCGATCCCCACGCTCCTCGAATACGCCGACTACTCGCGGTCGAAACTCGGCCACTACGTCGAGTCGCCGGCGACCTTCGCCCGGATCGTCGGCGGAAATCGAACCTATCTCGACGGAATCGACGCCGAGCCGTTTACCGTCGAATGGCCACCGCCGGGGGCCGAAACGCTTCGCTGGCGCGGGCGGGAACTAATCGCCCTGCTCGATCGATTCGCCCCCGAGGAGACGATCGCCGCGTTCCGGGACGCCTTCGAGATGGCCCGCGCGGACCCGGACCGGTACGCGCGACTCCGGAAAACCGCACGGGCGCGTTCGGAACTCAGCGAGGACGAACGTCGGCGAGTCGCGGCGGGAGCGATAGAGGAGGGACTTTCCGCCGAGCGCGACCGCCTCGCGGCTCTGGAGGCTGCACTCGACTCGAACTGATCGGGGGTCAGTACGAACCTTCTTAACCGATTGGACAAAACTCAACTCCGAATGGCTTCGGCCCGGGACCAGGAACTGACCGACCGATTCGAGACGTTCTACCGCGAGTATCGCAGCGACGCGATCGCCGATCTCGCGCGGGGTTATCCGCGCGAGGCGAAGTCCCTCGAGATCGATTACGAGGACCTCTTCCGGTTCGACCCGGACTTCGTCGACGACCTCCTCGAGACGCCGCGGCGCTTCCTCGACGCGGCGGAGGAGGCCCTGCGGCTTTACGATTTGCCGGTGGACAGGGACCTCGCGAACGCGCACGTGCGGGTCACGAACCTCCCGGATCCGACCGAGATCCGGGACATCCGCTCGGAGCACCTGGGCACGCTGATCGCCGTCCAGGGCATCGTCCGGAAGGCGACGAGCGTGAAGCCCAAGATCGAGCAGGCGGCCTTCGAGTGTCTCCGTTGTGGCACGATCACCGTCGTTCCCCAGGCGGACGGCGACTTCCAGGACCCCTACCAGTGTGACGGCTGCGAACGGGAGGGCCCCTTCCAGTTTTTGACGGACGCCAACGAGACGGCGTTCGTCGACGCCCAGAAGCTGCGGATCCAGGAGAGCCCCGAGGGGCTTGGCGGCGGGGAGACCCCCGAGAACATCGACATGCACATCGAGGACGACATCACTGGGAGGGTAAGCCCCGGCGATCACGTCACCGCTATCGGTATCCTTCGGCTCGACGACAGCGACATCGAATCGACGGACTCCCGGGTGTTCGATATGTACCTCGAGGGCGTCTCCGTGACGATCGAGGACGAGGAGTTCGAGGAGATGGAGATCTCCGAAACCGAGCGCGAGGAGATCATCCGCCTCTCCGAGGAGCCGGACATCTACGAGCGTATCGTCGACTCCATCGCCCCGACCATCTACGGCTTCGAGGTGGCGAAACTGGCGATCGCCCTGCAACTGTTCTCCGGCGTGACCAAGCACCTCCCGGACGGGGCGCGGATCCGCGGAGACATTCACATTCTCCTGGTGGGTGACCCCGGAACTGGCAAATCTCAGATACTTCAGTATATCCGACATATCGCTCCACGGTCAGTGTACACCTCCGGCAAGGGGAGCTCCGCGGCCGGGCTCACTGCCGCCGCCGTCCGGGACGATTTCGGCGACGGCCAACAGTGGTCACTCGAAGCCGGGGCGCTGGTCCTGGCGGACAAGGGCGTCGCGGCGGTGGACGAGTTGGACAAGATGGCCTGCGTGACCGGTGATACGCTCGTCTCCCTCGGCAACGGGAAGATAGAGCGAATCGGCGAACTCGCCCGTGAGGAAGCAGCGGAGGGATCCATCGAACATCTCGATAACGGGCGTATCATCAGGAATTTGGACGGTCTCTCCGTTGAGACGATGACTGAGGACGGGACCATCGATGAACGGCCCGTAACAGCCATCCACGAATACGACGCACCGAGTGAACTCTGTGAGGTCACACTCGAATCCGGCGAGTCACTCACGGCCACGCCCGATCATCCGTTTTTCGTCTGGGAGTCGGGGGAACGAGTAGAACGACCGGCTGTTGACCTTTCACCGGGCGATTGGGTTTTCGTTCCGGAGACATCCTTGCCGGTGGCAGGGGACGGTGGCAGCGTGACAAGCGAGGAGAACGCGGCACAGAACCTAATAGCGGTCCAGTCCTCGAAGGTTGCACTTTCGGCAGTCTTAGGATATCTCTCCGGGGATGGAAATGTCTACTACAACCAAACCGAGGGATCCTACGGTGTCCGTTTCATCAATAGCGAAGAGGAACTTCTCTCGCACTTCGAACAGGTGGCAGGTCTGGCGTTCGATACGTTACCAGTACGGCATCCCAGCGAGCAACGAAAAGATGGCGTGGAAACTGTTCGGGTCAACGGGAAGTCAGCTGCCGAAACAGTCCTCGATGCTGGGATGAACCTTCAGACCTATGATGGAAAGGCGTTCCCAACAAGCGTCACAGAGGGTGAACGAGCTGAAAAGGCAGCTTTCGTTCGTGCACTTGCAGATAGCGAGGGGTCAGTCGATACGGCTACTGGCAACGTAAAAATCCACTCGGCGAGCCGTGAACTGATGACCGGCACGAAAGAGATTCTTCGACAATTTGGCATCACGTCTCAAATACAGCATCGGAGCCGAACAGAGAAACGCGATCTGTTCATACTGGTGATTACGGATGCAGAATCATTGCGCAACTTCCGCACCCATATTGGATTTACACTCTCACGAAAACAGGAAGCGCTGGAAGCCGTCGCAGCAGCTGTTGATGGCAGTCGGACGATACTTGATGTCATCCCCGATATCGGGGACCGGCTCGAGAAAATCCGCAGACAACTCCGACTCTACCAATCCGAATGTGGGACATCGGCCTATGGGGATTTCGAACGGGGAACCGCAAATACGTCGATCCATCGCGCAAAGGAAATTTTAGTGTCTTTCGAGGAGCGGAAACGGCAAGCCGAAATTGATCTCGAGCGTCTGGAATCCGAAACCTCGTGGGGGGAATTGGCCGAAATACGAGATCGGTATCACGTTTCCCAATCGGACCTCGGTTCAGAAATCGGCTGGAGCCAGCAATCAATATCGGAGTCATGGGGGGCCGATAAAAACCTCAAGCAGGCCGTTCGAACCGGTTTAGGAGACCTTATCGACCCGGTCTCGACGACGGATTTGTCGTGGTTTAAATCGCTTGTAGAGGGGGATGTCAAGTGGCGACGCGTGAAGTCGGTCTCCCAAACCTCCGCGCCGCAGGTCGACGATCGAATTCCACAGATTCGAAACGATCTGGCCCACACTTTGAACTGTTCGCCAAAACACGTCGAAGAGAAAGCGAAGACTCTACTTGAGACGGATGTAGACCTCTCGAATTGGGAAGACATCAAAATCGCACTTGATACCTTTGACATTTCTCAACACGAAATTGCGAATCACGTCAATGTCGATCAGTCGACCATTTCGAGATGGATTACTGGCGCCGTGGAAACGTCGGAAATTGAGCGCGTTCGTACGGCGACGAAACTCCTCATTTCCCAAAAACGGCAGTACCTCGAGAGAAAACTGGGGGAAATTGCGGAACGGCGTTCGCCAAAAGTGTACGATCTGACCGTCGAAGGAACCCACAATTTCGTCGCCAACGGGATGGTCGTTCACAACTCCGACGACAGGTCCGCAATGCACGAAGCGCTGGAGCAGCAGTCCTATCACCCCGAAACGGAGATCCTGCTTGCCGACGGTCGCCGCGTCAAAATCGGCGAATTTGTCGACGAACAGATGGCGACCCGAGAAGACGAAATCGTGGACGGAGTCGATTGTGAGATCCTTCCGGTTGATGGCGTGGCTGTTCACTCGACGGACATGGAATCCGGAAAGACATCTGAACTTCCCGTCGATCGTGTCAGTAGGCACGAGGCACCGTCGGAGTTTGTTCAGGTGTCATTCTCTAATGACCAGAAAATCACGGTGACGCCGGAGCACCCGATGTTCGTCGCTAAGGGAAAAGCCGTGAAAACGATCGAAGCGAGTGAGGTGGAGACTGGCACCTTCGTTCCTGCCCCGGTCGGTGAGTTACTGAGTGGGTCCGAGACCGTGTCGGAGGTGAAACAGTCTGTATCTGACGGTGGTGAGTCACTTTCACAGGACTTCTCCTATCTGCAGGTCACTGACGTCGAAACGGTCCCGAACGAGGGCGAATACGCCACTGACTGGGTCTATGACGTAACCGTCGAGCCCACGAACACGTTCGTCAGCCAGGGGGTTATCCTCCATAATTCGATCAGTATCTCAAAGGCCGGAATCAACGCGACCCTCAAATCCCGGTGTGCGCTTCTCGGGGCGGCCAACCCCGAACTCGGACGGTTCGACCGCTACGAGACGCCGGCCAACCAGATCGACCTCGAACCCGCGCTCGTTTCGCGGTTCGATCTGATCTTCACCGTCACCGACAAGCCGGACGAGGAGAAAGACGCCAACCTCGCCGAGCACATCCTCAGGACGAACTACGCCGGGGAACTCAACACCCACCGGACGAAGGTCAACACCTCGAACGTCTCCGCGAGCGACGTCGACAAGGCGACCGAGTCGGTGTCGCCGGCGATCGAACCGGACATCATGCGGAAGTACATCGCCTACGCGCGCTCGACGTGCTTTCCGACCATGACCGACGCCGCGGAATCCCGGATCCGGGAGTTCTACGTCGACCTGCGCTCGCAGGGAACGGGTGAGGACTCGCCGGTTCCCGTGACCGCCCGGAAGCTGGAGGCGATCGTCCGACTCGCCGAGGCCTCGGCCCGCGTGCGGCTCTCCGATACCGTCGAGATGGAGGACGCCGAACGCGCCCTCGATATCGTCGAGACGACGCTCAAGGAGATCGGGATGGACCCCGAGACCGGCCAGTACGACGCCGACGTCATCGAGACCGGACAGTCCAAAACCCAGCGGGACCGCATCCGGACGATCAAGGAGCTCATCGTCGAGATCGAATCCGAGTTCGACGAGGGTGCGCCGATCGACGAGGTGCTCGCCCGTGCGGAGGAGGTCGACATGGACCGGTCGAGGGCCGAACACGAGATCGAGAAGCTGAAAACCCAGGGCGAGGTCTACGAACCGACGACCGAGCACCTCCGGACGACGTGAGGATCCGAACGCTCATTGGACCGCCACCGTCAATACGACCATGGACCGCATCGCTGCCCTTCGGACCGTCGAGGACGCCCTGTCGGCCTTCGAGCGGGGCGAAATCGATCTCGACACGATGGCAGCCCGGGTACAGGGCACCCTCCGAACCTACGCGACCGAGTTCGAGGACGGCGGACTCCGCGCCTATCGAGCCACGGGCGAGCCGGCAATAGAGGGATTGGTCGTCGTCGCCGAATCGCCGGGGGCAGCACGGGAGCAGATCGCGGCGTTGGTGGATGTCGACCGACCCGATTTCGACATCGAACGCGCGGGGTGATCGAATCCTTTTTTTGGCAGACAGCATCGGGATAACATGTGTTGTTGGTCATCGCCTATTCGTCGGCCGCCCGCCAGCAGCTCCGGAACACCGAGCGCTCCTTTCCCGGGGTGTTCCGACGCCGGTTCGGGCGGGTGGGACTGCTCGCGGAGACGGAACTGGGGGCCTTTCTCGCGTTACGGATCCGGGAAGCACACGGTGCCGACGTGCAACTCGCTCGGACTGAACCGCTCAACGAGTTTCGCGACGTTCCGGCGGCCGTTCGCGAAGCGGCGGCCGCCTACGCCGACCGGGAGTCGCGGGCGACTCCGTACGAGAAATTCGCCGCGGGAACGCCACATCCGGGGATCGACGCCCTTCGGGATCGCGAGCTATGAGGATCCGGGTCGGCGAGACCGAGCTGGTCGGGCAAGCGGTCGACCTCCGATCGTACGATGTGCGCCCCGGACGGCTGGTGGCGGCGGTCCGGGACTCGGCTGCCGACCTCGTGGTCGCTCCGTCACCGGACCCGATACATCGGCATGTCGGACTTATCCGACCGGGCATGCAGTTCGACTGCGGCGGAGCCCTCGCCGATGCCGGCCGTTCGATCGGTCTCGAATCGCCCCAGGCGGCCGAGATCGCTCGGCTGGATCGCGAGATCGCGGCCATCGAGCCGGCGTCACCGGACCTTCGTGCCGCCCGACAGCGGGCCGCCGAAGCGGGGGCCGATCTCGCGGCCTTGAAAGAGGCGGTAGCCAGAATCAGTGGACGGTTGAACGCCCGACGGGACGCTGGTCTTCCCACTGCGGAGGTGGAACAGGAACTCGACGCGCGCACCCGCGAACTCACGGAAGCGGAAACGGCGGCGATCGCGGCCGAGGAAGCGCTCTCTCGGGCGGAAGCGAGGGCCGAAACCGCTCGGGACGAGCGGGAGCGGCGCCTCTCGCTCGTCGATAGCCGGGAGAATCGCCGTCGCGAGGCCCGGCAGTGGTTTCGGAACGCCCTGGGTGCTTCCTTCGAGCGATCACTCCGTAGCCTCCCGGTCTCGACGGAACCGGCCCGACCGTCGGGTTTTGCCGGCCCTGCTCGCGAGGCGGCACTGGCTATCGCCAGAATTGCCGGCCTTTCGGCGCCGGTCGTCCTCGCCGATGGGCCGTTCGAAACGGCGGTCCAAGCGCGGGGGGCACTCGACTGCCCGGTGGTCCTGGCCAGAGTTTAAACACGGAGATGG
Organism: Halodesulfurarchaeum sp.; assembly: GCA_034520565.1. GTDB lineage: Archaea > Halobacteriota > Halobacteria > Halobacteriales > Halobacteriaceae > Halodesulfurarchaeum. Next base: position 657,305 of record JAXHNL010000002.1, read on the forward strand.
GCCCAGTGTCGCCCATGGACTGCACCGTTACGACGACGGCGATCGACGGCGCGTCGCTGGTGTCCGCGGTCGTCGAAAATCCGCACGACGAGCCCGCCCGCTTCCGGGTGGAAAACGATTGTGACGGTCCGGTCTGGCCGCCCCGCCGCCGGGGCTACGTCGAACCGGGCTGGGACGAGTCGGGGTATGAAGGCGTGCTGGAACCGGGCGAGTGTGTCTCGCTCGGCTATGCCGTCCCGGCCGAGCCTGCCGAGCCACCGGCGCGGCTCGCCTGGACCGAACCGGCCACCTCGATCGACCGGGGCGGGGACGCGGGTACTTCGGCCGTCGTGGACGAGCACGCCGCCGATTCGACGGCCCGCTCCTTCACAGACCCCCGACCGCCACGTGGCGTCCTTTCCCCGGGCAGTTCCCCTTCCGAACACCGGCCAACTGGTGAGTGGCCGTGATCGTCACCGTTTGCGGTGGCAAAGGTGGCGTCGGAAAGAGTACGCTCTCGCTCAACCTCGGGGCGGCCCTCGACGCGGTCGTCGTCGACGCCGACTTCGGAATGGCCGATTTGCCGACCGACGGGGGTCCTACCCTCCACGACGTGCTCGCGGGCCGAGCTGATCCACTCGAGGCGGTCAGGACGGAGTGGGCCGTGGGCGTGCTTCCGGCGGGCCGATCCCTGGCCGGGGCCCGGTCGGTCGAACCGACCGAGCTGGTCGGGGTGCTCGAGACCCTCGCGGCGACCTACGAGTACGTGATCGTCGACGCCCCGGCCGGCTTCGACGCGGATGCGGCTCTCCCGATCGTCGCGGCAGACTGCTGTGTTCTCGTGACGACGCCCGACCCGGCGACGCTGGCCGACGCGGTGCGAACCCGCTCGCTGGCCCGGGAACTCGGGACCGACCTCGGGGCCGTGGTGTTGAACCGCGCGGCGGCGGTTCGCGAATCGGTCACCGAAACCCTCGGCGGGCCCCAGTTCGCGGTTCCCGATCGTGCCGACATCCACGCCGCCCAGCAGTCCGGGCTTCCAGTCGCGCTCACCGATGCCCCACCGGCGGCTCGAACTCCGTTCGAGGCCGTCGCTTCCCACGTACGAACGCTGAACCGGGACCGCCGAACGAACCCGCGAGAGAACTAATCGACTCAGTTTGCAAGCACTCGGACGGCCGATCGAAGCGTCACGGGCGTGACGTCCGCCAGTGTGGCAGCTTCGGCCTGGGTCGGTCCACCTGCCTCGACATCGGTGACCGCATAGAGGGCCGCGGCGGCGACGCCGCTCGGGTTACGGCCGCCGATCTCGGCCGCGTCCGTCGCCTCGAGGAGCGAGCGGGCGGCCGCCTCGACGTCGGATCCGAGCCCGAGTTCCGTGGCGAAACGCGGGAGATACGAGGCGGGATCGATCGGGCCGGTCCGGAGCCCGAGTTCGCGGTTCATCGCGTCGTAGGCCGCCCGGAACTCGTCGTCGTCGGCCTTTGCGACTTCGGTGATCTCTCCGGTCGTGCGGGCCAACCCGTTCGTCCGGCAGACCGCGTAGACCGCCGCGGCGGCGAACCCCTCGAGCGACCGTCCCGGAAGGAGCCCCTCGTTCTGGGCCGATTCGAACAGCACGCAGGCCTGGTCGCGGATGTCCTTTGGGAGGGAGAGGTGAGCGGTGACCCGCCGGATCTCCGTGAATCCGTAGATCTGGTTGCGCTCGGCCGTCGAACTGACCCGGGCCCGGTCGTGCTGGGTTCGCATCCGGCGCAGGCGCCGCCGCTTCCGTCCAGACACCCGGTTCGAGCGTCCGATTTCGGTCGAGAGTCCGCGGTCGTGGCGGGACCGGGACAGCGGGGCGCCGGTCCGGCGGCGATCGGGCCCGTCCTCGAAGGACCGCCACTCTGGGCCCCGGTCGAGCCGGTCCTCGTCGACGACCAGTCCACACTCTCCACAGACGGTTTCGGTTCCTTCCACGCGCAGTGCCCCCGCACATTCCGGACAGCTCCGGGTCGCCTCGGTGACGCTCATCACATCTGAAACTTGACTCCGAACGGGTATTTAAGGTGGCACTGAACGAGGGGGTTGAACCCGGTGACAGCACGACGGAACCTACCGGTAACCGGTAGGCTGTCTGCGAGATATATCGGAAATCCAACTGCCACACGAACGTTTTTGTCCGGGGACGACCGAGGGGCGACCATGTCGCTATCGGACATCGCCGAAGGGGTCGCCACGACCCGGACCCAGCAGGATCGGGGCGTCGCGGTCGTGGACCGGACGGAGGCCCCACTGGCTGCCGTACTCGAGGACGTCGCCGATGCCCTGCCATGCGACGCGGAGACGGCGTCGGCACTTATCGAGGCCTATCGAGGAGGGGCGAGCGTCGGTGACGTTGCTACGCGGGGCGGGGTTCCACCGACGACCGCCGCGAAGACCCTTCACCTGCTGGGCTTCGAGGGACTCTCGCCGCTCTCGCCGCTCCAGCGGGACATTTGCCGGGACTGGCTCGCCGGCGACCTCGCCCGGGCCGAGGCCCGGGAACTCGCGGACGCGAGCGAACGCGAGTTCGCCCTGGGCGCCTACGTCGAGACGCACGATCCGATTCCGGGGGCCGGAGAGGCGATCGACGACGCGCTTTCCTCGAGCGAGAACGCGATGGTCGAAAAACGGGAGACGCTGGCCGAGACGATGACCGCGGCGAGTGACTTCCTCTAGGTGCCAAGCCGCTCGCTCAGTCCACCCAACTGATCGAGCGGGCCGTCACGCTCCTCGATGTCGATCGACACGTCGAGCAGGGTGGCCGTCGCCGCTCCCACCGCCCGGGTAAATGAACCGTCGGCGGAAAGCGTCGCCGGCCGGTGAGCCGGGGCATTCCCGGGCCGCTCCGGAAGGTGGGCGGTCGCGTCCGGCGGCGGGTCCCCCGGGCCGACGGTGAGCACCGCGTCGAAGGACCCACCGACGTCCGCCAATCGTCCCCGCTCCCGCTGGAGCGCGTCCACGCCCCGGTCGCTCGGTGGAAGGACCGCGATCACCTGATCCGCCGACGTGACGGCCCCGATCGCCTGGTTCGACACGACCGGGGGCACGTCCACGAGCACCCAGTCGGCCCGTTCGGCGGCTTCCTCGAGCCGTTCTCCGACCCGGGCGCCGGCCGCTTCGGACTTCGCCGCGGCGATTTCGACGAACGGGGCCAGCGACGGGACCACCTCGAAACGTCCGTCTCCCTCGACAGCCCATTCACGGACCGCATCCCGGAGTGTCTCGTCAGGATCGGCCACCAGCCCGGTCGAGTCGACGGCGATTGTGCCGTCGACGTGCTGGGCGAGGCCCTGGGTGGCAAAATCGAGATCGAAGACGAGGACGCGTTCCCCGTTTCGAGCGAGCACGCCACCGATATCGAGGATCGATTGGGTGGTTCCACAGCCCCCGACCGTGCCGACGAATCCGACACTCGTTCCTGCCATCACTCGCCGATAGCGGCGGGGTCGGAAAAACCTCGCTTTTCGTTAGAGCCGGTCGGCGATCGCGTCGGCAATCGTCTGTGGATCGTCAGCTTCCGCTTCGGACTGCCGGGGCAACACGGCGTGAATTGGCCCGCCGCCGTCGCCACGCGAGCGGGGGATGATGTGCCCGTGGACGTGCGGGACTTCCTGCCCGGCCGCGCGGCCGTCGTTGAACCCGATCGTCGTGGCGTCGGCGTCGACGGCCGCTTCGACGGCTGGAGCAAGTTGCCACAGTAGGTCCATGACCGCCTCGGCGGTTTCCCTGTCGAGATCACCGAGTCGCTCGGCGTGCGTGCGTGGAATCACGAGGGTGTGGCCCGGAGCGAGTGGTCTCGCGTCGAGGAACGCCATCGCCCGCTCCGTCTCGACGATCGTCGCTGCTGGGGCCTCCCCGGCGGCAATCTGACAGAAGATGCAGTCAGCTGGCATGGGCAGGGTTTCGAGCGGTGACACTTCAACGTTGGCGGGGCCCACCCGGGCGAGCGGACCGATTATCATTTCACCCGGGAGCGTTAGGCTCTCCGTATGACACACTTCGCCGGGGAAGTCCCCGACCAGTACGACCCGCACGCGGTCGAGGAGCGGGTCTTCGCGTACTGGGAGGATACCGACGCCTACGAGGCCACGAAGGAACACCGAGCCGAGGGGGAGGATTTCTTCTTCGTGGACGGGCCGCCGTACACCTCCGGCGCGGCCCACATGGGGACGACCTGGAACAAGACGCTGAAGGACGCCCACATCCGCTTCCGCCGGATGCAGGGCTACGACGTGACCGACCGGCCGGGCTACGACATGCACGGCCTGCCGATCGAGACGAAGGTCGAGGAGAAGCTGGGCTTCGAGAACAAGCAGGACATCGAGGAGTTCGGCGAGCAGCGGTTCATCGAGGAGTGCAAGGCCTTCGCCGAGGAACAACTCGAGGGCCTCCAAACCGATTTCCAGTCCTTCGGGGTCTGGATGGACTGGGAGAACCCCTACAAGACGGTCGATCCCGAGTACATGGAGGCGGCGTGGTGGGCCTTCGAGCAGGCACACGAACGGGGTCTCGTCGAGCAGGGCAAGCGGTCGATCAACCAGTGTCCACGGTGCCAGACCGCGATCGCGAACAACGAGGTCGAGTACGAGGAGGTCACCGACCCCTCGATCTACGTGAAGTTCCCGCTCGCCGACCGCGAGGGATCGCTCGTGATCTGGACGACGACGCCCTGGACCATTCCGGCGAACACCTTCGTCGCCGTCGACGACGAGCTGACCTATGCGGCCGTCGAGGCCACAAAGGACGGCGAAAGTGAGGTCCTCTACGTCGAGGAGAGCCTCGTGGAGTCGGTCCTCGAGGCGGGTCGGTACACCGACTACGAGGTCCGCGAGACGTACGCCGGCGAGGAACTCGTCGGCTGGGAGTACGACCACCCGCTCCGCGAGGAAGTCCCCGAGGCCCCAGATTTCGAGGGTGCGGGAGAAGTCTACACCGCGGACTACGTCGAGGCCGAGGAGACGGGGCTGGTACACTCCGCGCCGGGGCACGGGGAGGTCGACTTCGAGCGCGGGCAGGAACTCGGGCTCGATGTCTTCTGTCCCGTCGGCGAGGACGGCGTTTTCGACGAGCGGGCGGGGAAATACGCCGGCGAATACGTCAAGGACGCCGACGAGCGGATCATCGCGGACCTGGAGGAAAACGGTGCCCTGCTCGCCCGGGAGACCGAACACCACTCATACGGGCACTGCTGGCGGTGTGACACGCCGATCATCCAGATCGTCACCGACCAGTGGTACATCACGATCACCGACGTCAAAGAGGACCTCCTCGACAACATCGAGGCGACCGAGTGGCACCCCCAGTGGGCACGCGACAACCGCTTCCGGGACTTCGTCGAGGAGGCCCCGGACTGGAACGTCTCCCGCCAGCGCTACTGGGGGATCCCGATCCCGATCTGGATTCCCGAGGACTGGTCCGGCGACATGGACGACGCCATCGTCGTCGGGACCCGCGAGACGCTGGCCGAGCGAGTCGACCAGGACGTCGACCCCGAGCAGGTCGACCTTCACAAGGGCACGGTCGACGACCTGACCATCACCGAGGACGGTCGGACATACCGTCGCGTTCCGGACGTCTTCGACGTGTGGCTCGACTCCTCGGTGGCCTCCTGGGGGACGCTGGGCTACCCGAGCAACACGGAACAGTTCGAGGAGCTGTGGCCGGCGGACCTCATCATGGAGGCCCACGACCAGACCCGTGGCTGGTTCTGGTCCCAGCTCGGGATGGGGACGGCCGCGCTCGACCGGGTCCCCTACGAGGAGGTGTTGATGCACGGCTATGCCCTGATGCCGGACGGTCGCGGGATGTCGAAGTCGAAGAACATCACCGTCGAGCCCGGCGAGGTCATGGCGGAACACGGTGCCGACCCGATGCGCCTGTTCCTCCTCTCGGTGACGCCACAGGGCGAGGACATGCGCTTTTCCTGGGAGGCGACCGAGACGATGCAGCGGGACCTCAACATCCTCTGGAACGCCTTCCGCTTCCCGCTTCCCTACATGGAGATGGACGGCATCGACCCGCTCGCGCTCGACGTGCGCGAGGAACCACTCGAGCGGATCGATCGCTGGCTGCTCTCCCGTCTCCAGGGGGTCGAGGAAACGGCGGCCGAGGGTTGGGCGGACTTCGAACAACACCGGGCTCTCGAGGCGATCCTCGACTTCGTCGTCGAGGACGTCTCGCGGTACTACATCCAGGTCGTCCGCGAGCGGATGTGGGACCCCGAGGAGAGCGGCTCGAAGCGAGCCGCGTACGCGACGTTGACCCAGGTGCTCCAGGAGGTCATCGCCCTGCTTTCCCCGTATGCCCCGTTCATCACGGAGGAACTCTACCAGCGGTTGACCGGCGAGGCTGGGCTCACGTCGGTCCACATGCTCGACTGGCCGGACCCGGACGGTGACCTGCGGGACGAATCACTCGAATCGGCCATCGCCCACGTCCGTGCCATCGAGGAGGCCGGCTCACGGGCCCGCCAGGACGCGGGTCGAAAGCTCCGCTGGCCGGTCACCCGGGTCGTCGTCGACGCCGACGAGGCGGGGGTCGTCGAGACGCTTTCCGAACACGACGATTTGCTCGCCGAGCGGCTCAACGCCCGTAGCGTCGAGGTCGTCGGGCCGGGTGCTGACTGGGACGAACTCGCCTATACGGCGACCGCGGACATGAGCGAGTTGGGCCCCGAATTCGGGGAGCAGGCCCAGGCGGTGATGGAGGCGCTGAACGTGGCTCGCGTCGACGAACCCGACCTCGCTGCACTCGAGGCCGCGGTGAGCGCGGAACTCGGCGAGTCAGTCTCGCTCGCCGAGTCGATGGTCTCCTTCGAGGAAGTCCCGCCGGAATCGGTGGCTGGCACGGACTTCGACGGCGGGCGGGTCTACGTCGACGCCACCCTCACCCGGGAGGTCGAGAGCGAGGGCTACGCCCGGGAGATCATCCGGCGCGCCCAGGAGATGCGGAAGGACCTCGACCTGGAGATGGACCTGGAAATCCGCCTCGAGATCGTCGTCTACGACGAGCGAGTCGGGAAACTGGTCGCCGAGCACGAGGCCCTGATCGCCGAGGAGGTCCGGGCGAGCGAACTCGGCGACGTCGAGGACGGATACCGGGAGACCTGGGAGGTCGAGGGGACCCGGGTGGAACTCGCCATCGACCCGGTCGAGTAACCGTCTCCCGCTCGAGTCGTCCGCGACCCGGTCGACCCAAAAGCGCCGCTCAGTCCCGGAGCGCGTCGGCCACGACCGGTGCGACGCTGACCGCCGAGACCGACCGTTCGATCGTATCTGTACCATACACCTTCTCGCTCCCGGCGTTCGCGAGCTTCGAGAGCGCGCTGTCGGCAAGCAGCGGATGAACGGTTCCGACGAATACCCGCGCCGGCTCCTCCCCGAGGGCCGCGATTGCCCCGCTCATCGTGCCGCCGGTGGCGATGATGTCGTCCACCACGACGAGGTCACGGCCGGCGACGTCGAGATTCGCCGGCTGGATTTCGACGGCTCCCGTCTCGCGATCCCGGTGCTTCTCGAAGGCGTCGGTCTCCCCGGTTCCGTATGCCGTCTTGACCCGCTCGGCGAGGTCGATGGCCCCGTGATCGGGGGCGAGAAAGACCGGGTCGGCGAGGTCCGGTGGGAGCGGTTCGGCCAGCCGCCCGGCGGCGTCGACGACGGTCGTCGGGACCGTGAAGAAGTCCGTGACGGCGGCTTCGTGGGGCGAGACGACCAGTACCCGGTCGGTCCCGGTGCTGATCGCCCGGGCCATCGCCCGCGCGGAGACCGGCTGGCCCGGCTCGAAGGCCTCGTCCTGTCTGGCATAGCCCATGTACGGGATGACGGTCACGACCTCGCTCGCGCCGGCCTCGCGGACGGCGTCCTGGAGCTGGAGCAACTGGACGTGGGCGTCACTCGAACCGGTTGCAGCGACGACGATGGCTCGTCCGTCCTGGGGCGGCACTTTCACGAGCAACTCGCCGTCCGCGAAGTGTCGGTACTCGACTTCGGCCAGGGACTCGTCGAGTTCGGCGGCGAGTTCGGCGGCCACTGCCTGGGAGGCCGTTCCGGGAACGATCATGTCGAATCGATCGTGGGGGGCTGGCTTACGCGTTGTGATGCCCCGAACGCCAAAGCGCTCGATCGACCGGAATCGAGGCGGGGGCGGCGGTTTCAACCGCCGACATTCCCGGGCGGGGTTTCACAATGTCTTTGGTCGCTCCGATCCACCACTCCGATAATGCAGGTATTCGGCTCCAGCGGCACTCGGGGGCGGGTCACCGATGAACTGACGCCCGACTTCGCACTGCGGGTGGCCGCCGCAGCCGGAACCGTCTGGGGGGCCGATCGGGTCGCGCTCGGTCGAGACACGCGGGTGACCGGGCCGATGCTCGCCAACGCCGCGGCGAGCGGACTCGCGAGCGTGGGGGCGGACGTCGACCGACTGGGAATCGTTCCGACCCCAGCCCTCCAAACGTACGTCGCCCGGCAGGGGGTTCCTGGAGTCATGGTCACCGCATCGCACAACCCTCCGGAGTACAACGGCATCAAGCTGGTCGGCGCGGACGGCGTCGAACTGAGCGTGGAACGGCTCGAGGCGATCGAATCGGCGCTCCTCGACGACGATCCAGCCCACGCGTCGTGGGATCGAACCGGCGCGGACCGGATCGTCGAGAGTGCCCGGCGGACTTACCGCGAGGAACTGCTCGAGGTCGTCGACCGGGAGACGATCACCGCGGCCGATCTCACTGTCGCCCTGGATCCCGGCCATGGCGCCGGCGCCCTCACGAGTCCGGACTTCTTCCGGGAACTGGGGTGTTCGGTTCGGACGGTCAACGCCCATCCAGACGGCCACTTCCCGGGTCGGAATCCGGAGCCGATCGAGTCGAACCTGACCGATCTGGGCCACCTCGTCCGGGCCACGGACGCCGACGTCGGGATCGCTCACGACGGGGACGCCGATCGGGCGATCTTCTTCGACGAGACTGGCTCGTACATCGAGGGCGACGCCACCCTGGCTGCCCTCGCGGATGCGAACCTGGAACCGGGAGACACCACCGTCTCGGCGGTCAACGTCTCCCAGCGGCTGGTCGACGTCGCCGAGTCGACGGGAGCCGAACTCGAGTTGACGCCGATCGGGAGCACGCGGATCATGACACACATCCGGGAACTGGAGCGGGCCGGCGAGCGGGTGCCGGTCGCCGGTGAGGGCAACGGTGGCGTCATTTTCCCCGACTATCGCATCAACCGGGACGGGGCCTACACCGCCGCACGATTCCTCGAACTCCTCGCCGACCGGTCCGCGAGCGAGGTCGTTGCCCCATATGATGGCTACGCGAACGTCCGGCGGAACGTCCACTACGCGGACGAGGGCGAACGGGCGACACTCGTGGAGGCGGCCGGCGAATGGGCCCGCGGGGCAGATGGCGAGGTGACGACGATCGACGGCTATCGCGTCGATTTCGGCGACGCCTGGGTGCTGGCCCGTCCCAGCGGTACCGAACCGGTCGTCCGGGTCTACGCGGAGGCACGGGAACAGGCCCGCGCCGAAACGCTTGCCGACCGGCTCGTCTCGGCCCTCGAAGACGCCGCCGCGGCCGGTGGGTAAAAGGTCACGCGCCTCGAACGTCGAGTCAGTTCCCATCGATCGGCCCGGCCCGATCCCGTGATCCCAATGAGCCACGAATCCGAGAAGACCTACAGCGAGAGCGTGGAGATGTATCTCAAGGAGATCTACCTGCTGTCCCGCGACGGCGACCCGGCGGCGACGGGGGCGATTGCCGACCGGCTCGGCGTCTCGCCGCCGAGCGTGACCGACCGGCTCAACCATCTCGTGGAACTGGATCTGGTGACCTACGAGAAACACCGAGGGGCGTCGCTTACCGAACGGGGCGAGGAAGAGGCGATTGCCCTCCTGCGCAAGCACTGTCGGATCGAGCGCTTTCTCGTCCAGGAACTCGACGTGACGGAGGGCTTCCACGAGGAGGCTTGCCGGCTCGAACACGCCACGACGGACGAAGTCGCCGCCCGGCTGGATCGCTTTGTCTCCCTCCCCGAGGAGTGTCCGGACTGCTACGATCCCGAGGCCCAGCACTGCAGTCGCCTGACACCCTGAGATGCCAAGGTCTATCACGATCCGTCCCGTCCCACGACTATGACTCCATGGCTTCCGTCTCGCGGCGTGTCGATCGTTCTCTTGGGTCTGCTGGCCCTCGTGCTGGTGTCGATGAGCGGGTTCGGCCCGGCCTTCGAGAACGTCATTTACACCGGGTACGGCCTCGCCATTCCGTTCATGTTCGGCCTGTTCGTGCTCGCCGGGATCTACTTCGGCACCAAGCATCTCCTCTTTTCCTGAACCCAGAAGACCCAAGCGGGTGGCCCGCGATGGCCCGGTATGGACTGGGACGCGATCAAGGAACTCCTGCCCCACTACCTGGCGCTGATCATCATCCTCACCGTCATGCTGACTGCCATGCAACTGTTCTGGCCCGGTGGCGAGCCGAGCATCTGGGTTCAGATCGGCGTGGCGGTCGTTCTGGGACTGGCCTATCCCACCGCCGTGAGGTATCTGGGATTTGCCCCCGCCGCCTGGCAATAAAGCCCGTCTGGACCGGATGCGTGCGCTTCAGTTTTCCGGACCTGGAGTTGATACCGACTTCTCACGCTAGTGCAGGGGTAATATATACCACTACCACTTACCAGAAATCTTACAATGAGTAAATCGGCCGTCGTCGGGCGATTGTAGGACGTTATCAAGGGGCAAACAACCCTCAACCTTAAATACGCTGATCGCCTAACTTGAGTTAAGCGTCGGGTAGCTCACCGATTCAGGTGTCCGGCCCGAGCGTACAACAATCATGCTGAACACAATACACAACAAAGTGGACGACCGTGGTGTGTCACCGGTAATCGGCGTCATCCTGATGGTGGCGATTACGGTGATCCTCGCGGCAGTCATCGGCAGTTTCGTGCTGGGAATCGGTGGGGATGTGGAAGCGACGCCCACAGCGAGTCTCTCGATTGGAGAATGAAAGTGGATTATTAACAATCGCACATGAAGGGGGCGACACGCTTGATGGCAGTGAAATACTAATCTCTAACGGGACGGCGAATGACACTTTCTCTGGTAATCTCGCCCCTGGTGAAGAGGTAACTGATGTGGGACCTGATGACAAGTTTGTTCAAAGTGGAGTTACTATTAGAGTGGTTCACGAGCCTTCTGGCGGGATAATTGCCAGGGCAGATTTCTAAAATCAAACTTCCGTTTTTAGAGTTTTTGTCGCATCCGCGAGTGGAGCGAGACTGTTCACTCGGTGCAAACGGAGTGGGCGCCGAAGTTTTTTTTTGGTGCAGATTTTTCGAGTCGCGAGGGATCGAAGATCCCTTGGACCGCACGAACGGCGGCGCAGCCGCCGTGAGTGGAGAGTGGTTCGCCGAAGGCGAACCCGACGAAGAAAAGGTGCAGTGGGACCACGGAGAGACGACTTCGTCGCCTCTCCAGCTCCCGCTTTTTTCTCCCTTCGGTCGTCAAAAGCGGGACCGCCCGGATTGTGAACCAACGCAAACCTCCCTCGCTCCGCTCGCTCGGTTTGCTGGGCTCAAATCCGGGGATTCTCCCACTACAACCGCGAATCCAACGCTTCGGACACGCTCTGCGGTCCTCGCGTGTGGATGTGTGAGAAGTGGGACCGCCCGGATTTGAACCGGGGTCACGAGCACCCAAAGCTCGAAGGATACCAAGCTACCCTACGGTCCCTTATCCGGAATACTGCCGGTGGCCCAATGAGGGTTTCGTTCCCTGTCGGTCCTCACCGGCCAAATCGGATGAATCCGGCCGAACCCGGCCGAACGGTCAGAAGACCCTTTTCCCTCCCACCCCTCGCATCGTTCATGGCAACTCCCATCGAACTCGGGCTACTGCTCCTCGTCGCAGTCGCAGTGATCGTGGCCTACCTGCTGCTTCGGGCGATCAAACCGTTCATCATCAACGCGGTCCTCGGCCTCGTGGTGCTATTGCTCGCCGGCTTCCTCGGCTTCGAGGTCGCGATCACGCCGATCGTGGTCCTCATCGTCGCAGTTGGTGGAATCCCCGGTGCGCTGTTGGTGCTGCTGCTCGCGTACTTCGGCATCCTGGTCGGCCCGGCCGCCCTCATCGCGTTCGTCTAAGACTCCTCGTCGAAGAGTTCGAGGTCGGCCACGATGTCGTACGGGTCGGTCCCCTTCCGGACGTGATCGAGGATGAGAAAGGCCTGGTCCGGTCGAAGGAAGTGGGTCGTGACCGCCCGGCCCAGTGGCGTCGGCTCTAGGCCGTCGATGAAGCCGTACTCGATGAGCTTCGAGAGGGCCTGTTTCGTCGGAATGTCCCCGAGCATGCGGTCGTTGAGCCGCTTGGCCGCGCTGCCGCCGACCGTGACGTTGGCGAGCGTTTCCGCGACCGCCGCGTCCGCGTCGTAATGGGCGATGACGTCCTCCATCTCGCCCTTGAGGAGCGTAAACGCGACCTCGTCCTCGGTCCGGTCCATCGATCCGTGGTAGACCCCGTCGGGCTCGACGAGGAGGAAGACCCGGCCCCGGTCGTGGTAGTCCGGACGGCCGGCCCGGCCGAGCATCTGCTCGAACTCCTGGACGGAGAGCCACTCGATCCCCATCGCGAGGGAGTCGAAGATCACTTGCGAGGCGGGGAAGTCCACTCCGGCCGCGAGGGCCGCAGTCGTCACGACCGCAGCGAGGTCCTGGTCGGCGAACTCCCGCTCGACTTGCTTGCGCTTGCCGTAATCGAGGCCGGCGTGATACGGCGCGGAGGCATAATCCAGCTTCCGGCTGATCTCGTGACAGCGTCGCCGGGAGTTCGTGAAGACGATCGTCTGGCCCCGGTAGCCCTTCGAGGAGGTGGCGTCGAACTCTCGGCGGACGAGTTTGTTCTCGATTCGGGGCTTCTCCGGACCGTCCGCGAAGGTGACGTGGCGCTCGATCGGCACCGGCCGCTCCTCGAACTCGATCGGCGTCGCTTCGAGCACTTTTGCGAGTTGGCCGGTGTTTCCGACCGTCGCCGAGAGGTAGATCCACTGGGTGCCGCCCGGACCGCCGTGGCGCTGTTCGGTGTAGTGCTTCAAGCGGGAGATGAGACCGTCGAGGCGGTGGCCCCGCTCCGGGTCCTGGAGGGTGTGGATCTCGTCGATGACGACCGTCCCGATGTCGCCCAGGTCGCGGCCGGTTCGGAGGGCGTGATCGATCCCCTCGTAGGTACCGACGATGATGTCCGCGTCGGGTTCGAAGGCCACGCCGTCCTCCCGGATGCGGCTCGCGCCCACCCGGATCGTCACGTCCGCGAGGTGACCGTACTCGGCGGCGAAGTCCTCCTCCTTCTGGTTGGCAAGCGCGACGAGCGGGACCAGAAAGAGCAGCTTTCCCTTCCCGTTGAGCAGCCGATTCAGTCCGGCAAGTTCTCCGACGAGGGTTTTGCCGGTCGCCGTCGCGGAGACGACGAGTTGGTCCTCGTCATCGAGGAGCCCGTGTTCGACCGCGAGGCGCTGCACCGGGAGCAGGGTGTCAAAGCGGTCCTCGAGGAGCGCCTGGAGGTCGGGATGCAGCGAGAGCTCCTCGACCGCGACGTCCGGGATATCCTCGGTACTTGCGGAGATTTCGTCGAACTTCGTCAGGTCGGGGTCGAGTTCGCCCTGCAGCAGGTCGACGATCCGGTCCAGGTCCCCGACTTCGAAGAGCAGTTCCTCGAGTCGCTCCTCGGCCGCCCCGGAGAACCCGCCCGAGAACGCGAGTTCGCGCTCGAGTTCGCGGGTCGCACAGTCCCGGCAGATGTACTCGGTGCCGGACTTGATCGCCGTCTCCTCCGTGATCGGGCCGTACCGCCACTGGCCGGCACAGAGCCGGCAGGTCCGCACCCGCGTCGCCTCGAGCTGGTACCCGGAAAGCATCTCCTGGAGTTCGTTTCGGCCCCGCTTCGAGGTCTGCTGGGAGATGCGGATACGCTCGGCCCGGCGGGCGATTTCGACGAACTCCTCGGGAGCCCGGGGTTCCTCGTCGCTCTCGCTTTTGATGCGAAACCTGGCGGGCCGCGGACCGGCCGCGGTCTCCTTGAGTTCGAGGACCGCGCGGAACAGCCGCTCGCCGTCGCGCTGGGCGACGACGAGGTAGTCGCCCTGGCGCTCGTGGAAGAACAGCGTTTCGACGCGTGCGGCCTGCCGGGACACGGCCCGGGATACGGAGTCGGGGTATTTCAGCGCCCCGTCTCATGGGCTACTCGGCCAGTTCGATCTCGTCTTCGCCGTTCGGGACGACACAGATGAATGCGGCTTCGGCGTCGCCCGTGTTCCGATACCAGTGGACTGACCCGGCCGGGATCAACAGCGAATCCCCCGGTTCGACTTCGTACTCGGTTTCGGTACCGTCCTCCCGGATGCCGACCACGTACTCGCCCTCGAGGACGTACTGCTCGTGTTCGACCCGATTCGTGTGTTTGGGGACCGTCGCGCCGGCGTCGAGGGTGAAGCGTCGCATGCGGAAGTTCGGCGCGTCCTGGTCCTCGCCGACGAGAACGCCTTTTTGCAGGCCCTCGGCGGCCGATTGGCGCTCGTATTCGATCTCGTCGCTCCGCCGGATGACTGGCTCGGGCATGGCGGCGAATTCGGTGGCCGGCCCTATACCTTAAACGGACGTGACGACAACGTGTCGATATGCGAAGTTTCCGTATCGGGAGCGCCTTCGGGGTCCCGGTCAAGCTGGATATCACGTTTCTCCTCGTGTTGCCGCTTTTCGCCTGGCTGATCGGCTCGCAGGTGACCGAACTCGTTGACCTCCTCAATACGTTGTGGACGTTGAATCTCGACACCGCCGCGCTCACGGCGGGGTCGATGCCGATGATTCTGGGGATGGCTGCCGCCCTCGGGCTGTTCGCGGGGGTCCTCCTGCACGAATTCGGGCACGCCCTGGTGGCCATTCACTATGGGTTTCCCATCGAATCGATCACGCTCTGGTTCCTGGGCGGGATCGCGCAACTCTCCGAACAGCCCGAGGACTGGAAAATCGAACTTCAGATCGCCATTGCCGGACCGGTCGTGAGCGTCGTCCTCGGCGTGTTCCTCTGGGTCGTTCTCACGCTCTTTCCCACCAGTCCCGATGTTGCCCTGTTCCTGCTTGCCTACCTCGCCCTGATCAACGTCGCCCTCGCCGCGTTCAACATGCTCCCCGGCTTCCCGATGGACGGCGGCCGGGTGCTACGAGCGCTGTTGGCCCGGAAGCGAACCTTCGCCAGAGCGACCCACCTCGCCGCGGAGGTGGGAAAGGGCGTGGCCATTATCCTGGGCATCGTCGGCCTGTTCAGTTTCAACATCATTCTCATCGGGATCGCCTTCTTCATCTACATCGGGGCGGCCGGCGAATCCCAGCAGACCACCCTCAAGGCCGCCTTCGAGGGGGTTTCAGTTGCGGACGTGATGACGCCGGTCGAGTCGGTCGCCACGGTCGCCCCGGAGGAGTCCGTCGCCGACCTGGTCGAACGGATGTTCCGGAAGCGCTACACCGGATTCCCGGTCGAGGAAAACGAGGAAATCGTCGGGATGGTGACCCTCTCGGACGCCCGCGAGGTCGAACCCGTCGAGCGGGATGCCTTCACTGTGCGGGACATTATGAGCACCGACCTCAAGACGATCGAACCCACGGCGGACGCCGCCGCGGCGCTCGAGCGAATACAGCGGGAGTCCGTTGGACGGTTGGTCGTCGTCGACGAACACGGCGAAATGGCCGGCTTGCTCTCCCGGACGGATCTCATGCGGGCCTTCGAGATCATCAAGACGAGCGGGTTGCAGCCCGCAGAAAAGCCGGTCGAGCCGGATCAGCGGTTCGTGGACGGGCCGCCGGATTCGCCGCGGTGGTGAGCGAGGGGCTCGTTGTTTTTTGTGGAAGGCGGTCCGGGTGCGAGAAGTTGAACAACGCCGAGACGGTCCTGCTCACCTCGCTCCGCTCGATTGTGCGGGCTGCGCCTCGTCTCGTTCAATCTCGCACTACGGCTTCCACACCGCCCATCGAACGTCTCGCGGCGGTCCGTTCGGACCAGCCGCTCGACGGTTCGAGTGTTAGCGGAGGTCCGGGTGCGAGAAGTTGAACCGAAGGAAGACGCGCTCGCTCGCATTTGCTCGCTGTGCGCGCCTTCCAGGGTTCAAATCTCTCCCGGGACTTCTCACCGCCCACGCACTCGCCCGGCTCCTGACGGAGCACGGGCTCGTGGTTGGTTCGCGGAAGAAGGTCCGGGTGCGAGAATTGAACCACGGTGCAAGACGCTTCCTCGCTCACTCCGTTCGCGAGACTGCGCCCTTCCGTCGATTCGATTCTCGCCTTCCGGACCGTCGTCTCGCTTACGCTCGTTCGCAGACAGAAGGTCCGGGTGCGAGATTGAACCCGCGTCTCAGCCTCCACAAGGCTGAAGGATAGTCCACTACCCTAACCCGGACACGCCTGAACGCAAGGGGTTCCCGCCCAAATACGTTACGACATGGGGGCTCCCGATCCCTCGATTCCGCCCGACACGCTTTTGGGTCGATCCCGGCTACGACCCGACAGGCGTGGCCATCACGGACAAGATCTACGTGAAAAACCACCGGCAACTCGCCTCCCAACTCGAGGTCTCCTTCCCCAAGAACGCCTTCAGCGGGGCGACTCTCGACCTCCTGTTCGCAGGGCGAGGCCTGGAGAAGCTCGACGAAGCCAACCGCGAGAAAGTGCTCGACTTCGCCGAGGATTTCCTCGATTGTACCTGTGATTCGAATCCCTATTGTGGCCACCCCGAACGCAAGTTCATCGCCTACCTCCTCGACCTCCGGGCCCAGCATCTCGATCCCGAATCGATCGTGAACGTGATGACGGACGACTACATGCTCTATGCCTATCCCGGGGACGTCTACTCGTTTCTCGACGATGCCGTCCGCTCACTCGAGGCTGTCGAAGAAATTGCGCGGGTCGACGGGCGGGGGAACGCGGCCGAGCGGGCCGCTCGACGGAAACGGGAATTGCTGTAAATCGGCGCTCAGTTGGCTCGAATAGATCTGAAAACCGAGTGACTACCCGATCTGGTAGCGATCGCGCTCGGTGCCGTTCCCGGCCTCTTCGTCGATGTCCTCGAGGTGGACGATCTCCTCGATCTCCTCCTCCGTGTCCAGCGCGCCCTGCAGGCGAGTGATGTACTCCTTGTGCTCCTGGAGCTGGTCCCGAAGGTGTTGGGCCTCGAGTTCGAGGCGCTCGTGCTCGCGAACGAAGCTCTTTGGGACCTCGACCCGGGGCGGGAACTCCTCGGCGTCGACCTCCCGGACGTCGTTCTCCGGGACGACCCGCACCTTGCCCTCGTGGGCGACGAGCATGTCGACGTAATCCCGGAAGACCGCAGAGAGGGAGATGTCACGCTCTTCGGCGATCTCCCGGAGCGCCTCGAAGGCGTCCTCGCTGACCCGGAAGGAGATCGTCTTGTTCTTGTTGCCCATAGCAACGGATAGCGCAGCGATCTCCTTAAGGGTTCGTCAGACGACTGTCACGGGCCGCTCAGGCTTCCGCCGGTTCTTCCTCGACCTCGTCGAGGCTCTCCAGGGCTTCGACGACGGCATTCTGATAGCGGCCGGGGTCGACGTCGTACTCCTCGCGGGCCCGGATCCCGTACTCGTTCGTCTCCGAATCGAGGACCTCGAGCCGATCCAGCGTGCGCTCGGCGGTCTCGGTGACCCACCGGCTCCGGGTCTGCTCGTCCACGACCGTGATCGACTCGGGACGGATCGAGACGTTGACCGTCCCGTCGTCGGTCTCGTAGGTGCGGGGTTTGCCCACGACGGCGACGTAGGTCGGCGTTTCGAGCTCTCGGAGCTGTCCGGCGGCCTCGGGCTGATACTGGCCGGCGTAGACGAAGACGGTGCCGGTGGGATCGACGACCCGACCCTGCCAGTACTCCTGCTCGTTGCCGACGTCCTCGGTTTCGGTCAGCGTCCCGACGACGAAGACGCGGTTGGCCTGCTCCCCGGTCGGGAGGAGGACGTAGACTGGGGCCCGATCGTCGTCGCTTTCCTTGAACGTGAACGTGGCGTCGTTGAGTTCCGTGGCGAAGACGCGGCGGGCCGTCTCGCGCATGGGCGTGGTGTCCGCCATTTACATCGACCTCGCTCGGATGAGGACCTCGTCGGGATCGGCCAGCTCCGACAGCGCTTCGACCTCGTTGGCGAGGAGATAGCGTCCCATCACCGGGCCCGTCACTTCGTAGTACCGGCCGAGGACGGTCTCTTCCATCTCGTCGGCAACGACGGTCGTGTCGAGGGCGTCCTGGGCCATCTCCTTTGCCGTCTCGATGTCGATACCGGTGAGTTCCTCGGTCATCTCGCGGTCGAAGATGACCTCCTGGACGGATTTGCCGTCGTCGAGGACGCCCTTGATCCGGAGGTCGAACTCGCCTTCGACGTCGCCGTGCTCCGAACAGCGCCCGTTCTGGAGGACGCGGGTACACCCCTCCATGGGGCACCGCTTGATCAGGCCGCTGCCGGACTGGATGTCGACCAGCGCGCCCTCCATGGTGGCGTCGTCGTCGCCGACCTCGATCTCCTCGTCGAGTTCGGTGATTTCGGTCGTCTTGTTGAGCTTGACCGAATACCGGCCCTGGTACTCGTCGGTCACGACGTTCTCGAGCCGGTAGACCGAGCCCTCCTCGAGGGAAGCGAGGTCGGACTTCGCCCAGGCGGTGAACTTGATGGTGCCGCTTTCGTCGCCGAGGAGCCCGACCTGGGCGACCGCGTCGCTCCGCGGGTCCCAGAGGTCGACGACCTGGACGGTGAGATTCACCCACTGCTCGGGCTGGTCGATGTCGGCGACCGAGACCTCCGTTTGGCTGCCACCGCCGGCGATGTCCTCGCGTTCGAGGCCTGCCTCCTCGAGGTAGTGGTTCTCCACGCTCCGGCGCGCCTCGGTGAGGGGAACTTTGTACTCCGAAACCAGTCGTTCGAGCCGCGAGGTCACGTCCTCGAGGTCGATCTCGAGATGCTCGGTGAACTCCTCGTGAATGTCCTCGGCCGCAGTCTGTATGTCGCTCATTGTGGGTCAGTCTCCGGGATCGGTCGGGAGACGGTCATGGGTTGGCCGTGTTCGTTCATAAACTTCAGTACGCGGCGAGTGTTTGAAAGCCCTCGGACTGGTACTGAGTGCATGGCGGATCTCGGGGAGTGGTTCCGGACTGCGGCCCGGAAGGCGGGGCGGACAGTCGGGGCTATCGGCACCCAGTTTTCCGGCGGTCGGATGGAGGGTGCCCTGCCCCAAAACGAGACTGGCAAGGTCCGGATCGTCTGTCGCCGCTACGCGGAGCGTCGCGCCGTCTCCGTGACGGCCGGCAAACCGGCCTGTTTCGAGGCCAACAACCCGGATTGTGAGTCGTGTCTCGAGGACATCGCGGACGGGACCGTCGAGACCTGGTAAACGGAAAATCGCCGGTGAGCGGATCGCCGGCAGTCACTCCCCGGGCTCGACCCGCACCCGCATCGTGCCGTCACTTGTGACGCCCACCAGTATGTGCTGTCGCACCTCCCGGCCGGCGATCGCGTCCCCGGCGGCGTCGCTGACGAGCTTCATCACTTCCGGCGCGGAGTAGGGTACCTTCACCCCGGCGTCGTCACAGCCGGCATACACCAGATCGGGGACCTCGTAGAGGTCGGCTCCCGGTTCGATGGTGATCTGGACCGGGGCCTGGAGGGTCTCGGCAAACGCCACGGTCTCCCTGGCCTTCGAAATGTTCTCCCGTGCGCTCGACTCGACCTTCGAGACGTTCGCCCGGGAGGTGCCCAGTTCCTCGGCGATGTCGGCCTGCGGGAACTCCCGCTCCCGGAGGGCGAGCACTTCGGCCTGTCGCCTCGTCAACACGCTCTCCTTGGGGTCGAATCCTGCTCGGTCGAGAATCGCGCTGACGTCCGGTACCTCCTTGCTCATTGTCCCTTCTTTGAGGCCCGCCCCAAAAAACCACCCGCCCGTACAGCCTCAGCTGCCCCAGAAGTTCTCTCGGCTGCCGAGCCGCGGATCCTCCTCGCGTCGGCTGCTTGACTCCGATTCGGTCTCCGCTTCGTCGTCGTTTTCCTCGCTCGCTTCCGATTCGGCCTCCCCTTCCTCGGCCGTCTCGCCCGGCGGGCCGTCGAGTTTCTCCTCGAGGTTCGCGCGTGCGTAGTTCGATTTCACCGTCTCGACGGTCGCCTCGACCCACGCCTCGGGCAGGACGCCGTCGACCATGATCACGAAGCCGCTCTCCTGGTGGTGGCCCACGCCAGCCCCGCTCTCGTGCATGTCGGTCACCTCGACGACGACCGTTTCCCCGGGCACGACAGGGGCCGTCTTGAGATCCTCGATCGGTTGACTGTAGTGATTACACCACTGCATCCCGCCCCGGTCCCCGAAGTGTTGGCACCCCATGCCGTCGATTCGCTCCGAGAAGTGGGGACAATCGTCCGAGAGTGGGCACGTCGCCATTACGGAAGGCTACCGGTTCAGTCCATTAAACTCCACCGTCACGAGCGCGCCCCGCTCAGAACTCGCCCTCCTGGCCGAGCAGGAGGACCATCGACAGCCCGGAGACGAGGATCAGGATGAGCGCCGGCAGTGCGGCGTACTCGTAATAGAGACTCTCGTGGGCCGCCCAGACGATCGTGACGAGGGTGTCCCGCCCGATCGGCTGGAGCATGAGCGTCGCCGGCAACTCCTTCATCGTGGTCAGGAAGACGAGCGCCCCGCCGGCGATTACCCCGGGGGCGATGTCGGGCAGCACGACCCGAACGAAGGTCCGGAGCGGCCCCGCGTTGAGGGTCCGTGCGGCCTCGGCCTTCCGGTCGTCGAACTGGACGATCGCCGACCGGGTCGTCCCGACGGCTTGCGGGAGGAATCGAACGACGTAGGCGAACACGAGCAGCGGCACGGTGCGGTAGAGCCACGGCACCGTCGTCGAACCCAGGAACACGAGGGCGAGCCCGATGACGATTCCCGGGACCGCGAAGCCGACGTAGGTTCCCCGCTCGAGGAGACGGGCGAACCGACTTTTCGCTCTGGCTCCGAGGAAGGCGACCGGCAGTGCCATCACACTGGCCGCGACCGCTGCGAGGAGCGCGAACGTGACCGAGTTCAGCGCGTGCTGTGGCTGGAATGCCAGTGACGGAACCGCGCCACCGGTGCCCCGGAGTAGCCAGAGAGTGAAGAGTGCGACCGGCAGCACCACGGTGACGGCCCCGAGGAGGAGCAGGGTCGCCATCGCCGGGTAGCGCCAGCGGCCGAGCTCGATGAGCGGCCCCTGCCGGCGCACCGCCTCACCCGTCGACTGCCCGGTACGGGACTCGACCACGAGTATGACGCCGGCGAGAGCGAGCAACTGGAGGGAGAGCAGCGCGGCGTACCCGACGTTGAACGCCTCGTACTCCAGATAGATGGCGCTCGTAAACACGGAGACGCCCATGAACGCCGGCGTTCCGAAGTCCGAAAGCGCGTAGAGTGCGACGAGCAGCGCGCCGGCGGAGACGGCCGGGCGGATCTGCGGGACGGTCACCCGCCTGAACGCCTCGATCGGTCCCGCATCGAGGGTCCGGGCGGCTTCCACGAGCGAGGTGTCCATCGAGCGAAGTGCGGCCCGGGCACTCAGAAAGACGTAGGGGTACGTGTAGAGGGTGATCACGAGGGCCGCCCCCGCAAAGCCGTCGATCCGGGGCAGCTCGAGCCCGAGGAAGGTGGTGAGTTCGCCGTGTTGGCCGAAGGCCGAAACGAACGCGAACGCACCGATGTAACTCGGAACGACGAGGGGCAACGCGACGAGGACCGAGAACAGCCGCGGGGTCGGGAGATCCGTCCGGGCCGTGAGCACTGCCAGGGGCACCCCGAGCAGGATCGACCCACCGGTCGTGACGGCCACGAGTGCGACGCTTCGACCGGCGATCGCGACGGTGCGCGTCGAGGTCAGCAACTCGAGGGCCCGTCCGGGATCGACGGCACTGGCCCGCAAGACGAGCCAGAAAAGCGGCGAGACCACGAGCACGGCGATGACGCTTCCGAAGACGAGTGCCGCCAGGTGTGCGGACGACCGCTCCGCCAATCGTCGGCGAACGCTCGCATTCGCGGCAGTCAGTTGTGGTCTCGGGCCGTTCATAGTGGGGGTGGGACCGCTTAAACCGTCATTCCTTCATCGCGGAGGAGGTCGACGGCGTCTTCGAGGTCACCGAGTGCGTTGAGGTCGAAATCCGGGGGCTGTAGCTCCGAGAGGCTGGGGAGCGGGCCGTCGTATTCGGCCCCCTTCCGGACCGGATACTCGCCGTTCGTCTCGACGAAGAACTCCTGGCCCTCGGCGGCGAGTACGTGCCGGACGAACTCCGCTGCGAGGTTTGGTTTGTCGGCGGCCTGGAGAACGGCGATTCCGGAGACGTTGAAGAGGCTCCCTGGATCGTTCTGCGTGAACGTCACGTCGAGGGGCGCATTCGGCTGGTTGCCGATGATTCGGGCCGCGTAGTACTGGTTGCCCAGCCCGACTGTCACGTCGCCGTTCGCGACGGCCTCGGCCTGCTGGGAGCCGCTCGAGTAGAGGGTGACATCCTGGTCATCGAGCATTCCCCGAACCCACTCCCGGGTGCGCTCCTCGCCCTCGAGTTCGATCATGGCGACGATGAACGACCGGAAGGTGCCGGAGTTCGGCCGCGTCGAGATCTCGCCGGCAAACCGCTCGTCTTCGGCGTAGGCGAAGATGTCCGTGGGCAATTCGTCCCGGCTCCACGCGTCGGTGTTGAACTGGACGGCCCGAACGCGGCCGGAGGCACCAGTCCACTGGCCTTCTGGGTCCCGCTTGTTTTCGGGGACGGCGGCGAGGACGTCATCGGGCAGTTCCCGGGCCAGTCCTTCGCCTTTCAGCGCAGCCAGGGCGCCGGAGGATTGGGTGTAAAACACGTCGGCCGGGGTCGCGTCGCCCTCCTCGGTGAGGCTGTTGAGCTGGGCCTCGTTGCTGTCGTAATCGCGGGCGATCGAGAAGTCCGGGTAGGTCTCCTCGAGTTTCGCGAAGAGCGGGTCGATCTGGTCGCGGGTCCGGCCGGAGTAGACGGTGAGTTCGCCCTCGAGGTCGCCGAGGTCCCCCCACGTGACTCCCTCGGTATCGACCGCGGCGCCCTGCGGGGCGTCGCTTTCGTACGGGTCGCCGTCTCCCGACCCGAGACAGCCGGTGACGCCGACGCTCGTCGCGAGTGCGATCCCGGCAGTCCCGAGCAGCCGTCGCCGGCTGATGCTCCTGGCTGTGCCGTTTTCGTTCGAAGCCTCCGTGCGTGCCAAACGGGATGAATCGTGGTCCATCGCAGTTTTAGGTTACCCTAAAAGATACTTAGACGTGACGATTTTCGGCCAGCCTAAAACGGTGGTGCCGTGCCCGTATCGGGACGTTTTTAGGAATGCCTAATCAAGTGACAACCGAGACGGACCTGGGGCTGTCGACCGGAGCTCCGGTCCGAGACCTGTCATGGGAACGAAACACCCGACGGACGCCGACGGCACTGGGGATCGATCCCGGTCACTCGTAGGGCCGTCGAACGATACCCACCCGCCGGTCCTGTCGCTCGAATCGGTCCGGACCGCCTTCGACGGCGAAGCCGCGATCGAGAACTTCACGCTCTCCGTGCGTGACGGCGAACTGTTGACGATTCTGGGCCCGTCTGGCTGTGGCAAGACGACGGTCCTCCGGACGATCGCCGGGCTCGAGCGCCCGGATTCGGGGACGGTCCGGATCGACGGCACCACGGTCGCAGACGACCGAACCTTCGTCCAGCCGGAAAAGCGGAACGTGGGCATCGTCTTCCAGGACTTCGCGCTGTTCTCCCACATGACCGTGGCCGAGAACGTGGCCTTCGGCATCGAGGACTGGCCCGCCGACCGGCGGGAACGCCGTGTCGACGAGCTGTTGACCCTCGTGGGGCTGGAGGGGGCCGGCGATCGCTCGCCACAGGCACTCTCCGGCGGCCAGAAACAGCGGGTCGCCCTGGCCCGTGCGCTTGCCCCCGAACCGGACGTACTGCTGCTGGACGAACCGTTTTCGAGCCTCGACCGCGACCTCCGCGAGCGGATGCGCGAGGAGGTCAGGCGCATTCTCCAGGCGGCCGGGGTCACCACCGTGTTCGTCACCCACGACCAGACCGAGGCCCTCTCGATCTCCGATCGGGTCGCGGTGATGTGTGACGGCCGGCTCGAACAGATCGGGCACCCCGAGTCGGTCTTCAAGGGACCGAACACCCGATTCGTCGCGAACTTCCTCGGCAACCCGACGTTTCTCGCGGGGGACGTGGGCGAGTCGGCCGTATCGACCGCCATCGGCCCTATCGGTTTCGACCAACTCCCCGGACTGGACAGCTCGGACCAGGGCCGCCGGGTCGAGGTGGTGGTCAGACCCGACGACGTCGAGGCGTTTCCCGCGCCCGAATCCGAGGCGACCGGCGTCGTCCGCCGCCGGAGCTACGAAGGCTCGACCATCCGGTACCGGATCGAACTCGCGAACGGCTCTCACATCGAGGCGATGCACAACCACACGTCGGGCGTCGACCTCGACGATCCGGTCGCCGTGGATCTGGTCGCCGACCACGAGTTCGCGTGGTTCGGCGCCGAGACGGCGGACGACCGCTGTAATCTTCCCCCTCGAAACGGGCAATAATCCGCGATTAGCCCGGTGCGTAATGGTTTTGGGTGTTTGTCGGTAACGGAGCAATACAATGAGTCAGAACCCGGAGGACGACCGTCTCGAGGAACTGCGCGAGCAGAAGTTACAGGAGCTACAGGAGTCCCAGGGAGGAGAAGGCGCCGGCGAGGAGGCGATGGAGGCCCAGCGCGAGCAGGCAGAGGCCCAGAAGAAAGCCCTGCTCCGCCAGCACCTCACCGACGGCGCGCGCAAGCGACTCAACACGGTGAAGATGAGCCGGGAGCAGTTCGGCGAGCAGGTCGAACAGCAGATCGTCGCTCTCGCGCGGTCGGGGCGACTTCGCGAGAAGATCGACGAGGAGAAGATGAAGGAGCTGCTCCGGGAGATGAAACCCGACTCGAAGAGCTTCGATATCTCCCGGCGATAGAGTAAACTCTGGCTCGACTCGTTTTGTCGCTCCGCCGAACCGCTGGATGGACAGGTACAAGCGCCGGGTGGTCCAAATCCCTGCCATGTACGACCGGCTGAAGGGATTTCGCGACTTCTACCCCGGTGAGATGGCCGCCCGTCGGGCGATGATCGACACCCTCGAGGCCACCGCTCGCCAGTACGGGTTCAGGGAGGTCGGCACGCCCGCACTCGAGCAGACGGCGATGTACGTCGAGAAGAGCGGCGAGGAGATCGTCGATGAACTGTACGCGTTCACCGACGACGGGGGCCGCGATGTCGCCATGACGCCAGAGCTGACCCCCACGGTCGCCCGGATGGTCGTGGCCAAACAGCAGGAACTGTCCAAACCGATCAAGTGGTTCTCGACCAGGCCGTTCTGGCGCTACGAGGAACCCCAGCAGGGCCGCTTCCGCGAGTTTTACCAGCTCAACGCCGACATCTTCGGCTCGGCCGACCCGACCGCCGACGCCGAGATCCTCGCCTACGCTGCGGATGCCCTGACAGCCCTCGGTCTCACCGCCACGGACTTCGAGTTCCGTCTCTCCCACCGGGACATTCTGGGCGGGCTCCTCGAATCGATCTCGGGCGAGGTCGACACCCGGGCCGCGATCCGCGCCGTCGACAAGAGCGAGAAGATCGAGCGGGCCGAGTACCACGACCTGCTCGTGGATGCGGGCCTCACCCGCGAGCAGGCCGTCGAGTTCGACGATCTGCTCGGCGCCGAGGACCTCGAAGCGGTCCGGGACTTCGCCGGAACCGAGCGGGTGGATGCGGCCGTCGAGAACCTCCAGGCCGTGCTCGCGGCCGCCGAGGACTACGGCGTCCGGGAGTACCTCACGCTCTCGCTGGAAACGGCCCGGGGGCTCGATTACTACACCGGGGTCGTCTTCGAGTGCTTCGATTCGACCGGGGACGTCTCGCGGGCGGTCTTCGGCGGCGGCCGCTACGACGACCTCATCGAGAGCTTCGGCGGCCAGCCCACGCCAGCAGTAGGCGTCGCCCCAGGCCTCGCCCCGCTCTCGCTTCTGCTCCAGCGGGCGGGCGTCTGGCCCGAAGAGTCCCTCGCGACGGATTACTACGTCCTCCAGATCGGGGACACCCGTTCCGAGGCCGCCCGGATCGTCCGGGCGTTGCGCGACCGCGGCCACGTCGTCGAGACCGACGTTTCGGGGCGCTCCTTCGGCGCGCAACTGGATTACGCGGACTCGATCAATGCCGAGACGGTGGTCATCGTCGGCGAACAGGACCTCGGCGAGGGCATGGTCACGGTGAAGGACATGCGATCCGGCGACCAGCGACAGGTGCCAGTCGAATCGTTCCCCGGCGACCACGAGGACCCCCGCCTCGCCGATTTCGAGTAGGCAATGCGCGCCTACCGCGTCGCCTACGACGGCCGGGCCTATCACGGCTTCCAGCGGCAACCTGCAGTCCCGACCGTCGAGAACACCTTGTTTTCGGGACTGCGGGATCTCGGCCTCGAATTCGACGACGATCCCCCCGGCTACGCCGCGGCCGGCCGCACTGACCGGGGTGTCTCTGCCCTGGCCCAGACCATCGCCTTGGACGCCCCGAAGTGGCTCTCGCCACGGGCGTTCACGACCCAGCTCCCCACGGACGTGCACGTGTGGGCGAGCGCGGACGCGCCCGATGATTTTCACGCCACCCACGACGCGATCGCTCGGGAATACACGTATTACCTGCACGTGGGCGGTTCCCCTTCAGGCTCCGAAACCTCCGAGAGCGGGGGGCGCGGGCCGGGCGACGACCCGGTTCGGATCGAGGCGATCGAATCGCGGCTCTCGGGCGAACACGACTTTCACAACCTCGCCGCCGAGGACACCGGAACGGTCCGGGACCTGTCTGTGAGGAGCCGGCGGGAGGGCTTCTACCGCGTCATTCGCGTCCGGACGGACGGGTTTCCCCGGCAGCTCGTCCGACGACTCGTGACCCTCTATGACCGCGTGCGATCCGGTCGGGCCGATCTCGACTTCCTCGATCGGGTACTGGGACCGGAACCGCTCCCGGGCCCCGACGGGATCGAACCGGCGCCGGCTCACCCGCTCGTCCTGACCGATGTCGAGTACGGCCTCGACTTCGAGCCGGATCCGACGGCCGTGGAACTGGCTCGCGAAGCCGTTTCCGCGCAGGTACGACGTGACCGGTCACGAGCCACCGCGCTGGAATCGATCGAGGGCGACATTCCGGATCGCGGCACCGTGGACCGCCCCGACAACCCTTAATCCCTCCCGCGTGCCACGGTGGGTATGGGAACGGTGCCAGAACGCGAGGAACTGCCGGTCGAGTACACCTGGGACCTCGAGGCGATCTTCGAGTCGACCGGGGAGTGGGAGGACACCTTCGAGGCCGTCTCCAGTCGCCTCGATTCGATCCGCGAGTACGAGGGCCGGCTCGGCGAGGACGGCGAAACCCTGGCCGAGGCGCTCGCGAGACGGGACGAGTTGGCCCGCGAGGTCGAACAGGTCGTCGCCTACGCCCGGATGCGCTCGGACGAGGACACCCGCGACCAGGAAGCACAGGGTCGGGCGACGCGGGCCCGGACGCTGGCCGCTGAAGCCGCGAGTGCGAGTTCCTTTATCGAGCCGGAGACCCAGCAACTTCCCGCCGAACAGGTCACGGAGTTCCTCGAGACGACCCCCGAACTCGAGGACTACGAGCACTACCTCGAGGACGTCCTCCGGGTCGCCCCCCACACCCGCTCGGCCGAGGTCGAGCAGGTGCTCTCGGAACTGGGCGAGGTGCTCGGTGCGCCCGCGGACGTTTTCGGCAAACTCACGGACGCCGACCTCACCTTCCCGACCGTCGAGGACGCGGAGGGCGAGGGGGTGGAGATCACCCAGTCGAACTTCACGTCGCTGCTCCAGCGTCCCGACCGGGACTTCCGGGAGCGGGTCTACGACGCCTTCTACGGCGAACTCGGCGGGGTCCGCAACACGCTCGGCACCGCCCTGAACCACCAGGTTCGAAAGCACGTCAAGAGCGCCGACATCCGGGACTACGAGTCGCCTCGCGCGGCCGCTCTGGACGGCGCGAACGTCCCCGAAACGGTCTACACGTCCCTCGTGGAGGCCGTCGAGTCGAACCTCGACACGCTCCATCGGCACCTCGAACTGAAAGCCGACGTCCTCGCTCTCGAGGAACTGGCGATGTGGGACGTCTACGCCCCGACCGCCCCCGGGGAGAGTCCGGAAATCGAGTACGAGGACGCGACCGAGATGGTCGTCGAGGCACTGGCTCCGCTGGGCGAGGACTACCAGGACCGGGTCGCGGCGGGGATCGAGTCCCGCTGGATCGACGTCCACGAGAACCGGGGCAAGCGCTCCGGGGCCTACTCCGGGGGTACCTACGACACCCAGCCCTACATCCTGCTGAACTGGCAATCCGACGTCTCCTCGCTTTACACCCTCGCCCACGAACTCGGGCATTCGATGCACTCCCAACTTGCGGACGAGGCCCAGCCCTACGTGGACGCCGACTACGAAATCTTCGTCGCGGAGGTAGCCTCGACGGTCAACGAGACCCTGCTCACCCACCACCTGCTCGAGACCGTCGAGGACGAGCAGTTCCGCGCTCACGTCCTCGACCAGTTCCTCGAGCGCTTCCGCTCGACGCTCTACCGCCAGACGCTCTTTGCCGCCTTCGAAGCGGAGATCCACGAGCGCTCGGCGGCCGGCGAACCGCTGACGCCCGACCGGCTGGACGAACTGTACGGGGCGCGGAAGGAACGGTACTACGAACCAGCGGCCGTCGACGAGACGATCCGCGCGGAGTGGATGCGGATCCCGCATTTCTACTACAACTTTTATGTCTACCAGTACGCGACCGGCCTGAGCGCCGCCGTGGCGATCGTCGATCGCATTGAACGCGAAGGCGAGTCCGCGGCCGACGCGTATCTCGACGCCCTGGCACTCGGCGAGAGCGAGTACCCCCTCGACGTGCTTCGGACCGCCGGCGTCGACATGGCCGAACCCGACCCTATCGAGACGGCGATCGGGGAGTACGGAACCCGGATCGGGCAGATGGCCGATCTGCTGGAGCACTAGTCGGCAAGCCGTTTTCGCATTTCGAGGACCGTGCCCTCGACGCTCCCGTCGAACTCGTAGTCGACCTCCCGGACCGTCAAAAAGCCGTTGGCTTGGTAGAACGGGACCGCGTTCAGCGAGGCCCAGAGCCCGAGCGAAACCAGCCCGAGTTCGCGTGCGCGGGTCTCCAGGGCCTCGTAAATCGTCGTCCCGATCCCCTGCCGGGCGAACGCCGGGTGGACGTAGATCGCCACGATCTTGGCGTCGACGTCGGCCTCGAACTCCCCGTCCGGATCGGTCGACAGCCAGCCAAAGCCCACGATCGAGCCGCCTCGCTCGGCGACGAAGACGGTCGTTTCCGGCTCGTCGATCGGGTAGGACGCCGGATCGCGGTCGTGCGCCCAGGCCTCGACCTGCTCCGTCGAGTATCGCTCCCCACCCAACCCGCCGATGGAGGCGAGGTGCAGGTCCCGGATGGCCTCGGCGTCCGCCGGGCGCGCCCGGCGGATCGAGAGGGACATGGCTCCAGTTCGGTCCCCGACGACCAAGAAACTCGTCGTTCCCGCGCAATTGGCCCGCACTGTCCAGCTCGGCTACCTGTCGGCCAGTCGCTCGGCGGCCCCCTTCGCGTCGGCGAGCCGCCCAATGATCCCCGCCCGGTCGGTGTAGTTGGTGACGAACTCGATATCCGTCGGCGGATCCAGGCGGTCGAGGGCCGCCCAGGAACGGTCGTAGGCCGGCATGCCCGGCTCCCACCGGTGGACGTTGAGTACCCCGGCCTCGCTTCCGAGCAGGTCCTCGAACTCCGCCGCGGCGATGGTGCCGATCTCCGCGTCGTCCTTTTCGAGCAGGCCGTCCTCCCGACCGCCCCCGAGATAGGCGGTGTAGACGCCGTTGCGGTCCAGCATGCTGGCGTTCCAGGTCATCCCGAGCGTGTCGTAGCCCGCCTCCGGCAGGATCTGGCAGCCGTGGCCGACGACGCCGGCGTCCGCGTGCAGATTGACCACGACGATCGGGTTGTAGTTGAACTCCCGGAGGGTGGACGCGAGGGTCGAATCAACCGGCTCGAGGAGGCTCGCCGCCGTCGGTGCCGGCGGGGTCATCCCGACCGCGTCGACCGGGGTCCGGCCAGCGTCGGTGACGATCTCGTAGCCGTTGTCGGCCGGTTCGATCGCCTCGACCGAGGTGGCAAACTCGATGCTGTCGGCGTGGCGCTCGGCGAGTGCCTCGGGGAGCCGAGCGAGCCCGTCCTCGAAGGACACGATCGGTGGTGGGTCCCGCCCCGTGAGGGCGTACGGGGCGACAGCTTTGAGGATCGATCCGTCGATCCCGTGCCGTTCGAGCGCCCGCCCCAGGGAGTACTCGACGAGCATCTCGTCGGCCGCGGTCCCGTAGAGTCCGGTATAGAGCGGCGCGAACAGGCGGTGGGCGGCCTCGTGACCGAACTTCCGGGTGAGGAACCCCTCGACGGTTTCGTCCGGTTTGGGTCCGCCAGTTAGCGGCTCGGCGAGCACGCGGAGTTTCCCCCGCCAGGAGAACAGGTCGGTCGTGATCGCCTCCCTGAGCGACAGGGGGGCGACCCGGAATTTCCCGTCGTGGTAGATGTACAGGGGTTGGTCGGTGTCGCCCTCGCGGAGTTCGGACTCGAGGGAGAGTTCCTCGACGAGGGCCCTCACCGGTCCGGCGAGGCGGAGTCGCTGCGGACCGAGTTCGACCACGTGACCGTCGACGTTTCGGGACTGGATCGTCCCGCCGGGTCGGTCGGCGGCCTCGAAGGTCACGGTCTCCACGCCCCGTTGTCGAAGGTAATGGGTCAGCGCCAGCCCCGAGATGCCGGCCCCGACGACCCCCACCCGCGGTTCGTCGGTTTCGGTTCTTGCCGAATCGTCTCCCCCGTGAGCAGCCGGCATACTCAGTCCCCGACTGCGTCCCCGGAAATCAGCGTCTCGACGTACGGACACAGCGGGTCACTGGCCATCGGGTTCCCGGTCGCGGCGTAGGCCCGCGAGCGACTCCCGCCGCAGATCTCCCGGTGCTCGCAGGTGCCACAGGAGCCGGTGAGTTGGCTGTCGTCCCGGAGCATACCGAATAGATCCGAGTCGCGATAGATGTCCACAAGCGAGGTCTCGGTCACGTTGCCGCCCGTGAGCGGCATGAATCCCGAGGGGAACACGTCTCCCTGGTGGCTCACGAAGACGAAGCCCTTGCCGGCCCGTGTCGAGCCCACCCGGACGGAATTCCCACTTGTCGCCTGCTCGACCTGATTGGCGACGACCCGGTAGTGGGGAGCCTCGACGGTGATCGTCCGGTATGGAGCCGACTTCTGCCGCTCGTAGAGGAACTCCATCACGTCGACGGTTTCTGCGGGGTCGAGTTGTTCGAGTTCGGTGCCTCGTCCGATCGGAACGAGGAAGAACACTTCCCACATCGCCGCGCCGAGTTCCTCGACGAGGTCGGCGATCGCCGGGAGGTCCTCGACGGTGTTGGCGGTCACCGTGGTGTTGATCTGGATGCCCAGGCCGGCGTCTTTGGCCATCCGTGCCCGCTCCATGATGAGATCGAACGACCCGTCCTCACCCCGGAAGGTGTCGTGATTTGCCGCCGACGCGCCGTCCAGAGAGAGCGCGATGCGCTTGACGCCGAGGTCGGCGAACGTTTCGAGCACGTCCCGGGTCAAAAGCGGTGTCGGGGCGGGGGTGACCGCCGTCGGGAGCCCCTGGTCGGTCGCATAGTCGATGAGTTCATAGAGGTCGGAGCGCTTGAGCGGGTCTCCGCCCGAGATCACGAAGATCGGCGAGTGGTGGCCGAAGTCGGCGATCTGGTCGATCAACGCCTTCCCTTCGGCCGTCGAGAGTTCGTTCGGGTCCCGGTCCGGCTGGGCGTCGGCCCGACAGTGATCGCATTCGAGGTCACAGGCCTGTGTCACCTCCCACGTCGCGATGAGCGGGGTTCGGTCGTAGTTCCGGCCGCCCGGCCCGCCGCTGTGGGGGCCATCCCCCGAGTCGCCGCTCCCACCGGGCGTTCCGCCCGGATGTCCGTGAGCCATTGGTTGCAGGTACGGGGCCGATGGATAAAAGCCCCGTTCTCGGCGGGCGACCCAGCGGGGCCACCGAAGAGCCGCGAATTTATACCGGTCGGCCGATTAACCCCTAGGTAGACGAATCATCGATGAACGAACTGTCTGCGATCTCGGTCTCGCACAAGCGGGCTTCCGTCGAGCAGATCAGTCAGTTGACCGAGCGCTCGACTGACGAGCTGCTCTCGAAACTGCTCGCGGCGGGGGCGACGGAGGCCTACGTGTTGCACACGTGCAATCGGGCCGAGTACTACGTCACCGGCCCGACCGAGGCCCGCGAGGCCGCCCTCGAGGGCGTGGACGTTTCCGTGGACGTCGTCAAGCGGATCGAGGGCCCCGACGTCGCCCGGCATCTCTTCCGGGTCGCC
The DNA here is from genome assembly GCA_034520565.1 of Halodesulfurarchaeum sp. Classification (GTDB taxonomy): domain Archaea; phylum Halobacteriota; class Halobacteria; order Halobacteriales; family Halobacteriaceae; genus Halodesulfurarchaeum. Next base: position 689,881 of record JAXHNL010000002.1, read on the forward strand.
GCCGGACTGGAAAGCATGGTCGTCGGGGAGGACGAGATCCTCGGCCAGGTGGCGGACGCACAGGAGACGGCCATTCCGTATCTCGATGGAACACTCGGACCGGTCGTGGAGCGGGCGATCCGGGTCGGCAAGCGGGTCAGGTCGGAAACCCGGATCAACGAGGGCAACTCCTCGATGGGCACGGCGGCGGCCGAACTCGCCAGCAAACAGGTCGAGGACATCGGGGAGACACGCGCCATCGTCATCGGGGCCGGCGAGATGGGTCGACTCGTCGCCTCGCCGCTGGCAGACCGGGGGGTCGACTTGCTGGTGACCAACCGGACCTACGACTCGGCCAAGGACCTGGCCGAGCGGGTCGATGGCACGCCGATCTGCTTCGAGGCCGTCCAATCCCGACTCCAGTACGTGGATCTCGTCGTCACGGCGACCGACGCCCCACATCCGATTCTCGACGCCACGACCTTCAAGGGGGCCGACGTCGTCGCGCTGGACCTGGCGAACCCGCCCGACATCGACCGGACGGTCGAGGACCTGGACACCGTGACGGTGTTCGACATCGACGACATCGGGAGCATCGTCGACAGCGTGATGGCCCGACGCAGCGAGGCGGCCGCGGAGGCCGAAACCATCGTCGACGGGGAGATGGCGGCCCTCGAACGCGACCTGAAAAAGCGGGAGGCCGAATCGATGCTCTCGACGATCTACGAGCGGGCCGAGGAACTCCGGTCGGCCGAAGTCCGGCGCGCGGCAAACCGCCTCGAGGAGAACGGCGGCCTGAGCGAGGGGGAACGGGAGATCCTCGAGGAGATGGGCTCGGCGCTCGTCAACAAACTCCTCTCGACGCCGACCCGGACGATCAAGGAGGCCGCCGTCTCGGAGGATTACGAGACCCTGCGGGCGGTCGCCGAGGTCTTTCAGGTGCCGGAGGAACCACCCGCAGGTGCGGAACAGGCCGCTCCGGCCGACGAGCGTCGATCGGACTCGACCGATCCGGCAACGACCGGACCCGGGCCGGTCGAGGACGAGCCGAGTCCCTAAGGTTCCAATGAGCCGTGTCGACGTGGCGACCGGATGGAGCCGGTGACCCCCACAAACGGGTCCGCCGACCCAAAGGAACTTGATTATCCGGACCGTACGACCGCCAAACGATGTCTCGGAGTCCCTCGCTTCCGGATCGGCCAACGCTCGATCTGGACCCGGAATCACCGCCTCGCGAACGCCTCGAGGCCCTGCAGTCTCACTACGTCGATATCCGCTCGGTCAACCGGGAACTCGAAGCTCAACTCGCTCACGTCGAGAAGCGACGCGGGACCCTCCAGGAGAAAGTCGACACCCTCCAACGGGAAAACGAGACGCTCAAAACGGCCTCCTTGTACCTCGCGACCGTCGAGGACCGCACGGACGACCGCGAGGTCATCGTCAAGCAACACGGGAACAACCAGGAGGTCCTCACGGAGATCGACGCCGAACTCGACGAGGAGATCGAGATGGGCGACCGGGTCGCCATCAACGACTCGTTTGCCATCCAGGAGTTGCTCGACGACGAGACGGACGCCCGGGCCCAGGCGATGGAGATTACGGAGTCCCCCGACGTGACCTACGACGACATCGGCGGCCTCGAGGACGAACTCCGCGAGGTGCAGGAGGCCGTCGAGGATCCGCTGACCCAACCCGAGCGCTTCGAGAACGTGGGCGTCGAGCCCCCCAGTGGCGTGCTGCTCCATGGGCCACCGGGCACCGGGAAGACGATGCTGGCCAAGGCGGTGGCCAACCAGACCGACGCGACGTTCATCAAGATGGCCGGCTCGGAACTGGTGCGCAAGTTTATCGGCGAGGGCTCCCGGATGGTCCGGGACCTCTTCGAGCTGGCCGCCGACCGGGAACCCTCGATCATCTTCATCGACGAGATCGACGCCGTCGCCTCGAAGCGGACCGACTCGAAGACCTCCGGGGACGCCGAAGTCCAGCGGACGATGATGCAGCTGCTCTCGGAGATGGACGGCTTCGAGGACCGCGGAGAGGTCCGGCTTATGGCGGCGACGAACCGCTTCGACATGCTCGACCGGGCGATCCTCCGCCCCGGACGGTTCGACCGCCTGATCGAAGTCCCGGACCCGGACCAGGAAGCCAGGGCGGAAATCCTCCGGATCCACACGGCGGACATGAACCTCGTTGAGGCCGTCGACTTCGACAGCCTCGCCCGCGAAACCGAGGGGTTCAACGGGGCACAACTCGAGAGTCTCACGACCGAAGCCGGGATGTTCGCCATTCGCGAGGACCGGGAGACCGTCAGGATGGCGGACTTCCGGTCGGCGGTGGAGAAACTCGAGAACGCCGCCGAGGGTGGGACCCCGTCGTACACGGCCTACATCCACTGAGGGCCCGATTGCTGACTGAGGCGGTTTCCGAACCGACATGGCTTAGTTCCACAATCCCATTTCCGGAACAAATGGGGACGATCCGGATCGTCTGGGGGACGGGACGCGGGCCGACCGAGACGGCGGCATACGACGCCGCCCTGGCCGCGGCCAACGTCCACAATTACAACCTCGTCCGCGTCTCCTCGATCGTCCCGGCCGACGGGGACGTCGTCCGTGTCGATACCGCCCCGGACCTCGGCCCAGCCGGGGGACGGCTCACGGTCGTCGAGGCCGAATCGACGGTGACGGGACCGGGGGTCACGTCGGCCGGGCTCGCCTGGACCACGGGCGAGGGCCCCGGATTGTTCTACGAGTCGGCCGGCCCCTCGGAGCCCGAGTCAGTCGAGCGGCGAATTCGGGCGGGGATCGAGGCCGGCCAGGCGCTCAGGGACTGGCCGGAGGCCGACGTCGAAACCCGGACGGCGACGATCGAAGCCGAAAGCGGTGAGTACGCCAGTGCGGTCGTCCTGGCCGTTTACGGCGAGAGCGAGCCGATCTTGTGACCGTGTCCTCGGGCCTGCGGATCGTGGCCGTTCGGGTGACTCCTCCGCGAAAGCCCCGAAAGCAGCTCCCGGGCTGTGAAACGGGGCGATGCACCGGTTCGACCGAAAGGGTTTACGCGGCTGGGACCGCTAACGACGGGTAATGTATGGAAACACGCCGTACGCGGGCCGGCTGGGCGAGGGGGAGCGCCCGGAGGTTTCGCCCGCGACGCGGCGGGCCCTCAAGGAGCGGATTTCACACGTCGAGAAGCGGACTCGCCGGCACCTGCCGGACGAGTATCAGGTCGGGTCCCGTGTCGCGCGATCGAGCGACGGAGCCCAGGTAACCGTCTCGGTGCGCCCACCGATCGGGAACCCGGTCAGCGCGGGGTTCACGCCGGACCTTTCGGGCTCGGCGGCGGACCCGATCCCGGTCGAAGATATCGAGGAGGTCGCTCGCGGCCTCGCGGCGAGTGCGGCCCTCCAGGTCAAACAGGCACTGGACGACGACGTGCCGCCGATGGCACGATAGAACGTTCCGGAACGTAACTGGCAGTTCGGGTCGCCGATTCCGGTTAGAAGTAGACAGTCCGGTTTTCCCCTCGACACCACGACCCCGGAACCGGCTAGCTGGGCCGACAGGTCGGACAGGTGTGGTCTTCCCCGTAATCGACCAGCCCGACGGCCTTCCGCCCGGTGTGTCGCCAGAAGTCTTTGCAGCTGGGGCACTCTCTGATCTGGTGGAACTGGGTGGCGTGTTGCATCACACCGTATCCATCATGGTTGTGCACTTAAGGATTGTCCTGAATGAAGGGCTAACAATAGTAGGTCATTAATGGCATATTAACATCGATCGCATCGCCGGCCGTCTCCGTCCAACTCGGACCAGGGCACCGGTTTGACACCGATGGCGGTTCGGCGCGCGGGTGTGAGGATTTCAGGCGGACTCTCGGAATTCGTTCACCAGCATCGGCGCGATGACGCCGAGGAAAATCAGGACTGCCAGTCCGGCTTCCGTCGGGAGGTCGGTCCACTCCACGGTGGCGAAACTCGCAGCGATCGCCACGAATACGAAGCCGCCGATGACCCTGTTCTCCCGAGAGACCATGGGCTATTTGCCCCAGAACGGATCCTGCTTCCGGCGCTTTTCGAGGAACATGGACAGGGCCTCCCGTTCGTCGGCCGGCAGGTCCTCGCGGAGTTCCTGTTCGAGCACCTTGGCGTGGTTCTCCGGCAGGTCGACCCAGAGGACGTCCTCCTCGTCGATCCCGCGACCGACCGTCGGTCCCTCGATGGAGACGGCGGCTCGCTCGCCGGCCCGCAACGTCTCGAGGTCCTCGCCCTCGTCCTGAATCGTCTTCAGCACGCCGACCCGCTCGAAGTCGCCGTTCTCCAGGAATCCGACGGGGACGTTCCGGCCGAGGGTTCCCGTCGCAACCTCCACGCCGACGACCGCTGGCCCGGACTGCCGGAAGACGTGATCGCGGAGGATTCGGAACCGGGCGGGCCTGATGACGTTCTCGAAGACGGCCTCGCGCTGCCGCTCGCGGATCTCCTCGACGAATGCTTCGTAGTCCTCGATGAGCTGGTAGATGACGTCGTCCTCGAAGATTCGCACCCCCGCCTCGGCGGCGGCTTCGGCGGCGTCGGCGTGCACGTCAACGTTGAACCCGAGGATCGCCTGGTGGGTCCCCTCCTCGGCCGTGGAGGCGACGCTCACGTCCCGCGGGGCGACGTCCCCGACCTCCGCCCGGAGGATCGGGATCTCGGCCTCGCGCAGCGAGTTGGCGATGGCTTCGAGGCTCCCCAGGGTGTCGGCCTTGACGACGATCCCGTCCTCGTCGGTTTCGACGGCCACCTCGGCCAGTTCCTCCTCGACTGCCGCGACGACGGCGTCGGTCTCTCGATCGCCGACCACCCGGACTGGTGCCCCTGACATGGCGTCCTCGAGGTCCGGGGCGGCGATCTTCAGTCCCATCGCCGCGGAAACCGACTCGACCTGCTCGAAGCGTTTCTCCGTGCGGATCTCCGCGAGGTCCCGCGGCTGCAGCAGGGCACGCACGGTGGTGACGATCGGGCCCTGGGTGCCGCCGACGACGATGGTATCGCCCTCCTCGATCGTGCCGTCATAGAGGATCACGTCGAGTGTCGAGCCGAAGCCCCGCTCCTCGGTGACCTCGAGGACGGTCCCGGCGCCCGGGCCCGCGATGTCGATCTCCATCTCCGTGCTCATGTAGCGCTGGGCCAGCCCCATCAGGACCGCGAGCAGATCCGGAATCCCCTCGCCGGTCTCCGCGCTCACGGGGATCACGCCGACGTTCCTCTGGAAGTCCGAGACCCGCCAGTAGAAGTCCGCGGAGAAGCCCGCATCCGAGAGGTCGCCGATGATCTTGTAGAGGTGCTCGTCGAGGGTCGACCTGACCCGGTCGCTCTGGGCGTCGTAACTGGCCTTGCTGGGGGAATCGGGGTTCGGATTCCATCCCGGAATCGTGTCGATCTTGTTCGCGGCGACGACGAAGGGCGTCTCGCTGTCCTGAAGGATCGAGACGGCCTCGTGGGTCTGGGGCTGGAACCCGTCGGTCACGTCGACGACGAGGATCGCGATGTCCGCGAGCGCGCCGCCGCGGGCCCGGAGGGTCGTGAACGCGTGATGGCCCGGCGTGTCGATGAAAAGGAGACCCGGCAGGTCGAACTCGGTCGGGTCGACCAGGTCACCCGCGATGGCCGAGACGATATCGAGTGGGACTGCGGTCGCGCCGATGTGCTGGGTGATGGCCCCCGATTCGCCCTCGCTCACGGCGGAGCCTCGAACCGTATCGAGGAGACTCGTCTTGCCGTGATCGACGTGGCCCAGGACGGCCACGATTGGGGTGCGAAACGCGTCGGCGTGGTCTGGCTCGGAATCGGACATAGAACTCTCCGAGAAACTCGGTACCAGAACAATCCCGTCGCCGGCAGTTAACTCCATCGTCGTGGGGCCGTGGCTGGCGGGTATCCACCCGGCAGGTCGCCCTGGGACCCACGCCGGCTGCCACCCGGCAGGTCCGACCCGACCGGCAGACCTCCGGCCCGGCCCACGGCATTTAAGGTCGCGGGTCGAGTTTCCCCGTGTATGGCCGATATGCTCGCTGAAACGCTCTCCGGAAAGTCGGTGATGGGGGCCGACGGCACCGAACTCGGGGAGCTGTACAACGTGACGATGGACCTGGAAACCGGACGGCTCGAACACCTGCTGGTCGCGCCACTCGAGGAGGGGTCGGCCGAGGTCGACTTCCCGACCGACGACGAGGGCCGCTTCGAGATCCCGGTCTCCCGGGTGCAGGCGGTCAAGGACTACATCGTCGTCGAGCGGTAGATGTACGTGCTCGACGCGTCGGCGTTCATCGAGGAGTTCGAGACGGAGGACCCGGTCGCGACCATTCCCGCCGTCCGCGAGGAACTCAAAAACGGCGCGGGCTACCGATACGACGCCATGGAGGGGGCCGGTATGCACGTCCACATTCCGGACGCCGACGTGCTCGACCGCGTCCGTCGCGCCGCGGATTCGACCGGTGACCTCGAGGTGCTTTCCGAGACCGACCTCCGGTTGCTCGCGGCGGCCTACGAACTCGACGGGACGCTGGTGACCGACGATTACGCCATGCAGAACGTCGCCGAATCCCTCGAACTCGCCACGGAGGTCGTCGCCCAGGACGGCATCACGGAGCGCCGGGACTGGCACTTCCAGTGTCAGGGCTGTGGCCGGGAGTTCGAGGAGCACCACGACCGCTGTCCGGTCTGTGGGTCAGGTCTGGCACGGAAGAACCCGAGCTAACCGGGGACTAACCTGTGGACCGCGTCCACACTGGCAGGGACGGCCCGTCGGCGGCCCCCAACCGGCCCATCACAGCACGCCGGCCGTGATTGCGAGGTAGGCGAGTCCGAACTGCACCGCGTTGTAGGTCCCGTGGACCAGCGCCGGGACCACTACGTTTTCCGTCCGCTCGTAAACGATCCCCAGCACCAGCGAGATGACGAACAGTTGGATGAGCGTCGCGAAGATCGCCGGCGGCGGGCCGGTCGCGTAGGCTGGCAGGTGGATCGCCGTGAACACGAGTGTCCCCACCAGCACCGCTGCCGGTCGGGAGAACCCGTCGTAAAGGTGCTTTTGCACGATGTTCCGCGAGAGCAGTTCCTCCCCCGGCCCGATCACGAACCAGGAAAGCGGGACGAACGCGAGGAGAAGCAACGGGGCCTCGCGGGCCTGTTCGACCAGCCCGTGCTCGGCGGAGGGAATGCCGAGTACCTCCGTCAGGGCACCCAACCCGCCGAGCAACACGAACATCGTGATCGTCCCGCCGATCACGTAAAGCCATCCCCGCTTCGTGGGTAGCGCGATGTCGATGAACGACCACCCGCGGTCGGTCAGCACGAGATAGCCGACGGCGACGACGCCGAGCCCGAGGCTGAACGCGACGGTTCCAAGCCCGCTGCTCGCGATCGTCCCGCTGTCGGCGAACGCGAAGAAACTCGCCATCGAAAACAGGAACCCGACGAGCAGCCCTGTGAGGCCGATGAACAGGGCGTCGGCGGCATATCGGCCCCGCAAGAGTACCGCCCGCCGATCCTGGTCCAGATAGTCGGCGACCGCGACGCCGACGCCGAGGAGACCGACGACGAAAGCGATCGGCAATCCGAGTCCCACTCCCGTCCCCGTCATCGCCGAGGGATGGAGAACCGCGACGCTCGCCGCCGCCACCAGTCCGCCCGACCCGGCCCCGGCGAGCACGCTCAAACGTCGGTCCGTGGCGCCGTAGCGGCGCGCAGCGAACCCCGCGAACGCGAGCAGGCCGAAGACCAGACCGGGAACGCTCTCGACCGGGCCGACGGCGACGGGGTCGGTCCACCGCAGAAAACCGGTGGCCACGCCGAGTCCGGCCAGGACGAACCCGAGCGAGGGAGCGAATCGCTCCGCGGTCCCGTTCATCCGGTGTCACCACCTCCTCCCGGCTCGGGATGGCTCATTCGAATGGATCCCCCGTTTCGGTACTGTCGGACTCGATCACGAGGTCGTCGTTCGCGTCGAGCGTTCGCTCGCCCCGGAGGAGTTCCCGGGCGGTCTCCTTGCCCCACTCGACGGCCGGCTGCGTGAACGTCTCGACCCCGGCGAGTTCGCCGGCCATGATGCAGGCCGCTTCCATGGTGTAGAGCAGTTCGCCGATCCCCGCGGCGTCGAGGGCCGGGATCTCGATCCGGATCGTCGGGACGCCGGACTTCCGGAGACTCGCCTCGGTCGCCTCGAACTCCGCGTCGATCAGGTCCCGGAGATCGCTCCCGCCGAGAGACGAGAGCGCCTCGTGTTCGGCGTTCGGGATCGGAACACTGGGTCGCTCCCGCGGGCGCACGAGGGTCACCACTTTGTCCGTCGGGCCGGCCCGGTAGAGCTGGAGCTGGGAGTGTTGATCGGTCACCCCGAGTGCCCGCACCGGGGTCTGGCCTCGATCGTCCTTGCCGAGGCTCTCGGCCCAGAGCTGGGCGAACCACTCCGCGAAGGGCTCCAGCGCCTCGGCGTAGGGCATCATCGCGGCGACGGTCGCGCCCCGCTCCTCGAGGGCGTACATGGTGGCCCCGTAGGCGTAGGCCGGGGACTCGAAGAGCGAGGCAGAAAGCGAGTCGGCCGCCCGTTTTCCACCACGGAGGATCGTCTCGAGGTCCAGTCCCTCGAAGGCGGCCGCCGCGAGGCCAACTGCCGAGAGCGCGGAAAACCGGCCGGGGACCCCCTCGGGAACCGGGAGTGTGGGAAGGTCGTGACGTTCGGCGAGCGAGCGAAGCGGGCCCGACTCCCCTGTCGTGACGACCGTCCGCTCGGTCCAGTCCACCCCTGCCTCGGTCATCGCCTCGCGAATCACGAGGAAGTTCCCGAGCGTTTCGGCGGTCGTCCCCGACCGGGAGACCACGTTCATCGCGACCGTCGAGAGGTCCAGGTCCTCGAGGAGCGCGGCGGTCTCGGCCGGGTCGACGTTGTCGAGAAACCGGGTGTCGCCGCTTCCGTCGAGGGCGCCCGTGATCGTCGCCGCGCCGAGAGCGCTCCCGCCGATGCCGACGGTCAGGAAGGTTTCTGCCGGGCGGATTTCCTCGACTGCGGCCTCGATCGGGCCCGGATCGGTCCGCTCAGGGAGGTTCAGGGCCGCGTAGCCGTGCTCCTCGTCGCGCCGTCCGGTCTCGATCCGGTCGGCGGCAGTTGCCACCCGCTCGTCGAGGGCCTCGAGATCGGCGCGGGAGACCCCGATCGGGCCGTGCTCGGCGAGGGCGTATCCGAGATGAACTCGCATACCTGCAGTGTGGGCCGGGGCCCTAAGTCGTTTTCCGGTTCGACGGAACGCGCTTCTCGAACGCCGAATCGTGGATCAGCGCGGTTCGAACCGGGCGGCGAACGTCTCTTTGGACACGCCGGCCCAGCGCTGGCCGAGCAGGCCCACGATGAGCGCCCCGACGCCGTCGAAGAGGAGGTCGAGGATGGTGTCCTGCAGGCCGTACTGGATCAATAGCGGCTGCTTGCCGATCGACAAGGCGAGGAGCCGGCCGACGAACTCCGCCACTTCCCACGCGACGCCGGCGGCCATCGTGAACAGGATCACGTACAGGAAAAGGAAGTCAGGGGGCAGTGAGATGGACTCGGAGTGCTCGTCGAGGGCCCGGGCGAGCGCGTACCCGACGCTGGCCAAAAGCGCCGCCGAGAGGGTATGGGTCAGGTGATCCCACCACCAGATCGTCTCGTAGGGGCCGGCCATGCCGAGGGTGTGGAGGAGCACGGCGACTGCGATCCAGAGCGCGAGCACCCGACCGACGGAAATCGCTGCAAACCGGGACAGCGCCCAGGGGAGGAGCATCGTCAGGAACCCGAGCAGGCCGTTGATCACGAGGACGAAGTCTCCCGCCAGGAGTCCGTACCCGACGATCGCGAGGACCAGTGCCTGAATGCCGCGGAACACGCTCGTACTGGGAGGCGCCACGGCGGCAGTTCTCTCGGAAGTGTCATAAGCCCAAACTTCTGACCTTCTTTAGGCGACAATTATTTAGCCGCCGGTCCTGTATTCCCGCCTACGATGATGGCCACCACCCACGCGCTCGTGGGTATTGCAATCGCGGCCGGCGCTTCCCTGGCCGTCCCGGAAGTCACTGTCGTCGGCGCGTTCGCGGCTGCTGCCGGCGGCATATTTCCGGATCTCGATCTGTACGCGGGTCACCGCGAGACCCTCCATTTCCCGGTCTATTTCACGTGGCTGGCCGTGCCTGCCGTCGTGGTCGCGGCGATTCTCGCTGCGCCGCTCGTCTGGGCCATCGCGCTCTTTTTCGTCGCCGCCGCTGCCCACTCGGTCATGGATGCGGCGGGTGGCGGTCTCGAACTGCGCCCCTGGAAGGCCACCTCCGACCGGGCCGTCTACAGCCATTACCACGGGCGATGGCTCCGTCCCCGGCGATACGTGCCCTACGACGGGGCCCCCGAAGACCTCGCGCTGGGCGGCCTGGTTGCCATCCCGGGGCTCCTCGTCTTCGATGGCCCCCTTGCGACGGCGATTCTGGTGTTACTGGGCCTTTCGGCTGTCTACACGCTCGTTCGCAAGCCAATGGTCGCCGTCGCGGAGTGGCTCTTCGAGCGGGTTCCCGGACCGATCCGGGCCAGACTTCCCGAGCGCTTCCTCGAGGAGACCGTTTGAGCGAAGATACGAAGTCTTAACCACCGGGCCGCCTCACAGCCCGATATGCCGCAGTTCGAGGTCCCGGAGGTCGATTACAGCCGGTACTCGAACCGCCAGCTTATGGCGATCCCGCTGGCGGTACTTCTCGCCGCGCTCCTGATCGTCGGCGGGATGTGGGTCCTGACCGGTTCGCCGGCCAACCTGGGAGTCGACTTTTCGGGTGGATCGGAACTGACCGTGGAAACCAGCCTGTCCTCGGCAGACCTCGCCTCGCAGTTCGACGAACCGGTCGTCTCCGTGCAGGGGATCGAGGGCGGAGACAACTACGTCGTGACCTTCGAGACCGCCAACGTCGGCTCGGTGCGGGAAACGGCCGATGCCCACGACTCGATTACCGTTCTCGGGAGCGGGGAGACCTCGCCGATCTTCGGCGACGAAAACAAGAAGTGGGCGCTCATCGGCCTCGCGATCGCCTTCACGGGCATGAGTGTCCTCGCGTTCCTGCTCTTTCGGACCTTCATCCCGAGTCTGGCGATCGTCGTCTCGGCGTTCTCCGATATGCTCGTTCCGATCGCGGTGTTCAACCTGCTGGGGTTGAAGCTCTCTCTGGGGACCGTTGCCGCCCTGCTGATGCTCATCGGGTACTCCGTGGACTCGGACATCCTGTTGACGAATCACGTGCTCAGGCGCTCCGGTGACTTCTACGAATCGACCTACCGGGCCATGGAGACCGGTGTCACCATGACGGTCACCTCCATTGCGGCCATGGCCGTGATGGGGATCGCGGCGACCTTCTTCGGGATCGAACTCATGGCCTCGATCGGACTCATTCTGGTCATCGGCCTGAGTACCGACCTCGTCAACACCTACATGTTCAACGTCTCCCTGCTTCGCTGGTACAAGTACGAGGGGGTGGCCCGATGAACGTCCGTGACAACTGGCGGCTCGTCCTGCTCGTGGTCCTGATCGTGTTGAGCGGGGTCGCGCTGTTCGTCCCGGGTGCCCCGGCCGGGAGCGCCGACGACGGGACGGTGAGTCAGGCCGACGCGACGACGAACCTCCAGTACGGCATTCAGCTGAGCGGTGGCACTCGTATCCGCGCCCCGCCGGTGGGGATCACCGCCGAGGAGGTGGCGGTGCCGATCACCGAGGAAACCGCACTCGCCCAGTCGATCGCCGACCGCCTCGACGTCGATTCGATCGACGTGCGAGCCGCCAACGAAACCAACACGGTCGAGGTCTTCACGAAGGACGTGAGCGAATCGGACCTCCGGGCGGCCCTCGAGGCCGAGGGCTATGACCCCGGAGAAATCCGGACCGGCGTGACCGAACAAACCCTGAACGAACTGGTCGAACGCGTCGACGAGAAACTGACCGAGTCCGCCCTGAGCGGGGGCTCGGTTCAGAAGATCACCCTCGGGGGCCGCCAGGTCGTCAGTATCACGGCTCCCGACCGCGACCGCGAGGAGCTCCTCTCGATTCTGGAAGACCGTGGTGTGGTCAGGATCTACGCCGTGACCTCGGCCGCGAACGGCACGTACGCTCACACGCAGGTCTTGAGCCAGGACGAGTTCGCTCGGGTCGGCACCGCCCGGACGAACCAGGACGGCGAGCCGGGCGTCCAGGTGACGATCGACGAGGCCGTGGCCGAGTCCTTCTCGAATGAGATGGTGGAGTTGGGCTTCGGTGACGGCTCGACCTGTACGGCCGCCGCCGCGGACCACGATTCGGTCGAAACCATCGAAGGAGACTGCATGGTGACGACGCTCAACGGCAACCCGGTCTTCGTCGGCGGCGTCGAGCTCAGTCTCGGCGAGGACTTCGTGAGCGGGGACTTCGCCAAGAGCCCCACCTTCACGATGACGACCACCTCGATGGAGGAGGCCCGGAACCTCGAGTTGAGCCTGAAGGCCGGTCGCCTGCCGGCCCCGCTGGACTTCGAGCAGGCCGACAGCCTCTCGCTCTCGCCGGCGCTCGCAGACCGGTTCAAGACCAACTCGCTGATCGTCGGGATCATGGCGGTGCTCGCGGTGAGCCTCGTGGTCTACTGGCGCTACCGGCGGCCCGAGGTCGCCGCCCCGATGGTCGTCACGGCGCTCTCGGAGGTGTTCATCCTGCTGGGATTCGTGGCTTTCGTCCAGTATCCGCTCAATCTCTCCCACATCGCCGGATTCATCGCGGTCATCGGGACGGGGGTGGACGACCTGATCATCATCGCCGACGAGATCCTCCAGCAGGGGGACGTGGCCACGGGCCGGGTGTTCCAGAGCCGCTTCCGGAAGGCCTTCTGGGTAATCGGCGCGGCCGCGGCGACGACCATCGTCGCGATGAGCCCGCTGACGGTGCTCTCGCTGGGCGATCTCTCCGGCTTCGCGATCATCACCATCGTCGGGGTCCTTATCGGGGTCTTCATCACCCGACCCGCGTACGGTGACATCCTCCGGAACCTCGTGCTCGCCCGGCGGGACTGACCGTCAGAACTCGTCCAGGTCCGACTGGGCGGCCGCAGCGAGGACGTCAGCGCTCGTTTTCCAGGTTCGACGCGCACAGGCGGGGAGTTCGCCGTTCGTCTCGACGTACTCGCCGAGAAAGGTTCGTGTCCGTTCGTCGCCCGGATAGCCGCTCCCGATCGGCGCGTCGTACTCCTCTTCGAGTGCCACAACGTGGGCGTCGCGGGCGACCTTGGCCACGACGCTTGCGGCACTCACCAGCGGATAGCGCTCGTCGGCCCGGTGTTCGGCCCTGATTTCGAGGTCCGCGTCGGCCCGGGCGGCCACCCGGCGGCCGAATCGGTCGGCGTCGACGTCGCCCGCGTCGACGTACCCTTTCGCTCCGGCCACGTCGACGGCTTCGAGCGCGCGGGCGTGGGCAGCGACGGTGAGTTCGTTCATGTCCGTCGCGGGATCGTCGATCTCGGACACCGGGATCTCCGCGAGGCCGATCGAGACATCCGGGTCGGCCCGGAGTTGGGCTGCCAGTTCCTCGCGGCGCTCGGGCGTGAGCGACTTCGAATCGGCGATTGCTGGTGGCAAAACGTCTTCCTCGGCGACGACGCATGCGGCAAACATCGAGCCGAGGACGGGCCCTTTCCCCGCCTCGTCGACGCCGAAGGGCATAGCTGCGTCATCGACGACTCGCGGGTTAGTCGTTTCGGGCCGCGATAGCGGATCGCCGGATCAAAACGTGGCCGACCGTCCAACTCAGGCCGGTGGTTCGCGGAAGTACGCCTCGTCCTCGAACGGTTCGTCCTCACCTTCGACGGCCAGCACGTCGAGAGCGGTCACGTGACAGTCGACGCCGAGTTCCCCGGCCAGACTGGGGGTGGTCCGGCCGGCGTCGGAACTCACGAGTTCCTTGACGTAGAGTCCTCCTTCCCCGTGGATCTCGACGGTGGCTTCGGTCGGCGTTTCGAGGCTTCCGGAGATGGCATAGACCGTCCGGGTCCGGACCTTCGACGCCCGGCGGTGGTCGACCCGCTGGGGGGTCTCCTGTTCGATCGTGGCGCTGTCAAGCGTTTCCAGCGCGTCCTGGAGGGCCGCCTCGCCGATCGGTTCGCCGAAGGCTACCTGGGCCCGGTAGGTCTTCGAGGCGGGGAGTTCCTTCACCCGTTCGACGCTCTCGTAGGTGGCAAGACGGAGCCCCTCGACCTCGACTTTGCCGTTCGCGAAGTCGTTGACGCGCTCTTCGAGGGCTTCCACGTCTGGGAATCGCTCGCGAGGTGCCTCGACCTCGACGACGAAGGGGCGGCCCGTGCCCAGCATTTTCGCGTCGATGTCCTCGCGGCCGGCCCCGTGAAATTTCGAGTCGACTCCGTCCATGGCCGCCTCGATCGGTGGGGCGGTCAACTGCTCGACCGACTCGGGGTACTGGTACCCCGTTCCGTCACAGTAGACACAGGGCTCGCCCGACCGGGTGCCCGACCCGTTACATTCCCGGCAGGGCCACTCGGTCTGGGGGATTCCCCGTTCGAGTTTCCGGTAGCGACCGTAGAGGAAGGCGGAGTTCACCGTCGCCTCGACGGTATCCTCGGCGACGTCGATCAGCAACTGGACGTCCGGGCGTTCGAAGTCGACGGTGGCGCCGGTCGCCTCCCCGACTCGCTTGCCCACCTCGCGGTTCATCTCCGAGTTGAACCGCTCGCCCGCGTCTTCCGGCAATTCGGCCAGCTCCCGGAGCATGGTCTCGTTCTCCTCGATCAGCGGGGACGCCCGGGTGCCGACCTGGTAGGTCTCGAAGGTCACGTCGCCGATCGCCTCGACCGCCCGCTCGGCCCAGTGGTCGAACGCGGCGGTCTCACCGTTACACACCCAGCACTCCTCGGGTTGTTCGAAGGGATCGTCGTCGTCCAACGCGACGGCGAGTCGGAGCCCGCGGCCCCGTTCCGCGTTCGTGAGGCCGTGGCTCAGGTCGGCAAAGGGGCGGCCAAGACAGGCATCGCACAGCGGACCGGTGTCGAGGACCGATCGTGTGTCGGCGAGCAGCGTCATGACGGTGTCTACCGAGCGGAGGGGTTCGTATGCTTCGGTCCGGGTCTCGTCCCGCGGCCCGCAGTCATCTGCCGCCCCGGACTGCAGACGTCCCCGTTCGCCGGCCGTTCCTGTCGAAATGGATACTATTTTGTGCTCGGAGAACCGCGTTTCACTCGTATGGCCCTCCACGCAGTCGACGACTTATCGGACGCGTACCGGGCGACCCGGTCGTTCCTGCTCCCGCTCGAGTGGGGACGCTGGCTCCGGTTGGCGCTGCTCTCCCTGTTCGTCGCGGGAAGCAGCGGCGGCGGTGCCCCGACGGGGAGCTTTCAAGGACCGCTGAGTTCGAGCCCCGATCCGACTCCCGGAGGGGGCACCGAACTCGCCGGTGCCATCGACCAGGTTGGTGCGATGCTGGCGAGCAATCTCTGGTTCATCGTGACCGTCATCGGATTCTTTTTCCTCCTCGGGCTGGTGCTCCAGTGGATCGCCGCGACCTTCGAGTTCACCTTCCTCGAGTCGCTTCGCACCGACGAAGTACACGTCAGGCAGTATTCGAGTGCGAACTCCGGACTCGGGACGCGCCTCTTCGCGTTCCGGATCCTGTTCGGCCTGGCAACGCTTCTGGTGTTCGGCGGACTGGCACTGTTGGCGATCGGACCGATCTTGTACGGTGTCGCCCCGGCCGGCCCGCTCCTGCTGCTCGTGTTTCTGGTCCCGCTGTTCTTCGTTCTGGGGATCGTGGCCTCGGTCGGCTACGTCTTCACCACGGCCTTCGTCGCCCCCATCATGCTTCTCGAGGACCGCGGGGTACTTTCGGCCTGGAAGCGTTTCTGGGGCGTGTTCAAATCGGCCTGGCAGGACTTCCTCGTGTTCGTCCTGGTCGGGCTCTTCTTGATGATCGCGATCGGGATCGTCGTGGGCATCGTCATGGCGGTGATCGGCATCGGGATCGCCCTCCCGGTCATCGTGGCGCTGCTGGCCGGCGGCCCACTCCTGGCCGCGCTCCTCGGTGTCCCGGCCGCCTTCGTCGCGCTCCTCGCCTGGGCGATGGTGCAGGTGCCAGTCCAGACGTATCTCAGACACTGGGCGCTGCTCGTGCTGGGTGACGTCGAGCCCGAACTCGACCTGATTCCGGACCGGCGGGCCGAGATCAGAGGCGAAACGACTTCCTGAGTGGGAGGCGTGGGTCGGCTATGCGCCGATTCATCGTCCTCGGACACACCGCGCCGACCGACCCGGATTTCAGCCTGGACGATCTCGCGGGCGGGGCCGGGCGGTTGGACGTCCTCGCCCGGTGTGTCAACTCGGCGTTTTTCCTCTCGCATGGCATCCGCGAGCCCGTGCGGGTGTACATAGTCCTTTCGGATGCGGTCACGATCCGCCTGGAAGGGGTCGAATTGCGCTACATGAACCCCGACGAGCGGAACATCGCCTCGCTCCTCCGGCAGGCCCTCGAGGCCCGCGCGGACGCCATCGGGCACAGCGAGGTCGAGTCGACGCCGGGGATCTACGTCTCGAACCGGGGCTTCGAGGACGTACTCAAGGCGGCTGCCCGGGAGGGGGCGATCATCCAGCTCCACGAGGACGGCGAGCCGATTTGGGAGGTCGAGCCGCCCGAGAACCCGGCGTTCGTGCTCTCGGACCACCAGGATTTCACCGCGGAGGAGCAGGCGCTGCTCGAGGAGTTCGCCACCCGGCGCGTGAGCGTCGGGCCCGAGGCCCTCCACGCGGATCACGTGATCTCGATCGTCCACAACTACCTCGATACGGACGGGTATTCGATCTGAGCCCTCGTTTCGAAACGTTAAACCCGCGCCATCACGTTCTCTCGCCTGCGGGCCGGTGGGGTAGCTTGGTATCCTTCGGCCTTCGGGTGGCCGTAACCGCGATTCAAATTCGCGCCGGCCCACTACCTATATACCCCTTTTCCAGCCTTCACTGACAGGTTTAGCGGGTTTTCGGGGGTGGTCGGTTTGAGCGTTTCCGAGGACTCTGAGCCCCTGATCTGCAACTACTGTGGGGAGTACATCGAGGAGCCGATGCAGCGGTGTCCGGCTCTCGATGAGGGGTGTGTCGGCCATGAGGCTGTAGACGGACCTCCGAAATTGTAAACAGCTGAAATCAGCCTCATCCAGCCCCTCGAACTCGAAAACAGGGCCTCAAATCCGCCCTGTATACACCCTCCCGGGGTCCCGATTTTCGTCTCGATTCCGCCCCCGGGTGGCCGAAGGCACGCGCAACAGGCGGCCGAGGGCCAGCGGGCGGGTACGCGGGCGCGAAGCGGCGGGGTGATCGCGGCATGAGTCTCGCCGATGAAGCGGACGAAGCGCGTTCCGTGGCGGACCTGAAGCCGGGCGACACCGCGCCGGTTGAGAACCAGGACGGAGGGCATAACCGAGCGATCGTCGCCGTGATCCGGGACGAACCGGCTGGCGAGTGTCAGGTCACGCCGCAGAGACGGGACGCCCCGATCTCGATCAAACAGCTCTGGCGGCCCGTGTCGATCGGAGCCGATGAGCCGGTCGTCGGCGTCAGGTTTGTGAAGGGCGTCGACTGGGACGGCACGCCGCTCACGTGGACCCAGCGGATCGCGGATTACCCGGCTTCCCGGGTCATGCAGGTGAATTTCGGGGGTGCCGATCGATGAGCACGACAGTCTCCGCCCGGATCTCCGACCCGGATCTCGCCAATCGACTCGACGAGGAGCAGGACCGAAGCCAGGCGATCCGTGATGCGCTCCGGACCTACTACGCCGACGATATCGTCGACGTCCCGGTCTCCGGCCGTCCCCGAGACGCCTACGACGAGCTGCTCTCGATCACGAACGGCGGGGGGCTGATCCGCAAGAAGGTCGCGGAAACGGTGCTCGCCCAGACGGTCGGCCTCGAGAAGTCGATCATCAAGCCGACGATCTTCTTCCCGCTCGAAGAAGCGGGCCTGATCCAGCCCCGCCGGACGTGGCGGGAGGTGTACCTGCTCGTTCGATCTCCCGAGGAGGTTGATCGGTGATGCCCTGGACGATCTACCCCTGTTGCGGGCATCACGAATCGACGCGGAAAATCGGGGCGGCCCGGCGGCCGGTCTGTCCGGCCTGTGGCTCCCAGCAGCGGCTCGTCGAAGGTGCTACGCCGGCATGATCCGGTTTACCCGGCAAGAGGCCCGATACGCTCACGGCGACCGGTACGATCGGGGGAGTCGATACAACGAGCGGCACCTTCTGGACGTCGAGATCGAGACCCGCTCGACGAACCGGTTCGTCGTTCGGTTTTCGACTCCGACGAGGGCCATGTCGTCGATCTCGAAGCGACACCGGACGGCTACGTCGGCGAGTGCACCTGTCCCGATCACGACTATCGCGAGACGGTCTGCAAACACATGTGGGCGGTCTTCGCGGCTCCCGACGTCCCCGTCATCGATGAGGGCGACGACCGGATCGGGAAACGTCCGACGCGGGCACTCACGGACGGAGGGACCGCGACCGCCTCGACGTCGACGCCGGCGCCACGACCGAACGGCCAGGCACCGACTCAGGGCGAGCTCGTTGAGGAGTGGATGGCCGACCGGTACCCGATTCGGTTGGTCGACTGCGAAATACGACGACGCCCGGCTCACGACCGACACGGGCCTCGCGAGGGAGGGCGCACCGGTCCAAATCAAAGGCTCCCAAGAGCGGGTCCGAAACGGGTACGACCGAAACGGCAATCAGGAATACACCACCGGGAGGCTCACGGCTTGGCGAAACGAGCTGCTCGAACTCCTGGCCGATGGCGGGGTCTATCTGATCGGCCTCTACCATCCCGACCGCGATCCTCGAAGCGAGGATTTCGTGACTCGCACTCGATGGATCACGCCGGAGGATTTCGGCGGCGTCCTCGAGGGCCACTGGACCGAAGGCCACCGGCCGAGCAAGGGCGAAAAGGGGCGGGTTCGCTGGACGGCGGTTCTCGGGGGCGATCCCGATGTCTAAGGCGGGACGCCGCCCGTCGACAGCCGACGATCGGCCCCGAGTACCCGCGATCGCGGCCCGGATCGGCGAGGATCCGGCCAAGTACCTGCACGAGCCGGACGAAACGACCTTCGCGCTGATTCGGGGCATCGACGACGAGACCCGTCTCGATTGCTGGTTTGCGATCGAGGAGGACCTCGGCCCTCGACCGGAGGTTCTTGCGGTGCTGAACAAGCGACGGGAGGCCCTGAAGGACGGTGATCGCGATGAGTGACGGAGCTTATGAAGATGTTTGTTCCTCAGGCAGAAAATTTTCTGGACGAAGCCGCGTTAAGGGAGAGCTCCCGCAGGCGGCACATTCGTTTGGTTTCGTCCGAGAAACATGGGCGTTTTTACAGGCTCTGCACTGGAAAAACTGGTATTCCGGTGGCATCGGCACGAGACAATTCGAACAGCTATTACAAATTCATTGCGCCGTCGACGGAAAGATCGTTCCCTCGAGAAACCATATACTCTATGTCCAGAAAAACAACCCGCGATCGAGTCTGGCTTCATGTGCTCGAAAAGTCCGTCAAGCAAAACGAGGTCGTCACAGCATCAACCGCAGCGCAGGCCGCCGACTGTTCGAGGAAAACCGCTCGGGAAGTGCTCAAGGTTATGGACCGTTCCCGCTGGATTCGAGAGCGATCGACCGATACGGGTGTAGAATACCATCCCGAATATCGGCTGGAGTAGCACCTTCCGATTCTATATTGGAATCGGAAACTCAACTACCCGAACCGGAGTGGAGTATATAAACAATGGCGGGGGTGAACAGGCCTAATGACGGATTCGGAAGTTGCGTGGCTCAAGCCTGAGCAGGTTGAGGCGATGCGCGACGTCGCTCACACGGGGCGGAACGGTCACCGTGACGAAGCGCTTGTCACATTGCTTTATGACACCGGTCTTCGTCGAGCAGAGGCCGCGGCCCTCGATCGGGAAATGCTCGACCTGGATGACGGAACGCTGTTCGTCCCCGGCCCGATCCAAAAGGACTACCCCAACGACAACTCACCACCACCAGTGACGATGGAGCTCGACCAGTCGGGAGATCTACGTACAGTTCGAACGCTCCGATCCTACCTTTCGTGGAGAAACGACGCTCGGTCACCACTATGGACGGGAAGAGCATCACCGCGTTTGTCGGGTAAGAGCATCAACAACGTGGTAAACGTCTCGCCAAGCGGGCCGACGTCCAGCCTCACCTCCAAGTAGGCCGCGGTGATCCGGAGGACATACTCAGCGCATACGCTCCGCCACTCAATTGCTTACCGCATGCTTCGCGTCGAAGAAAAGGACATCTACGCGGTGAAGAACCGGCTTAGGCACGCTTCAATCTCGACAACGGACCGAAAGTACGCTCATTTGGATATGGTATAATGTCGTAAAAGAATACTTCATCTTAGAATGTTGGAATATCCATATTACGATCTTGATTTCCTAAGTGAAACTCAGTAGATTCCGTCATGTCTCTAATATTGTCTAATATTGAAAACCGCTGTATATCTTCATACGAATTCCCGGCAGCATCCTTATAACTAAATTCGACCACTAGCCTATCGCTACTGTTGTATTCCTCTATCTTGTTTTCAATTTTCTTCTCAGTTCCCGAAACGCCAAAATCTGACCCGGAAGGAATTGGAAAATCAAGATTGTATACTTCTTCAGGAAGTACAACCTTTTTCCCCAGGTCTGATTATCGTCTTCGCTTTCTTCAAGATAAATCAACTAGCAGAGACATCTTGCGCTAATCCACCACCTATATTCACAAACGATAGACAAAAATTTGGCCCGTGGAAGTTTCTAACAGCTGCCTTTAATTTCGGTTCATAATTCAATTTTCTAGTTTTAGTCATCTCATCGGTTTGTGCGGAGATCTCGGCTGTTTGGTTTTTCGTCTGTAAATAATATTTCCAAGTTGCTATCGCCAAAACAACAGTAAAGAAGGCAAGAACGACACTTGAAGCAATTTGAATACCGGTTGCGATCTCGTTAGCAATCACCATACCCAGATCACATTCCCCAATCAGGTATTATTTTTGCTGTTGCAGCATTTAATTAATTGAGAGAAATTGGTCTAAAAGTAAGTCGTAGCGAAGATACTAAACACGTTACAATCCATCAAGGACCTTGCTCTAAATCATTAATCGGACGATTATCTTACACTCAAAACCTTTTGTAAGCCGCTAATCATTCACTGGAAAGTTCAACCATATATTATATAGGGGCTGCTATTCGCAAAGAAAATCCAGCCACTACAAAAGCAAAACCGAATATCGAGTCGGCAACATTCATTACATCAAAATATGATTGGCGACGTGAGGGACTTGCAAATCTCTCCAGTCCTTCGCTCAACAAAATCAAGTGAATGAACTCGCATCCTCAACGCGACGAAAGCCAATAAAGAAGCACCCAATGCCATGAATCCGAGTCCCGTAGTACCGGTGATCTGGTGATACGTATACAATCCCAAAAAGCAAAACCATATTCCTAATGCTGCTACTGATTAGAGACTTACACATCAATTGGACTCGGCCAATATTCCGATAAAATGATATTCCTTGGTACAAATGTCCCAATACCGTATCTGCAAGAATCAGTCTAATTCGGTTCATGATTTATTTCAAGATTCGAGATTAAATAAAAGCGTACATTGAAAGGATCGGGGAAATCTTTTCCATATTCCAAATCTCTCGAATATTAATGTTTGAAGACACTCCCAATAGCGAGGAACCAGACACTGGGTAGAGGACCGAATTCATGAAATATATAACTATGAGGACTTGAAGGATTGCGATATTGATTATCTGCACAATCGCGAATTTGGTTTAAAGGCTAATATGAAAATATTTGAAACGGGTTTTCCTGATGAAGACGTTGAGGATCATCTTATAGCAATCACAGATGTGGAGGATGATTTTCTGAGTCTAGAAGCGCTTACCCCTGCCGAAAAAATGAGGCTACAATTTCTCAAAATGGAGGCTGAAAAAGAGATTCACAGGGCAAAAGGTCACCGGATGAATTTGCGAAGGGAACACAGGAACAAAATGGCCAATGCGTTTGCTGACCTGGTGAAGTCAATTGGGGATCTAATTCCTTGGTGATTTCGAGCCACCCTCACATTAAATAAAGAACTTTGCTTTCGTACAGTCTGTACGAAAACGGTCGTTTTCGGACGCCCTCAAATCACTCTCTGAGCGGTTCGAGGGGCCGCATGTCCAATCGGTTACGTTGGTCGGCTGGGCTATTCACTCGGCCCACGACGACTTACGAGAACGGCGAATGAGAGATCGCCCTGAACTCAGCAGCGCTCGCAGCTCGACCAGGAAGGGGAAGATTGCCCCGCCCCAGACCCACCCGTCGAGCGGGGTCCACACTCCCAGGCATGGCTCACGAGATCGTCGAGCGAGACGAGCAGGCCAATCAGCAGCAAACCCCGAAATCCGGGGACTGGAACCGGGAGGAACCCGATTCGCCGGATGCGAACCCAGGGGTAACGGGCCGCGAAGTCCCCTGCAAACAGAGCCAGAGCGATCGCTGCCAGCCCGACGTGAGAGAACACCGCTCCCACCACGGGGTGATGCTCCCAGAGCAGGAAGCCCATCACGGCCACGAGAATCCCGCCCATCACGATCGAGGGCTCACGGTGCCGGTGGTCGTCCTGGACGTGCCAGACACCGTACAGCGCGATTCCCAGGCCGATCCAGAAGTGATGGGCCGCGAGGATCGTTGCGTCCGGAGTGCGCTCAGCCGGCCAGGAAAGCGCGGCCAGGGCCAGCTTCCTCACGGACCGGTGTTGCCCCGGAGTTTGTTCACAATCGCGACCGTATCCTCGCCGATCGCGTAGGTCAGGGCCGCGAGGAAGGCCGCCAGGTAGACCATTCCGACCGCCCCGCTCGGCCAGGTCGCCGGGACGGGCTCGAGTGTGAGGGCAGCCATGACCGCCAGCATGAACAGGATGATCGCCCCGGCGGAGAGCGTCGAAAGCCACTCCCACCGGGTCTTTGCTGTCTCCGTGAGCTGTTCGTCGTCGTTGGTGTTGGAGTTCTCACTCATATTTCCGAGGGGAAGGAACCGCGTCGGACTGTTTGATCGCCGCCCGATTCGCCCGGCTGATTCGGCGGTTGTCCTGGACGATCTCGATCACGCCGTCGCCGTCGATCTCGTCGGAGCCCTTGAGCAGTCGCAGGCTCTCCTGGGCCGATTTGCGGGTCTCGAAACCCCATTTCCCGAGTGAAATCGCGACCGTTGCAGCTCCACCGAGGGCACCGCCGAGGGCCGGGATCGCGATCGAGGCCACGTCTCCCGTCATGCGGCTCTGGCGGCGAGCTCGGCGTAGTCACTCAGCAGAACCAGCACGAGCAGAAGGACGAGAACCCACGCCCACCACGGGACGGCCCCCGGCTACCGACCCACCGCCGCCGGAGTCCTCGCCAGCGCCGAACGTGTCGCCGAACCAGTCGAGCGGGCCGGTCGACAGTAGTCCTCCGGGTCCGTTGACTGGCCGCCGTCGTTCTCTGACGACCCACCGGGGAGGTTCTGGCCGCCGTCCACCGTCGGAGCTCCGACACCGCCCGCGTCATCGCCCCAGGTGAACGTATCGGCCCACCAGTCCCACGTCGTGTGGCTCGGCTCTTGAGACCCGCCGCCGGGTATCGGGTTGTCGGGTGTGACCGGAAACCCGATCGAGGTCTGCCGGGTCACCGGTCAGGCCGCCCTCGAGAACCATCACAGCCACCCTGATTAACCGCCAGCGCCCCGCCGCCGATTACCCCGGCGGCGATGAGCCAGACCGTCGGACGAGACAAGTTTCCGGCCCCATCGCCCGGGTTTTCGAGGAAGGTAACGATCTCCTCCCGGGCCTGTTCCACGTCCTCCGTCGAGGTCGGCAGTTCCTCGGGAACGTTGGGCTCACCATCACCGTCGGTGTCGAACAGGTCGGAGTCGTCGTTTCCGGTAAACCACTCGTCGCCGATGATCGCCTGATCGCCGTCCTCCGTCTCGACGGTTTCCGAGTCGTCCATGTTGTCGAGCCGAGGGTCGTCGTCCGGCAGGGTCGGCACGCTCTCGGGGTCGCTCCGGCTCCCTGTCGTCGTCCTCGTCGGTCGGGTCGCTGCGAGTTCGGCGTACTCTGGCGCTCCCAGTCGTCGCCGTCGTCCGAGCCGGTGCTACTCGAGGAGCCGCCGGAGTCGTCCGGGTCGGTCGTCGTGAGCCCGCCGTCGTCGGAGCTGGTCGAGTCCGTCGAATCGGCGGCGTCCTCGATCGAGTCCTGTATGTTTCCGAGACCGAAACCCGAGTCCGTGGTGTCGTCGTTCACGTCGTCGGGGTCGTCGTACACGTCGTTGGGCTCCGTCTCCTCCGTCGTCTCGTTATCCGACTCCCACGAATCGCTCCCCGGCTCCTGCTCGTCCGGGACGTAATCGCGGGGGTCGTCGTCGTACAGGTCGGCGGTGTCGTCGCTCGTGTCCGTCGTCGTGAGCCCGAAGTCGTCCGTGTCTGTGCTTCCGCCGCCTCCTGTGGGTGCTATGTACATCTATTTGCCTCCGTAGTGGTAGATAAGGGCCGCCAGCCCGGCCAGCGCGATCGCGGCCAGCATGTTGTCGTTGAGGGTGATGCTCGGGCCCGGTTCGGGGCTTGAATCGGGGATAGATTCAGCGGGGACGGTCATGGTGTAACGATCACTCCACTCGTTCCGTTACCTCCATCTCCGCCGTTTCCGCCGTTATCCGAAGTCCCTCCAACACCCCCGGAACCGCCCGAAACCGAGAGGTTCCCGTTATTCGTATACATCGAGGCAGAAATTTGAATATATCCGCCGTCGCCGCCGCCACCGCCGCCGCCTGCCCCTGCGGCTGACGAGTTTCCGCCATTCGCTCCGTCTCCGCCCTCTGCGAGAACGCTCCCATTTATTTCAACAGACGGAGCCGACAGGATAATCAGGCCGCCACCGTGGCCTCCGTTCCCACCGTTAGCCCCGCCGTCATATTCGTCCCCTCCCCCTCCACCGCCTGCCGCCGCCACTTCCGGCGTAACGGCCGAGGTTTGCGATAGTCAGAGGGAGGATATTGTCGTCTGTCGAGATCTTGCAAAACGTCCAATAGCCACGGGTCCGGCGACACAGACTGCCCATCTGCACCATTACCGCCGCTTCCGCTTGCGTCCGAGTCGCCGCCGCCACCCCCACCGGCCGATGTGCCTCCATTGCTACCGTTTCCACCGTCTGTACCTCCGCCTCCGCCACCATTTCCACCGCCACCGATGTACCAGCCAGCCGCACCCTGATCTCCGGAGTATCCGTTATCGCAACCAGAACTTGAACAACCACTTCCGCCAGAACCACCGCCAGCGACAGCGGTTGCTTGAGTGTCCCATCGATTTTCGATTTTCTCGGAGGCCATGATGATCGTCACATCCGGAGATGAAACGGTAACGCCATCCTCTACCGTGTCGGTCTTGCACCCAACTACCCGTTTTTCCGTGGTTGAGGATGACCGAAACGGTGTCGGCCTCAGACGGCATCCCGTATTTGACCACATGCGCCGCCACCGCCGCCGCCGATAAGTCCCGCCATTTAGGCCACCTACGTGAGAAACGTGTAATCGTGTCCACGCTGTCCTCCAACTGGACCCGGATTTGTGAGCGGTCGGCCACCTGAGCCGTGTAAGACGACCCGGGGCTCAGTCGGACGGTTGGAGAGTCCGACAGACCGACCTTTACAGGGGCGTTGTTGTCCGGGTCAGCCTGAACGACGACCGCCACACCGTCCGGCACGGCACCCGCTGAAAGCGCCTGTACGTTCGTATCGCCGGGGGAAACGGAGTTGTCGTACCCGTTCGAGTAATTGCCTTGGTTGGTCTCGATCGTGCCGGCAGTCGTATCTATCGAGTCGAGAATGGACCGGACGAGTTCGAGCCGTTCGTCGCTGGCGGGGTGGGCGAGGTCTTCTCGGAGTCCTCGACCTCATCGACGTCCCGATACTCCCCACCTCGCCGCGTTGCTCAAGCGGCATTTTACTCCTCCCACCCCACGGGCTGGATGTGGTAGATTTCGGAGCCGGTCGCCGACGACAGCCGTTTTACCGTGACTTCCAGCTTTGTCGTCCACTCCTGCGGCGGCCACCACGTCGTGCTCAGGTCGTCAATATCCGTCGGCGGAATGGCGTGATCGGGGCCGTAGATGATGCCGCCGTCGGCCTTCACCGTATAAGTCGAATCTCGGTGTTTCGACGCCCCGAGCGTCGGCATGAAGAACGTCGTTCCCGACTGTGAGGGGGTCCACGTCGCCGTGACCTTCTGGCCCGGCTCCAAGACCGCCGTGTACGGGTCGTTGTAGGGAACGGCCCCCTCGTTTGGGAAGTTCTCATCGGGGTAGACCGTCACGGGTCGGCCCTCCCGTCGGCGTCGAACCGGCGGCCCTTGGCCTGTTCCTCCTCGGTCTCGTCCATGTCCTCGATCTCGATCTTTGCTTTCTCGGCCATCACTCGCTTACCTCCACGTACAGCAGTAGCGCGAACATTGCCACGTTGAGACCCGCCGAAATGACCAGTACATCCTCCCGAGTCCAGCCGGTATTAGCGAAAAATGAATCGAGGTGGCTCAAATCGGCCAACTCACCGGAGACTTGGGTAGGGGTGTTATCGGGCCCGGATACCGTCGAATCCGTGGCCCCTTCGGTCATTGCGGCGGAAGTCAGCCCGTACCCCACGGCGGGGCTGGCTCCGCCTTCCATGCGTTACTGCCGTCCTGCGATCGACCCGATGAAACCACCGAGTCCCTGAATTTCGTCCCTCGCCCGATAGATGGGGAGGGAGGCGGGCGTTCGCCGGGGTGGCCGAACCACCTTCCTCGGACCAGCGAGACCGCATAGGGTGCGTTCATGCGGATTTCGAGGTCCCAGTCGGTCGGTACGACGCCCTGATACGGGTGCCGGAAATCGAACTCCAGCGGGTTCTTGTGCTGGTCGCGGAGGTTCTTGAGCCCCATGTCGTCCTCGTCCAGCGGCTCGGGACGTTCCGGGGCGAGACCTTCCGAATGACGAGGGTGGCCTGATCCTGCACCATATACCAAGCGTGGAGCGTGGTATCGGTGCCGGTACTGGTGAAATCGAACTCGTTGGCGTCGTAGTCCACCGAGTCCGGCGAGACCCGAGTCCCGCCCTCGAACAGCACGAGGTCGTCGGCCACCGTGTCGGAGTTCACGAGATCGTGGAGAGGCTGAACGTCTCCGTGTTGTCAGCGGTGCCGTCGGTCGTGAAACTTTCGTAGGCCGGAATATCGGCGTCGTAGGGGACGCCTTCACGACGATCGGGCGCTCGGCCTTGATCGAGGCGACGACCGACTCCTCGTCCACCGTGTTGGCTGCCGGTCCATGTCCCGACCGGAGACGCGATCGGGCGACCGGCACGTTGGCGAGTGCCTGCCGGATGCGTTCGGCTTCCGATTTGCCCTTTCCCGGCATGATTCACACCACCCGGACGGCGTTGCGGTTGATGAGAAAGCCGACTGCGACCATCGATCTGGTCCACCGACAGGATGGAAACGTGCAGGTCGTCGATGTCCCGGACGGTGAGCTGGGGCATCTTCCCTCTGCGAGTGCCTGATCGGTGTTCTTGAGCTGCACCTTTGTCCGGTCGATGTACTCCTCGTCCTGCTGCTCGTTCAGGCTGAGAGCGTTGAACGGCCGGATATGGTCCAGTTTGAAGGTGACGACCTGCGGCTGATCCATCCCGGGAGCTTCGTACTGGAAGGCCAGCACGGTGTCATCCGGGAGGGTCTGGCCGTCGGCCCGCCGGAGATCGGCGGCGATCGGGAAGCCACGGGCCGACCCCGAAGAGACCATTCCGAGATGACGAGCGCGAGCCCGTCCATCGGGGAGAACGTCAGGATCGGCGACAGGACGCCCGTGGTGTTCGTTCTCGGTCGCTTCGACTTCGGTGCTCGTCTTGTTGCTGAGCTGCTTCGTCATCAGTTACCCGCCCCAGGTCCGTGATCGTGCTTGACACCGACGCGCTCGGCGAGCTTGTCAGCGGTGTAGAGCCCGCCGCGCATCTGGATTTCCCGCGTGTAGGCCGGCGAGTCAGGTGGCCCCGATCATGACGAGAAGGCCGTGATCTCTTCGGGGAGGTCGAAAGGCGAGTTCGGTTCGATGATGTTCTTTGCGACGGTCCCGGCCAGGAAGGCCGCGAAGACCGCGACGATCTGCATCCACTCCTCGGTGTCGAGGAGGGCTTCGAATTGCGACTGTAGTTCTGGCATGCTACACTCGACACCTTCGAGAGTGGCTGTAAAGGGCGAGCAGGCGAGGAAGGGAGCTATTCGGCGCGAATGGTGAAGTTTACTCCCGAGGTCTAATAATTGATTTTGGGCCGTTTCCAGCCCTAGCTTTTTCCTTGTAGGATTTGATCGGTGACTATGACGTCCGCTTCAGACATTGAGCAAACCCTTCTCAGTTCAAATCCATCAGATTGGATATGAATGAGGTCGAGTGGGGCTTAGCAAATGAAATCGACGAGATGGGTCCCACCCGAGTTGTAGCAGTTTATGAACAAGATGTTCAACTTCGTGTTGAACAAGGAAAGGTGGCTGTCCAGAACTTCCAAGAAGAATGGAGTGATCGGTACCCAGATAATGAGAATAACACGAGCTTTAGCTTCTGGGTCATTTATGATAGATCTCCAATTGATCATCAAGTCATTGCTATCAGTCGATGGCGGTAGAGCATGGATTCCAGTCCCTGACCGCCCTGAATCTCTGACGAACCGTGGACGATTTCCCCGTACAAAAACGCAATCGGAGGTGCGGTAAATAGGGACTATTCCTCTTATCAAGATCACCTTAGGAGGGCCGGTATTGAGGTGAGGTAACGAAGAATTTCCTTCAATTCATCATAACCTCAGTCGTGTTCTCGGAGGAGCTCATCGATTACCTTCGGATTTGAAGGTTCGTACCCAAGCTCTTTCGCCAAATCTGCCTTTATCTCTTGAAATCGGCTCGCCTGATCGCCGTATAACTTGATATGTTCGACCATTAGAATGGCTGCGCAAGTTCGTGATCTGATCCACCGAAATGGGGGCTCTGCATGTCGATATTGGCCGAATTCTTCCGTACCATCGTCCCCGAATCGTCCGAATAGATCCACTCGGACATGACGACCTGGCCGTTTTCCTCCCGCTTCCGGAGCGGTACCGGCCCATCCTCGGAGTGATGCACCGACTCGGGAAGGTCGTAGATCGGGCCGTCGGCCAGGGGTTGTGCACCTCTTCATTGTACTCGGTCCCAAGCCGATTTCGATCGCTTCGGTCCTTGAACCCACCGTAGAGGGAGGCGTTCGTCTGCGAGATGACCGTGTTGTGCAGCTCCTGGAAGCCGCTGGGTGATCCAGATCGAGGAGACGCCACCCCGGCCGGTCGTCGCGAGCAGCTTGATCGCCTCGAGGAGCTTGGACTGTTGATCGGCCACGGAGTGCGCCTCGTCGACGACCACGAGCCCCTGGCCGTCAAGCAGCCGCATTGCCGCTGCGACGTCCTGCGGCGACCTGCCGCCAGGCGCTGGTCGAGCAGCTCGGGCAGGTGCGGACTGTCCCGTTCTGTCGAAAGACCTCAGCCCAGGCCTCGGGTGAGGAGCTGTGCCTCCCGGTCGCCTACGGCCACATCGGACGCCAGCCCGCTCTTTACCAGCCCCGAAACTCGTCGTTGTAGTCGAGGATCGCGGCGTACTCGACGTCATCGAGGTTGTCTTCGACGGTGGCCTGCCCGACGTCGGATTTGCCCCATCCGCTTTGGGCGGCGATGAGCTGGCGCATGCTACTCGGCGAGTTCTTCGAGGGCGTCCTCGGCCGCCTGAAAGTTCGCCTCGAACACCTTGCACTGGATGGCCGTGGCACCGACCCAAGCGACGACCTCGGCGACGAAGGTCCGAAGGTCGACGTCGAACTGCTGCCGGAACGCTGGACGGCGATCTCCGCGTCGGTCATCCCCTCGACCTGCTCGGGGACCCTGTTCGCGGTACATCTGCCGGCAGTCCCTGATCCGCTGCTCGATCTTCGCCGTCCATTTGCAGGTACTCGACCAGCCGGTCGGGCCCGTCGACGTGCCCGCCGATTACCGTTGCGGCCCACCGCTCGGCCAGCTGCATTTCTGCGGCGGCTTCGATGAACCCGAGGAGCATGTCCTGGCGGGCGTCGACTGGCACCGGGTCGAGATCGACGTCCTGGTCGTGAGCGTCGGCGACCTGATTCACCCGCTCGATCAGCGCGGCCTCGTGCTCGGCGAAAATCCGGGATGGCCCGTGTCGCGCCCATCTCCGCGATATCGATGGACTGGATGGCCTGCTTGATTGCCTGCTCTTTTGCCGTATTGAAGGGGTTACGCATCGGATCGCACCCCCGGCAACGTCGGCGGCCACTCGATCGAGGAAGTCGGTCTCGTCACCGATACAGTCCCGGCGATGATAAGGGGAGCCAAATAGGACCTGCTGGCCGGGGTCCATCTCGCCCATGTCTCGCTCGGCAGCCCACTCGTCGACTGCCTCGTCGAGCCCAAGATCGTGAGCCATCGCCTGGGGATTGGTCCCCTCCATATCCCCGCCTTGGCGCTTGACGACCGTTGAGAGGAGGTATCCAGCGTCCGGACGTACATCTCACCCCACCCCACGCCGCCCGCTCGGCTGGTCGACTGTGACAGCTCCTCGGTGGTCTGCTCTTCTTCTCCGTCGGATTCTTCGTCCTCTTCTTCGGCACCGGCCCCGGCCGCCTCCTCGATCTCGTCGGCGACGGCTGAAAGGTCGGCCATCTCGTCGCCCTCGATCTCGGGAACGTCTTCGTCGACGGTCTCGGGCTCCGGCTGCTCGACGTCGACGTCTTCCTCGGCGGTGCTCATGCCCCAGGCCGGCTCCATCCTCGGGGAGTTGGCCTCTTGGTCGATGTCTTCGTCGGTCACCATCTCGGTATGGTCGGGATCCTGAGAGGATCGCTCTCCCCGTCGCCCATGTAGCGATCGAGAAGGACCAAGATCACGACCAGACCGGCCAAGAGCGAGGGTCGTCTTGTCGACCGAGGGAACGAGCGCCCCGACCGCCCCGGAAAGGGCCCCTTCAGGGCCCTCGGTGAGCCCCTTCGAAGCGCCTTTCGAAGGGCTGCCGTCCCTGGCTTTGCCTCCCTCGTCGTCGGTCTCCTCGTCGGAGGGGCCGCTACCGCCCTGACTACCGCCCTGATACTGTGCTCGTTGGCGCTCGATCTCGTCCTCGGTTGGCATGTCGTCGTTTTCAGGGGCCCCTTGCAGGTCCCTCGTCGGGGCCCTCGTCTTCCCCTTCGAGGTCCCTGCCGTCCCCGGCTTCGGCCCCTTCGTTTTCGGTCTCCTGGTCGGTCGATTCTTCCGAGGGGGCGCTACCGCCCTTCTCGGGGGCCCTTGCAGGGCCCTCTTCGGGGCCCTCGGGGGCGCTCTTCGAGGACGCGCCGTCCCCGGCTTTGGGGCCTCGTCCCCTCGGTCTGTTGCCTCTTCATCGAGACGGGCCCGGATAGCGGCCCAAGGGGTGGTCGTTGCTGGCGTTGACGTGCCCCTGAAGATTGCTTATCGCGGGGAAGTCGCGGCCGCATTCGGGGCACTTGATGGGTGTCTCAGTCATTCGATAACTGCGTGCATTGGATTCAATTGAGAAGCCGTCCGAGATAGGCAGCGGCAAGCACCCGGATTATTTCGCCGTCTGGGGGTTCATCGCCCCAGAGTCGAACGTCCTCCTCGATGCGATCGAGGTCATCGTGGATCTGCTCTTTCGCCGCTTCGAAGGTTTCCGCCTGATCTTGGTTTGAGAATGCGATCTGCTTCGTTGGACTCATCCGGGAGGTCCTCTTTCGTGATTGATTCGCCCCGAGTTCGTCGAACGTGAGGGTACCTGGCCGTACTGATCGCTGATATCGTTAATCGCCGCAGCGGCTCGTTTGGCCTCGCCCAGGCCGGCTTTGAACTGCGTCCATTGGCTGCTCAGGCCCTGGTACGGCCCGGAAGCCCACCCGTAGAGGGGTCGGCCTCTTCGTCGTCGAGAATGTTCTCGACCTGTTCCTCGGAAAACCCGCAGGACTCGCTCAGGAACTCGCAGGCGTCGGGATCGCCGTGACGGCAGTAGCCTTCGGCGTGGTTGCACTCCTCGGCTTCCGCCGTTCGTGCAGCTCGACCGGCTCGTTCGACCCCGCTCTCTTCGCTATCGAGTTGCTTTCCGCCGATCGGGTAGCTCGTTCGTCGAAGATCGAGCGGTGTTCGTCGACTTCGAGAGTGGGGTCGAAGTACGACAGCCAGTCGTAACCCCCTTATCCAGAGCAATCCCCTTCACCGCCTGAGCTTTCGGCACGTTGACGCCGTCTTTCGAAAAGTCCAGCCGGTCGCGCTCCCCGTCGTCGAGGGGCACCTGACCGGACTTTTCCCCCTCTTCGGCGACCTCATCGAAGGCCGCACGTTCGGCCTCTTCGATCACCCGATTGGGGCCATCGCCCCGGAATTGGACAGTCTTGAGCCGGGCGTCGTCGTCCGGACAGATCGCGTCGGGATGCTCCTCGCGGAAGTGGTCGGCGGTGGCCTTGTGCTCGAATTCGACAGCAGTCACAGCCCTTCCCCCGCTCCAATTATGTGCAATTCCTTGGAGATGTGGTGATAGTGGCCCGGACAGTCGGGAACCGGGCAGGCAACAGGCGGATTACTCGTCGCTCCCATCGGTCTCCTCGACCCACTTGAATTGGCTTTCGTCGGGGTTCTCCTCGGTCGCCGTTCGATGGCTGCGGATCTCTTCGTAAGCGGCCCACGCGCCGGTTTTGGCGTCGCAGGCCCGTCGCCAGGACCCAATAGGCGACCGCGAAAGCGGCCACGGCGAACACCAAAATCAGCTCACTTTCTCGAAAATCGAGGCTGTATGTCACCATACAGTCGGGTGTTTCGACTAGATTTGTATAACTTTGTTGTAATTAATAGATAAGTTATTAACCACGTTTTGACATGGGAAACGGACCTAGGTCGCAAAAGTTTAGACGCCCTTCTATCCAATACTGGGCAGTAGAAGGGCCGAAAAGGGGAGATTAGAAAAACCATCCCAATGCTTTTGCGTTAGGGTAGTGAAGGATGAGTCAGGTAGTAAAGCAAAGTGCAAACTTTCGATGGGAGCTGGGCTTAGAACCCAAATTCCATCTACTCCTAGCAGGATGGAAGCAGGAAAAGCATGACCCCAGAAATCCGGACGTTTGAAGAGCGTAAAGAATCGCCAAATCAGGGGAAGAAGCATCTCTAATTGTTCGGGCAAGTAGCTCACAAACTGATCTTGAGGGTGCTTTAGAGGCAATAGGGGCTGCGGTTAGGCCCATTTCAGATGATCAGTACAAGGTGGTCATGCCGGAAAGCGATCTCCACCGTTTAGAAGGGATCTCTGGGATTGAGCAGATCGAAATTGAAATCGAAGGGGAGCCTTTAAGAGGGAAACCTGAGCTCCCAGTTCGCTATGATTCAGTAAGGGATCTGCGAACTGGGTTATTGAGGCATACAGACAGATCTCCAATATTAGCCTCTTATGAGGTCCCTGAGGGAAATGTGGATATTGCCATAGTGGATTCTGTGTATGAACTCGAATCTTTGGAAGGTTGGGACCCAGGATTTGACACAATCGCCGAAGAAGATTATACGGAAAGTGACGATGAGGTTTCTACTTCAATTCACGGTTGGCATATTTCAAATTTGATCAGTTTCTTTATAGATCCAGAAAGAGTCACTTTTCATACGTACCGTGTGGTCAATGAGGATGAAGAAGAATCAATGAATCAAGTCTAATCGAGGCTATAAAGTCGGCCCGAGATGATGGGGTCGATTTGATTAATCTATCAGTAAGTTTTGATCATATTGGTTCAAGGGTTAAACAATGCACACCTACTTCAACAATTGTGGTATATGCTCACGAGATAAGAAAAGCAATAGAAGATGGGATTACAGTCGTAGCTGGTGCAGGGAATGATTCAACATCTGAGAAGACATCCTGTCCAGGCGCGGTAGATGAAGTCATCGCTACAGCAGGTTACATCCCAAAGTGTCCCAATGGGCCCACTGGACCAGGATCAATCTGGATGTATTATGACGATGACGAAATAGAGGCAGACCCATTGGGAATGACACCAATTTGTAGTATGCAAGGGTGTGGCTATACCGAAATGTGTTCTGAAAATAGGGAGGATATTTATTGGGAGAATAATTCCGAACATGAAGGGAATAAGCCCGATGTGGCTGCCCCAGCAGCAATAATCATGGGGGGTGAACACGTTTCAGTTAATCCCGGGTTTATTGGTGGGACGAGTTATGCTGCTCCTATTGTAACTGCACAAATAGCAAATTGGTTACCTGTGTTCAAGTTTGAAGATATCACATTAATACCCCAAGAAATCAGAAACGGTATTCGAGCGGCAAATAAAGATTTGGATACTGGGGAAAACCTAAAATTCGACGGAATTAGTGCATTCGAAGAGATAGGAGCGACATATAACATTCAACACGAAGAGTCCTCGGTTGATCTTCATCAGCCCCGTTGAGAATTCCGGATTCCTAGCCGAACCCCTCAATACCCGATCCACAGTCGGCAGGCCGGTACCTCGCGTCGATCTCCTCCTGGAGGTAGAGCTGCCGTTCATCGTGAGCTCGTACATCTCGTTATGAATCGGCGCGATCATGCCGGCGTACTGGAGTCTTCCACCGCTCCCCGATCCGTCCCGTCGAAGCGGTGAACTCTATCGCTTCGGCCATCATCGTCGGCGTTCCCCAGCCTTCACTGTCGAGGTGCTCGAGGATGCGTTCGTCGACTTGCTCCATCCAGTGAGCCGACCGTCTCATACGTGATTTTCGTCCTCGGAGGCAGTTGGTCCGGGGATTCGTCGACCTCTGGGATCTCGTGGGGCGTCTTCGGCGGTGTTGATCTCGCCGTCGAGATATCCTCTCCCGTTCGGTAATGGTGTAGACTCCGTTTCCAGAGATCGTTTGGAAGACCGTGTTTAGCGGTTTTCAGAGCCCGTTGGGAGGTGTCCCCGAGTGTACTGGATACCCGCGTCCACCATTTCTTTAGGCCGGCCTGAGCCATTTTCGCGGATATATTCGAGAATCCGGTCGTCTGCCAAAACCATCCAATCTCCCGATCTTCTCATTAGTAAATAATTAACTACTCGGGGGATATTGTTGTTTGGGTGGGTGAACCCTCTATCCTTAGATCGGTAAACCATCCGCCGATAGTTATATTAATCGGCGGTTAATTGTTTGCTAACGCAATGGCTCGAAGAAGCCTATCGGTGTCCATCTCCATGCCGGTCGAGATGGACGGAAAACTGGCAGAAGAGGCCCGAAGACACGGGATGAGCTACTCGGAATATGTCAGGCACATCCTGAGAGAGCACGCGATCACTCCGTTCAATTCGCCGAGCATTTCGCTCGAAGAATTGGAGTCAGAACGTCAGGAGGGGGCTGCCTGAACCATGTGCACTGGTGGAGCCCCCAGTCCAAGAACGGCGAGCACGGCCGTAAAACCTCCGGCGAGGAGATAATCGTCGCCGGTGACGAGGGCGAGATTTTGGAGGCCTGAAATGAGGGGCGCACCCCTCACGTACGACGAGCCCGACGCCCGAGCGCGACGGGCACGGTCCCGCTTTGCCGGGTCGTCGGGTCGACCATGTACGTCCCGAAAAACGCCTGCCCCTACTGCGGCGAGGAAGGCGGTCGGGATGCGTAACTGCACCCATCCGGTGATCCAGTACGACGAACGCGAGGAGCCCTACTGCGGCGCTTGTGGGGCGATGCTGGGGCATCGCTCCGCGTCCGATATCGGGATCGCCGAGACATGACCGATGGAGAGACGTCGCGACGATCCGACCGACCTCTCCCTCGAAAGCGGTATCCCGGTATCTCCACGTCGAGCCCCGGACTCGACCGAGAAGAGCATTCACGGGTGGGAGTACCGCCTGAAACCTTCGTCGAGTGGTGCGAGCCGTCGGGATCGAGCGGTCGGCGAGCTGCGCCGGTACGATCTCGACGAATACTACGAGCTCCGGAGCGCGGAGATCGCGCCGGCCACCCTCGAGGGCGAGATGTGGACGCTCAAGATGTTCGTCGACTTCCTGGGTGATATCGGGGCCGTGGAGTCCGACCTGGACGAAGCGGTTCGTATCCCCGATATCGACCCCGAGGATCGATCGAACGATACGAAGCTCGAAACCGACGCCGCACTTGCCCTGATCCAGTATTATCGGGATTCCCCGAAAACTACGCGACTCGGGCCCACGCATTCCTCGAACTCCGGCGTCGACGGGGCCCGGCAGGGCGGCCTCCGGGCGCTCGATATTCGCGACGCCGAGCTGGATGACAACCCGTACGTTTACTTCCGGCACCGGCCGGAGCAGGGCGCCCGCTCAAGAACAAACGGAGCGGCGAGCGGCCCGTGGGACTCACGTCCGAGACGGCCGACGTGATACGGGCCTCGTCGATGGGCGCCGGTACGGTCCACGACGACCAGGGGAGGCAGCCCCTACTCGCGAGTGCCAAAGGACGCCCGACGTCGAACACGTTTCGAAATTGGACTACATGGCAACTCAGCCGTGTCTTCACTCGGCCTGTCCGCACGGGAGGAACCGGGAGACGTGCAAATTCGTCGCCACAACCACGCTTCGATACCGAGTTCCCGAAGTCCGCACCAAATTCGAACCGGGACGATCACCTGGCTGTTGAACCTCGGCTGGCCGCCGCAAGACGTCGCCGAGCGTGTCAATGCCAGCGTGAAAACGATCGGAAGCATCACGACAAGGCCGATCCCGACGAGCGCCGCCGTCGGCTTCTCGATCGAATGGAGGATCGACGTCGACCACTCGTTAACAGTCTCAAAATAGCACAATGACATTACCAAAATCGCAACATCTGCACGCACCGCCACGAAACCGATTCCACGTCGCGCCGGCCCACTTTTCCCACCGTTTTTACCGAGGAGCGGTGCGACTCCTCGAGTCGCGCCGCGAGTCCTCCGGTGGGAAATTGCCACGGGAATTTGAATTAGGGAACAAATCTTCGATTTGTGAGTGAAATTCAAATTCGCGCCGGCCCATTCATTCCCCACCTTTCGCTGCGCTCGGTCGCACAGCGACCTCGGCTCACGGCGTTTCGCGCCGTTCGTCCAGTCAGCAAGGCCGCCGGCCTCGCTCGGCTCGCAAAAGCTGGACCAAAACGGAATGGATGGCCGAGTTGTGAACCGCCTTCGCCGGAGCAATTCCTCTACAACTCCGTCTCGGGCTCCGGAATCTGCCGCGTCGTCCCGATGATCCGAACCGGCTCCCCGGGTTCGGTCACGACGTCCCCCTGCCCTTCGAGCCAGATTTCGCCCGAGGCCAGTTTGAGCGGGTACTGGACGTGATAGGAGGTGCCCTCGTCGATGGCCCGCTCGAACGCCGCGACGACGTCGTCGCGGTACCCGGCGGGCACCCGGTCGACGAAGTTCTCGAAGATCGGCTCGAGTTCGCTCGCGTCCACGTCGAACAGCGCCTCGAAGGAGGGATACCGATCGACGGTGTCCGTCTCGAGGTTCCACTCCCAGGCGTAGGTGTTGGTGGCCTTGAGGGCGCTGATGAGCTTGTCCCGAACGGCCTCCAGTTCGTCGATCTGTGCTTCGAGTTCGTCGATACGATCGGCTGTTTCCGGTGCCATATGTAAACAGTATGCACGCCAGCACTATCGAACTTCCGTCGGCCCGGGTCATCCATCGATTCGCCGGGGTGCGGGGCAAGCCGGGGAATGGAGGTGAGGGGTGAGTGGAAAAAAGGAAACGCCTCCTCACTCGCCGTTTCCCAACTCCGCTCCGTAGGGGTAATCCATCTGGCGGGCAATCGCCTCGCGCGTCTCCCGATCGGCTAGCATCTCCACGATGTACAGCCCGAGGTCGATGGCCGAGGAAACCCCGCGGCCAGTAATCACGTCGCCATCCTGCACCACCCGGTCCTCGACGACCGACGCGTACTGCTCCAGCGTCTCGTACTCGCTCGGGTGGGTGGTTGCCCGCCGGCCATTCAGAAAGCCCGCGGCCCCGAGCAATAGCGATCCCGTGCAGACCGAGGTCTTGTACCGACAGGCGGCGGCGGTCTCGAGCCACGCGATGAACTCCGGTTCGTGCTGCAGTTCCCGGGTCGCGGTGCCACCCGGGACAAAGACGAAATCGTAGTCGCCGAGATCTGGCTCGATGCGGTCCACCTTGAGGGTCAACCCGTTTGCCGTCACCGTCGTCGACTGGGCACAGATGTCCCACTCGAGCGGCCGAAAACCCATCCGGTCGAGCCGGGTAATCGGGTCGTACGCGCCGACGAAATCGAGGGCTGTCATTCCGTCATATGCGACGAACGCGATTTTCATGCAGGAGGGTTCCCGGGAAGTGGCATAACGACTGCGGCCGCGTCGATCACCTCACGAGGGCTCGAAACCACCATCGCCCGTCTCGAAGGGGCAAGTCCCGCGGGGACACGATACGTTTCAGTCGGCGCTTTCGTATGGCTGTCCATGGCACGCCCCACGGACCGGAACCGCCTGGACGAGGCGGCGAGTCCCTACCTCCAGCAACACGCCGACAACCCGGTCCACTGGCAACCGTGGGACGAGACGGCCCTCGCGGCGGCCCGGGAGTTGGATCGACCGATCTTCCTCAGCGTGGGCTATTCCTCCTGTCACTGGTGTCATGTCATGGCCGAGGAGTCCTTCGAGGACCCGGCCATCGCAGAGCGCCTGAACCGCGATTTCGTCCCGATCAAGGTCGACCGTGAGGAACGCCCCGACGTCGACAGCATCTACATGACCGTCTGCCGGCTAGTGACCCGTGGGGGCTGTGGCTGGCCGCTTTCGGTGTGGCTCACCCCCGACTGGCACCCGTTCTACGTCGGCACGTACTTCCCACCGGCGGAAAAGCACGGTCGCCCGGCCTTCGGGGACCTGCTCGAAAGCATCGCCGAATCCTGGGAGACGGAGCGTGAGGCACTTGAAGAACGGGGCGAGGCGTGGCTCGCCGCGGCCAGCGACGAGTTGGAATCCGTCCCGGTTCCGTCGGATTCCGGCACTGCAACCGGAACCACGGATACGGACGTACTGGAAGCCGCCGGCGACCAGTTCCTCGAGACCGCGGACCGAACCCACGGGGGCTTTGGCACCGGCCAGAAGTTCCCGCACGTCGACCGGTTGCTCGTTTTGGCCAGGCTCGCGGACCGAACGGACCGCGAGGAGTACGAAACCGTCCTCTCGGAATCCCTCGATGCGATGGCGACCGGCGGCCTCCGGGATCAACTCGGTGGTGGCTTCCACCGCTACTGCGTCGATCGGGACTGGACGGTTCCCCACTTCGAGAAGATGCTCTATGACAACGCCGAGATTCCGCGGGCGTTCCTGGCCGGATACGCCCTCACCGGGGCTCCCTCCTCTGCGACGGTCGTCGAGGAGACCTTCGACTTCGTCGACCGGGAGTTGACCCACCCCGACGGCGGATTCTACAGCACGCTCGATGCGAGAAGCCCGCCGAAAGACGGCGATCCGACGGCACAGTCGGCCGTCGAGGGCGCCTTTTACACCTGGACTCCGGCGGAAGTTCGCTCGGCGATGGAGCAGGCCGCGACTGGGAACGACACCTTCGATCCCGACTGGCTCGTGACGCTCTTCCGGGAGCGGTTCGGCGTGACCCAGGCGGGGAACTTCGAGGGGGAGACGGTTCTCACGCAGTCCCGTTCCATCGACGAACTGGCCGAGGAGTTCGATCGAAGCGTCGCGGAAATCGAGATTTCCCTGACGGAGGCAATCGAACGAGCCCGACGCGCCCGGGAGAAACGGCCCCGCCCGCCCCGGGACGAGAAGATCCTGGCCGACTGGAACGGCCTGCTGATCGGCTCGCTGGCCACCGCTTCGATCGTCCTCGACGTGCCGGAATTCGCCGACATGGCCGGCGATGCCCTCGAGTTCGTCCGCGAGAACCACTGGGACGGCACGCGACTCGCCCATCGCTACCGGGACGGGGACCGGCTAGACGTGGACTACCTCGCGGATTACGCGTTCCTCGCCCGCGCCGCACTGAAGCTACACGGGGCGACTGGCGAGCTTGCCCCCCTGTCATTCGCGCTCGATTTGGGCCGGGCGATGCGAGCCCGGTTCTGGGACCCGGCACAGGAGACCCTCTTTTTCACGACGGAGGGGGCGGACGGGCTTCCGATTCGCCCGACTGGCGCCCAGGACGAGTCCACGCCGTCGAGTACGGCCGTCGCGGTCGAGGTGCTCGCCGCGCTGCACCACTTCGACCCGGGGGCCGGGTTCGAATCGGTGGCCGGCAGCATCCTGCAGTCCCACCGCGAGCAACTCGAGTCGAGCCCGGAACGCTTCGCGACCCTCGCGATGGCCGCCGACCGCCTCGAGCACGGGTATCTCGAAGTCACGATCGCCGCGGACTCGATCCCGGCCGAGTGGCGATCCGTGCTGGGGGACGAATTTCGTCCCGGTCTGTTGCTCACCCGGCGACCGCCAGACGAGCAGGCGCTCGGAGCGTGGCTCGACGTGCTCGGTCTCGATTCGGCGCCGCCGATCTGGGCGGGTCGGGCCGCGCGCGGCGAACCGACCGCTTTCGTCTGCCGCCTGAGCTGTTCCCCACCCGTGACGGACGCCGCCGACCTCGAGGATCGGCTCGCGGAGTTCGCACTGAGCGGGAGCGGAGGGTGACGTCTCCACGCGGGTGGGACGGCCTCGCACACGACGGGATTAAACTGCCCGCCCACGAACCAACGCCCAATGTCGCCGGGGACCCCACGAGAGTTGCCCTCACCCGAGGCCTTTCAGTCGGTCTTCCGGGTGTACGAGGTCCAAAAAGACGAGGAGGGCGTTCACTACTACGGCGACCCCCTCGTGAACCAGCAGCAACTCCTCGAGACGGTCTGGCCGCAGTTCCGCGACGCGGGTTACGAGGTGTCCCTCCAGCGCCAGCTGGGCGAGTTCGTGCTCGTTGCCCAGCCCACGGACACCGGGGAAGACGGCGTCCCCTGGACGAACGTCGTCCTGGCCGTCGCCACCATCCTCTCGACGCTGTTCGTGGGAACCCAGTGGTACTACGTGCAGGACCCCCTCTCGCTGGAATTGCTCGATGCCGTCCCGTTCACCCTGGCAGTCATGGGCGTCCTCGGCACACACGAACTCGGCCATTACGTTCTGAGTCGCTATCACGACGTCCCCGCGTCGCTCCCGTATTTCATCCCGTTCCCGACGATCATCGGAACGATGGGGGCGGTGATCCGCATCCGTGGGCGGATTCCGGACCGCCGTGCGCTCTTTGACATCGGCGTCGCCGGGCCGCTCGCTGGGCTCGTGGCGACGGTCGTCGTGACCGTTATTGGCCTCACGCTCCCGCCGGTCGCGGTCCCGGACTGGGTGTTCGCCGCTGGGTCGACCGTCGAGGTCCAGTTCAACTATCCGCTTCTGCTGACGGGCATCGCCGCGCTGCTCGGGGAACCACTCTCGTACGCGGATCCGCAGCTCGTCGTCAATCCGGTCGTGATCGGGGGCTGGGTGGGGATGTTCATCACGTTCCTGAACCTCATCCCGGTGGGGCAACTCGACGGCGGGCACATCCTCCGGGCGATGGCCGGACCCGCCCAGGAGCGAATCGCGCCGCTGGTGCCGATCTCCCTGTTCGGGCTTGCTGCGGGTCTCTACCTGTTCACGGACGCCGGCCAGATGGTCGGGGTCTGGATCCTCTGGGGGTTCATGGCCATGCTTGCGACCTACATCGGAAGCGCCGCGCCGATCGCGGAGGGGCCCCTCGATTCCCGACGGAAGGCACTTGGCGTCATTACCTTCGTGCTCGGACTGCTCTGTTTTACCCCGATCCCGATCGAAGTCATCGGCCTCTAGCCCGGGTCAGCTCGACCCGTGGGTGTACCCCTCGTCCTCGAGTGGCTCTCCGTCCAGTTCGATCCCTGCGTCGGCAGGTTCGACCGTTCCGAGAACGGAGAGCGGAACGGAAAGGGTCTCTCTGACGGTTTCGACCCGCTCCTCGGGCAGAGTGCAGACGAGTTCGAAATCGCCACCGTAGGTGATGGCCTCCTCGAGCGGGTCCGTGCCGATTCCGAGGTAGGTATCGAGGTCGTCGGTGATCGGAACTGCGGACCCGTCGATAGCAAACCCGACGCCGCTCGCGGCAGCGAGCTGGTGGAGCGAGCGAGCCAGTCCGTCACTCGAATCCATCATCGCGGTGGCCGCTGTGGCGAGTTCTCGGCCGGCCGCGACTCGGGGCGTGAACTGGAACAGTTCGTTCCCCAGGTCGATCGCCCCCGCCTCGAAGGCCCGGATCCCCGCGGCGGTCCGCCCGAGAGTCCCGGTGACACAGACGACGTCTCCCGGACTGGCCCCGTCGCGGGTGACTGGATCCGTCGTGTGCCCGATCGCCGCCGTTGCGACGGTGAACTCCGAATGGCTGTCGAGATCACCGCCGACGTAGCCTGCACCCACCGCCTCCGAGACTGCTCTGGCGCCCTTGAGGAACGGCTCGAGTTTCTCGGCTTCGAAATCCGGCACGCCCATGGCCGCCACGGTCGCCGTGGCCTCGGCCCCCATCGCAGCGACGTCGGAGAGCGAGACGCCGACTGACCGCCAGCCTGCGGTGTAGTGGCTCGTTCCCGGCGGAAAATCCGCCGATTCGTGGAGCATGTCGATGGTGAGAACCGTGCCGTCGACGATCGCCGCGTCGTCGCTGGGCCCGTCGAGGAAGTCGGCTACCAGCGAGAGTGCCCCTTGCTCGTCCATGTCACTCACTTGCCCGGCGGGGAAAAAAGCCGTCCGGTCGGGGCGACAGAACCGCCGGCGAACGCCTAACGAATGGTTTAAACGGCGGCATCGAGAATCCGCGGGCATGGCAACTCTTTACGACGCCCCTGCGGACGAGCTCATCGAGGCGCTCGCCGAGGAGCTCTCGGAGCGACTCGATGCGCCCGACTGGGCCACGTACACGAAGACCGGCGCGAGCCGCGAATTGCCCCCCGAGCAGGCGGACTTCTGGGCCACCCGGACCGCGAGTGTCCTCCGGAAGGTGGCGAT
Organism: Halodesulfurarchaeum sp.; assembly: GCA_034520565.1. Lineage (GTDB taxonomy): Archaea > Halobacteriota > Halobacteria > Halobacteriales > Halobacteriaceae > Halodesulfurarchaeum. The sequence goes on from JAXHNL010000002.1 coordinate 733,006, forward strand.
GAACGCCCCGATCGGCGTCGAACGCCTCTCGACGGCCTACGGCGGGACCAAAGACGGTTCGAACCGCTACCAGGTCGCCCCGAGCAAGCGCAGCGACGGCTCTCAGAAGATCCTTCGCGAGATCCTGCAGGACCTCGAGGACGAGGGCCTGATCATGACCCGCGACGGTGAGGGTCGGGACATCACGCCCGAGGGCCAACAGCTCCTCGACGAGACCGCCGGCGAGGTCATCGAGGCCCTCGACGATCCCGAACTCGAGCGCTACGCGTAAGTCCCGGTTTGATTTTCTTCCCGCCGGGGCCGTTCTCACTGGTCCAGCCGGCGTTTTATCGAGAATTACTGGACACCAGCCGAAGCTTTATCAGCAAAAACCGGGCCAGCCCGACCCATGCTGTAACCACCGGCCCGGATCGGTTCGCGGGTGTGCGACGACCCGATTCGGGACCGAAAAGTCGCCTGTTCGCCCTGTATCCGCCTGGTCGCAGCCCGGGCCGATCAGGTCCCCTGCTGCCAGCTGTCCATGTACTCCTGCTGGGTCGGTGTCAGCTCGTCGATCGCGATGTCCTCGGCTTCGAGTTTGATCGCTGCGACTTCTCGGTCGAGTTCGTCCGGGACTTCGTGGACGCCGGCCTCGTAGTCCTCGCCGTTCGTCACGAGTTCCCGAACACAGACGGCCTGGATGCCGAAGCTCTGGTCCATGACTTCGACGGGGTGGCCCAGCGAGACCGGGCTCGCCAGGTTCACGAGCCGCCCCTCCGCGAGGACGTTGATCCGGCGGCCGTCGCTCAGCTCGTACTCCCGGATCCCGTCTCGCACGGTCGACTCCGAGACCGCGAGTTCGGAGAGCCCGTCGAGATCGATCTCGACGTCGAAGTGGCCGGCGTTGGCCAGGACGACCCCGTCCTGCATCCGCTCGACGTGTTCGGGCGTGATGATGTCCCGGTTGCCGGTCGTCGTGATGAAGACGTCACCCTTCTCGGCGGCTTTCGCCATCGGGAGCACTTCGTACCCCTCCATGTGGGCCTCGAGGGCCCGACGCGGGTCGATCTCGGTGACCACCACCGAGGCGTTCTGGCCCGAGGCCTTCCGCGCGACACCCCGGCCACACTGGCCGAATCCCGCGACGACGACGGTCTTTCCGGCCCAGGAGAGGTTGGTCGTCATCGCGATGCTGGAGAGGGAGGCCTCCCCGGTGCCGTGGACGTTGTCGAAGAGCCGCTTCATCGGCGTGTCGTTCACCGCGAAGACCGGGTACTTGAGCGCCCCGTCGGCGTCCATCGAGCGGAGGCGGTGGACGCCGGTGGTCGTCTCCTCGGAGCCGCCGACGATCGAGTCGATCAGTTCGGGGTGTTCCTCGTGGATCCGGAAGACGAGGTCGCCCCCGTCGTCGACGGTGATGTCCGGCTCGTGGGCGATGACGGCCTCGATGGCGTCGTAGTACCCCGTTTCGTCGACCCCTCGCTCGGCATACGAGGTGATGGACTCGTTCGCGTCGAGGGCCGCGCTCACGTCGTCGTGGGTCGAGAGCGGGTTACAGCCGGTGATGGCGATCTCGGCCCCGCCGGCGGCGAGTGCCTCGACGAGTGCCGCCGTCTTGGCCTCGACGTGGAGGGCCATGCCGATGGTATAGCCTGCAAAGGGTTGTTCGGCCTCGAAGTCCGCCCGGAGGGACTGGACGATCGGCATATGCTCGAACGCCCAGTCGATCTTCTTTCGACCGTCGGCGACGGCATCCTCGACGTCCGAGAGCCGCTCACTGATCGGAGAAACTGTCATGCTCGAAGGGAGGGCCAGCGCGCTTTAATGGGTATCGGAAAGTCAGGCGCGATCGACGAGCTCTGCGGCCCGCGATTTGGCATCCTCCCTGACGGCCTGTTCGTCGAGAGTCACCACCTCGCGGTCTTCCATGAGGACCCGTCCGTCCACTATCGTGTGGCGGACGTCGTCCCCGTGGGCGGCGTAGACGAGGTTCGAGACGTACTCGTGGACCGGCGTCATGCGGGGCCTGCCGAAATCGACCACGATGAGATCGGCAGCCCCACCGGGCTCGATCAGTCCGCCGGGGAGCCCCAGCGCGCGGGACCCTCCCTCGGTCGCCATGCGGATGACTGCCTCGGCCGGCACGGCACTGGCGTCCGCAGCCGCTAGTTTGCCAAGCAACGCGGCATCCCGCATCTCGCCGAACATGTCCAGATCGTTGTTCGAGGCGGCCCCGTCGGTGCCCAGCGCCAGCGGGACCCCCTCCTCGAGCAGTTCCTCGACCGGCGCCATGCCGGAGGCCAACTTCATGTTCGAGGCCGGGCAGTGCACGACGCTCGGTGCCCGCTCGGCCAGCAGATTTATCTCCGCCTCGTCGACGTGGACGCCGTGAGCGAGGAAGTCCCGGGACTCGAGCAGCCCCAGATCGGCGGCGTATTCCAGCGGTCGAACGCCCTCCTCCTCGACGATCGGGGTCACCTCTGCTGTGGTTTCGTTCGCGTGGATGTGGAGTGGGACATCGAAATCTCGGGCGGCCGCGACCGTCTCGCGAAGCGCCTCCTCGTTGACGGTGGTGAGCGAATGGGGCGACAGCGCCGCCTCGATCCGGCCATCGTCCCGATCGGCCGTCCGGCGAGCGAAGTCGATCCCCTCCTGGACGTCGGCCTCGGCGCCTTCCTGGTCCTTCCCGACGGTGACGACACCGTGAGAGAGCCGCGCCCGGAGGCCGGCCCGGTCGACGGCCGCCACCACCTCGTCCATGTGGAAGTACATGCCTGCAAAGGCGGTCGTCCCCGAGCGGATCATCTCGAGCAGCGCGAGTTCGGTTCCCGCCCGGATGTCGGCCGGTTCGAGCGCGGCCTCCGCCGGCCAGATGTCCTCCTGGAGCCACGCGTCGAGGGGTTTGTCGTCGGCGTAGCCCCGGAGAAGCGTCATCGCCGCGTGGGTGTGGGCGTTGACCAGTCCGGGCATGACGAGTCCGCCGGCCGCCGAGAGGGTCCGGTCGCCGGCGAGGTCCGTGCCGACGGCCCGGATCTTGCCCGCGTCCTGGTCCACGAGGACGTCCGCCCGCGAGACCGAGCCGTCGGGATGAAGCACGTGCCCGTCGGTCACACAGATGGTCGACATGGCCGCGGGTTCGTGGTGGGCGTCCCTGAATCTGCCGCTTGCCAGCCCGGGCCAGACGGTCCCGTTGGACCGAGCGGATGGCCGATTCGCCGTGGCTCGCGATGGAAACGTAAATACGCGCGCCCCCGCTACGAACCGGCAATGCGTATTGCGATCCCGAACAAGGGCCGGTTGCACGACCCGGCCGTCGAACTCCTGGACCGGGCGGGCATCCACGTCGTCGACGGGGAGGACCGGCAGCTCTACGCCGACACGGTGGACCCCGATATCACGATTCTCTTCGCGCGGGCCGCTGACATTCCGGAGTACATCGCCGACGGGGCGGCCGATCTCGGTATCACGGGCTTCGATCAGGCCGCGGAGGCTGACTGCCCGGAGGTCGAACCGCTACTGGACCTGGAGTTCGGCCAGTGTCGAATCGTCGTCGCCGCCCCCGAGGACGGGGACATCACCGACATCGAGGACCTTGATGGCAAGACCGTCGCGACCGAGTTCCCGCACATCACGGAGAAGCACTTCGCCGCGGCCGGCGTCGAGGCCGAAATCGTGGAGGTCACCGGGGCCACGGAACTCACCCCGCACGTCGAAATGGCCGACGCCATCGTGGACATCACGAGCACCGGGACCACGCTGGCAGTCAACCGGCTCGCGATCATCGACGAAGTGCTTGAGAGTTCGGCCCACCTCTTCGCCCACGAGGACGTGGTGAACGACCGGAAGACCTCCGAGATCGACCGGGCCCTCGAATCGGTGCTCGCGGCGGAGGGCCGTCGCTACATCATGCTCAACGCGCCGAAGTCCAACCTCGAGACGATCAAGGAGATCATCCCCGGCATGGGCGGGCCGACGGTGATGAACGTCAACGGGACCGATCAGGTCGCGATCCACGCCGTCATTCGGGAGGACGAGGTCTTCCGGACGGTCACGCGGCTCAAGGCACAGGGTGCGACCGACATTCTCGTCACCGAAATCGAGCGATTGGTCGAGTAGGCCCGAGCCTGGGACGGACGAGCCCGGGAGACCGGCTGGAAACCCAGTTATTCCAGCAGGCCGAGTTCTTCGAGGCGAGAGACGATCTTGTCGACGGCGTGTTCGGCGTCCTCGGGTCGCTTTCCGCCCGTGATGACCAGCTTCCCGCTGCCGAAGAGGAGTGCGACGACCTCCGGTTCGTCGAGGCGATAGACCAGGCCGGGGAACTGTTCGGGTTCGTACTCGATGTTCTCGAGGCCGAGGCCGATGGCGATGGCGTTGAGGTTGAGCTGTCGGCCCAGGTCGGCACTCGTGACGATGTTCTGGACCACGATCTCCGGGTCGTCCTCGACCTTGATGGAGAGGTCACGCAGCTTATCGAAGACGATGTGGAGGCTCTCGTGGACGTCGTCGGTGCTTTTCGCCCCGGTGCAGACGATCTTCCCCGACCGGAAGATGAGGGCGGCCGACTTGGGGTCCTGGGTTCGGTAGACCAGGCCGGGGAACTGCTCCGGGTCGTAGTCCGCCCCCTCGAGATCCATGGCGACCGACTGGAGATCGAGCTCTTGCCCGATCCCCGTCGAGGCGACCACGTTCTCGATGTTGATGGTTTCCTTGGGATCACTCATATGCGTTTTAAGGCTTGTATTTAAGGTTTATAAATATTTGCAGTGCCAGACTCGTTCACACGATCTGACTTGTCGACCGGCCGTTCCCGATTGGGACGACAGTTCCGTCCGGACCGGCGACCGCTCTCCAGTGGACGGACCGACGTGTACCGGGCCCGACGGACCGACACGCTCAGGGGCGTGGCCCGATTTATTTCCGGCGTGTACGTCCTGGAGTTCGCCGGGGAGGACGACCCGTTCGCAGCGGCGGAGGCCCGGGCAGCCGCGAGTGGCGTCTCGATTCTCGCTCCGGGGCTCGGGACGGCCGACGCGGTCGATCTGGAGCGAGTGCGCGGGCTGGCCTACACGCGCCGGGCGTCAGAACTCGTGGCTCAGGCTGCCGCCGACGTCGAGACTGTCGTGGCGGTCCTCGAGGGGGCCTCAATCGAGCGCTCCGGGACCGTCGCCGTCCGGGCCAGAGACGTCCGGGGAACGGCCGACATCGACACCCAGGCCGCCGAACGCGAACTGGGCCGGGTCCTCGTCGATCGAGGGTTCGATGTGGACCTCTCGAATCCGGATCACACGCTCGTTGCGCTCTTTGCGGACAGTTCGGCGGTGCTCGGGTGGCAACTCGCCACTTCGACTCGCGAGTACGGCGATCGGGCGCCAACCGAGAGGCCGTTTTTCCAGCCCGGGAGCATGGACCCGCTCCTCGCTCGCGCGGTCGGCAACCTGGCCCGGATCGAGCCGGGGGATCTCGTGCTCGATCCCATGTGTGGAACCGGGGGCTTGCTCATCGAGGCGGGCCTGCTGGGCGGTCGACCGATCGGGATCGACGCCCAGGAGAAGATGGTCAAGGGGACCCGCGAGAATCTGCAGGAGGTGCTCGGTGAATCGCCACTGGTGGCCCGTGGCGACGGAACGAGGCTTCCGCTCCCGGCGGACAGCGTGGACGCGGTCGTCTTCGACGTCCCCTACGGTCGCCAGTCGAAGATCGAGACTCACGGGCTCGCCGATCTGGTCGAGGGAGCCCTTTTCGAAGCCAGGCGAGTCAGCCCGCGAGCTGTCGTGGTGGCCGACCGCTCCTACGAAGTGCTGGCCCGGGAAGCGGGCTGGACGGTGACTGAAACTCACGAACGGCGGGTCCACCGCTCGCTCACCAGGCACGTCCACGTGCTGACTCCCGACTGAGTTTTCAGGGTTTCGGCGGTCGGGACGGCTCCAGATCGGCGTCCGGGTCGAGCAACGAGAGGAAGTGCGCGAGGTGGATGCGGGCGCTGGTTCCCCGTGTGAGGTCGAACTCGATCCGCCCGGCGACCTCGTGAAGCGTCGCCAGTTTGGTCCCGCTGTACCGGGTCCGGGCGGCGTCCATCACTTCCTCGAGCAGTTCCTCCCCGAGCGGCCCTCATCGACGAGGAGGTCATCGAGGATCGAGCGGGCGTCCTGGAAGTCCCCCGCTTCGGCATCGTCGAGCATTTCCGCGATGCGGTCGTCCAGTCCCACATCGCGGAGCGGCTCCAGCACGGTCGTTCCCTTCAACTCGCCGGTTTTCTCGGCGGCGGTCTGGGCGGCCAATATCGCCTCCCTGAGATCTCCCTCCGCGTAGGAGGCCAGATACGAGAGCCCCTCTTCGTCGGATGCAACCCCTTCCTTTTCGACGATCGACTCGAGTACGGCGACGGTCTCATCGCGGGTGGGAGTTCGCATGGGAATCGGGACACACCGCGACCGGATCGGCGAGATGAGTTTGCTCGGCTGGCGGGTGGTAATGACGAACTGGGTGGCCGTGTAGTACTGCTCCATCACTCGCCGGAGTGCCTGCTGGAAGTCCTCTCGGATCGCTTCGCTGTTGTCGAGCAGGATCGTGTTGTACGAGCCCGACACCGGCGGGTGGCTCGCGCTTTCGGTGAGCACGTAGTTGATCAGGTCGGCCTTCGAGGAATTGCGTTTCCGTTTCGGGGTGATGAACCGTTCGAAGCGGGGATCCTCGCTCAACTCCGATTTCGTCATTCCGAAGAAGTCCGCGACGTTGATCTCGATCAGGTCTCCCTCGGGGTCCTCGTGGGCCGCCGCCGCGAGCGCACGCACGGCGGCGGTCTTGCCCACACCGGGCGGTCCGTGAAGGACGAGATTGACCGGCTCGTCGACCACGTCCTCGAGCCGATCCCGCACCGACTCCTGGGGGAGTTCCGAAAGGGCCGGCGCGTGTCGGTCGATCCAGAGGGGCCGCTCCATCGGGCGTGGGTACCCGGCGCCCGAATAAGAATCGGTCGGTCTCGCCGGCCCGGGTCCGAAGCGGGTTTACCGGAACCGCTCGAAACGCGGGTATGACTCTTCGCGTCACGTTTCTGGGGACCAGCGGGGCCATCCCCACGACGGCCCGGAACCCCAGTTCGATCTTCTGCCGGCGGGCCGGCGAGGCGTTCCTCTTCGACGTCGGAGAGGGGACCCAGCGCCAGATGATGCGCTTCGGGACGGGGTTTGACGTCGACGCCGTCTTCCTGACTCACGTCCACGGCGATCACGTCCTCGGCCTCCCGGGCCTGATCCAAACCTGGGGGTTCAACGAGCGAACGGATCCGCTCGCCATCTATACCCCTCGTGGAACCCGGCGCGAGATCGTCTCCCTGATCTATGCGATCGCGGACGAGCCCGACTATCTCGTCACCGTCGAGGAAGTGACGCCCGGCTCGACCGTCCGGGAGCACGAGGAGTACGAGATCCGGGCCATCGAGGCGGACCATCGAACGGCTGCGGTGGGCTATGCGCTCGTGGAAGCCGACCGGAAGGGTCGCTTCGACCGCGACAGGGCCGAAGAACTGGGCGTCCCCGCCGGTCCGAAGTTCTCTCAACTCCACGAGGGCGAGCCGGTCGAACTCGAGGACGGAACCGTCGTCCAGCCCGAGGAAGTCGTGGGTCCGGCCCGACCCGGCCGCCGACTCGTGTACACCGGCGATACGAGACCGATCGGCCCAGTGGAGACGGCTGCCGCGGACGCGGACCTCTTGATCCACGACGCGACCTTCGCGGAAACCGAGAACGACCGGGCTCGCGAGACGGGGCACTCGACTGCCCGGGAGGCCGGTCGACTCGCCGAACGGGCCGGCGCGAAGCGACTGGCGCTGACACACGTCTCGCCACGGTACGCCGGGGATACGGGGATCCTCCTCCAGGAGGCAAGAGCCGCCTTCGACGGCGAGGTCATGCTGGCCGAGGACGGCCAGACCGTCGAGATTCCGTATCCCGACGAGTGAGCTGCCCGCTCGAAGGGGCTGCGGATGAACCAATTCGCGAACGCGAAAAATCGGCCCGGAACTCGCAGTCGACTCAGCCGAACTTGTAGGTCATGCCCGAACCGTTGGGCGGGTTCTCCCAGATGACGTTGTCGTAGGGACAGGCCCACCGACAGCTGCCACATTCGAGGCAGTTCTCGTAGGCGATGAGGGGGACACCGTCCTCCTCGCCTTCGTTCCGCCAGACGTTGGCCGGACAGACCGAGACGCAGTCGTAGGTCTCACAGTCTAGGCAGGTGTCCTCCTCGAAGACGCCCAGATGGGAGTCCTCGTGGTCGGTGTACTTGTTCGCGTAGAGGCGATCCTCGATGCTCGGCCGCTCGACCTCGGGTGTTTTGGGGTGTGCGCTCATGAGAGGAGTTTCCGGTATTTCCAGGCCTTCTTTGCCGCGCCAGTCCAGCCGCCGACCGCGCGGAGCAGCATGTGTTTGGCGCGCTTCGCGTGAGTCTCTTTCGGCTCGTAGTCCTGTTTGAAGAACTCGAGTTCGGCTTCGGTCAGCGCCCGGGGCAGTTGCTGGAAGAGGAACTGTTTCTCGTCGTGGGCGAAGTCGCCGAACCAGTCGTAGTTCCGCAGGTTCTCCATCACGTAGGAGTCCTCGAGGCGGTCCGGGTAGCCCTGCAATGCCGCGGCGTCGGTTCGGCCCTCATCGATGGCCTCGGCGACTGCCTGGCCGGCCAAATAGCCGCTCTCGACGGCCATGTTCGTCCCTTCGAGGTGGATGCCGTTGTTGAGGAGCAGGCTGGCCGCGTCCCCGACGATCACGGCGCCGTCGTGGGCGAGGTCCGGGACTGCGGAGGCCCCGCCCTCGGGAATGGCCTTCGCGGAGTACTCGACCACGCGACCGCCTTTGACCAGCGGTGCGATCGCCGGGTGCTCCTTGAAGTCCGAGAGCACTTCGTCCGGTTTCCGTTCGTCCTGAATCGCATCCGAGATCGTGTAGGCGAGCCCGATAGCCAGGGTCCGCTTGTTCGTGTAGATGAACCCGCCGCCGACGGCCCCGCCACAGGCACCTTCGCCGAAGTAGTGATAGGCGGCCCCGTCGTCCTCGCCGAGGCCGAACCGCTCCTGGATGGTTTCGCGGTCGTACTTCCGGACCTCCTTGACGCCGATGGCGACGTTCTCTGGTGGATCAGGTTCCTTGAGCCCGGCGGCCTCGGACACGAGGGAGTTGCCGCCCTCGGCGAGTACCACGACCGGGGCCCGGATCGTCCCGTCCGGGCGGTCGGTCTCCACGCCGACGATCGAGCCGTCCTCGCGAAGCACGTCGGTGACGGTCGTCTGGGTGACCAGCGTCGCGCCGGCCTCGACGGCCTGCTCGGCGAACCATTCGTCGAAGTTCCCACGAAGGACGGTGTAGGTGTCGTTGTGGGAGTCCTCGTGCCACGCGCCCGGCTTGATCGACATAGCGGTCTCGTCCTCGGGGGAGAGCAGGCCGAAGCGTTTCTCCCCGAGGTACCGTTCGACGGGGGCGTCCTCGAAGTCCTCGCCGGTGAGTTCGCGGATCCGGGGGGTGTACATCGTCCCGCCGAAGACGTTCTTCGCGCCGGGGTAGTTCCCCCGCTCGATGATCAGCACCTCGCGGTCCCGCTGGGCCATCGTCAGCGCGGCTGCAGTGCCCGCGAGACCGGCGCCAACCACGATGGCGTCGAAGTGGTCGTCGTAGTTCGGCGTTTCAGTCATGCTGTGCCCTCCTTGGCCTTCCGAATCGCTTCAGTTAGCGCCGGAACCACCTCGAAGAGGTCCCCAACGATACCGTAATCGGCGTCGTCGAAGATCGGCGCGTTCGGGTCGTCGTTGATCGCGATGATGGTCTTCGAGTCGTTCATGCCCTCAAGGTGCTGGATCGCCCCGCTGATCCCCGCGGCAATATAGAGCTCGGGCTTGACGGTCTTCCCGGTCTGGCCGACCTGCCGGGCCGCTTCGATCCACCCCTCCTCGACGGCCTCGCGGGTCGCGGCAACTTCGCCGCCGAGGACGTCGGCGAGTTCCTCGATGGGGCCGAAGTCGCCCTCGGTGCCGAACCCGCCCGCGACGACCACCTCGGCGTCGGTGATGTCCGTGATGTCCCCGACGACCCGCTCGATGACACGTGAGTGGACGTTCGATTCGTCCACCGAGGACTCGATCTCGGTGATCGTGCCCTCGCGGACGCGGTCGGGCTCGGCCGCGTCGAAGACCCCCGGCCGGACCGTCGCCATCTGCGGGCGGTGGTCGACGCACTTGATCGTCGCCATGGCGTCACCGCCGAAGGTGGGCCGTTTGGCCAGGAGGAGCCCGGTTTCGGCTTCGATCTCGAGTTCCGTACAGTCGGCGGTCAGCCCGGCGTAGGTCGGGACGGCCACGCGGCCGGCGAAGTCTCGACCGGTGTGACTGCCGCCGATGAGGACGATGTCCGGCTTGCGCTCTTCGACGAGGACCCTGAACTGTTCTCCGTACGGGCCGGGGAGATAGGGCTCGAAGATCGGGTCCTCGACGACGAGCACCTCGTCGGCGCCACGCTGGATGGCCTCCTCGGCGAGGTGGGTGACTTCCTCGCCCATGACCAGTGCCACGAGCCGGTCGCCCTTCGCGTCAGCGAGCTCTCGCCCCTTTGCGAGGAGTTCCCAGGAGACTTTCGCCGGCTCGCCGTCGTGCTGTTCGATGAAGACCCAGACGTCCTCGTACTCCTCGGTGTCGACTTCCCCCGGCATTTAGATCGCCCCCTCCTCGTGGAGTGCTTCAACGAGTTCGTCGACGGAGTCGACCATCTTCCGTTTCCGTTCGACCGGATCGGCGGTGTCCATCCCGCCGACGGAGGTCGGGGAGGCAGCGAGGCCCACCGACTCCTCGATGCCGAGGTCGCTTGCGGAGTACTGCTCGGGCTCGAACTCCGTTTCCGAGAAGATCTTTCGGTGGAGGCCGGCGACTCGCGGCTCGTTCATGCCGAAGCCCACGGCCACGACGACCGGCAGGCTCGCTGCGATTTCCTCGTGACCGCCTTCGATGTCCCGGATGGCGACCAGTTCGTCGTCCTCGGGGCGCGGCTCGAGCTCCTCGACGTAGGTGAGCTGTGCCCAGTCGTTGTGGGCGGCGATGCCCGGTGGGACCTGGCCCGTCGAGGAGTCGGTACTCTCCTCGCCACAGATCACGACGTCGGCGTCGAGTTCCTCGGCGATGGTGGCCAACGCGAGGCTCGTCGGCCAGGTGTCACTACCGCCGAACGCTCGGTCGGTCAGCAGGACGCCGTCGTCGGCCCCGAGCCCGACTGCCGTTTCGAGCACGGCCGTGGCGAAGGGCGGCCCCATCGTGACGGCGGTCACCGTTCCGCCCACTTCCTCTTTCAGTTCCAGCGCCGCCTCGACCGCGTTGAAGTCCGGTTTGTTGAGGACGGCCTCGGCGTCGGAGCGATTCAGCGTTCCGGTGTCGGGATCGATCGAGACGTCGTCGGCGTCGGGTACCTGTTTGACACAGACGACTATGTTCCATTCTCGTGACATATGCGTATCGATGGTGGCTGGCCGGCTCCGTGTCCCGATCCGTTCGTCCGTCCAATCGGCGGAACACACGCTCTCCAGGGCGGTTCGTTCGTCATCCGACCGGTCGCGCGCCGGGTTTCTTGCACCAGTGTTGGCAAACTTTGCGGGCCCCGGCAATGAATCCACCTCTTTTTCCCGGCGACCGACAGTGTAGATCTGCCACAGTGACACACACGACTGTCGCGCGAACCAACTTCCCGACAGCTGAACGGACTTATTTGGCTCGCTGCCCTATTCCGCTCCGTGAGCACCCGGACCGAGGCCCTCGACGCCCTGATCTTCGGCGTCGACGTGCAGAGTGGCGACGTGCGCGGTGACACGCCGTCTTACGCGCTGTGTGTCTTCGACGGCGAGCCGGCGGAGCGGACGACCGTGAGCTATCACAATCTTCTCCGGCGGATCCAGGACGTCGAACCCGACCTCGTGGCAACGGACAACATGTACGAGCTGGCGGCGGACAAGGACGATCTCGTCCGCTTCCTCCAGCGCTTGCCGGCCGAGACCACCCTCGTCCAGGTAACCGGCGACGAGCGTCCCGAACCCCTCTCACGCGTGGCGAATCGCCACGGGGTCCCGTACGATGCCGATCCGATGGCGGAAGCCGAGGCGGCAGCGAGGCTCGCGGCCCGGAACGTCGGGTTCGCCGTTCGGGCCTTCGCCGATCGTACGACTGTCAAGATCTCGCGAGGCCGCTCGATCGGGAAGGGCGGGTCGAGCGAAGACCGCTACACGCGTCGGATCCACGGGCACGTCAAGACCGAGGCCCGGCGCGTGGAGTCGGCCCTCGAGGAGGCCGGGCTGGCGTTCGAACGGGACGTCACCGAGAAGTACGGCGGCTTTTCCAACGCGGTCTTTACCGTCGAGGCCCCGGTGAGCGAGATTCCCGTGTCCGCCGGCCGGTCGGGGGACACCCGGATCGAGATCGAGCCGGTCAAGCGCGACGGGATCGACTTCGAACCGCTCGTGACCCGGCGGGACCGGGTCTTCGTGGGCGTCGATCCCGGGACGACCACTGCCGTGGGGATCGTCGACCTCGACGGGACACCCCTTGAGACCTGGCACAGCCGGACGGCCGACATGGCCGGGGTCATCGAGTGGATCATCGAGCGCGGGCGGCCGGTGCTCGTCGCCGCGGACGTCACGCCGATGCCCGAGACCGTCGAGAAGATCCGGCGGAGCTTCGACGCCGCCGCCTGGACGCCAGCGACGGACCTGCCGGTCGACGAGAAACTCCACCGGACCCGCGAGTCGGCGACGGCGAACGACCACGAACGGGACGCCCTGGCCGCCGCGCTGTTCGCCCATGACGCATACGAGGACACTATCGAGCGGATCGTCTCGAAGGTCCCTCGGACGGCCGACCGCGAGGCGGTCGTCGGCGAGGTGATCAAAGACGAAACCACCGTCGAGGCGGTGCTCAGGGCACAGGAGGCAGCCGACGAGGAACCGGCGGCCGAATCGGGGCCGGAGCCGGCCGAGCCGAGCCCCGAACAGCGCCGCATCCGGGACCTCGAAACGCAGGTCGAGCGGCTCCAGTCCCACGTCGAGGACCTCAAAGGTCGCCTCGACGAGAAGGATGCCACCATCGAGGACCTGCAAGCGCAACTCTCCGAGGCCAAGCGGGAGGAACGGACCGAGGCCCGGGCCCGCCGGGAGGTCTCGAAGCTCCGCTGGGAGACCGACCGGCTGGAGGCCGAACTCGAGACGGAGCGGCGGGCCCGCGAAGACCTCGAAGGCAAACTCGAGCGGCTGAAGGAGCTCTGGAAGCTCGATCACTCGAACTTCCCCGACGTCGACCAGTCCGGCGATCTCACGCCGGTGAAGGTGATCGAGAAGTTCACCGTCGAGGCGATCGAGGCCGCCCACGAGGCCTACGGGATCGCCTCCGGGGACGTGGTCTATCTGCGCGACGCCTCCGGGGCCGGTCGCCGGACGGCCGAGCGGCTGATCGAGTTCGAACCGCGGCTCGTCATCCGGAACGGCGGGGTTTCGGACGTGGCCGACCGGTTGCTGTTCGAGAACCGGGTGCCCGTGGCTCCGGCCGAACTGGTGACGATCCAGGAGGTCGACGAATTGGCGGTCGCTCGAGAAGACGGACGTCGAGGCGGCGATCGAGGACTGGGAGGGGCGGGCCGCGGAGCGCCGCCGCTCGCAGAACGCCGAGATGGTCGATCAGCTCATCTCCGAGCACCGGGCCGACCGGCGGGACGCCGACCCGAGCGAGTTGCTGGACTCTTGAGGGGGGGGCGGGCGAACAGGTGGCCTGCCAGCCGTGGCTGGCGGTCGTCCCGGAACGGTGGGCCACACCCGGCAGGCGGTGGACTGCTCACAGGGGCATCGTCTGCCGCGGTCGGAAAACCCGCACTCGCGAACCGTTCCGGGCGAGTGTCAGGGCATGGCTGGGGATGGTCGGGTTTTCGTACTTGAACCTCGGGGGGGGGGGTGGCGGCGGGAAATCGGGCCCACCTCGATGGAGAATTTCCAGAAGCCATAACCCCTCGGCCCGATTGCGAAGGGATATGGACCCCTACGACCTCCTGACACGGAACGCCTCGGAGGTGGTTACGGAGGACGAACTCCGGCAGATCGCGGCCGATCCCGCGGGCAAGCGAGCCTACGTGGGCTATGAGCCCTCCGGTGTTCTCCACATCGGGCACCTGCTGACGGCGAACAAGTTGATTGACCTGCAGGAGGCGGGGCTCGAGGTCGTCGTCCTTCTCGCGGACGTGCACGCGTATCTCAACGGCAAGGGCACCTTCGAGGAGATTCGGGAGACCGCCGAGCAGATGAAGGCACAGTTCGTCGCCTACGGTCTCGACCCCGAGCAGACGGAGTTCCGCTATGGCTCGGAGTTCCAGCTCGAGGAGGCGTACGTCCTCGACCTCCACACCCTGGCCCTCAAGACCTCGCTCAACCGCGCCCAGCGAGCGATGGCCGAGATCCAGAGTGGCGAGACGGTCACGGTCTCCCACGTGATCTATCCGCTGATGCAGGTGCTCGACATCGAGTATCTTGACCTCGATCTCGCGGTCGGCGGGCTGGACCAGCGGAAGGTCCACATGCTCGCCCGGGAGGAACTCCCGAGTCTGGGATATGACGTCCGCCCCGCGATCCACACCCCGATATTGGGCGACCTGACGACCGGCGAAGGGAAGATGTCCTCCAGCGAGGGCCTCACTCTCTCGATGGAGGATTCGACGGACGCCATCGAGGAGAAGGTCAACAAGGCGTTCTGTCCGCCGACCCGGGACCCCGAGGGGGAGAAAGTGAACCCGGTGCTCGAACTCTTCGCGTACCAGATCTTCCCCCGCTTCGAGACGGTGCGGATCGAACGTCCCGAGGAGTACGGCGGCGACCTGACCTACGAGGACTACGAGGCACTTGCCGAGGACCTCGAATCAGGCGACCTCCATCCGGCGGACGCCAAGTCCGCGCTGGCGAGCCACCTCGATGACTTGATCGCCCCGGGTCGAACGCGGTTGCGGGAGCTTCGGGAGTAATCAGATCGCAGGATCGACGTCGCTGGTAGTGCTATCCCCCGAGCGGACTTCATCGATCAGGGCGTCGACCCGTTCCTCGATCTCGTCTCTGATCTCCCGGATCGTCTCCGGGGGCTTGCCGTCCGGATCCTCGAGGTCCCAGTCCCGGTTCTCCCCGGCCCACCCGGCCGGACAGACGTCCTCGGCCGAACAGCCCATGGTGATGACGTAATCGCTGTCACGGGTCTCCTCGAACGTGATCTCCCGTGGGGTACGGTTCCGCAGGTCGAACCCCACCTCGTCCATCGTCTCGATGACGCCCGCGTGAACGTGGTCGGCGGGCCGGGTTCCGCCGGTGAGCAGTTCGATCTCCCCCTCGAGGTCGCGCTCGGCGACCGCTCGCTGGGCGAAGGCGTAGGCCATCTGGGAGCGACCGGCGTTTTGCACGCAGACGAACGCGCCGCGAGCCGCCTCGGCTCCTCGAAGGCGGCCATTGGACGCCCGGCGTTCTGCACGCAGACGAACGCAATATGAACAGCTTCGGACGTATCGCTCGAGTTCATCCCGTGGTCGTTCGTCGGGCGAGGTTAAAACGAGTCGGCGCTGCGTTGCCGGGATTAGGGACCTTCCCGTACAGTCTTCGATCCCCACGGAGACGTTCACCGTGATGTGGTTCACCTGGGCAAACGAACCCAAAGTTTCAACGCGCGGGACGCCGCCACGTTCACGTGGAGCGGATGTCACTCCCCTCGCAAACTTTTCATCGCCCCCTGGAGGCCCTGGAGGCCCGAAACGATCCGGCCATTTCCCCGCGGGGGATGCCGACGTACATCTCCGAGGCCCCGAGTTTGCCGGCCGAGCGGCAGCCGTAACACCCCAGACTGAAGTTCACCTCCCCTTCTTCGTAGGGAAGCGCGGTGACGTCGCCACACGAGGCCTGCATGCCGGCGAAGTTCGCGGTGACCCGCGGGCCGCCGTCCTCGAAGAGCATCGAATTCGCGACCCACATGGCCTGTTCCGGTCGGAGGACCAGAACGACCACGTCCGGTTCGAACGGCGCGTTTCCCAGCGGACCGATCAACGTACCAGCCGTCTCCTCGCTCGTTCTCGGAACCTCCTCCATGATGCGAGCGGCCGCCTCCTGGGAGGACGCCAAGCCGTGCATGTGGGGGACTTTGCCGCTTGCGACCTTCTCCGGCAACTCGGAAATGCCGAGGGCGGCCTTTGCCGCTGCACAGGCGTGCCCCTCGGCGGGCAAGTAGAAGGTCTCGCCGAGCGAGCCCATGTGGATCGAGACGCAGTGTCGGACCGGAACGTCGAGCTGTTTCACTTCCTCGGGCACGTCCCCATTCCCGTTCACGAGTTTGATTCCGACCGGGTGTTTCTCGAGATCGAGGATCTCCTGAAGGCTTTCGGCCCAGTCGACGTACCGTTGTTCGGCTTCGAACTCCACGTCGTACTCGGTACCGTTTCGCTCCTTTCGGATATCGATCGCGTCCGTGGGACACTGGTCGGCACACACCCCGCACAGCGTACACGCCGATTCGTCGGCCAGAACCGGCCGGCCGTCGTCCATTTCGAAGACATCGGCGGGACAGATCTCGGCACATGTCCCACACCCGATACAGTCCTGCTGTTGTATTTGGATGGACATTTTCGTTTGGAGTCAGGCTGACTGGGTGCCAGTTTCCGTCCGTCGTTCGATCTCCTCGCGGGCCCTGGCAACGAGTTCGTGTTCCTGGATCGATTCGTGGACGCGTTCTTCGGGTGGGAACGCTATTGCGCCGGTCGGGCAGTAGGTTCCACAGGTCGAACAGCCCACTTTACACTGGAGCGGGTTTTCGACGACGGCCACCTCGCTTTCGGCGTCGTATGCGAGCACGTCTCGTCCACAACCCATGACACAGAGACCACAGCCCGCACAGGTTTCCTCGTCCAGGGTCGGGTGCCAGTCGATTTCGTTCCTGTCCACGCCCATCCACGTGGCGAACTTCTCGGGGATGTCAGTCATGGTCGTTTGCTGTTACAAAAAAATTTGAAATGAGTGGGCATAAACTTGCCGGCATTTTCACGACGGTGACAAGCGATGTGTCACTCTCGTCAGTGGAGTTCTCTCCCGGGGACCAGTTACTGACCGAGCCGTTGCCTTCGAGGACGGGTTCGGATCATTCACCGACTCTGGTGACCCGATATGGGCCGCCCAACACTGGAAACCATCGCTACCGGGTCGTTCAGCGACGCGCCGCGAACGATTTTGGAAGCCGTCGATACCACTCGGCGGTTCGTTCGAGTGCCTCGATGGGGACGAACTCGTCGACGGCGTGGGCCGTATCGCTGCCGATAGCACACTCGACGGTCGGAATACCCACAGTCCGGAGTTTCTTCGCGTCGCCACCACCGGTGGCACAGCGGGAAAGCGGCCGAGCTGAAAGGACCTCCCCGGCGGCTGCGGTGACGGCCTGGACGAGTGGTGAGTCGGGATCGACGTAGGTGCCCTCCGCCCAGGAGACGGACCGAATTTCGACGTGTTCCCGGCCTGCGATACACGCCCGGATGTCCTCGAGGACCGTCTCGGTGGACGCGCCGGGTGTCACCCGAACGTCGAGTTCGGCGGTCGCAGTCCGGGGGACGCTGTTGACGGTATCGCCCCCGACCAGTCGTCCGAGGTTGAACGTCGGGTGCTCGAACAGTTCCTCGAGGTGTGTCCCCGCACCGCACGGACAGGAGTCGTAGTACGCCCGGGACTCCTCGAGGATCCGTTCGACTGCCGGGTCGAACGTCAGTTGGCGTGACGTGATCGACTCGCGACAGGCATCGATCACAGAGTAGAGGTGATCGATCGCGTTCTCGCCGTTCATCGGTCGGGATCCATGGGCGGCCAGGCCGGTCGCCTCCAGGGTCAACCAGATCCGCCCCTTGTCGGCGACGGCGATCGAACAGGCATCCTCGACGCAGGTCGTCTCGCCGACGACGGCCGCATCGGCGGTGATCGCGTCGGTCTTCAGGACGGCGTCGATGCCGTCGGTTCCGCCCGTTTCCTCGTCGCTGACAACGGCGAACTGCAAGGTGACCGGCGGCGGTGCCGCGGCCGTCGCAAAATGTCGAAACGTTTCGAGGATCACCGCGACGGTCCCCTTCATATCCGTCGCTCCGCGGCCGTAGATCCGACCGTCCCGTTCCTCCCCGAGCGGGTCGATCGACCACGGTTCTGGGTCGAACGGGACGGTATCGACGTGACCCTCGTACAGGAGCGTCGTCTCCGAATCCCCAGGGAGGGTGACGACGAGGTTCGGTTTCGATGGATCGGGGGCGATCCATTCGGTCTCGACGTCGAACTGTTCGACGTATTCCCGGACCCATTCCATGGCAGCCCGGGTCTCGCCCGGCGGGTTTTGCGTATCGAAGGCCAGCAACTGTCGTGTCGTCTCGACGAGGCGGTCACGTCGCCGGGTTTCCGTGGATCGGGTCGCGTTCATTTTTTTCGGGACGGGAATCTCGTCGGTCCGAATCTCAACAACAGCCGTCGTCGCTACACACCGACCCGTAGTCGATGCCGGTCTCCCGTTCGATGGCCTGATTGCAGCGCATCACGAGGTCGAAAAACTCCACTCGGCCGAGTTCCTCCCGCTCGGCGGCGAGCGCGTCCCCGAGGTCTTCGGCGGCCGCAATGACTGCCGATCCGTTTTCACTCATGAGCAACACCCACCCGTCGATCGGGCGAACTCCTCGCCGATTCGCTCGCTGATCGCGTCGTTCGTTTGTTCGAGCATCTCGATCAGTTCGGATTCGGCGCGTCGATACCGGGTGATCGTCTCGTTGTCGGCCATCTCGCGCCGGACGTCACGAAGCTCCGAGAGGACCTCTGGATCGCGGCCACCTCGCTCGAGGAGGACCTGTTTTTGCTGGTACTGTCGGAGCAGATCCTGTGCGTTTTCGTCCTCGTCGAGGTCCTCGCGGGCATCGAGGAACGTCCGGTATCGATCCGAGTCTTTGATCGCCTCGACGAACGTCCGAAGTCGCGTGTCGATGTCGGGAGTCTGTTGTTCGCTCATTCTATGGTCAGTCCTCGGTCTTCGACGGGTCGGCGCCGTCGATTTCCGCCGTGGGGGCCGGATCATCCAGCTGCCCGGTCACGTAGCCGCGCCAGTCGAACTTGCGCTGGAAGTACAGCGCGACGTTGACCAGCGCGAGCAGGACCGGCACCTCGATCAGCGGGCCGACGACGGTGGCAAAGGCGACTCCGGAGCCGACGCCGAAGACCGCGACCGCGACGGCGATGGCGAGTTCGAAGTTGTTACTCGCGGCGGTGAACCCGATGGCCGTCGTCGTCGAGTAATCCGCACCGATGCCACGCCCCATCGCAAAGCTCACGAGGAACATCACGACGAAGTAGATGGTCAGGGGAACGGCGATGAGCAGGACGTCGGTGGGCTGGGCCACGATGCGCTCGCCCTGCATCGCGAACATCACGATGACCGTAAAGAGCAGGGCGATCAGGGTCAACGGGTCGATCCGCGGCGTGAACTCCGTCTCGTACCACTCGGTGCCCTTGGTTCGGGTCCCGACGTACCGGGAGAGGATGCCGGCCGCGAAGGGGATGCCCAGGAAGATGGCGATAGCCTCGAAGACCTGCATTGGCGTGATGCCGAAGGCCTCGATGCCGGCCGCGAGTCCCTCGAGCCCGAGCAGCCCGGGCATGTAGAGGGCGAAAAACCAGATGTACACGCCGTAGGTAACGATCTGGAAGACGCTGTTGAACGCGACGAGTCCGGCTGCGTACTCCGCCGACCCCTCCGCGAGGTCGTTCCAGACCAGCACCATCGCGATGCAGCGGGCCATCCCGATGAACACGAGGCCGAGGAAGAACTCGGGGCGGGCGGGAAGCCCGGGGGCGATCCCGCTGAAGAAGACGATCGCCAGGGCGAACATCACGGTCGGGCCGATCAGCCAGTTCTGAATCAGGCTCAGGCCCAGCACCTTCCACTGAGCGAACACCCGGGGCAACTGGCCGTAGTTGACCTTCGCGAGCGGCGGGTACATCATCAAGATGAGCCCGATCGGCACGAGGTGGTACTGCTGGATGGGGCCTGTCACTCCCGGCGCGACGTAACCCAGCCCGACGCCGATCACCATCGCGGAGATGATCCAGACGCTGAGGTACTTATCGAGGAAGTCCATCGACCGGGGATCGCCACAGTCCGGGCAATCGCAGTTCGGCCCGTGCTCGTGCTCGAGGTCACTCATCCACACGCACCTCCTCGAGTGCCGAGACGATGGCTTCCGTCGTCTCGGTCGCCCGGTACTTCCGCCACCGACCGTCCTTGCGTCGGGTGACGAGGCCAGCCTCTCGTAGATCGGCGAGCGCGTGACTGATTGCGCTTTCGCTCACGTCCACGAGGGCGTTGAGTTCGCAGACACAGAGTTCGTCCGCGGCGTGAACGAGCCCCCGGACCAGGCGATAGCGGGTCTCGTTCCCGAGCGCAGAGAAGACGGCGAGGTCGGATTCGATTCGATCGCCCCGGGTCCGCTCCCTGAGACCGTCGAGTTCCGTGAGCCGCAGTTCGGTGTCTTCGGGACGACAGACCTCGAGTTCGTTTTCGAGATGGCGCGTTACCCGATCGATCGTTTCCATATGAATACTTGTGCAATCATTCAATTAAAGCGTGTTGGTCTCTGCGAGACGCTCACTCCGACCGCGAGCTACCGACGAACGTTCGCATCGCTTTCGGCAGCCGAGTCCGACCCGGCTGAGTGATCAGCTCTTAGGCGTCAAAGGCGTCCGCGATGTCGAGCAGTTGGAACACTGCCGTATCGCCGATTCGGTAGAAGGTCCATTTACCCTGTCGCCGTTTCTTGACCATCCCGGCATTGGCGAGTTCCCGGAGGTGGCTTGCGACAGTCGATTGGGGGGCATCGAGGATGACCTGGAGCTCACAGGCACACATCTCGCCGTCACGGAGTGCTTCGAGGATTCGAACCCGGTGTTCGTTCGCCAGGGCTTTGAACACTGTCAGTTGGGCGTCGACCTGCTCGTCGTCTGCGTCGAGTTCGAACAACGTCGATATCTGCTCTTCGGGGTTCTCGTAGAGGCGTTCCAGGGTCTGCCGTGCCGATTCCGGTACTGAGTCGCTCATGGTAGTGGTCTCGTGTCGACGAGGAAGTCGAGGGTAACGAATTGATATTGATCGGTTCGAAGGAAAAATGTTCGGCTACACTGTGCGGTTAGCGGTGGCCGGCTCCGCTCAGAGGACGACGTTGAACAGCAGGCCGATCAGGAGGATTCCTGTGGCCAGCGTCCCCGCGTAGGCGGCGATCAGTTCCTTCTGCATCACCTTCTTGAGGATCATGAACTGCGGGAGCGAGAGCGCGGCGACCGACATCATGAACGCGAGGCCGGTTCCGATCGGCAGGCCCTTGCCGATGAGGGACTCGACGACCGGAATCACGCCGAGGATGTCGGTGTACATCGGGACGCCGACGGCGACTGCACCGAAGACGCCCCACTGTCCGGAGAGATACGTCTCGACCAGTTGCTCGGGGAGATAGCCGTGGATGACTGCGCCGACCCCGACGCCGACGAGGACGTACGGAATGATCTCCAGGATGATCTCCTTGGCCTCGACGTAGGCCTCTTCGAGCCGTTCGCGTCTGGTCGGCTCGTCGATGTCGACGCCCGAATCGCCGAACTCGAACTCGTCGACGTAGCGGTCGAACCCCAGTCGGTTGAGCGTGTACCCGCTTGTCATCCCGATGGCGATGCCGCTGACCGCATACAGCGCGGTCAGCTCGAGCCCGACGACCCCCGGCAGCACCACGAGGGCGGCCTCGTTGATCATCGGCGAGACCGCGAGGAACGTGATCGTGATGCCGAAGGGGATGCCCGCGCCGACCATCCCGAGGAAGATCGGAATCGTCGAACACGAACAGAACGGCGAGACGATCCCCAGCAGTGCGGCCAGCGCGTAGCCGGTAAAGGCCGTCTTGCCGTCGAGGTAGTCCCGGATCTTCTCCGGCGGGAAGTACGTTCGGAGGTAGGTGACCCCGAAGATCACCGCCATCAAGATCGCCAGAATCTTCAGCGAGTCGTACACCCAGAAGTGGGCTGCGGCTCTGAGAGCCCCCTCGAGCCCGAGTGCGTCCACGACGGAGGTTGCGATCTGATAGAAGACCATCTCGGCCTACAGCCGCTCGGTGATGATCGATTCGAGTTCGTCCTCCGACGGGGTCGAGCCGCTGAAGATCATCTCGTCGTCGATCTCGAAGCCCGGAGTCGACATTATTCCCTTCTCAGCGAGTTTCGCCATATCGGTTTCCTTCGTTACAGTTGCGTCGAACCCGTTTCCATCGACGACCGCTTTTGCCATCCTCGTGAGTCGGGTACAATTGCTACAGCCCTCAGACCCGTAGATGGTGATCTTCATCTTTGACCTCCAAAACGGGCGTACTCGCCAGCCTGACCGATACGGCGGCCTCCGAAGGCTGCTGTTCTCATTGCGGCTATATCCACAGTCGTCACGACGGTCGTTTCTACCATCTATTTCAACAAAATACGGAACGGTCTAAATACGTTTCGATAAAAATCGATTTGGATTCCAGTTGTCGGTCTCCACTACACGGATGGCGCAGCCTAAATGGTTCACAACCGTTTGAAAAAATTCGATTCGAATGTTAGCAAGGGGCGTCGACCTCTCCAACCGATCTCAGCAGGGGTGTCAGTGGCCGTGCGCACAGAGGTGTGAATCGTTGGAGTCACTCGCAGAACACCGCTCGATAGTCGCGTGATCGACTCCCTGGTCGGCTAACTCCTCGTGGACGCGGCAGACGACCGCGTCGGCCTCGGCGAGGGTTTCGGCGTCGGTTCGAATGTGGGCCGTTGCGACGGTGAGTTGGCTACACACCTGCCAGGTGTGCAGATCGTCGACCGCAGCAACGCCCTCGATATCACGGAGCCGAGCCCGGAGATCCACGTCCGGGATCGGCGCCTGCTGGAGGAATATCGCCCCACTCTCACGCAGCACCCGCACCGCGGACCACGCCACGACGGCAGCGATGAGGCCGGCCGTGATCGGGTCGACGATCCGGAAGCCGGTCACTTCGACGACGACAGTCGAGACGATGACCGCCACCGACCCGCCGGCATCGCCGAGGAGGTGGTAATACGCGCCGCGCTCGTTGAGACTCATCCCGTCGCCCTGGAGGACGAAGACCGAGACGACGTTGACGAGCAATCCACCGCCTGCGATGAGGAGTGTGGGGCCCGTTCCGATCTCGATCGGGGAGAGGAACCGTTGATAGGACTCCCAGAGGATGAACCCGACCATCGGCAACAACAGTACGCCGTTGAGAAACGCCGCCGTCGGTTCCAATCGATGCAGCCCGTAGGACCACTGATCGCCGTCGCCGTAGTTGTCGGCGGCATAGGTGGCGGCAAACGCCATGACGTACGCCAGGGCGTCAAACAGCATGTGGAAGGCGTCACTGAGCAGCGCGACCGATCCGAAGAGGAGGCCACCGGCGAGTTCGGCGACAAATCCCAGGAGATTGATCACCGACACCGCTGCCAGCGTTCGGCTACTCGTCTTCGAGGTCTGACCGTGGCTGTGGCCGTCGTGTGAATCAGTGGCGTCTGTCGGTTCGTCTTCGTTCATCGTTCGTGTGATTGATCCATTTTAGTGTGTTCGTGTACGGGAGATGTTCGGAAGCCGTGTTCGGAAATCACTATCGGCCATCGTTCAGGCCCCGAAGGCCTGATACAGCAGGATGACCGCAATTCCGAACAACACGATCCCGAAGATCTTCTTGATCGTTTCTGATTCCAGCCGCGTCGCCATCAGCCGTGACCCGACCTGACTCCCGAGGAGGACGGCAACGGCACTCCCGAGCCAGAGCCCCCATATGGGCTCGGTCTGTAGGGCCAGGTGTGAGACCACGCTCGACAGCCCAGAGCCGGTGATGACGAGCGCGGACGTGGCTGCGGCGACCTTCGCTTCGATCCCGATCATGTAGAGCAGCGGGACGACGAACACCCCGCCACCCTGGCCGATCAGTCCGGCGAAAAATCCCAGCACGGAACCGCCACCGAGACCGATGGACGCCTCCTCCCTCGAGGAGAAGCCCACGTCCTGGCGGGGCTGATACCCCGAGAAGATGAGGGCCGCAGCGGATGCGGTGAACAGCGCCAACACCGCGACGATCGTTTCGGTCGGGACCCAGGTCGTCGCGTACGCGCCCACGGGGGCGAAGAGGATCATCGCGATCCCGAAGAGGATCCCGATCCGCCAGTCGACGAGTCGCTCGCGGACGTAGGTCACCGTCGACGAGCCCCCGACGACGACGTTCAAGAGGATGCCGAGGGGGACGGCCTGTGTCGCCATGTCGAAACCCATCCAGTAGAGGATCGGCACGTAGAGCTGTCCGCCGCCCATCCCCAGCATCGAGAAGACGAGGGCGACGAAGAAGAACAGCACTGGCGCGAGGACGACGGGCTGGGTGAGGATGCCGAGCTCCATCGATCAGAAGCCGGCACAGTCGGCGCAGACGTGCTCGCCGTCGACGACGCGCAACCCGGGTTCGAAGGTGACCTCGCCGCACTCCGCACAGTGCTCCCAGTAGAAGGTTCCGTGACCGGTATCCGCGTCCAACTCGATGTCCTCGACTGTCGCCGACCGTCGAGGAGTTCGTCCGTCGGGCATGGTGAGTACCGTTTCGACGGCATCGTCCGTGACCTCGCTGTCGATGTCCATCGGTTCGATGCCGTTCTTTCGCTCGGCGATGAACGGCGAGTTATCGAGAGCGTGGCCGAACCACTCGGGATCCATGGAGACGCGTACCTGTCGCTCCGTCTCGGTGTCGACGAGCGTGAGGGCGTTCTTGGCGACGTTTCGCTTCTCGATGTTGCCCTTGCCGTACGTACAGCCGGTTCCGATCTGGACGCCGTCGACGAAACAGTGTGCCGGGTGTTTCGGCCCGCTGTCGACGTACGCCCGCAGTTCCTCGTTGGAGTCCGCCTCGACGCCCAGTGCCTCCCGAGCGGCCAATCCGGCTCGGAGGCCCATCGCGGAGGCCGGACACTTGTGCCCGTGAAGGGCCTTGGTGGTTTCGAACAGCGATTCGATCTCGTCGTCAACTGATGTGGCCATCGTCGATATTCCTCCATGGGCCACCAGCGCCCACGTCACCAGGTCGACCCACCGTTTCGGTGGGGTATCGGTCGTGAGACGGCGGGCCCATATCTATCGTATTATTCCAATATGAGTCATATAAAGGAATCGGTATTGGTATCGTACTGTAATTATAATACACTACTGTGGGTGGCGTATCAGCATCGCATGGTCGCGATTACGATGCTTAATGGTGGCTCGAAGCCCCTTACGTTCATTATTCAGTATTCGGCCGACAATAACTACGTCGCGTGTACCGGGGTTCGATTCGTTTAAGTGTGTACAAATATCACTTTTCCACTACAGGACATAACGATAAATCCCGATACAAGTTCAAAATCGTCGCCACCCATCGCGGGTGTCATTGGTGTCGCGTTCAGCGTCGTTGTACTGCTTACGGCAATTGCCTACACGGTTATTTTGGCCGTCGTCGACTGGGCAGCCGTCGACCTGCTGGCGTATCCGGCGAACGGAGTCGCGCCCTTTGCCGTGATCAGCGCAGCGATACTGACGGTCGCGATCATCGTCCCGACCGCACTCGTCACGGTGAACAAAACCGGCTAGGGACCGCTCCTCAGAGGTCCACACTCGCCGTGTATCGACCCCTCGACGAGTTCCGCCCGCGACCTCATACTCCCCGAAGGGGAAGGAATCCGCTCGTTCGGCGTTAGATCGGGCGTCCGGTTTCTTTGCGGAGACACAGCCAGGTTTCGACTGCAGTCGGGCACGTTTCGGGAACCGTTCGGGGCAGTCGGTCCGAAAACGGGCCGTCACCGACCGGGTGTGATGGGGTTTAAGCCGCTGTGTTGCCAATCCGGGGGCATGAGCGAGAACGAGCGTGGGCGCAACGACCTCAGGATGCCCGACGACGACGAGGTATTCGCGGTGGTCGAAAACATGCTCGGAGCGAATCGCGTGAAAGTCAGGTGTGTCGACGGGGTCGAACGCACCGCCCGCATCCCCGGCCGGATGCAAAAGCGGGTCTGGATCCGCGAGGACGACGTGGTCCTGATCGAACCCTGGGACTGGCAGGACGAGAAGGCCGACATCGTCTGGCGATACGAGAAGAGCGAGGCCGACCAGCTCCGGGAGGAGGGCCACATCGGGTGAGCTGTGACTGATGAATTCGTCGAGTCCGACGCCGTCGATGGGGTCGGCGACGAGTGGGGAGAACTCGACGTCTCGGACACGGCGGCCGATCGAATCGCTCGAGCACAGGATCGGGAATTCTCCGAGTTTCGCAAGCGCCTGAAGGACACCGAGCAGTTCAAAGTCGAGGGATCGGTCTTCGACGACGCGACCTACGCCGCCCTGTACAAACTCGTTCAGGACGACCACCTCCAGGCATTCGGCGGCCCGATTTCGACCGGGAAGGAGGCAAACGTCTACGAGGCCCTCGACGAGGACGGCGACACCGTCGCCGTGAAGGTCTATCTCACGACGACCAGCAACTTCCGACAGATGAGCGACTACCTCGAGGGGGACCCTCGCTTCGAGGGCATTCAGGGCTCGACGACGAAGGTGGTCATCGCGTGGGTCAAAAAGGAGTACTCGAACCTCAAGCGGGCCCAGGTGGCCGGCGTCGCCGTCCCAAACCCGATCGCCGTCCAGCGAAACGTCCTCGTGATGGAGTATCTCGGCGACGAGGAGGGGCCGGCACCGACTTTGAATGACGTGACCATCGAGAACCCCGAGACCGCCTTCTCGGTCGTCCGGGAGTACATGCGCCGGCTCCACGACGCGGGACTGGTCCACGGCGACCTGAGCGAGTACAACCTGGTCGTCCACGACGGTCAGATCACCGTCATCGACGTGGGGCAAGCGGTCACCGTTCACCATCCCAACTCCGAGGACTTCCTCGAGCGGGACTGTCGAAACGTCGCTTCCTTTTTCGCCGACCTCGGGGTCGACGTGACGGCCGAGTCACTGCGAGCCTATCTCGAGGCCGAAGCCTCGCCGCGGGAGAACTGATCCTCCCGGAGAACCCTTAAACCCGCAGCCTCGCTAGTCCCGGCCATGAAACACGTGAAGATTCCGACGGAGCGGATCGGGGTGCTGATCGGCGAAGGGGGTGAAACCGTCGAGACGATCGAGGAGGCCGCGGAAGTCGAACTCACCATCGACTCGGAGAACGGTGCCGTGAAGATCGAGTCGGTCGGGGATTCGGTCAAGGGGATGACTGCCTCGGACATCGTCCGGGCGATCGGTCGGGGCTTCGCCCCCGAGGAGGCCTTGACGCTGCTCGACGACGAGATGCGGATGTTCGACCTGATCGACATCGAGCGGGTCGCCAGGAACGACAACGACCTGCGTCGACAGAAGGGTCGGCTCATCGGAGAGGGCGGCCGGACCAGGGAACTGATGGAGGAGTTGACGGGCGCAAGCGTGGTGATCTACGGCTCGACGATGGGTATCATCGGCTCGCCCCGGGAGGTCGAAATCGTCCGGAGCGCCGCGGACATGCTCCTTGACGGGGCACCCCACGGTGCCGTCTACTCCTTCCTCGAGCGCAAGCGCGTCGAGGAGCTGAAAAGCGAGGGAATGGACTACCACGAATTCACGGGCTGAGTCGAACACGTGGCTGAACCTCCTTCTGGACCGCTCGTGGCGTGAGTGACCGAAAACCGAGTTGCACGCCGTTTGGCGCCGGAGACGTAAATGGACGTGTCATGTGATTGCATCACAACTGCTCAGCGGTCGTACCGCGGTCCCAGTGCACCGGACCAACACGCTTATATAGAATGGCAAAACAACTCCCTTCCGAACATGGCGCAGATGGGTAATCAACCCCTCATTGTACTCTCCGAGGAGTCCCAGCGAACGTCCGGGAAAGACGCACAGTCGATGAACATCACGGCCGGGAAGGCCGTCGCGGAATCGGTCCGCACGACACTCGGTCCGAAAGGGATGGACAAGATGCTCGTCGACTCGACGGGCAACGTCGTCGTCACGAACGACGGCGTCACCATCCTCAAGGAGATGGACATCGAGCACCCGGCGGCGAACATGATCGTCGAGGTCGCCGAGACCCAGGAAAACGAGGTCGGTGACGGCACCACGACCGCCGTCATCGTTGCCGGCGAACTCCTTTCGGAGGCCGAGGACCTCCTCGAGCAGGACATCCACGCGACGACCCTGGCCCAGGGATACCGACAGGCCGCCGAGGAGGCAAAGGACTTGCTCGAGGACAAGGCCATCGAGATCTCCACCGACGACACGGAATACCTCGAACAGATCGCCGCGACGGCGATGACCGGAAAGGGCGCAGAGACCGCGAAGGACACCCTCTCGTCGCTCGTCGTAAGCGCCGTCCAGTCCGTGGCCGACGAGGAAGGCATCGACACGGACAACGTGAAAGTCGAGAAGGTCGTCGGCGGCTCCATCGACAACTCCGAGCTGATCGAGGGCGTCATCGTCGACAAGACCCGCGTCGACGAGAACATGCCCTACGCCGTCGAGGACGCCAACGTGGCGCTTATCGACGACGGGATCGAGGTCGAGGAGACCGAGATCGACACCGAGGTCAACGTCACCGACCCCGACCAGCTCGAGGAGTTCCTCGAGCGCGAGGAGGCTCAGCTGCGCGAACTCGTCGACGCGCTCGTCGAGGCAGGCACGGACGTCGTCTTCGTCGACGGCGGCATCGACGACATGGCCCAGCACTTTCTCGCCCAGGAGGGCATTCTCGCGGTCCGCCGCGTGAAATCCGACGACATGACCCGGATTGCCCGGGCAACAGGCGCGACTCCGGTCTCCAGCGTGCGGGACATTACCGCTGCTGACCTCGGGCAGGCCGGCTCCGTCGCCCAGCAGGACGTCGGCGGCGACGAGCGCATCTTCATCGAGGACGTCGAGGAGGCGAAATCCGTGACGATGATCCTCCGCGGCGGCACCGAGCACGTCGTCGACGAGGTCGAGCGGGCCATCGTGGACTCGCTTCACGTCGTTCGGGTCACCCTCGAGGACGGCAAGGTCGTCCCCGGCGGCGGCTCGCCGGAGACCGAGTTGGCCCTCGAACTGCGGGACTTCGCCGACTCCGTCGGCGGCCGCGAAGCGCTTGCAGTCGAGCACTTCGCCGACGCGCTGGAAGTCGTCCCGCGCACGCTCGCGGAGAACGCGGGACACGATCCGATCGACTCCCTCGTCGAACTCCGCAGCCAGCACGACGCCGGCTCGAGCGGCTCCGGGCTGGACGCCTACACGGGCGAAGTCATCGACATGGAGGGCGAAGGCGTGGTCGAACCGCTCCGCGTGAAGACCCAGGCCATCGAGTCCGCCACCGAGGCCGCGGTGATGATTCTCCGCATCGACGACGTGATCGCCGCGGGCGACCTGAAGGGCGGCGAGGTCGGCGGCGACGATGACGACGACATGCCCGCTGGCGGCCCCGGCGGTGCCGGTGGCATGGGTGGCGGCATGGGCGGAATGGGCGGCATGGGTGGCATGGGCGGCGCGATGTAGGAGAGGCGAGCGAAGCGAGTCTCTCCGAACAGCCGAACGGGCGCGGTTTGCCCGTGAGGTAAGAGAGGTCGAAGACCTCTATGAACTGGCGAGCGGACCGCAGGTCCGCGAGCCGGGAGACGACCGAAGGGAGTCTCCGAACGAGCGAGCGGGTACGGTTACCCGCGAGCCGGGAGACGACCGGACAAATTCACCGTCTTTTCGACCACCATTCGGCCACGCGGCTCGGTGACGTATAGCCAGCGGAAGCCGCGTCCTCGAAAACGCGAAGCGTTTTCGGGTGCAACGAGACGCGTAGCGTTTTGTCATGCCCCTTCAGGGCGGGGAGGATATCAATTAGCTGCAAGAACTGAGTAAACTCCCGTTTCAGATCAAAATTACCGCCGAATACGCCTGTGGTCCCGGAAAACTACGTTTTTCTTGGTCCACGTTCGAAAACGCTGCTCCGAATCGAATTCTACTCCCTATAAGTATCGGCTCGTTTTAGCCCCAAATATGCCAGCGCGCACGACGCGGCTCTTGACGAGCGACCAGGTCGACCGCGAGATGCCGATGGACGAACTCATCGCCGGCGTGGAGGACGCCTTTCGGGCCTACGAGCTCGGGAACGCCCAGATGCCCGCGAAGTCATACATCGACCTCCGGAAGTACAACGGTGACTTCCGCTCGATGCCCGCGTACCTCGAAACCGAGGACTGGGATGCGGCGGCGATCAAGTGGGTCAACGTCCACCCGGACAACCCCGAGCAGTTCGACCTCCCGACGGTCATGGGAACGGTCATCTACAGCGACCCGGAAACCGCCTATCCGCTCGCGTTGCTCGACGGCACGGTCCTCACCCAGAAGCGCACCGGCGCGGCCGCCGGGGTCGCCACCGATCATCTCGCCGTCGAGGACGCCTCCTCGATGGGGATCATTGGCGCCGGAATCCAGGCCTACACGCAGCTCGAGGCCGTCGCCACCGTCCGGGACATCGAGGAGGTCGTCGTCTCGGACGTCGACGACGAGCAGGTCGAGGCTTTCATCGAGTACTTCGAGGACCGCTTCGACGTTCGCGGCGGTTCGGTCGCCGACGCCGCGGGCTGTGACGTCCTCTCGACGGTCACGCCGGTTCGGGAGCCGATCGTGAGTCCAGAGGACGTCGGTGAACACACCCACATCAATGCGATGGGCGCCGACGCCGAGGGCAAACAGGAACTGGCAGACGACCTGCTCCTCGACGCGATGGTCGTCATCGACGACTACGAGCAGTGCACCCACTCCGGGGAAATCAACGTCCCGTTCCACGCGGGCGTCCTCGCCGACGAAGATATTTACGGCGAGATCGGACAGATCGTTGCCGGGAACAGGGCTGGACGGGAGGACATCGAGGGCGTCACCGTCTTCGACAGTACCGGCCTGGCGATCCAGGACGTCGCCGCCGCACACGTGGTCTACGAACACGCTATCGAGGCGGATATCGGCACCGAGTTCGACTTGCTCGGGGTCTAAGACCGGCCAACGGCGATCATCCCGTCCAATACTTTTTCAGTAATGACCGGGCCATGCTGGCCCATGTCCTGACGCCTGGCCCGGGACGATTCGCGGTTGCAAGCGAAGGCGCTTGCCGGCGGGCCTGTCCACTCGCCGGTGTGACCTCTCGTCTCGGTGTCTCTCTGTCACCTGCTCGCCTATCGTGTCGAGGAACTCGCCGTTCTGGAACCTACGAGAGAAGAATCGCCGGTCGGAACGGTTCCGCCTGACCTGCCTTTTCGGCGTCGGAATCGGCTTCGGGGACGACCTCGACCGTCGCGTCGAACTCACCCTCGAGGAACGCGGCGGCCTCCTCGTAGAGCTCTCGCTCGTCGATTTCGGTCATTGCCTCCAGTTCGGCGTCGTCGAGTCCGCGGACGGTCTCGATCAGCTCCCCGACGAGGTCGTTCACGGTCTCGCCGCGCTCTCTGAGGTCCGGGTCCGCCATGACCTGACCCATCGCCGCCCCCTGATCCGGGCCGGTCTCGAGGACGGTCTCGAAGACCTGCCCCTTCCAGTCGGCCGCGAGGAAGAGTCGGATCGTCTCGGGATCGGTCCCGGTCACGTCCACGATGTCCCGGACGTCCTCGGTGACGGCCTCGATGAGGGTCTCCTCGAACTCGACGACCGCACTCTCCAGTGACGGGTCCGGTTCGGGCCAGCCGGCGTCCTCGACGGGCTCGCCGGTCAGCTGCTCGTGGAGTTCGTTCGTCACGAACGGAATGATCGGGGCGAGCAACCGCAACCGGGTCCGGAGCACTTCGGCGCGGGTAAAGCGGGCACCCGGCCGATCGAGGTCGGTCCGCTTCCGGTACCAGCGAAGCGCCTCCTCGAGCTGGTAGAACGCGTCCTGGCTGGCGTGACGGGTGCTGAACCCGTCCATCGCCTCGGTGACGTCCCGGACGATTCCCTGGAGCTTCGACAGCAGCCACCGATCGATGCGTTCGAGGTGGGGCTGGGCTTCGGATATGTCGGCCCGAATGACTTCCTGGGCCCGGCGCCAGAATCCCGCGAGCTGGTCCCGGGTCCCCTGGACGTCCTCGGCCCGCCAGTCGTAGTCCTGCCAGGGCTCCGCGGAGTTCAACAGGAAGAACCGCACGGTGTCTGCGCCGTACTCCTCGATGGCCTCGGTGGGGAGCACGACGTGGCCCTTCGAAGAGGACATCTTGGTGCCTTCGAGCAGGCCCATGCCCATGATGGTAATTCCCTGGGGCCACTGGGGCTCTTCGAAGAGTTCGGCGTGATGGAAGAGGTAAAAGGAGAGGTGATTGGAGATGAGGTCGTTCGCGGAACACCGGTAGTCCACGGGGTACCAGTAGTCCCACTCCTCGCGCAAGTCGAGGGCCTGCTCGTCAGGTTCGGTTACCGCCTCCGGCCCGTAGAACAGCGTGTCGAAGAACTCCCGGGTGAGATCCTCGGTCGGAACCTCGTCGATCCGGTGGGCAATCGTGTAGTAGGCCATGTAGATCGTCGAGTCCGAGAGCGGCTCGATGACGAAGTCCTCGTCCCACGGAAGCCGGGTGCCCAATCCGTAGTTCCGGATGCAGGGCCACTCGTTCAGCCAGTCGATCGTGTGATAGTACTGCTCCCGGGTGTTCTCCGGGATCGCGTCCATGTTCTCGACGATTTTCCGGGTCTGTTCCTTCCAGTCCTCGTCGCTGTAGCTCAGAAACCAGGTGTCCTGCTTTGCGACCTCGACGTCCCCGCCACACCGGCAGACGACCTCCTCGCTGAACTCGTGCATCGAGTCGAAGGCTCCCCGAGACTGGAAGTGCTCGTCCAGCTCCTCACGAACCTCCTCGATGAGCCGTCCGGCGTATTCGTCGTACAGGTCTTTGAGCCGACCGGCATGGAACTCGCGGTTGTACACCTCCTGGGTCGCCTCCTCCAGGGCCGGATCGTCCTGGCCCTGGATGTCGTATTCCTCGACGGCGTCTTTCGCCGGGAACTCCCCGTAGCCCTCGACGTCGATGATGGACCGTGGCTTGATTCCCTCGACCGCGTCGGGGTCGATGCCGAACTCCGCCATCAGTGCGTCGTCGGCTTTGGCTTCTTCGAGAGCCACCCAGTCGTCCGGGCTGTGGCCCGGGACGGACATGACGATCCCCGTGGCGTTCTCGGGGTCGACGAAGCTGGCGGGCAAGATGAGCACCTCCTCACCGGTGACGGG
The DNA here is from genome assembly GCA_034520565.1 of Halodesulfurarchaeum sp. Lineage (GTDB taxonomy): Archaea > Halobacteriota > Halobacteria > Halobacteriales > Halobacteriaceae > Halodesulfurarchaeum. Next base: position 766,281 of record JAXHNL010000002.1, read on the forward strand.
ATTCTCGACCGTCTCGCCGACCAGCGCCTCGCCGTCGAACTCCCGATTGACCGTAATATCTCGCTGCTGAAGTTCGAGTTTCTCCACGGCCGGGACCGAAACGATCCAGTCCTCGCCGTCGACGGTGGCCTCGACGTATCGCCCCTCGGGGAGAATGAAGGCGTTCGTGACCCCCCGGACGGTCTCGGGGCGGAGCGTGGCCATCGGAATCGTCACCCCGTCGTGGTCGAACTTGATGAGCGTGTACTCCTGGAACTCGGCCTCCTCGCCCTCGAGGATGTCGTGGGTCGTGACCGGGTTCTCCTCCTCGGTGCAGTACTTGACGGGGTGAAGCCCTTTCTCTAGCCGGCCCCGGTCCCGGAGGGTCTCGTACTGCCAGGTGATGAACTTCGAGTAGCGCTCGTCGTTCGTGGTGAACTCCCGGCGCCAGTCGATCGAGAGCCCCAGGGACTGCATGTTCTGCTTGTAGTGGTTCTCGATGAAGTAGCGGGCATATCCCATCGGCGTCTCGAGGTCGGAGAGCTCGTCCTCGGGAACGCCGTAGGTGTCACGGAGCACCGAGAGCTGTTCCTCCTCGCCCTTCTGGAGCCGGTTGACGGCCCCGACGATCGGCGTGCCGGTGACGTGCCAGCCGATCGGGAAGAGCACGTTGTCCCCCTGGAGGCGCCGATATCGGGCGTACACGTCCGGGACCGTGTACGTGCGTGCGTGGCCGATGTGCATCCCGCCGCTGGGGTAGGGATACGGGACGGTGACGAAGGTCGCCTCCTCGTCGTCGGGGTCGACCTCGTATCGCCCGTCTTCGGCCCAGCGCTCCTGCCACTTCCGCTCGATGTCCCGGGGGGGATAGTCCATACCACTGGGTCTCGGGGCGGCGATAAAAGGACTTGTGACACCGGCTCGAACTCCTGCGGGCGGCGTTCCCGACGATGTCTCGGTCCGTCGACGCAGCCTCGACGGGCCGGGTTTGGCTTACTCGATGTCGATGCGGTGGGCGTCCTCGCCCCTCTCGGCCTTCGGGAGGCAGACGGTTAGCACGCCGTTCGTGAAGGTTGCCTCGACGTCGTCGGCTTCGACACGTCCTGGGAGGGTGACCCGTCGGTCAACGGAGCGTTCGCGTCGCTCCCGGCGGACGTACCGGCCCGGCTCCGCTTCCTCCGACTCGGACTCGCTCTCGGCCTGGATCCGGAGCTGGTCCTCGAGGAGTTCGACCTCGATGTCCTCGCTTTCGTAGCCCGGCAGATCGGCGGTGACCTCGAAGGCGTCGTCGAACTCCGCGACGTCGACCTTGAGCCGGCCCGGCCAGGCCGATTCGATTCCGCTCCACTGTTCGACGTCCTGGAACTGGTCGCTCATTCGCTCGAAGAGGCGTTCGATCTCGTCGATGGGGGATGGCTTTCTGGTCATGCAAGTATTATATCGGTTCGCAAAGGACAAAAAGCTGTTCCTCGGATCGGACGGTTCTTCCTGCGCTTAGACGACGTGCTCGACGTCGTATGAGCCCATGCGCTTCACCCACCCGTTTTCGGCCAGCCCCTCGATCACCTCGATTGCGGCCTGGGTCCGCTCCTCGTAGAGGCCGGCGGCGATGTCGATGTGGAAGACGTAATCGCCCAGTCGCTCCCCGCTGGGACGGGACTCCAGCCGCGAGAGATTGATGTCGCGGTCGGCGAACGGCTCGAGCAGTTCGAGCAGCAGCCCCGGATAGTTCGTGTTCGGGTAGACGATCAGTGAGGTCTTCCCGCCCGATTTGGTCCGCTCCGCCGGGCCCGCGATGGCGAAAAACCGGGTGGCATTCGAGGTACGATCCTGGATGTCCTCGGCGAGGACGGAAAGCTCACTCCCCGCGTTGTCGGGGTGCCCGATTCCGGCGACAGAGGGATTCTGACGCGCTCGCTCGACCCCCCGGGCCGTCGAGGCGACGGCCTCGAGATCGGCGTCGGGATACTCCTCGAGGAGATAACTCCGACACTGTGCGAGCGCCTGGGAGTGACTCGCGACGACCGAGAAGTCCTCGCCCTGTGCCAGCAACGCGTGTTGGATCGGGGTGACGATCTCCCGGGTCACGGCCACTTCGGCGTCCGAGAGCGCGTCCAGACTCTCAGTCACCGAGCCCTCGATGCTGTTCTCGATGGGGACGACCCCCAGGTTGAACTCCCCGGAGGCGACCCCGCTCACGATGCCGTGGACCGACTCTCGGAACGCGATTTCCCCGTCGGCGACGGCGGTCGCGGCGCGGTGGGAGTAGGTCCCCTCCGGGCCCAGTGTCACGGTCGTCATGCTCCGGGATACAGCATGGCGTGGGAAAAGGTCATCGGGGCGTCGGATTGACTACTCGACGGTCACCTACCGATTCAGCGTGTGGATAGCGTGCCCGAGGGCGTTCTCCGCGGCTTCCATGGTGGCCTCCGCGAGCGTCGGGTGGGTGTGGACCGTCTCGGCGACGTCCTCGATGGTCGCGCCGGTTTCGACCGCCAGTCCGAGTTCGGCGATGAGCTCGGAGGCCTCTCGGCCGACGATTCGGGCCCCGAGGACCGTTCCCTCGTCCGCGTCGCCGACGATCCGGACGAAGCCTTCGGTGTGCCCGGTACTCAGAGCGCCGCCCGCTGGATCGGAAGGGGAACTCCCCGACGACGGTGTCGTAGCCGGTCTCCTCGGCCTCCTCCTTCGAGAGCCCGACCATCGCGATTTCGGGATCCGTGAAGACGGCCGCGGGAACGACCTTCTCGGCCATCGAGGCGTCCTCGCCGGCGATGACCGAGGCGGCGACTTCGCCCTCCGCGCTCCCTGCGTGGGCGAGGAGCGGTTCCCCGGCCACGTCGCCGATCGCGAAGACGTGGTCGGTGCTCGTGCGGCCCTGGTCGTCGGTCTCGACGAAGCCGTGCTCGTCGAAGTCGATCCCGAGGGCCTCGAGGTTCGCCGAGTCGGTGACCGGCTCGCGGCCCACCGCGACGATCGCTTTGTCGGCCTCGTAGGTGGATACCTCGCCGTCCTCGGTCTCGGTTTCGAGGACGATGCCGGAATCGGTCCCCGTCCAGTCGCTTGCGGCCTCCCCGAACTGGAACTCGATGTCGAGTTCCTCGGCCTGCTGTTCGACTGGGCGGGTGAGGTCCCGGTCGTAGCCCGGCAGCATTTCCTCGAGCATTTCGACGACGGTTACGGAGACCCCGAGCTTGACGAAGACGGTCGAGAGTTCCATCCCGATGTAGCCCGCGCCGACGACCACGAGTTCCTCGGGGACCGTATCGAGATCGAGCGCGTGCCGCGAGGAGAGGACGTGTTCCCCGTCGAATTCGAAGCCCGGGATCTCGATCGGCCGCGATCCCGTCGCGACGATCGCGTTGTCGAACTCGTAGCGCTCCTCGCCGCCCTCCAGGAGGTCGACAGTCAGGGAGTGCTCGTCCTCGAAGGTGGCGGTTCCCTCGACCAGGTTCACGCGATTGGCCTTACAGAGCTTCTGGACGGCCCCGGTAAGGGTGTCGACGACGCCGTCCTTCCACGCGACCATCTCCCCGAAGTCGACCTCGGGGTCGGCGTAGACGCCCATCGCCTCTGCGTGACCGGCCTCGTAGGCCACGTCCGTGGCGTGGATGAGTGCCTTGGAGGGAATACAGCCGAAGTTCAAGCACGTCCCACCGAACTCGCCCGCCTCGATGAGCGTGACGTCCAGATCGAGCTGTGCGGCTCGGATGGCGGCGACGTAGCCGCCCGTGCCGGCCCCCACGATCGCGACGTCGGTGTGTGTCGACTCGGAATCGGATGCCATTGGCGGCCCTACTGGCGGGGGCCTATTGAGCCGTTCCCTTCGCCGCGGACGGTTGGATCCGACTTGTAGTTCGCTCGGGACGAAACGGCTTTCCGCGGACCACCCCTCTCAACGGACAGATGGACGTCGCCGAGGTTGTTCCCGAGTTCGCCGACGTATTCTCCTTTGACGCCTTCAACGAGATGCAGCGGACGGCGTTGCCGGCCGTGCTCGATACGGACGACAACGTCGTCATCAGCGCGCCCACGGGCAGCGGCAAGACGGCCCTCGCGGAACTCGCGATCATCGAGGCGCTCGAATCCGGCGGGACTGCCCTTTTCATCGCCCCGATGCGGGCGCTCACGAACGAGAAGGAAAGCGAGTGGGAGCGCATCGAGGCCCTTGGCTACTCGGTCTACGTCGTGACCGGCGAACGGGATCTCAACCCCCGGCTGGCCGAGCGGGCGGACGTGCTCGTGATGACGCCGGAGAAGGTGGATTCGGCCACGCGCAAGCACGATACCCCACGATACGCCTTCGTTACCGACGTCGACGTCGTCGTCATCGACGAGGTCCACCTCCTCGATTCGCGATCCCGAGGGAGCGTGCTAGAGGTGGTCGTCTCGCGGCTCCGGCGACTGGTCGATCCCCGCTTTGTCGCCCTCTCGGCGACAATGCAGAACATCGGAGAAGTCGCCGCGTGGCTCGACGCCCCCGAGGAGACCACCTTCGACTTCGACTCGAGCTACCGGCCCGTGGACCTCCACGCTGGCGTCGAGACCTACACCCACGGCGAGAACGCCTTCGCGGACAAGTACCGGCGACTGTACACCGCCCTCGACCTCGCCGAACCCCACCTCGAGGAGGACGGGCAGGCACTGGTCTTTGTCTCCTCCCGCCAGGACACCGTGAAAGCCGCCGAAACGGCGAGAGACGAGATCGCAAAGCGGGACATTCCGGTCGGCGACCGGGGCGATTACGACTTTCACTCCCGGACTCAGGTGCTGGACAACGACACGCTGCGCCAGTCGGTCCTCGACGGCGTGGCCTTCCACCACGCCGGCCTCTCGAAGAACGACAAGGACCACGTCGAGGCGTGGTTCCGCGAGGGGCGTATCGACCTGCTCTTCTCGACGTCAACCCTCGCCTGGGGGGTCAACCTCCCCGCCCGGTGTGTCGTGATCCGCGACACGAAGCTCCACGACCCCCTTTCGGGCGAGGTGGACATGAGCCCGCTCGACATCCTCCAGATGCTCGGCCGAGCCGGCCGACCGGGGTATGACGACGTCGGCTACGGTTGGATCGTTGCCGACCGGGTGGAAGCAGAGAAGTACCGGCGCCTGCTCCGGGACGGGAAGGAGATCGAGTCTCGGCTGGCGGAGAACCTTGCAGAACACGTCAACGCCGAGATCGCCCTGGGCACGATCTCGGGCATCGAGGACGTCCTCGACTGGCTCGAGACGACCTTCTACTTCCAGCGGGCGGGCTACACTCGGGGCGATTCGGCCTACGACGACGTCCGGAGGCGCGTCCGGGCCGTTCTCGACGACCTGCTCGATTGGGGGTTCGTCGAGATCGACGCGGACCTCGGGCTCTCGCCGATGCCGATGGGCCAGCTGGCCTCGCGGTACTACCTCCGGCTGCCGACCGCCGAACGGTTCCGGGATCTCGTCGACGTCGAGCCCGACGAGCGCGAGATCCTCGCGGCGGTGGCCCAGGCCGAGGAGTTCGACAGCGTGAGCGCCAGAGGGGACGAACGCGACGCCATCGAAGCGGTGCTCGGACGGGACACCGGCTCGCTCGAGCAAGGGGCCCGGAAGATCCTCGCGATCCTGGCGGCCAGCATGGACGGGGAGTTACCCCCTGAACTTCGCTCGGACGCGTGGGTCATCAAACAGAACGCGCTCCGGCTGCTCGCGGCCGCCCGGGCCTTTTTCGATCGCTTCGACCGGCCGGCCGGGGCGAACCGCTGTCGCCGGATCGAGGCCCGGGTCGAGACCGGGGTCCCGCCGGAGGCGGTGGGATTGACGGCTATCGACGGAGTCGGCGCCGGGCGCGGGCAGCGTCTCGCCCGATCCGGATTGACGGACCCGGCTGCCGTCGTCGAGGCCGGCGTCTCGGGACTCGTGGAGGCCGGACTTGGCGAGGAAGTCGCCCGAAGCGTCGCGAGCGGGGCCGCCCGGCTTCCCCGGGTGGAGATCGACTGGGGCGACTTCCCCGCGTCGGTGCCGGCGGGGGAAAACGACATGCAGGAGGTGACGGTTCGAACCGAGGGCAGCGGCGCTCGAACCGGGATCCGGGTGACGGTCAACGGGGTGGAGATGACCCGTTCGGTTCGCTACGTCAGCGAGGCGGAAACGGTGCCGGTCGGAGTCTTCGGTGCGAACGACGACGAACTCACCTACGCTATCGAGGTCACGTTTCCCGACCATCCGCTCTGCCCTCACACCGAGACACGGACCGTCAGGGTTGAGCCAGACGTTTAAACCGTAAGACCGGGCCATGACGGCCCATGCAGGACACGATTCGGGTGATCGCCGGTCGGTGTACGATTCGCCACGAGGCAGACGAGCAGTCGGAATCGGAGGGCGAGGTGGTCGTGCTGGTCAAGCCGGACAACACGGTGCTCGTGCACGACATCTCCGGGTATCGGCCAGCCGGCTGGTTGACGCGGGCGGATTCGGTCCAGCTCTCGCTCTCGGAGGGTGCGTTCGACCTGCGTGCTCAGTCCGGCGTGGAGACCCTGCACGTCACCGGCGAGGATCCCGCAGTCGCCGAGTTTCCGGCGACGGCAGCCGGCACCCCTGTCGGTACCTGTCCGGACTGCGGCGCATCGATGGTCCGGGCCGCCGGCGAAGTCTCCTGTCTGGGCTGTGGGGCTCCCTATCCACTTCCGCGGAACGCGACCGTCACCGGTTCGACCTGTGAGACGTGTGGCTTGCCGACCATCTCGCTCACCCGCGGGACCGACCTCGAGGTCTGTCTCGACCGCGAGTGCGAGCCGATCGACGCGGCCGTGCGGGCGAATTTCGAGGGCGAATGGACCTGTCCGACCTGCGGATCGGACCTGGCGATCGCCCGGGCCCGGACCCTCGGAGCGCAGTGTCCGACCTGCGAGACCCACTACCCGATCCCGGACGGGGAGGTTTCCGGATCGTGTACTTGCGGGCTCCCGTGGTTCGAAACCGACCACGGGGGCCGGTGTCTCGATCCGGAGTGTTCCGTGTCCGCTCCGACGCCCTAACCTCAGGCCCGAGAGTCACATTGATGCGGGACCCGGCCCTGGAACCGGTATGGACGGTGCGCTGCGGGATGGCGAGATACACGTCGGCGGAGACGCGAAGCAGCGCTTCCACGACTCGCGTGGCTACGGTCGTCCCCTTTCGGGCGACTCGATAGCCCTGGCGCCGGTCGAGGCGGCCCACCTTCTCTATCGGGGCGACCTCGACTCGGTTTCCGGGATGGGATTCCGGGACTTCCTTTCGTCCCGGGAGCCGGGCTTTGGCCCCCGCTTTCTGGTCTACGTCGACCTGCGAGACCGGGGATTCTATCTCTCGCCCGCGCGCGAGGGGTGGGTTCCCGACAGCATCGACCGTCCCGGGGACGGGTCCGAAGAGCCCGCGACGAGGGCCGGTCCGGACCGCGAGCGAACCGCCCCGGACGGCCCGGACTTCGTCGTCTACCCGCGGGGGAAGGGGCCCCAGAACGGCGAAGTCGCCTACCGGGTCACGGTGGTAAGCGAACGGACCGAAATTCCGGGGACGGCACTCGACCTTGGCGTCTTCGCCGTCGCCGACGAGGAGGGCGACCTGACCTACCTCGAGGTCGAAGGATTCGACCCGGACGGCGAAACCGAATTCGAGCCGGAGGGAACGGTCACGGGTTCGCTCCTCGACGACCGAGTGCTGGTCTGGGACACCCCGGATGGGCTCTACGAGGAGGGCTTCTACGGCCAGCCGCTCGCCGGTCGGGGAGCGACACACGACGTCCTCCACCTCTCGCTGCTCGAGGCGGCGGACCTCGCGGCTCGCGGCGTCCTCGCGCTCGAATCCGGCGAAGGCGTCGAGGCGATTCTGGAGCGCGGCCGGACCGTCGAGGGCGAACGCTTCGACCGACGGCTCAGGGTCTACCGGACCCTCCGGGACCGGGATACTGCCCCCCGGACCGGCTTCAAGTTCGGTGCGGACTTTCGGGTGTATCGCGCCGTGGAGTCCGCGGAGAACCCGGGCCACTCCGCGTTTCTGGTTCGGGTCCGGCCACTGGACCACGTCTTTGGTCCCCGGGATCTGGCACTCGACGTGCGGATGGCCCACGGGGTCAGGAAACGAATGGTTTTTGCGCTCGACGGGGCCAAGGGCGAACAGACACGGTGGCTCGCGGTGAGTCGCCTCACCCCATAACATGACAGAGGACACAAAATCCGACGACCCGGCTGCGGGGGCCGACGAGGTCGCCCTCGACCCGTGGGGCTCCTCGACGATCGCCGATTATCGGTCGCTCTTCGAGGAGTTCGGGATCGAGGCCTTCGAGGAACTGCTGTCCGAGGTGCCGTCCCCTCACTATCTAATGCGACGGGCGATCATCTTCGGCCACCGGGATTACGACCGCGTCGTCGAGGCCATGCGCGAGGACCGACCGTTCGCCGCGCTCTCGGGGTTCATGCCGACCGGCGACCCGCACATCGGTCACAAGTTGGTCTTCGAGGAACTCATCTGGCACCAGCAGCAGGGCGGGGACACCTACGCCCTCATCGCCGACCTTGGAGGCCCACAGCGCCCGCGGGCTCACGTGGGACGAGATCGACGAGCACGCCGAGGACTACCTCCTCTCGCTTCTGGCCTTCGGCTTCGATCCGGAGGCGGGGACACTCTACCGCCAGTCCGAGCACCGCGAGGTCCAGGATTTGGCCTTCGAATTGGGCATCGAGGCGAACTTCTCGGAACTCGGTGCCATCTACGGTTTCGGCGGCGAGACCGACGTTTCCCACATGCAGAGTGTCGTCACGCAGGTCGCGGACATCCTCTATCCGCAAATCGAGGAGCCAAAGCCCACGGTCATTCCGGTGGGCCCCGACCAGGACCCCCACATCCGGCTCTCCCGTGACCTCGCCGCCCGGATGCGCTACTTCGGCGTGACGCGAGGCCTACGCCAGCTTCGAGGCCGACGCCGGCCGAGCGCGGCCCTACATGCGCGCGAGCGCTTACGACGCCCTCGCGGAGCCGACGCCGAGGACGAGCCGGTCCGCTGTGCAGCGACGCCGCCGACTGGCTCGAGTGCCGACGAGTGCGAAGCCGCCGACGATCTCGCCGACCGGCGCCATCGCACGAAACTGCGCGAGCGCCGGCAAGGAACCGCTCCGGCCCCGTGTTCGCTTCCTCGACCGGAACGCGACCGAGGCGGCCTTCGAGGGACTCATCGAGGCCATCGAGGGCGAAAAGCGGGTTTACGACGAACACGTCGACGCCTTCGACATGGACCGGGCGGAAGCCGAGGCCCTTGCCCGCGAGGTCGAGGTCGATCAAGGCGGGTACGGCTTCGTCCAGCCCTCCTCGATCTACCACCGCTTCATGACGGGGCTTACCGGCGGGAAGATGTCCTCCTCGATTCCGGCGAGTCACATCAGCCTTCTCGACGACCCCGAGGAAGGGGCCGAGAAGGTCCGGTCGGCGACCACGGGCGGGCGCGAAACCGCCGAAGAACAGCGCGAACTCGGGGGCGAACCCGACAAGTGCCCGGTCTACGAACTCTACGCCTACCTGCTGGCCAGCGACGACGACGAGTACGCCGAACGGGTATACTCCGAGTGTGAGACCGGCGAACGGCTCTGTGGCGGGTGCAAGGCCGAGGCCGCCGAGGAGATGGAAACGTTCCTCGCCGAGCACCAGGAGCGTCGCGAGGAACTTCGCCCGGTCCTCGAGGACCTCGACGTCGCGATCAGCCCGGATCGGATCTGAACCGGGGAGCCGCGAGCAGCTGGGAAAGCGCGTTCGCAACGCTTTTCACCGTGCTCGTGGCAGTCGTACCCATGCTTGCCGAATCCGCAAGCGGGACGCACCGTGCCGTCGATCAGCCCCGCAATCAGGGATTCGGCTTCTTTTTCGGGGCCTGATCTCGCATCGACCTCGAATTGAGGACTCCAGCAGACGATGAAACTCCCACCAACGCAAGTCGCGGTGCTCGAAGCGGCGAGCGCCGACGACCCGACCGACATCGACGCGATCGCCGCACAGCTCGACGAAAAACCCGAGACCGTCACCGGCGCGGCCTTCGCCCTCGAGGAGGAGGGCTTACTTTCGGTCTCCGAGACCGAGGAACTCGAGAACTCGCTGACCGACGAGGGCCGCCGGTACCTCGAAGCGGGCCTCCCCGAAGTCCGGTTGTATCGGGCCGCGATCGAGGCCGGCGCCGAAGCCGACCCCGTCTCGATGGGCGAGGTGATCGGCGCGGCCGACCTCGACGGCCAGGCCGTTGACATCGCGCTTTCGAACTTCGCCCGGAAGGGCTACGGCGAGATCGACTCGGGCGATCTGACCGCAGCCGCGGGGGCCGACCCCGAAGGGGACGCCGAAGCCCTGGCCCTCGAAGCCATTGCCGCGGGAGAGCCCATCGACGAGGACGTCCGTGGGTCCCTGGAGTCCCGGAACCTGATCGAGACCACCGAGCGAACCCGGCGGGCGGTGACACTCACCGAAACCGGCGTGACCGAACTCATGGCCGGGGTCGAGGTCGCAGAGCGGGTCGATCGACTGACGCCCGACCACCTCAGTTCGGGCGAATGGGCGGACCGCTCCTTTGCCGAGTACAACGTCGAGGCCGAGGCGGAAGCGCCGACGCCCGGCAAGCGCCACGTTCTCCGCCAGACCGCCAAGCGGGTCAAGGAGGTCCTCGTCGGCATGGGCTTCGAGGAGATGCAGGGCCCGCACGTCGACGCGGACTTCTGGATCAACGACTGCCTGTTCATGCCCCAGGACCACCCCGCGCGCACCCACTGGGACCGGTTCGCGCTCGCCTCGCCGAGCCACATCGACGAACTTCCCGAGGACCTGCTCGAACGGGTCGAGCGGGCTCATCGGGACGGGGTTGGAAACGACGGGGATGGCTATCACTCCCCGTGGACTCGCGAGTTCGCCTCGGAACTCGCACTCAGGGGGCACACGACCTCGCTTTCGGCCCGCTACCTCTCCGGGGAGCAGGTGGGCGACCTCGACCCGCCCCAGCGGTACTTCAGCGTCGAGAAGGCCTACCGGAACGACACCCTCGACGCGACCCACCTCCTCGAGTTCTTCCAGATCGAGGGTTGGGTGATGGCCGAGGACCTCACGGTTCGTGACCTCATGGGAACGTTCACGGAGTTCTACAGCCACTTCGGTATCACCGACCTCCGTTTCAAACCGACCTACAACCCCTACACCGAGCCGAGCTTCGAACTCTTCGGACGGCATCCGGAGACCGACGAACTCATCGAGATCGGCAACAGCGGGATCTTCCGGCCGGAAATGCTCGAGCCACTCGGCGTCGAGGCCGACGTGATGGCCTGGGGGCTGGCGCTCGAGCGGCTCCTGATGCTCGTGTCCGGCTTCGAGGACATCCGGGACGTCCACGGGACGCTGGTCGATCTCGACTTCCTGCGATCAGTGGAGGTGACGTACTGATGCCCGTCGTCGACGTCGATCCCGACGAACTCCGCGAGTTGACCGGGCGGACGGAGAAGACTGACGACGAACTCAAGGACGACCTCTTCACCCTCGGTATCGAGTACGAGGGCGAGACCGAGGACGGGAAGATGCGCCTCGAGTTCGAGGCCGACCGCCTCGATCGCCTTTCGATCACGGGCATCGCCCGCTCGCTTGGATATCACTACGGCGACCTCTCCGGGATCCACGTCCCGGACACGAACGACTGCCGACTGGACGATTGAAGTCGAGGAAAGCGTGCCCGAGGAGCGCCCGTACGTCACCGGCGCCGTCGTCCGGGGCCTCGACCTCGACGAGACTGCCCTGGAGTCGCTCATCCAGCTCCAGGAGAAGCTCCACGCGACGATGGGCCGGAAGCGCGCGAAGGGCGCCATCGGGGTCCACGACCTGACGATGCTGAAGGGCCAGTCGGCCACCGACTCCGACGAGAACTCGATCCGCTACGTGGGCGTCGAGCCCGAGGCGGATCGCTTTGTGCCCCTGGACAGCGACAGCGCGATGACCCCGGCCGCGGTGCTCACCGAGCATTCGACCGGACGTGAGTACGCGGACCTCGTCGATGGGTACGACCGTTACCCGGCTATTTACGACGACATCGGCCTGTTCAGTTTCCCGCCCGTGATCAACGGGGCCCGCACCGAGGTCTCGAGGGAGTCCCGGGACCTGTTCATCGAAATGACGGGAACCGACCAGTGGACCATCGACAAGATGCTCGCGATCGTCTGTCTACGCCCTCGACGCCCGTGGCGGGCAGGTCGAGGAGCACGTCGAGTACGTCGCCGTATCCGGACGGCGAGCACGCTGGCTTCCGCCCGGACCTCTCAGTTTCCTCGAAGACGCTCGCTCACGATCAGGTCGAGAACACGCTCGGGCTGGATCTCGAACCGGCGGCGGTCCGCGAGTTGCTCGACCGATCGGGACTGGAGCTCGACGAGGAGGCGACCGAGGCCACTCCCGACAGCTACGAAGTCCTGATCCCGCCCTATCGGGTTGACGTGCTCCACCCGGTCGACCTGGTCGACGACATCGGCCGGGCCTACGGCTTCAACGAGCTCGTCCCGCGGTACCCGGACGTGAGTACGGTCGGCGCCCGGACCGAAGCATCCCGCCACGAGGAGGCCGTCCGCGACCTTCTGCTCGGGCTCGGGTTCGAGGACCTCCTCAACTTCAACCTCACGAGCCCCGCCGAACTGTTCGAGCGCATGGACCTCGAACCCGGGGACGACGCCTACGGGGCCGGGGAGCCACCGGCACTGGTCGAGTCTTACAGCGAGGACTACACCGTGTTGCGGACCTGGGCGCTCCCCTCGCTCCTGCAGGTCCTCGAGAACAACACCCACCGCTCGTATCCACAGCACCTCTCGGAAATCGGGTTCGTGGCCGAAGTCGACGAGTCGACGGTGACGAACGTGGCCGAGCGCCGCTCGGTCGCCGCCGTTCTCGCGGGGCCCGACGCGTCCTACGAGGACGCAAAGGGCCGATTGCAGGCACTCGCGCGCAACTTCGGCGTCGACCTCGAAACGCCTCCAACCGCCCACCCGAGCTTCATCGACGGACGCGTCGCCGACGTCGTTCTCGATGAAACCGTCGCTGGAGTCATCGGCGAACTCGACCCGGCCGTACTCGTGGCACACGACCTCGAGGTACCGGTCTCCGGGTTCGAACTCGACCTCGAAGCGCTCCGCTGATCGGCGGTTCTACTGTCGGGAAGCGTACGTTGTTTCAGCTCGATATCCGCGCCGACGGCTTCTTCGACGGCGTCGAAGCCGTCTGCTTCGAGTAGGTCGAGCAGGCCCTCGTTGATGTCCCGCGCGACTGTCGGGCCCTGGTAGATGAAGCCCGTATAGAGCTGGACGAGATCGGCGCCGGCCCTGATCTTCTCGTAGGCGTCCTCGGCTGTGAAGACGCCGCCGACGCCGACGACCGGGAGGTCGGTCCGCTCCGCGACGAACCGGACCGTTTCTGTCGCCCGATCGGCGATCGGTTTGCCGGAGAGGCCACCGGTTTGCTCGGCAGCGGGGCTCGCGAGATCGTCCGGCCGATCGATGGTCGTGTTCGTCGCCACGATACCAGCGAGGCCGAGGGACTCGGCGAGATCGACCACGTCCGCGATCGCATCCTCGTGGAGGTCCGGCGAGAGTTTCACCAGTAGCGGATCGGCCCCGGCGTCCACGAGCGTTCGGAGAATGCCGGTCGAGCGGCTCCCTGTCCTGTAACTCGCGGAGCCCGGGCGTGTTCGGGCTGGAGACGTTGACGACGAAGAAATCGCCGCGGGGGGCCAGCCGTTCGTAGGTGTACAGGTAGTCGGAAGCGGCGTCCTCGAGTGGCGTCGTCTTCGTCTTCCCGATGTTGGCCCCGATCGGGACGGTGGGCTCGACGGTCGAGAGTCGGTCCGCGATGACGTCCGCGCCCGCGTTGTTGAACCCCATGCGGTTGATGATCGCCTTGTCCTCGGGGAGCCGGAAGAGTCGGGGTCGGGGGTTGCCGGGCTGGCCCTCGGCAGTGACCGCCCCGATCTCGACGTGGCCGAAGCCGAGTGACCCGAGCATCACGGGGATTCGCGCGTTCTTGTCGAAGCCGGCTGCGACGCCGACTGGGTTTGGGAAGCGGACATGTCCGAACGACGGTCGTCTCGAGACGTCGCGGTCTGTCGACCGTGACGGTAGTTCTCCGAGCGTCGGATCGGATCGGCCCGCTGGCGTGTCCCAGCCCGAGTGCGCGTGACGAGCGGTCTCGTGGGCGGTCTCGCGGCGGCAGGTGTAAAGCACGGCGGCCGCGCTGAGGGAGCGATCCGTGCGCCGGTTAGAAGTCGTGTTCCACGTCTTCGGGGTCAGCCTTCTGGATAATGATCTTGTCCTCACGCACCCGCACGAACACTTCGTCGCCGATCTCGAGGCCGGCGACGGCGAGTTCGTCCTCGTGAAGGTTGACGTGTGCGTTGTGGTAGTCCTCGTCCTCGCCTTTCGCACCACTCGGACTGAGCTTCTTCTTTCGAACCATCGAGGTATCGTCTAGGTGCGCCTTGGCCACAGCGGATACTTAAGTTCTTCCGACGTCCGACGCATCGTGCACCGCGGTCGGCCGGCACTTCGGCGCCTGAACTCGGGCGCGCCCAACCCGATCGACTGGTCGAGACGTATCGCAGACGCGCCGAAATCGCCGGTATATTTATACCACATTCTTGTGTTGGGTTCGCATGGGACATAACCATGGTACGAGAGGACGGCAAGCGGAACTTCGCGCTTCGTGAGGAGGACGGCTCGGAACCGAGCGTATTCAGCGGGAATACGCCACGACAGGCCGCCAAAAAAGCAGCCAGACGGCTTTCAGAGGTGGGGGATTCGGAGGATTCGGCCCCACGGACAGAAATCCAGCTGCGAGAAAAAGGGACCGACAAAGTCCACATCTACGAGGCCTGGGCCTGGAACGAGTCCTCGCCGGCGGACTCGCCGGACTGGATGCCCGCAGAGATCACGAAAGCGAACGTCTCGAAACAGGGGATCGAGCACCTCGAAGAGGTCTGAAACTCGAAACGCATACCCGCCCGCCGTCCGTCAGGGACACCTGCGCGGTCTCTCCCGGCCCGACCGGACGTACGAACGTGGGATGACCGGCCGCCCTCCGACCGCGCAACAGTCCAGCGACCGGTAGCGACTGGTTGATTGTACATATTGTGTGGCAGACATCCCGTCCAGCAAGCGCCACGGGAGTCCGGGGTCAACTGTCGAACCACGGGTACCGCCAGCTGTCCGAATACGCGACGAGTGCCGACGGCCCCGCCCACAGCACCCTCGCTAGGCGCTCACGACCCCGCTCGGTTGGACAGCCAAATGGATGTCGATCTCGCCGCCCTCGCCATGAAACACCGTCACGAACTGCCCTCGGTTCGACGGCCTTATGTTGGACCCGGGCTTCGGATGTGATGTGACGATGAGGTGGCCCAGGTGACTGGCGCCACTGATGTACGATGCCGACATCGAGGCGGTCGACGGTTCGACGGCCTTATGTACTCCCTGGCGATTCGGGTTTAATGCGTTCGGCGGCCGGCAGCAGTGCCGGGCCGCCCCCCGATCGCCGGTTGATCTCCTGCTTTCATGCAGGGGTCACTTTCGGCATCGGTGTCCCGATGGATCGATCATCGGTGCCGGGCCCCTTCGATGGGTTTAACACCCGTCGTCGACTATATACGGGTCCGGAGGAAATGAGGATTCCACCCCTGCGGTCCGCCGTACAGATGGGATCTGATGTTAGCCCTGGTAGTTCGGTGACACCCGGTCGGTCGGCGTGTCGTCGTGGCCTACCGATAGCGACACGCCATACCAGGGTGATCCCGCCTAACCCGCCTGGGCTTCGCCGAGGCACATTCCGGTTGATCCTGCCGGAGGCCATTGCTATCGGAGTCCGATTTAGCCATGCTAGTCGCACGGGTTCAGACCCGTGGCGAATAGCTCAGTAACACGTGGCCAAGCTACCCTGTGGACCGGAATAACCTCGGGAAACTGAGGCTAATTCCGGATAACGCTCCCACTATTGGAATGCGGGGAGCCGGAAACGCTCCGGCGCCACAGGATGTGGCTGCGGCCGATTAGGTAGACGGTGGGGTAACGGCCCACCGTGCCCATAATCGGTACGGGTTGTGAGAGCAAGAGCCCGGAGACGGAATCTGAGACAAGATTCCGGGCCCTACGGGGCGCAGCAGGCGCGAAACCTTTACACTGCACGACAGTGCGATAGGGGGACTCCGAGTGCGAGGGCATAGAGCCCTCGCTTTTCTGTACCGTAAGGTGGTACAGGAACAAGGGCTGGGCAAGACCGGTGCCAGCCGCCGCGGTAATACCGGCAGCCCGAGTGATGGCCGATATTATTGGGCCTAAAGCGTCCGTAGCTGGCCGGACAAGTCCGTTGGGAAATCCGCATGCTTAACGTGCGGGCGTCCAGCGGAAACTGTCCGGCTTGGGACCGGAAGACCTGAGGGGTACGTCCGGGGTAGGAGTGAAATCCTGTAATCCTGGACGGACCACCGGTGGCGAAAGCGCCTCGGGAAGACGGATCCGACGGTGAGGGACGAAAGCTAGGGTCTCGAACCGGATTAGATACCCGGGTAGTCCTAGCCGTAAACGATGTCCGCTAGGTGTGGCGCAGGCTACGAGCCTGCGCTGTGCCGTAGGGAAGCCGTGAAGCGGACCGCCTGGGAAGTACGTCTGCAAGGATGAAACTTAAAGGAATTGGCGGGGGAGCACTACAACCGGAGGAGCCTGCGGTTTAATTGGACTCAACGCCGGACATCTCACCAGCACCGACAGCAGTGATGACGGTCAGGTTGATGACCTTACCCGAGCTGCTGAGAGGAGGTGCATGGCCGCCGTCAGCTCGTACCGTGAGGCGTCCTGTTAAGTCAGGCAACGAGCGAGACCCGCACCCTTAGTTGCCAGCAGCACCCACGTGGTGGCTGGGTACACTAGGGGGACTGCCGCTGCTAAAGCGGAGGAAGGAACGGGCAACGGTAGGTCAGTATGCCCCGAATGTGCTGGGCAACACGCGGGCTACAATGGCCGGGACAGTGGGATGCGACCCCGAGAGGGGAAGCTAATCTCCTAAACCCGGTCGTAGTTCGGATTGAGGGCTGAAACTCGCCCTCATGAAGCTGGATTCGGTAGTAGTCGCGTGTCAGAAGCGCGCGGCGAATACGTCCCTGCTCCTTGCACACACCGCCCGTCAAAGCACCCGAGTGAGGTCCGGATGAGGCCCGGCATCCGGTGGTCGAATCTGGGCTCCGCAAGGGGGCTTAAGTCGTAACAAGGTAGCCGTAGGGGAATCTGCGGCTGGATCACCTCCTACCGATCGGGACCGGGACTTCGCCGAGCCCACCTATCGGACGTTCAGACGTCCGGCCCGTCGTGCCCGACCGGACACCAACAAACCATCAAGGCTAACACACCGTCCTCCCGCGAGGGAGGCGGGCCCATAGCTCAGCGGGAGAGCGCCGCCTTTGCAAGGCGGAGGCCCTGGGTTCGAATCCCAGTGGGTCCATGCCGGGTTCGGTCGAATCGTGCCCCTTAAGTGGGTCCGCGCGATTCGATCCGGTACGACGACCGATGCACCACCCGCGCAAGCGCGGGTGGGAAGGGTCGATGCACGCACCGGCTATGCACCACGGGGACGTGCGATGACGACCGTGTGTACGTGCGATCCAGGCGTCCACTGGACTCGTTCATCATCCTGGCAGGTCACCGTGATACATCAGCGAAGTCACAGTGACTGCATCAGCGAGTTCACGCCAATCGTGGCTACTGTGCCACCTGGTGGATGGCTCGGCTCGGAAGCCGACGAAGGACGTGCCAAGCTGCGATAAGCCTGAGGGAGCCGCACGGAGGCGAAGAACTCAGGATCTCCGAATGGGAATCCCCACCGCAATTGCTTCGCGCAATGGGGAACGCCCGGAATTGAAACATCTCAGTACGGACAGGAAGAGAAATCGAAACGAGACGCCGTCAGTAACCGCGAGTGAACGCGGCACAGTCCAAACCGAAGCCCTTCGGGGCAATGTGGTGTGTGGGCTGGCTCTCATCGCCTGAACGTCCGCGTGAAGTCTCCTGGAACGGAGCGCGAAACAGGGTGAAAGCCCCGTAACGCGGTCAAGTACGGCGTGCGCCAGTACCGGAGTAGCGGGGGTTGGAAATCCCTCGTGAACGAGGCAGGCATCGACTGCCAAGGCTAAGTACTACCCGAGACCGATAGCGAACAAGTAGCGCGAGCGAACGCTGAAAAGTACCCTCCAACGGGGGGTGAAATAGGGCCTGAAATCAGATGGTTATAGAGCGACTGGGCACAAAAGGCCGCTTCGGGAACGAGCCGGACGAGAGTCCGCAGTAGGAACCACGGGGAGCCGGTGTTCCGTCGTACGTTTTGAAAAACGAGCCAGGGAGTGTGCCTGTTTGGCGAGTCTAACCGGAGCATCCGGGAAGGCATAGGGAAACCGACATGGCCGCAGCGGTTACCGACCAGGGCCGCCGTCTTCAAGGGCGGGGAGTCAAACGGGCACGACCCGAAACCGGGCGATCTACGCGTGGACAAGGTGAAGCGTGGCGAAAGCCACGTGGAGGCCTGTTAGGGTTGGTGTCCTACAATACCCTCCCGTGATCTGCGTGTAGGGGTGAAAGGCCCATCGAGCCCGGCAACAGCTGGTTCCAACCGAAACATGTCGAAGCATGACCTCCGCCGAGGTAGTTCGTGGGGTAGAGCGACCGATTGCGGAGTCCGACTCCGAGAGGAGTCGGCTCCCCTGTCAAACTCCGAACCTACGGACGCTGTCGACGCGGGGAGTCCGGTGCGCGGGGTAAGCCTGTGTACCGTGAGGGAGACAACCCAGAGCTGGGTTAAGGTCCCAAAGTGTGGACTAAGTGTAAGATCGAAGGTGGTCCCGAGCCACAGACAGCCGGGAGGTGAGCTTAGAAGCAGCTACCCTCTAAGAAAAGCGTAACAGCTTACCGGCCGAGGTTCGGGGCGCCGAAAATGATCGGGACTCAAGTCCACCACCGAGACCTGGCCACGCCCGTTCACAGGGCGATTGCGTAGGTCGGCGCTCTGTTCGGGTGGAAGCACGGGCGAGAGCTCGTGTGGACCGAATGGAGACGAAAATCCTGGCCGTAGTAGCAGCGAAAGTCGGGTGAGAATCCCGACGGCCGAAAGGGCAAGGGTTCCTCGGCACTGTTCGTCAGCCGAGGGTTAGCCGGTCCTAAGTGCCACCGTAACTCGAATAGCACGAGCGGGAAACTGGTTAATATTCCAGTGCCTTCATACAGTGAAAGCCGACGCCTTGGGGTCGACCGAGCCGGGCTTCGCCCGGTCGAACCGTCCAAAGCCCGTGGAAGCCGTAATGGCACGAAGCGGGTGAACGGCGGGATAGGGAAACTCGGCCTCACCTAGGGCCCGTGAAAAGACGAGTATGATGACCGTACCGAGAACCGACACAGGTGCCCTGGCTGAGAAAGCCAAGGCCTGTCGGGAACAACCGACGTTAGGGAATTCGGCAAGTTAGTCCCGTAAGTTCGCGATAAGGGATGCCTGCCCAGGAATTGGGCAGGTCGCAGTGACTCGGAGGCTCCGACTGTCTAGTAACAACATAGGTGACCGCAAATCCGCAAGGACTCGTACGGTCACTGAATCCTGCCCAGTGCGGGTATCTGAACACCTAGTACAATAGGACGAAGGACCCGTCAACGGCGGGGGTAACTATGACCCTCTTAAGGTAGCGTAGTACCTTGCCGCTTCAGTAGCGGCTTGCATGAATGGATCAACGAGAGCCTCACTGTCCCAACGTTGGGCCCGGTGAACCGTACGTTCCAGTGCGGAGTCTGGAGACCCCCAAGGGGAAGCGAAGACCCTATAGAGCTTTACTGCAGGCTGTCGCTGGGACACGGTCGCTGATGTGCAGCATAGGTAGGAGCCATTACACAGGTACCTGCGCTAGCAGGCCACCGAGGCATCAGTGAAATACTACCCGTCAGTGACTGTGACCCTCACTCCGGGAGGAGGACACCGGTAGCCGGGCAGTTTGACTGGGGCGGTACGCGCTCGAAAAGATATCGAGCGCGCCCTAAGGATACCTCATCCGGGTCGGAGACCCGGAGAAGAGTGCAAGAGCATAAGGTAGCCTGACAGTGTCCTGCACAACAAGGGACGCTGACGCGAAAGCGTGGTCTAGCGAACCAATGAGCCTGCTTGATGCGGGCCATTGATGACAGAAAAGCTACCTTAGGGATAACAGAGTCGTCACTCGGCAAGAGCACATATCGACCCGAGTGGCTTGCTACCTCGATGTCGGTTCCCTCCATCCTGCCCGTGCAGAAGCGGGCAAGGGTGAGGTTGTTCGCCTATTAAAGGAGGTCGTGAGCTGGGTTTAGACCGTCGTGAGACAGGTCGGCTGCTATCTATTGGGGGTGTTACGGTGTCTGACGGGAACGTCCGTATAGTACGAGAGGAACTACGGACGGTGGCCACTGGTGTACCGGTTGTCCGAGAGGGCATTGCCGGGCAGCTACGCCACACGGGGTAAGGGCTGAACGCATCTAAGCCCGAAACCCACCTGGAAAAGAGACACCACTGAGACCACTCGTAGAAGACGAGTTCGATAGACTCGGGGTGTACGCACCGAGGCAACGAGGTGTTCAGCCCGCGAGTACTAACAGGTCGAAGCCAACATTCATTCCGCATCGACTCGTTTTCGGACGAGTCCGGGCGTAAACTGGATTGCACGTATACACGGTCGAGGACCACCGATACTGGTGTACCGAACGTTCGTTCGGTCGCGGTTCGATTCCGCGGGTCGGCGTTAAGGCGGCCATAGCGGCGGGGAAACACCCGTACCCATCCCGAACACGGAAGTTAAGCCCGCCTGCGTTCCGGCGAGTACTGGAGTGCGCGAGCCTCTGGGAAAACTGCCTCGCATTAGCGGGGGGCCAAGTGCAGGCCGAGGGGTGCAATCGTCAGTACACGCAGGGTCCGTCCCGGTGGAAAGCGAGACCATCCTGTCGACGCCTGTAACTGGTGGTTCGCCGCCACCATTCATTCCTTCATTCATCACGTTCGCGAGCGACAGCCACGTCGCTCGGGCGTTTCATACCGACGAGCGACAGCAACGTCACTCGGTGGGGTTCACAGGTACGAGGGACAGCCACGCGTGGTTCCGGGTGATCAGTTCCTTCGTCCCTGTATTTAACCCGAGACACACGAACGCATGACTCACGAGGACGGTCGGTGGAGATTGGTCGCACGCTCGCGATTTGAAGTCAGCACACGGTATGGTCAAACCATGAAGGGTCACATCTATATACCGGGCAGTCTTGTCTGTTACTGTATGACACGCAATACAAGCAGACGGCGGTTCATCCAGGCCGCCGGTGGCGCGTCCATCGTGGCGCTCGCCGGCTGTGCCGGAAACGGCGACGAGAATGGCGACGCGACCACAGCGGAACCCGAAGAGACGACCGAAGAGCAGGTCACCGCACTCTCGTGGCACGCGGGCGGCACGGGTGGAACCTACTACCCGCTCTCGAACGAATTCAAGACGGTCGTCGAGGGCAACTCCGAGTTCACCCTCAACGTTCAGTCCACCGGTGCGAGCGTCGAGAACGTCGGCAGCCTCTCCAACGGCGAGGCCGACTTCGCGTTGATCCAGAACGACGTTGCATACTTCGCGAAGAACGGAACCGGGATCGATGCCTTCGACGGGAACGCCATCGAGAACCTCCGCGGGGTCGCGACGCTGTACCCCGAGACCATCACGCTGGTCACCCTCGCTGACAGCGGGTTTACGGAACTCGCGGACCTCGAAGGGGCGACGATCAACACCGGTGACCTCGGTTCGGGAACACAGGTCAACGCAGTTCAGATCCTGGAGGCGGCCGGCATCGAGAACTTCGACGAGCAGAATGCCTCCTTCTCACAGGCAGCCGACCAGTTGCGTGACGGTGACGTGGATGCCTCTTTCGTCGTCGGCGGCTACCCCGTCGGCGCGATCGAGGACCTCGCGAATACGAACGACATTCACATCATCCCGATCACCGGCGACAACCGCGCGGCGGCGAAGGACGCCGCCTCGTGGTTCGCCGACGATACCATCCCCGCCGGAACCTACACGGGCGTCGACGAGGACGTCGAAACCATCTCCGTGCAGGCGATGATCGCGACGCGGGCGGAACTCCCCGCTGACACCGTCGAAAGCGTCACGGCAGCCATCTTCGACAACCTGGACGAGCTGACGACGAAGACCGACTTCATCAGCGTGGAGAGCGCCCAGGACGGCATGCCCATCGAGCTGCACGAGGGCGCTTCGGCCTACTTCGGCTAACCGAAGGCGTCGAAACGCCACCATATCCGCATGCGGGTCTTTGACTGGCCGGTTCGTCGATGGCTCCTGATTGCAGTCGTATTGGTCGCAGCGATCGGACTCGTCGGGGCGACCGCAAGTGGTCACACGCTCGTCGTCGAGCGGACGGATACGGGTGAGAAAATCATCGAGACTCCCGTCTCGAACGGGTCGGTCGTCGCACTCGAGTACACCCACAGCGTCGAGAAGACCCGAGTGTACGACGAATACACCGTCGTCGACACGACCCTCGAGAACACCCGGATGGAGTTCGAATCCTACGGCTGGGGATTGCCGGCCGGTGCGAACGTGACGTTGGAGAACGGGACGTTCGTCTTCGATCCGGACCGGGAGTACGAACAGCTCCGGGTGAAACCTGGAACCGTGGCCAATCACACGCTGATCGTCGACGGCGAACGATACGACCTGGTCGAACGGAGTGACGCGAATTCGGTGATTATTCGGGTCAGTAGCGACACCCCCCTTACAAGGCTCCTCGCGGGCCACTGAAGATGACCGAAACCGAACCCCCGACGGACGAAACGCCGGTTCCGGACAGTGACGAGATCATTCAGAAACTCCAGCGAAAGCGATCGGTCGCCGGGTGGCTCGGCGTCCTCGTTGCCGCGATCGGCATCTCCTTTTCGGTCTTCCAGGTCATGCTCGCGGCCAAGAGTTTCTACTGGGATCTCCCCCTTCCGATCGTCGGGGAGATCCGATTGGTGGGTCTGCAACTGTTGCAGGCAAACGCCGTGCACGTGAGCTTTGCGCTCGTGTTGACGTTTCTCCTGTACCCGCCGACGACGGGCGAGGGGATCATCGTCCGATCGTTTGGCCGGCTCTATTCGATCCTGGACGAGTTGGTCGGGGGCGTAAATCCGATGGGGCGTGCCCTCGAGGCGGTCCGGGGCGGGATTCGATGGGCCTTCTTCGACCCGGACCAGGAACGGCTCACCCCGATCGACGTGGTGCTGTCGATCGTCGCGGCGCTCGCGGCGATCTACTTCCTCGCCGAATTCAGCGAGATCCAGAACATCCGGTTGTTCGGCCTCAGTTCGGGGGTACCGTTCTACGAAACGTTCCCGTTCGAGCCGCTGTTCGACGCGCTCCCGTTTCTCGAATTTGCGATCGGCGTGATTCCGGGTTCGGAGTTTCCTTACGCCTTCTTCCTCGGGATCGTCGGGGTGTTTCTCGTTTTGGAGGCGACCCGGCGGACGATCGGCCTCCCGCTGATGCTCATCGTCGCGGGGTTCATCGTATACGCCCGCTGGGGGTACATGATCCCGGCTGACACCCCCTACGTCGGCGTGCTCTCGATTCCCGAACTCTCCTGGCAGGCGATCGTCCAGAACCTGTGGTACAACACCGAAAACGGGGTGTTCGGCATCCCGGTGACCGTCTCGGTGCAGTTCATCTACATCTTCATCCTCTTCGGGGCGTTCCTCGAGAAGAGCGGTGCGGGCCAGTGGTTCATCGACCTCGCGTACGCAGGTACGGGAACGCGCACCGGCGGCCCGGCGAAGGCCTCGATTCTGGCGAGCGGGTTCATGGGCACGATCTCCGGCTCTTCGATCGCCAACACGGTCACGACCGGGACCTTCACCATCCCGCTGATGAAGCGGTCGGGGTACGACGCGGAGTTCTCCGGTGCAGTCGAGGCAGCCGCCTCCTCCGGCGGGCAGATTCTCCCGCCAGTGATGGGCGCGGCCGCGTTTCTCATCGTGCAGTACACCGCGACGCCATTCGCGGACGTGATCGTCGTGGCGACGATCCCGGCGATCGTCTTCTTCTTCGGCGTGTGGGTGATGGTTCACCTCAAAGCCGTGCAGTCGGGGGTCGGCGGACTCGACGCGAGCGAGCTCGTCGACGTGGGCGATCACCTCCGCCGGGGCTGGTTCTACCTCGCACCCATCGGCCTGTTGCTCTACTACCTGATCATCGAGCGGCTCTCCGTTGGCCGTTCGGCGTGGTACACGATACTCTCGATCGCAGCGCTCATCGCGCTGGTGGCCGCGTACAACGACGACACCCGTCGATTGGTTCCGCTCGCGCTCCTCGGGATCGCCGGGCTCAACTTCGTCTCGATGGTACTCTTCGGTGCCGATCTCCTGGGTCTGGTGATTACCGGGCCGCTGACGGCGCTGTCCCCCGCCGATGCCTTCGGCCGGGTGCTGGGCAATCTCGGCTGGTACGCGATCATCGCGGCCGTACTGGTGATGGGCACTCGCCCGATGATGCGATCGCCGCTGCTCTCGATGGACCCGGACGTCCAGAAGACCGCGAAAAACCTCTCTGGGGGTATCGGGCGTCCCTCCCTCGAAGACAACCAACTGTTCCGCTACGTCGCGTACACCGGCAACGCCATGGAATCCGGGGCTCGGACGGCCGTGCCAGTGGTCATCGCAGTCGCGGCCGCGGGCGTGATCCCGGGAGTCATCAGCGTGTCCGGGCTGGGACCGAACCTCGTTTCGCTCATTACGGAACTCGCGGCCGGGTCACTCGTCCTCATGCTCTTGATGACGGCGGTCGCCTCGATCATTCTCGGGATGGGGATGCCGACGACGGTCACGTACATCATCCTCGTCTCGCTTCTGGGCCCGGCCCTCGTGGCCTTTGGCATCGCCGAGTTGGCCGCCCACCTGTTCATCCTTTACTTCGGGGTGATCGCGGACATCACTCCCCCGGTGGCCGTCGCGGCCTACGCGGCTTCGGGGGTGGCCCAGTCCGACGCGTTCGAGACGGGGGTGAAGGCGTTCTCGCTGTCGCTCAACAAGGCCATCGTTCCCTTCGCCTTCATTCTCTCGCCGGGAATCCTGTTACTCCGGACGGGCGTTTCGGTCCCCGGCAGCGACAAGACCTACCGGGTGCTCACCGGGGGCGACCTGACCGAACTGGGCTTCGTCATTCCCGAGGTCGTCCTCCCGGTTATCGGACTCTTTCTCGGGGTCTACGCCCTCGGGCCGACGGTCATCGGTCACCTCTCCGCACCCCTCTCACGGCTCAGCCGGGCGGCCTTCGCACTGAGTGCGTTCCTGCTGATGGCCCCTGGACTGTTCGTCACGTCACTCTCGGATGCCCTCTCGGTCGTCGGCCTCGGACCGATTCCGCTCACGCCGACGCTGGACATCGGGCTCAGGGCGATCGGACTGGTCCTGTTCGTGCTCCTCTACGTTCGGGATCGCCGCACGGAGTGGGAGGGCCCGGCAAATCGGAGTGACGGACGGAGCGCGGAAGGGGCCGCCTGAGTGCGCGTTGCTGGATCGTTTTCGGAACCAACCGACTCTCCTGGAGCGTTATTTCTCGCCGGGCCACTGTCGGGGTCGGACGGATTCGTCGAGTCGCGAAACCACCACTTCGAGCAGTTGCTCGAGGTTGACCGTGTCCGCGCGGTTGTACTCCACGAGCGTGTCGAGTGCCGCGCGGTCCCCGCGCTCGTACTCCCGCCAGAGCCGGATCGCGTCCCGGCCGGAGATGTCGGGCCGGTCGCGTTCGATGCCGATCGATCGCTCGATCGCTTTCAGGCCGCCGGTGAGTCCGAGTCGCTGGCAGAGGAATCGCAGGTCGAGATGCGGCAGGTCGACGTCGATCCCGAGTTCGGTCTCGAGGAACGGGAGGTCGAACTGTACGCCGTTGAAGGTGCCAAGCAGTCCGGCGTCTTGGAAGTGGGCCTGGAGCCGTTCGGCGGTGAGGTCCCGACCGCGGACGAGGGTGTCGGTCTCGCCGTCGCGATGGAGGGAGACGGTCGTCACGACGTCGCGATGCTGGTCGAGACCGGTCGTCTCGATGTCGAGAAAGAGGGTCTGCTCGCGGAAGTTCTCGTAGAGGCGCCACTGAGCCTGGTCGGGAAATTCCCGCGCGAAGAAGTCGACGTCGCGGGTTTCCAGCTTCGGATCGGCACGGGCGATGAAGTCCTCGACCCGCCGGCCGGTTTTCTCGCCGAGCAGGTCGGGCTCGAAGCGGTTCCAGTGGGTCGCGCCCTGTTCCCAGAGGGAGCGCTCCGTGGTTTCGCCCACGCCGCGGACTGGGATGTAGCTCTGCTCGATACGCACAGGGAGATGTAGTTCGTGTTCCTATGAAAAGCTTCGCGGGTTGGACTAGCGGGGTTTTGATATTCGGCTGTCAAGTGTGACACCACCTCCGAAAGCCCCCTCCCGCTCGCGCGCTCTCGCCGGGATATCGCTCGCTCACTTCGCGCGCTCGCGACAGGGCCCGGCGAGGCCCACGCGAGCGGTCGGCCAGGGCGAGAGCCTCCGGCTCTCGCTTGCTCCCCCTCGGTCCTACGGACCTCGCGGGAACCCTTTCGTATTCCCGCCCGGTTGATGGTCGCTTTTGTACCGCAACGATTAACCTCTCTAATCAACTACCATCGGACGCGCCAAGGTGGCAGAGTCCGGCCTAACGCAGCGGCCTGCAGTTCCGTCAGACTCCCAAGTCGTCTGCCGGCGTCGCACGCGAGCGTGCGACAGCCGCCAATCGCCGGTTGCCGGACCGCCACCGCACCACAATCCAGTAAGCGGATCCGCTGCCGAGAGACAATTGCGCCAAGGTGGCAGAGTCCGGCCTAACGCAGCGGCCTGCAGAGCCGCCCATCGCCGGTTCAAATCCGGCCCTTGGCTCTTCTGACCGAGCGAAGCGAGGTCTGAGAGCCAACCGGCCGCGATTTGACCCCAGGAAACCGAACCCAGTGAGGTTTCCGCTGGTTCAAATCCGGCTCGTGGCTTCCACTTTTTACTCGTCGGGTTCCTCGCTCGCTCTGCTCTCTGCGGGAACCACTCCACTCACGGCGGCTCCGCCGCCGTTCGTGCAATTCGAGAGATCATAGATCCCTCGCGACTCGCAAAAACGTGGAAAAACTTCCCGAACGCTCCCGTTGGTCGCGCTCGGTGAAACCGCGACTCGCTGCGCTCGTCGCGGTATGCAAGGGAAAAACTCGTTTCGGCTACTTGCAACTGGCAACTCATCCCGAATCGTCTTCGGACTCCTCGCTTACCTCCATGATCTCCCGTGCCACCGCTCTGACCCGTTGCTGGTGAGCGGCGGATTGCTGGACGCTTTGGGCTGCATCGAGTTGGCCGTCGACGATCGCGTTCTGTTGTGGTCCCCACGTTTCGGGGGGCTCGGACTCGATGTATTCGACCCATCGTTTGATTCCCTCGATGCGTTGCTCGCGATTGCGCTCGTGTTTCACATCGAGGTCCTCAGACACGTTTGAGTCGCTCATATTCGTCTTCGACGCCGAGTTTCGGTACCCATTCTTCGAGGCGCGGCTCACTAAGGCTTTCCTCGAAGAGCGTGTAGAGGTGGACCGCGTCCTCGATGTCCTTCTGGGCCCCGAGTGAGAGCTTGTAGGCGATCTGGAGTTCCAACGGACCGACCGGAATCGTTTCGCCGGCGATACGAGCGTCGATCGAGTTTTCGAGGGACGCGGCATCGAACTCGTCGACCGCGAATTTGCATTCGAGATGAGGTGTAACCTGATCCGCCGGAGCGATCCAGATGTTATCGCCACCGTCAAGCATCTCGTAAAGGGATTCGAGGGGCATCGCGGGCCCCCAGTACCCTGATTCGACGAGTGCGGCGGCGAGTTCCTCGGCGGTCGTTTCGTCGATCGGTTCGATAAGGACGTCGACGTCCTCAGTGGAACGAGCCCTGCCCGCGAGGATGGAGACGTAGCCTGCGATGTAGACGTGTTCGATGTCGAACCGTCGAAGAATCCAGGAGAAATCGATCGCCAGCTCGTCGAGTCGGTTCGGCTCACGCTCCACGACGAGCGTGCCAGAGCGGAGTTCGATACCGACCATGTACACGAGAGAACTGGCACCCGCATAAAACGTCGGGCGGGTCGGGATCTCGGATTCGATCCGGGTGACCGTCGAAGACGGGCTGGCGCCTGGTGGACCACTTCTTCGGCACCTCGTCATGCTGAACCACGCCGATCACGTTTTCTGCCCCGCTCCGCAGTGGTCCTCACCGCCGTCGACCCCCTCTCACGGACTGCCACCCACGCCTTCATGTACTCCCGACCGAATACCCACAGACACCCGTGACGGCCGACGCCGAATCGATCTCGCCGAGCACGCCCTCCCAGGACGAATCAGTCACGGACGTCCTCAAGAGCGACCGCGGGTGGTTCCTCCTTGCCATCGGCTTCGGCTGGTTTCTCACCCTCGGCTCCCGCTTTCTCGTCCCGGCGCTGCTCCCCGTCATCAAGACCGAGTTCACCCTCCAGAACGCCGGGGCGGGCCTGATCGTCACCGTCATGTGGCTCACCTACGGCGGCGTGCAGTTCCCCGCCGGCGTCCTCACCGACCGCGTCGGCGAACGCGCCCTCCTTGGTGTAAGCACCCTGCTCGCCTCGCTGAGCATGGTCGGCTTCGCCGTCGCCCCCACCTACGAGTGGTTTCTGGTCGCCGCCGCGGCGTTCGGCATTGCGACCGGGCTGTACGGCCCGGCGCGAGGGATGGCCCTCGCCAAGCGCTTCGAGCAGTTCGAGGGGCTGGCCTTTGGGGTCGTACTCGGAGCCGGAAGCATCGGCGCCGCGACGCTCCCCCTCGTGGCCACGCTCCTCACCGAACAGTTCGGCTGGCGGTGGGCCATCGGACTCGTCGGCCCCGCCTTCTTCCTCGCTGGGGTGTGGCTGCTGATCGTCGTCCCGCGAACCCTCCCCGGGACCGTTCCCGGCGGGACGCTGCTCGCGGGGGTGAAACAGTCCGTCGTCGCGATCCGAACCTACCGGATTGCGATGGCGCTTGGCGGCGTCGTCCTGATGTTGTTCATCTTTCAGGGCCTCACCGCGTTCTATCCGACCTACCTCCAGGCCGAAGGCGACCTGGCCCAGACCACGGCGAACTCGCTTTACGCCCTGCTCTTCCTGGCCGGGGCCGTCTTCCAGCTGACTGCGGGGCGGCTCGCGGACAGTTTCGGGTACCGCTGGGTGCTCGTCGGCGTGAGCGCGGTGAGCGTCATTCCGCTCCTCTGGCTGCCCTGGATCGCTTCTTTCGGGTGGTTCGCGGTCGTGACAGTCCTCATCGCGATCCGGATCGCCCTCCAGCCGATGATGAACGCCTACGTCCTCGGGGCGCTGCCCCAGGAGATGCGCGGGGCGATCTGGGGCTTTCTTCGCACGGTGTTTTTCGTCCTCGGAGCCTTCGGCTCGGTCGTCGTCGGCGGGATCGCCGACCTGGGGTACTTCGACGGCGCCATCTACCTCCTCGCGGCGCTGACTGCCCTCGGGGGCTTCCTCTTCTACCTCCTCCCGCGTGACGGCTCCTGAATCGTGTGGGTCACACTTGGACCGGTGTTTGACCGATGCCAACCCCATTATGGATCTTGACCCAATCGGAAGTCGTGTCTCAACCGTCCATTCCCGCAGCGAACGGCGTCACGACCTAGATCGAAGACGGAGCCCGGATCGCGGCCATCCTCCTCGTGTGGGGGGTCATCGCCGCAGTTTTCACCGACGGCATCGGCAACATCGGCTACCCCGGGGGCTGTTCACCCGGCTCGGAACCTCGATCGGTGCCACCCTCGCCGTTGCCGGGTTGCTGAACGCAGTGCTCTATGTGGTCTATCGTGCCATCGACTACTGACATCAGTTCTGAGCCTCCGTCGGCGCTTCGAGTCGAGTCCGGGCCGCTCCTATGCCTATGGATAGGTGACCCATTCGACCACTCGGCGAATCCCGAGCCCTCCCAGGATAGCCGCGAAGGGGAAAAGCGACCCGCTCTCGAGTGGTTCCTCGCCCGAAACGGGGACCACGGCATCCATCTGTGTCTCCTCGCGTTCCCCGTCCGGGGTGCTACTCGGCTCGCCGTCGGTTGACTTCTCGTGGTCCGGCTGGGCCACCTGCTCCTGGCCGTCCTCGACCCCGTCGCCGTCGGTATCGGGATCGGTCGGGTTGGTGCCGTAGCGCTCCACCTCCCAGTCGTCCCGGACGCCGTCGCCGTCAGTGTCCATTTCGGTTGGGTCGGTCCCGAGCTGGCGCTCGAACCCGTCGTCCAGTCCGTCGCCGTCCGTGTCCGAACGCGTCGGATCGGTCCCCCGCTGGATCTCGTCTGCGTCGTCGATCCCGTCGCCGTCGGTGTCCGCGAGCGTCGGGTCAGTCGGCAGGGACTCGATTTCGCGCTGGTCGTCGAGCCCGTCGCCGTCGGTGTCCTCGAGTGTCGGATCGGTCCCCCGGCGGATCTCTTCGGGATCGACGACTCCGTCCCCATCGGTGTCCGCGAGCGTCGGATCGGTCCCGTAGCGGGCGACCTCGACGCTATCCGTGAGATCGTCGTCGTCAGTGTCGGCGTCGCGGAAGTCAGTCGGCCCACCGATCTCCTGGCTGTTCTGCAGGCCGTCCCCGTCGAGGTCGCCGGCTTTCCGAATGACCGTCACCCCGATTTCGGTCCCGTCCCACAGCGCTGGGCCCCGGTCCGGATAGATCCCGACGAAGAGGGTGTCCGGTCCGGTCGCTTCGAGGGCTTCGCGGTCGAGTTGGATTGTGACCGTCGCCGAATCGAGTTCCTCGAGTGTCACCGTCGCTTCCCCGAGTGCCTCGTCGCTCGGACCGAAGCGATCGATCCTCGATTCGGTCACCCGCACGTCGTAGTGTCGATAGTCCCTGGCACTGTCCTCGAACACTGGGGCGCCCACCTCGACGGTGAGTTCCGGGGACTCGCCGGCCCAGATGAACTGTGTATCGCCGGCCGTCGTGGCGTCTGCGGGCCCGGTGAACTCACCGTCGAGGACGCCGCTCGAAATCGCGCCACCGACTCCGCTCGCAACGAGGGCGAGGGCTACCAGAACGAGCGCCGCTCGCCGGAGCGGGTGGTGCATATTCCGTATTGGGCCGGGATGACACTTGAATGTGCGCAAGACGGGACCGTCAGCATTTGGGGCCTGCCGCCGAAGGGCCGGTATGCCCGGTCGATCCCGGATCAGGACCGCTCTCACCGGTGAGCGAATCGCGATCTGGTCGCTCGGCCTACTGGTCGTCGCCGCGGCGCTTATAGTCGGTTTCGCCGGCACTACGTTCGCTCCGCCCGCGGGTTCGGTCGAGTCCGTGGAGCGGACCCACTCGGTCGCCGTCGCCCCGGCCGCTGGCGGGTATACCATCACACCGGCGGGGAAGACCGCGGAGACGGGCCTAGTCTTCTACCCCGGGGCTCGCGTGGAACCGGGAGCCTACGTGCCGGTACTGGCCCCGGTCGTCGAGGAGACTGGGGCCGCCGTGTTTGTCCCGCGCCCGCGACTGAACCTCGCCGTCTTCGAGTCGGGCATGGCCACCTCCATCGTCGAGTCCAATCCCGCCATCGCGGACTGGTACGTCGGTGGCCATTCACTGGGCGGGGCGATGGCCTGCCGGTACGCCGCCGACAACGCCGATCGCCTCGAGGGGCTGGTGCTCTTTGGTGCCTACTGTGACCGATCGATCGCGGACGCCGACCTGCGGGTCCTCGCCGTCGGGGGCACCCGGGATACGGTCCTCGGGACCGAGCGGTCGGCGCTCCGCCCGGAGAATCTCCCGGAATCGGCAATTATCCGGCGTATCGAGGGGCTCAATCACACCCAGTTCGGACGGTATCACGGTCAGTCTGGAGACAGCCCGGCCACCATCACCCGCGAGACGGCCCACGAACGCCTCCAGTCGGTCCTCGTCGACTTTCTTCGCGAAAAGAGCCAGTGAGCTACTCCAGTAGGCCCATCTCCTCGGCGAGCAAGTCCTGGAGCCGGGACTTCACGGCGGGATCGATTTCGGCCACGGGCTCGCCGTCGTGCTGGCGCTCGTTGTGAGCGTCGATCGTCGCCTCGACGTCTGGAAACGGAACGGCGGTTTCGGTCCCACAGGCCGGACAGGTGATCGTGATCTCGGGGAGGTCCTCGGTGGGAGCCATACGGGTGAACTACACACACCGCTCCTAAAGAGCGATCGGTTCGGCGACGAATCGGGGGCAAAAACGGGATTCACCTGATCGGATCGACCGGGGGACAGACTGTCCTGTCGCTCGCGGGTCGAACTCGATTTTTCGGAACTAGACCGTCTCGATCTCTGCCTTGACCGCCTCGACCGTCTCGGTGTCGAGGGTCAGGTCGGGATGTGCGTCCTGAACGTGCGCCTCGACTTCGGCCATGACTTCCTCTTCGGTTTCGCCTTCACAGACACCGTGACAGCCGTCGACGATGCATTCCACGTGTTGGGACATTGCATTCGATATCAGGGGTGGCCCATACATACGAACAGGGCCCAATTGATTTGGGCCGGCGTTTGCCTGTGCGGGCCAGAACGGCCGATTTTTATCGTTCCCACCCGAGGATCCGGGTATCTCGCCCGATTCGAGCAATGTCCCCGCCAGATTCCGACGATACCGTCCCGATTCCGCCGCTTTTCGTCTCCCCACGTGCCAAGTGGATCGGCATCGCGGGCCTGCTGGGACTTCTCGCGCTCGCCGGGGCTGGAATGGTCCTGTTCGATTACTCCGTCGGGACGGTGCTCGATCCGGAGGCGATCCGTGAGACTGTCGAGGCGTTTGGGATTCTCGCGCCGCTGGCCTTCGTGGCCCTCCAGGTGGCCCAGGTCATAATCGCGCCGATCCCGGGCCAGGTGCTCGCGCTGGCCGGGGGCTACGTCTTCGGCCCGCTTCTCGGCACCGTGTACAGCCTGATCGGGGCGACCATCGGGAGCGCCATCGCGTTCTGGCTCAGCCGGCATTTCGGCCGCCCCGCGGTCGAGCGGCTGATTCACCCCGAAACCCTCTCGACCGTCGACGGTTTTCTCGAGGACCACGGGCGTCTCGCCGTCTTTCTCGTCTTCCTGCTTCCCGGCTTGCCCGACGACGCCCTCTGCTTCGTCTGTGGACTCACGTCGATCCCGCTCCGGAACCTCGTGGTGCTTTCCTTCCTTGGGCGGATTCCGGGCTACGCACTGTTGGCGCTTGCAGGCGGCCGGTTCGCGACCCACCGGCCCATCGAAGCGGCGCTGATCCTCGGGTTCGTGAGCGTTGTTGCTTTCCTCGGGTACTGGCAGCGCAATCGGATCCTCGCGATTTCGGTCGGTCGATGATCTCCCCACCGGATGGCCCCTTTCGAGGGATTTGTACCGTTGCCCCTCATAGGGACGTGTAACTGACCACTATGGGCGACTACTACGCCGACGAAACTCCCCGACTGCTCGATACGTCCTATCGGGCCGACGAGGAACCGTTCGAAACCCGCACCGACCTCGTGGTGCCCGAACGCCGACCCATGCGCGAGGAGGTCAGCCTCCTCAACTGCCTCTTTTTCCCTCGCCTGTGGAACTCCGGGGACCGGGTCGGGAACCCGGAGCGGATCGAACAGTGTCTCTCGAAACTCGGCGACCGCTTCGAAACCGGCATTCGGGCCTACGGCGAGTCCGATCCCGACCCGATCGTGGCCGCGGTTCTCGATCGGACCCCCGAGATCCGCGAGACGCTCAAGCGGGACGTCGTGGCCGCCTACAAGGGCGACCCGGCCGCGAAGAGCTACCGGGAGGTCATCCGCTCGTATCCGGGCTTTCACGCCCTCCTGATCTACCGGGTCGCCCACGCCCTCTACGAGGCAGGCGCGCCGGAGTACGCCCGGGAACTCGCGGAATCGGCCCACGCCGAGACGGGAATCGACATCCATCCGGGCGCCGAGATCGGGGAGTACTGCTTCATCGACCACGGGACCGGCGTCGTCATCGGCGAGACGGCCACGGTCGGGGACTGGGCCCGGATCTACCAGAACGTCACCCTCGGGGCCCTCCACTTCGAGGAGGCCGAAGACGAGGAGCACATGCTCCGAAAGGGTTACAAGCGCCACCCCGACATCGGCGATCACGTGGTGATCGGGGCCGGGTCGAACATCATGGGTCCCGTCGAGGTGGGCGATCACGTCTCCATCGGTGCCAACTCCTGGATCAGCGAGGACGTCCCGGATCACACGGCCGTGTTCATCGCCGATCACCCCGACCTCGAACAGAAACCGACCGACTGACCTACACGCCGAGTTCGATGTCGTAATCCGTTCCGGTGAGCAGGTAGAGCACGTCCTCGACGACCGTGCCGAGTTCCGGCACGAGCCGGAGCAGCCCCAGCGTGATGAGGATCAACACGACGAGTGACAGCGATTGGGAAATGACCCTGTCGGCCACGATGTAGGAGACGAGATAGGGATCCTCGATTCGGAAGAGGAAGAAGATCGGTCCCTGGAAGCCGGCGAACCACTGGAACCCGTGGGCGAGCGCGATGAAGGCCACCCGGAGGACGTTCAGGCCGTAGATGATCGGCACCGCGATGGCGATGCCCAGTGCCTGTCGCTTCGGCGCCGCGTCGACCGCGAGGGTCAGGCCGGCCACGATCGAAATGCTGCCGATTCCGGTGCAGGCCAGCACGACCCGAGTCGTCAACCGGTGGCCGTCCTCGGCGAAGAAGACAAAGGTGCTCCGGAGTCCGTCAGGACCGGTGATGACCGTCGGTTCGACCCCTAGCAGCCCGAGAATCGCCTCGACGTTCCGGGCGACGAGTTCGATCGACCCGCTCCGGAGGAACGTGATCGCCTCGAACGGCAGATAGATGAAGCCCATGATGGCGACTGCGCGTGTCAGGACCGCAAACGACCGCCGCTCGGTCCAGATCAGCCAGGCGACATAGAGCGTGGCGGGGACGGCAACGACGCTCAGGGCCCCCTCGACGATGCTCCGCTGGACGATCGCGTAGTGGGGAATCATGAGCGCCCAGAAAAGTGCAAAGATCGACCACGCTCCCGTCGAGACGAGTCGCTCGTAGGGCGAGTCCCAGAACGCCAGCAGTGCACTGCCGGCGAAGGTCACGAGAACGACCCACGCGAGCGGGTCGGTGACGACCGCCAGATCGGGGACCGCAACCATGTGTTCGCCGAAAGGATTCGTCCTCGGAAGTGTGTATCGGTCGGGGAAGGGCCGGGGGCTGCTCCCCTCGAGGTAATTGGGACTCGTCGGGGATCACCAACCATCGCGTATTGGTCCGTTCCTGCCGGGGACCTCTCCGTGCCTGCAGTCAGATCCCGACTCGTTCCTGAGCGTGATCCGATTCCGTTCCCAGTTCGGTGACGATGTCCGCAGCCGCCTCCTTGAGCGCCTGACTCTCACCGACCGGCGGACGGCCAGCGATCGCTGCCGACGCGACGTCCTCGTCGTAGGGGAGGGTGGCGAGGACCGGAACGGGGAGTGCGGATTCGACGAGGTCGGCGTTGTCGCGAGTTTTGTTCACGACTGCTTGGACGTTTCCGATTCCAAGCTCCGTGGCGAGTTTCTGGATCCGCGTCGCCGTTTCGATAGACGCCTGTGAGGGCTCGACGACCACGAGCATCGCGTCGACGGACTCGGCAGTCCCGCGGCCGAGATGCTCGACGCCCGCTTCCATGTCGAGGACAACCGTATCCTCGCCGAGCGCCGTCGAGACCAGCGTTCGGACGAAACTGTTTTCGGGGCACATGCACCCACTGTTTGCCCCAGTCGGGGCGCCGATGGTGAGCAATCGACCCCCGACTCCGAACTCGGTCGAATGCGAATCCAGCACGTCTTGAACCGCCGGTGTGAGGTTGACGAGACCGCTCCCTCCCGCACGTTCTTCGATGAGTTCGCGCTCCGTCGTGATGGGGGGGGGGGGCGGTTCCTCCACGCCCAGAATGCCAGCCAGGTTCATATCCGGATCCGCGTCGACGGCAACCACCGCTCGATGGGCAGCGAGATGGGACGCGATTGCCGCCGAAAGCGTGGTCTTTCCGACGCCACCTTTGCCGGTCACTGCGACGCGAATCCCATCCGACAACCCGCCGGCCAGCTGCTCGTTCGAATGGACGTGATCAGATGCGTGGTGGTGACTGTGACCGTGCCCGGTTTCGGCCGGATGGGAATGCCCCGCGTCGTCCCCGTGAGCACCACAGTCCTCACACATGGCTCAGGTCCCCGAAGAGGGCCTCGCGGCGCTCGTCCAGGGCGGATCTGATCGCCACAGCGGCGGCTTCCGGATCTTCCTCCTGGATGGCATACCCGCCGGTGATATCTTTCAGCGCCTCGGTCATGATCTCCGTGACTTCCTCGCTGTCTTCCATGTGGAGTGTCGGGGCGGTGTGTAGCGGCAATCCGAGTGCCAGCGCCCACGTGCCGATACTGACCGCCTTCTCCGCGATAAGTTCGGGCGCACTCGCCACGATCGGGAGTTCCCGAGTCGGGACACCGGAATCCTCCGAGATCGCCCGGACGACGTTTCCGATTCTGGAATTGTCGACACAGGAGCCCATGTGCCAGACTGGCGGGAGCGGCCCGTCGAGCCCGGCAGCCTCCCCCAGCTCGTGAAGTACGGCCGAGAGGCCATCGCCGGCCAGTTCGTCGGTCATCGCCGGATCCAGGTAGCCAGCCTGGGCCGTAATATGCCCGATACATCCGGTCACGACCGGGAGCACGTCGTGTGCCAGCAGATCTTCGATGAGGTGTTCGGTCATCTCGGCGCGTCGAAGTTTGGGGTTCGGACACCCCACGATGCCGACGATCCCTTTGAGGTGTCCCTTCGCGAGTGCGTCGACGATGGGTTGGGCGGGACTCTCGGGGTTGGCCGCGGAAAGCACTTCCAGCACGAAGTCATCGGAGACGCCGACGAGGGCGTCGCGGGGCTCTTCCGGGATTTCGACGGCGTAATCCTGGCGGGAGTGCCGGTCGCCGAAGGCTTCGATTCCCCGCTCGACGATTTCCCTGGCGTCGGATTCCGCGGTTTCGGGATCGAAGGACACGTGCTCCGCACCGGGGATATTGACGTAGTCGACCGTGGTGATGAGCCTGGTGTGATGGCACTCGACGATGTCGCCGATTCCCGGCCAGATACACTGGATGTCTGCAACCATCGCATCGAGGGCCCCGGTCGTGACTGCGAGTTCCGCCTGGCTGCTGTGTGCCGCCAGTGGAACACCCTGGCGTTCGGCGAGTTCGTTCCCCGTACAACAGATACCGACGACGTTGATCCCCTCGGCCCCCGCCTCCTTCGCCTGGGCTTCGAGTTCGTCTGCGTACTTGATTACCATCTCCGAGAGGACCGGCGAGTGGCCGTGGACGGCGATATTGACCTGATCTTCTTTCATCACGCTCAGGTTCGCCGTCGTCTGGACCGGCTGGGGAGTCCCGAAGACCACGTCTTGCAGGTCCGTCCCCATCGTGAGCCCCGCGTAGCCGTCCGCGAGTCCCGCTTCGAGCCCGCCAGTGAGCAGGTGGGCCGGCTCGGCGTCGTTCCCCTGGGTGGTGCGGTGCATCGCCCGGGCGACTTCCTTGTCGACACTTTCCAGGGGTTGGATGCCTTTTTCGCCGAGGAATTCCCGCTGTTCGGCTGGCATTCGCTCCAGCCAGTTGAGCGTGTCTCCACCCTCCTGGAAGTCTTCGATGGCCGCTTTCGAGACGCGTTTTGCCACCTCCGTATCGCTACCTGAGGCGTCGAGGCCGAGGTCTTCGGCGATATGGCGGAGTTTCTCGGGTTCTTGAATGTCGTACTCGCTCAGCTTCCCGTCAGCGATTTCCACCAGGACGTGGGCGATTTCACGGGCATGGTCTGCATGGCTTGCAGCACCGACGGCGATTTCTCGATAGAGGTTTCGGGCGGCGACCGTCCCGGGGGAGGCGCCACAGACACCCCGATCCATCCCCTGATCCCCGTCGCTCACCCGACAGGGCCCCATATAGCAGACCCGACAACAGCTTCCGCCCGTTCCAAAGGGACACTGCGGCTCCGATTCTGCCAGCCGATCCATCGGGAGCTCGTACTCGACGTCTTGATCGATACTCATGACCTGGTTACAAGATTTGCCGCAACACTGCAAAAACTTGGGCTCAGGTATTCAGTGGCTGGCATTCGCACTCGGGATTTATCCGATACAACTGCACCTTCGGGACGGATTTACACCGGTTTTTCGGCTGTGAATACACGATCGGGGAGAACCACGGTGTTCGGTCCTCGGCGTTCCGATGGCGAATCGCCCTCCCTACGGCCAGAGCAACCGGAACACTCCCCGTCCGACCGTCATCAGCGCGAGTCCGCCGAGTCCGCTCAGAAGGATCGCGGGCATGCCCATTCGAAGGGGCTCCGGAACGGACGCCCACGCCCGCTCGACCGCTTCTGTGGGGAGGTCCGGCATCTGGTCGGGGACGAGTTCGTCCGACTCGACTGTCGGTTCCGTTTCGGTGCGATCACCGGTTCCCTCACTGGACTCCCCGTCGTCCGCACTTCCCAACATCGAGCCACCACCGCCACCCCCCGCTGCGGCCGGATCGGATGCCGCCTCCACGAACTTTCCGGAGCGTGTCGGGCTGAGCTGGTCGCCGTCGGCGGTGACGCTCACGGTGTAGTCCGTTCCCGACTCGTACTCGCTCAGGTTTGCGGTCGCCTCGTAGGTCCCGTCCTCGTCGACGGTCGCCGACGCGTTTTTCTCAAAGGAGTCGTTTGCACCCTCAATATGCACGATGAGCGTCGTCCCGGGGGCCACGGTGGTCGTGCCGTTAATCGGTGTGTTCGCCTGCGGAGGCAAATCGAGGGATCCGTTCGGTGAGACGCCGTCGAACCCGGCTTTGGCTTCGACTACGTCGAGTGCGGTTTCGACGGATTCGTTGTCCCCGTCGGGCGGGACGAAGGGGGAGTTGTCCGTGAGCACCAGTTCGGTTTCGAGGTCGGCTCCCGGCTCGATTCCGTCCCCGGCGGCCTCGGCAACGACGTAGAACTGGCCCGGCTCCGTCCCGTCGATCCGGCGGGAGTCAGTCGGTCGGCTCGCGTTTCGTCCGGCGGGTTTCGATTTCGGGCCGAGCGAGACAAAGGCAGGGGGCGACCGGGCCGATTTTGCCTCGTCTCTGCCACGGCCTCGCGTGTTGTTTGCCCGGGCCACCGGCGACGCGTTCGCCGCCGGGGGAGGCCCACCCACCGAGATGTTTCTCGTGTACGTTCCCAGACCGCTGGTGTTCACCGCCACGACCACCTGGTCGCCGGTTGCGATTTCGTTCTCGCGGATCGCGTGAGTCCGAACGTCCGCCGTCGTGTCGAGTGACACGTCCCGGGGCACGACGAAGGTCTCGAAGCTCGCGTGCCACTCCGCTCGCACGCCGAACGTGGCGTTCGCTCGCGGTTCCCCCGCGGTGGACAGGACGAGCGTGTATTCGCCGACGCCGAGTGCTCTGGGTCCGACCTGCTTCCGGACCGTGGTGCCGGACTGTGCCGGGCTCCCGTTCTGGGCGCTCGAAATCTGACTCTGCGTCCTTCCAGTAGCGTTCACGCTCGGGGGCTCTCCAGAGTTCACCGGGTCGGTCGGAGTGCCGGGCTTGGTAGGGGCTCCGCTCGGAACGGATTCGTTCGAACCGGTTGTGAACCATTGGAAGGACTGGGTCGTATTTACCCCTGGCCCGAACTCGAACCCAGGCATGGGTCCTGGGGCCTGTCTTCCACCCGTGTCGACGGCGAGTTCGAAGCGGGGCTTTCCCTTCAGCGAGGCAACTTCCATGGTTTCGAGGGTCTGCTCGGTCGGTCCTTTGAGTTGGATGCTCCCATTGCGTGCCGAACCCAGATCGACCTCGAAGGGACTCCGCTCGCCTCGTTCGACGGACTCGGGCGGTTTCAAAAACCCCGGTTCGGTCGGCGGTTCGATTACGAACGGTTCCGAGACCGCCGAGCTGTTTGACTCGAGAGCCGTCACGTGGACCTGATACCGGCCGGGCTGGGGATCGAAGGCCACCACCGCGTCGCCCGTGGAATTGAGATTCGCCTCCACCGACTGGACGGCCGCGCCGTCCGTCGCGTTTTGGAGCGTGACCACGATGTCCCGGTCTGACGCGTTGGCGCTGATCGAGACGGACACCTCCCCATCCGTTGCGGAGACGTTTCCGTCGGGCCCGTCGATGGACAGCGCGACCGGGGACGGAAGCTCCTCCTCGTTCTCACCGGTCGATTTGCTCGGGACCCGAAGCGTCGAGCTCGGGCCCAATCCGCCCCGCGGATCGTCCTGTTCGAGGAAGAGCCCGGTTTCTCCGGGATCGAAGCTCCCGTCGCCGTCGGAGTCGTTGGCGGCCGGGATTTTGAGGGCCACGGTTTTCCCGCCCGGAGCGTCGTCGGTCAGGGTCGGGTGGAGGGAGAACGCCGTCGATTCGGTCGGCCCGAACCAGCCCGCGTCGGCACCGGGTTCGAGCACCCAGGTTCCGTTGGGCGTTGGACTGGTGGTGGTTGCGATCGTCGTCGACTCGGTTTCGAGCGCGATCGAGTCGATGTACTCGTCCGCGAGGGTGCCGTTGTTTTCGACCGTCACCGCCGTGATCCGGTCGCCGAAGGTTTTCGTGCCGACGGTCTGGGTGTCATTTTCGCGGTAAATTCCGGCGTTTTGATTTAAGGTAGATTGGTTTGAAAGATAACCGAAGGATTTTGGGAAAGTTTTTAAATCAATTTTACTGTCTTTTGGCATGTTTATCGGTGAAGATAAACCCGTTCTTTGTATTTTATAAACACTTGAATTACTCGTGAGCTTATTTGTGCTGGAACCGAATCCGAGTACTTCATCTGTTCCGTTTGGAAACGATGAAAGAGTAAGGGTCTCATTGTATGTGAGATTATTGGTATTATATCCTTGGCTAATTTCTGGAAAGTCGGCTTCCGCCCTTATAATCGGATCTTCCTTTGTAAAACCATCACTTGCTTTAGTTAGTACAAAAGTCGAACTACCAATATCCAATGAGGAAAGGGATTTAAAACTTTCATTTATCCTGAATCCATCTTTTGGCCCTAAGACGTCATCTGCTGAATTCACAAATGGCTCACCAAAATCCATTTCTTTGTCTTTATCAACGTCTATAAACTTTGTTTCCGATTCAAAACTAGAAACAGACAGATTAGCATCTAAATCAGAAGGTTTTACCGTCGAATTTTTAGGATATGTTATTTGATATTCCGTAATTCTCAAGTCAGATGAGGTATCGGAATTTACTCCATTCTCACCTATGTCTACAAAAAGTCCATCTACTTTCTTTGTATAACCAACTCTATTCTTTGTCGTATTGAGATATCGAATTTTGCCAGTTGGTCCCAAATAATTTGCATTGGTCCCTATGTTCACACTACCGTCATTGATCAATAAATTTTCACTCCCTCCATTATCATCATTTCTATCAAAAATTACTAATGGTGTACCATCACTTAAAATTCCATATTCCCACGATCCACTAATTCCACTTACATCGTATTTTGTCCCATTGGATATTTTTCCTGTTAATATTATGTCTTCGTTGGAGTTGTAACTGTCATCTCCGGTTGTATCAATAATAATGACATCTTCACTGCCAAATTCCCCCACAGCGGAATTTTCATCCCCATCCGGGTCAATTTCATTAACAGTCGGATTTGAAGGGAAACTTTTTAAATCAGATCCGACATCTGGGTCATCTTTTTTGACAATAGACAACTCGTTTAGGCCAAAGTCGATTGTGGATTGATTTTTGTCCACTCCTGAAAATATCGTCGTCTCAGTTAATCGCCTGTCTACTTTTGGATCGATTACACCATCTCCGCCACTCCGGTAAATCGGCTCACCATATT
This sequence comes from Halodesulfurarchaeum sp., assembly GCA_034520565.1. Lineage (GTDB taxonomy): Archaea > Halobacteriota > Halobacteria > Halobacteriales > Halobacteriaceae > Halodesulfurarchaeum. The sequence goes on from JAXHNL010000002.1 coordinate 808,155, forward strand.
TCCCATTTCCTCCGGTAGTATATCCTGGGGAAAACTCAAAATCTTCCCAATGTTCGAATTTTGAAGAATCAAGATTTTGGATAAGACTACCATTACCATTGGTTACGATTTCGTCATTCACATCTATCTTTTTGTCAGAACTACGAATTAAGGGTTGAACCCCTGTGTAATTGGATAAATTATTACTTTTTATAAATCTCAGATTCTCTTTTGGGGTGCGATATTTTTCTTCTCCGACGTTTAACGAATAATTTCCTAACAAATCATCAATTTTATAAATGTCGTCTCCTTTGGAAAATGAATTAATATTTTTTGTATCTACTGACTCAGCGTATAGGGTATTATTGGGAAATGTATAGTAATCCGAAGGACCCGATTTTGAGTCATTCATAATCACTTCTAATTTAATGATATCATCACCTGGCTGATATCCCATTTTTGAATCTCCATCGTTTTCTCCATCATTAATATATCGGTGTTTTGGTAAGTCATTCAATTCATAAGATAAATATCCCGAACTTGGCTCTATTAGTATCTTATCTTCACTACTAATGGTTAAGTATAAATCACCCTTATTTTCTTCAGAAACATTATTAATAATCGATAATTGGCTTCCAACTTCAGATGATGGTGTTGTAAGATCCGCATGGATTGGCGAAGTAAAAAATAGGCTAATTAGAATAATTGTTAATAACCCGACCTTAATATTGGTTTGGTGGACCAATGTTATTGATTCTAATGACAAAGGTTCGGCTTTCATTTTTCTCTAAACAAAGCGAAACCATAACATCAAATCAAACTTTGGAAAATGGCCAATTATAATCAGAATACTAATCAGAATAGATCTCCCAAAATCAATCTCATAATCGGAAGATAGCGTTGGTAATTTGTTTGGTAGACTGCCAATTTGGCTAAAAGTAGAAAATAACTTGATATAAATAGTCATTTTAACTATTGATAAAATTTATAATAATCTAATTTGTTTTGTCATGCGGTAAATCTCCCACCCGCGGCGAGTCCCCACCGTGTGGCGTCCGCCGCTCTCTGACCTGGACCGTCACGGCAGACTCGGTCGTATCGTCGATCACCACCGCCTCGCCGACCCCGTCGGGCAACCGGTCCCGGATCGACTCGTCGATATACGTCGGCCGCGCCGCCGCCAGCGCGTCGATGTCGGCCGTCGCCGTGAGCCGATGGGAGAGCAGGAGATCTGACTGGGAAATCGCCACCGCCGGGAGGGCCGCCGGTCGCTGGGTCGCGAGCACGAGACTCACGCCCGGGTGGCGCCCGCGGGTCAGGATCGTCCGGAGTGGCCGCCCGGCGATTCCGTCCACGACCGCCTGGGCCTCGTCGATCATGAGCCAGGGCAAGCGGGGGATCGACTCCGAGACCGCCGTCTCGTAGAGCGTGCGCGCGACCGCCGCCGTCACGACGCCGAGCGCCTGGTCGGTGAGTTGGGTGGCGTCGACCACCGTCAGTGACGGGCCGAAGAGCCGCTCCGCGTCCAGCCCGTCGGGGTGGAAGACGTCCCACTGGGCCGCCAGAGCGAGGTGATTGGCCACCGCTCGGGCCACCGAGTCCGGCACCGCCGCCGCTTCGACGGCGTCGAGCATTCCTGTGAGGGTGGCGGCTTCCTCGGCGACCTGCCAGAAGAGCGCCCCGGCCGCGCTCGTGGGATCGAGTTCGAGCAACGCACACCAGTCCCGTGGTTCGAGCGCGTCGGCGGCCACCGTCGGGTCGTCGATCACGTCGGCGTCCGCTCCGTCCGCGAGGCCGGAAAAGACGCCCATCGGGTCGATCAGGACGCCAGTAACGCCGCGGGCCGCCGCGATCCCCTCCGCCAGCACACCGAGCGTGTAGGACTTTCCCGAGCCACGTTTGCCGGCCAGCAGGGAGACATGTGGGCGATCGAGGTCGAGGGACACGTCGGCACCCCGGCTGCCGTCCCGGGCCAGGAACGACCCGAGGGAGGCAGTTGGTCCCGACTGGTCCGTCCGTCCGAGTACGTGAGACACGGGGCGGGTTTCCTTCGAATTCGTTCATAAACCCTCGTCCGGATGTTTAAGTGCGAAGGTCGGCCCAGCGGGGCCCATGTCGTGGCTCGAACGACTCGCGGCCGACGAACGGGGTATCGAAGGACTGCCGGTGCGGTTGATCATCGCCTTCGTCGTGGGGGTGGCGGCCCTCTCGGTGATGCTCAACATGATCTCGGGAGTCGAATCCTTCGCGGTGGCTGAACTCGACGTGAAACCCGAACCGAACGTCGTCGGCCCGGAGAAGCAGACGATCGAACTGACGGCGATCGGAAGCGACGACTCCCCGGTCGCGGACGCGACGATCGTCGTCGAGGCCGGGACCGCGAAACTCGACTCGATGGTCGTCGCGACGACGGACGGGGACGGGACTGCACAGGTGACGATCGATCCGGCGCTCGGGCCCAACCAGGCGAAGGGTACCCTCTCGATCGACGTCGAGCCGCCGGCTGGTTCGAACTACATGGACCGGCGGGAGAACTCCCAGATCACCGTCGTGCGCGAGTTGGACTGATCAGACCCGGTCCCACTCGATCCAGTCCTGTTCCCAGCCGCGCCCCCGCTCGGCGGCGCGAGCGGCGTGTTCGCGGTCCTCCCGGGCCGTTCGATTGCGGGTGACTGCGCCGGGGTGTTCGCCGTCGACGAGGAGCGGGCGGAAGCCGACCGGTCCGAAGTCGGCGACTTCGCCCTCGTTTTCGACGGCGACGAGCCGCTGGTCCGCCTGACCGACGGGTGCGACGAGACGACCTCCACTTGCGAGCTGGTCTCGCAGGGCGCGTGGAACGCGCTCGACGGCAGCTTCGAGGAGGATCAAATCGAAGGGCGCGTATTCCGGATAACCCGCGGCACCGTCGCGGCAGTCCACGAGCACCTCCCGGTAGCCCGTGGATCGGAGGTTTCGACGGGCGTCGAGCACAAGTCTCCGGTCGATATCGACCGCGTGGACGCGTTGGGCGCCGACGATTTCCGCGAGGACGGCGACGGTGTAGCCGACTCCAGAACCGACGACCAATACCGAATCCTCGGGTTTCGGGTTCAGGGCCTGCACGAGTTGGCCGGCGACGCTGGGCGCGAGAACCGTCGACCCGCGATGGGTGAACGACTGGTCCATGTACGCCCGGTGACCGGCGTCGACGAACTCGTGTCGCGGGACGGTGCGCATGGCCTCCCCGACCGGGGCGGCATCGATGACGCCCTTCGTGTCGTGTTCGAGGCTGTCGACCATGTCCGCGCGCACCGCCGCGAATTCCATGTGAACTACTACGGATGGAGCAAGAAAAGCCGCGCGGGTCTTATGGCCCGCCGCGCATTTCGACGAAGCGTACCCCGCCGAGATCGGCTCGATCGAGGCTGCCGTCGGGGAGCTTTTCCGCCCTGACCAGTCGCTGGGCCCCACGACCGAGTGGGCCGAGCAAACGGCCACCGACCCGAACCTGATCGATGACCGCGTCCGGGAACCTACCAGCCGCACAGGTCAGGTACGCCGCGTCGTAGGGTGCGTGTTCGGCCCAGCCGTGGTATCCGTTCGCGTGTCGGATCGAGATGTCTCCGTAGCCGAGTTCGGCAAGGCGCTCGCGGGCCGACTCGGCAAGTGACTCGGAATACTCGACGCTGTAGACGTGCGCCGGTCCGACGAGTTCGGCCGTGACCGCTGCGTGATAGCCACACCCGGTCCCGATTTCCAGGACGTCCGCTCCCGGATCGAGAGCCAACTCCGCTACCATCATGGCGACCATGTGCGGCGCGCTGATGGTCTGCCCGTCGCCGATGGGGAGCGGTTTGTCGGCGTAGGCCGACGACCGCAACCGGTCGGGAACGAATTCCTCGCGGGGGACGGTGGCGATTGCCTCGGTCACTTCGGGTGAAAGGTCGTATCGCGACTGGAGCCGTGCGGCGAGATCGCGACGCTGGGATTCGAACTCGCGGGATGGCATCATTCGAAGCGGTGGCAGGTCACCAGGCAGACCAGGCTCGCGAGGTCCCGGCCTCGTAGCCATAGACCCGCTTTATGTCCTTCGCGAGGACCGTATCCCCATCATCGCCGAGCTTTTCGAAGGGATATCGGTCGATGGCGGTCTCCCTGACGTGAACGTTCGTGACCTCGAACTCGTCCTCGCCAAGCGTGACGGTTTCGCCGACGGTGAACTCGAAGTCCCCCGGCAGGTAGGCCGTCAGGCTTCGGGTGTCGTCCGGGTCACCCTCGCGGGGGTGAAGGGTCACGTTTACGCTCACGTTGTCCACCGCGCGGGTCCAGAAGGTCTCGACTGCTTCTGCATCCGCCGTCGAAACGCGGGTTTCCTGGTCCGTCTCGAGGTCGGTGATCCTGACCTGCATGATCGCCGCCTCGGTCTCGACGATGAACTCCTCGCCGACCCGCACCCGCTCTTCCGGGGGAACCATGACGGTGGTCGAGAAGGATTCGCCGTCCTGAGAGACGACGACCGAGCGCTCGACCTCGCGATCGCGCTCCGGTGTCACCTTGTGGACGTGATCACAGTCCGTACAGCGGACCGTCAGTCGGCCGCCGCCGGTCGAAAGCACCTCGTGAACCGTCTCGGCGTCGGGGGAACACGAGGGACACGCGACCGGAATCCGGTCCGGGTGTTCGTTCATACCTGAGCTAACGGGGGCGGGCCTAAGTATGCGCCGTGTCGGGGGCGGGCAGCTCGAGTTCCTCGCCGTCCACCAGCACCGTCGGGGACAGAATGATGCCGTCCTGATGGATCGGTGCGTCGATGTCGCCCCCGATTCCAGCGTCGTCGCCGATGGCCAGGTGGACGGTGCCTGCCGCTTTCTCGTCGAGGAGCACCGAGCCGATCAGGTCGGTCACGGCCACGTTCGTCCCGATGCCGAGTTCGGCGAGATTGAAGGCATCATCGCCGACTGCCTCGGCCGCGGCTTCGACGCTCTCTCTGATCGAGTCGTCCGCGATGTCGGTCACGAACCCGTCTTCGACTTCGAAGGCGAGGGTGTGCCCCTTCTCGAGCCGGCCGTAGGGTCGCATGGTCCCGTCGACGACGAAGCGCCCGTTTGCGGTTTTCGGGCTGACGAACACCTCGCCGGCCGGGAGGTTCGAGAACGTGCCCGGCTCGGATACCGCCCCGGTGTCGAGTCGCCACTCTCGATCGCCTGGCTCGATGGTGATATCGGTGCCCGCCGGGGCCGTGATCCTGATCTCTTCGGCCCCTTCGACGGCCTCGTAGACGTTTTTGCAGGTCTCGGCGATGCGGTCGTAATCCGCGTCCAGCCCCTGTTCGAAGACGTCCTTGGTGATGCCCGGGAGTGTCGCTCCGCGGACGCCGGCGTCGGTGGCGTCGCTCCGGGCTCTGGTATGACTGATGCTCTTCGTCGTCGGAGCGAGAAAGGCGTCGGTTTCGGCCAGCGCGCCGTCGACCGGTCCCGGCGGTTCTTCGCCGTGCTGGTCCCCGGGCGGGTAGGTGAGCAAGACGGCGTCGTCGGTGACCTCCCGTGCGACGTCGTAGAGCGCTTCGCCGATCTCGAGGCGGTCGTCGTCCGTGACGATCAGGCACCGTTCGTCCGGTTGTAACCCGAGACACTGGTGGATGGCCGTCTCGGCGCCGGGCCTCAGTCCCATGGTCGATTCTCGTCGACGGCCGGGTTAGCCCTTACGCTCCTCGAGGGTTCGTTCGTATTCGAGTAACTGGAGACACTGTCGGAGGTGGTACTGGGCCTCCGGATCCGAGATCTCGTCGAGGGCCGATTCGAGCCGGTCGACGACCGGCTGGTGTCTGCTCTGTGTCATACGTTCCTTCTATTGGTAGATACTGCCACCTATGGTAAAAACCTACGCCCGGCTTCCGTGACCACTCGAAACGGTTTTCCCCGTTGCGAGGGGACTCTCGGGCATGATTCAGGTGGGAATTAACGGCTACGGGACGATCGGCAAGCGAGTCGCTGACGCCGTCGCCCGCCAGCCGGACATGTCCGTACTCGGGGTCGCGAAGACGAGACCGAACTACGAGGCTCGGGTGGCGGTACAGTCCGGCTACGACCTGTATGCCGCGATTCCCGAACGGGCAGACCAGTTCGCGGACGCGGGCATCGATATCGCTGGACCCGTCGAGGAACTGATCGCGGAAAGCGACGTCGTCGTCGATGCGACCCCCTCGGGAATCGGCGCGGAGAACAAGTCCCTGTACGTCGAACACGACACGCCAGCGCTCTTTCAGGGGGGCGAGTCGGACGACCTCGTCGACGTGAGTTTCAACGCCCGGTCGAACTACGAGGCGGCCACCGAAGCGGCGTCCGTCCGGGTCGTCTCCTGTAACACGACCGGGCTCTCCCGGCTGGTGGCACCTCTCGAGGAGGCCTACGGGATCGAACGCGTCCGGGCCACGTTGGTCCGCCGCGGTGGCGACCCGGCCCAGAGCAACCGGGGGCCGATCAACGACATTTTGCCCGACCCGAAGACCCTCCCGTCCCATCACGGCCCGGACGTGCAGACTATCTACCCCGATTTGGCCATCGACACCCTCGGTCTCAAGGTACCAGCGACGCTGATGCACATGCACTCGATCAACGTGACCCTCGAGTCCGAACCGGACGAGACAGCCGTTCGGGAACTGCTTGGGGCCGAAGACCGGCTCTGGCTGCTCTCCGAGGATCTGGATATCGATGGGGCTGGCGACATCAAGGAGTACGCGATGGACGTCGGCCGGCCACGCGGGGACGTCTGGGAGAACGCCGTCTGGGCGGAATCGATCACCGTCAACGGGCCGGAACTGTACCTCTTCCAGGCTATCCACCAGGAGTCCGATGTCGTTCCGGAGAACGTCGATGCGATTCGAGCAGTGTTGAACGCCGAGGACGCCGAGACGAGTATGGCACGGACGAATACGGCCCTCGGTATCGAGTGAGCGCGCTTTCTTGATCGGCCGGATTCGACCGCGGGTACCCGGTCGGTGTCGCAGTCCGAATCCTTATGCGCGGTCGTGGCCAACTTTTCCCCATGAATCCAGGCGATCGCGATGACCCCTTCGATGATATCTTTCGGGAGATCGAGCGGATGATGAACGAGATGGTCGGCATGCCCGGGCCGCAAGCTGGCGGCGCCCGGACGGACTTGCAACCCGCGAGCCCGACCCACGTGGACGTCTACGAGGACGACGGGGAGGTCCGGGTCGTCGCCGACTTGCCGGGTGTAGAGCGCTCGGACATCGGTGTGCAGTGTGACGGGGAGTACGTGACGATCTCGGCGGAAAGCGAGACCCGATCCTACGAGGAGCGCGTGGCCCTGCCAGCCCACGTGGATCCGGACTCCGGAAGTGGCACGTACAACAACGGCGTCCTCGAGATCACCTTCGACCGTTCGCGGTCGAAGACCGACATCGACATCGAGTAGCTACCGGTTCGCAGTCTCCCGAATCGTTTTCGCGAGTACGTCGTAGAAGTCCGGATCGTATTTGTACCGCTCGTCGATCGTGGGTCTGGCGTTCGTCTCGAGCACGACTGTCCGGTCCCCGTGCTGGAGGACGTCGACGCCGAGAATCGGCACGTCGAGCACTTCGGCCGCCCGTTCGGCCAGGTTCCGAACCGTCTCCCCGGGGATCCGGTGTGGGAAGAACAGGCCGACGTCGACGGCCGGGTGGGTCGATTCGGCGGCGAGGTGGGTCGTCTTGCCGGTTAGCGAGACCTGTTCGACCGCGATGTCCCGCTCGGCCAGCGGGTCCCGGACGCGCTGCGGTCTCGGCCCGGTTGGGCAAGGCCCAGGGTGAGCATACTTGACACTCGGCCGGAGCGAGTAAAATCGCGTTGGAACCCTCGGATCTGGAATCGAGCGGTCGCCGACCCTTCGAAACTGGCGTTAGGAAATCAGCAGCTCCTTCCCGCGCTCGACGTCGATCTTGCACGGCGGGGTGATCTTGTTGTACGCGCGGCGGAAGGCTTCCTTGACGACCGGGGCCTGGTCGACCGTACACCAGGCGGTGAGGAGCTGGTCGCCAGCGTGGACGCGAGCGGCCGTCCCGACCGGGACGCCGAAGGACTGGCGCATGCCGTCGGAAACGCGGTCCGCACCGGCACCGGTTGCCTGTTTGTTCTCGCGGAGGACCTGGTGCGGGAACTTTCGAAGGACCATCTTGTAGTTGCCCTCGCCGAGTTCCTTGATGAGGTGGCGGTTCGCCGAGAGGCGTGCCGACTCGAGGGATCCGTGCCTGAGCTGGCTGGTTTCTTCGGGAACGAGGGAGATCTGGACGGGGTAGTCTTCGGGATCGGCGTCCAGGTCGCCCATGTTGTGCTGTGCGATCTTCGAACCCGGAATACCGGTGATGTAATCGCGGCGCGTGTACGCCGGCTTGTCGATCTTCCGGTACATGGAGGCCGGCTTATCGGACATGGTTATTACAGGAAAGCAGACAGAGTACGCGTATAAGGCCTTCGAAGCCCACTTCGCCGGGCGGCTCAATGCCGCCGACGTGGTGGGTATTATTACCCTCGACGCCCTTCATATCAGTATGATACACGCGCGACGCGTCTCCGCGATCGCTCTCACACTCGTCGTTCTCCTTGCGCTGGTGCCGGCTCCCGCGGCGGCCGCCGACGTGACACTCACCGTGACGGTCCAGACCGAGGACGGAACCCAGGTATCGGGTGCGGAACTTACGGCGACGTGGTCGAACGGCTCGGTGATTGATACGACCGCGGCAAACGGGAAGGCGTTTCTCGACGTGCCCGAGGGCGAGACCGTCGAGTTAACCGTAGCCGACGACGAGTACATGCGAAACGGGCCGATCGTGATCGAGGACGCCAGCGAAACTGACGTGACCATGACGGTCCGCCCGATCGCCGAGGCGACCATCTCGGTGGCGAATGGGGGCGGGCCGATCGACGACGCCCTCGTCACGCTTTCCCAGGACGGCACGACCGTCGTCTCCGAACGGACCACCGACGGCACGGTCCAGACCGGCGAGATCGAGGCCGGCTCCTACCAGTTAGCCGTCGAGAAATCGGGCTTCTACGCGGTCGAGGAGACCCTCGAGGTCCCAGCCGACGAATCGATCACCCACGACGTCACCCTCGAAGAGGGGACGGTGACGATGCAGGTCGAGGTGACGGATCCGTACTTCGATCCGCCCCGGGCACTGCAGGGCGTGACCGTGACCGTCGACGGCCACGGGTCGGTCAACACGCAGTCGAACGGCCAGCAGCAACTCTCCGTGCCGGTCAACACCGACCTGACGGTCCGCTTCGAGGCTCCAGCCTACGAGACGGTCGAAAAGTCGGTCAAGACGGCCGAGGAGTCGGTTTCGCTCGACGTGGAACTCGACCGGAGGAATCGGCTCGTCGTGACTGCTCACACGACCACCGTCGTCGTCGGGCAACCCGCCTTCATCTCGGTAATGGACGAGTACGACGACCCCGTCGAAAACGCGACAGTTCTCCACAACGGCGAGGCGGTGACCGAAACCGACAGCGAGGGCTGGGCCCGGATCCCGATCGAGACTGCCGGCACACATGAGATTCAGGTCGACGACGGGGAGATCACCTCGAACGTGACCGAAGTCGCGGCGATCACAGCGGAGACCGCCGAACCGCCGGAGACCGACACAGAAACGGACGGAACGACCGGTGACGGGGAGACGACCACGGCTGACTCGACTGGCGCACCGATTCCCGGCTTCGGCCCGATCGTCGGTCTGCTGGGTGTCGTCCTCGGGATCGGTATCGGGCTTGTCGGGCGTCGGGCAGCGTGATCGGTTCCGCTCGCGTTTTGTAACGATTGATAGGCCCCCGCCGTGAAGGAAGGGCCATGTCTTCGACGCTTTCCCGGGATGCGACCGGTTGCCGGGGGATGGACGAGTTACTCTCCGGCGGTCTCCCGGCGTCCCGGTTGCACGTCGTCAGCGGGCCGCCCGGGAGCGGCAAGACCACCTTTGCCGCCAAGTTCATTACCGAAGGGGCCCGTCGCGGCGAGGAGTGTGTGTACGTGACGATGCACGAGACGAAGGCCGAACTCGTCGCGGACATGTCCGGCTTTGACTTCGGGTTCGAGAAGGCGATTCGTGCCTCGAATACGACCTTTCTCGATCTCACCGACGAGTCCGCCCGGCAATCGCTGACGAAATACGGCTCAGCGGGTGGACTGCGGAACCGCTTGCCAGCCATGCTCGACGGGCTCGACGCGGATCGGGCGGTCATCGACTCGACGATGCTGCTGGATCACTTCGTCGACAATCCGGCCGAGCAACTCACCGAGTTTATCACCCGATTGAAGGCGACGGACACGACGATCATCCTCGTCTCGGAGATGACCGACCCGACGGCCTACTCCGAGGAGCATTACCTCGCTCACGGGGTCGTGTTCTTCCACAACTTCCTCGACGGTGGGGACATGACCCGGGCCGTTCAGCTCATCAAGATGCGGGGAACACCAATCGACAGCGACATGCGACCACTCGAGTTCACCGACCGAGGGGTCCAGGTGCATTCTGACCGGACACTCGAGGACACGTACGGGTAGATGTACGAGGATCACTTCGGGACCGACTGGGACTCGCTCACCCAGGAGGCGGCCATGTTCCGGGCCTTTGCGCTCGGTGTCGACGCCGCCCTGGGTGAGCCAGACGAAGCCGAGTTCGAGGTCCTCCAGCGCGAACACCACCGCGGCCTGATCCAGATCGCCTATGACGAGGGGAAAACCCGGGCCGAAGCGAATCTGCGGAAACGTGGCGGTTCACGCTCGATTAGTCGGGGTACCGAGTTCGAACAGGGCGATCGGGAGTGGGCGGTCTGGGAGGAACTCGTTCTCGAACAGGAGACCGACGAGGACGCCTTCGAGGCGGTGGCAGTCTCGCGATCACAGTTAGATCTCCCCGACGCGCTCTACCACCCGAGCTTGCTCGACCGGCCCTCGGATACGGACGATCGAATCAGGCTCCCACGTTTTCTGCTTCGCTAATCGATCGGCGAAACCGAAACGAACGCGTCCGCGTGGCTTACAGCGAGCCCAGATACTCGGCGAACGGTCCGGTGAGGAAGTCGAGGTATCCCGTCACGCCCAGGTACAGCGAGATCAGCAGGACGATGACGACCGGCACCCGAACCATCCAGATCCAGAGGCTGCCGATCGCGCCGAGCGGCCCGATACCCTTCTCGAGTTCGGCCAGGGCCTTGTCTGCGTTGAGCCAGGTGATGGCGATCATGAGGAGGATCCCACCGAGGACGAGCAGGATCTGGGCCGCGAAGATATCGTAGAGGTCGACGAAGATCAGGTTGGTCGTGACTGGAACGCCCAGCAGGAAGATGGCCACGCCAATGATCCCGGTCGCCTTCATTCGATCCATGCCGTACTCGTCGATGGCATAGGAAACGACGACCTCGATCAGACTGATCGCCGAGGAGAGCGCGGCGATCGCAACCGTCAGGAAGAACAGGAACCCGACGATCCGGCCGAACGGGAGGGACGTGAGCGCCTCGGCGACGCTGATGAAGATCGCCCCCGCGCCGGAGGTCTCGGGGTCGAGTCCGGCCGAGAACAGGATCGGGAAGACGATCAGGCCGGTGATGACCGAGACTGCGGTGTTGAGGACGACGATGCTGACGCCGTCCTGCGCGAGGTTCTCGTCCGAACCGAGGTATGAAGCGTAGGTAATCATCACGCCCATTCCGAGGGAGAGCGTGAAAAAGCCCTGACCGGCGGCGGCCGGGACCAGGCTCTGCCAGTTCTCCAAAATGTATCCCATGTCCGGGGAAAGGTAGTACGCGTAGGCCTCCCCGGCGCCGGGGAGGCTGAAGGCGTACACCGCGAGCACGCCGAAGATGATGAAGATCGCGGGCACCATGATCTTCACGCCCAGTTCGATTCCCTGCTGGACACCCACGGCCACGATGGCGATGACGATCGCCATGAAGATGGCGTGGAAAAGCAGGGTGTCAGTGCCGGTGGCAATCGACATGAAGTAGGCCGCGGCCCCTTCTCCGCCAGTGTAGCCGCCCGTGAGACTTCCGACCACGTAGCGAAGCACCCAGCCGCCGACCACACTATAGTACGACAGGATGACGAAGCCGATGAGGACGAACAGGCCGCCCAGATAGGCCCACGCCCCGCCGGCGTACTCGCGTATCGCTCCAACGGCGTTCAATTCGGTCTTGCGCCCGACGACGAACTCCGCGAGCATCGCCGGGAACCCGATCAGGACGACGAAGGCGAGGTACATGACCATGAACGCCGCCCCGCCCTCCTGGCCGACCTGGAACGGGAACCGCCAGATGTTACCTAACCCCACTGCACTCCCCACGGCTGCGAGGATGAATCCGATTCGTGTCCCCCATGTTTCTCGTGCCATGTATTCGACCTTCACGAGGAAGGGGACTTAAAGCAACTGGTATTGGCAGTATTTTGCGAACCGCCGTTCGAGCCCGCTTGCTCTCGGATTTCGGCGTCTGTAAGCCGTGAGACCGGATAAAACACCCCCGAAAAATCTATCGACGGCGGTCGCGATCAGTTCTCGACACCGCTCGCCGGTTCGTGGCCGAGGCGGTATCCTGACGACATTTGCTCGATTTCTTCGATTTGGTAGAGCTGGAGCGCTCGCTCCCGTTTGGTCATCACCGGGAGGTCGGCGCCCTCGGCGCGGTAGTCGAACTCGCGTCCTTCTTTGTGTGCGGCCGCGACGAACTCCCGGTGGTCCCTCAGTCGGCCCTGGACGACAGTCCGGCTGAAGTCGGGAAGATCCGGCAGGTGGCGGTCGAATTCGTCGACGAAATCTCCCTCCAGTTCGTAGCCGACCGAGTTTCGTGCGGCGACCATGGCGGCCCGCGTCGTGGTGCCAGTTCCCCAGAACGGGTCGAGCACCGTGTCCCCGTAGACGCTGTACATGTTGATCAGGCGGTAGGGGACCTCGAAGGGGTAGGCGCCCGACCGGTCGCGAAGGTCGTCGTTCTCGAGGGACTGTCCTTCGCCCCGCAGATCCGTCCAGACGTCGGAGAACCACCGGTTCCGTTCCTCCCAGAAGTACGCCGCCTCGTATCGGTCCGGATCCTTCGGTTCGAAGTCCCGGCTCTTCGAACCGTTCCGGAAGACGAGGATGTACTCGTGTTCGAGCGTGACGTAGGCGTTCGGCGGAATCGTTCCCGACCCCAGGAACTTCGTGCCCGAGTTGTTGGGCTTTCGCCACAGGATTTCCGGAAGCGGCTCGAACCCGAGTGCCTCGAAGGCCTCGATCACGCGGGCGTGGTTCTGATAGACCCGGAAACTGCCGTCGACCGATCGCGTGGCGTCCCCGACGTTGATGCAGGCGATTCCGCCGTCGACGAGGACCCGTTCGAGTTCCGCCCAAACCGGCTCGAGGGCCTCGTGCATCAACTCGAACGCGCCGGCCCCATCCTCGGCTTGGAGTCGGTCACCGACAGCGGGATCGAGTGACGTAAAGAGGTCGTCCCACATCTCGATCATCGGGTACGGTGGCGAAGTGACAACGAGTTCGACCGAGTCGTCCTCGATCGCCTCGAGGGTTCTCGCGTCCTCGACGTACACGCGATGTCGTGTCTCCATTTCTCCAAGTTACGACGGCGGGGGTAATGGAATTGGTGTCTGCGCGTCGGAGGTGCGGGCCAGTGGGTCGAGGAGATTTATTGCACTCCTCGACCCACGTTGTCATGCATCACAATGGTACTCGAACTAACCAGTCAGGCCTTCGAGAACGGCGACCGGATCCCCGAGCAATACGGCTACACGGCGGAAAACATGAACCCACCGCTCTCGATTGCGGGCCACCCAGCCGGGACCGAGTCGCTGGCCCTCGTCGTCGACGACCCGGATGCCATGGAGCCGGCGGGGAAAATCTGGGATCACTGGGTCCTCTGGAACATCGAGCCAGACCGGGAGCAAATTCCGGCGGACTGGGACGTCGCCAGTGCGACCGAGGGGCGAAACGACTACGGCGAGCCGGGCTATGGCGGACCGAACCCGCCGGACCGCGAGCACACGTACCGCTTCCGGGTTTTCGCCCTCGATACCACCCTCGACCTCGCCCCAGGCGCGACGAAGGCGGATCTCGAATCCGCGATGGAGGGCCACGTCATCGAAGAGGCACTTCTCGAAGGGACATATGCACCGTAACCGGTACCGCCGGTGGTCTACAGGAGTCGGCGGACCTGCTCGCTTGCTTCTCCCGGGACGCGTTCGCGGAGCGTCGCTGGATCGGTCTCGCCGTCGGCGTTGACGAGATACGTGCGGCCCGGAACCGACCCGTAGACACGCTGGAAGTCGTACACGAATCCGAACACCGAGACAGACGCGGGGACATCCCCGCTTTCGAGCAGGAACTCGACCTGCCGGTCGACGTTGTACTCCACGAGCTGGTCGACGAGGCTCACGTCCCGGTCCGGGTCGATCCGCGCGTCATCGAGGCCCGCTTCAATGATCGGAACGAGTTCATTGACCCACTTTTCGATTCCCGCCGGGACTCCGTTGCCGTCTCCATTGACGGCCTCCAGTGCGGCCGTGATTGCCCCACAGCCGGTGTGGCCGACGACGACGGCCACCTCGGTACCGGTCTCTACCAGTGGATACAGGACACTTCCGTCGACGACCAGTTCGCCGTCGTGCCGATCCCAGACCTGATTGCCGATCGTACTCGGCGTGAAGAGCCAGCCCGGCTCCGCGACGTGGAACATTCCCTCCTGGGAGACTCGCGAGTCGGCACAGGACATCGAGACCGCTGCCGGCTGCTGGCCCGCTTGCACGGCATCGAACGCGTCGTCGTCGAGGGAGTCGGTGTAGCGACGATTGCGTTCGAGGAGTGTTGCAAGTGTGGTCTCAGGCATGCACACGTCTCGGCGGTGGAGCGACTTGTAGCTCCGGGCTATGGAACCGGTTCCGTTTGCTGGACTGGTCCGAACGCCGGATGAACTGGTTCGGCGTCCGGCTTATCCCGCTCTCGACCCAACCCGGGATCATGGACGCAAACGAGGATCAACTCGACGAGCTGGCCGGCGAGGTGTTCGGCGTCGCCGACCTGATCGACTATCAGGCGGGGGCGATCGTCAGCCGGACGATCGTCGACCGGGACGACGTGACGGTGACGGTCTTTGCCGTGGACGCGGGCCAGTCGATCAGCGAACACACCTCCCAGCACGATGCCATTCTTCACGTCCTCGATGGGACCGCCCACGTGCGAATCGAAGAGACGGAATCCGTGGTCGAGGCTGGCGAGGGCCTGGTGTTTCCGTCCGGGAAACCCCACGCACTTCGCGGGGAAGAGCGGTTCAAGATGCTGCTGACCATGACGAAGTGAGTGTGGCCGGACAACGTCGGCTTCGACCACTTCGTGGTTCCTCGGTCTCACGGAATCTTCGCGCTTGAGAAGCGCTTGTCACTCGTACCGCTCGATGACGCGGACGGATGCGATATCGAGGAGTCGGGACACCTCGGCGATGTACGCTCGTTTCCGGGTGTCCCGGTCGGGGTCTGGATCTCCCGGCGGAAAACTCAGCGTCAGCGTCTTCGACGGTCGATCGTAGTCGACGGACGCGTTTCGTAGCCCGTGGGTTGCGGTCAGACCCTCCGCACGGGTCTCGACCCCTTCGAGCCGTTCGAGTACCTCGATCTCGTATTCGAGCACGATCCCCGAAAGTGGATGGTTGAAATCGACAGTTACCGTGTCACTGGAAACTGCTTCGATGACGCCGCGCCGTCCGCCAAACTGAACCGTTTTTCCGGCCGTGCGGTGTTCTGGAGCAATCGTGTTTTTGGCCACCGTGGTCATTGCTTCTGGATCCACGCGTCCGAACGCGTCTTCGGGGTCGACCGTCACCTCTACGTTCATCCCCGGGTCGACGTTGCGGATGGTCGCTTCGACCGGATCGAATAGGTGCCCTTCACCGGGAACGACGACAACCGGACCGGACGCCTCGAGTTCAGCGAGGTCGCTGTCGGCCGCCACCTTCGGGTCGGTCGTATCGATAATTCGTCCGTCGCCGTTCCGTGTGACATAGTCGATTCGGAGGAACGGTCGTTCCTGCTGGGTCGGCTCCGTTGTCGCGTCGGTTTCGGGATCAGCTTTCATTATTCGGGGACGATGTTCATCGGCTTGAAACTCATCTCCGCTTTGACTTCGCTCTCACCGAGCCGTCTGATCTCCCCTTTCCCGTACTTGTAGCCCGGGTTTGGATTTGCGGGGTCGAGATACGCCGGGTTGACGTCGTTGTTGACCTGGTCCGGATACAGCCAGTAGGTGTACGCCAGCCCCTCCGAGACGGACTGTCCCTGGGCTGCGTCGTCCTCGTCGACGACGTAGGCGACCGCGGTGAAACTGCCTTCGGTGTTCTCGCCGTTGATATTGAAGACGTCGTCGTTGATTATTTCGACGAGGTCGCCCGCTTCGATGTCGTGTGCTTCGGCATCCGTTGGGTGAAGCTGGAGGATGTTCTGTGGGAAGCGCTTCTGGATGTACTCCAGCCGCTGGTGGGTGTACATGTTCTGCCAGAGATGCTGGAGCCGGCCGTTCGTCACCCAGATCTCGTCCTCGCCGGGACTGAGTTGCTCGTAGACGTCGCCGATCGTGTGTCCCGCCTCGGGATCGACGACCCGGTCCCAGTCGACGCGCTGGAGGATCGCCTCGCCCGTGCTCGTGTGGAAGCGGTGCTCCATGACCTCGCGCTCGCCGTCGGGGGCGTGGATGCGGGGCGTTCCCTGCACCTCGCCGTTCTCCTCGTAGATCGGCTGCTGGACGCCGTCCTCGACGGTCTCCATGTACTCCGCAGGCGTCATGTCGTTGGCTTCGGCGGCAGGGGCGATCCCTTCGAGGGAGTGGTCGCCCCCGGTGCCCGGATACTCCTCGCAGATCAGGTTGAAGATCTCTCGGGAGTCCTCCCAGTCCATGTCGTCGGCCCCGAGCCGTTGTCCCATCATCGCGAAGATCTCCCAGTCCTCCTTCGCGCCGGACGGGCCTTCCATGAAGCCCTGATACTGACGGAAGCGACGTTCGCCGTTCCAGCGGTGATAATCGCCGCCCTCGCCGGATTCGACCGCCTTCGCCGGCAGGACGATGTCGGCGTACTGGGTCGTCGTGTTGGGGTACAGTTCCTGATGGGTTACGACCATCCCGCCCTGTTCGATGCGCTCGCGGAACGCGCGTTCGATCTCGTCGATGTCGGCGGTCTGCGGTTGTGCACCGCTCGTCCGCTCTCGCATTGCGTTCCGGAGGTCCTGGGTCGCATAGGACTGACGGGCGGGATCGCAGCCGATGACGTGCCAGTGTTTGATTTCGCCGTCCCTGACGCGCTCGACCGTGTTCGGCGCGATCGTCACGTCCTCGACGTTCTCGCCGTCGAAGGTCTGTGTCGAACGCTCGCCGATGACGTCGCCCACGCCGTCGGGGGTCCAGAAGCCCTCCTGGTGGCCCCCGGCGCGGGTGATGCCGGTACCGGGGCGACCGACGCTGCCGGTGATGAGCGTCAGGTTTGCCATCGCACCGGTGTTCTCGTGGGACCAGCCCCAGATGAGCCCCTTCTCCAGCATGAACAGCGTGTTCGTCTCCTCGGCGTCGGGCTGGGCGATGAGTTCCGCGGCCTCCCGAATGTCCTCGGCTGGAACGCCGGTCGTCTCGGCGGCGTTTTCGGGGGCGTAGCGCTCCTCATCCAGGAGATCGTAGTACGCCTCGGGCGTCAGGCCGAATTCCTCCTGATACCAGCCTTCTTGGTCGATCGTCTCCCGGTTGTCCATCACCCACTCCTCGATGAACGCATCGTCGTGCCAGCCCTGATCGACGATATGGCGAGCGATGGCGTTCAAGAGGATCGGATCGGTCGCCTCGTTGACCTGGAGATGGATGCCGCCGTTGTTCTCGGCGTAGTTCGCGAGGAACTTCCGGCGCGGGTCGATGAAAACGATGTTGGCGTCACCCCCCTCGTTAATCCACTTGCTGAAGATGACGTCCTGGTTCTCCTTGGGGTCCGCCCCCGCCACCACAATGGTGTCGGCCTCCGCGGCGTCCTCGTAGGCGTAGGACCACTGCGCGAGGCCGGCGTTGATGAGTCCGGGCACTTCCGTAGTAAGTGCCGGGCGGTTGTGGCCGCCCCAGTTGGGCGAGCCGATAACGTCATAACAGAGCTTCGTCCCGGCGAAGGTGTTCTCGATGAACTGATAGAAGTACAGCTTCTGCCCGTAACCGTTCGGGTCGTTGCCGTTGTCGGTGGCGATCTCGGTAGCGCGGGCCCACGCCTCGATCGCGGTGTCCCAGTCGACGGTGACGAGGTCACCGCCGATTCGGATCTGGGGCTGTTTGAGCCGATCGTCGTAATCCTCGTTGTTCGGGGAGTAGAGCGATTGGGCCTGCGTGCCGCCTCGGATCGAATGATCCCCCTCATTGGCCGGATATTCGGTGTCCGGTCTGAAGAGGACGTGGTATTCCTGGCCGTTCTCCTTGATGATCTCGTGCATGTTCGGCGAGGGCCAGTCGCCGTAGCCGGCGGGATAGTCGATCTCGAGGGCGTTCTCGTCGGCCGACGGACCGCCCTCCTCGCCGACCGGCCATTTGTATACCTCGTAGCCACAGCCGACGATACAGTACCTGCACGATCGTGTGCTACGGTCCGCGTCCGTGGGAGGGATCGGCACCTCGCTGGTGTTCGGGTTGTCTGCTGCCATGATTACTCCTCCGTGGCGGCTTCGATCGGGGTATCGTCCCGCAAGTTGTTCCGGTATCCGTACACGAGTCCGTCGACACCCGTCGCGTAGATGTCCCCGTCGTCGACGTCGAGTCGGACCTGGGGGAGGTCCATCGTCGCCGCGCCACTGATGACGAGGCCGCCTTTCGAGAGATCGAACGTCGTGTAGTGGCACGGACACGGACCAGCCATCTCCCGGTCGGGACTTACCTGTCCGATAACACTGCAGCCCATGTGAGTACAGAGGCTATTGTACGCCACGATATCGTTATTCGGCCCTACCCCTCCCCAGGCTTCCCCGTCGATGCGGGTAAGGAAGTTGCTCGCTCCCTGGAGTGGATAGCTGAACGTCTCGACGGCCCCCTCCGAGAGGTCGTCGACGCTCCCAACGTGAATACGTGGATATCTGTCGAGTCTATCGACCCGGTCGACCGGGGACTCCGAGGTGGTATCATTATTTTGGGGGTCATCCAGAACTGTGCTACAACCGGCTAACGTGCTGCCTGTCACAGCTGCTGCCGTTGCGAGAACCTTCCGGCGGGAGAGTTTTCTTTCAGTCATCGGTTGTGATCCACCGTTCCGAGGGTGGTCCCGATTCGAAACCGTCCCTTTTTATTTGGGTCATTTGTTCTACACAAACAATAATTATATTTGCTCCTGTTAAATTTTGTGGGGGGCGAGTACTTCCATCTGGGCTGCTGAAAACGGAGATGGCGAGCAAAGCGAGCGACCGGGTACGAGCCATTCTCCACGTTCTCGACGGGACGGCTCACGTGACGAACGCGGAGGAGGAGCACGTGGTCGACTCTGGCGAGGGACTCGGGTTCTCGACTGGCGAGCCCCACGCCCTCCGCCGCGAGGAGCGGTTCAAGATGCTGTTGACGATGACGAAGTGAGAAGGACGGGGCCGAGATTCGAGGCGCAGGTCAATCGCGGCTCACTACTAAGGCTACGGAGCCCGATATGGGGCCTGAAATGGTCGAACGGGGCGCACTTTGGGACACCTACGCGGCGCCCCTCCAGCACGATCTGGTCGATCTCGATGGGGACGAGCGACTGATCGGGGTTGCCCGCCGGCCGCTGCCATGGCTTTTGGGACAGGTCGACGAGAACCGATCGGCGCTGGGGCCGCCGCCGGCGTTGCTGGACGCGGTCAAGGACCGTCACGAGGAGCTGCAGGACGAGGGACTTCCGGACGCCGAAGCCCACAACCGGGCGCTGGAGGCTATCGACTACCGGGAGCGCTACCTGGACTATCTCGAGAACTCGGCGGCCGCACGGGAAGCGATCGAGTCCATCGAGGCAGTGCGCGAGGCGGGAACCGACGTCGTGCTCGTCTGTTATGAGAACACCGACGAAAAGCGGTGTCACCGGACGATACTGCGAGAGGCCATCGAGGCGAGACTGCACGACTGAGAACTCGGTGCTTAAGATGTCCCTCGGCGTACACTCGAGTATCCCGCCCGGCTCCCAGACCAATGGCCCGACACCCGTCCGATCCGCGGCCGAACTCGCCACCCGGCACGATTCTTTGGCTCACAGCGATCGTGCTGGTGGTGAGCGGCTTCATCGTTGCAATCGTGGTTGGATTCGGCCCGATGATGGCCCTCGCGCCGAGTCCGGTCGAAAACGGCGGGCAGTGGGCCCAGGTCGAATCGATTGATGTAGGCCCGGAAAACGGGACTGCCACGACGGTGACAGTCACCTATCGAACCGGCGGCTCCAACACCTCCATCTCGGCGTCTGGCACCCACCGGTTCACCGTCGCGGGAGTCGATCCGGGGCTGGTCAACGCCCCGGGGGACTGGGCGTATCTGCCGAAATCGAGTCTCCCGCCACCCCTCGCCGCGGTCGACGGAAATCACTCGGCCGGGGTCGTGACCGTCGGGCCGTGGGCACTGATCGGCAACCTGTCGGGGACGACGAAAGCGGGTCGAACGGCACCGATAACGGTCGTGGCCCCGGCAGGGATGGACGTCGACCCCTCTCGGAAAGTCCACTTCCTCTCGACGTTCGTCTCGCCGTACGAACTGCAGCAGGTTCGGGGCGAACCGGCTACGATCCTCGTCGCCCCTGCTGCCCTCCCCTACGACGGCGTGACCTACGGCACGCGTGCGTACATCACCCAACACGCCTTCTGGGATGGCCATTCGGCGAGCGTCTGGATTCACGAGTACCTCCACACCCAGCAAACCTTCGAGACGGGCCCCGAGATGGAGTGGTTCCGCGAGGCGAGTGCCACCTACCTCGCCGCCCGGATGCTGGAGGAGCAGTACTACGAGGTCGAACCGGAGGACGTGCGGGCCTGGATTCTCGCCCGGGACCGCAGTTCCGGGGTCAGCCTCGCGGACGGCTCCGCCTGGGGACACTCGAACGCGAACTACTATCGCGGGGCCCGACTCCTCTATGCGGTCGATGCCGCGATTCGGGATGGAAGTGGTGGAGAACACACGCTCGTGGACGTCTTCCGGGAGATGAACGCTCACAAGGGCCCGGTCACCATCGACGAGTTCGTCCACCTCGTCGAGTTCTATTCGGGGGCAGCCCAACCGTGGCTTCGGCCGGCGATCACCGAGTCAGGGGCGCTCGACGGGCGGGTCCCAGACTCCGAGGGCGTTTTTGGGGACTGAGTGCTGTGGCGAGCGGTGTGGGAAGCGCACCCGTGGTGGACCGGGGTACTTCTGGGGCCGAATCACTGCCGGTTCGTGGCGACGCGGTGGACTCTCGAGACGGTCACGGCCGCGTTCGGTGAAGAATACGTCCGCCATTTACAGGTCGTCAAGCGCAACGACGTCGCCGTCCTCGATCTGCTGGCGGGAAACTCGATCGTCTTCGAGCGTCCGATCGGCAAGTCGTGGCGGTTCGATCAGGTGCCTGAGGGCGTCGCGGACGAGTTCGCTTTGATTGAGATAATGGGGGTGGTCTTCGAGGAACTGATCGATGTCTGCCTGCATTTCGTCGGGAACCTTGACGTTGAGTGTGGCCATTATGTTACTAGCGTATTGCTCTCTGTGGACGATAAACGTTTTGGCGAAGTTCGGAATTGCGTGACGGGTGCAGGATCCCCGTCACTTATTTGTTACTCGTGGGCGCTTCTTCGGTAACTTGGATGAGTCAGGCAACCCTTCCCGAGAAACCCTACGTCAATTCCAACCTGTTCTCGAGCCACTTTCTCGACGAGCGGCTGACCGAGCGCGAGGAGTGGGACTGCGATGTGGACTGCGAGGCGGTGATGTCGGAGTTACAGTCGCTCTACGAACTCGAAGCCGACCTCGTGGCCGGGTACGGCGAAGACTCGCTGGTCGACAACTGGATCGACGAGGTGCTCGGAACGCTCGGATTCGGCACCCAGAACGAAGTGACCCTCCCCGAGGGCGATGGGTACGTCGACGAACTGCTGTTCGAAAGCGAAATGGACCGCCGGGACGCCGCGACCGTCTACTCACACACCAAGGACACCACAGAACTGTTCGAGGGCGGGATCGGGGTGCTCGAAGCCAAGCAGTGGGACGCCGATTTCACGACCCGATTTGCCGAACGGCGGCGCTATCGAAACGCCTCCCACCAGATCAAACACTACCTGGAGAAGACCCCCTCTGCCATCCAGTGGGGGATTCTGACGAACGGGCGCAAGTGGCGGCTCTACGGCACCAAGGATTACGAGACTCAGACCTACTACGAGGTCGACCTGCCGGAGCTGCTAGAACGTGGGGATCTCGAGGCGTTCAAGTACTTCTACGTGCTCTTCCGCCCCGCCGCGTTTCGCGAATCGGCCGGCACGACGTTCCTCGACGAAGTCTGGTCCGAGAGCGAAAGCGCCTCCCAGGAACTCGGGGAGAACCTCCAGGACAACGTCTTCACCGCGCTCCGTGTCCTCGGGCGAGGATTCGTGGAAACTAACGACGACCTCGACATCGACCCCGACGACGAGGCGGCCCTCGACGAGCTGAAAGAACAGTCCCTGGTCTTCCTCTACCGGTTGATGTTCGTCCTCTACGCCGAAGCCAGAGGGCTCATCCACCCCGAGGATCAGGCGGCCAAGGACGATTACGAGGCGAACTTCAGCCTTGATGCCCTCCGCGTGCAGATTCACGACGAGATCGGCGAGGTCGATTCCGGATTCGAGGACGCGTTCAGCGCCTACTCGACGTCGATGTGGTCGCGGCTCGAGGACCTGTTCCGGCTCATCGACCAGGGCGAAGCGGATCTCGGGATTCCGCCGTACAACGGCGGCCTATTCGACCACGAGGCTCACGAGTTCCTGACCGAGCACGAGGTGAGCAACCAGTACCTCGCGGAGGTCATCTACCGGCTCTCGACCACGCAGAACGACGAGGGCCGGTACGTGCTCGCGGACTACGCCGACCTCGATACCCGGCACCTCGGCAGCGTCTACGAGGGCCTGCTCGAACACCAGTTCCGCATCGCTCCGGAGGCGTACGCGGCGGTTGCGGAGGACGGCGGCCAGGTCTGGAAACCAGCGACGGAGGTCAGTGTGGCCGATGCGGTCGAAACGGTCCCCGAAGGCGGGCTGTACGTCGTCAACGACGAGGGCGAGCGCAAGGCGACGGGCGCGTACTACACCCCCGACTACGTGGTGACCTACATCGTCGAGGAGACCGTCGGCCCGCTGGTCGAGGAGATCCGGAAGGACTTGATCGACCAGGGTTTCGAGCCGGGGACCCAGGAGTACATCGGGCCGTTCCTCCGCCGGATCACCGACCTCCGGATTCTCGATCCCGCGATGGGGAGCGGGCACTTCCTGACGAAGGCGACGGGCTACCTCTCCGAGCAGGTGATGGCCGAGGTCCGCGAGGCCGAAGACGAGTTCGGCGTGGCGTTCGACGAACAGCACGTCCGGCGCGAAATCGCCAAGGAGTGTATCTACGGCGTCGACCTGAACGGGATGGCCGTCGAGTTGGCGAAGCTGTCGATGTGGCTGGAGACGTTGGCCGCGGATCGGCCGCTGGCGTTTCTCGACCACCACTTCAAGCAGGGGAACTCGCTGGTCGGGAGTGACATCGAGTCAATCGAGGAACTGGAGTCCGACGCGAACGGCGACGAGTCCCAAGCTTCGCTGGCCGAGTTCGGCGCGACTCGTGAGGGGACCATCGAGCGGCTGATGGACATCTACGGGGAGTTCCTCGCCATCGAGAACGAGACCGTCGAGGACGTGCGCGAGATGAAGCGGAAGTACGCCGAAATCGAGCAGGACGAGCTTCGGCGCCGTCTAGTGTCTATGGCTAACGTTCACACCGCCGAAAGATTTGATATCGATGTACCGAGTGGAGCCTACGAACGAATGGCGAAGGCACTAGAGGATGATAACAGGTGGGGGGGGGGCGGTTGCTGAGACAGATTGGTTCAAAACGGCACAGTCGTTGGCTGAGCAATGGGATTTCTATCATTGGAAACTAGCATTTCCAGAAGTGTTCTATGAAAAAGGAGGCGAGTTGAAAGAAGGAGGCGGATTCGATGCGGTGATCGGCAACCCGCCTTATGTGTCAAATTGGAAATTAACCGAGATGAATGAACATCTCCCGGACCACTTAGAAAATCTATATCCGGATGTTGCTGTAGGACATTGGGATTTTTTTGTACCGTTCTGTTACAGAGCGGTTTCTCTTACTAGCCAAAGTGGATATCAATCGTTTATTACTCCGACCTCGCTTGCCACGGAAAAATATGCAAGAGAACTTCGTGATTTCCTTATAAAAGAATGTCAGTTGGAGTCTTTAGTCAACTTCGGGGAACACCGCGTCTTCAACCACGTAGATAGACAATATGTGGTCTATATTGTTTCACCCACTTCACGTAACGAAGAATGTCAAATCGTTACCTATGATGGCGTTGATTTCCGTCCAGAGTACACCATCGATCCTCGCGAATTTCTTGAATATTCGAATTCAATGCTAAGAATCGACATATCCCAACGAGATATTAGTATTAAAAACAAAATTGAGAAACAAAGCATCCGAACTGGTCATCTATGTTGTGTTAATCCCGGAGTAGTTGCTCACAGTGCAAAGGACAGTCCTCTCGATTTCAATAAAGATGACGTAATCGTAGGAAATCCATCCTCAAACGCTGTGAAGTACCTTTCTGGGAAAGATATTGACCGCCACCAGATTGTATGGGGTGGGAAATATATGGAGTATTATAAGCATCAAAAATATTTCCACCGTCCAAAATTCCCGGACCTTTTCGAATCACCGAAAATTATGTTCTCCGGCATAAGTAGTGAGAAAAACCGGATAAAGAGTGTTTACGACTCGGAAGGTTACTTTACAAATCATAACATCAACCATGCTACCTTATGGAGAGAAAGCATCCAACAGCACCACTCCTCAGCAGATTATGAAATAGCAGACAATGTAGAGAAATATAACATGAAGTACATTTCTGCTATCGTGAACTCAACTTTGATGGCATACTATTTCTCTAACTTCTTAGCAACGGGAACTCTTCAAGGATCATATAGTAGTGTCTACCCAGAGAATATCCGACAACTCCCCATCAAGATCCTACCTGATAGTGTGAATCTTTCCGATTCCGGAACGGAAGGAAGAGCTCTTATGGAAAAAGGAGAAGAGATTGAAAAGTTAGAAACGCTCCCTAAAATCTTAAACCAAAAAGATACATCCATTGAAACTTTAGCGAACACATTAGTTTACTTATTGGTTTCAATTCGAGAGGCAAGTGATGAACGAGGCACACTCTCGTTGGATCTCAGAACGTATCTCAGCGGATATTCACAAGGATCAGTGCTTCCAGAGGTAGCATCGTATCAGCCCGGTGCCAATCCAGAAAGCATTCTACATTCAACTAAGCAAGATTATAAGAACCTTCGAATCGGCACAGTCACCTGCGAACGCGAAACCGAATCCACGGTAGTTGTCCACGCTACAGCCCGCTACAAACCCGACGACGAAGACGCCCACAAAACCGACCAGTGGGGCTACACCGAAACCGAGCCGATCCCAGCGATGCGCCTCATGGACCTCTCCGAAACCGAGGCCGACCTCGTGGAGGCCTTCGTCCCGGTCGCCGTCGAGAAGGCCGGTGGCTTCGCCGGGTTCCGCGAGACGGCCACGAAAACGAACTCGCTGATCGACCGCCTGGAGGCGATCACGCTTCCCGATCCCGACGACGTGGCCGACGACCTCGATCGGTACAACGAGGCCGTCGAACGGGCAGCGGAACTCGATGAGAAGATCCAGCAGACCGACGATCTGATCGACGAGATTGTCTACGAACTCTACGGGTTGACCGAGGAGGAGATCGAGATCGTGGAGGAATCTGTTTGAGCGGTAGTCAATGAACGCATCCAATTCAAAGGAACGATAACTCTCCAATCTTATTGTAATCTTCTTCTTACTAAATTGTCAATTACCTCCTCGTATCGTTAGACGGTGAAGCAACCCTTCTGGACTGGCGAAATCATCAATAGAACTCCGTGGGAATTATTAACAATCAACTCCGTGAAGGAAATTAGATGAAAGTCAACCGAGTTAGGGTTCAAAATTACAAGCCTATTATCGATAGCGGTTGGGTTGATGTAGAGGGTGGCATAACAACCCTTATAGGCGGCAATGAAAGTGGAAAAACTTCGTTCTTAGAAGCGATTCGCTCATTTGGAGACGATGAACCATATTCTGGGTCAGAGATTTGCGATCAAATAGATTCGAACAAATCGAAGGACGAACTACCAATTGTCACCATCGAGTTCCAGATGGAGATGGAGGATATTGAGACAATTCAGGAATCAGATAGCGATGTAACAAACAAAGAGTTTAAAATAACCAAATTCGCAGATGGCTCAAAGATTAAACAAGATAGAGTGTTCATCGGGGAAGACTACAAATTTTCCAAAGTCATTGAGCCAACTTTAGCGAGTCTTAAGGATATGACCGATGACTTTGAGGATTTAGCCGAGAGAATGGGTGGTCAATATCGGCAACACTACTCGGAGGAGCTCCAACCAGTATTAGAGGAGATTGTAAAAAGTGAACATGAAGAAGATGATTTCTTAGATTTGTATAATGAACTTGAAACTGCTCTTAACAATATCCCCGAGGATAACAATGAAATCAAAAATAAAAAAGAAGAATATCTACAAATTTGGGAAAATGAAGAAAAGCGCATTTTTGACAAGATTTCAGACTTTCCAAATCTCAACGAATACCTGCCTAACATTGTTTACCACTCTGAATTTGACCTAATTTCTGATGAGGTAAATGAGTCATCCTTGGACTCGGAAGAATTCAAAACTTTTAGAAATTTCTTGGAGATAGTTGGAATTAATCCGGATGAATTCTCAGAGTTAAGTCCAATTGAGCGCAGGAGAGTTACTGATAGGGCTGAAGGGGAAATTGAGGGGGAAGTGAACAAAATCTGGGAACAGAAGGAGGTAGAGGTAGATTTGTACTATGAAAATGAAATATTCTACGCCCAGATCAAGGATGATCGGATCCGAGATGACCAAGCGGTGGATAGGGAATTACGACGACCTTCAGAACGTAGCAAAGGATTCCAATGGTTTTTCTCATTTTATATAAATCTCACCGCGCAGTCAGAGAAAAGTCAAGATAATTCCCTCATACTACTTGATGATCCTGCGGTATTTCTACATCCACAAGGCAAACGCAATTGGCTGGAGGCAATTGAAGATCTGTCGGATGGTAACCAAATCATCTATTCAACTCATTCTCCTTTCTTGATTAGAAAAGATTACCCACGTAGGATTAGGTTAGTTTCGGACCAAGGTGATTTAGGCTCGAAGGTTATGAGTGAACTCCACAAGGGTGATTCAACCACACTAGAGCCTCTTAGGAATGCATTAGGAATCGGGCTAGGTGACTCACCATTTGTTTCGAAAAGAAAGATACTCGTAGAGGGGATCTCAGATTATAATATCCTAATCGGGGTGGCGAATTACTTCAGAGACCATCTAGAGGAAGATATTCTTGACTGGTCTGAGGTCACAGTTATGCCAACAAATGGTGCGGATCAAATGATACAAGCTGCAAAATGGGTTGCCTCCGAAGAATTCTCTTACGCCCTGTTATTGGATAATGACGAAAAAGGAAAACAAGTCCAAGATGACATATCGGAGCATCATCAGGATGTAGATGATGATCGGGTATTTTTACTTCATAAGGAAGAGGGACCACCATTCCATCTGGAAATAGAAGACATGTTCGCTCCCGAATTTCTCATAGATTGCGTCAACGAAGCATATTCGGAACAATTTGACGATTGGTCTCGGATTGACATTGAAGAGGACGAGGATGAAACCTGGCTAATTGAGGGTGTGGAATATTCAGGTCGCAAAATCATGTCTAAACTGACCAAAATTTTCGACGAACGAGAACGAGGCGACCCTGATAAAGTTCTCATCGCAAATGAAATCCGAGACAGACTTACATCTGGCCACAATGATCTTGAGTCAGGAGCCGAATCATTCAAACACATTTTAGGAAAAATACGAAATGTAACTTGAAATTAGTGATTTAAAGTTTACAATACTGATGTGGGTCGCAGAAGCCAATCTTGAACCGGAAGGTGGTCTATGTCCAGATTATGTTGCGTACGATGAGACGGTCGTCAAAGTCAAAGACGAGCGGTTCAGACTCGTGGCGGCGGACGAGTCTAATGCAAACAACATCCTGTGTTTTGGCCTATTTTGTTGAGTAATACAACAATGACGAAGATGTTTTTGTGCAATCTCAAAGGAAAACACGCTTGCAAGGATGCCGAATATTTATCGATGGTGCGACGTGGTTGAATGCTGGGTAATTTGAACTTGGTATGTGCTTTCGAAACGAAACGGTGGAAACCTTGGTAAACGCATATTTCAATTGATAAACCAACGAACTAATTATTTTGTAATATATTTTCGCGGACAAGTCTAAACGGTCGAGAACAGGGGTAAGGTGCAAAACTGCTCGGAATTAGTTTATCTGAACACACCTGCTGAATTTGGTGGCAGAAATTGATTAGAGATGAGAGTTCATCAACGCAAAATATCTAGTATCACCATCTATTTTTCTGACTCTTTATTTTCATTGAAATATTCCTCAAGGTTTTCGGAATCAAAACTAAGATAAACCGAATCTGGACGGAATTGGCCAACTAACCCCAATAGTGTCGAGGGCACGAATGTTAGTAGGAGAAGGCCTAGAAGGGGCCAAAGCCCATGTAGATATGCAACTGATCCTGAAGTCACGGAATCAACTACACTCAATCCAAAGAAAATCACTGCTATTACTGCGGAAGCTGCTGAAATAGTCAACAGCCAAAAACATTCCCCACTCGTTTGTTTCGATCTATTACTGGTGGCTCCTATGTATTCTCGGAACTCCTTATCATTAATTTCACCGCTGAGGTAGTTCTCGAAAACTGTTAACTCGGGATTTAATGATGCCCGAGACCTGACGAACGCGCTTGTTGCCGCCCCCGCAGAGAACAGCCAAAAGACTCCTCCTCCAAACGCATAGAGATTCACGAAGAATAGTTCAAACTGATTGAGCCCTTGAAGTTGGAACAGAACCGGAGCGGCCACTAAGATACTGGCAATAAGTAGGTTAATTTGTAACATTTTCAGGGCATGATTCGCTTGTTCTGTTTTACGACTCTGTATGTGATCAAGATAGAGACGAGCCCCATCTCCTATTTCGGGCAAAATTTTGCTTTCGGATGGATCATCTCCCATACTTAATTCCCATTTAGGCACCCCGATTATTCTTTGGGAACCATTGACTGAACTTCATTTATTTCCATTTCTCGTTTCACCATACCATCTCCGTGTGGGTGCGAGAATTGCATACCGCGACGAGCGGCGCGGGTCGCGGTTTCACCGGACGAGCGAAGCGAGTCCGGCCTTTTTCCCCAAGTTTTGTGAGGAATGGTTCGCCGGAGGCGAATCCGACGAACAAAAAGTGGGATGCCACCTCCCGGATTTGAACCGAAGGAAGACATGCTCACTCGCTTCGCTCGTTGCGCGTGCCTTCCAGGGCTCAAATCCGGTCGGGACACGTTCTGGATTCGAACGCTCCTCGCTACGCTCGTCGGTTCGAATCACAGAAGTGCCACCTCCCGGATTTGAACCGGGGACAGCTCGATCTTCAGTCGAGTGCTCTCCCAGTCTGAGCTAAGGCGGCGCATCCAAAAACTGGCTGACCACGGCCAAAAGGATTTCGAATCGGTGGATGAACTCGGCGATTCCAACCAGCCGACTCAAGGCAAGCGAGCCCAAAGAACCCGCCATGCAACCGGGGAAGGTCGATCGCGACTTCTTCGACGCGTTCATCGAGGGCCGTCTGGGGGCCACCCGCGAGGACGTCCTCCTCGGCCCCACCTACGGTGCCGACTTCGGCCTTCTCTCGATCGACGACCACGCCCTCGCCATCGCGACGGACCCCATCTTCGTGCTCCGCGATCTGGGCCTCGAACGGGCGGCCTGGTTCGCCTTCCACGTCGTCCTGAGCGACGTCGCCCTCTCCGGACTGGCCCCTTCCCACCTGGCGGTGGATTTGGCGTTGCCTCCCGATACCGACCCCGAGACCTTCGAGACGATTTGGACGGTCTTCGACGCCGAGGCTCGCGAATTGGGCGTGAGCATCGTCACCGGGCACACGGGCGCCTACGCGGGCGCGGCGTTCCCGACCATCGGAGCCGGGACGGCGCTGGCCGTTGGCGACCCGGAGCAGGTGGTCCGGCCCACCGGGGCCGAACCCGGTGACCGACTGCTCGTGACCAAGGGCCCGGCGATCGAGACGACCGGCATCCTCGCGACCGTCTTCGGCGACGAACTGGACCTCCCGGCAGCGAGCGTCTCGGCGGCCCGGGATCGGTTTTTCGACACCAGTCCGGTCGAAACCGCCCGGGTGGCCGCGTCGGCGGGGCCGGTGACTGCGATGCACGACGCGACGGAGGGCGGGCTGGCGAACGCACTCCACGAGTTGGCCCACGCGAGTAAGGTGGGGCTGGCTGTCGAATCCGACCGGGTGCCGGTCATGGACGGCGTCGAGGCAGTCTGCTCGCACTTCGAAATCGATCCGTGGCAGGCCTCGAGTTCGGGGACGGTGCTCGTGACGGTGGCTCCTGACGGGGCTGCGGCGGTCCTCGATGGGCTCGAGACGGCCGGTATTCCGGCCGCCGAGGCCGGGACGGTGACCGACACGGGGAACGTCCTGGTCGATGGCGACCCCATTACCGTGCCCGAAACCGACCCGTTCTGGCCGACCTACGAACGAGTCCGGGAGCAGTATGGAGCGGGAAGCCAGAGGAATTAACCGCACCCGCTCCATGCTCTGCTGTATGCGAATGCGGTCCCGTTCGGATCGGAGGAACACGCGATGACCGGGATCGTCGAGGAGTATCTCGCACTCGTCGAGGAAGCGGACGCGGACCTGGTCGCCATGCAGGTCGGGGACTTCTACGAGTTCTTCGCCGAGAACGCCGAGACGGTCGCGGAGGAGCTGGATCTGACCGTCTCCCAGAAGTCCAGCCACGGCTCGAATTTTCCGATGGCCGGGGTTCCCGTCTCGGAACTCACGCCCTATCTGAAGACCCTGGTCGAGCGGGGCTATCGCGTCGCGGTCGCGGACCAGCACGAGACCGACTCCGGGCACGCCCGGTCGATCACCCGGGTGGTGACGCCGGGGACCCTGCTTGACACCGTCGACGCGGCCGCCCAGTACCTCGGGACCGTGGTGGAGGGAAGCGCTGACGCCTACGGCCTGGCGTTCGTGGACGTGACGACCGGCCGCTTCCACGTCACGCAGGTGTCGAGCCTCGAGGACGCGCTCACCGAGGTCTACCGCTTCGATCCGGTCGAACTCCTCCCGGGGCCGACGCTCCGGGACGCCGACCGGTTCGACGCCTTCCGCGACCGGACCGACGCGACTGTGACCGAACACGATCCCGGGGCCTTCGAACCGGGTCGGGCCACTCACACGCTCCGGGAGCAGTTCGGCGACGGGGCGCTCCGGAGTTTGGGGATCGAGCCGGAGAGTCCGGCCGTCCAGGCCGCCGGAGCCGCGCTCTCCTATGTGGACTCGACGGGCCTGGGCGTCACGCGCTCGTTCACTCGCCTGCAGCCCTACCGGGCCGACGACCACGTCGAACTCGACGCGACCACGCAGCGCAACCTCGAATTGACCGAGACGATGCAGGGAGACAGCGCGGGGTCGCTCTTCGACACGATCGATCACACCGTGACAGCAGCCGGGGCCCGCCTGCTTCGCGAGTGGCTCCAGCGTCCCCGCCAAGCCAGGGATGACCTCGAAACCCGTCACGACGCCGTCGAGGTCCTCACCCGGCAGGCACTCACCCGCGATTCGATTCAGGCGACCCTCGACGGGACGCTCGATCTCGAACGCCTCGCGGGTAAGGTCGCCCACGGCACCGCCGACGCCAGGGATCTCAAAGCCGTCGGCGAGACGCTTTCGGTGCTCCCGTCGCTCGTCGAAACGGCACGCGGCGATCCCGAGGTTGCTTCCTCGCCGATTGCAAATGCGCTCGAATCCCCCGACTTGGAGGCCGTCAGGGAACTGATCGCCGAACTCGACGGGGCGATCGCCGAGGAACCGCCGAAAACCGTCCGCGAAGGCGGCCTTTTCACACGTGGGTACGACGACCGACTCGACGACCTCCTGACCGAGTACGAGGAAGCCATCGAGTGGATCGACTCGCTCGCCGACCGGGAAAAGCGCCGGCTCGGGATCACGCACCTCCAGACGGGGCGCAACCAGACCGACGGCTACTACCTCCAGGTCGGGCGCTCGGAGACCGATTCGGTCCCCGAGGAGTACCGGGAGATCAAGGCGCTCAAGAACTCCAAGCGGTACACGACCGACGCTCTCGAGGAACGGGAGCGGGCGATCCTCCGCCTCGAGGAACAGCGTGGCGAACTCGAGTACGCCCTCTTCGAGGACCTCCGTGATCGGGTCGCCGAACGCACCGACCTCCTCCGGGAGGTCGGCGGTGCGCTCGCCGAGGTCGACGTGTACGCGAGCCTGGCGACCCACGCCGTTCGGAACGATTGGACCCGGCCCGAACTCGCGGAATCGGGGATCGAGATCGAGGCCGGCCGGCACCCGGTCGTCGAGAAAACGACCGAGTTCGTCCCGAACGACGCGAACCTGTCGGCTACCCGCCGTCTGCAGATCGTCACGGGACCGAACATGTCGGGGAAGTCGACGTATCTGCGGCAGACGGCCCTGATCGTGTTGCTCGCCCAGATGGGGAGCTTCGTGCCGGCGGATTCGGCCCGGCTCGGCCTCGTCGACGGCATTTACACCCGCGTCGGCGCGCTGGACGAACTCGCCCAGGGTCGTTCGACGTTCATGGTCGAGATGCAGGAGCTCTCGAACATCCTGCACTCCGCGACCGAAGACTCGCTCGTGATCCTCGACGAAGTCGGCCGGGGGACCGCGACCTACGACGGCATCTCGATCGCCTGGGCCGCGACCGAGTACCTCCACAACGAGGTTCGGGCGAAGACGCTCTTTGCCACCCACTACCACGAACTGACCACGCTCGCCGACCACCTCGAAGGCGTCGTGAACGTTCACGTCGCCGCCGAGGAGCGCGACGGCACCGTCACCTTCCTCCGGACGGTTCGCGAGGGCGCTGCTGACCGGAGTTACGGGATTCACGTCGCGGAACTGGCCGGCGTTCCGGATCCCGTGGTTTCCCGCGCGGACGTCGTCCTCGAAAAACTTCGGGCCGAAAAGGCGATCGAAGCCCGGGGCGGCGGGGGCGAGCCAATCCAGGCCGTCTTCGACGTGGGGTCGGGGGAGTTCGTCGCCGAGAACGAGGGAGCGAGTGAAATCGAGGCCGCCGATCCCCTCGATCCGGAATCCGAAGCGATTCTCGCGGAACTCGGGTCCCTGCCGCTCGCCGAAATGACACCCGTCGAGGTCCTCACCGAGGTGCAAGCCTGGCAGGAACGGCTCGGGGGTGAACCATGACCGAGATCACCAGACTCGACGATGCGACCATTTCGAAAATCGCAGCGGGGGAGGTCGTCGAGCGCCCGGCGTCCGTCGTGAAAGAACTCGTGGAGAACAGTCTCGACGCGGGCGCAACGCGTATCGACGTGACCGTGGCGGCTGGCGGGACCGACCTGATCCGGGTCGAAGACGACGGCCAGGGAATGACCGAGGACGACGTGAAACGGGCGGTCGAGCAACACACCACGAGCAAGATCGGATCCATAGAGGACCTCGAGACGGGTGTTGCCACCCTCGGATTTCGGGGCGAGGCCCTGCACACGATCGGGGCGGTCTCCCGGATGACCATCGAAACCAGACCGCAGAACGGGCCGGACGTGGGAACGGAGGTCCGGGTCGAAGGTGGCGACGTGACTGACGTCGCGCCAGTGGGCCGGGCACCGGGAACGACGGTGCGGGCCGCGGACCTCTTCTACAACACGCCGGCCCGCCGGAAGTATCTCAAGCGCGACGCGACGGAGTTCGCCCACGTGAACCGCGTGGTGTCCCGATACGCGCTCGCGAATCCGGCCGTCGCCATCTCGCTCACCCACGGGGACAACGAGGTCTTCGCTACGGCCGGGACTGGCGACCTGCAGGGGGCGGTGCTCTCGGTCTACGGTCGGGACGTCGCCGAGAGCATGATCGGAGTCTCGGCGGACCCAGCCGGGCCGGTTGCGTCGGTCTCGGGGCTCGTGAGCGACCCGGAAACGACCCGCAGCGGGGCCGAGTACGTCTCGACGTACGTTAACGGCCGCTACGTCAGGGCAGAATCACTTCGCTCGGCCATCCTGGAGGCCTACGGCAAACAACTCGCGGGCGATCGGTACCCCTTCGCGGTGTTGTTCCTCGAGGTCCCGCCCGAAACGGTCGACGTGAACGTCCATCCCCGGAAGATGGCCGTCCGTTTTGACGACGAGGAGGCCGTGACGGAGGCGGTCACGGAGGCGGTCCGCTCGGCACTGCTGGATCACGGCCTCCTGCGGTCCGGCGCTCCTCGGGGCCGGTCCGCGCCCGGCGAAACGGCCGTGCGTCCCGAAGCCCAAACGGCGGACTCGGCCGACGAGGATGCCACCGCCGAACCCGAGCAGGCCGGCACGGGGGCGTCGGTCGACAACGAAGCCGGATCGGACTCGGTCCCGCCTGAGTCGTCCAGTGACCATCCGGGGAGCCCTGAGCGGGGCGACACAACGTCCGCGGAGTCCGGTTCGCGGATGCGGGATATCGACCGAGGTCGCTCCACGGCTTCGACCACTTCCGAATCGCCGGAAAGCGCCGAGCCCCCATCCAGGCACTCGATTCTCGACCGGCCAGGAATCGACCTCGACCCGCTGCAGACTGACCTGTCCGCCGACTCCGGAGACGAGGCGGCGATCGCGGACGTGGAGACCGATCGGTTGCCCCCGCTTCGGATCCTGGGCCAACTCGATGACACCTACGTCGTGGCCGAATCGCCGGACGGGCTGGTCCTCATCGACCAACACGCCGCGGACGAGCGGGTGAACTACGAACGCCTGCAGGCGAAACTCGGCGAGGGGACCGGGACCCAGCGGCTCGTCGACCCCGTCGAACTGTCGGTCACGCCGCAGGAAGCCAGCCAGTTCGAGGCTGTCGACGAGTTCGAAACGTGGGGATTCGAAGCCTCGGTCGAGGACGGTTGGCTGGTCGTCACTGGTGTCCCGGCCGTGTTCGACGCGACGCTGTCGCCCGAACTGCTCCGGGACGTCCTCGGCTCGGCACTCGATTCCGGCGGTTCGGACGACCTCGAATCGGCTGCGGACGCCCTGCTCGGCGACATGGCCTGTTACCCCTCGATCACCGGCAACACGTCACTCACCGAGGGATCCATCGTGGACCTCGTCCGGGCCCTCGATTCCTGTGAGAACCCATACGCCTGTCCGCACGGCCGACCGACGATCATCGAACTCTCGATTGGCGAACTCGAGGACCGGTTCGAACGGGACTATCCCGGCCACGAACACCGACGTCCCTGACTGCCGTCGCCGGTTGGGCCGTCTCTCACTCGATCGAAAACGGGTGGACGTAGTCGATCTCGTCGATCGACTCGATCTCGTCATCCGCGCTGCAGACCGGGCAGTCGGGATTCTGGCTGACTGGAACCTCGTCGGTGGTCATGTCCTCGCCGTCGTAGACGAGGAGTCGACCGTCGAGTGACTCGCCGAATCCGACGATCACCTTGAGGGCCTCGGTGGCTTCGATCGTGCCGATCGTTCCGGGCAGCGGGCTCAGGACGCCGTTGACCTCGCAATCGGGGGTCGCCTCCTCGGGCGGGGCTTCGGCGAAGAGACACCGATAGCACGGGCCGTCATCCTCGGTCCCGAAGGTCGACACCTGCCCCTCGAGACGGTACACCGCGCCGTGGACGAAGGGCACGTCGTTGAGCGTACAGGCGTCGTTGATGAGATACCGGGCCCGGAAGTTGTCGGTGCAGTCCACGACCAGGTCTCGGTCCTCCACGAGCGATTCGGCGTTCTCGGGACCGAATTCGACCTGGTGGGGGACCACGTCGACCTCGCTGTTGAGCCCCTCGACGAACTCGCGGGCGCTCTCGACTTTCGCCCGCCCGATGTCGGCCTCCGTGTGGATCACCTGGCGCTGGAGGTTCGAGTTTTCGAGTACGTCCGGGTCGACGACGTGCAGCGTGTCGACGCCGGCAGCCGCGAGGTAGGATACCACCGGCGACCCGAGTCCACCCGCCCCCACCACGAGAACGTCGGCTTTGCCGATTCGTTCCTGTCCGGCGCCGCCAACGACGTCGATGGAGAGGTGGCGGGCGTACCGGTACTCGCGGGCCCCGTCGTTGTGACTCATTGGGCTCGGATTCGAGTTCGGGCCTCAAAACACTTCCCAGCGCTATCGCTGGAGTGTCGAGTGCCCGAAAGAATCGGGTAGTCAGAAACGATACCTGAGAGAACGGAGTCTTAGACTCGCTCGAGGTTGACCGCGCGCGGACCCTTGGGGGCCTGGTCGATTTCGAATTCGACATCCTGGCCCTCTTCGAGGTCCTCTCCGCCGACATCTTCCATGTGGAAGAAAACGTCCTCGTCTGCGTCGTCGCTCTCGATGAAACCGTAACCCTTCCGCGTGTGGAAGAAGTCGACCGTACCTGTTGCCATTGCATTCATCCGAAGTGCCGGGACAGGGATAAGGCTTCCCCGATAGCGCCTGCCACGGTGACAGCCACCACGTCTGGTGCCCGGCGGCACCGGGTCCGCCCCTCGGATCCCGTTTTTCTCACGTTTCCAGCGCGTCGGCCAGCAATTCCACGGGATGGGGTGGCTGTGTCGCTGCAACGGGGCTGTCGGCGAACTGCGTGCGACACGACCCGCCCGGCGCGACCAGGATGTCCCCCTCGCTCGCGGGGACCTGCTCGAAAACGTTTCGCCCGATGGCCATGCTCAACGAGTGATGTTCGGCCTCGTAGCCGAAGGTTCCGGCCATCCCACAGCAGCCCGAATCGAGTTCGTCGACGGAGAATCCGGCTGCCGACAGGACGCTCGCGGCGTGATGGTCGGTCCCCTCGGCCTTCTGGTGGCAATGGCCGTGGTAGGTAACCGTCTCGCCCCGACTGTCGAGAGGCAACTGCTCTGCCAGTTCAAAGGTGTCGAGGAACTCCATGGTTCCGTAGGTATTGTCCGCGAGCCGCGAGATCTGCTCCCCGGAGAGCAGATCCAGGTAATCGTGCTGGAACATGACCGCGTCCGACGGTTCGGTGGTGACGACCGACCAGCCGTCCCGGACCATGGGTTCGAGCGCTGTAACGTTCTCTTGGGCCGTCTGCCGGGCCACGTCGATGAAGGACTTCGAGTAGGCCGGACGGCCGCTGTCCGATGTTTCGGCCATGGCGACGTGGGCGCCGGCGGCCTCCAGGACCTCGACAGTGGCTTTCCCGACTGACTGTCGGGCGTAATTCGTGTACGTGTCCGGGAAGACGACGACCCGGTGGTCGGCCTCGTCGGCTGGAACCCGGCTGCCCCCACGCCGCTCGAACCAGGTCTGGAGCGACTGGCCCTGGAACCGTGGGAGGGATCGTTCGCTCGCGATGCCGAGCGTGCTTTCGAGGAGCCGATCGAGACCGGGGAGCTCCATGGCGAGTGTCGAAATCGGCGACAGCGTGGATGCAATCTCGGCAAGCCTGTCGACGTTGGCGAAGAGCTTCGAGCGAAGATTGGCCCCGTCCCGCTGGTGATGTTCGTGGAGCAACTCGGCCTTGAGTTTGGCCATGTCCACCCCGGAGGGGCAGTCGCGACGACACCCCTGACAGGAGACACAGAGCGAGAGCACCTCCTCGATGAATTCCGCCTCGAGGGGGTCGGCCGGCAGGTTTCCGTCCATCGCGCTCCGGAGCAGGTTCGCCCGACCGCGAGTACTCTGGATCTCCTCTCCCGTCGCCCGGTAGGTCGGACACATGACCCCGCCAGTGGTTTCCGTGTAGCCGGTACAGCCACCACAGCCGTGACAGAGCTCGACCATCCCACGCATGCCGTTCTCGTTTTCCCAGTCGAGCTCGGGCTCGAAAGGCAACTCGAGGTCATAGCCTGGGCCGAATCGTAGATTCGCTGTCATGTCCGGGGCTCCCGACTTCGCACCGCCGACCGGGCCCGGATTCAGCAGCCAGTCGGGGTCGACGCTCCGCTTGAGCGAGCGGAAAATCGTCCACAGTTCCTTCCCGTACCGTTTCTCGTTCCACTGGGTTCGGGCTCGTCCATCGCCGTGTTCGCCGGAGACGGCCCCATCGTATTCGAGCACCAGGTCCGTGATCGCCGACGCGATCGACGCCATGGAATCGACGCCGTCCTGGGTCTGCAGATCGAGAAACGGCCGGATGTGGAGGACGCCCGGGCCCGCGTGTGCGTAGAAGGTCGCGTCGGTGCTCTCGGCCGCGAGCAGGTCCTGCACCCGTTCGACGAATTCCGGCAGGTGCTCGACCGGAATCGCCGCGTCCTCGACGAAGGGCCAGGGTCTGACCGTCCCCGTTTGGGAAAGCAGAATCGGCAATCCGGCCTTCCGGAGGTCCCAGAAGGCGGTCTGTCGGTCCTCGCTCGACGCCTCGAGCGCCCCGTT
Organism: Halodesulfurarchaeum sp.; assembly: GCA_034520565.1. Classification (GTDB taxonomy): domain Archaea; phylum Halobacteriota; class Halobacteria; order Halobacteriales; family Halobacteriaceae; genus Halodesulfurarchaeum. The sequence continues at coordinate 846,901 of JAXHNL010000002.1, forward strand.
TGCCCGCCCCGTCTGGTCACCCGATTCGCCCGCAGAGCCCTCCACGACCCGGTCATCGATGAGGGCCGCGACCGCACCCTCGACGGCGGCCTTCGAGTCCCCGTCGAACTCCACGAGTAGCGTCGCCCCTGTCTCCGGCGGGAACTCGTCGATGAGCGACTCGAACCGGTCGACCGTGCCGGCCAACTCGAGAAAGCGCTCGTCCATGACCTCGAGGGCGGCGGGATCGTGGGCGAGGACGGCTTCGAGGTCACGCAGAGCTCCGTCGAGGGTCTCGTAGGTGAGCAGGGCGACCGCCGTCGCCTCGGGGACCGGTTCGAGCGAGACCGTCGCTTCAGTGATCACGCCGAGTGTCCCCTCGCTTCCGGCGAACAGTCGGGCGACGTTGACACGCCCTTCGGTTTCGGCCTCTTCGACGAGCACGTCGAGGTTGTATCCCGAAACGTTTCGGTGCAGGTCGGGAAACCGCTCCGTGACCAGATCGTCGTGCTCGGAAAGAACGGTGTGGATCTCCGCGTAGAATCGGGCCTCGCAGTCGCCGTCCGGGTTGGCGGCCGCCGCGATTTCCTCGATGGTCATCCAGCCGAACTCGACTCGCTTGCCGGAGGCGAGGACGACTTCGAGGGATTCGACGTACTTGTCCGCCTTGTCGTAGCAAAGCGAGTGAGAACCGGTTGAGTTGTTCGCGATGCAGCCCCCGAGGACGCTCTTGTCGCCCCAGGCCGGGTCGGGTGCGTACTGGAGATCGTGGGATTCGACGGCGGCGTTCAGTTCGGCGAGCGTGACCCCCGGCTGGGCCCGGACGGTTGCTCGGTCCGGGTCGACTTCGACGACGTCGTTCATCCGGGCTTTGAAGTCGAGGACGAGCGCCTCGTTCGTGGTCTGCCCGGCAAGGCTGGTCCCGGCCCCTCGAGGGAGAACGGCGATGTCGTGCTCGTTGCAGTACTCGAGTACGGCAACCACGTCGCCCGTATCGACGGGTTTGACGACGCCGATCGGCTCGACCTGATAGATACTTGCGTCGGTCGCGTAGAGCTGTCTCGTGTACTCGTCGAACCGCACTTCGCCGGCGACTCGCCGGTCGAGGGCGGTGGCGAGATCCGGCCGATCGATCGTCCCGCCTCGATAGTCGTAGGTGGCCCGTTCGTCCCCGGCGGGGTCGCTCCCGTCGCCGGACGCCTCAGTCATGCCCGTCGGTTTCGATGCCGGCATTGTAAAGCCGCCGGCGACGGGGGGCCACTCCCCCGATCAGTGACCACTCCCGGCCAGATCGTCGACGGGAACCACCGAGTGGTCGAGCAAGAGCGTGTCCTGGGTGGCCCGCAGCCGGCCGATGAACTCGGAAATCGTCTCGAGATCGCCCTCCAGGACGAACAGCTCCATACACCGGTGATCGCCCACGTGGCTGTGGAGGTTCGAGGCGACGAGATCCTCGTACTCGTGGCGGAGGTCGATGAGCGACTCCTCGACGTCGGTCGTCTCGTAGTCGAAGAGTACGGTGACCACGCCCATGAGATCCCGGTCTTCGAGCCGCTGATCGTCGAATTCCCCCATGAGCGTGCGACTCGCCTCTCTGAGTACCTCGCTCCGGCCGGTGAACCCGTGTTCCTCGGCGAACTGGTCGAGGCGCTCGAGGAGGGAATCCGGCATCGAAATGCTGACGACGGCCATATATTAACTTCGGGCCCCGTTCTTCATAACATTGCATGTTCGGCATCGAGTTCCGGATCCGGTCCCGAAGCGGTGTGACGTCTGCCGTGGCCGCATCACTTAATTGGATCGCCGAGAAGTGATTTCACATGAGTGAATCCGCGACAGGTACCGGGACGCTTCCGGGATCCAGTGTGCAAACGATCGGCGGGGTGCTTCTGGCACTCGGTTTTGTCGTGTCACTATTGGCCTTCGCCAGTGGTGATTTCATCACTGGCGGCATGGTATTGCTCTACATACCTGTCGGGTATCTGTTGTTCAGTATCGGTCGGGGGCGGGATCTGGTCTGATTGAGGCCGCTTACGCCGAGGTGTGCCGACCAGCATTTACCATCAGTTATTAAATAGGTGGCCAGTGTTGAGGGGTGTGTAATGTCTCACATACTCGACTGGCCGATTTCACACGAGTCTGCCAGTGACGATGCGAGTACCATCGACGTCTCTCGTCGGCGACTGTTGCAGGGTTCCGCTCTCGTGGGTGCCACGGTTCTCGCCACCGGGACGGCCGCGGCTGAAGACGAGGATGAACCGGGCGGTGAGGGTGGTCGAGGCGGGCAGGCGGTGGTTGCGAAAGAAGACCACTTCGACAAATCCTTCGAAATTCTGGAATGGACCGAGCCAATGTCAGTTCCCGATGAGGATGGTGGGACGATTGATCTCCCTTATAGTGTGAGAAAGTTCACTTGTGACCGACCCGGGGAGGGAATCACTCTGGTTGGCTGGCGCTTCCGATGTTGACGACGATCCGAGTACAATCCCGACGAAGACGATCCGGAGTTCAAAGTGATGTATACCCGTGACAATCGAATCGATACGACTGTCAATTACGAATGGTCTTCGGGGGGCCTAACGTGTCCAGAACCCGATGGGACGTATCTTCAGAAGGGATACGTCGCCGGCGGGTCACGACAGTAGCGCCGATTTGACCCACCAGACAGCCCGGAAACGGGACTACCCGTTCACCCGCTTTGCTTCCCGCTCGGTTAGCGTTCGGAACGCCCGGAGCAAGCCGAGAATTCCGACTGTCAGTGTTGCAGGGACCAGCCCGGACGTAACATAAAAGATCAGTACGCCGGTCGATTTCACCGCGGTGACGACGATCGTCCCCAGTTTCCAGCCGAGATACCCGGCCAAGGTGTTTTTGTTCGCCTGCGAGTCACCGAAGCGATCCTTGATGTTTCGGGATTCCACTCCCGCGCCGGTAATGAGAAGCCACGCGAGAAAGGGGAACAGCAGAACCTGATCGAGGCGCTGTCCAGTGGAAATGACGACTGTGAAAACGATCACAAACGCCCAGGTCGCCCCGACCGCAACCGAGTCGAAGGTTGGCTGTCGTTTGAGGCGATTATAGAGCCCAAGGACGACCAACGGAAGTTGCCCGGCGGCGATGTACCACAGTCCCGCACTCGGGTTTCGTGCCACGAGCCATCCCAACAGTGTCTCGTAGCCGAGCAGGGCGAGGAGACCCGTAACAAGAAGTTCTCGCTGATACCGCCGGACCAACGTCGTCCGGTATGGGTGGTTGTAGACGTCCTCCGGTTCGACGACGCGACGTTCCTCGACGTACACGAAATAGACAAGGAGCGGTGCCAAAAAGAACCCGAGACCCGGAGAGAGCGGCGGCTGGGAGAGGGCCATCGCCGTCACAACCACCATGAGAACGGCGGTGAATGCGAGCCAAATGTTCAATTGAAAGAAAAGTGACTTTGTTTCGACGAGATCCATATCCCAGTCGTGTATTGTCGTATTCCGTCATAGTAGCTCCGACCGATCATAGCTGGGTGACCGCCCGTTCGGTATCCCTTCTAGCCGGCTCTTTGCAACCGGATTTCGATCCGGGTCCCGTCTTCGGTCTCTTCGACGTGGAAATCGCCGCCCGACCGAGAGACGATCCATTGAACCAACCACAGACCGATCCCGGAACTGTGTTCGAGGTCGGTCTCTTCGCCAGACTGGAGCACTTCGATTTCCTCGCTCGGGAGGCCGGGGCCGTTGTCTTCGATGAGAAGTGTCACGGATGTCTCGGTGAGCTCGGTGGTCAGTGACACTTCCGGGGTGCCGGGACCCGCATAATGGGTCACCGCATTGTCGATCAACTCCCGGATCGCGAGTCGGAAATCCGGATGAACGAGGACTTCGGCGTCCGTAACATCGGCCGAAATCCACGTCGTTTCGGCCCCTTCGAACCCGTCCCTGGCGTCGGCGATCAACTCCCGTAGTGACCGGGTGACGGTCGTTTCGTTTCCGATTACCGCTTCGATCTGCTGGGCCTTTTCCGAATGTTCCACGACGTCCAGGGCCGTGTCGCCGATTTTCTCCGCCCAGTCGTCGATTTCGTCGTTCGTCGTCGTTTCCCGGATGAATTCGGTGTACCCGGCGATCACGTTGAGATCGTTCCGGATGTTGTGTCGGAGGATTCGCGAGAGGATCTGTTTGAGCAGGTCTAACTCCTCTTCGCGTTCCTTCAGCGCGGTAATCTCGTTGAAGACGACCAGCCGCCCGTCGAGACCCCGTCCGTATTCGATCGGGGCCGATCGCCTCGCGAACACGTGTTCTTTGTCTTCGGTTCGGACGCGGATGACCTGTTCATCATCGTCCTTCGTGACGGCTTGATTCAGGAAGAGCGATTCGATCGGTTGTCCGAGTATCGCCTCACCGAAGACCGTCCTGGCCGCCGTGTTGCTATCGACAATCACGTCGCGTGGGTCGAGGACGAAAATCGCATCCGTAACTTCTTCGAAGGTCTGGTCACGGGCGATCGGTCCGAGTTTCAGGAGTCCACCACGGTGAATCGATGCCGCAAAGAACAGTCCTGACAGGGCGAAGACCGCCGGGGTCGGATCGAAGTAAACCGGGACCTGTCCGGTTACCTTGATGATCGTTGCCGCGACCATCGACGACAGAAACGCGAGGATGTACAGGGCCTGACGACGGTGTGTCCCCGTGGATTGTATCGTGTCACCCACTAACATCCCCGCGGCAAACATGACGAGGAGATACCCATAGACCTTGACGATGGCGACCTTGACCGGCCCGCCCAGATTTGGGAAGGAAAGAAACCCGTTCGGATCGACCGTATACGCCTCGGTAAACACCAGGTTCGCGGGATTGAACCACGACAATACGAACAGTGCCACCACGGGTGCGAACAGGAGCAGCGCAACCCGACTCGTGACCGTCTTTTTGAACACGAACTCGTACGCGCCGAAAAACACGCTGACCGATGCCGCCGGGATAAGTGGCCAGAAGAAATTCCCGAGGGCCAGGGTCACCCCCGAATGTGAGACGTGGGTCATGGTCGCATAGATCGCCGCCCAGGCCCCACCGATGGCCATCGCCAGGATGAACCAGATGACACTCGGTCTCCTTCGTTCATCCCAGAGCAGAGAAATATTCGCAATGGCTGGAACTATCCCCAGGTACATGAGAACCACCGCGAGTTGGGGAGTAAGCCATTCCATCGATACCGACTGGTTCGTTCGACTTGAGTGGGTTTAGACGTTTGGATACACCCGATTTCGTTCGAGTGGTGCCCACGTCAGTTCTCCAGCAGTCAGCGTGGGTGTCGACCGGTCACGCGTTGGGTGGGCAGTTTCCCACGGGGACGTCTCCGGCGTGGTAACGGTTTTAAGGCGATCCCCCCGATACCACTCGGTATGCCTGGATTCGACGAGATGGACGTCGAGACGATCTGGATGGACGGCGACTACGTGGACTGGGAGGACGCCACCGTCCACGTCCTCACCCACGCGTTGCACTACGGGACCGGGATTTTCGAGGGCGCGCGAGCCTACGACACCGAGGAGGGGACCGCGATCTTCCGCTGGGACGCCCACCTCGACCGCCTCTTCGACTCCGCGAAGCCCTACGAACTGGACATCCCCTTCTCCCGTGAGGAACTGACCGAAGCGACCCTCGAACTGCTCCGCCGGAACGACCTCGAATCGGCCTACATTCGCCCGCTGGTCTTTTACGGCTATCACAGCCTCGGGGTGAGTCCGGCGGACTGCCCGACGAAGACGATGATCGCCACGTGGCCGTGGGGGACCTACCTCGGCGAGGAAGCCCTGCAGGAGGGCGTGGAGGTGACCGTCTCCTCGTGGCGAAAGCACGCCTCGAGTCAGGTCCCGACCAACGTCAAGACGACCGGCCTGTACGTCAATAGCATGCTCGCGGGCGAGGAGGCCCGAAAACAGGGCGCGACCGAGGCGATCCTGCTCAACAAGGAAGGTGACGTGGCGGAGGGCCCCGGGGAGAACATCTTCCTCGTCCGGGACGGGGAGATCTTCACGCCCGGCCTCTCCGAGAGCATTCTGGAGGGGATCACTCGTGAGACGGTCATCACGCTGGCCGAGGAGCGGGGGTACACCGTCCACGACGACGCCTCGATCAGTCGGGGCGAACTCTACACGGCCGAGGAACTCTTCTTCACGGGATCCGCCGCGGAAGTCACGCCCATTAGTCAGGTGGACAACGTCGAGATCGGCACGGGCTCACGAGGACCAGTCACCGAGGAACTCCAGCAGGCCTATTTCGACCTGACCGAGCGGGTCCTCGACGACCACGAAGAGTGGTTCACCTTCGTCTGAAACCGGGGGCGAACCTGGTCGAGTCGCTTCTTCGTCTTCAGACGGCGTCCGGTTCGACGTCCTCGTCACCGGGCGAGTCGGCCTCGTCGCCGGCTTCTGCATCGTCGCCGCCGGCCGACCCATCGCTTTCGAGAAACGACGCGGCGAGTTCCTTCTTCTCGTTCTCGCCGAATCCGGCCGAGAGAACCCTGGTCAGGGCCTCCTCGACGCTCTCGTCGATCTCGTCGTAGTCGTCGGATTCGAGTTCCACGACGTACCCGGTCGTGATGTTCGGCGAGGTCGGGAGAAAGAGAATGTCACGGCCGTCTTCGGTCTGTTTGCCCGTCTTGAACGCCGTCATGCGCATGCCTTCCCAGGCTTCGACCCGCACGGGGGCCTGAAGGTCGCCGGTTCCGGTCAGCGCCGTTTCGACGCCCATCTTCGAGGCGTTGTAGATGATCCGCAATCCGGGGAGCCGGTTGAACAACTGGTCGATGTACCCCTCGAGGATGGAGCCGAGGGCCGTTCGCATCAGGTAGCCAACGGCCATGACCAGGAGGGCAAAGACGAGGAGGGTCAACAGGGCACTCGCCATCGGCCCGAGCGGTTCCGTGACCGGGGTGATACCGGCGAGCTGGGACAGCAGCCAGTAGACCACGTACACGGTCACGAGTATGGGGAGGAGGACCACCAGGCCACTCGCGAAGTCCCGTTTCCAGGTCGCCATGACCGGACTTCGGCCGGACCCACCAAGAGAACTGTGCTTTCGGCCGGATCCTCGGCCATTGGGGGCTGGGCCGGGGAGCGGGGCTCTCCGGACACCCGGAACTCGATTCGGACGGGTTTTTGTCGGTCCCCCGCCCATCGACGGGTATGGACCTGGTAGTGCTGGTGGCGACGGCGTTTTGGGCGATGCTGCCCGCCTACGTCCCGAACAATGCGGCGGTGCTCGGGGGCGGCGGCCGCCCCATCGACGGTGGCCGGGTCTGGGGCGGATCGCGCCTACTCGGGGACGGGAAGACCTGGCGCGGAACCGCCGTCGGGATCGGTGCGGGAATCGCCGTCGGACTCCTTCTCGGGATCGTTCGGGAACCCGTGAGCGGGCTACTGGGGACGCCCCTCCCGGCGTTTTCGATGGGCGCGCTCGTGGCGTTGCCGACCGGGGCGATGGTGGGGGACGTCGCCGCCTCGTTTCTCAAACGTCGGACGGGTCGGACCCGTGGAACGCCGTTTCCGGGCGTCGACCAGCTGGATTTCGTCGTCGGGGCCCTAACACTTGCGGCACTCGTCGATCCGTCGTGGTTCGGAACGGTCTTCACCGTCCCGGTGATCGCGGTCGTGGTGGTGTTGACGCCGGTGTTGCACGTCGTGACGAACGCCATCGCCTATTGGCTCGGGCTGAAAGACGAGCCATGGTGAGTTGGGCGAGCTGCGACTGGAAGCAAACGGGAACGAGTTTGCCGGCTGGCGAAAGGACGAACCGCTTATTCGCTTCCCACGCACACCCTGAACCATGACCGAGCAGATCGTGGCAGCCCTTCGAAAGGCTGACGCCGTCCGGTACGGTGAATTCGAACTCTCACACGGCGGGACGAGTTCCTACTACGTCGATAAGTACCGCTTCGAGACCGACCCACGGGCCCTCGAAACCGTCGCCGAAGCGTTCAAGGACCGAGTGGGCACTGCGACGCTTGCTGGAGTCGCGCTGGGAGCCGTCCCGCTCGTGACTGCGACCGGCCTTGCGACGGGCAACCCATACGTGATCGTGCGCAAACAGACGAAAGGCTACGGCACGGGCAACCGGATCGAGGGACGACTCCCCGAAGACGAGCCGGTCGTCGTCCTCGAGGACGTGGCGACCACTGGCAAGAGCGCCCTTTCGGCTGTGGAGGCCCTCCGCGAGGCCGGCGCCCGGGTCGACCGGGTCCTCGTGGTCGTGGACCGGGAGGAGGGCGCGAAAGAACTGTTGGCCGATCACGAGGTAACTCTCGAATCCCTCATCACCGCGACCGACCTGCTCGAGGACCAGCAGTAGGTACGACGGCGGGCAGTCGTGCCGGTCCGAGACGCGGATCGCACCCGAGATATTCATGGTTGTGGAACAATGCATACTGAAACATGAACCGAGCCGAGAAAGCGACGCTCCAGCTTCGGGCGCTCTCGGTCCTGCGCTCGCTGAAGGAAACCCGGACCTACGACGAACTCGCCGCGGAAACTGGGCTTCCGGCGGGTGATCTCAACCGCTACGTCAACGGACACGTCCTCCCGGGTGTGACTCGGGCGCGTCGGATCGTGGGGGAGTTCGGCCGCGAGGCCGTCGAAACTGAACTCGCCGAGCGGGTCGAGCGAGACGCGGACGGCTACGTCGACAACTCCGCGATCGTCTTCGACCAGCCGCTACTCGACCTGGTCGGCCCGATCGTCGCCGAAGCCTTCGACTTCGAGCGCCCGGACGTGGTCCTGACCGCCGCGACGGACGGGATTACGCTTGCAGCGTCCCTCGCCAGCCATTACGGGGCCCGGTGTGTGTACGCGAAGAAGTCAAAGGAGACGGCCGTCGAGGACTTCATCGAGGCGCGAAACCGGCTCGAGTCGGGCATCGAGATCACGTATTACCTCCCGTCCTCGGCGGTCGATAGCGGCGACGCGGTCCTGGTCGTCGACGACCTGATCCGCTCGGGTGAGACCCAGGAACTCCTCCTCGACGTGGTCGAAACCGCCGGGGCGAGGGCGGTCGGCGTGTTTACCCTCATCGCGGTCGGCGAGGACGGCGTCGAGCGAGCGCGGGCGCACACGGACGCCCCGGTCGAAACGCTGGTCGAACTGGATTGAGCGGCTGGTGGCACGTCGCTTGGAACTCGGTCCCCCGTGCGGGTTCGTTTCTGGAGATCCCCTCATTCGTGCATAATAATCGTTAAGTGATCCCGAAAATCATGCTCGAACGTGGATATGGGCGTCACAGAAACACTGTCCCGATACTTCGACCTCGAGGAGCGGGGGACGAACCTCCGCACCGAGACACTCGCCGGGCTGACAACCTTCCTGACGATGAGTTACATCATCATCGTCAACCCGGCGCTTTTGAGCATCGTCATCTCCCCGGAGGGGGTTTCGGACGTTCGGGTGTTCCAGATGTTGGCCGTCGTGACCATTCTGGCCTCGGTGGCCGGGATGCTCGTGATGGCCTTCTACGCGGACCTCCCGTTCGGGCTCGCCCCGGGGATGGGATTGAACGCGTTCTTCGTCGCGGTCGTCCTCTCGCCAACCCTGAACATCACGTGGCAGACGGCCCTCGCGGCGGTGTTCGTGGAGGGGCTCGTCTTCATTGGCCTGACGCTGGTGGGCGCCCGCGAGTACGTAATTAACCTGTTTCCCGAACCCGTCAAGCTCGGTGTCGGTGCGGGGATCGGGTTGTTCCTCGCGGCGATCGGCCTCCAGTTCATGCGGATCATCGCGATCGACCCGGACGAGATGGTTACCCTGAGTCCCGTGCTTGCACAGGACCCGGTCGCGATAATCTCGGTCCTCGGAATCTTGCTCACGTTTTATCTCTACGTTCGGGGGGTGCGGGGGTCGATCGTCCTCGGCATCATTGTGACGGGAATCATGGGCTATTTCGCCGGCGCTCTGGGGCTTCAACCGTACGGTGGCGGCCTCCCGAAGGACGGGCAGATCCTGGCCCCGAACGTGACCCTCGCTCCCGGCATCGATCAGATCACGTACGGCATGTCCGCGTACGACATCTCGCCGCTGGTGGGTGCATTCATCGAGGGCATCCAGGGCGTCGAGGCCATCACGTTCGCCTTCGTCGTCTTCACGTTCTTCTTCGTGGACTTCTTCGACACGGCGGGAACGTTGACGGGACTCGGTCAGGAGGCCGGCTTCCTCGACGAGGACGGCGATTTCCCCGAGATGAACAAACCGCTGATGGCCGACGCCGTCGGGACGACTGTCGGTGCCGTGATCGGCACCTCGACGGTCACGACGTTCATCGAGTCGGCGACGGGCATCGAGGAGGGCGGTCGGACTGGACTCACCGCGCTCGTCATCGCACTGCTCTTCCTGCTCGCGCTGGTGTTCGTCCCGCTGGTGAGTGCGATTCCATCGTTTGCTCCATACGTCGCGCTGGTCATCGTCGCGGTCTTCATGGTCCGGAACGTCACCGACATCCAGTGGGGGGACCCGGCCCACGCCATTCCGGCGACGCTCACCATCGCGTTGATGCCGCTCACGAGTTCGATCGCCACGGGGATCGCCGCCGGCCTGTTGAGTTATCCGATCGCCAAGGCCGCACAGGGTGAAATGCGGGACGTGCGACTGGGGCAGTGGGTGCTCGCGGCCCTGGTCGTCCTGTACTACTTCGTCCGCACGAACGCGCTGGTCTGATCGCGCCCGGTTTTTCGCGTTCGAACGAGGCTTTAACCCCTCGCGGCTCTGCCATGCTGATATGCTGGATCGGGTGCTGGGGCGGGCCGCCCTCAAGGAGCGGATCGAGTCCCTCGAGGAGGCGGCTGCCTCCCTCGAGGCCCAACTCGAGTCCGCCCAGGAACGCCGGAAAGAAGCGGTCAGGAACCGACAGGAGGCAGAGCGCGAAGTCAACCGCCTCGAGGACCGGGTCACCGAACTCGAAGACCGCGTTGAGCGGGCCGAATCCGGAAGCCGGGACGTCGAGTTCCGGGGAAAGACGACCCTGCGTGGCGACCGTCTCGAGGCGGTCCTCTCCCGACTCGAATCGCTCCGGACCGAGCAGGAAGGGGCCATGACGGCGATGGTCACGGGGAGCGTTCCGGACCCCGTTCGGGACCTGTTGGGGGATCGATCCGCCCTCGTTTCGCGAGCCGCGCCGGCCCTCGTCCTTGCCGACGACGCGGAACTGGTGACCGTGGCACTGCGGCCGCCCGCACCACCGGAACCGTTTCTCGAATTCGGCCCCGCCTTTCGGATCGACCGGGCGTGGTTCCAGCCACGCGGGCGATATACGTTGGCCCTCGTTCGCTCGGATCTGTTCGCGATGGGAACCTACGAGGACGGGCACCGGGTGTCCTTTGCGGGGTTTGAGAGCGACGTGAAGGGCGATCACTCGAAGGGCGGCTTTTCCCAGGCGCGCTTCGAGCGCCGCCGAGACCAGCAGATCGATGACCACCTGGATCGGGTCTCCGAGGCACTGACGGACGCGGGGGAGACGCGTTACGTCGTCGGCGAATCGACCCTCTTGCCCGAGTTCGCGGCCGAAGCGACGGTCACGAAGCCCGTCGACGCCACCGGTTCGCCCCGCGAAGCTCTCGAAGACGCCCACGATCGGTTCTGGCGGACGAAGTTCTATCGACTGTGAGTTTCAGCGGGACTTCCGGTCCCGTCAGTTTCCGGACCGGCCTCAATACACTTATGGGGGAAACACCTCCTACCACGCCCCATGAGCACGGTCACGGTAACCCTTCCCGACGGTTCCGAACTCGCGGTCGAGTCCGGGGCCACGATCGAGGACGTCGCATACGAGATCGGTCCGGGTCTCGGGAGCGACACAGTCGCCGGGAAGGTCGACGGCGAGTTGGTGGCAAAGGAGACGCCGATCGAGGACGACGTCGCGGTGGAGATCGTGACCGAGGGGAGCGAGGAGTACCTCGAGGTGCTCCGCCACACGGCCTCACACGTCTTCGCCCAGGCCCTGCAGCGCCTGTATCCGGAGGCGAAACTGGCCATCGGGCCGTCGACCGACGAGGGATTTTACTACGACGTCGACGGCGTCGACCTCGACCAGGACGACCTCGAGGCGATCCAGGCCGAGATGGACGCGATCATCGGGGCGGATTACGACGTCGAGCGGCGGGAACTCTCGCGGGAGGAGGCCCTGGAATTCTACGGGGACAATCCCTACAAGCAGGAAATCCTCGAGGACGAGGCTGCGGGCGAGGGCCCGATTTCCTTCTACCGACAGGACGACTGGCAGGACCTCTGCAAGGGGCCACACGTGGAATCCACCAGCGAGGTCGGGGCAATCGCCCTCATCAACGTTTCCGCCGCGTACTGGCGCGGGGACGAGAACCGGGAGACGCTGACGCGGATCTACGGGACCGCCTTCCCCACCGAGGAGGAACTCGAGGACTACCTCGAGAAGCGCGAGCAGGCAAAGGAGCGGGACCATCGCCGGCTCGGCACCGAACTCGAACTGTTCTCGATCCCCGACGTGACGGGCCCGGGGCTCCCGCTCTATCATCCGAACGGCAAGACGGTCCTCCGGGAACTCGAGCGGTTCGTGACCGAGATGAACCTCGAGGAGGGGTATGACTACACCGAGACCCCGCATCTCTTCCGGACCGAACTCTGGAAGCAGTCCGGGCACTACGACAACTACGTCGACGACATGTTCCTCCTCGAGGTCAACGACGAGGAGTACGGCCTCAAGCCGATGAACTGCCCGGGACATGCGATGATCTTCGACCAGACGACCTGGAGCTACCGCGACCTGCCCGTGCGCTACGCCGAGGACGGCAAGGTGTATCGCAAGGAACAGCGCGGGGAACTCTCCGGGCTCTCCCGCGTCTGGGCCTTCACCATCGACGACGGGCACCTCTTCGTCCGGCCCGACCAGATCGAGGCGGAAGTCGCGACCATCGTCGACATGATCTTCGCGGTGCTGGAAACGTTCGACCTCGAGGCCGAGGTGGCACTTGCCACGCGACCCGAGAAGTCCGTCGGCAGCGACGAGATCTGGGAGACCGCCGAGAACCAGCTCCGGGACGTGCTCGAAGATCTGGGCCTGGAATACGATCTCGAGGAGGGCGACGGTGCCTTCTACGGGCCGAAGATCGACTTCGCCTTCGAGGACGCTTTGGGGCGGACCTGGGACGGGCCGACGGTCCAACTGGACTTCAACATGCCCGAGCGCTTCGATCTGACCTACACCGGAGCCGACAACGAGGACCACCGGCCGGTCATGATCCACCGGGCGCTCTACGGCAGTTACGAGCGCTTTTTCATGGTGCTCATCGAGCACTTCGACGGCAAGTTCCCGCTCTGGCTCGCCCCCGAGCAGGTTCGTATCCTCCCCGTTTCGGACGACAACCTCGAGTACGCCCGCTCGGTCGCCGACGAACTCGCCACCCGGGACTTCCGGGTCGAGGTCGAGGACCGGGACTGGACGGTCGGGAAGAAGATCCAGCAGACCCACGAGGACCGTGTGCCCTATATGCTGGTTCTCGGGGACAACGAGGAGGAGGCCGGTGACATCTCGGTGCGCGATCGCGAGGAGCGGGAGCGCAAGGAGGTCGAACTCGATTCCTTCCTCGAACACCTCGAGGGCGAACGCGAGGAAAAGCGGATCAAACCGGACTTCCTGGCGGGGTAACGCCTCGAAATTCTGACGGGGGAACGGGAATCCAACGGTCTGATTCGTCCACGATAGATTTTGCGGGCGTTTCCGAGCTATTTCACCCGCTGGCACAGCGTTTTAGCCCTTTAGGACGGAACGGAACGGGATGACGAATTTCGATCCCGGGGGCTTTCTCATCCTGCTGACGGTGATTCCGACCGTCATCGCGGGCGCCACCTCCATCGGGGTGGCCCACCTGACGGCGAGGCTCGGGTACGGGGACTACGACCGGAACGTCGTGCTCCTGCTGGTGCTCATGGTTTCGGTCTGGATCCTGGCGGCACTCCTGGTCACGACGAGTATGCTGGTGATTCTTTCCGTCGTCCTCGCGATGGCCGGGGCGTATGCGGCCACGCGGAACGTCACGAGCGCCTCGTATGGATGGGTGCTGGGGGTCCTGCTGCTCTCCGTCGCGTTTGCCCTCTTGAGCGCGGTCTGGGTGTACCAGGGCGTCGATCAGCTGGGCCGCCCGCAGGGGCTTCTTTCTCGGCACGTCTCTCTCTTCTACGCTGTTGGGTTGGTCGGCTTCGGGGCCCTTGGTGGGACAGTGGTGGAGTTGGTCGGGCGGCAGTTGGGCTAACTGCGGTCCGAGAAATTTCCGGCCGAATCCACCCACCAGTGTCTCGTCATTGCTGGGGGCTTTCTCCCATTCGAGACGATTTCCGTTCCCATTAATCCAGCGAACCCTGTTGTACGCTCTTCGTGACAGTGCTTCCAATCCGGTGCTGTATAGGGCGTGTACCGGCCAGAACCGGCTCCAGAATGAATAGCCAGGTTCAATCAAAACAGGTGAACAACCGAAGGCTTATTCTCCCGTTTCCACGTATTGTGGGTATGGCGAGTGCAACGCGCGAGGAATCTCCCGAGGAAGGGGTGGAATTCATCCACGAAGCGGATGGGAGTATTACAGCCCGTGACCTCGAAACCGGCGTTGCCTCGTTTGGAGAGACGAAGACAAAGGCACTTCGTATGCTTGCGGAGGCGCTGGAATTGCACGAGGGTGCCGGAGAACCAGTTACTGATGAAGATTTAGCAGAGTGGGGGCTTGCGGACAGGGAGCCCGGCGAGAAGGAGCTTCCCGAGTTCATGCGGTAGATGGTTCGGACGAATTTTTCAGGGCGTGAAATCGCATCTGTGTTACTTGACCACGGGTTCGTCCGGACAGGCCGCGTTGGGAGCCATTTAAAACTCCGATATGAGTCACCAGACACGGAGGAGGTGCGGGTCGTGACAGTACCGATGAAATCGGCGGATGACATCCCAACCGGGACACTTCAGTCAATCGCCGAACAAAGCGGGGCAACCGATTTCCACGCGTGGTGTCGGTGGATAGATCAGAACCTGTAACGTTCAATTCGAACGGTCCTTCCCACAGCCCATTCTGGAATCCCCTGTGGAAAATATCGCGGTTTCCATGCTGCATACGATCCCTGTATTTCGCACCCGGATGAGATCACCTACCCGTTAGTTTTCGACTCACCACGAAACCAGTTATCCGGCTCGGTCCGAACGGGAGTGCCTTCACGCAAAGCGTTCCCGAAACCTGTTTATCAAGACTCACTCACTACACGACACCAGCTCGAAGAAGCGACTCGAGCGGTCAGGCCCCCTCCTCTTCCTCCCGCAACTCCTCGAGTTCGGCCTCGACCTCCGATTCGTCGACCTGAGCTTCGAGTTCCTTCTTGACCTCTTCGGCCTCCGCTTCCTCGGGGGTTGCCGGCTCCGCCTCACCTTCTCCCTCGGTCTCCCGCAACGTCTCCAGCTCGGCCTCGAGTTCCCGCTCCTCCCGGCCCGCCTCGAGTTCGCGGTCGATCTGGTCCTGGTCGGAGATGGCACTGTCGAGCACGCCCCGTTCCTCGAGTTCGTCGAGGGCGGCGGCCCGAGCCTCCATCTCCTCGGTCTTCTCGGTTGCCTGCTCGATCGAGCGGTTGACGTCCTCCATCTCGTCCCCGACGCCCGCGATGGCCTCCGAGACACGGGTTTGGGCCTCGGCGGCCTCGTAGCGGGCCTTCACGGTCTCCTTTTTCGTCTTGAATTCCTCTATCTGCCGCTTGAGGTCGGCCTTCTTCTCCTCGAGTGAGGACTGGGTCGATTCGAGTTCGTGGACCTGAGTCGAGAGGTCCTCGACCTGAGACTGTTTGGCCTGTTTCTTCTCGAGGGCCCGCTTTGCCAGATCCTCGCGGTCCTGGGCCATCGCCTCCCGGGCCTGCTCGTTGTGCTTCTCGATGTTCTCCTCCAGGCGGTCCCGCTGGACTTCGAGGCGCTTTTTCTGGGCGGTGATGTCGGCGATGCCCTTCTCGACGTCGGTGAGTTCGTCCCGCATCTGCTGGTAGGAGTAATCCAGGGTTTCCTTCGGGTCCTCGGCCCGGCCGATGAGCGCGTTGAGCTTCGACCGGATCAGGAAGGACAGGCGTGAGAGCAATCCCATGGGCCCCGATTATGTCTCCATCGTTAAAACGTCTCTCTCCAACCCGGCGGGTCGACGGAGCCAAAAGCGCCGGGTCGGCACCTCGTCCGAAATGGTTTTTGCCGCCGGCACCGCACGGTCAGTATGCCGACAGAGACCGGATACGACCCCTCGCTGGGGAACAAGTTCATTTTCGTGACAGGCGGGGTGATGTCGGGGCTCGGAAAGGGAATCACGGCGGCCAGTCTGGGCCGCCTGCTGGAGAACGCCGGCTTCGACGTAACGGCGGTCAAGATCGACCCCTATCTCAACGTCGACGCGGGCACGATGAACCCCTACCAGCACGGGGAGGTCTACGTCCTCAAGGATGGCGGCGAGGTCGACCTCGATCTGGGGAACTACGAGCGCTTCCTCGACATCGACATGACCTTCGATCACAACGTCACCTCGGGGAAGGTCTACCAGCACGTCATCGAGCGCGAGCGGGCGGGTGACTATCTCGGGAAGACCGTCCAGATCATCCCCCATCTCACCGACGACATCAAGCGGCGCATCCGCGAGGCCGCCGAAGGCCACGACGTCTGTCTCGTCGAGGTCGGCGGGACGGTGGGTGACATCGAGGGGATGCCGTTTCTCGAGGCCCTCCGGCAGTTCGTCGACGAGGAACCCGACGAGAACGCCCTCCTCACCCACGTGACTCTCGTTCCCTACGCCCCGAACGGCGAACAGAAGACCAAGCCGACCCAGCACAGCGTGAAGGAACTCCGCTCGATCGGCCTGCGACCGGACATCATCGTCGGTCGGTGTGATGACCCACTGGAGGAGGAAGTCCGGGAGAAGATCGCGCTGTTCGGTGACGTTCCCACCCGGGCGGTCTTCTCGAATTACGACGTGCCGGACGTCTACGAGGTCCCGCTCCTCCTTGAGGAGGAGGGAATGGACGAATACGTGATGGACAAACTGGACCTCACAGAGCGGGCGATCCCCCGAGCCCATCGCAGTACCGAGTGGCGCGACCTGGTAACCCAGGAGACCGACAGGGTACTCGACATCGCCCTCGTCGGAAAGTACGACCTGCGGGACGCCTACATGTCGGTCCGGGAGGCACTGAAACACGCCGGACTCGACCAGGGTGTCGACGTGAACGTCGAATGGGTCGAAGCCGACCGGATGGACGACGGCGACGAAACCCGCCTCGCATCGGCGGACGGAATCGTGGTCCCCGGCGGCTTCGGGAGTCGGGGCGTGGATGGAAAGATGGATGCGATCACCTACGCCCGCGAGAACGACGTCCCGTACCTGGGTCTCTGCTTTGGCTTCCAGCTCGCGGTCATCGAGTACGCCCGCAACGTGCTCGGGCTGGGGGATGCCCATTCGACGGAGATCGACGAGTCGACACCGCACCCGGTTATCGACCTGCTCCCGGACCAGTACGATCTCGAAGATTTGGGTGGCACGATGCGGTTGGGCGCCAGGGAGACCCAGATCGAATCGGGGACCCTCGCACACGAGATCTACGACGACGACACCTGTACCGAACGCCACCGGCACCGCTACGAGGTCAACCCCGAGTACATCGAAAAGTTGACCGAGGGCAAGTTGCGGTTCTCCGGGGAAGCCGGCAATCGGATGGAGATCCTCGAACTCGACGATCACCCCTTCTTCCTCGGGACGCAGTTCCACCCCGAGTTCCGCTCGCGACCGACCCGGGCGAGCCCACCCTTCGTCGGGTTCCTCGAGGCGATTCTCGAACGAACGTCCCCGACCCGGGAGGTGGCCTGACATGGTCGACGTCGAGTCGTTCATCGAGGAAGCCAAGGCCGAGATCGAGAGCGAAATCGGGGACGAGACGGCCATCATCGCTCTGTCCGGGGGGGTCGACTCCTCGACAGCGGCCGCTCTCGCCTACGAGGCCGTCGGCGAGCAACTCATCCCAGTCTACGTCGACACGGGGCTCATGCGAAAGGGCGAGACTGCGGGAGTCAGAGAGACCTTTTCCCACATGGAGTCCCTCCGCATCGTCGAGGCCCAAGAGCGGTTCCTCACGTCCCTCGCGGGCGTGACCGATCCCGAGGAGAAACGCCACGCCATCGGCGAGCAGTTCATCCGGGAGTTCGAGACCGTCGCCCGCGAGGTCGACGCCTCGATGCTCGTCCAGGGAACGATCTACCCCGACCGGATCGAGAGCGAGGGCACGATCAAGTCCCACCACAACGTCGGCGGGCTCCCCGATGTCGTCGATTTCGACGGGATCGTCGAACCGATGCGGGACCTCTACAAGGACGAAGTCAGGGAAGTCGCCCGCGAACTCGACCTCGAGGAGGTCGTCTCCGAGCGGATGCCGTTCCCGGGGCCCGGTCTGGCCGTGCGGATCCTCGGGGAGGTCACCGAGGAGAAACTCCACGTCGCCCGGGAGGCGACCGCGGTGGTGGAGGACGAACTCGAGGCGTACGACCCGTGGCAGGCCTTCGCGGCGGTGCTGGGCAAAGCGACGGGGGTCAAGGGCGACAACCGGGTCCACGGCTGGATCGTGGCCGTCCGCTCGGTCGAGAGCCGTGACGGGATGACCGCCCGCGCCCAGCCCCTCGACTGGGACGTTCTCCAGCGGATCCAGAGCCGGATCACCGGCCAGCTCGACTCGGTCTCCCGGGTCGTCTACGACGTCACCCACAAACCACCGGCGACGATCGAGTACGAATAACCATGACACGTGCACTCATCGTCGGCCCCGATCGAGGGCTCGACGCGGTTCTCACAGCAAACGACGTGGAAACGACCCAGGTCCCAACCCCCGTCACGGAGACGGATCTCGACGAGGCGGGGCTCGCTGAGGCGGCACTGCTGTTCGTTACCGACCCCGGAGAGGCGACGGCGATACCCGTCGCGAAACGGCTCCAGCCGGGATTGCGGATCGTCTGGTACGCCCCGGATTCGGTCCCGGAGTTCGTCACGCGCCAGCTCGATCTGGGCGTGGACCCGTCCCTGATCGAACCCGAGATCCTGATCGAAGAACAGTTGCTTGCACTCGGCGCCTGAATCTACCCGATCCGTAGCCAGTCGGTACTCCTCCCCGCCTTCTTTAGGCCGATTCGGCCTCGTCCAGCTCCTCGCCAGGATACACCCGGAAGGTGCGGCCCTGCTTTTCCTTGTAGACCAATCCGCGTTTCTCGAGTTCGGAGAGCGTCTGGCTGACCTTGCTCTTCGAGAAGTCGGAGCGATCGCGGATCTCGATCTGGGTGACGCCCGGAGAATCGATCACCGGTTCGAGCACCCGCCGCTCGTCATCGGGGAGATAGCGGAGGAGTTCCCGCTCGGGGACCGGATCCGAACCTCGATTCGCCGATTCCGCCCCTTCGGTTGCTGGTGCTCCCGGGCTCTCGACTGGCCCGGTTTCCGGCCGTGAGTCCGCGGTTTCGCCCATCGGTCCGGCGGCGGGGACCCCGTTCGATGCCCGTGTTGCTGACTCGGCCGGCCTCGCTATCTGATCGCGGACGACCAGATACCCGCCGGCGATCACGACGGCGAGGATCACCCCGCCGAGGAGGTAGACCAACGGGTCGGTGCCGTAGGTTCCCATCGACCCGTCCATCATCGATCCCATCGTGCCGTCCATCATTGTCGAGGGTTGCTGGGCGGCCTGGAAGCTCCAGACCGCGCCGAGCAGGAGGACGAGCCCAGCGATCCCCGCGACGAGCAGGTCGGCCATGCGGCGGTTCATGGCGGATCGGCCTTCTCGAACGTGGTTCCTGGATACCGGTCGAGTGTCATTACATCCCTGACGAAACGACCCTTTTTAGGTTGGGTGTTCCATTGTGGCGTGTCGGTCCCGATCCGGTCCCACTGCGGTGGCCGCAGTGGTCTTCGTCTCTGCCCGATCCGGTGAGCCAATAGGTTCGGGGTTCCAAGGACATCCCATGAGCGAGAACGCGGCCGAACTCCCGGCAGCGACCCGCCCGGGACGGGTGGCCATCGCCGTGGCAGACCTGTACGGCACGAGTTCCTTTTACGAGGACGTCGTCGGCCTCGACCTGTTCGAGTACACGGAGTCGAGTGGCACCCTGGGAGTCGACGGAACGCCGCTGATCGAACTGCTGGACGGGAGCGATCGCGGCCCTCGGACTGACTCACAGGCCGGCCTGTACCACGTCGCCTTCGAATACCCTTCCAGGGCGGCCCTCGGGGCGGCACTGCTCAGGACCGAGCGCTTCTACGAACTCGACGGGGCCACGGACCACGGCGTGACCCACTCGCTGTATCTCACCGACCCGGCCGGCAACGGGATCGAACTGTACACCGTGACACCGCGGGCGGAATGGCCGCGAAACGACGCGGGCGAGGTGGTCATGGAAACAGATCCATTATCGCTGGACGCGCTGCGGGACGAGGCTGAAGCCGGGATGAATGCCCCGGAAGCCACCCGAATCGGGCACTTCCACCTCGAAGTCACGGATCTCCAGGAATCGACCGCCTTCTACCGGGACCGGGTGGGCTTGCCGGTATCCCGCGAGATCGGGGACATGGCCCGGTTTTTCGCCACCGGGCACGCCCATCACCACCTCGGGGTGACGAACTACCTCGGACGAACCGACCCGGCGACGGGCCGGGGGGTCGACTGGATCGAATTCGTCGTCCCCGAGGAGGAAGCAATTGAAGCCGCGAGGAACCGATTCGAGACGGTGGGATCACCCATCGTGGAGATTTCGGGCGGCATCAAAATCACGGACCCGGACGGAATCGGGGTCCAGTTGCGGTTCGAGGACGGGGACGACTAGTCGGCGGACTGCTTCTCGAACGAGGCGGGTACCTACTGCTCCGATTCGTGGCGGGACAGACCCGCCAGATGACCGATTTCGGGGAGGATCAACGAGTCCATCGCGAGGGAAACCGCGTCGAGGCTGCCCGGGACGACGAAGACCGGGACGCCGTTTGCGATCCCCGCCGTGGCCCGGGACGCGATCGCCTTCGAACCGATCTCCTCGGCGGATTTGCGCCGGAAGAGTTCCCCGAAACCCGGCAGGCGCTTCTCGAAGAGCGGTGCCACCGCCTCGACGGTTACGTCGTCCGGGGTGACGCCGGTTCCGCCGGTCGAGACCAGCACGTCGACGTCGCGTCGATCGATCAGCTGGTTTGCGGTCCCCTGGATCCGATCGAGATCGTCTCTCACCAGTTCGCGGGTTACGACCCGGTGACCGTCCGCTTCGAAGGCGTCTCTGATGGCATCCCCACTGGGGTCGTCGTCGAGGGACCGCGAAGAGGAGACCGTCAGGACGGCGGCCCCGACCGATTCCAGGTCCGGGGCGTGGTGATCGTGGTCGTGTTCCGGTTCCGGTTCGTCCTCGGTCGGTTCGGGCGCCGCCGAGTCGTCCCGCTCGTCCCGGGACGTGTCCCGCCGCTGAAAGTCGACCATAGGCGGACTTTGCCCCCGGCGCCCTAAGTGCTATCGGCGCCGTGTGGGGACTCGATCGTTTCGAGCGGGATCGATCGAAACGTCTCGCCCGTGAACCACCAGGCGCCCAGTACCGGTTCGCGATCGGCGAGCGAGGCGATCAAGACGGCGGAGTTCGCCCAGCCGGCCCCGTCCCGATCGGTCTCGCTCGGAGCCGACGGCCCGACTGGATGGGAGTGGTAAAAGCCCAACAGTGAGAGCCCAGCCGCTTCGAACGACTCGTGGCCTTCGAGCAGCGCCTCGGGGTCGATTTCGAATCGACGTGTCGGATTGTCGGCGACGTTCGGCGTCCGAATCGAACCGAGAACGACCGGCGGATCCCCGTCCCGCCCCCCGAGGAGTCCGCAGGCCTCTTTCGGGTCGGCTTCGCGCGCGTGTTCGAGAATCGAATCCCGGACGGACTCGGAGAGTTTCATGCAGGTCGGCTTTCGGCTGTTCCACCCATTCACCTCCGTCCCTGGATCACACCGATTCGCTCCAGTCCTCCCCCAGGTCCCGGCGCATCGCGACGTCGAACCAGGGGCAGGTCCGGAGCTGTCGGTAGTTCCGGGGGTTCTCCCAGAGGTCATCGTAGTCGACCCAGAGGGCCCCGCCGACCTCGTTCGGGTCGGTGTCGAGATCGGTGTCCGTCACCGTCGCCTTGAGGACCGCACAGACCTCCCACTCGACCCCCTCGTCGAGGTAGTGGCGCTTGTACTCGAACCGGTCGGTGATCCGGAGGTCCTCGTACTGGTCCGGGGTGATGCCCAGTTCCTCCTCGAGGCGTTCCTCGGTGGCCTCGATCTGGGTCTGGCCCTCCGCGGGATGGGACGCGACGGTGCCGTCCCAGTGGGTGTCCCAGAGGCGCTTCTCGCGGGCCCGCTGGGCGAGCAGGACGCGTCCCTTCTCGTCGAAGAGCATACAGGTGAATGCGCGATGGCGGATGCCGTCCCCGGTGTGGGCGTCGATGCGGTCGACCACGCCCTGCGGGTTGTCCTCGGCGTCGACCGCGATCACCGCCTCGCCGCCGGAGCGCTCCGACAGCGCACTGTCGCCCGCGTCGTTGGAGAGAGTCATGGAGATGGCAACGGCGAGGACGGTTTTGTACCCACCGGTCTGGCCCGTGAACCGATCGGAACGGCCACTACCCCCGGGTTTCCTCGAGAATGAGTCGCGTTTTCGTCGAGCGAACCTCCTCCTGCTCGCGGGTGCGGGTGATGAGTTCGTTGACCCGCTCGGTGTCCATCGCGTCGACGACGAGCACCACGTCCTCCTCGCCGGAGACCTGCCAGACGAAATCCACCTCGTGCCACTCGGCCATGCGGTCGGCGACCTCGTGGGTGTCGACGTCGACGCCGACGCCGACCTCGATCATCGCCTTGACGTTCCCCGTGCGGGTCGCGACGGTGAACCGCTCGATGATCCCGTCCTCGACGAGTCGATCGACGCGGTTGCGGACCGTCCCCTCCGAGACGTCGAGGGCGTCGGCGATCTCGGTGTAGGGGGTTCGGGAGTCCTCCCGGAGCAGCGCCAGGATGTCCCGGTCGAGATCGTCCATGTCAGTCGGTGTGGTGGCCCGACGAAAACTGTTTCGAATTTCGTAATTCAACTACGAAAGCAAGCCTTATATTTCGTCCAACGTTTGAATCTCGTAATGTCGGACGCCTACATCGCCCTGGAGACCGGCGAGGTCGTCGAGGGTCGCACCCGGGCTCCCGGGGAGACCCACGGCGAACTCGTCTTCACCACGCCGTACACCGGCTACGAGGAGAGCCTGACCGACCCGTCCTACGAGGAGCAGGTGCTGACCTTCGCCTACCCGCTCATCGGGAACTACGGCGTCCGAGAGGAGCGATTCGAGTCCGACCGCGTCCACCCCAGCGCCGTCGTCGCCCGCGAACTCACCGACGACGTCGCCGAGTGGCTCACCGAGGAGGGCGTCCCCGCCGTCGACCACCTCGACACCCGCGACCTCGTGCTCGACATCCGCGACGGCGGCGCGATGAAGTGCGGCATCGCCGCCGGCCCCGACGCCACCCCGAGACGGCCCGCGAACAACTCGACGTCTGCCCGCACATGAGCGATATCGAGAACATCGGGGACATGGTCAGCGTCGACGAGGTCGAGGTCCACCGCGCGGACGGTGACGGCCCCGACGGTCGCGCTCGATCGACTGCGGCGCCAAGGGCTCCATCGTCGAATCGCTGGTCGAACGTGACGCGACCGTCCACGTCCTGCCCTACGATGCGACGCCCGAAGACGTCGAGGCCATCGACCCCGACCTGCTCTTCATCTCGAACGGGCCCGGCGACCCCGCGAACTTCGACGCCGACCGGAGATCGCTCGTCGAGCGACTTCGTCGGCGAGCATCCCGATCGCCGGCATCTGTCTGGGCATGCAGATCGTCGCCAACGCCGTCGACGGCGAGACGACGAAGATGGAGTTCGGGCATCGCGGGGTCAACCAGCCGGTTCTCGACCAGGCGAGCGGTCGGGTCGTCATGACCACGCAGAATCACGGCTACATGGTCGCCGACGCCGGCGACCTCGAGGTGACCCAGATCAACGTCAACGACGACACGCCCGAAGGGGCCGAGTCCGCCGATCTCGACGTCATCACCCGTCAGTATCACCCGGAAGCCCATCCCGGCCCGCACGACACCCTCGACTTCTTCGACGACGTGCTCGCGATGGCCGAGGCGGGCGCCCACCCGAAAGCAACACACTGACCGGTCCGGTCGGCACTCTCACCCGTCCGGCGGTTGTGGCCTCGAACCGCGACAACCCGGTTGGCTTTATTCCTCGCGGACGGAATACCCCGCCATGGGACAGGATTACGTCACGTCCATTCGCGAGCAGCGCGAGCAGAAGGCGGCCTATTTCGCCGAGAGCCCGCGGTCGCCCATCCCCCATACGGCCCAGAGCGAATTCCCGGGACTCGACTACTTTCCCGTCGACGAATCGATGCGTTTCGAGGTGGCGCTCCACGAACACGAGGATCCGGACAGCCTGACCGTCGAGACCACCGCCGGCAACGCCAAGGAGTACCTCGAGTGGGGCGAATTCGCCATCGAGATCGACGGCGAGGCGGTCACGCTCCAGGCCTACAAGGGCGATGCGAGCGAGGACCGGCTCTGGGTTCCCTTCAGAGACGAGACGAACGGGGAGGAAACCTATGCGGCGGGCCGGTATCTCGACCTCGAGCGGGAGAGCCACTCTCGTGACGGGGGCTGGGTTCTCGACTTCAACGAGGCCTACAACCCGACGTGTGCGTACAACGAGGGCTACGAGTGTCCCCTCATTCCCATGGAAAACTGGCTCGACGTGCGAATCGAGGCCGGCGAGAAAGACTTCCAGGCGAACCGCACGATCCGCATCACCACTGACCGACGACGACCGGCAGACTGATTCCTGCTGCCTGGGCAGTTCTCGGCTTACTCTCGGCCCCACTTCGCGGTCCGCTTCGGGCGCTCGGAGATGGCCTCGATGTCGAGTGGCTCGTCCTGGGCCTCGAGCGCGGCGAGCGTGGCCCGGGCGGAGGGGTACGTCGAGAAGTAGGTGACCTCGTGCTCGACGGCCACCTGGAGTGGCTTGCGGTTCCGCGAGATGATGAGGTCGATCTCGCCCTCCTCGATGGCTTCCTCGAAGTCGCTCTCGTCCTCGAAGTCCGCGATGGCGAAGTGCCGGGCGAACCCTTCGATCAGTTCCCGACCGGCGTCCGAGTCGCGATCCGGGAACTCGTCGTTGTCCAGATCGATCAGCGCGGTCCCCTCGGTCGGGATCGGCTTGTCGACGGCCATCTGGGACTTCTGGTAGGCCTTGCCGAAGGAATCCGCCGTGCCCATCACCTCCCCGGTGGACTTCATCTCCGGGCCGAGGGTGGGATCCGAGCCCGGCAGGCGGTCGAACGGCAGGACGACCTCCTTGATGGAGATCTGCTCGGGGATCTGCTCCTCGACGCCGAGTTCCTGAAGACTTGTTCCGGCCATCACCTTCGCCGCGAGCTTGGCGATCGGGACGCCGGTGGCTTTCGAAATGAATGGAACCGTCCGTGACGAGCGAGGGTTGGCCTCGAGGACGTACACCGTCTCGTCCTGAATGGCGAGCTGGACGTTGAGCAGACCGACGGTCTCCAGGGCGGTGGCGATGTCCTCGACGACCTCCCGCACCCGGCCCATCGTCTCACTATCGAGGTTCTGCGGCGGGATCATCACCGCGGAGTCCCCGGAGTGGACGCCCGCGGTCTCGACGTGCTCCATCACGCCGCCGATGAGGACGTCCTCGCCGTCCGCGACGGCGTCGACGTCGAGTTCGATTGCCCCCTCGAGGAAGTCGTCCACGAGGATCGGCTTGTCCGGGCTGACCCGGACGGCCTCCTCGATGTAGCCTTTCAGCTCCTCGTCGTCGTAGACGACCTCCATCGCCCGGCCGCCGAGCACGTAGCTCGGGCGCACGAGGACGGGATAGCCGATCTCGTGGGCCAACTCGAGTGCTTCGGCCTCGTTCGTCGCCGTGCCGCCGGCCGGCTGATCGACTCCCATCTCGTCCATCAGCGAGTTGAAGCGGTCGCGGTCCTCCGCGAGGTCCATCGCCTCGACGCTCGTGCCGAGAAGTTCACAGTCCAGGCCCCGGCGCTCGATCTCCGCCGCGAGTGGGTCGCCGATGTTCACCGACGTCTGGCCGCCGAACTGGACCATCACGCCGTCGGCGCCGGTCGCCTCGATGACGTCTGCGACCTCCTCGGCGGTGATCGGCTCGAAGAAGAGGCCGTCGGAGGTGTCGTAGTCCGTCGAGACGGTCTCGGGGTTGTTGTTGACGACGTGGGCCTCGATGCCCGCCTCCCGGAGGGCCCGGACCGCATGGACCGAGCACGTAGTCGAACTCGACGCCCTGGCCGATGCGGATCGGGCCGCCGCCGACGACGACCACGCTCTCGACGTCGGGGTCGATCTGGACCTCCTCGCGGGTCCCGCGTGCGGTCCGGCGAGCGCGAGGAGTAGTAGTAGGGCGTCGACGCGGCGAACTCGCCGGCACAGGTATCGACCTGTTTGAAGGTGCGGGGTTGACCCGTGGTCTCGACGGTTTCGACTGGGACGGCCGGATCGCGTCGGCTCGGTGCGTCCGGCGACGGTCGACCTCGGCGCGGCCCGCATCCGCCACCGGTCGGCGTCGCCGTGTCGACGGTTCGCGGTCGCGTCGCCATCTGCGGCGATCTCGCTGTTCGGTGAAGCCCGTCTCGGCGGCGGGCTCGGAAGTCGCCGCTCTGGCCGCGGCCGCCGGCGGCCTCTGGCCGACGCTGCGCGAAGCGCTCGATGTACCACTCCTCGATCCCGGTCGCATCGACGATCTCCGCCGTGGTGAACCCACGCTCGAAGGCCTCGAAGACGGCATAGGGCCGGTCGGGCGTCGGGGTTTCGAGGTAGTGCTCCACGAGCTGATCGTCGGAAACCGTCTCCCAGTCGACGGCGGGGACGTACTCAGTCGAGCGGAGTGCCTTGAGCAGCGATTCTTCGAAGGTCCGGCCGATCGACATCGCCTCGCCGGTGGACTTCATCGCCGTCGAGAGCGTGAAGTCGACCTCCGGGAACTTGTCCTTGGGCCAGCGGGGGACCTTCGTGACGACGTAGTCGATCGCCGGCTCGAAGGCGGCGGTCGTCTCGCCGGTGATCTCGTTTTCGATCTCGTGGAGGCGCTTGCCCAGCGCGACCTTCGCGGTCACGCGGGCGATCGGGTACCCGGTCGCCTTCGAGGCGAGCGCGGAGGAGCGGGAGACCCGCGGATTCACCTCGACGACGCGGTATACCCCACCCGGCGTGCCGTCGTCGCGCCACGCGAACTGGATGTTACAGCCGCCCTGAATGCCCAGATCGCGGATGACCTCCAGCGCCGCGTCGCGCATCTCCTGGTGGCCCTCGTCGGGGATGACCTGGCTCGGGGTGACGACCGTCGACTCCCCGGTGTGGATCCCCATCGGGTCGAGGTTCTCCATGTTGCAGATGATGATACGTCGAGTCGTCGGCGTCCCGCATGACCTCGTACTCGAGTTCGACCCAGCCGTCGATGGACTCGGTGATCATCACCTCGTCGTTCCGGGAGAGGGTGAGGCCGCGCTTGACGCGGTCGTGGAGTTCGTCCATGTCGGAGACGACGCCCGACCCCGCGCCGCCCAGCGTGTAGGTCGTCCGCATGATGACCGGGAGGCCGCCGACCGCTCGACGGCGTCGTCGACGCGTCCTCGAGGTTCTCGTCCGATCGGACGTCGACTCGTCGTCGAGCGCGATCGTCGGCGACGCGGCATCGGCTCGCCGAGTCCTCGCATCCGCTCGCGGAACAGTTCGCGGTCCTCGGTGGCGTAGATGGTGTCCAGCGGCGTCCCCATGATCTCCACGTCGTACTCCTCGAGGACGCCCTCCTCGGCGAGTTCGGCGGTGACGTTCAGCCCGGTCTGGCCGCCCAGGCCGGCGATGACGCCGTCGGGTTCTTCCTTGCGGATGACCTCGGCGATGGCCTCCGTGGTGATCGGTTCGATGTAGACCTTATCGGCCATCTCCGGGTCGGTCATGATCGTCGCGGGGTTGGAGTTCACGAGAACGACCCGGACGCCCTCCTCCTGGAGGGCTCGGCAGGCCTGTGCGCCGGAGTAATCGAACTCGGCTGCCTGTCCGATCTGGATCGGCCCACTTCCGATGAGAAGTACGGTCCGGTCGTCTGGCATTACCGATTGAAACCCGCACATCGTAATAAGTCCGGCGAAAGATTCCAGTTTTCGCAACTCGATTTCGAAATTCGAAGCATTGATCGCCGGTTTCAGTGGGTCAGGACCAGAAGCCTGGAATCGGTGGCCCGGAGACAGATCGGGTCCGCTGGCGCCTTCGAGAACGAAAGCGACTGGCTCTCGGTCACGAGCAGACGGTCGAACGGCTCGTCACAGACCGGGCAGGTGTACTCCTCGCGATTGGCAAGGGTCATCGTCTCCCCGCCCTGGCGCAGCAGTTTGAGTCCCTCGCGGTAGTCGTGGACGGAAAACCCGTCCTCGACGTCGAGTGTCGGCATCGACTGCGCAGAGGGGTCTCCCCGGAATAGGTCCTGTGACAGGCGCTTTCCGGTGTGACCGGCCAGCAAGGCCGCCCGAATCCCGCACCCGAGTCGCTGCCCCGAACTCAGTAAAACGTCTCGACCAGCTCGTCGTATGCCTTCATCAACCGTTTCGTCACCGGCCCAATCGCGAATTCGCGGCCGTCCAGCGTGCCGACCGGCCAGACCTCCCCGGTGGTGTTCGTCAGGAACAGTTCGTCCGCGTCTTCGACCTTCTTTAGGCGGTAGCGTCCGGTCTCGACCGGAATCTCCAGGTCCGCAGCCAGATCCAGGACCACCTCGCGGGTCACGCCCGGCAGAATCGGTCCCTCGAGGGAGGGCGTGTGGAGGACGCCATCCGCCACGAAGAACACGTTTGCCGTCGTCCCCTCCGCGACGTACCCGTCGGTATCGAGGAGGAGGGCGTCGTCGGCCTCGACCGTTCCGGTCTCGTCCCGGAGTTCGAGTCTGGCGAGAATACCGTTGAGGTAGTTGTGGGTTTTCAACCCGGGTGGGATCGCTTCGGGGTGATTCCGCCGCGTTTCGACGGTCTGGAGCACCGCGGGCCCGTCCCAACGTGGTTCGCCCTCGACGCCGGCTCGGGGGAGTTCCGAGACGATGACCACGACCGTCGGATCGACCTCGGGTTGCGGGGTCAACGCCCCGGGTTGGACGCCCCGGGTGATCGACACCCGCACGTACGCGTCCGCGAGGTCGTTCGCTTCGAGGGTCGCGTCGACGCGCTCGCGGAGATTCTCTGGGATCACGTCGGGCATCCCGAGGGCCACACAGGTCCCTTCGAGACGGTTCAGGTGGGCGTCCCACTCGAAAAGCGTGCCACCGTAGGCCCGCAACGTCTCGAAAGCCGCGTCGCCGTACTTGAATCCACGGTCCGCGACGTTGACGGTCGCCCGTTCGGCGGGCACCAGCTCGCCGTTCACGTGGTACTGCATACTCGCGTTACGAACGCCTCGATGATATCTTTCCCCTTCGGTGTCAGGATGCTCTCGGGGTGGTACTGGACGCCGAAGTGTGGTTTGTCCTCGTGGCGCACGCCCATCACCAGTTCCGGTTCGTCGTCGGTCCAGGCGGTCTCTTCGAGACACGCCGGGAGGTTCCGGCGCTCGACTCCG
Organism: Halodesulfurarchaeum sp.; assembly: GCA_034520565.1. Classification (GTDB taxonomy): domain Archaea; phylum Halobacteriota; class Halobacteria; order Halobacteriales; family Halobacteriaceae; genus Halodesulfurarchaeum. The sequence goes on from JAXHNL010000002.1 coordinate 876,585, forward strand.
AGGGAGTGGTACCGCCCGGCTTCGAATGCCGTGGGGAGCCCTTCGTACATCCCCTCGCCGTCGTGGGTCACGACCGACGATTTCCCGTGCACTACTCCGGGTGCGTGATCGACGGGGGATCCGTGCACCGCACAGAGTGCCTGATGGCCGAGACAGACGCCGAGGGTGGGATAGTCGAGTTCGTCGAAGACGGGCATGGACACGCCCGCTTCCTGGGGGATTCCCGGGCCGGGCGAGACGATGATCCCGTCGGGATCCAGCTCCCGGACCTCGTCGATCGAGATCGCGTCGTTTCGCCTGACGGTCACCCGCCCGGCGAACTCCCCGGCGTACTGGACGAGGTTGTACGCGAAGGAATCGTAGTTGTCGATCACGAGGACGTGGGGGGTACAGTTCTCGTCGGCTTCCACGGCCCTCGGTCCACCGGTCTCCTCACTCGCGGTCATTCCCCCACCTCCATCTCGCCGGCTTCGAGGGCCGCGTCGACGGCGTTGAGCAGCGCCCGGGCCTTATCGAGGGTCTCCTCGTACTCCAGATCGGGGACCGAGTCGTGAACGATGCCCCCGCCAACGCGGAGATGGTACTCGTCCTCGTGCCTGACGAGCGTTCGGATGACGATGTTGAGCGTGGCGCGCCCGTCAAAGCCGATGGCGGCCATGCTCCCGGTGTAGGGACCGCGCCGGGTCGACTCCACTTCCTCGATGATCTCCATCGTCCGCGGCTTTGGCGCCCCGGTGATCGTCCCGCCGGGGAACATCGCGCGGATGGCGTCGACCACGCCCGCGTCGGGACGGAGCCGTCCCGAGACGAGCGAAACGAGGTGCATCACCTCGGAGTAGCGATCGACCCGGCGGTACTCGTCCACGGTAACGGTCCCGTACTCGGAAACCTTCCCGAGATCGTTTCGCTCGAGGTCCACGAGCATGGCGTGCTCGGCCCGCTCCTTCTCGTCGCCGGTGAGATCTGTCTCGAGCGCCTGGTCGTCAGCGTCGGTTTCCCCGCGCGGTCGCGTGCCGGCGATCGGTTCGGTCTCGACGCGATCACCCTCCCGCTCGAGGAGGAGTTCGGGACTCGCGCTCACGAGGTCGACGCCGGGGAATTCGATCAGTCCCGAATAGGGGGCGGGGTTCACCGTCCGGAGTGCGTCGAAGGCCTCGACGGGATGGACCGCAGCTGGGGCCTCCAGCCGCTGTGAGATATTGACCTGGAAGGTGTCTCCCTCGCGGATGTACTCCTTGACGGTGCCGACCCGCTCGGCGTAGGCCACCCGGTCGGTCGAACTCTCGAACTCGGCGGTGTTCGTGGCGACCGGCGGCTCGCCCGCGTCGGGATCGCCCACCCGTATCCGCTCTGCGAGCGCTTCCAACCTGCCGACGCCGTGCTCGTAGGCCGCTTCGGGATCCTCCCCGATCCGGGGCGAGGCCACGATCGAGAGGGTCGGCTCGCCCTCGATCGGCATCCGCCAGGCGGCGATGGCGTCGTAGATCCCCATCTGGAGGTGCGGGAGCCCGCGGTCGTCCACCGCGTCCGCGGGCAGATCCTCCAGATCCCGGACCACGTCATAGGAGAGCCAGCCGAAGAGCCCACCCGGGTACGGGATCTCGCAGTCGGTCTCGACCAGGTCCTCGTCCGCCAGATAGGTTTCGAGCCGGTCCAGGGCGCCCGGGCCGTCGACGGTCAGGAAGTCGCTCGGGTCGACGCCGAAGTAGCCCCACCCCTCGCGGCCGCCGGAGGTCTCGAAGAAGACGGACGGCTCCGACCCGCGTGCCCGCCGATAGGCCGCCCAGGGATCCGCTTCGACGGTCCCGACGATCGGGGCCCGGGCGTTCGCGGGGGCGCCGGCGGCCCGTTCGAGGAACGTCGAACGGGACGTCGTTACCGTGAACGCAGCCATTAGTCGTGGAAGGTTTGCGCCGATTCAAGACACTTTGGGTCTTGCTCGGTCCTGCCGTTGGTTGGGTACACAGGTGGGCGTGATCGACTTGCCCGGCAACTTCGCCCGCTACGCGGGCTCGTCCCACTCGTCCTCGAAAAACTGGTGGACGAGGTCCACCATTGTCCCCCTCGCTCCGCTCGCGGGACTCCCCTGGATTTCGAGGCCGCCCTCGCCCGCTACGCGGGCTCGTCCCACTCGTCCTCGAAATCCCGCACCGACCGGTATTCCTCGACGAACTCGCGCACGTCGAACTCGGCCCGGTGCTCGCTGAAGGCGTCGGTTGCCGAATCGTCCCCGGCCGCCGTCACCGCCTGGGCCATCACCTCGAGGACGGTCCGGACGACGATCTCGTGGAACTCGCGGGCGTCGAAGTCCGCGATCCAGGCCGCCGCGTAACCGACGGAGCCGTCCTCGCTCGCGTCGTGGGCGACGACCTGCTCCGGATGGGCGTCCATCACGAGTCCCATGAGCGGGACCATGCCGAACTCCGCCATTTCCGTGCCCTCGGCCGCGAGGGTCTCCGCGAGGACCTCGGTCACCGATTCCGGCAGGAATCGAGAGGGCGGGTGGGGATCGAGCACGACGGCGTGCTGTTTTCCACAATCACACCTGAACTCTCGGAGGCCCAGATCCAGGTCGTCGCTCACGATGGTCTCGCCACAGGACAACTCGATCGGCTGGCCGCTCGGTCCCGTCGGAACCCCGGGTTGGGCCGTCATGGCCAATCCTCCCGGTCCGGTTCGCCATCAGGCTTCCGCTGTTCGCCCACTGTCCAGCCCGCCGCGTCGGCGGCCTCCTCGACTGGCAGGTACTCCCAGCCCGCGGCCTCGGCCCGTTCGCGATCCCGTTCGGTCGTCCCGATCATGACGTAGCGGTCGGATTCGAACTGTTCGCGAACGCTTTCGAGTGTGTCCTGGGCGCCCTTCGGCCCCGAAAAGAAGTCCTCGCGGATGCGTCGCTTCCGGGTGAAGTTCGTCAGCACGTGTGTCGGTTCCTCGGCCGACACGACGCCTGCATACCGGGTCCATTGCCGGGCGTCCGCGAATGCGGTCCCCGGCTCGGCCAGGGCCTGCAGAGCCGAGAGGTCGAAGGCAAGCGTCATTTCCCCGCCCGCGTCCGGCGTGTCCATGTACCGGTCTCGGGGAGAATCGCGCAAAACGGCTTCGGTCCGGAACGGTGATTAGAGATCGACGTCGACGTCCAGATCGTCCAGATCGAAGGTCTCCTGCAGGAGGACGTCCTTCTGGTCGGCCACGTCGGCGCCGCTCAGGATGAGTTTCTTGTACTTGGACTGGGCGGAGAGATCGCCGATGAGGACGCCACCGATGAGCTGGCCGTCCTCGAAGGTGAGCCGCCGCCAGGAGGTCTCGTTGTACTTCCGCTCGGCCTCGTCGTCACCCTCGGTGGGGTAGCCAAAGGAGAGGAACGGGAAGTCGAAGTGGGTGATCGAGTAGGAGGAGACCCAGCGGAACTCCTCGGTCTCGACGTCAGCTCCCTGATCGGCCAGCATCGTCCGGGCGGCCAGGCTGCCCTGCTCCTTCGCCGACCCCCACGAGCCGTTCTGGGCTTCCCCGCCGATGACCGGGTCGTAAAAGGTTACGATGTCGCCGGCCGCGTAGATGTCCTCGGCGTCGGTCCGCATGTACTCGTCCGTGTGGATGCCGCCGTTGGTCTCCACGCTCGTCCCCTGGAGGAGTTCGGTGTTAAAGTTGAGCCCGATGGCGGCCCCGACGAAGCGGCTCTCGTAGCGGTCGTCGTTGGCGTCGATCGTGGCCACGACGTGGTCCTCGTCGTCGGTTTCGAATCGCTCGACGCCGGACTCGAGGACGAGTTCGACGCCTAGGTCTCGCATCGCCTCGTGCATGATCTCCGCGCCCTCGAGGCTCAGCGCGTAGCGCCACCAGCGGTTGCCACGCATGATGTACCACGCGTCATCGAGGTCGTGGGCGCCGGCGATTGCGGCCAGGTCGATGCCGAGCAGGCCGGCCCCGACGATCACGGCGGTGTCCGCTTTCTCCATCCCCTCGCGGATGTCCCGGGCGTCCTCGAACGTCCAGAAGTGGTGGATTCCGTCGGCGTGGCTCCCGGGGACCGGAAGCTGGGCGGGCGTTCCGCCCGTAGCGACCAGCAGCTTGTCGTAGCCGATCGTGTCGCCTTGGTGGGTATGGACCTCGTGGGCCTCCTCGTCCACGCTCGTGACGTAAGTGTTCAACTGGAGGTCGATGTCCCGATCCGCGTACCAGCTATCCTCGTGAATCGACACCGGCCCCTCGGGCATCTTGCCTTTCGCGTACTCCTTGATCAGGATCCGGTTGTAAAGCGCCTCGCCCTCGTCGGTGATGACGGTGACCTCGGCGTCATCGTCGTGTTTCCGGATTTCCTCGGCGGCGGTGCTCCCCGCGATTCCATCGCCAACAATCACGAACGATCCACTCATACCTCGGCACTTCTCCGTCGCCCTTAATGTGGATTGCTATATCCGCCAGGGAGTGTCTCCTGTGACCGATTGTCGGGGGTCGGCGCCCCTGAGTATTTGGGTGGCGTCCCCCCACAGTGGCTCGCCGTGACCTGGCGCAAGCAGCGAGACGGGTGGCAGTCTCTCGGCCACCGTCTCGATGCTGTCCGCGAGTCTGTCCCCGTCCTCGTTGAAAAACCAGGGTGGCAGCGAGAGCGATTCCCCGTCGCTCATCGCGAGATCGCCGATGAAGGCAACCTCGTGTTTTTCACTCGCGTAGACGACGTGGCCCATCGTGTGCCCCGGCGAATGGATCGCGGTGAAACTGCCGAATTTCTCGCCGTCTTCTATGGGCCTCACCGACGACGCGGGTGGTCGCGTGACGAACGCGCCGAGGTGCTGGGATCCTCGCTTGAGACTGTCAAACCCAGGTCGACGGGTTCCCGCGACGAACGCGGCGTCCGGCTCGCCGGCGTGGATCTTTGGCCTCCCTGGAAGTGCGGAAAGCGCCCCGACGTGATCGAGATCGTAATGGGTCAGGAGGACGCGTTTGACGGCGGCTGGATCGAACCCGGCCCGTTCGATCTCGGCACGTATCCGTCTCCCACTCCAGGGAAGCCCCGCGTCGAACAGCACGAGCACGTCATCCCGGACGAGATAGGCGTTCACGTACCCCAGTTCGAGCAGCCAGATGTCCTCGGAGAGCGCTCGTGGCATTCCAGCTTGAAAGCAAACCCCAGCGATAGGTTTCAGGTCCCGCCGTAGACGATTTCGGCGATCACCCGTCGTTCGCCTTCGTCGTCATCGTTCTCGTACTTGTAGCGAACGTCCGATTCCTCGTCGGCGGTTGCAGCGTGGGAACCGTCACAGAAGGGGTACTCCGCGGAGAGCCCGCACATGCAGATGGCGACGTCGCCTTTCGTCTCGTCGATGTCGCTCTCGTCGATGCGTAAGGGGCCGCGCGCGTCGTGAGTGATCTCCCGGGGCATAGGTCGATTTTTGTCGGCCGGCTACTTATATTGGGTCGCTACTGTCGGTTTTCCGTGCTACCGCCCGAGGATCAGGTCGGCGACTTCGTACCCCGCAACGATTCCGCCGTCGAGACTCCGCTCTGGATACTGCGCCCGCGAGGCCATGCCGGCGTAGTAGACCCCCTCCCCGACCGCATCGCCCAGATCGGACGGAACGACTTTTTCGAGGTACCCTCGCTCGTAGACCGGCGCGGTTCGCGGGTTGCGGGCCGTCTCGATCCAGTTCACCGACTCGCGATCGAAATCGGGGAAGAGGAACTCGATCCCCTCGAGCCACTGCTCCTCGATCTCCGAGTCCTCGGCTTCGAAGAGCGGGTCGAATGCGGACTGGACGTACTTCGGCACGTAAAGCAGGTGCTCGCCACCGTATCGGTCCGGATCGACGAAGTTCGTATGCTCGATGAGCGCGCCAAAGGGCGCCTCGTCGCCGATGTTCAGCCAGTAGGTGTCCGTCAGCGGTTCGTCCATCGAGAGCACCGAGCAGACCGTGCCCTGGAAGTCGATCTCGCAGGTGTAGCCGGTCAGGGCTTCGAGCACGTCGGGCATCGTCGCGACGACGACGTCCTCGACCGGTCGCGTCCCGGACTCCTCGCCATCGACAGTCACCGATTCGACGCCCGCGTCCCCCACCGTGACGTCGGTCACGCGAGTGCCGGTGACGATTCGCTCCTCGCCGATCTCCTCGACCAGCGCCTCCACGAGCCGACCGAAACCCCCTTCGAGGTAGCCGAGTGGCTCCCCGCGGAGCAGGTCTCGTTCGCCGCGGAACCGGACCCGTCCGAGGAGCCAGGCGGCACTCACGTCGTCCTTGCGCGAGCCGAACTTCGCTTCGAGGAGTGGCAGGAAGAAGTTCTCGTAGACGCCGTCGGTCGTATGCTCTCGGACGAACGCCTCGAGGGGAACGTCCTCGTAGGCGTCGAGTTCCTCGTAGGCGTCGAAGTCCGGAATCCCGCCCCGGACGTCGACCCCGAGCACGAGCATACCCAGTCGAAACGTGTCGTAGAGGCTCAAGTACGGGTACGCCGCGATCTCCCAGGGCGTATCGAGCGGATAGACGGTCCCCTCCATGTAGTAGGCGTTCTTGCCGATCGGCCAGTCCAGATCCGCCCCGAGCCCGAGTTCCTCGATCAACTCGACGATCGTCTCCTCGGACTTCGAGAGGTGGTGGTAGTACTGCTCGATCGGATCGCCGCTCGTCTCGTAGGTCCCCGCCAGCCCGCCGATCTGGTTGGCCGCCTCGTAGATCCGCACGTGGCGGCCCGCACGCGTGAGTCGATACCCGGCGGCGAGTCCGGCGATGCCGCCGCCGACGATGGCGATCATATCTTCGTGTCCGCGAGCCGGGTGGAATAGGATTGTGGTCCGTCTGCCGGGGAATCTTAAAACCTTTCCCCGTCCAACTGCTCCGTACGCACAATGGATATCGCCGATATTGCGACGACGGATTACATCGAGGTTCCCGTCGACCGACGACTCGGAAAGGTTCGTTCGCTCTTCGATACGGAACACCCCAAGGGAATTATCGTCACCGAAGACGGCGCGTACCGCGGGGTCATCACCGAGCGGGCCTTGCTCCAGTCTCACGTCGAGGACGACGCGAAGGCAGAAGCGTTGGCGGATCACGCCCCGAAGGTGTCCCGGACCGAGGACATCCGCGACACCGCTCGGATGCTCGTGGAGGGCAACACCAAGGTCGCGCCGGTGTTCGAGGACGACTCGCTCTGGGGGATCATCACGGAGGATCTGATCCTCGAGGCGGTTCTCGACAACCTCGACGCGCTCGACGTGGCCGACATTTACACGACGGATCCCGTCACCATCTCTCAGGACGCGACCGTCGGGCGCGTCATCAATCAGCTCCGCGAGAACGGCGTCTCTCGACTTCCGGTCCTCGACGACGGGGCGCTTTCCGGTGTCGTGACCGTCCACGACGTCGTCAACGTCGTGGTCCGGGACATGTCCAAGGCCACCGTGGGCGACCGCCGTGGCGAGGTCGAGCGAGTGCTCGACCTGCCGGTCTACGATATGATGTCGAGCCCGGTCGAGACTGTCACCCCGGGGGTCAGCGTGGAGGACGCCGTCCGCCGGATGCTCGAGGGCGACTTCGGCGGGCTCGTCGTCGTCGATCCCCAGGACGACAGCCGCGTCGACGGGGTCCTTACGAAGACCGACGTCCTGCGGGCGCTCACCTACACCGAGGAGACCCAGATGGACGTTCAGATCACCAACATCGCCCTCCTTGACACCATCTCCCGGGCGGAGATCCGCGAGCAGATCACCGGCATCAGCGACAAGTACAGCGACATGCAGGTCCAGCACGCCCACGTGCGCTTCCACCAGCACAAGGAGAAACTCCGCGGGACGCCGCTCGTGCAGGCCCAGATCCGGCTCCGGACCAACCGCGGGCAGGTCGCCGGGACTGGCGAAGGCTACGGCGCGGACAACGCCTTCTACGTGGCGATCGACAAACTCGAGCGGAACGTTCTCGAACTGAAGGACATTCGCGCGGACGAGGAGTACGAGGGCCAGCTGCTCCGCAAGCTCAACGAGCTGTAGCAACGCGTCTTCTCACGGTTGTCGCGACTCGATTCCCTCCAACCCGCCGACTGCTCACCGACCCGACCCGGATTCGATCCCCTGGCCGGTGATCCTGAACTCGACGCTCTCGCCCTCCGCTTTCGCCCGGTGTTTCTCAAGGACCGCCTTCCGGTTTCCGCCGCGGTACCGGTCGAGGCGAACGATCGTTCCGGTCCAGTGAGAGAGCGTGTGCCCCCCGAGCGGGCGTGGACGGCCGTCTTCCCGGTCCGGGTCGCTGAAGACCTGGTTCGTGAGAACCACCGCGAGATCGTGTTTCCGGGCCAGTCCGAGGAGGTGGGTGACCTGGTCGGCCACGGCTCGCAGCGCGTCACCTACTTCGACGTCCGCCGCCCGCTCCACGCGATAGAACCCCGTCGCGCTGTCGAGGACGATCAGGTCGAGCTGGTCGCCGAACTCCGCGGCGTCCCTGACCGCCTCGGCCTGTTCGTCGAAGTCGATGGCCTCGCTGACGATCACGTCACGGGCGACGCGGTCCGGGTCCTCGGTCTGCCCGGCAAGCACCTGCTCGAACCGGTCGATCGAGAGCCCCTCGGTGTCGATGTAGAGGGCCTGCCCTCCACTGGCGGCGACGGCCACGGCGCTGCTCAGCGCGACGTTCGTCTTGCCCGCTCCCGGCGGGCCATAGAACTGCGTCGCGGTTCCCCGCTCGAGGCCGCCGCCGAGGAGGTCATCGAGCCCCGCACAGCCAGTGGGCACGTCGGCTGTCACACTGCCTTCTTCTCCGTGATCCCCTGAAAACCCCCCGGTCTCCCGCCGGAACCGGCGCAACGTTCTTCCGTGGTGGCATCACACCCTAACACAACCCATCTGCCGACCATGAACGAAGTCCAACTCGAGGTGGCAAAGGCCTACCCGAACGATTCGGGCCGGGGCATCGCCCGCCTCGACCCCGATACGCTGTTGCACCTGAAACTCAGCCCCGGCGACATCATCGAGATCGAGGGAGCGGAGTGGACCGCGGCGAAGGTCTGGCGGGCCGACCGCCAGGACTGGAACAGCGACACCGTCCGCATCGACGGGTTCACCCGCCAGAACGCAGACGTCGGCATCGGCGAGCGGGTGACGATCCGGAAGGCCGACACCCAACCCGCCGAGCGGCTGGTGCTGGCCCCGCCCGAAGACGCCAGCGTGCAGTTCGGCTCCGATGCAGCCGGCATGGTCAAACGCCAGATCCTCAAGCGGCCCGTGGTCGCCCGCGACATCGTCCCCGTGATGTCGAGCACGAATCACCCCTTCATGCGCTCCCCGGGGCAGGCGATTCCGCTGATCGCCGTCGAGACCGAGCCAGAAGGCACCGTTCTCGTCGACGAGGACACCGAGGTGGAGTTGCGCGAGGAGCCGATCGCCGGCTTCGAACGTACCGGCGGCGGCATTACCTACGAGGACATCGGCGGCCTCGAAAACGAGATTCAGCGGGTCCGGGAGATGGTCGAACTCCCGATGAAACACCCGCAGGTGTTCAAGAAACTCGGGATCGAACCGCCACAGGGCGTCCTCCTCCACGGCCCGCCGGGAACGGGCAAAACCCTGCTCGCGAAGGCCGTGGCCAACGAGACGGCGGCGAGTTTCTTCTCCATCGCCGGTCCGGAGATCATCTCGAAGTACTACGGGGAAAGCGAACAGCAACTCCGGGAGATCTTCGAGGACGCGAAAGACGAGTCCCCGGCGATCGTCTTCATCGACGAACTCGACTCCATCGCACCCAAGCGCGAGGACGTGACCGGCGAGGTCGAGCGCCGGGTCGTCGCCCAACTGCTGACGATGATGGACGGCCTCGAGGGACGGGGCGAGGTCATCGTGATCGCGGCGACGAACCGCGTTGACGCCGTCGATCCGGCACTCAGGAGACCGGGCCGCTTCGACCGCGAGATCGAGATCGGGGTGCCCGACGAGACCGGGCGGGAGGAGATCCTCCGCATCCACACGCGGGGGATGCCCCTCGCCGACGAGCGTGAGCCTCGCCGAGCTTGCCGATGACACCCACGGCTTCGTCGGCGCGGACATCGAATCACTCTCGAAGGAGGCCGCGATGCGGGCGCTTCGGCGGTACCTCCCGGAGATCGACCTCGACGAGCAGGACGTCCCGCCCTCGCTCATCGACCGGATGATCGTCACGCCGGGTGACTTCGAGGGCGCGCTCAACGAGGTCGAACCGAGCGCGATGCGGGAGGTGCTCGTCGAACTGCCGAAGGTCTCCTGGGACGACGTCGGGGGCCTCGAGAACGTCAAGAGCCAGATCAAAGAGAGCGTCGAGTGGCCGCTTTCCGACGCCGAAGGCTTCGATCGGCTCGGCGTCAATCCGCCAGCAGGGGTCCTCCTCTACGGCCCGCCGGGACTGGAAAGACGCTGATGGCAAAGGCGGTCGCCAACGAGACCGACGCCAACTTCATCAGCGTTCGGGGCCCCCAACTCCTCTCGAAGTGGGTCGGGGAAAGCGAGAAGGCGATCCGACAGACCTTCCGGAAGGCCCGGCAGGTCAGCCCGACGGTCGTCTTCTTCGACGAACTCGACAGCCTCGCTCCGGGCCGGGGGCAGGACGCCGGAAACAACGTCTCCGAGCGGGTGGTCAACCAGCTGTTGACCGAACTCGACGGGCTCGAACAGATGGAGGGGGTGATGGTGATCGCGGCGACGAACCGTCCGGACATCATCGACCCCGCCCTCATCCGGTCGGGGCGGTTCGACCGGCTCGTGATGGTCGGCCAGCCGGACGAGGCCGGCCGGGAAGAGATCCTCCAAATCCACACCGCCGACACGCCACTGTCCCCGGACGTGAGTCTCCGGGAGATAGCCGAGCGCACCGACGGCTACGTCGGCTCGGACCTGGCGACGGTCGCCCGCGAGGCCGCAATCGAGGCCCTTCGTGACGACCACGAGGCAGAAACCGTCGAGATGTCACATTTCCGCGCCGCGCTCGAGGACGTCCGACCCACCGTGACCGAGGAACTCCTCGAGTACTACGACCAGGTCGAGGAGGATCTCGCCGGCGGGACCGGCCCGGCAGTCGCGAGCCGGGACCACGAACGCCACCTCGGCTTCCAGTGATCTCGGCAGGCAGTCTTCGGGTTTTGAGCTATTGGTTGAGAAGAGGGAGAAAAAATCGACCGATTCGGCGCGGTCACTCCTCGTCGGGTTCCCAGTCGACCGCGATGGCGTTGACCTGGCCGGTCTGACCTGGGCGGGAGGTCACGCGGGCATAGCCGAGTTCGGTCTCGATGATAGCGCCCTTGGTGATGATGTTCCGTCGGGCGTAGTTCGGGTTCGCGGGGTTGTCGACGACGTTCTCGATGTCGACCCGTTCGGTCTCGCCGTCCGTCGTGACGTTCGCGACGTCGGTCGCGAGCGCCCGGATCTTCGACGTATTGCCACGGGCGTCGACCGTCCGAAAGGACGGTTCGTCGAACTGCGTTTCGGTGGGGTTCCGACCCAGCTGGTGTTTCTTCTTCGTGCCGTGGGGGTGAATGCGGCCACCGGTCTTGGTTCGCGTGGAGCGGCCCTGGTCTTGCATACCCCTAGGGAGCCCCAGCGCGCACTAAAACCCCTCGTTTCGTGCACTGCTCCATCTCCGGTCGATGACAACCGTTTAGGGTCGGGCGGTCGTTCGTCCGTCGATGAGTCTCCGCGTCGCCGTGGCCGCACCCTTCAAACGATCCGGGCGGGACCGTCTCGCCGAGCAGGCATTCGTGGTCGACCTGGCCGTGGATCGCAACTGGGTCTCGCCCGACCAGGCAAAGCGCCTGGTCGAGTTGGGGACCAGCCGCGGCCTCCTCGAGGCCGAGGCAGACGACCTCGTCGCGACCTTCGACGTGACCGAGGTGACGATTCCGGACGGGTTCACCCCCGAGGAAACGCTCTTTCAGCGCCGCTCGCCGGTCGAAGTCGTGATCGACGCGCTCGTCGATGCCGGGACTGACCGTCGCGAGGCGGTCGCCTCGATCAACGCGCTCCAGCAGGACCTCTCGATCACCGCCGGAACGGCTGCGGTCCTGCGGGCCCGAGGGGCCGGCCTCGACGTTCCCGAGGCCGAGGCTGACGTGAAACGGGAGGTTGGATTCTGATGGTCGAGGAGCAAATCCGCGACCCTGACAGGATCGCGTCCCTTCTGCGTGCCGAACTCGAAGGGCTCGCCGACCCGCCGTTCGATTCGCTCGCCGTCGAAACACGGACGGAATCCCGCGGGGTTGGCGATCCCGCGTTCGACGTTCTCGCCGGCGAAAAGCTGGTCTTTGCGGCCACGAACCAGGACGATCGGCTCGTGCTGGAGTTCCGGCGACGGCCGGACGCGGTTCTCGATGCCGCAGACGCGGCCGGGTTGCCGGCCAGGCCGAAAGCGACCACGCCGCCGGCGACGGTGCTCTTCGTCGAGCGTGCAGCGGCGGTAAAGCGCGTGATTGATGTGCTCCGGGCGACCCACGAGTCCCAATGAGCTTCTTCTCGGACCTCGCGGATCGGATCGACCGGGCCGACAGCGTCCTCAGCGTCGGGCTGGACCCCGACCCGAACCGGCTCCCGGCCTCGGTCAGGGACGCCGACCTCCCCCGATGGGCGTTCAACCGACGGATCATCGACGCGACCCACGAGTACGCCGCGGCGTACAAACCGAACGCCGCCTTCTACGAGGACCCCGACGGCTGGCGGGCCCTCCGCGAGACGGTGGCCTATGCCGAAGGGAAGGGCGTTCCAGTGGTGCTCGACGCCAAGCGAGGCGACATCGGCAAAACGGCCCGCCAGTACGCCGACCTCCTCGATGTCGTCGATGCCATCACGGTCAATCCCTATCTGGGCGGTGACTCCCTCCAGCCGTTTCTCTCGCGGGCCGAGAAGGGTGTTTTCGTCCTCTGTCGAACCTCGAACCCGGGTGGTGCTGACATCCAGAACCGGGAACTCGCGGACGGGCGGCGGGTCTACGAACAGGTCGCCGATCTCGCGCTGGGCTGGAACGAGCACGGAAACGTCGGCCTCGTCGTGGGCGCGACGGCTCCCGAGGAACTCGAATCGCTGCGCGAGCAGGTCCCCGAACTGCCCTTCCTGGTTCCCGGCGTGGGGGCCCAGGGCGGCGACGTCGAGGCGGCAGCGACCGCCGGACTCGCCGACGGGGTCGGTCTCGTGAACTCTTCGCGGGGCATCATCTTCGCGGGCGAGGACGGCAAGGAGTGGGCCCCGGCAGCGGGCGTCGCCGCCCGACGGCTTCGGGATCGCCTCAACGAGTATCGAACGGACGCCTGATCGGGCCGGCTCCGAACTCGACGGCCCGTTTGCCGCCTGCGGGGGTAGGCTTAACTCCCGCGCTGGCCAACTCGCGAGCATGGCCGGTGACAGGGCCCTGCTCCGCGAGGCCCTTTCGAAGGGCGAACGCACTGACGGCCGCGTCGAGTTCAAGGAGCGGCTCTCTCGGGAGGTCCACCTCTCCGAGGCCCGCTTCGAGAGTCTGGCCGCACAACTCCGCCACCGTGTTCTCTCAGGTGACGGCGAGGCCACCTACGTGGTCGGGGTCACCGACGAGGGGCACGTGGCCGGCATTCCGCCGGCGGCCTTCTCCGAGTCGATGGAAGTGCTGAACTTGATCGCCGAGGAGGCCGGCGCCCACCTCGCCGACGTCGAAACCTGGGGGACCAAAGACGGGATCGTCGGCGTGGCGACCGTGCGGGACGGCGGCTCGCTCGAGATCGCCTCGGATCATCTCATCGTCGGCACCGCCGGGCACGTCGATCACGGCAAGAGCACGCTCGTCGGGAGTCTCGTGACGGGTCGCCCCGACGACGGCGAAGGGGGGATGCGCTCGTATCTCGACGTGAAACCGCACGAGGTCGAACGGGGCCTGAGCGCGGATCTTTCATACGGCGTCTACGGTTTCGACGACGCTGGCCCCGTCCGGGTGGACAAGCCCGACCGCAAATCCGACCGGGCCACCGTCGTGGAATCGGCCGATCGCGTGGTCTCCTTCGTCGACACCGTCGGTCACGAACCCTGGCTCTCGACGACGATCCGGGGCCTGCTCGGCCAGAAACTCGATTACGGGCTGTTGACCGTCGCGGCCGACGACGGCCCGACCGAGACGACCCGGGAGCATCTGGGTGTCCTGCTCGCGACCGATCTCCCAACGATCGTCGCGATCACCAAGACGGACCTCGTCGCCGAAGAGCGGGTCGAGGAGGCCCAGCGGGACGTCGAACGCCTGCTCCGGCAGGCCGGCCGGAGCCCGCTTTCCGTCGCCCGCCACGGGGTCGAGGCGGCACTCGAAGAGATCGGCGACGGCGTGGTGCCGATCGTCCGGACGAGTGCGGTCACGATGGCGGGACTTCCGACCCTGGACACGCTGTTCGAGGCCCTCCCAAAGACGGCCGCTGCGGGCGGGGAATTCCGGATGTACATCGACCGGACTTACCGGATTACGGGCGTCGGACCGGTGGCCTCCGGCACGATCGAATCCGGGACGGTCGCCGCCGGCGACGAACTGCTGGTCGGCCCGGTCAACGACGGTACCTTCGAGCACGTCGAGGTCCGGTCGATCGAGATGCACTACCACCGGGTCGACCGGGCGGAGGCGGGGCGAATCGTCGGCATCGCGCTCAAGGGTATCGACGAGTCAGACCTCGAGCGGGGGATGGCACTCGTCCCTCGGTCGGCCGACCCGACGCCGACCCGGCGCTTCGAGGCGGAGGTTATGGTGCTCAATCACCCCACTCGCATCCACTCGGGCTACGAGCCGGTGGTCCACCTCGAGACGGTGAGCGAGGCCGCACGATTCGAGCCGCTCGACGGGCAGCTCTTGCCGGGAGATACCGGGGAAACCGAGGTCGAGTTCAAGTTCAACTCCTATCTCATCGAACCGGGCCAGCGCTTCGTGTTCCGGGAGGGACGGAGCAAAGGTGTCGGCACGGTGACCAGACGGCTGGAGTAACCGGACAAGGGGCGCGTTTTACCTTTACCCCTACAGCAAACCCCTCTTGCCCCATACTAGTGACACGACCAATCATGCCAACCCGGTCACAACTCGCTCGCAGTGAACGGATCCATCGTCGCACCGGACGGACGTTCTACCTCGCGACACGCATGTTTCCGCGCCGGATCCGTCATTCGACCTACGTCCTCTACGCGTTTTTCCGGGTGGCTGACGACGTCGTCGACACGACCGAACCGATGGCCGCGGCCGCCCAGCGCGAACGCCTCGAAGGGATCAGGGACGCGGCACTCGGGCGGGAGGAGACGGACGAACCAGTCCTCGATGCCACGCGGGATCTGCTCGATACCCACGACGTTCCGGATGCAGAAGTCGAACGGTTCATCGACGCGATGATCGCGGACATCGATCACGAACCCTACGGGTCCCGGGCGGCCCTCGAGGACTACATGCGCGGGTCGGCCGTGGCCGTCGCGAACATGATGCTCGCTGCGATGGGGACACAGGATATCGAGCGGGCAAAACCCCACGCGGCAGCGCTCGCGAAGGCGTTCCAGTTGACGAACTTTCTCCGGGACGTCCGCGAGGACATTCGCGATTACGACCGGGTCTACCTCCCCGGGGTCATCCGCGAAGCCTATGGCGTCACCATCGAGCAACTCGAGGCGGGCGTTGCGGACGCTGGTTTCCGACGTGCGATGCAAGTCGAACTCGGCCGAACCGAGGATCTCTACCGGACGGGTGTCGCCGGCATTCGGCACCTCCCGGCGGACACCCAGTTTGCCGTCCTCGTCTCCGCCGTCCTGTATGCGGACTACCATCGGGCGATCGTGGCCCAGAACTACGACGTCCTCTCGGAGCGACCGACGCTGTCGACCCGTCGAAAACTGTGGTTGCTCGCCAGAGCCCGGTTTCACTGGGCACTGTCGGGTGATCCGGTCGCTGTCTTCGAACGTGTGGCGGCGATCGACCGGGTGGACCATCTCGAGGCCGAACTCTTAGCGCCGGTCGAATCGACGATCTAACAGTCGAGGACTCACGTCGAAGTCGAACCGTTCCGTCCGAAGCAGGCCGACGCCGATCAGCACCGCAACCGCCACCGGCAGCCACTGGCCGAAGTACAGGTTGACACCGCCCCAGAGGATGACGAAGCTGATCAGATCGTCGAGCATGAACCGGCAGGTCGCGAGCCGTTCGAGGACCCGTTCGCGGACCAGCATTCGGTCGAAAACCCACACCGAGATGGCACCGGAGAGCAGCCAGCCGGCGAAATTGCTCACCGGGACGCCGTAATAGCCGCCCCCGTCTACGTATCCCCAGAATCCCAGTCCCACGGCCCCCGGATCGAGGACCAGATCCATCGCCATGACCATCGCCAGCGTGCCACCGAGCCGGAGGCGGGTCGCGGTGGCCCGGGACCCCAACAACAGGACGACCAGTAGATAGCTGTTCAACACGAGCGGGAGGAAAAAGATCGGTAGCCCCAGGGGCACGTCGCCGAACAGCATCGGTCCCAGGTCGATGAGATAGTCGAACTCACCGTAGGGCAGCCCAGTTCTCACGCCAACCAGCTCGATCCCGTAGGCGTATCCTGTCAGGGCGAGCAGCCCGATCGTTCCCCGACGGTCGAGCAGGGGCAGAACGCCCGCGATGAGGGGTAACCGCATGACGGCGGTCCCGAAGAGGATGAGCGTGGGCTCGAAGGAGAGCGGGGCCGGGACCCAGCCCTCTGCACTGCCGATCAACAGGAGCGCCCCCACCGTTGGGAACACCACGGCGATGGTGAACCGGTTGTCGGCGACAGTGGTTTCCAGTCGCGTTTCGATCGCCCGCCTATCCATAGACGAGCCTCCAGAGCCCCCCGATCGTCAACAGCCCGCCGACGAGCGTGTTGACTGCCGGATACCACCAGTAGGCCCGGTCCACCGGCACGCCCGACCTGACGACGGCTGCGAGTAAGATCGAGTACGTTCCGAACGCCAGGCCGAGCCGCCATTCGAGCGTCAGGAAGGCGAGCGCGGCCACGCTCCAGAGGAGCCCGCAGTACCGGAGCGCTCCTCGCTCTCCGAGCCGCGTGGCCGTCGTTTCGAGTCCGGCGGCGCGGTCGGGCTCGATGTCCGGGATGGCCGAAAACGTGTGCATGGCCATCGCCCAGACCCACCCGCCCACCACGGCGGCGAGCGGTGGGTGGGTCCCGGCAAGCGCCGTGTAGGCGGCGAACCCGGGGAGGACGTAGAGTCCGTTCGAGAGCGAATCGAGATATGGCCGCCCCTTCAGGCGGAGCGGTGGGGCGCTGTAGGCAGTCGCCATGACGGCCCAACCGCCCAGGTATCCCCACGTCGCCGCAGGTACCAATGCCGTCACAGGGACGAGCATCAGGCCAGTGGCGATCACGGCGCCAGGCACCAGCCGACCGCCCCGATATCTGGTCTCTCGGTCCTCCTTCTTCGGATTGTACTGGTCCGTATCCGTGTCGAACAGGTCGTTGATACCGTAGAGATAGACGTTGGCCGGGAGGAGGAAGTAGAGAAAAAGCACCCCGACAGTCGG
Source organism: Halodesulfurarchaeum sp. (assembly GCA_034520565.1). GTDB lineage: Archaea > Halobacteriota > Halobacteria > Halobacteriales > Halobacteriaceae > Halodesulfurarchaeum. The sequence goes on from JAXHNL010000002.1 coordinate 894,056, forward strand.
CGACAGGAGCCGTTCCAGGCTCGTGGCTCCGTAGGCGGCTCCGACGAGAACGGGTCCTGCGAGGTAGAGCCAGAAGCGTGGACGGGACAGGACGAACAGGTACCGGAGCATCCTCAGCTCGTTGTTTCGTCCTTGAGCAGGTAGTTCGCCGTGTGTTCGCCGCTGATAAGTGTCATCGGCACACCGATGCCCGGCGTCGTGTACGAACCCGTGAAGTACAGCCCATCGAGGGCCGAGGAGCGGTGACCGGGGCGGAAGACCGCGGTCTGTCTGAGCGTGTGGGCCAGGCCGAGGGCCGTGCCCTGCATGCTGTTGTACAGCTCCCGATAGTCCGAGACCGAAACCGAGCGCTCGAAGACGATGCGGTCACGGAGGTCGGTGCCGGTTTCCTCGGCCAGGTCGGCGAGGATCTGCTCCCGGTAGGCCGAGCGAGCGTTCTCGTCGTCATCGAGGCCGGGGGCGATCGGGACGAGAACGACGAGGGCGCTGTGGCCGTCCGGGGCGACGGTATCGTCGGTCTCGGAGGGGACCGAGACGTAATAGGCCGGGTCCTCTGGCCACGACGGCTCGTCGAAAATCGTTTCGAAGTGGTCCGACCAATTGCCCGGAAGAACGAGGGTGTGATGGGCCAATTCGGGAACCTCGCCTTCGACGCCGAGATACAGCATGAAGGCCGAGGGTGCATACGTCCGTGACTCCCAGTAGGCTTCGTCGTACTGCCTGTCCCTCGGTTGGAGCAGTGCCTGTTCGGTGTGGGCGTAGTCGGCATCCGAGACCACCAGGTCGGCGCGATAGTCTCGGTCCGCCGTGTGCACGGTGAAATTCCCTCGCGATCCACGGACCGCGGTCACCGGCGTGTCGGTCACGAACTCGACCCCGAGGTCCTCGTTCAGCGTCACCATCGCGTCGACGACGCCGCCGATCCCGCCCTCGGGATAGTACACACCGAGGTTGAAATCGACGTGGCTCATCAGGTTGTAGAGGGCCGGCGTATTTCGCGGCGCACCCCCGAGAAAGACGAGGGTGTACTGCATGATCTGGCGGAGTTTCGGGTGCTCGAAGTACTTCTCGACGTGGTCCTGCATGGTGCCCAGAAGTGTCAACCCCCTGGCGTATTTGGCCAGTCGCGGGTCGAGGAAGTCACGGATCCGAGACCGGTCTTCGTAAACGAAGTGCTCCATGCCGATCTCGTAGTTTTCCTTCGATTTCGCCAGATAGCGCTCCAACGCGTCCCCGGCCCCGTCCTCGTAGGCCTCGAAGAGCTCGATCGAGGCCTCGAGATCGGGGGTGATGTCGATGCGGTCGCCGTCGGGATCTTTTTCGAGCCCCGGTGGGTTGCCGTCGGCTGCTGGACCGACGTTCTCCTTGAAGAAGAGCCGATAGTGTGGGTCGAGGTGTTCGAGTTCGTAGAACGCCGCCGGCGAGCGGTCAAAGTGCCCGAAGAACCGCTCGAAGACGTCGGGCATGAGGTACCACGACGGCCCCAGGTCGAAGCGGAACCCATCGGCCTCGAGGACCGCAGCGCGGCCCCCCAACCGCTCGTTTTTCTCGAGTACGGTCACGTCGGCTCCGGCGTCGGCGAGATACGCGGCCGTCGAGAGGCCACCGAACCCGGCCCCAACGATCACGACGGACCGGCCGGATAGTGGGTTCATACTGCTGCTAACGGGCGGACACCCCAAAAAGCGATGGGCACCGGTAAGGGCGTCAATCGAGGTCGAAACTCTCGACCAGGATCGACTCGTACACCTCGCCGGCGGTGTAGGTCGGCCCCCCCACCACGTCGATCGTGACCTGGGCGGGGCCGAAGACCGCCGGATCGATCGCCGAGAGGTCCCAGTCGACGTGCTCGTAGATGGCTCCGAAGGGCTCGCCGTAGGTGACGGCTGCCGTTGAGGCCACGTCCTCCAGTACCGTGTCGTCCTCGCGGACAGTCAGGTGAACCTGCCCGCCGTAGACGACGCTGTCGTTGACCCGGCCCATCGCGGTTTCCTCGGTGGCCGGAACCGGCGGAATCGGTGCGGAGCCGCTGGCGGTCAGGACGTCCCCGGGATTGTAGCCGAGTTCGAACAGCCGGAACACGGCCAGTTCGGCGACCCGGCCGGCCCCGCTGACGCTGCCCGCGACGCTCCCGGTTCGGTAGGTGGGGAGATAGACGGTCTCGGGAGCGACGCCACACCGGTCGGCGACGTGGGCCGCGACCGACGCGGTGGGCAGGACGTCAGATTCGACGGCCAGCACGGCAAGATCGAAGGCGTCGGCGTAGTCGAGTGTCTGGAATTCGGTCTCTTCGGCCACGAGCGCCCTGGCCGGGCCGCTTCCCAGTCCCTCGAATCCCTCCTGGCTCAGCTCCCAGCCGGACTTCTGGGAGCCAAGGAGGGCAAGACCCGGTTGGTCGGTCGTCACTTCGACGTGGGGGAACGGGGACCCGGCGACGGTGTCCATGCGGGTCTGGACGGTGGCGAGTCCGGCCGTCTGCAGTTCGGTGAGCAGGAGACCGGCCTCGATACCGCCGTGGCTTTCGACGCCGAAGTCGATCACGGTGGCGCCGTTCTCGAGCTGATGGGGAAAGACGCCCAGTTCGTCGGCGAACTCGAGGGCCTCGTCGGCCAACTCGATCGCCATTCGATTGAGACTCTCCATGGGCCGGACTTCTCGGCCTTCGGCTAAAGGACTTTGCGTGGAGCGGGAGAAAACGGGTTCCACCCGTCCGCCGATACCGGGGTTCCACCCGCCCGACGACGCGGTGGCGCCACTCGGCCGTTCCCAAAAAATCGGGTTCGGGGATACAGCTTTCAGGTGCGGGTGCCTAGCACAACCATGGACATGTCTGTCGAGGAAAAACTGGCCCAACTGGAGTCGCTCGTCGACCGGCTCTCTGAGGACCAGGATGTCGCGGAGGATGAACTCAGAGACATCGCTTCCCACCTCGAGACGGGCACGAAGTACACCTGTGCGAGCTGTGCGATGTACTGCACCGGGGAGAACATCATGGTCATCTACGACACCGAGAACGACGAGTTCATCCAGATCGAGGCCCCGATGGACGAGTCGAAGCCGGTTTCGGTCACCCGGGTCAGCTGAACCGACGCCGAAGAGGTGCCTTCTTGTCCGGCTCGGTCCCAGGGCCTGTATGGTCCTCGGCCCCGACGCCACGGTCTACCTTCTCGCCCTCGTTCCAGCTTTCATCTGGGGCTTTACGCCCGTCCTCGACAAGCGGGGCATGTCCCTCGACGGGACCGCCCTGCAGGCATCGCTCGTGGTGGTCCTCGTCGACCTTTCGCTTTTCACCGCCGCCCTGCTCATTACCCGAGGCCCGGACCTCCTCGTCGGGCTCGACCCGGCCGTGGCTGGCCTCTTCCTCTTCGCCGGGATGACGGGGACGGCTCTGGGTCGGTTGGCGATTTTCGTCGGCGTCGACCGGGTCGGTGCCAGTATCAACAGCGCCGTCGTGAGTGCCCGGCCCCTGTTCGCGACGGTCTTTGCCTTCGGCCTGCTCGGCGAACCCGTCTCGCTCGACACGGGGTTCGGGATCGTCGTGCTCGTCGCGGGGCTGGTCGTCCTCAGTCTTGCAAAGGGCGGGGACCTCGGCGGCTGGGAGACCCGCGACCTCATCTACCCGATCGGCTCGGGGACGCTGTTTGCCTTCGGCAACGTCCTCCGGCGGTTCGGGCTCGGGACCGGCGGGGCGGACGTGCTGCAGGCCGTCGCGCTCAACGAGGCTGGAGCCCTGCTCGTCTTCGTGACCTACGCTGCCCTCCGCGGGACCGCCGGCTTTCGGTCCGCCGACCGGCGGTCCTACGCCTATTTCGCCTCGAGTGGCGGCCTTACCGCGATCGCCCTGCTCTCGATGTTCGGCGCGCTCGCGCTGCCGGCGGGTCGGGTGGCCATCGTCGAGTCGCTGGCCTCGACGGCTCCGCTTTTCACGACCCTGTTCGCGTATTTCCTGCTCCGGGACCTCGAGCGGGTGACGCCCGGAATCGTGCTCGGCGCGGTGCTGGTGGTCATCGGCGTGGTGTTCGTGACGCTGGAGCCGGGACTGGTTGGGTGAGGTCGGGAGAGTTGAGGAAATCGTGTCAGATCGGGGGTGTTGCTGGTTCTCGAACGGATCGATTCACGTGGTTTGCACTTGACGGGACGGTTGTGGAAGCGGGCCGAGGAGTTGATCGAGTGGGCTGGGGAACTTTCGGGGAATACCCATTCTCGCTTTATGGAACGATCAATGGGAACTCCCTGTTCTCTCTCCAAAATGGTGTGCAAGACTTAGAGCATACGTTCAGCAGTAGTTGTCGGCTAATGGCAACTGGGAATGGTCACTTCCCTGTTGGCGGTTCTGCCACCAACACATTCACCCGAAAGTCAATACCCCAATTCAAACCTCCTTTCGTTCCGATCAACAGACGTCCGAGTAGGAAGCGGATCCGGTCCCATTCAAGCTGTCAAATCCGATTTTGTTCTCCCAGAAAATCCGGCCATTCTGGTCATCTGGAGTCCCTTGACCGTTATCGGCAATTCGTATCAGTGTGGTTTCGTCGGTCCACGGCGTTCTCCCGCAAAAACACATTTGGTGTTGGCCCTGAAAACCCCGAAAGTAGATGACAGCTGTCCCGATGACTGCCCAGGGGGCGAGAGACCAACTGTATGAAATCATCCGGAAAGAGTGTTCCTTCGAACAGAAGGCCCGGGAAGCACTCGATCTGGGACAGCGGTATCTCGATGCGGATAATGGACATCTCACACGAATCGATAGGGAAACCGATCACTGGGAGGTGCTCGTGAGTACCGATCCGGATGATGGGCGGTTCAAACCAGGTCTGGAACTCGATCTCGGGACGACTTACTGCCGTCATGTGATCGACGACAACGAACAGATAGCGCTTCACGACGCACCGAACCAGGGATGGGCCGAGGACCCTGCGTTCCAAACCCACGGTGTCCACTGCTATATCGGGACGCCGTTGAACGTGGATGGGGAACCCTTCGGGACGGTGTGTTTCGTCTCCGAGGACCCACGCGAGCAGTTCAGCGACGATGAATTGATGTTCGCCGAACTTATCGCGAAATTGCTCGAACGCGAACTCGAACGGGAGCAGATCGAATCCGAACTCCTCCGGCAGACAAACCTCGCTATCGTCCTCAATCGAATCCTTCGACACAATCTCCGTAATGATCTGGCTGTGATTCGGGGATTTACGCAGATGATGGTAGAGGAATTAGACGACCCCTCGTATGGCGAGACTGCAATCGAGAACATCGACGACCTCATCGAACTCGCTGAAAAAGCCCGTCATTTGGACCGAAGTGTGGCCACTGACTACGAACGTCAACGTCTCTCGATTCCGAACCTCGTCGAAGACATCGTCCGATCCGTCTCGTTAGCCTATCCCGACGCCACGTATTCTGTCGAATACGAGGAACCCGTTAAAGCGGCTGTCCAGCCAAACTTCGAACAGTCACTAACGGAGCTGATCGAAAACGCCGCCAAGCACGGGGGGAAGGCGCCGACTGTCACTGTGTCAGTCGAACTGGTGCCAAATGGCTTTCAGGTTCGAATTTCCGATGATGGCCCTGGGCTGGCCGATCACGAAGTTGACGTGCTCCAAACCGGATCCGAGACCCCGTTAACCCACGGGAGCGGGCTGGGACTGTGGCTCGCTCACTGGATCGTAAGCAGTCATGACGGTTCTATCGAAGCCTCGATCACTGATGAAGGAACGACGATGACGGTTTCCGTCCCGAGAACTCCCACGTCGGGTGTTCAACAGCAACTGAGTAAACTTCGAAGGGCCCACGATCAGTATCAGGCGGCGTTCGTCGAGGCCAACGACGCGATGATCATTCTCAATGATGATGCTCGAATCATCGATGCCAATCCCGAGGCGAGTACGATTTACGGGATGGAGGAAACGACGTTGCTCGGCCAACCATTGACCCGATTTTTTCCGGCCGACTTCGATTTCGAAAGCGCGTGGCAGGAGTTCAAAGTTGGCGAGCAGGCTCGTGACACAGTGACGATCATTGGTGCCGATGGGGTTGAACGTCAGGTGGAATATTCGGCGACAACTGATGTCGTCCCTGGTCAGCATCTGGTTGTGAGCCGTGATGTGACCAAACAACGAGAACGACAACAGGAATTACGGAGGACGAAACAGCGGTTAGACCTCGCTCTCGAAGGAACTGACACAGGGGTGTGGGATTGGAATATGGAAACGGACGAAATCATCTGGGATGAAACGATGGAGCGCTTGTTCGGTCTCGAACCCGGTACGTTCGAAGGGACGTTCGACGCGTTCGTTGAGCGCATTCACCCGGACGACCGAGGAATGGTTGAAAACGCTATTGAAGGTGCCATTGAGCAAGGAAAGAGATACGAAGCCGAGTACCGGGTGCAGCGTGACGACGGCAAGGATATTTGGGGGCTTGCCAGAGGAGAAATGGTCTCCGATGCGGCTTCGAAACGAATGGTCGGAATCGTCACCGACATCACCGAACACAAAGACCGCGAACGTGAGTTAGAAACGCTGAAAAACCGATACGAAGCTCTCCTTGACGCCGCGCCGGACCCGATTTTCGTGGCAGACGCAGAAAACGGGAAAATCACTCAAGTCAACCAAGCCGCTGAGACGTTGCTCGGAGAACCTCAAGAGGACATAATTGGCCGGCATCAATCCGATCTTCATCCGTCAGACCAGTCCGAGCAGTATCGCCAGCTATTCGAGGAGCAAGTCGAATCAGGAGGTGCTAGAAGAGAACTCCCGGATGGGTCACCCATTCTTTTGAAGACAAAAGACGGAAAGCAAATCCCAGTCGAAATCAATGCTAGTTCGGTCTCACTTCCCAACAGAACAGTCATATTCGGTATTTTCCGCGACATCTCACGACGGGTCGAACGCGAAGCGGAACTAAAGACCCTGAAACGAGCGATGGATAAGGCACCGGTTGGAATCACACTTACCGATCCTGGCAAGGATGACAATCCGATCGTTTATACAAACGAACAATTTCGTGCGTTGACTGGGTATGTCGAAGAGGGAATCATCGGCCGTAATTGCCGGTTCTTGCAGGGTGAGGAGACGGATCCCGAAACAGTGACCGGACTACGGGAGGCGATTGAAGCCCAGGAGCCGGTAACAGTGGTGATTCGAAACTACCGAAAAGACGGAACCAAGTTCTGGAACCGGCTCACCGTTGCACCGATTGCGGATGAATCAGGCGAGCTCATTCGCTATGTTGGTTTCCAAGAGGATGTCACCGATCTACTCGACGGAAGAGAATACCTTAAAGAGACGAATTGACGGCAGACTCTCTATTTACAAGATACGCGCGCTCTATTCAACACGCTCCGTGAGATCTAATCAGAGTCTGTCAGAAACCGGTTGCTGCATTCAGAGACGGTATCTATCAAGGGACGTTTCCGTTGAGTTCACTGATAGATGTAGTCACACTTTGGACTGACCGAGAGTTTTTTCCGGCATTCTTGTGACAAGCCGGGGTGTGGATCAGACCATGACAGAAAATGGCATAATAACGGGAGTAGACCACGTAGAACTCTACGTTACTGACTGGGACGACGCAGCAAGCTGGTACGAGCACGTATTGGGGGTTACGCCAGATACCTCATTCGAAGAGTGGTGGGAGACTGAATCGGGACCATTGATGCTGTCCGTCGACGATACCACTAAATTGGCGCTGTTCGAACGAGAGTCGGCAAAGCGTGGAGAAGAGGTGAGCCCCCATCGAATCGCCTTCCAAACAGATGTCGATGGCTTCCTCTCGTTTATTGACCGGCTTGAGACACTCGATCTGACCGATCGTAACGGCGATGGGGTCACTCCCGAGGACGTGGTTGACCACGACCTCTCATACTCGCTGTACTTCACAGATCCTGACGGGAACTGGTTGGAACTGACAACGAACGACTACGATGCAGTGGCGACCCGTCTCAGGTGATGCCGCCATGGAGACTCCGTATTGGCAAAACTGCTGGGTTCCGCTGCCGATTGATCCTACTGACGACTGACCATGATGAGTACGCTTCGGTAGCTGTGGCGTCCGGATTGGCAGGCTCCCTCGACCTCAAATAGGTTTTTTTTCGAAACTGACGGGAGAGTATGAACTGCTGTGTATGCGTGCTGTATTCAGCACGAGATTTGACTAATGGATGTGATTTCACAATAGCAAACGTAGCATATTCACAGACAAAAATGTGACCGGCTGCAGGCTGTCAACGCCGGCGGGGATTTGAACCCGATGGCACATCTTCGCTTGCTCACGGTTCAACCGCTCGCATCCACGAGACGCTCGCTGCGCTCGCGTCTCGCACCGCTCGGATTTGCGTGGTTCAACTCCTTCTTGCACGCATTGACTGTGTGTTAGCGCCATTGAGGAGCGGACACTGGGTGGGGAACTCCCGGTCCAACGGGATCAGATCCCGGCGTTGGAGAGAATTGCAAAGATGTCCACTGCCTTGTATTCACGATACCGCTGTTTCCCAGTCGTCTCCTCCAGGATGCCCTTTGCTTCGAGCGCTGCGATCGCGTCCCGAGCCGTTTGATCGGACACATCGAGGAGTTCGACGACCGTTTTCGTATCGACGTATGGTTTTTGGAACAATCGCATGGCCAACCGGTCAGCGGCGGTTTTCTCGTGACCGTGCTCCCCCTCGTACTCCCGACGGAGGGCTCTCAATTCGCCGGTTCGTTCGAATGCCTGTTCTGCCTGCTCCGCGATTCCCCGAATGAAGAACTCCAGCCACGGCTTCCACGCTCCCTCCTCGCTGACGGCCCGCATCCGACGAACGTACTCGACTTTATGCTTGTTGAAGTACGCACTCGGGTAGAGAAGCGGTTTGGTGAGATATTCGTTTTGGATCAGTTGCAGGGTAATGAGGATTCGACCCAACCGGCCGTTTCCATCTCCATAGGGGTGAATCGTCTCGATTTGGTAATGGACGATTCCACAGTTGACGAGATTGTGGTATTCGTTTCCCGTGTGAATATAGCGCTCCAGATTTTCCATCAGGCGGGGAACGTCCCGTGCAGGCGGCGGGATGAACCGCTCTTCAGCTGGAGACGGCGGTGGAATGTGTATCGGACCACGACGAAACTCGCCAACCTGTCTCGCTTCATCCCGTGCACCCTCTAAGAGTGTCTCGTGAAGACGGTGAAGGAGGGGGATCGTGATTTCACCAGTTCGTTGGACTTCTTCTGCGCCCGCTTGAATGGCCGTTTCATAATTGAGTGCCTCCTGGACGTCTTTCGCTGTCGTCTGTGTCGCGTCGATTTGGCTGGGCCTGAACAGCTCCTCGATGTCGATATCAGCCCCCTCGATGAGCACGGATTCCACCGCCTCGCGACGGACCATCGTCGTATAGAGCAGCGGGCTGGTCGCTGCCTCTTCGCCGATCCCGCCCAATCGGCCCAGCTGGAAGATGGCATTTTCGAGTCCCTCTCGAATGTCCGGTGATACCTCGATCTCCTTTTTCGGGGGAAGTTCATCCGGTATATAATAGTTGCCCTCGCCAAAGTTGCGGTATTCCCCTGGCGCGATGTCCGGAAGAGACGTGCGTTCCATTTGGGTCACTACCCGATTGGCAACTCTAACACAAAAATACTCGGGAATATTTTGTTAAAACCATCTCTAAAACGGTAGGGATTTCAACGATGAATATGGGGGTACGGTTCTAATCAAAACGATCGGGGTTTGTTTTTCCCATCTCAGTGAGGTTGTGCTACGTTGGGTGGCAACTCAATAAGGCAACTATTCTGCGGGAAATTTTGGTTAAATAAAGATAAAAGCACAAATAATTTGTACTTCGTTTTGGCCACCTATCCTCCTAACCAAAATCGTCTTGGGCCCGTTCCGCAGCAGAACGATCGCGGGTCGCTCGACGGATTGGGTTGGTGAAAATGCGCTGGCGGGGATTTGAACCCGATGGCAAATCTTCGCTTGCTCGCGGTTCCACCGCTCGCTGCGCTCGGATTTGCGTGGTTCAAATCCCCGCTAGCGCATCCATCAGCCGAATTCACGGCTCGCAACACAGCAAGCTGGTTGCTCGCCGGTAAACGTCTCGGAGAAATGCGCTGGCGGGGATTTGAACCCCGGTTGTGACCATGGCAAGGTCACGTGATACCACTACACTACCAGCGCTTGCCTTGCAATCCACACTCTGACACCCACGGGAAAAACCCTTTCGAAACCGCCGGGTTCACTCCGGGCCGCCCTCACGTCGCTCGATCTCCTGCTCTAACTCCCGCACCCGCTTCTCGAGATCGGCGAACCGCGACTCGTCCACCCGCCGCCGCCCGAACAGATCCCTGGCGAGCAGGAGCACCCCGATGACCGCGAGCAACGGCAACACGAAGAGCAACAGAATTACGCCGATCTCGATCCCGCCCGGAACGGCCAGTGGGAGCATGGCGGGACTCGGGACCGACTCCTCTTAAAGCCATTTGCGAGCCACGGAGCCCACGCGGCCCGCCGCACTGGTCTTGAGGCGCTGGGGCCGTTTGAATGCCGCTCCTGCTGACATATTCTCCACACGCACACGGGTGACTTTGTATACTAGCGCACCCGATGGTCTCCGATGACCGTGACAAAACACCCCGAAACGCCCGAAATCGTACGTGAAACCGACTCACACTCCCGGAATGAAACGCCACCCTTATATGGGCGTGTTGAAAAGGAACGCCACAGTCTCATGGCGAGACGCGGACGCGGGCCGGCATGACACGGAGCGTACTCGTGCCGTCGTCCATCGTCCGGGAGACCACCGACAAACGGGCTGCAACCCTCAAACTGGGTTATGTCGCCCGCGCGGCGGCGGTCTTTGGGATCGATCGACTCGGGGTCTTTTCGGACCCCGAGGGGATCACGCACTTGGACGGCGGGTTCGTCGAGACCGTCCTCCGGTACGCCGCGACACCGCCCTCCCTCCGAAAGGAGGTATTCGGGACGCGGGACGAACTGGAGTACGCCGGTGTCCTTCCGCCGCTTCGCCTTTCGTCATGGACCGGCTCCGAATCGAGCGGTTCGGGGTCGATACGTCAGGGAGTAGTGACCCAGGTCGGATCTGACGGGCGCGTTTGGGTCAATTGCGGTCTGCAACACCCAGTCTCGCTCCACGTGCCGTCCTCGATGACGGTCGTGGAGGGGGAACGCGTGACCATCAGGGTCTCTTCGCGAGAACCGGTCCGCGCGAAACTCGTCGACGAACCCGTTCCGGGTTTCGTCGTCGAAGGCGTGGACCTCCGGGACGCTCTCACCCGTTCGGACGCCGGATTCCGGGTCGCCACCTCCCGCCACGGGACGCCACTCACGGTGTCTATGGCGGGCGAGTTGGCGGCCCGAGGCGTCGCGGACGGACTGACCGTCGCGTTTGGGGCGCCGGGTCGTGGCCTGCCAGAAATCCTCGGACTCGATCCGAGCGAGTTGGCGGCCGACTCGGGCCCCCCGTCGGCCAGCGAGACCCGTCCCACCACCGATCAACCGGGCGGATTCGACGCCTGGCTGAATACTATCCCGGACCAGGGCAGCGAGGTAGTGAGAACGGAAGAAGCGATGTTCGTCTCCCTCGCACACCTGACGCTCACGGAGTGATACGATGCCACAACCAGACCGACCACGCAAAGGCTCGATGGGGTTCAGCCCCCGCAAGCGCGCCCGGAGTGTCGTGCCACGATTCGGCTCGTGGCCCGACGACGACGGGCAGGTGGGCCTGCAGGGATTTGCCGGCTACAAGGCAGGCATGTCCCACGTCGTCATGGTCGACGACCAGGCGAACTCACCGACGGAGGGCATGGAGACGACCGTGCCCGTCACCGTCGTGGAGACCCCACCAATGCGCGTTGCAGCGGTGCGTGTCTACCAGGACACGACCTACGGACAGAAACCCCTCACCGAGGTCTGGGCGGAGAACGCCCATCCAGACCTCGATCGAGCCGTCTCCATACCGGACGGTGCACAGGACGAGAACAGAGAAACGCTCACCGCGGCCCTCGAGGCCGGGGACGTCGACGACGTTCGCGTCGTCTCCTACACGGTCCCCGCCGAGGTCCCAAGCGTGCCGCGAACGAAGCCCGACGTGATGGAAAACCGCGTCGGTGGCGGCACGATCGGCGACCGGGTCGAGTTCGCCCTCGACCTGCTCGATACGGACGGCAGTTTCGAATTCGGTGACGTGTTCCGCGCCGGGGAGTTCCTCGACGTGGCCGGCGTCACCAAGGGACAGGGCCTGCAGGGCCCCGTCAAGCGCTGGGGCGTCCAGAAACGAAAGGGCAAACACGCCCGCCAGGGCTGGCGTCGCCGCATCGGCAACCTCGGCCCGTGGAACCCGAGCCGCGTTCGTTCGACGGTTCCCCAGCAGGGCCAGACCGGCTACCACCAGCGGACCGAACTCAACAAGCGCCTGATCGAATTCGGCGACGAAGACGACGTGACCGTCGACGGTGGCTTCCCCAACTACGGGGAGATCGAGGGCCCCTACGCCCTCATCGAGGGTTCGGTTCCGGGTCCGGAGAAGCGACTCGTTCGCTTCCGCCCCGCCGTCAGGCCGAACAAGTCCCCGCGCCTCGATCCCGAGGTGCGCTACGTGAGCACCGCCTCGAACCAAGGATAATCATGCAGGTACCACTCAAAGCCCTGGACGGCGAGGACCTCGATGAGATCGACCTTCCGTCGGTCTTCGAGGAGCCGGTCCGCACGGATCTCATCCGGCAGGCCGTCACCGCCGCCCAGGCCAACCGCCGACAGGACTACGGCGCCGACGAGCTGGCCGGAATGCGAACGTCCGGTGAATCCTTCGGGAGCGGGCGTGGGATGGCCCACGTTCCACGATCGGAGGGCACCGGCGTTCGGGTTCCCAACACCGTCGGGGGCCGCACGGCCCACCCGCCGAAAGTCGAGACGGATCGCACGCGAACTATCAACGACAAGGAGCGACAGGCAGCGGTCCGCAGCGCCCTCGCGGCGACGACGGACCCGGAACTGGTCGCCGAACGCGGTCACCAGTTCGACGCCGAGACGCTCCCGATCGTCCTCAAGGACGACTTCGAGGACCTGGAGAAGACCCAGGAGGCCCTCGCAGCGCTCGAAGCTGTCGGCGTCGATGCCGACATCGCTCGCGCCGACGAGGGGCGGACGATTCGGGCCGGTCAGGGCAAACGCCGTGGTCGCAAGTACCGGCGTCCCGCCTCCGTGCTCGTGGTCACCGCAAGCGAGTCCGGCCCGTCGCGGGCCGCTCGCAACCTCGCCGGCGTCACCGTGGCGACCGGTCGAGAGGTGAACGCCGAGGACCTCGCACCGGGCGGTGAGCCCGGCCGACTGACGGTCTTCACCGAAAGTGCCCTCGCGGAGGTGGCCGAGCGATGACGAGCGTTATCGACCACCCGCTGGTGACGGAGAAGGCCATGAACGACATGGACTTCGAGAACAAGCTCCAGTTCCGCGTGGACATCGACGCGACGAAGACCGAGGTTCGCGAGGAAGTCGAGAACCGCTACGACGTCGAGGTCATCGACGTGAACACCATGATCACCATGAAGGGAACGAAAAAGGCGATCGTCACGCTTTCCGAAGCCGACGAAGCACAGGACGTCGCCTCCAGAATCGGGGTGTTCTGAGATGGGACGACGCATCCAGGGACAACGACGCGGCCGCGGGTCGCCGACGTTCCGCGCACCCTCCCATCGCTACAAGGCCACCCTCTCCCACAAGGCCGAAGCGGGCGACCTCCTCGTGGGCGAAGTGACCGACATCGAACACGATCCCGCCCGGAGTGCCCCGGTCGCTCGCGTCGCCTTCGAAGACGGCGACGAGCGCCTGGTGCTCGCCCCGGAGGGCATCGGCGTTGGCGACCGGATCGAGGTCGGCATCTCCGCCGCCATCGAGCCGGGCAACACGCTGCCACTTTCCGAGATCCCGGAAGGGATTCCGATCGTCAACGTGGAGGCCCAGCCGGGCGACGGCGGCAAGTACGCCCGCGCCTCGGGCGTCAGCGCTGATCTGGTCACCCACGAACGGGACGCGGCAGTCGTCAAGCTCCCGAGTGACGAGGTCAAGCGGCTCTCGCCGGACTGCCGGGCGACCATCGGGGTCGTCGCCGGCGGTGGCCGGACCGAGAAGCCCTTTGTCAAGGCTGGATCGAAGTATCACAAGATGAAGTCCCGTGGCACGAAGTGGCCACGGGTTCGCGGGGTCGCGATGAACGCGGTCGACCACCCGTTCGGTGGTGGCGGTCGCCAGCATCCGGGCCGCCCGAAGAGCGTCTCGAAGAACGCCCCGCCGGGTCGGAAGGTCGGCGACCTCGGATCACGACGAACCGGCCGCGGAGGGAACTAACATGAGCGAACTACGAACCGGACGCGAAGGTGAGTTCACCTATCGCGGCTACGAACTCGAGGAGTTGCAGGACATGGAACTCGATGAAGTCGCGGAACTGCTTCCCGCACGACAGCGGCGAACTATCACCCGTGGTCTCACAGAGGAGCATCGGAAGCTGCTCGAAGAAGCGCGAGACGCCGATCGAGAGGAGACGGCCAACGACCCGATCCGGACACACCTGCGCGACATGCCGGTGCTGCCGGAGTTCGTCGGGCTCACGTTTGCCGTTTACACCGGCCAGAGCTTCGAACGCGTCGAGGTCCAGCCCGAAATGCTCGGGCACTACCTCGGCGAGTTCCAGCTCACGCGCACCCAGGTCGAGCACGGGCAGGCGGGCATCGGCGCGACCCGCTCTTCGAAGTTCGTGCCACTGAAATGAGCATGGGAATCAGTTACAGCGTCGAGGCCGACCCGGAGACCACCGCCAAGGGGATGCTCCGCGAGCGGCCCATCAGTCTGAAGCACAGCAAGGCCATCGCCCGGGCCATCAAGGGGCGAACGGTTCCGGACGCCCGGGACTACCTCGAGGCCGTCCGTGACGGCGAGCAGTCCGTCCCGTTCAAACAGCACAACAGCGGTGTCGGTCACCGTGGGGACATCGACGGCTGGGACGCCGGTCGCTACCCCGAGAAGGCCGCAAAGGCCTTCATCTCGCTTCTGGCCAACGTCTCGAACAACGCCGAGCAGGCGGGCCACGAACCCGACGAGATGGAGATCGCCCACGTCGCCGCCCACAAGGTCGGCGAGCGACCCGGGCGCAAACCGCGTGCCTTCGGCCGCGCCTCTCCCTGGAACACCACGGAGGTCGACGTCGAGCTGATCGTCGAGACCCCCGAGGAGGGTGATACCTGATGGCGGACGAACTCGAGTTCATCGAGGAGGGCCTCCAGCGCTCCCAAATAGATGAGTTCTTCGCCGAGGAACTGGCCCGAGCGGGCTACGGCGGCATGGAAGTCGCCCACACCCCGATGGGGACCCAGATCGTCCTCGAAGCCGAGAAGCCCGGCATGGTCATCGGCAAGGGCGGGAAGAACATCCGGAAGATCACGACCGAACTCGAGGACCGGTTCAACCTCGAGGACCCACAGATCGACGTGCAGGAGGTCGAGGAACCGGATCTCAACGCCCAGATCGTCGCCGATCGACTTGCAAACGCGCTCGAGCGCGGCTGGTACTTCCGGAAGGCCGGTCACACCACGATCGACCGGATCATGGAAGCCGGCGCGCTCGGCGCCGAGATCATCCTGGCCGGGAAGGTGACCGGCGCCCGATCCCGCGTCGAGAAGTTCAACCGCGGCTACATCAAGCACAACGGCGAACCCGCCGAGGAGATCGTCGACGCGGGTCAGGCCGTCGCGGTCATGAAACTCGGCACGATCGGGGTCAACGTGAAGATCATCCCGCCGAACGCCGAGCTGCCCGACGACTTCCGCATCGACGAGGAGGCGGACATCTCCGACCTCGTCGTCGAAGAGGAGGGCGAATCGGTCGAGGAACTCCTCGAAGGCGAACCCGAGGACCCGGATGCGGGTGCCGAGGACTTCGAGGAAGTCGAGACCCCCGGCGAGGAGTCACCGGCCGAAGCGGCTGACGTCGAGGAGGAACTCCTCGAGGACGTCGAGGAGGCAGACGGTGAGGAGGCCGATGCCGACGAGGAGGACACGGACGAATCGGGCGAGGCGCCCGAAATCGAGGACGTCGACGCGGACGCCGAGGAGGAAGCCGAAGCGCTGCTCGACGAGATGGACGAGGAGGTGGACGAGGAATGACGATCCTGCATCCCACAGAGATTCGAGACATGACGCCCGCCGAGCGGGAGACCGAACTCGAAGAACTCGAAACCGAACTCCTCAACGCGAAGGCCGTGAAGGCCGCCGGTGGGGCCCCGGAAAACCCGGCCCGCATCAGCGAGCTCCGACGGACCGTCGCGCGGATCAAGACGATCCAGAACGAGGAGGGCGACGCGGTAGCGGAGGATCAATCAGAATAATGCTCTCACCCGAGACGCTCACCGGTCACGAACTCGTCGGACTACCCGTCCGCGTGAGTACCTCGACCGACCCCAGCCGGGTCGGCATCGAGGGGACCGTCGTCGACGAGACGACGAAGACACTCGTGATCGAGCGTCCCTCGGGTGAGGCTGTGGTTCCCAAGGCGGGGACCGAATTCACGTTCGCGATCACAGATGAAGCCGCGGCGTCCGCGAAGGACGCCGGGACCGTCTCCCAACCGCTCGAGTCGGCTGGCTCGACCGGCGAGGTGGCGGCCTCCGTTACGGTGGATGGCACGCACTTGCTCTCACGACCCGCCCGCAGAACCGTTTCAGGAGGACGATTACAATGGCGATAGGATTGAACGTAACGGAGCCGGAAGGCACCTGCGCCGATGACAACTGCCCGTTTCACGGAAGCCTTTCCGTGCGCGGGCAGGTCATCGAGGGCACGGTTGCCTCGACGGACATGGAGAAGACCGTCGTCGTCGAGCGGGAGTACGACGTCTACGTACCGAAATACGATCGGTACATGAAACGTCGTTCGCGCGTCGCGGCTCACGCCCCGGCGTGTTTCGATCTCGCGGTCGGCGACACGGTTCGAATCGCAGAGACACGACCGCTCTCGAAGACGAAGAGCCACGTCGTCGTCGAAATCGAAGCCGATGGGGGTGACGCCTGATGGAAGCCATCAAGGCCGATGTCACCCCGGGCCTCGAGAAGGGTTCGCTGATCACCTGTGCCGACAACACGGGTGCACGCGAACTCAAGGTCATCAGCGTTTCCGGATACCAGGGAACGATCAACCGGCACCCGAAAGCCGGCCTGGGGGATACCGTGACCGTTTCGGTCACCAAAGGAACCCCTGAGATGCGCCGACAGGTACTCGAGGCCGTCATCGTGCGACAGCGCAAGCCCATCCGACGACCGGACGGGACTCGCGTGAAGTTCGAGGACAACGCAGCCGTCATCATCGACGACATGGGCGAGCCGCGGGGCACGGAGATCAAGGGCCCCATCGCCCGCGAAGTCGCAGAGCGGTACGGAAGCATCGCCTCGACGGCGACCATGATCGTATAGCCATGAGTGAACAACCAACAAAACAACGCACCGCGGTCGACCGGGCGCCGCTCCACGAGCGACACCGCCAGGTCCGGGCCACGCTCAGCGACGACCTCCGAGAGGAGTACGACCAGCGCAACGTGACCGTCAACGCCGGTGACACCGTCAAAGTGCTCCGCGGCGATTACGCCGGAGAGGAAGGCGAGGTCATCAAGGTGGACCTCAAAGCGGCCGTCGTCCACGTGGAGGACGTCACCCAGGAGACCGTCGAGGGCGAGGACGTGCCTCGGCCCCTCGACGCGTCGAACCTGCAGGTCACGAAACTCGACCTGGACGATCCGGTGCGACGAGGACGCGCCTCGAGGAAGGTGACGACAGCATGGCGACGGCACCGGAAGCGGCTCTCGGTGCCCGAGTCGTGGCCGGTCGAGCGGAAGACCGACCACGTTCACCGTCGAAGGCGGACGCCGGGCCCGCACGGCGAGAGCAGGCGCGCGTCCCCTGCGTCATCGTGCTGCGGGACGTGCTCGGCTACGTGGACACCGCGCACGGAGGCCGCCTGCTCGCGGCGAGGACTTCAGGTGGGGCGCTCGTCAACGGCGACAGCCGTCAGCAACGAGGCGCGTCCCGACCGGGATCGTATCGACATCGTCGGCGTTCGTCCGGATCGAGACGGAGTACTGCCGCGCTGTTCCCCGACGAAGGCGGGCCAGGCTACGGCGCTGTCCCGGCAATCGACGAGGCCGACGCCGGCTCGAAGCTCGGGCGGGTCATCGGCGAAGACCGCTGGTCGGCGGCGGCACGGGTCCAGCTTGAACGCTCCACGACGGGGCCAGACCCTCGGCGACCGAGGACGGCGAGTACCGCGGCAAGGACTCGCATGGTCGTCGACAACGAGGAGCGCAGGAGATCGTCACGCGCGCTTCCCGTACGAGCGAGGTCAGCTGCGTCGCCGGCCGTCGCCGGCACAGCACGCCGGCGAGATCGGCGCCATCGCGGAGATCAGCGGTCGCTGCCGGCTGCGCCCCGAACAGGCGTCGCCGTGGAGACGACGACGGCGAGCTTCGAGACCGTCGAGGAGTACGTGGTCGTCATCGACGAGAACTTCGTCGCGGACGACGGCACCCTCCCCGGCGAGGACGAGGCCACCGAGAGCGAGGATGCATCGGACGAATCCGAGTCCACAGCGGAGGCCGAAAGCGTTTCGGCCGAGGACGACGCGGAAACCGAAACTGCAGCCGAGGAGGATGAAGAATAATGGCGAGTGCCGAATCCGAGTTCCACGAAATGCGGGAACCCCAGATCGAGAAAGTCGTCGTCCACATGGGCGTCGGCCACGGTGGGGAGGGTCGCCGGCTGGCCGAACGCCAACTGCTGAGGGAGATCGCAGGGCCGAGCAGCCGGTCCGCACGACCGCGAAGAAGACCGAGCCGGAGTTCGGGATCCGCGAGGGTGACCCGATCGGGGCGAAAGTCACGGTCCGCGGCGAGGCAGGCCGTGAAGATTCCCTCGCAAGACGGGCGCTCGAGCATCGCGACGAGCTCTCGGCCTCGCAGTTCGACCAGGTCGGGGAACGTCGACTTCGGCGTCGAGGAGCACACCGACTTCCCGGGGCCGGGAGTACGACCCGAACAAGGGGATCTTCGGGCTGGACGTGACGGTCGGCAACCCTGGTCCGACCCGGCTATCGCATCTCCAAGCGCGATCAGGCCAGTCGCCAGATCCCGTCGAAACACCGGCTGACGGTCGAGGACGCCATCGCGTTCCTCGAGGATGCGAGTACGACGTGGAGGTGAGCGCATCGAGCGAGAGCAGACAGACAAGACCGGAGAGCAGACCGGCCGAAGCGGACGGCCGAACTGCAGACTGCCCAGCACTGCGGCCGCGAGCAGGGCCTCGTCGGGAAGTACGACATCTGGCTGTGTCGCCAGGTGCTTCCGGGAGATCGCCCCCGACATGGGATTCAAGAAGTACAGCTAACTATGACGGCAGACGACCCACTGGCCAACGCGCTTTCGGGTATCGACAACGCGGAGAGCGTTGGGCAGTTGACACACACGGTAACGCCCGCCTCGAACGAGATCGGTGCGGTACTCGAGGTCCTTTACGACCGCGGGTACATCGGCGGCTTCGAATACGTCGATGACGGCCGCGCCGGCACCTTCGAGGTCGAACTGACGGGGTCCATCAACGAGTGTGGGCCCGTGAACCCGCGATACTCGTCGGGCGTGGACGACCTCGAGCAGTGGGAGAAACGGTTTCTCCCGGCTCGGGATTACGGCACGCTCATCGTGACGACTTCCAGCGGGATCATGAGCCACTACGAGGCCCGGGAGAAGGGCATCGGTGGCCAGCTCATCGCGTACGTA
Source organism: Halodesulfurarchaeum sp. (assembly GCA_034520565.1). GTDB lineage: Archaea > Halobacteriota > Halobacteria > Halobacteriales > Halobacteriaceae > Halodesulfurarchaeum. The sequence continues at coordinate 913,856 of JAXHNL010000002.1, forward strand.
TATTGAAAATGACACGAACCGATATCCAACTACCCGAATCCGTAACCGCGACGACCGATCGGTTCGACCTCACCGATCTGGCCGGGCGGAACGGTCAGCGTCGCCCGGCGGCTCTGGTTCCGGGCCGGGATGTCGTTTGCGAGTCGACGACGAGGGCGACCATCGGAGCGTCATCGAGGCTGACGCCGAAGACGCCAAGACGAACGCGACGGTGGGGACCTTCGAGAGCCACGTGGCAAACATGATCCACGGGGTCACCGAAGGCTTCGAGTACCGGATGCAGATCCACTACTCTCACTTCCCCATGCAGGTTTCAGTCGAAGACGAAGCGGTCGTGATCCAGAACTTCCTCGGCGAGACGGCGCCCCGACGGGCGCCCATCCGGGGCGACACGGAGGTACAGGTCGACGGCGACGAGATCACCCTCAGCGGCTCCGACAAGGAGGCCGTGGGGCAGACCGCCGGCGAGATCGAACAACTCACTCGGATTTCCGACAAGGATACACGCGTCTTCCAGGACGGCGTGTACATCGTCGAGAAACCCGGCCGTGGAGGTGCCTGAGATGAGCGACGAAACGGACGTCGAGGAGCGCGAACTCGAAGACATCAGTGGGATCGGCCCCTCCAAAGCGGATACGCTCCGCGAGGGGGGCTACGAGACGATCGACGGACGTCGCGGCCGCGAGCCAGTCGGACCTGGCCGACGTCGACGGCATCGGGAACGCGCTCGCCGCGCGGATCAAGGCCGACGTCGGCGGCCTCGAGGTCGACGAAGAGACCGAGGCCGAGGTCGAGGAGCGAGGAGGCCGAGGAAGCCGAGACGACGACGGAGGACGTCGAGACGGAACTGCGCCCGAAGGGCGTGGCCGAGAAGACGCCGGACCTCGACGACGAGCGGGCACGACTGCTCGCCCAGCGATCTCGGGAGGGCAAACCCGCCTTCAACCAGCAGGACCACCACAAGAAAAAGCGCGACGCCCGACGTCCTGGCGCAGCCCGCGTGGCGGCCTCTCGAAGCAGCGACGCGGGCATCAAGGGCAAGGGGGCGACAGGTCGAGGCCGGCTTCCGGACCCCGACTGCCGTCCGCGGCCTGCATCCCAGCGGTTTCGAGGAGGTCCTGGTCCACCGACCGGCCGACCTCGAGGACGTCGACCCGGACCGGGAGGCGGTCCGGATCGCCAGTGCCGTCGGGGGGCGAAAGCGCGAACGCATCGAGGAGCTCGCGGCCGACGACGAGATCCGCGTGCTCAACCCCACTTACGAGGAAGTCGAGGTGACCGAGAATGAGTGACCTCTCCACACAGAAACGACTCGCCGCCGACGTTCTCGACGTCGGCGAGAACCGGATCTGGCTCGATCCGAACGCCCAGGGCGAGATCGCCGAGGCGATCACCCGCGAGGACGTTCGCGAACTGGTCGACGAGGGACGCATTCGGGCAGAGGACGCCGGCGGCAACTCGCGCGGTCGCGCCCGCGAGCGACAACGAGAAACGCGCCTACGGCCACCAGCAAGGGCCCGGGCACCCGCAAAGGGAAAGCCGGGGCGCGGTCGGAACCGAGAAGGACGAGTGGCAGTAACCGCATCCGCGCCCAGCGGCGCAGCTCCGACGAACTCCGCGACGACGGCGACGCTCGACCCCGACTGCAGTACCGCGAAGCTGTACAACATGGCGAGCGGTGGCGAGTTCGACAGCGTCCGCCGACTGAAGGCGTACATCGACAACAACTACGAGATGACTCGACACTGATGGCAACAGGACCACGATACAAGGTACCGATGCGGCGACGCCGCGAGGTCCGGACAGACTACCATCAGCGGTTGCGCCTGCTGAAATCCGGCAAGCCCCGACTGGTTGCTCGCGTGAGCAACCAGCACGCCAGGGCGCAGCTGGTGACCCTCGGTCCTGACGGAGACGAAACGATCGCAAAGGCGATGTCGGCCGACCTGGCCGACTTCGGTTGGGAGGCTCCGACGGGGAACCTTCCGGCGGCCTACCTGACCGGCCTGTTGGCCGGGACGCGGGCCCTCGACGCGGGACTGTCGACGAGGCGGTCCTCGACATCGGCCTCAACACGGCGACGCCCGGCGCGAAGGTGTTCGCCGTCCAGGAGGGTGCCATCGACGCCGGACTCGAGGTCCCGCACAACGAGTCGGTCTTCGCCGACTGGGAGCGGACCCGCGGCGAGCACATCGCCGAGTACGCCGAGCACAGCTCGACGAGCCGCTCTACAGCGGCGAGTTCGACGCGACGGAGCTGCCGAGCACTTCGACGAGGTGCGGGAGACCCTCATGGAGGACGACTGAGTCGATGAGCAACGACGGCTGGGAACCGCACGACCCGGCTCGGCCAGCAGGTACCGAGGACGGCGAGATCGAGGACGATGGCGGCCGCCCTCAACTCCGGGCTTCCCCTGAAGGAACCGGAGATCGTCGACACGCTCCTGCCGGGGCTCGACGACGAGGTACTGGACATCAACATGGTCCAGCGGATGACCGACTCCGGCCGCCGCGTGAAGTTTCGCGTGGCCGTCGTCGTCGGGAACCGCGACGGCTTCGTCGGCTACGCCGAAGGTCGCGACGATCAGGTCGGCGGGGCGATCCAGAAAGCCATCGACATCGCGAAACTGAACATCATCGACGTCTCCCGGGGCTGTGGGTCCTGGGAGTGTGGCTGTGGGCTTCCCCACACTGTCGCGCTCCGAACGACCGGCAAGGCCGGGAGCGTCGAAGTCGAACTGATTCCCGCGCCGCGCGGCCTCGGGCTCGCGGCCGGCGAGACCGTCCGGCACGGTCCTCGAACTCGCCGGGATCGAGGACATCTGGACCCGCTCCTCCGGGAAGACCCGGAGTACGGTCAACTTCGGGAAGGCGACGTTCAACGCCCTCAAGCGGACGACCGAGGCCCGGGTCCCCGACCGCACCCTCGAGGTGCGCGAGGTGATCGAGTGATGCAGGCAGTCGTGCAGATCCGCGGCGATGTCACCATGACCGGAGCCGTCGAGGACACCCTCGACATGCTCAACCTTCACGGGGTCAACCAGTGTACGCTGATTCCGGAAACTGACACCTACCGTGGCATGCTCACGAAAGTCAACGACTACGTTGCCTTCGGCGAGCCAAGCCAGGCGGTCCTGGAGACGGTGCTGTCGAAACGGGCCGAACCCCTCGAGGGTGACGCCGACGTCGACGACGACTGGCTCGCCGAGTACACCGAGTACGACGACGTTCGAGCGCTGGCCGAGGCGCTGCTCGCGGAGGAGACGACGCTGCGCGAGCAGGGGCTCTCGCCGACGTCCTGCGCCTGCACCCGCCCCGCGGCGGCCACGACGGCATCAAGCACCCGACCAAGGAGGGCGGCCAACTCGGCACCCACAGTACCGAGGACGATCGACGAACTCCTCGAGGCGATGCGATAACCATGACGAGCAAGAAACGACGCCAGCGCGGCAGCCGAACGCACGGCGGCGGCACCCACAAGAACCGGCGTGGGGCCGGTCATCGCGGGGGCCGCGGCCGCGCCGGCCGTGACAAACACGAGTATCACCACTACGAGCCGCTCGGCAAGAGCGGCTTCAAGCGCCGCAGGAGCACCGGACGACGAGCGTCGAGAGGTCACAGCTCCGCGAGACTCGACGAGGACGCCGCTCCTCGTCGAGCCGGCGACGGTGGCCGAGGAGGACCGACGACGGCTACCGGATCGACGCGCGCGACGTCGTCGAGGACGAGCCACGGACGCCGACGTCGGTGAAGGTCCTCGGCGCGCGGGCAGGTCCGCCGACGCAGCTCGAGGTCGCCGCGGACGCGTTCTCGGACGGCGCCGCGCCGAGGCGATCGAGGCCGCCGGCGGTCGAGCGTGCTCTCGACGCGCTGGTCGAAGCGGCGCCGCCGAAGCGACCGAAGAGCACGACGGTACCGGACGACGATCGAGGACTGACCCATGGGCTGGAAGGAGGCCGCCGAACCGGTATCTCACCCGGATGCCCTCGGTCCAGCGACCAACGGGCCACGTCCCGTTCAAGCGCAAGCTCGCCTGGACGGCCGGCGTCCTGGTGCTGTACTTCTTCCTGACGAACGTCTTCCTCTACGGGCTGCGCAGGCGGGCCAGGTAGCGACGCGTTCGGGCAGTTCCGCAGCCGATCCTCGCGGGCGGCCAGGGAACGATCCTGCAGCTCGGGATCGGGCCGATCGTCACCGGCGTCGCATCGTCCTGCAGCTGCTCGGCGGGGCCGAACCTCCTCGGCCTCGACACGCAACAACCCGCGCGACCAGGCGCTCTACCAGGGCCTCCAGAAAGTCCTCGTCATCGTGATGACCGCGCTGACGGCGCTTCCGATGGTGTTCACCGGCAACTTCCTGCCGGCGAGCGCCGGCGACTCGCCCGGCGGCTGCGGCATCGGAACCTTCGGGGTCCAGACCCTGATCTTCGCCCAGATCTTCGTGGGCGGGCTCCTCATCCTGTACATGGACGAGGTCATCTCGAAGTGGGGTGTCGGATCCGGGATCGGCCTGTTCATCGTCGCCGGCGTCTCCCAGAGTCTCGTCGGCGGGCTGTTCTTCTGGGAGGGGGCGGTCGGCAACGAGGGCGTGATCCCGACGTGGATCGACATCGCCCTCGGCAACGCCGGCCAGATGCCGTCGATCGCTCACCTCGAGTGGACTCCACGATCCTCCTCGATCGAGCGGTCAGATCCTCGCGATCATCACGACCATCGTGATCTTCTCGATCGTCGTGTACGCCGAATCCGTCCGCGTCGAGATCCCGCTCAGTCACGCTCGCGTGAAGGGCGCCCGGGGCCGCTTCCCGGTGAAGCTCATCTACGCCAGCGTGCTGCCGATGATCCTCGTCCGGGCGCTGCAGGCGAACGTACAGTTCCTCGGGCGACTGCTCTACAGCCAGCTCGGGGAGGGGTTGCCGACCTGGGTCGGGGTCTACACCGAAGCCCAGGGGCAAGTCTATCCGGTCGACGGGTTGTTCTACTATCTGGCGCCGATCTACCAGCGATCCGACTGGATGTGGTGGCTCGGCGGGACGGCCCAGGACCCGGCCCAGATCCTGTTACGGGTCTCGGTGGACCTCTTCATCATGATCGTCGGCGGGGCCATCTTCGCCATCTTCTGGGTGGAGACCGCCGACATGGGCCCGAAGGCGACGGCCCAGCAGATCCAGAACTCGGGGATGCAGATCCCCGGCTTCCGGCAGAACGTCGGGGTCATCGAGAAGGTCATGGAGCGCTACATCCCGCAGGTGACGATCATGGGCGGCGCCCTCGTGGGGCTGCTCGCCGTCATGGCCAACATGCTCGGCACCATCGGGCAGGTCTCCGGAACGGGGCTGCTGCTGACGATCTCCATCATCTACAAGCTCTACGAGGAGATCGCCGAAGAGCAGATGATGGAGATGCACCCGATGATGCGCCAGATGTTCCAGGAGTAGCGACTGGAACTGGCGTTTTTTCAGGTTGTATAGTCTAAGGAGGAGTTTTTTTTTTAAATATCCCGACCCGATGTAGAACCAGTCTCGCGGCTCAATCACTACGTCTGTTATTTGACTAGTCCATGCTGATGAACCTAGACATGCGATTCGGTACGTCGTTCGAGAATTATCACCAGGAGTCTATGTCCGCTCGGAGTCGAAACGGCTCGAACGCTTTTCCATATACGTCGGTATAGCAAACGTATACCATGTCACGTGCGGAAATGACGTTAAATAACGAGGAGCCGGAGATGACCCCGGTCAATCTCCGGGCAAGCGAGGCCTTCCTCGAAGACATCGATACCATGTGGAAAGAAGCAGGACCCAATTCCCGCAGTGAATTCCTGCGGTACGCCATCAGTGATGCGGTTACCATCGTGTCCCTCGGTGTCCACATCGTGACGGGAACTTTCTTGGCGTCCACCGGCAGCTATTATATCATATTACTAACAGTGTTATTATATTTCCGGCATTCTCAAAAACGTCGCTGCTTTCCCGTGTTTTTTCTTCATTTTCACAGTCCTAATTATCACAATTGAAAAATACATCCCAACTTTTTAAAAATGGAGGTTAGCACTGCACAATGTATGTCGAGTGAAACTGACCAATCGGTCGCCGACGTCGAGACAGATATCGACAAGGAAGCTGGCTATGACGACGAGGCTGCAAGCGAAGTTCAAACGGCTATCGCAGAATTGCAGGCCGCCGCAGACGAAATAGCCGAACGCTCGAGTTCGGTCATCGAATTGGCCCAGGAACAGCGAACGGGGATGGGTGAGGTTGCAGACGAGATTTCGGACCTCAGCGCGTCAGTTGAGGAAATCGCCTCATCGGCCGAGGAAGTCGCAAGCGAAAGTGAAGAGGTCAATCAGCGAGCAACTGAGTCTCAGGAGTCCGCTCAATCCGCGAAATCGGCGATGAAAGAAATCGACGACGCGGCCGAGGACCTCACGCAGAAATTCGAATCGATCGAAGCGCGGGTGAGCCAAATCGACGATATCGTCGAAGTGATAGACGAAATTGCCGATCAAACGAACCTCCTGGCGTTGAATGCGAGTATCGAAGCGGCCCGGGCCGGGGAGGCCGGACAAGGGTTCTCGGTCGTTGCAGCGGAGATCAAGGAACTTGCCGAACAGTCGATGAACCAGGCCGAGGAAATCGAAGCAATGGTCGATACCATCCACGAAAGTATCGACGAGGCGTGGGGCAGCCTCCAAACGAGTAACGAGCGGGTCGAAAAGGGCGTGGGAGAGGTGAACGAGACCATCGACAATATGGAAGACATCACGTCCTCGATTCAGGAAGTCTCAGCAGCTGTCGAGCAAATGGCGAGTGCCACCGACCAGCAGGCGGCTTCCAGCGAGGAAGTAGCGGGCATGGTCGAACAAACACGAACCAACGCGAACGAGATTGCAGACGAAATCGACGAGGTCGGATCGGCAATCGAAGAACAGACCTCGATGATCCGAAACGTCAATCAGGCCGTGGATCAGCTCGTCGAGGAATAGGTGGGACAGATGGCTGCAGTTACTGACGACGAACATCAGGTCCTGGAATTCGAACTGGGCGAGAAAGATTTTTGCGTCGGCCTCGACGCCGTCGACGAAATCGTCAACAAGGACGACGATATCACCGGCATTCCGAACTCGGATCGAAAAGTGTCTGGCGTGATGGACCTTCGCGGGCGGACGACGACGATAATCGACCCGGGAGTCGCCCTCGACGTTCAGGTCGAGACGGGTCCGAAATACGTGATCGTCTTCGAGTCCGAGGACAGGCCATTTGGATGGCTTATCGATGACGTCTCCCGTGTTTCCTCCCTTTCCGAGGAACACCTGGATGATTCGGTTGCGAACGGAACGATCGAAGGGGTGTTCAAACAGGACGGCGATTTCATCGTCTGGGTCGACCCGGACACCATCAATATGTGATGCAAGACGGTTGGAAACGAAGCCCTCCGCGAACATCGTATCGGCGCTCGTAGATCCGGTTGTCATCTGGGATCCAGTAGACGGCTCGATAACCGACGGCAACCGGGCCGCCGCCGAGCGGTTCGGGAGTCCAACAAATCCAATATTTGCGGACCGGTATCAACCGGAACGACCGTGCCAACCACGGACGGCGCCGGGGGACGACCGTGTCCGATCTGTGCGGAGCCGCTGTACCGTCGGCATTGCAAGTACGTGTGTCAGAATCACGGTGTCGAGTACGATTGCGCGTCCGTTCTGGTAGCATCGGTCGAGAACAGGCCGGTCGAGTTGCTGTATCACGGATTTCCTTCTCTCGGACGTAGCCAACACCGGAGCGTGGGTATTGTTTTCATATATCGAGAAAGGGAGGTACAGCAATGGAGGCGGCGTGTCAATTTCGAGGCATGAACAGCCCCATTTTTACGCATTCGAGACGAAATCGGAAGGGAAGACGTTCCGAGAACGGCCGGGCTGCTGTCGAAAACCACGGGCCTCCGCCGGAGCCGAACTCGCAGAAAACGGATGAGCCGTCACCGCAAGCCGCTACTCAGCATTCGGACGGAACGGCACGCCAGAATTCTTCGCTCACGAGACGACGGGTGCTCGAAATCGGATTCGCGAGCGCAGTGGCGGCGAGCGGCCTTTCACTGACCGCAGACCCGGTTCGGAGCCAGGACGTGGCCACGGCCGCAAAAGATGTCCTCGGCACCTGGCAAACCGCGTTCAACGACGGCGACATAGAGACGCTTCGCTCGCTCTATGGGCCGGAACCGCGAAATTCGCTCGTCCCGGTGGGCGACACCCCGCGGGGAACCGACCTCGTCCTCGCTTTCGACCGGGTGGCACACGCCATGGGCACCAGCGTGGAGATCTCCCTCGACCAACTGACGCTGGGCAGTTCGGACCCTATCCAACTCCAGGGACCGGCGACCCTCGAGACGATGCCGATGGGTTCCCTGTCCGGCGAAGCGTCGGTGACGATGCAGGAAACAGATGGCACGCTCCGTGTCACTGACCTCGTCGTTTCCATCCCGATGGAGGTCCTCCTCGACAGTTGGGGCGATCCCGGCGAACTCCCGGCGGATGCGAAACCCCTGACCGATATGGAGCCCGGAGAGACGTTTCAGGGGGAACCGGGCGGACTCTATGGTGACTATCAAAACGTCCCGCCACTCGAGCAGCAGGAGGCAGCCGTCGACGCGTTGCACAACATTCAACCTCGTGACGGGGCCGGGAATCCCGCCGAGGACGGTACGGTCGGGTTCGTCATGCTGGGACCGTCCAACACGGGACGCTACTCGGGTGCGTTCATCGAACTGGTTCGAGAGGACCCGGACGTTCCCGAGTATCTATGGACACTCAACGGCTGTGAGGGGGCGTTTTCGAGCGACGCGCGTGCCTGGACGCTCGGTGACTACCCGGCCTTGTTGCTCGATCACCGGCTGGCTGAACTGGATTACGAACTCGAACAGCCGGGCCTTGCCCCCGAACAGGTCCAAGTGGGCTGGTATACGCCACACTACTACCACGACATGAGTGAACAGATCGACGCGGTGGGCTATGCCGAGGAGATCCACGAGTACGTCCGCGAAATGCTCCCGAAACTCAAGGACAACTTTCCGAACCTGGAGATCCTCTACCTTTCGGGGTTCCCGTACCTGGGCTATGCGAAAACGGGGTTCGGCGAGCCGATGGCCTACGCGATGAATCTCGCCGCGAGATCGCTCATCCGAGCCCAGATCGAGGGCGATCCGAAGTTGAACCACGACCCCGAGGCGGGCGAGGTGAACGCCCCGCTGATGCTGTGGGGGCCGTACTTGTGGGCCAACGGGGAGACCCCACGGAGCGACGGCCTCACGTGGTCGCCCGAGGATTATCAGGAGGTCGATGGCGCTCATCCCAGTCCACAGGGGGCGACGAAGGTCGCCGAACTCCTGTTGAAGTTCCTGCAGCAGAACACGTTCGCCCGGTCGTGGTTTCTGGACGTCGAACCGCCGGCCGTCGAGGATCTCGAAGCACCGACCCCGGTTGCCACGCCGACAGTGCAAACGACCGAGGGGGAAGCTCCCGGGTTCGGGCTCATGGGAGCAGTGGGCGGGATCGGGGCCGCAATCGGGTATCATCTCCCTCGGGATCCTCATTTTGAATCGGAGGAGTAACCGTCACGATCCGAACTCCCGGTCACGAGGCTGCACACGTTCATCGCTCCGGTGTGGCGGATACGGGATCGTTTCATCGACCACTTCGCTGGAGTGGCCGGCAGCAACGTCAGGACTCCAGTGGCAACTCGACGACGAACACCGACCCCTTCGGCTCGTTGTCTTCGATTCGTAGACTCCCGCCGTATCGGTCCACGAGCGTGTTGACGAGGTAGAGGCCAAGCCCCGTCCCGTCGCTATCGAGGCCCTGTTCGCCCTTCTCGAAGATCGTCTCCTTCCTGTCCTCGGGAATGCCCGGGCCGTTGTCCACAAAGCGGACGGTGATCCACTGCTCGCCCGCCGTCGCCGAGACCGTGACAGTGGGTTCGTCCTCGTCGTTGTGGACGATCGCGTTCTGCAACAGGTTCCTGAACACCGACTCGAGCATGCCGTCCGCGAGGATCGTGGCGTCGGGGATCGAGCCGTCTGTCTCGATCGCTGCCTGCTCGAAATTCGAGCCGACGGTCTCGATTTCGGCTTCGAGGACCGTCCGGACCGATCTCGGCTCCAGCTCGGTCTCCGAACTGAGTACGACGTCGGCCACGTCCCTGGCGGTCTGGGTGATCTCGATGGCGTTTCGGGCCGCCTCCAGGACGGTTTTGGCCCACTCGCGCCCCTCCTCGTCGACGTGGTCTTCGATCAGTTCCGTGTAGGAGACCACGAGCTGGAGGTCGTTTCTGATGTCGTGGCGGACGATCTGGTTGAGGATCTCGAGGGTGTCCCGCTGGACTTCGATCTGTTCCTCGTACTCTTTCCGCTCCGTCATGTTTCGGGCGTAGCCCAACACCCCTTCCGCGTCCGACCCGACCGGTTCGTAGGGAATCAGGACGGTCTGGAACGTGAGCACGTTTCCCTCGGGCGTCCTGGCCTGGCGCTCGGGAATCACCAGTGACTCTCCCGAGTCGATGACCCCGAGGTCCTCCTCCCGGTACCGCCGGAAGGTTGCACTCCCCATCCCGAGCTCTCGCTCGGTTTTCCCGATCATGTCGGCGGGTTTCCGACCGAACAGCGCCGCCACTGCCTCGTTTGCCAGGAGGTACTCCCCGTCACGATTCTTGACGAAAATCGGGTCCGGGACGAGGTCGATGATCTGGCGGAGCCGTTTTCGGGACTCTTTTCGCTCCTGTTCGGCTCGCTTCTGTTCGTCGACGTCCTGGTGGATGCCCACCGACCGGACGGGATTCCCGTCCTCGTCTCGCTCCATCACCTTGCCGATGTTTCGGATCCACTTCCACTCGCCCTCTGCGGTTTTGAGTCGGTAATCGACGGTGTAGAGGTCCTTCTCCCCCTCGATATGTCCCTCGAGTGCTCGATCGTGGGGCTCCCGGTCGTCCGGGTGGAGGAGCCTCTCCCACCCGCCGATCTCGTTCGCTATCTCCTCGGGTTCGTACCCCAGCATCGCCCCCCACTGCCCGTTCCGGGTCACCGTGTCCGACTGCATGTCCCAGTCCCAGATGCCCAGGTCTGCCCCCTCGACCGCCAGGTCGAGTCGCTCGGACTTTTCCTCGAGTTCCCGCTCGCGCTCCTTCCGCTTCGTAACGTCCCGCATCGCGGTGACGTCGCCGACGACGGTCCCATCCTCGTCCCGGAGTGGGTAGAACCTGATGTCGAGGGCCCGCACTTCGCCCGCCGCGTTCTGTCTGGTCGTCTCGAAGGAGACCCGTTCTCCCTCGTAAACCTGCTCGAGGGAGGACTCGATCTCCTCGAAGTTTCCCCCGCCGATGACTGACTGATTGCGCACGCCCGAGAGGTCCGTCTCGGGGGGAATGTCGTAGAACTCCCGGTAGCGCTCGTTGGCAAAGAGGTACTCGTGATCCCGGTTCGAGGCCGCGAGCATGTCCGAGGAACTCTCGACGGCCTGTCGGTACCGCTCCAGTTTCGCCTCCTGGGCCTTACGCTCGGTGATCTTCCGGTCGATCGCGAAGAAGCCGATGACGGTTCCCGACTCGTCATAGCGCGGGATCTTGTTCACCGAGTACCAGTGCTCGGTCCCATCGGCGTGGGTCAATTTGCGTTCCCGGTCGAGGACTGTCTCTCCCTCCAGGACCCGCCGCTCGCGTGCCAGCACATCCTCGGCGAGGGCCGGTAACCAGAGTTCGTCGGTGCGCTTGCCGATCAATTCGGTCGGTTCGGCGTCGAGAACCTCGGCAAAGGACCGCCCGCAGTGCACGAGCCGGTGGTCGGTGTCTTTGAAGTACAAAAGGTTCGCAGAGGCCTCGGTGAGCAGTTCGAAAAGGTCGCGGTCTTTGGCCCGATCCCGCGTCGTGAGCAGGTGGTCGTCGAACTCGGTGGTCGCCCGATTCCGGCCGATCGTTTCGACCCACTGCCATTGCTCGTCGGCGGATTCGATTCGGTGGCTGATCGGATTCTCCGAGTTCCGTTCCCCCGCCACCAGGTCGGCAAACCGCGAGGCGACACGGTCGCGGTCCTCGGGATGGACGAGCGAGAGAACCGACTCGCCCTGAAGGGCCGACCGGTCGTGCCCGGTTACGGACTCGACGGCCGGGCTGACGTACGAAATTGCCCCCTCGTCGTCCACCAGGGTGATGACGTCTTGGACCGCCCCCAGCAGATCGTCGAGGAACGATTCGTGATCGCCTCCCATGTCATGCGTTCTCTCGGAGGCGCGGGATATACTGATTGTGGTCCCCACCTCGAATATTCGATCGGATATCTTAGGTGTATGGTTCGAATTCCCGGCCGAAGACGAGGAAATAGCCGGTTCCGAGGACGCCGATGGCCGCCGCGACGGTGAAGGCCAGTTCGGGGCTGGCGAACTCCCAGAGTGCTCCACCCAGGGCCGCACTCGGGATCACGAGCGTGTTTCGGAGCAGGTAGTAGGCGCCGGTCACCCGGCCGCCGGTCCCCCGCTCGGCCGGGCCGACGATCAGGGCCTTGTGTGTGGGGAGTCCGGCAAAGCGAAGCCCGGAAAAGGCGAAGACGGCGACGAGTGCGGGGGCACTCGCCGGGGCGTAGATCAGGACTAGCGGAAAGACGGCGTAGACGGCAAACCCGACGGTAACGACCGGTTTGAGGCCCACGAACTCGGCCACTCGAGCCGCCGGGAGCATTACCAGGAGCGCGACGAGCATCTCGACGCCGAGGAGGTACCCGAAAAACGCGGCCGGTGAGAGGGACACGGCGGTCGAAAATCCACCGATCGAAACCGTCGTTTCGAATCCAACCGAAAGCACCTGGGTGACGACCAGGACGAAAAACACGTACACCATCCCGTTGGCAAAGCGGACGAACGTGTCGCCGACGAGAAGCGGGCGTAACTCGGGAGGGAGCGCCGCGAGATCCTGCCGAAGCTGGGACAGTCCCTCGAAGGAGTCCCCGATGGAGTCCTCGCTCGAATCGTAAAGGAAGTGCTGGGCGACGGTCCCCACCGCTCCGAAAAGGACGGCCGCGCCGAGCACGTACTGGAAGCTCCGCGTGAAGGAGGGGTGGAGCCCGATCAGGAACGCCGCGAGAACGGGACCGACGAGAAAGGCCGTCCGCCGGAACGTTTCGGTTCCCGCGAAGCCGGTCGCCAGCCGCGACGGATCCGTCGCCTGCTTGACCACCGCGAAGGTGGCTCCGAGTCCGAAGGACTTCCAGGCCTGGGCCAGCACCAGCCCCACGAAGATCCAGATCCAGGGGGCGATGGTCACCTCGCCGACGGTGATCGGCCCGATCGCAGGGGCCACGAACCAGACGGCGAACCCGAGCGTCGAGAGCAGTCCGAAGACCGTGAGCGAATAGCGGGACCCGATTCGATCGGAGACGGCTCCGCCCGGATACGGGAACACCGCAGAAACCACGTTTCCGGCCGTTCCAAAGAGGCCGACGACGAACCCGGAGGCCCCGAGTGCGACCATGTACTCGGGGAGAAAGCGACTCGTCATCTGGAAGCCGAGACTGAAGAGAAACATTGCTGCCGAGAGGACCAGGACGTCCCGTGGGAGCGCGAACAGCCCTTCCAGCCTGTCGAGTGGGCCGCCGGAAGCGGAACTGGACTCGCCCATTGGCAAAACGTCCACCGAGAACAGTAAATGACTGTCGGCATGGGCGGTATCGATCAGCGTGTCGGCGGGCGTGGCATCGATCAGCGTCGGCTTGGGCGGCATCGAACTGGGTGTCGCCTGGCGAACGAAACGGTCTTGCACGGACCAATGCAAACTGCCCACTATCGATGGACGTCTTTGGATCGGTCGCCCGGTCTGTCTCCGCCTTGCGCGGCGAGGGCCGTGGCCGGATCTTGCTCGCCGTCGCGGCTGGCTGGGGACTGCTCGTGGGGACCCGGATGAGCTACCCGGTGTTGCTCCCATACATCAGGGAGGCCTACGGACTCTCGCTTTCGGTCGCGGGATTGCTCGTGACGATCGTCTGGCTGGGGTCTGCGCTCGGACAGCTTCCGGGCGGCATCCTCGCCGACCGATTCAACGAGCGATACGTGATGACGGCGGGGCTGGTCGTCGTCGCGGTGGCACTCTCGATCGTGACGCTCTCCGGGAGCGTCGTGGTGGTATTTCTCGGCACCGGACTCGTCGGGCTCGGGCTCTCGTTGTATCCGATCGCTCGCATCACGGTTCTCACCGACATCTTCCCGGACGCGGTCGGGAGCGCACTGGGCGTGACGATGGCGACCGGCGACACGGGACAGACGGTACTGCCGCCACTCGTCGGTTTCCTCGCGGCCGCGGTCGCGTGGCAGGTCGGGTTGGGGGTTCTCGTTCCGGTTTTCCTCCTGTTGGCCGCGCTGGTCTGGGTCGTCGTGCCCGACGGAGCGCCCTCGGAGGAAGACGCACTGTCGTTCGACCGGGCTCGGGCCGTGTTCGTCGAACTTCGGACTCGTTCGATGGCCCTGGTTACTGTCGTCCTCTTCTTCTACATCCTCGTTTGGCAGTCCTTCACCGGCTTTTACCCGACCTACCTCGTCGAGATCAAGGGCCTCTCGCCGTCGGTGGCCGGCACGGTCTTTGCGCTGTTCTTCGGCGTCGGCGTCGTCGTGAAACCGATTTCCGGGGATGCATACGACCGCTTCGGCATGCGAGCCTCGCTTCTGGCCGTGCTCGTCGGCCCCGTCCTCGGGCTCGCGATGCTTCCCTTCGTCGAGGGCGTCGTCGCGTTGATCGCTCTGACGGCGCTGGTCAGCACGATGCTGGGGTCGGGAGCGATCACCCAGTCCTACCTCGCAGAGGAGATCCCGGCGGAGATCCGGGGCACCGGACTCGGCGTGGTCCGCACGACAGCCGCGTCGATGGGCGCGGCCGGTCCCGTACTGTTCGGGCTGCTGGCAGACGGTGGCTATTTCGACGAAGCGTATCTCGTCCTGGCCGCCCTGATGGTCCTCATTCTGGGACTGACGTCCCTGCTGCCCCGACCGTGAGGATTGTCCGCCGGTGAAGTTCCGCAGTCGGTGGCTTACTCCGCGTCCTCGACCGGTGCGTTCGGCGCGTTCAGTTTCACACTCTCGATCCCGTCCCTGGCACTGCTCCGGCTCGTGTATCCCTGTCCGCTATCGGCCATAATCTGGCCGTTCCGGTGGCGCAATCGCCATCGCGTCGCTCCGGATTTGTCCTCGAAGAGTTCGAATGCGGCCGACCCGATTTCGAGCCGGTCGGCGTCGGGAACGTACGTGCGAACTCGGTCAATTGCCTCCTCGAGGGCACGCTTCGAACTGTATCCCTCGCCGCTGTCGGCCATGATCTCGTCGTTTCCACCACGGAGCCGGAAGCGATGTTCTCCGGCTTTGTCGGTGTAGGTTTCGAACTCCATCTCTTCGACGTCCGTTCGAATCGTTTCGATGGCCCGGCGGGCGTTCCCGCGGCTCGCATAGCCCTCGCCGCTGTCGGCCAAGATGTTCCCGTTCCGGTGGACGAGCCGCCATCGCCACTGCCCGGCCCGGTCCTCGTAGACTTCGAACGCGGTCGGGTCCGGCCAGAGGTAATCCGCCGGTCCGACGGAGGCTTTGACCCGATCGATCGCGTTCCCGGCCTCGTGTTTCGAGCTGTATCCCTCGCCGCTGTCGGCGATGATCTCGCCGTTGTCGTGGCGAAGCCGCCAGCGGTAGCCTCCCTCCCGATCCTCGTAGCGCTCGAACGTCGCATTGCTCTCACGAGTCTCGACCGGCTCGAACGTCTCCTCGGTTTCGGGAAGGTCCTCCTTTTTCTCGTAGAGGAGGACCGGCGCACCGTACGCGTCACGCCGGACGGCTTCCAGTCCGCTCTGGGCGTTGTGCATCTGGGTGTATCCCTGGCCGCTGCTGGCGATGATGTTACCGTTTCGGTGTCTGAGCCGCCACCGGTACTCCCCGGCCCGATCTTCGTACAGTTCGACGCGGCTCTGACTGGTGGCGATCGTCCGCAACCGTGCGGCGAGATCGTGTTCGTCGACTGCCGTGTCCGCGAGCTGTTCGCGAACCTCCCCGAGGACGGCCGCGAGGTCCGCTTCGTCCGCTTTGACGTCACCCACCCGGTCCCGAATCGTTCTCAGGACGACAGCGAGGTCGGATTCGTCGGCTTTCGCGTCCACGAGTTGCGCTCGGATGACGGCAAGGACTTTCGCGAGTTCGGCTTCGTCAGTCTCGGTGTCTTCGAGCGCCGATCGCAGGGCCTCGAGTTCCGATGCGAGTGCGCTCACTTTGGCTTCGAGTTCGGCCCGGTCGGTGAGCATCGGGACGAAGACGGCGCCGATGGCCATCAGGGCGAGCCCCCCAAGGTAAAGACCGATGATCGTGGTGTGACCGGTGTACTGGCCCCACTGTTCGGGATACGCGGCCACGAACCAGAGGATCGCGATTGCGTTCAGGGCCAGCCCGGCCCACACGAGCCAGGTCGCTTCGCGTCGCAGTGGAAGTCGAATGACCGGGCCGGCAAAGACGAGGGCGAGTCCAGCGGCCGCCAGGACGTACGCCCACTGCCGAAATGCAGCCGCCGGACTACTCGCGAGGAAGAGGAGTACCCCGAGAATCGCGAGTATCGTGCCGACGGCGAAAAGCCAGTATCCCTGGACCTCGTCGTCGGTCGACGGTTTTCCCACGTGCGTTCGATACCACTGGTGCAGTGTGCTGTTGCTCGTGGTCGTCGAATCCATATCGTATATTGACACGTCCGGACCAAATAACTCTATGCCTCCCCGCCATTCCAACGACGATTACTGATCATGCACCTGAGTCCGGGATTAATTACAGTTAATCAAATTTTATATGGCTGGGCCGTGTGACCACCGGTAATGAGCGATTACACGACGATTTCTCTCAAGAGAGAGTTCGTGGAGGACGTCGAGGCGTACATCGAGGACGAACCCTTCAGCTCCGTCAAAGAATTCGTCAAACACCTCCTCCTCCGGGAAATGGAGTCCGAGGAGGGCATTTCGGAGGCGGAGGCCAAGGCCCTCGGACAGAAACTCCAGGACCTCGGGTACGTCGATTGAATGACTGGGAACCGCCAGCGGGCGAGTACTTCCCTCTCGCGGTACGACGCGATCCTGCTCGCGATCCCGGCGCTTTTCCTCGCGACGGGGCTTGCAGCGACGGTCTTCGACGTGAACCACCTGCTTGCACTCGCCACGGCCTCCCTCGCGAGTGGACTCCTTGTCGCTGACTCCCTCTTTTTCAACCCGCCGGTCGAGAGCGGGATTCGCTGAACGGGCTTTTCGAAAGGGCAAGGTGGCTGCCGTCCGAGGCGTTTCTCATGGCTCCAACCGTTGATGATCGCCGGAACGAGATCCGCGAGGCTGTCGGTCGCCACGCGAGGATCGAGTCGACGGCGTTCACGAAGGAAGCCCTCGCGGCCATCTGCGAGGCAGTCGGGGAGCCCGTCGAACCGGGCCGGATGCCGTCGAAATCGACGATGCGGGCCCGGATCCTCCAGGCCATCGATCCGGAGGCAGAAGCCCCTTCGAACCCCTTCGATCGGGCCTTTCGCAAGGCCGAACTCGATCGGATCGCCGCAGCACTGAACGGGGAATAGCGGCCGGCCCCGACGGGGTCTCGTCGACGGGGTATTTCACCTTGTGGCCCGACAGGGTTCGTATGGCCGCGCTGGCAACCGCATTTCGGCGATTTCCACGTGACCGGCCGGTTATTTCACTGCTCGTGAGCGTGCTGGCCGTCGAAATCGTCGGGGCCTCGGGCGCCGTGTTCACGGTCCAGGGGCTGGGCGAATGGTACGGATCGCTCACCCAGCCCGCAATCGCGCCGCCGAACTGGCTCTTCGGCCCGGTCTGGACCACGCTGTTCGGCCTGCTGGGGATCGCCGTCTGGCTCGTCTGGCGACGCGCCGAAGACTCCCCGGAACGGGTCCGCCTTGCGATGGGGGTCTTCGCGATCCACTTCGCGTTCAACCTGGCGTGGTCGGCCGCCTTCTTCGCGTTGCAGGCGATCGCTCTCGGGCTGGCGGTGATCCTCGTCCTCTGGGCTCTCATTCTCGCCACCATCTGGGCCTTCGACCGGGTCGATCGACGGGCCGCTTTGCTCCTCGTTCCCTACCTCTTGTGGGTCACCTTCGCCACCCTCCTCAACTACCAGTTCTGGATCCTCAACTGAGCCGTGTCGAGTGCAACGCCTCGTTCCTGGCCGAGCGGGTGGAATTCCTGGCCGTCGAAGGTGACCTTTTTGCGGTCGGTCCCGAAACGGTCGGCTATGGGCGTCGATCGACCGCGTGACAGTTCCGAACCGTCGGTCAGTGATCGTCCGGACCGGAGGATTCGAGACCGATGAGGAGGAACTGGTTGGTCTCGTGGGGACTGGGAGCGGTCTCCTTTGGCGGGGCCTCTTTGCTCGTTCCGCTTTACATCGTCCGTCTGGGGGCATCACCTTTCGACCTGGGGATCATGGCCGCCGCGGCCGCGATAATCGCCGCTCCCGGTGCCATTCTCTTCGGGCGGCTGGCGAGTGGAGCGAGTCACCGCCGGGCACTGGTACTTCTCACGCTGGCGACGGCGACGGTCACGCTCTCGGCGATACCGTTGCTCCAGTCGATTCGTGGCGTGATCGTGGTGAACACGATATTCTGGTTCGTTATCGCCTCGGTCGGGCCGGTGGTCACGATGCTCGTCGTCGAGAACACCCCCGAATCCGAGTGGAGCACGCAAATCGGCGTGGTGAACACGTACTACGGCTATGGGTGGGCCGGCGGCCTCGTGCTCGGGATGGTCTGGCCGCTCCTCGGGACCCGGCTGTTCGAGGCGGCATTGGTAGATCGGGGGCTGTTCTGGCTGCTTGCCGGCGTGGCCGGACTCAGCACACTGAGTGCGGCCTGGACGTTGCCGAAGCCGGACCCGGCAGATGACGTCACGACCGCGCGGACGGCCCGTCGCGTCGCCAGGTTGCTCGCCCGTTCCGGCCGGCACGTCCGCGGGGCGACTTTCGTCTTCCCGGCGAACCGTCTCTACTGGTCGACTCGGGGTTTCCGCGTGTCCAAGCTGGGTGCCATTCTCGATTCGACACTTTCGGTCTTTCTGCTCGCGTCGGGCCTGTTTTTCGCCGGGTTCGCCGCATTTTGGGCGCCGCTCCCCCACCTGCTTGCGGGGGTTGGCTACGATTCCGGCCACATCTTCGGCCTGTACCTCCTCTCGAGTCTCTCGGGGGCGGTGCTTTTCGAACCGGTCGGCAAACTCGCGAGGCGCACGGACGAGTGGTGGTTGGTCGGGGGCGCACTCGCGGTTCGTGGGGTCCTGTTTCCGATTGTCGCGGTTGGGGCGGGACTGGGGCTTACGGCCCTTGGAATCGTCCTCCTCGGGGGCCTGCTTCTGGCGGTGGGAATCACGTGGGCCGTGATCGCCGTGGTCGGGACGACCATCGTCACTCGCCTCGCCCCGCCGGGTCTTCGCGGGGAAGCACTCGGGAGCTACGTGGCAATCGGCGCGGTCGCCGGCGGGATCGGAAGCGCGCTTGGCGGCTGGCTGGCGACGTTCGGGTTTCTCCACGCGTTCGCCGTCGCGGGCGGGCTGGTGCTTTCCGGATCGCTCCTCGTGGTTTCGTTGCGGGACCGCTCGACAGAACCGCCCTCGAAGGGGGACGGCTGATCACCGAAGGACGCTCTTCGCGTAGGCCCCGGCGAGCATCCCGGCGATCGCGACGAGTATCGGGTAGTTTCCGATCCCGACGCTGGCGTAGGCGGCGCCCGGGCAAATGCCCGAGAGTCCCCACCCGACCCCGAAGAGGACCCCTCCCAGCAGGACGTCATGGTCCATCGACCGGAGCCGCTTCGTGTACGCGGCTCCGGTGAGCGGCGCGGTTCGATCGAGCCGCGTACCCACCGCGATGGCCAGCCCGGTCACGACCGCGCCGCCGCCCATGACGAAGAGCAAGCCGAAGTCCGCAAGCTGGAGGAAGGAGAGCACGACCTCCGGACGGGCCATCTGGCTGATCGCCAGGCCGAACCCGAACAGCAACCCACCGAGATAGACCACGACGTAGAAGCCGAGTCCCCGGTCGCCGTTCATCGGCTCACCTCCCGGGCGGGGACCCCATCGCCGGTCATGGTGTCACCCCGAGCGCCATGACCCCGAGGGCGGTTCCGATCGCCACGAGGAGGAAGACGATCACGTTCGTGATCGAGGTCTCCGAGAGCGAGCCGACCCCACAGATCCCGTGGCCGGACGTACAGCCCTTCCCGAGACGGGTTCCCAGCCCGACGAGGAAGCCGCCGACACCCAGGCGCCAGAGTTGCACTTCGGTCGTCCAGATTCCCCCGCCACTGACGACCGTGAAGAGGACGGCCCCCGAGACGATCCCGGCGGTGAAGACGAGTCGCCAGCCACGGGAACGCTTCAGCGGGAATCGATTGAGCGACGGCCGACGGGAGACGTAGCTCAGCGAGGATTCGAGCACCGTACTCGCACCCGGCGTGAGTCCGGTCAACGCGTAAATGAACGAGACCCCGAGCCCGATGAGCACGCCCCCGACCGCGTAGTGGAGCACCCCGTTTGGAAACAGCGACGCGAGAAGCTCCGGTGGAACGAGGGCCATGGTTAGCTCGTCGTTGCGCCCTGGCTCGCCGCGCAGTTGTTCGGCCCGAGTTCGATGCGGAACGCTTCTGTCTCGTCGATCGCCCGATGGCCGAGGTTGGCGTCGATGATCGTCTCGTAGTTGGCCGGTCGCGGAGGCATGTTCGCGAGAATGTGCTCGACGAAGTCCTCCTTTGCCATCGACAGTGCCGGCATGGTCTTCCGGAGGTCGCCCAGTCTGGCCGTGTACGTCCCGTCAGTGGCCGGCTTCTCGTTTTCGGCTCGATGGCCCCCGGCGACGATCACGTCCGGATCGAGGGAGAGGAGTTTCTCTTGCAGACTGTCGTAGAGCTGTCGTGCAGCCTCGGGGGCACCTTCATCGCCGGCTTCGAGGTCCGGACGGGCGACGCTGCCGACGAAGAGACTGTCGCCGGTCAAAATTACGGCCCCGTCGACGAGATAGCTGGTCATGCCGGTGGTGTGTCCCGGCGTGTGGATGGCCTCGATGGTCACTTCGCCGACCTCCACCGTGTCGCCGTCATCGATCTGGGTGAGGTCGGCCTCGACTTCCATCCCCCGCTCGACGGTCGTCTGGGGAACGACTCCCTCGACCCCGGCTTCCGAAAGCGAGCCCACGCCGCTCACGTGGTCTGCGTGGCAGTGGGTGTCGATGGCGTACTCGAGGTCGGCCTCTCGAGCCGCGCTATCTTCGAGATATCGGTCGGTAAACGCCCTGAGCGGGTCGATCACGGCGGCCTCGCCGTCGGATTCGACCAGGTAGGACAGACAGCCGGTCGAGGGGCGGTGGTACTGGACGACCGTGGCGTTCCCATCGGACGCGCGGATCTCGGTCGCGTCGTAGAGACTCGCCCACGCGTCCATCCCGCCCTCGAGGGTGACGGCCTCGCGGCCGGCGTCCTCGAGCAGGCCGGCGACGTAGGCACTCGCGTCGCCTTCGGCACAGACCACGACGAGCGGATCGCCCTCGGGACTTCGTTCGACCGTCTCGGCTTCGTTCTCGAGGAACACGTAGTAGGGGATGTTTTCGACCTCGACGGCCTCGCCGTCGATGTGCCACGTTTCGAAATCGCCTTCGACACGGACGTCGAGGATCGAGACCGGGTCGCCGTTCTCGATTCGGCTGCGCAGCGTGGCCGGGCCCATCGTTCCGGCCCGAGCCTCGGCATTAGGCAGGCCATCGGGGTCGGATTCGTTCATTAGTGGTCTCGATTTGTTTGGTCCCCAGGGCTAAAAACCCTGAGTGAACGTGCAAGGGATCTACACGTCCCGCCGCCGGAACCACTCGGCGCTGGCGATGAGGAGGCCCAGCGCCACGGCGAGGAGGACGAGCGCCCCGGCGACGTCGTACTCCCCGTCGACGAGGATCGCCGCCGGATCGTAGTACCGCGTCGGGCTCAACGCCCCGAGCCACTCGACGTCGGTGTTGTAGGTCACCGTCTCGAGGGTGAAAAGGCCGAAGAGGACGCCCAGGCCAGCACGCTGTGGAATGTCGGCCCGATCGAAAAAGACCGAGAGAAGGAGACCGATTGCCGCGGCAACCAGCAGGTACGGGACTGACAGGGCATGGAGCATGACGACGTCGAACACGGGGAGTGACTCCCCGATCGAGTGGACGGCGACCAGCAACACGACCGGCATGAGAACGTTGATCGCGAGTATCGGCACGAGCAGGGAGAGGTATTTCTCCACGACGATCCGGACCCGGGAGACCGGTGTCGCGAGCAGGGTATCGATCCGGCCCGATTCGACATCCGCCGCGATCAATCCGCCACCGAGGTAGGTGACATAGAGCCCCAGCATGAGGATCCAGATGAACTGGTAGATCTCGGCGGCGAGAAACCCTCCGATCGTGGTGATCGACTCGATGGCGAAGGCACCCTGGAAGGCCTCCGGGAGCGATTCGGCGTACTCCTCGAACGCGGCACCACTGGCCTCGATCGAGGGAAATACCCAGACGAGCATGAAGATGTAGAAACTCACGATGACGAGAAGCGTGGCCGTCCCCCTGGCCCGCTGGCGCGCCTCGTATTTCATGATCTCTAGCATGGATCCACTCCTCCGGTTGGGTCCGCCAGTCGTTTCCCTGCCGTCTTCGCCCGGGGTGAGTACAGAGACAGCGGGGTTCCTCGCTCAGACATGGTCCTCCCCGTAGTAGTGCATGAATATCTCCTCGAGGGGCGGTTCCTCGATCTCCATGTCCACGAGCGAGTACCCGGAAAGTGTCCCGAGCAGTTCGTTGTAATCCCCGGTGAACGTGAACCGGGTAACCGTGCCAACCTGTTCGAACTCGACGACCCCTTCGAGGTCGAGGTCCTCGGCCGACAGCGGATCCTCGGTGTGGATCCGCACGCGTTTGCCCCCCTTCGACAGGAGCGACTCGATGTCCTCGAGGGCCACGAGTTTCCCCTCCCTGATGATCCCGACCCGGTCACAGGCCCGCCTGACCTCGCCGAGCACGTGCGAGGAGAAAAAGACCGTCGTTCCGGCCGCCCGCTCGTTCCTGAGGAACTTGTTGAGCTGTTCCTGTTTGAGTGGGTCCAGCCCGCTGGTTGGCTCGTCCATGATGACGAGGTCCGGATCGTGCATGAACGTCTGGATGAGCCCCAGCATCTGCCGGTTGCCGCTCGAATAGGTCCTGATCTTCCGGTCGAGAGGCGGATCGAAGATGTCGGTCATCTCATCGAGGCGCTCGCCGCCCTTCAATTTCGCCTGGTACTCGAGGAATGACCGACCGGTGACCGACTCGGTGAAGGCCAACTCGCCGGGGAGATAGCCGATGTTTCGCCGGGCTTCGCGCAACGCTTCGGCGTCGGTGATGTCCGCCCCGAGGACCGTCGCCGTCCCGCTGGTCGGCGAGATAAATCCCAGTAGCTGACGGATCGTCGTCGTCTTCCCGGCCCCGTTCGGACCGAGATAGCCGAATATTTCCCCCGCCTCGACGCCGAACGTGAGGTCGTCGTTCGCGAGCGTATCCCCGTAATCCTTCGTGAGCCCGGTGACGTCGATGACGGTCATGTCGCTCACCGGTTGAGCCACCACCAGCCGCCACCCAGCAGGCCGATTACAACGACCGCGAGTCCCGCGATCAGTATCGAGCTTCCCGTGGTCTCGCCCCCGCCATCGACGGTTATCGGCACGAGGTGTGGCCCATCGACCACCGTTCGGTCAGTCTCCGTTTCCGCAGTAAGGTTCAGGGCGAGCGTGTCGGTCGTCTCGATGCCATCCTCGGGGGTGGTAACCTCGAAGGCCACCACTGCTGATTCGCCCGGTTCGAGGCTCGCCACGTAGGCGGTCGGTGACTGGCTCTGGTATGGCGGTTGGGCTGTCAGGCTGGCCCGGATGTCCTCGAAGGACTCCGTGCCTTCGTTGGTAATCCGCACCCGGAGTTCGTTCGAGCTGTCGAGGTCGAAGGTGTTGTTCACCGGCTCGACGGTGAAGAGGTCCCCGGCGGTTGCCAGTTCGGCCCAGATCGTCGTGGTCTCGCTCCGGGCGGCCTGTCCGCCCTCGCCCGCGTATCTGACTTGTACCTCGAACGACTGGGAGGTCCGGTCGTCCCCAGCAACCCTGAGTTCGGCGCTCACTGTCGTCGATTCGCCCGTTCCGAGCGTGCCGACGGCGCTCCATCCATCGGTGACCTGCACGCCCGGGGTCCTCGAGGTGAGGGCGACGACCGCGTTTTCGATCGGTTGCTCGCCGGTGTTCGTCACCGTGGCCGAAAGCACCGGTCCCGGTCCAGTGTGGGTCACGAAAACGTCGCTGTACTCGAACACCTCGACGGCTGTCACCGGGATTCCGACCGCGATCGGCCCGCTCTCGGACTGGATGCCGGCGGGATGCTCGAAGGCGAGAGTGGCTCGAATCGGAACCGACCCGGCCGAGACGGATTCGGCCGCGCCGACTGCCACGCTGACGGTCCGTTCCTCCGTTGGCGCCCATTCGCCGACGAAGTGCGTGGCCGCTTTCGCCCCGTCGAGCGTCAGGCCGGACCCGGTCGGTTCGAGGCGGAGCACGGCCTCACTGAGCGTCGTCTCCCCACGGTTCTCGAGTGTCAACTCGACGGTCCCGGTCTCGCCCGGTGAGACAGTCCCCGTGGTTTCAGCGACACCGAACCGGGTCGTTTCGGCCGGAGCGACCCCGATCGTTCGAGTCGGAGTTTGCGTCGTGATCCCGTTCGCGTTTCGATAGGACGGGGCCACCTGCAGGTCGTACGGCTGGGCCAGGGCCGCTCGCGTGGCCGTGACGGCGACGGTCGCCCGGGCCGTGTCACCCGGTTCGAGGGTGCCGAGGAAGGTCGACGAACGGGCCTCGCCACCGACGGTCAGCGCCGCGTGCTGTGAGGAAAGCGCGACGCTCGCGTTCCGCGCCGGCTGTGAGCCGTCGTTTGCCATCGTGAGCGTCACCGTTCCGGTTTCGCCGGGATGGAGGTCGACGTCGACCGATTCGATCGCGAAAATCGGCCGTTCGGGAATCACGACCCTCGCCGTGACCGTCTCGGTCTCCCGTTCGTCGCCGTCGTATTCGTACGTAACCGCAAGTGGGAGGTGATAGGTGCCGCCGGGAGCGCTGGCCGGAACCTCGATCCCGAGGTCGACGGTCGTGGATTCGCCGTCGGCGAGCCGGCCGAGCTGTCGTTCCCCGGAGGCGACCTCGATCGGCGTCGATCCGCTCTTCGCCGTGACTTTCACGTTCGAAGCCGGTTTGACCTCGTCGTCGACGTCCGCGGCATCGTTCGTGAGCGTGACGGTGAGGGTCTGGGTTGCCCCCGGCTGGAGTTCCGGTTCGGGGACGCTCGTCTCGAACCGCGGGTCTTCGGCTGCCGAGACCGGCAGGACGAACAGGCTGCCGACGACCAGGAGGACGAGCAACACGCCAAGGGCGCGTCGGGCCAGGGAGGGTGTGGAGGGCGAGAGGCGGTGACGCGACATGATTGCAAACTCGCGTGGTGTCCCTATAAGCATGGGTGACTATTTGTTCAGTCCCGTCTGCTGGCATTCCTCGCCCGTTTGGACGGGGATCCGCAGAACTGTGTATCCGGCAAATATTCCGGGACGACCGCGGGTCGCCACCCTTATACCCCTATCCCGTGCTACGGAGGTGCATGCTGACGGTCACGGCTCCGGCGACGAGTGCGAATCTCGGGAGCGGCTTCGACGTCTTCGGCGTGGCGTTCGACCGTCCCCTCGACGTGGTCCGTGTCGAGCGGGCCGAAGCGACGACCCTCGAGGTCGAGGGCGTCGGGAGCCAGTACATTCCGACAGATCCCGAACGCAACACCGCCGGGGTCGTCGCAGCGGAACTCGGCACCCCCGCGCACATCGTCATCGACAAGGGAGTCAGGCCGGCATCGGGGCTGGGCTCCTCCGCGGCCAGCGCCGCCGCGGCCGCCGTCGGGCTCTCGGAACTCTACGATACGGGTCACACCCGCGAGGAACTGGTCCGCATCGCCGCCGAGGGCGAGGCGGTGGTTTCCGGTTCCGCCCACGCGGATAACGTCGCGCCGGCGATCCTCGGCGGCTTTACAGTCGTCCGCGAGAACGGCGTCGAATCCGTCGACGCGACGGTTCCGCTGGTCGCGTGTCTCCCGGAAACCGTCGTTTCGACCCGGGAGGCCCGGCAGGTGCTTCCCGAGCGGGTCGACCTCTCGGCGATGACCGAGACGGTCGGCAACGCCGCCACGCTCACGATCGGCATGCATCGCAACGATCCGGAACTGATCGGTCAGGGGATGGCCGAGTCGGTGGTCACGCCGGCCCGGGCGGCACTCATCGACGGCTACGACGAGGCCGTCGCGGCGGCCAAAGCCGCCGGCGCGACGGGGGTCACCGTGAGTGGGGCGGGGCCAGCCCTGCTTGCCGTCACCCACTCCGGGGACCAGCGAGCGGTCGCGGCCGCAATGGTCGACGCCTTCGAGGCAAAGGGGATCGAGGCCAGAACGTTCTCGACGATGATCGGGGACGGCGCGCAGATTCACTGATCGACGCCGTGGGAACGATCGACATCGTGGGAATGCTCGTGTTGGGTATCCACCCGATCCGCCTCGACGACGGTCAGCTTGACGTTGTGGACGCCCTGTAACGGCCGAAGACGGGAGACCAGCGACTCGATTCGCTCGCCCGGACCGTCGACAGCGATCGACTCCAGACAGAGGTCGTGGCTGAGGTGGACGTGATGGACGGCGATGATTGTCTCGGTGAAGTCGTGTTGGAGTTCGGTCATCGTGTCGGTCACGTCCCCGTGCTCGTGCTCGAAGAGGACCACCACCGTCCCGCTGAGATTGCCGGAGAGCCCGGTCTGCTGTTTGAACTCCGTGAGAAACGCCCTGAGTGCGTCCCGTGTCGCCTCGGACCGGCTGTCGTACGCTCCGGCCTCGACCACCGCGTCGAGTTCGGCGAGGAGTTCCGGCGGGAGCGTGACTGACATCCGGTCGACGTCC
Organism: Halodesulfurarchaeum sp.; assembly: GCA_034520565.1. Lineage (GTDB taxonomy): Archaea > Halobacteriota > Halobacteria > Halobacteriales > Halobacteriaceae > Halodesulfurarchaeum. The sequence continues at coordinate 940,888 of JAXHNL010000002.1, forward strand.
CTGCTCATGGGCGTGTCTTTTTCGGGCACCGAGTTAACTGTGCCCGTGAGTTAGAACCCGACGCGACTCCCGATCTATCGGTCCGACAGCCGGTCGAGAATGGCCTTCGTGACCGACTCGGTCGTCCCGTTTCCACCCAGGTCGGGGGTCCGCGGGCCGGATTCGAGGGTGTCCTCGACGGCGGAACGAACCCGTTTGGCGGCTCCGTCCTCGCCGAGATACTCGAGCAACATCGCCGCGCTCAACACCATCGCGCTCGGGTTCGCGATCCCCTCGCCGGCGATGTCGGGAGCCGATCCGTGGACCGGCTCGAAGAGGGCCCGGTCCGGGCCGACGTTCGCGCTCGGAAGCAGACCGAGGCCGCCGACCAGGCCCGCCGCGAGGTCCGAGAGCACGTCCCCCGCGAGATTGGGGGTGACGATCACGTCGAACTCCTCGGGGCGGAGGATGAGGTGCATCGCGAGTGCGTCCATGAGCACCTCGTCGGTCTCGACGCCGCGGTTCTCCGCGACCCGAGCGACGGCGTCCCGGAACCGGCCGTCGGTCTCGCGCATTACGTTTGCCTTGTGGGCGATCGTGAACGCGTCGAGGCCGCGATCGGTCACGTACTCGCAGGCGTATTCCGCGAGCCGCTCCGAGGCATCGTCAGTGACGACCCGTGTCAGCGTGCTCAGGTTCTCGGAGAGTCGGTCCTCGTGGCCCGAATACACGCCCTCGGTGTTCTCCCGGAGGAAGACGAGGTCGGTGTCGGGTTTGACTGCGTCGACGCCGGGATAGGTTCGGGCCGGCCGCACGTTGACGAACGAATCCACGGCCGACCGGAGCGGGAGGATGACGTCTGCGGCGGTCTCACCGGCTGCGCCGAAGAGCGTGGCGTCGGTCGAGGCGGCCAGTTCCCGGGTCTCCTCGGGGAGTGGGTCACGGCCCTCCGCAGCCACGTGGTCGCCTGCCTCCGCCTCGACGAACTCGACGTCCACGTCGACGGCTTCGAGAACCGACACGGCAGCCGGCATGACCTCGTTCCCGATGCCGTCCCCCGGGATCACGCACACTTCGACGGTCATCGTGCCTCCGGGATCTCTCCGCTCTCGATGTAGGGAAGTGCCTGGGCTCGCTCGCGGACCGCCTCGAAGTTCGCCCGCATGACGGCGGTCGTGTCCCAGGTCCCCTCGGAGAGCGCCTGCTGCTGGGCGCCGTCGATCTCGACGTCGATGGTCGTGTCGCCGTAGGTCACGGTGGCCGCCTCGACGTCGATCTCGATCTCGCCGTCGGGATTGTCCTCGATCCAGTCCTGAATTTGTGTGACCGTCTCGGTGTCTGCAGTCACCGTCGGGAGTCCCAGTGCGAGACAGTTCCCGCGGAATATCTCGGCGAAGGACTCGCCGATCAGGCCCTGGATGCCCCAGCGCATCAGCGCCTGTGGGGCGTGCTCCCGGGAGGATCCCGAGCCGAAGTTCGCGTTGACGGCCATGATCGAGGCCGTGCGGAACTTGTCGTCCTCGAGGGGATGGTTCTCGGCCTCGGCTCGCTGGTCGTAGAAGGCGTACTGGCCCAGTCCCTCGAAGGTGACGACCTTCATGAAGCGGGCCGGGATGATCTGGTCGGTGTCGATGTCGTTGCCGCGGATGGGAATGCCGGTTCCGGACACTGCCGGAATCCGCTCGGCTGGCGGTTCGTTTCCTCCCTTTCCGCCGTCCGTCCCGTTCATGCCGGTTTCACCTCCGTGAAGGAGCGGATATCAGTCACTTCTCCGGTCACCGCCGCCGCCGCGACCATCTGTGGACTCATGAGGACGGTCCGCCCGTCCTTCGAGCCCTGCCGTCCGATGAAGTTGCGGTTCGATGAGGAGGCAGATACTTCGTCGCCCTCGAGCTGGTCCTCGTTCATTCCCAGACACATCGAACAGCCCGCCTCGCGCCATTCGAAGCCGGCCTTGCGGAACACCTCGTCGAGTCCCTCGGCTTCCGCTGCGGCCTTCACTCGCTGGCTGCCGGGGACGACCATCGCCCGAACATCGGGGTGGACCTCCCGCCCCTCGAGCACCGCCGCAGCCTGTCTTAGGTCGGAGAGCCGGCCGTTCGTACAGGTCCCGAGGAACGCGACGTCGACGTCGTATCCGTCCATCGTTTGGCCCGGCTCGACGCCCATGTGCTCGTAGGCCTGCTCGGCCGTCTCCCGCTTGTCCGCGGGCAGGTCCTCGGGCACGGGAATTGGCTCCGAGATGCCGACGACTTGCCCCGGGTTGATGCCCCAGGTGACCGAGGGCTCGATCGCGGACCCGTCTATCTCGACTACGTCGTCGTAGGTTGCATCTGGGTCGGAGCTGATCGATTCCCAGTAGGCTTTGCGCTCCTCGAGGGCCTCGCCTTCGGGGACTGCCTCCCGTCCCTCGAGGTACTCGTATGTGGTCTCGTCGGGGTTGACGTAGCCGGCACGTGCGCCACCCTCGATTGACATGTTACACAGCGTCATCCGCTCGTGCATCGACATCGACTCGACCACGCTCCCCCCGTACTCGTAGACGTAGCCGACACCGCCGTCGGTGCCCAACTCGCGGATGATCGACAGTACCACGTCCTTCGCGGTGACGCCCTCGCCGAGCTCGCCGGTCACCTCGATCTTTCTGACCGCCTGTTTCTCCATCGCGACCGACTGGGTCGCGAGCACGTCCCGGATCTGGCTCGTGCCGATCCCGAAGGCCAGGGCCCCGAACGCGCCGTGGGTGGCGGTGTGACTGTCTCCACAGACGATCGTCATGCCCGGCTGGGTCAACCCCTGTTCCGGACCGATGACGTGGACGATGCCCTGGTTGCCGGTCTCGGGGCCGGAGAATCGGATGCCCGCTTCCCGCACGTTCTCCTCGAGTTCTTCGAGCATCGTCTCTGCGGCCCCGTCCCCGAACGGCCGCGAGCGGTCCCCGGTCGGGACGATGTGATCGACGGTCGCGTGGGTCCGCTCCGGGAAGGCCACCTCGAGAGACCGCTCCCGGAGCATGCCGAATGCCTGCGGGCTCGTGACCTCGTGGATCAGGTGGAGGCCCACGAACAGCTGGTCCTGGCCCGTCGGAAGCGTTTCGACGAGGTGCTCGTTCCAGACGTGATCGTAGAGGGTGCCCTCACTCATCGTCGGCCCACGCGAACATCGATCGCAGTCGTTCGCCGACGTCCTCGATCTCGTGGTTCTCTTCGGCGTTTCGCTGCTGGGTGTAGGCCGGGCGCCCGGCCTGGTTCTCCGCGATCCACTCGCGTGCGAACTCGCCGTTCTGGATCTCCTCGAGGATCGCCTCCATGTTTGCCTTGACGTCCTCGTCGACGACGACGTCTCCGCGGGTGAGTCCGCCGTATTCGGCGGTATCCGAGACCGAGTTCCACATCTCACCCAGCCCACCCTCGTACATCAGGTCGACGATGAGTTTGAGTTCATTGAGGACCTCGAAGTAAGCCATTTCGGGGCTGTAACCGTTCTCGGTGAGGGTCTCGTAACCGGTCTTGACGAGGCTCGTGACGCCGCCACAGAGGACGGCCTGCTCGCCGAAGAGGTCGGATTCGGTCTCCTCCTGGAAGCTGGTCTCGATGACCCCTGCTCGTGCACAGCCGATGCCCTGCGCGTAGGCCAGTGCCTCCTCGAGGGCCTCGTCGGTGGCGTCCTGGTAGATCGCGACCAGTGCCGGAGTTCCCTCGCCGGCCTCGTAATTGCGCCGCACGAGGTGACCGGGACTCTTCGGTGCGACCATCGTTACGTCGACGCCCTCGGGCGGTTCGATCTGGTTGTAGTGGATGTTGAACCCGTGGGCGAACTGGAGGGTGTCTCCGGGATCGAGTTCGGGTTCGATCTGCTCGTAGACTGCGGGCTGGACCGTATCGGGGACCAGCATCGAGACGACGTCGGCCTCGGCGGCTGCCTCCGTCGGCGTCGCGACTCGGAGGCCGTCTTCTTTGACTGCGGCCCGTGTATCCGAGCCGGCTTTGAGCCCGACGACCACGTCGACCCCGCTCTCAGCGAGGTTCTGTGCGTGGGCGTGGCCCTGGCTGCCGTAGCCGAGGACGGCGACGGTCTTCTCGGTGATCTTGGAACTGTCCGCGTCTTCGTCGTAGTATACCGGTCGGGTGAATTCGTCGTCTGTCATGTGGTGGATTGCGTGCCGCTGGCGAGGGCGGCGGTGCCCGTGCGGGCGACTTCGTGTACGCCGAACTGTTCGAACGCCTCGATCGCGGCGTCGATCGCTGCTTCCGTGCCCGTCAATTCGACCGTGAGGATTCCGTCGTCGCATTGGAGGGTCTGCCCGTCGTACATCTCCGCGAGCGCGGCGACCCCTGCCGGGTCGTCGCCGTCGACCTTGATGAGTGCGAGTTCGCGCTCGACGGCTCCCCTGACTTCCCGGACCGACCAGGCGTGTACCTCCTTTCTGAGCTGCCGTTTGGCCTGCTCGATGCCCGGTTCGTCCTCCTCGACGACGATGGTCATGCGGGCTTTCGACTCGTCGATGGTCGGCCCGACGGTTAGACTCTCGATGTTGAGCTGTCGTCGCGCGAAGAGCCCGGACACGTTGGCCAGGACGCCGGGCTCGTGATCGACGAGCGCCGAGATCACGGCCCGCCGCTCCTCGAGTTCGGCCTCGGCCTCCGGGTCGATCCGGATCCCCTGGGCGTTCCGGCGGCCGGCGGGCATCTCCCGTTCGTCGGGAGCGGCCCCTTGCATCCGTTCTCCCGTCATAGGTGATCGGCCCCCAGTGCGAACCGCGCGTTGTTGCCACCGCTTGGCACCATCGGGTACACGTCCGCCACGGGATCGACGTGGAAGTCGATCACCGAGGGGCCGTCGTAGGCGAGTGCCTCGTCGATCGCGTCCGGCACCTCGTCATAGCCCATCACTCGCAGCCCCTGGGCCCCATAGGCCTCCGCCAGCGTCGCGAAGTCCGGGCCCCAGTCCCACTTGCTCTCGTAGCGCCGTTCGTCGTAGAAGGCGTCCTGCCACTGCCGGATCATCCCGACGTAGCTGTTGTTCAGGATGGCGACGGTGATGTCGAGTTCCTCTCGCACCGCCGGCGCGATCGCCTGGCTGGTCATCAGGAAGGAACCGTCGCCCTCGAAGGCGATGACCTGCTTCTCGGGGGCGGCCAGTTTGGCCCCCACTGCAGCAGGAGCGCCATAGCCCATCGTTCCCAGCCCGTTCGAGGAGACCCAGGTCCGGGGCTCCGTGTAGGTCCAGTACTGGGCGGCCCACATCTGGTGTTGCCCGACGCCGGTGGTGACGATCGCGTCGTCGGCTGCGGCTTCGTTCATCGCTTCGACCACGAACTGCGGTTTCAGCGGCTGGTCCTGTGGCGTCTCGTAGCCCATCGGATACTCGGCTTTCCACGATTGAGTGCGGTCCCGCCACGCATCGGCCGGCGGTTCGGTCGGCATGGCCCCGTGTAACTGCTCGAGAACCGCCCCGGCGTCGCCGATGAGCGGGTACTCGGCGTGGATGTTCTTCGAAATCTCGGCCGGATCGATATCGACGTGGATGACTTCTGCTCCGGGTGCGAACGTCTCGATGCCGCCGGTCAACCGGTCGTCGAAGCGGGTGCCCACACCCAGCAGCACGTCGCAATGGCTCAACGCCATGTTGGCGTAGCCAGTCCCGTGCATGCCGCCCATCTCCATCGCGAGTGCGTGGTCCTCCGGGAAGGAGCCCAGGCCCGGCATGGTCGTGACGACCGGGATGCCGTACTCCATGGCGAATTCCCGGAGTTCCTCGCTCGCCTCGCCCTTGATCACGCCACCGCCGGAGAGGATGAGCGGTCGCTCGGCGTTCGCGAGTGCCTCGGCGGCCGCAGCAACCGTCTCGGAGTCGGCCTCTGGGCCCGGCACCTGATACGATTCGGGCGTGGTCGGCATTGACGGCTCGACGTCGGTTTCGCCCTGTGTCACGTTCTTGGGGAGATCCACCAGCGTCGGCCCCTGCCGTCCCTCCTTGGCCAGCGCCATGGCGGTTCCGACGTCGTCGCCGACGGAGTCGGGATTCGTGGCAAAGATGTTGGCCTTGGTGATCGGGGCAGTGATGCCCATCGTGTTCGTCTCCTGGAAGGCGTCGTTACCGACCATCTCCTGGGCGACCTGGCCGGTCAGCGAGACGACCGGGTCCGAATCCAGGTTGGCGTCGGCGATCCCCGTGACCAGGTTCGTCGCGCCCGGTCCCGAGGTGGTGATCGTTACCCCGGGATCGCCCGAGACGATCCCGTAGGCGTCGGCCGCGTGGGACGCACCCTGTTCGTGGGCCATCGAGACGTGGTGGATGTCCGAATCGTGGAGGGCGTCGTAAACCGGCATGATCGCCCCGCCCTGCACGCCGAAGGTTATCTCGACGTCGGCTTTCTCGAGGGCCGTGACGACCGAGTGGGCGCCGGTCGTCTGTTCCTCGTCTGCAGTCGTTTCACTCGTTTCACCTGTTTCGGCCGGCGAGTCCGCTGACTCCGCCGGCGGGTCGGTCGGTTCCGGTTTCGGTTGGGGTTTGCTCATTGGTTTCCGTGGGCGTGATCGGTCAGTTGCGAATCGATACCCGCTGTCCCGTTCGGATGGACCCTGCTCGGGGCAATATCGGCCTGCCGAACGAGACGATCTGGAGAAGGTGTTACTGGGGGCCCGGGGCCCCTACGATCGCGATGCTGGCCGCACATGCCACGGAAATCGACTGCTGGCGAACGTGGGCCATTGTATCCCCATAGTGGGAAACGAGTCGATTTATGCGTTCCGGTCGGTCCGGATCGTGGGTCCGCGTTAGGTCCGGATCGTGGGTCCGCGTTAGGTCCGGATCGTGGGTCCGCGTTAGGTCCGGATCGTGGGTCCGCGTTAGATTCGGATCGTGGCTCCACGTTAGGCGCGGACCGCAGTCTCGCGTTGGACCGTGGTCCTGCGTGTATTGGCGGGCTTGCGGGCCCGTTCCGCCGGTGGCTCATGCCTTGACCTCCGTCGAAGCGGCGGCTCGATCGACGCCGACGGCGGCCGCAAAGCGGTGGAGATCCTCGAGCGTGATCGTGTGTTTCTCCGCGGCCCGGTTTTTGACCCGCTCGGTGATCTCCCCGACTTCCTCCTCGGTCGGGGCGTAGCCCGCCTCTTCGAGGTGTTCGCGGACCGCGTTCTTGCCGGTGTGCTTGCCCAGGACGATCGCTCGCTGGGCACCGACCATTTCGGGGGTCATGATCCCCGGTTCGAAGGTGTCGGCGTTCTCGATCACGCCGGCCGCGTGGATGCCGCTCTCGTGGGAGAAGGCGTTCTCCCCGACGATCGACTTGTTCGGCGGGATCGGCACGCCCGACTTCTCCTCGATGATCGCCGCGATCTCTGAGATTCGGGTCGTGTCGATGCCGGTGTCCACCCCGTAGATCGACTCCGCGGCCATGACGACCTCCTCGTAGGCGGCGTTGCCGGCCCGCTCGCCGATGCCGTTGACCGAGACCTGGGCCTGGTCGGCCCCGGCTTCGATGCCGGCGATGGCGTTCGCGGTCGCCATCCCGAAGTCGTCGTGCGTGTGCACGTCGATCCGGGCGTCGGTGTGTTGGCCGACGAAGCCGATCAGGTCCGCGAACCGCGAGGGACTCGCGACCCCGGTGGTGTCCGGGATGTTGACCCAATCGACGTCGACCTCGTCGACGGCCTCGAGGACGTCGGCCAGGTACTCCCGATCGGTACGCGTGGCGTCCATCGGGGAGAACATGACCTCGGCGTCGCTCGCCTTGGCCTGTTCGACGGCCGCGACCGAGCGCTCTTTTACCTCCTCGCGGTTGGAGTGCATGGAGTCCTCGATCTGGACGTCGCTGGTGCTCGCGAAGACGTGGATCATGTCCACGCCCGAGTCGATGGCGGCCTGCACGTCGGACTCGACCACCCGGGCGAGGCCCGCGACCGTCGTCTCCGTAAACTGCGTGATCTCCTGGATGGCCTCGAACTCCGCGTCGCTGTTGGCCGGGAACCCCGCCTCGATGACGTGGGTCCCCATCTCGTCCAGTACCGTGGCTATCTCTCGCTTGTCCGCCCTTGAAAAGGAGGTGCGCGGGGTCTGTTCGCCGTCACGTAGGGTCGTATCGAAGATCCGGACCGAGTCGAACTCGCTACGTGTAGCTAACGTGCCCTGGAAGAACTCGACCGCCCGAGCTTGCGCCGAGCGACTCCTCACTTCGTGTCATCAAGTACCTCGAACGTCTTGCCGTTGATAAGTCTTCCCTTCGTCGTCGGTTTCGGTGGTCGGTTGCTCGGGTTTGCGTTTGCGTCCGGTGTAACGGTGCGGCGTGTTCCAGACGGTTCGAGTCATGACACTCCCGGTTCCCGCTGGGGTCAGGCCCACGATCATTTTCTCCTCCGTGTGGACATTTTCCTCCGGGCGAGGAAGGGTACATTTTTCTCAGGGAGAAGCAAACGTCGCGTCGGAACCGATGGATGAGGAGGCGTTGATTGACATCGGCCTGTTTCTCGCCTACGCCGTGCTCGGAGCGTCCTCCTTCGTCGGGGCGAAGGCCGGATTACCGTATTTCCCGCCACTCTTGTTCGGTGCACTCAGGCTCGACCTGGGTGCCGCGTTGCTCGTCGGCTACGTGTATGCGACCCAGTCCTACTGGACACCCAGGACCCGAACGGACGTCGTTTCCACGCTGATTACCGGCGTTTTTACCGTCGGCTTGGCGATTCCGTTGTTGTATCTTGGCCAACAGTACGTCACCAGCGGCGTCGGGTCGGTCGTGTACAGCTTCACTCCCATTTTGACGGGCGTGGCTGCAATCGGACTGTTACCCGGCGTGAAATTCGGTTTCACCGACGCAATCGGCTTTGTTTTCGGACTGGTTGGGGTAGCGGTCGTCGCCGGTGTCGACCCGGGGAAATTGGTCACCAGTGACGTGCGCGGGGTCGCACTTATCTTCGGAAGTGCCTTCGTTTTCGCACTCGGGAACGTGGTCGTCCAGCGCATTCGGCCGTCGTTACCGAGCCTCACGCTCACCGCCTGGGGGCTGGTCCTCGCCGCGCTCACCAGTCACGCGATGAGTCTCGCGACAGGTGAATCACTCACAGCAATCCAGTGGACGACACAGGCGTGGCTCGCCCTCATGGTCACGGGCGTTTTTGCGAGTGCGCTTTACTACGCCATCCACTTCGAGCTGGTGAGTCACATCGGGTCGACGCGGACGAATCTCGTGTACTACCTGATGCCGATCTCGGCGACGATCGCTGGATGGCTGCTGCTTGCAGAGCAGATCACACTGCCGACGATCACCGGTTTCGGATTGATCTTCGTCGGGTTTGTCTCACTAGAATACCAGTCGTTGCGCGCGGCGGTCCGCCGGGAATCGGCCGCTGACTGACTCAACCGCTTCGATACGGGGGTGAGTACGGGGACGTCCCGGTGTCGTGAAAGAGACGTCGAGTAACGGGTCGCCACGTGTCAGAAATCAAAACCCGTCGACGATCGGGACCTGGTCGGGATCCAGGTCGTCGGACAGGACCAGCTCGTCGACGAGGGCATCGTCATCGACCGTCACCATTCGCATGCCGTCGCTGAGTTCTCTGACGTCGACGCGGTCGTCGGTAAGCACCGTCCCGGTGAGCAGGAAGAACTGGCCGCTGGTATCGACGGCGAAGAAATTGCCGTCGTCGTCGGTATACTCGGGATGCAACTGGAAGTGCTGGTCGGCTGCCATCGTCCCGCGGTTTGCCGGATTTCGGGATAAACGCCTCGTTTGCGAGTTGCCGTCGCTTGCGGGAGGGGGGCGCTGTCCGCCTCAGGTGACCGCGAGCGGATCCTCGAAGAGCCGAAGCGCGACCTTCGAGAGCACGGACACACCGATGGGGAGACTGGCCTCTTCAACGTCGAACGTCGGCGTGTGATAGTCCCCGGGGTGGGTCGTTCCGATCCCAATGAGCGTGCCGTACCCCCCGCTGTCGCTGACGGCCTCGAGCAGATACGTGACGTCCTCGCTGGATCCCATCTCCATCCATGGGGTCACCTCGGAAACGCCGTCGACCTCGCCCGCGATTTCGGTCACCAGTTCGACCAACGCGTCGTCCGAATCGTGTCTGATCGATTGCCCGATCGTTCCGTACTCGACGGTGCACTCGTGCATGTCGGCGGCGGATTCGAGGATCCGCTTGACGTTCGCTCGCATGTATTCCATCAACTCGGTCGTCTCCCCGCGAACCTCGACTTCCGCCCGCACGCGATCGGCGATGACGTTCGTTCCGTTCTCCGAGGAGACCTGCCCGACGTTGATTCGAGTCGAGCCCTCCCGGTGCCGCGGAATTCCATAGAGGTTTTGGCCGGCCGCGAGGAAGGCCTGGAGGGCGTTTTCGCCCTCGTTCGGCGCGAGTCCGGCGTGGGCCTGTGTCCCCTCGAACTCGAATTCCATTCGATTGAGTGCGAGGGCCCCACGTGCTCCCGCGACGACCGCCCCGGTCGGCTGGCCCAGTCCGACGTGGGTCCCGAGCATGTAATCCACGTCCGCGACGTGCGGGCCGTTGGCCATCGCCTTCCCGCCACCGAGCAATTCCTCTGCAGGCTGGAAGAATACCGTGAACGTGCCCTCGAAGTCACTGTTCGCGAGCGTCTCGATGGTTCCGAGCCCGAACGTGATGTGTGCGTCGTGGCCACAGGCGTGCATGTAGCCCTCGTTCTCCGATCGAAACCCCGCCGAAGCGGGGACGTGATCCGGATCCGTGGATTCCGTGACCGGGAGGGCGTCGATATCCACCCGGAGGCCGACGGTTGGCCCGTCGCCCCGCTCGAGGACGGCCACGACGCCCGTCTTTCCGCCTTTGATCGCATCGAAAACCGCAGACGTGCCTTCGTAGCGATCCCTGGCCTTCGTGAACCATTTCTCGAGTTCCGCTGCATCCGGGACGCCGAGTCGCTGTGCGGGGTCGAGGGCGTCGGCGCCCACGAAAATCTCGTCGACGCCGATGGACTCGAGTTCGTCGACGATTCGGACTGTCGTGAGAAACTCCCGCCACCCGGGTTCGGGATATCGATGGAAGGATCTCCGAAGGTCGAGGAGTCGACTCCGGTCCGGTGTCGTATCGCCACCTGTCATACGTTGGTGGTAGGCGGCGTCGCTTCGAAGTACCTTTTCCCCGTTACAGGCAGTTTGATGGCTCGAATCCGATATCATCGGGACGGCACAGACGATTCGTCCACGTTTGCAAGTTCCATCGAGCCACTCAATCGTTATGAGGTTGCGTACCAATACTATACGCAAATGACGGGTTCATGAATCCACCAGGAGAGCCAATCCGCGTTCTGCTCGTGGACGAGGACGCGGATTTCGCGGACATGGCCGCGACGATTCTGGAGCAGAACGAACGATTCGTCGTTGTGACAGCAAGCAGCGCGAAAGAGGGACGTTCTCACCTCGACGAAGCCGATGTTGACTGTATCGTCTCGGACTACAAGATGCCCGAACAGAACGGCATCGAATTTCTCGAAGCCGTCCGCGAGAACCATCCCGACCTCCCGTTTATCCTCTTCACTGGCAAAGGGTCCGAGGAAGTCGCCAGCGAGGCACTCTCTGCCGGGGCGACGGATTACCTCCAAAAACGAGCCGGAACCGAACAGTACGACCTGCTTGCAAACCGCATACGAAATGCCGTCGATCAGTATCGGTCGACCGAACGGACACGAGATCTCGAACGAATCCGCACCCTCATCTCCGATATAACCCAGGAGCTCGTCCATGCCGAGGCGCAGTCGGTTCTTGAACAACGGGTCTGTGAACGGTTCACCGCCGCAGAGCCCTATCGGTTCGCCTGGATCGGTGAGATCGACGAGGAGGACGATATCGTATGGCCACGCACGTGGGCTGGGATCGAGCGGGGGTATCTCGACGACCTCGAAATCGCCATCGACGACTCCCCGGAAGGGCGGGGACCAACCGGTGAAGCGGTAAAATCGGGGACAATCGCCGTCCAGCAGAATATCTCCGAAGACGACGAGTACGAACCGTGGCGGGAGGAGGCCATAAAACGAGGATATCAGTCGAGTGCCGCCGTCCCACTCGTTCGGAATGACATCTGGTATGGCGTTCTCAACGTGTATGCCAATCGTTCATATGCGTTCGATGACCAGGAACGCGACTTGCTCGCGGAGTTAGGAGACGACATCGCACACGCGCTCGCCCGGATCGAGAACGAGCGCGAACTTCACCGATACGAGGCCGCAGTCGAAGGGGCCACGGACATGTTAGTGGCCGCGGACGGGGACCGACGCGTTCTCTTCGCAAACGAGCACTTCCGAGAGCGCTTCGGGCGACCCGTGGGTGACCTGTGTGGAACTCACCTCCGAGAAATCGTTGGAGCGGTGGAATTCGAGGAACTCGAACCGCTGTTCGAACGGAGCCTCGATGGGGAACGAGTCCAATTCATTCGGGATATATCGACTGACGGGGATGAAACTCGCATCCTCGATGTTCACTTTTACCCGCTTTTGAAACGTTCAGGAGATGAAATTACGGGGGTCGTGGCGTCACTGCGGGACGTGACGACACACGAACTGCAAAAGCGAAAACTGCGCGAGTTCAAGCAAGCGGTGGATGCGGCGGGACAGGCCATCTATATGACCGATCCTGCTGGAGATATCACGTACGCAAATCGGGGCTTCGAAGGTATTACCGGATACTCGCCGGAGGAGGCCATCGGACGGAATCCGCGTCTCCTCAAATCGGACAAGATGCCGGACGGGTACTTCCAGGGTCTCTGGGAGAGCATTACGAGTGGCGATATCTGGGATGGTGAAGTCGTCAATCGTCGGAAGAACGGTGAGTTATATTACGCTCATTTGACAGTGGCTCCAGTCACGAACGATACGGATGACATCGAGGCCTACGTCGCCATCCAGACGGATCTCACGGAGCGCAAGGAGCGCGAGGACCACTTGCTCGCCCTCGATCGGATGCTTCGCCATAATCTCAACAACGAGTTGAATGTCGTCCTGGGACGAGCGTCGATGATCGAAGAAGCGGGGTCCGGGAACGTTGGGGACTACGCAGAAGCGATTATTGAAGCGAGCAATCGGCTGCTCGTGCAGGCAACCAAAGAACGCGAGATCGTGCGAATACTTACCGAGCCACGGACGCCGACATCGCTCGATCTCACCCAACTCATTCGGTCCATTACAGCGCGGCTGCAGGAGGAGTATCCTGCGGCGGGGTTCGAACTCGACCTGCCTGCCGAACTGGAGATATCCACCATCCCCGAAATCGAACGTGCCATCGAAGAGTTACTCCACAATGCCATGGTTCATGCAGCGGACGGGAAACCGACGGCTCGAATCGCCGTGACCGAAGCCGAAGGCAGCATCGAAATCGAAATCGAGGATAGCAATCCCACAATTCCGCCCGAGGAGCGGGCGGTTCTTTTGGGTGACAGCCACATCGACGCGCTGACGCACACGAGCGGAATGGGGTTGTGGCTCGTGAAGCGTATCCTCACCCGAGCGGGTGGGAAACTGACATTTGATAGTAACGGATCGAGCGGAAACCGGATCACCGTCGTGCTCCCCACCTGACTGATGCATATCACCTCTCGGTCAGCATTCTCCCGAGTTTCGAGGGAAATCGGTCGGGAGTCGGCGTCTGTTGTGGTACCCAATGACCGATCAGCGTGATGTATCCAGTACGAAAACTGAGAATCGTTCGTTCTATCGATTATGGCGTGCACGATACTGAGGCAATCTTGCACGAGACGTTCGAATAGCAGACAGACACGGGTCTCGCTCAAACCGGCAAGTGCGTTTCCGAGAAAATTGCCCCGAGTCACAGTTCGAGTCGACTGGGTGGAGTGTGGTCGGCGACGGTACGGGCTCGTGGAGACGGACGACGGAATTCGACGCGACAATACGGTCTGTGTGTCGGAACGTTCTTTTTGTTGGCGCGACCACATGTGGTATGTCCTCGTCAGATCACCTTGACGACCTTCCGGTCATCGAGAGCGCTCTCGCTGGCGCCGCCGCGTGGATGGCCGGCTATGTCCTCACAGCCCTCATCGTCCTCGCTCGGATGGGAGACACACAACTGGGCGAGATAGCTGACGGCGTCGGCGACGGTGGCAGCGGCATCGACTTCGTCGGCTGGGTGTTCTTCAATAGCCACTTCGTCGATACGGTCATCGAGGCTGGCTTCCTCGGAGTGGGCGGATCGAACGCGGTGTCGTTTATCGGCGGTGACGGGTTTACGCCGCTTCTGTACCTGATTCCGGTGGCGCTTTTGGTCGGTGCCGGACTGGCCGTCGGTCGCTCGCTCGGTATCACCGAGACTGACGACGGAGCGGTCGCCGGCGCACTCGTCGCCCTGCCGTATCTGGTGCTGTCGGCAGTTGGCGCGATGGTGTTCCGTGTCTCGACGGAAGCGCTCGGTAGCAGTTTCAGCGGCCAACCCGATCTCCTGCCGGCGATTCTTCTGGCAGGACTCGTGTTCCCCGCCGTCTTCGGCGCTATTGGTGGTATCGTCGCCGCGAACACCGGGACGGGACGATAGTGGGCGGTTCGGCTCACTGAGTCACTGGGCGAAGCGATAGAGACAGGGGCAGGCAAACGGGTTCTGCTGACCGATTCGTGCATCAAGACGCGGGAGGACACTCCCTCTCGACCTGGCTCGGCCGGTTCCGGATTCGAAATCGGCGGATCACCTGCTGGATATGTGCCCCGAAATCCGCACGACCACACAAACTCCCACCAGTGACGAACGCCGGTCGTCACGCTGCGAGTGGATTCCCGAGTACCGAATACGAAATTCCGAATGGCCCCAGTCGGTGTTCCAGACACCGGGACCAACACGGCTTTGAGACCGGCCATCTTCCCCCCGAACATGTCGGCGGATGACATGCCGTGGTACCTCGCTCCCTTGCCGCGGCAGATCGAAGACTTGGCCCTCCGGCTGGCGGTCCCCATTGCGCTGATCAACCTCGCCGGGACCGCCTTTGGCTTCTGGTACTACCAGTACCAGTTTGCCCTGACGCCGATGGTCGCCTGGCCGCTGGTTCCGGACAGTCCGCTTGCGACCATGTTCGTCGCCTTCTCGCTTCTTGCCTACCGGTTCGGCTACGAGGCCGACTGGCTCCACGCCCTCGCCTTCTTCGGGGCGCTCAAACTGGGCCTCTGGACGCCGTTCGTCCAGCTGTTCCTCAACGGCCCCGAGGGGATCGCCGCGTGGCTCTACGTCTTCTTGATACTGAGCCACCTCGCCATGGCCGCCGAGGCGTTCGTCATCCACCGCTATGCCACCTTTTCGATTCCGGCGGTCGCGGTGGCGACTTTCTGGTACGGTCTCAACGACGTCGTCGATTACTTCGTGCCGGTCGCCGGACAGGTCCATCACACCCTCATTCGAGCCGAACAGGTCGTCGGCGGGTTCAGCCACGACCTCCCGGCTCATGACTTCGCTGCGGCCGCAGCGGTCGTGTTGACCCTGCTGGCGACGTTTCTCGCACTCTCGACCCGGATCTCCGAACTCGAAGGCTCGAGGTGACCGGACCACCAGCCGAACCGAGATCGAAGCGGAAGCGTTTGGGTGCCGGAGGTTCAAGTACTAGAACGAAGCAATCGCCGCTCGTGACCCGGGGCTCGCGGACGGACCGGGCCCACCCACGACCGGCGAGAAACCCATGTCCAACACTTCGCGAACCGACCCGATGGCTGTTCGACGGCAGCGACCCCCGGGGCGATCTCCCCACAGCCGAGGCCGACGCGGTCGAATCCATGCGGATCGAGTACGAAGAACCGCTGTACGCACCCCTTCCCGAGACGGCGGTGGAGGCCGTCCGGGAGCTGTTCCGGGGGTTTCACGCCCACACGCCGTACCGACGACTTGCCACGATCGAACAGGCAGACGATCAGACGATCCTCGTCACCGGGGAGAAGCGATCGAGCAAAAGCGACGCCGATGGGTTCGAACCCCACATCCACGATCGGGACGTCGAGGCGATGCAGTCCGAACTGACCGACTTTTTCGGCCCGCTCTGGCGCGTTCGACGCCGGTCGGGAGCCGCGGGACGGGACCCGATCGAGGGTCGGGTGGTCATCCGTCGCGTCGTCGGTCGACGGTTTCACCATCCCGGGACCGAAGGTGATCGACAATGACCGATTCGGGGGAGGAACCGAGGGAGACCGTACCGACCTGGACCGAGGACGAGGCGTATTACGATCTCGACGGGTTGCGGGTCGACGTCGATCCCGACCGACTGCTCGCCGGGCGGCCCACGGGCAAATCGCATGCCGGACTCCGCGTGCTCACGGACGACCATCCGGCCGTGCCCGAAATCGAGGTCCCCTACTTCCCCGCGCCACTGGATGGGGTCCCTCGTAACACCGAGGAGACGTTCTTCCGGGCGCTGTCGCTCGACAAACCGGTCATTCTCGAGGGCGAGGCCGGGACGGGGAAGAACCACCTCGTTCGGTCCGTCGCGTCGACGGTCAATCTCCCCGTCTACCGCCAGGAGTTCGGTGCGGACACCTCCGTGCTGGACGTCGTCGGGGAGAAGGACCTCGACGGGCAGGGTGGTACCTACTACATCCTCGGGCAGGCCGCGAAGGCCGCGATCTTCGGCGGGATCTACGTCGCCGACGAACTCAACATGGCCAGCGGGTCGGTCACCGCCTCTCTCCACCCCCTGTACGAGGACCGGGGCAAGCGGGAACTGCACCTGCGCGGGGTTGGGCGCACGCTCAGAGACCTGCCCGCCGGCGAGGAGTGGGACCCCGAAACACACCTCGGGCGATACATCCATCCCGACTTCCACGCGACGGCGACGATGAACCCCCTCCACTACGCCGACACCGCCGAACTCAACGACGCCCTCCGCTCTCGGTGTGTCGTGATCGAACACCCGTATCTCGCCGCGAGCGAGGACGACGAGGCCGGGATCGAGACCGAGGTGGAACTGCTCAAGACCGAAACCGGCGCGACAGACGAGGGTCGGTTGCGCGATCTGGTCCGCTTTGCCGCGGTCCTCCGGGAAGCCAGGCGAGAGGCAAACGCCATCACCACGCCGATCGGGCACCGGGAACTTCGGGACACCGTCGAGATGGCCGGTCCGGACGAGGAATTTATGGCCTACGGCGAGGCCGCTCGCGTGAAGTTCGTCGGCCAGGCGGCCTTGAAAAGCGACAAACAGTTCATCAGGGACGCGATCACCGACGAACTCTGACCGTGGCCGCGGCACTGCTGTGCCGTCTTTCCCATCATGACAGTACCGCTCACGCCCGACCTCGATCGGGACGCTCTCGTGACCGCCCTCGGCCGGACCGTGGACCGGCAGGCTGTTCGCACCGGTGAGGCCCGTCGTCGGCGACTCCAGAAGAACCTCCGGCGACTGTCCCGTGCCTGGGAGACGACGGTGGAAATCGACGAGGAGCTCCCCACGACGGCTCTCGAATCCACGGGGCCGGGGGACGATCCCGAATACGTGGTTACGATCACGGGTCGCCGGGTCCCCCAGCCGGTGACGGAGTACGACCCACGAGCCTGGGACTGGCTCGTCCAGCGGGCTCTCGCCGTCCACGAGGCCGGGCACATTCGGTATACGGACTACGCGGACTGGGCGTCCCGACTCGATGCGGTCGATTCCAGGGACGAGGGCGTCGCCCATACGCTGCACAACGCCCTGGAGGACGCCGCGATCGAGACCCAGATCGCCGACCGCTGGTCGAACTACCGGGAGCCCCTCCGGGCGCTTCGGGCGAACCTGCTCGAAAACGCAACCGTCGGCATTCCGGACCCCGAACAGGGCGGTTTCGTCTATCCCCTCGTCCACGCCGTTCACGCCTCGATTCTCGACGGCTGGCTCGAGGCCGTTTACGGGCTGGAGTTCGGGGTGCTCGATTCGTTGCTCGATCCGACGGATCCGGCCCATCACTTCACGCCCGGTTCGGCCGACCGGGCCCTGTTCGAGACCGAGGTCGTGCCCCATCTTCCGGGCGTCGTCGAAACGGTCAGGGAGACGCCGGCGGCCGCGGTCCGGAACGAGACGATCTTCGCGTTCGTCAGGCGGGTCCTCGACGTACTGGACGAAGCTGATGTCGACGGCCGAAGCCAGCAGAAGGGTCGGGCGGACGCGGGTGAAACTGGCGGCGGCATGCCGGACGATTCCCGGGACAACGACTCGGGGGAGAACCTGGCGGAAGCCGACGCACTCGGCGGGTCCGGTGACGAGGAAGCCGACTCGCTGGCGGAGGCGCCCCGGGACGTCCCGTCGACGGCCCCCGGCGCGGTCGAGACGATCCCGGACCTCCAGGCCCGGGCCGTCGGGGAGGCCGCGGACGACGCCCGGGCGGAGGCAGGGGTGACCGACGCCGAACTGGACGAACTCGAGACGCTGCAGGACGGGATCGCCGGGAGCGGCACCCGGGCCGGTGACGGGCTTCGCTCCGCCGACATCATGCTCCCGACGGAGGACTGGAATGCCGACCAGGCCGTCCTCGAGGGGATCGAGGCGGACTACCGGCGGCTTGCCCGGCTTTTCAGGAACCGGTTGCAACACGAGCGACGAACTGCCATCACGCGCGGGACCCGGCGGGGACGCCTCGATCCACAGCGGCTCTATCGCACCGGCGTGGAAC
Source organism: Halodesulfurarchaeum sp. (assembly GCA_034520565.1). Lineage (GTDB taxonomy): Archaea > Halobacteriota > Halobacteria > Halobacteriales > Halobacteriaceae > Halodesulfurarchaeum. The sequence goes on from JAXHNL010000002.1 coordinate 959,455, forward strand.
CCATGCCGGGGGACCTCAAGCGCAACCGCGAAACCCCCGAGGAGAAGGCCTATCATATGGCGTTCGTCCTCGACCGGTCGGCCTCGATGGGCCGGAAGATCCGGGAGGCGGAACTCGCCCTCGGCCTGTTGATTTACGCCCTCGAGGAGGTGGGCGTGGAGACGGAAGTGTTCGAACTGTACGACTCGGCCGTTCGACTCGCCAAGCCGTTCGGGATTCCAGCTCAGTCACGGGAGGACCGGCTCTTTCACGGCCGAACTGGTGGTGGAACGCCGCTATCGACGGTCCTGCGGGTCGTCCGGACGCGACTGAACCACGAATCGGTGCGGGGAACTCGGCGGGCGATGTTCGTCGTGACCGACGGCAAACCGGCTGACCCCCGGGCGTTTTCCGAGACGATCGCCGCGACGACCTTTCCCGTCCTCGGGGTCACCCTCGCCGGGAGGCAAACGACGGGGACCTATACCCGGTCGGTCGCGGCGAAACCCGGGGCCGAGCTCACGGAGAAATTGCGCCAGTTGGCGACGGAAGTCATGCTGTAGTCGTGGCTGCCGGTTGCTTGCCAATCGCGATGGTGGATCGTCTCAGTCGAAGACGTGGGTCCGGGCCATGACCGGACCGTCGGACCGCTCGCCGATCCCCGAGACGGCGATTCCGCCGTCTCGGGCTCGAGTTCTCCGTAAAATCGGTCAGTTCGTCCAATCGACCCAATGGCGATTCTCTGCACGAAACATAACCGGATCTATCCGCGTCTCTCCGTCGCGTGTGTCCGCACCCACAACTCGCCGATCCGGGACAGCCGGATCCGGTATGACTTGCCCTCGGCCTTCCGCTCGATGTACCCGACCTCACCCGGGCCGAGCCGGTCCACGTTGTAGATGACTTTCGAACGGAAACTGTCGGTGTACTCCTCTTCGAGGTCTGCGGCGAGGGTTTCGGCGAGGTCGCTGATCGAGGCGAACTCGCCGTGTTCGCCGAGGGTGAACAGGATCAGCTCCTCGAAGGGTTTGACGTTGGAGAAGGGGGCGACGGGCAATTCCTTGACGTGACTGCCGTCGATCTCCTTCGTGCCGATCGTGGTGCCCCGCTCGTCGAACTCCGCTCGAAGGGCCCGGGCGGATTTGAGACGCTCGTCGATCCGATCGGGATCGATTCGAACGGTCCCTTCGGTATCCATCTCCTCCCGGAGGGCCTCGAGCAGGTCGATTTCGGCCCGGAGTTCCTCGGCGAGTTCGGTCTCGAGGTACTTCTCGGGGGCGGTGTAGTAGGTGTGAATCCGGTCGCGGTCGGCCTCGCGTTCGACCATCACCGAGTGGGCGGCGGTGGCGAAGGCGAAACTCACCGGTCGGGGCATCGAGGAGACGTTCACCCACACCTCACGGCCCGCCTCGAGCTCCGCGGTGATCGCCGCGAAGGCCACCTCGAAGGCCGTGTCGTAGTCGTACACGTCCTCGATCGTCATGCGCTCGGTCCGCGCCCCGAGGAGGTTCTCGAAGTCCGCCTCGAGTTTGCCGGCCAGTCGCTTGGAGTACTCCACGTTGCCCTCGCTCCCGACGGCCCCCTGGAGGAGGACGACCCGGTCGACCGGGAGCTGGTCCCGGACCAGCGGGGCTATCAGTCGGTCGTAATCGAAGCCGACGGGAACGATGTGGGTCTGCGGTCTCGCGGCGTCGGGTTGCTCCTCGGTCATCACTCGCGCACCTCGATCAGGTCCGGATCGGCCCCCGGGGCCGGCTTCGAGTGCCGGGAGGCGACGACAGTGACGACCGTCCCGAGCAGGATCGTGTACAGGGAGATTCCCCACCCGAAGTAGCTCGTCGCGAAGAGGGACACCCCGGAGACTGTCGTTTCCGGGAGGAAGTTGAACGCGAGGTAGAGCCCCTGTGATCCGAGGATGCCGGCGAGTATGCCCGTTCGAGTCGTCCCTCGCCAGTAGAGTGCGAGAATCACCGGCCCGGCCAACTGCGCGAATCCGCCGAAGGCGAGGTCGCCGATCTCGACCAACAGCGAGCCGACGGTGGCCGCCCCGATCCCGCCGCCTTCGGCCCAGAAACTTGCGAGCAGGGCGGCGACCGCGAAGACGACGACCCCGATCCGGCCCAGCCGGTCCTCCCGGCGCTCGGAGAGGTCCCGATCGACAAAGGGTCTGTAGAGGTCCCGCGTGAAATAGGAGGCACCCGAGAGGAGCATCGAATCCGAGGAGGACATCATCGCCGCGATGGCCCCGGCGATGACGAGCGCGGCGAACCACGTCGGGGTGTAAACCTCGAGGACCAGCGGAAGGACACTTTCCCCCGCGGCGACGTCGGCTTCGATCCCGAGCCCGGCAGCCCAGGTGCCAAGCAGGAACGCGGGGACGAAAAGCAGGAGCACGAGGACCGGCCAGAGGGTAAACGACCGTTTGAGGACCCGCTCGGACTTCGCGGCGAAAAACCGCTGGTTGATCTGGGGGAACATCGTCACCCCGAGCGCGATCGATATCGCGAACGTGAGCATGAACTGGGGGGTGTACGCCCCGCCACCGAGCGCGAAGAACTCCGGCGCATTCGCCTGGATGCCGGCGTTGATCGTTCCGATGCCGCCGTCGACGGCAAGGAGCACCCAGCCGAGGGCCACCCACACGACGCCGAGCATGAAGACTCCCTGGAGCGTGTCGGTCCAGGCGATACCGCGCATTCCCGCGAGCGTGACGTAGACGATCATGAAGACGGTGATGAGCGTCGCGCCAGCCCAGAAGGGTACGGCGCCCTCGGTCAGCCCGGCAATGGCCGCCCCGGCACCGATCTGCTGGAGCATCACGTAGGGAAACAGCCAGAAGAGGGAGATGGCGGCGACCAGGCCGCGAAGGCCGCGGGAGTTGAATCGGTCATCCAGCAGTTCGCCGAGGGTCACGTATCCGGAGCGCTGGCCCATGAGCCACTGCTTGTACCCGACCAGGTACCACAGGACGGCGAAGATGAGTCCGTCCATCAGCCCCATCACGAGGATCCACTCCGGGCCGAGCGAGAACGCGGTGTCCGGCCCGCCGAAGAACGTGAACGCCGAGAGCAACGTCGCAAAGACCGTAAAGAGCAGGACGACCGTCCCGAAACTCCGGCTCGCGAGGTAGAAGTCCTCCGCCGTCCGCTCGGTCACGCGATAGGCGACGAGCCCGACGCCGAGCGCGAGGAGGAGATAGCCGACGATGATCCCGAGCTGGAGTCCCACACTCATTGGCGATCACCACTGTGTCCGTCATCGTGGGTCGGGGCTGGTCGATCCGTGATCCAGAGCCCCCATGCACGAGTGGCGAAGACCCGGAAGACGATTGCGGCGAATCCCAGCCACGCGATATGCCACCACAGCCAGATGGGGAGGCCGGCGACCACCCGCTGGGACCCCCAGAGGAACCAGGGGATTGCCAGCCCGACGAGCCCGAGAAAGGTGAGTGCCCAGCCGATCGATCGACGGTCCATTGGTACGTAAACGAGATTCGATCGACTAATAGTCTGTCGATTCGCATTCGATAGCCACTATTGAAGAAAATAACTCTTCAATAAGGCCGCCTTTGGAATGAGAATCAGTCCGGCGGCTCCGGTCCCGGGGCTGCTCTGAAGGCCTTCTTTAGGGATCACCTCGGTCAACGAAGTCATCGGTCCTGGGGATCCTCGGTGCCGCAGGGTCGAAACACAGTCAAACGGGGTCTCGATGGGGCCGGGGGAGATCGTCAACACGACTGGTCGGGGAACAGCCTGACCGATCGGTCCACGGACTGATGGTCGTCGAAATCTTCGATCGCCGCCCTGTGTGCCGACCCCGTTTCCGGGGAACTCGTGGTGGGAACGGAGCAGCGAGTAGTTCCGGACCCTCGCTTTCCACGAGGGCGGATCGTCACTGTGACGGGACGATCTCGAACACCCGAATACCGGAATAGCGGCAACGCGAAAATTTAAGCCCACCCCAAATAATGGGGAAGTATGTCGACGCCGTCGAGGATGAATCTAGGGGATGGAGATGGGATTCATTCTCGAAAACCCTCCACATTGGGATCATCGAAATGGACACCTTTTTCCGCGCGCTTTGGTAACCAACCACTATGACCACCGGACCAGACACGTCCTCGGAAGCGGCCGATGACAGCTGGTCCGAAAGCGGGGCATCGCTATCGGTGGACCGGCAGGGATTGACGGCGACGTTCGTCATCGAGACGGACAAGCCCTGTCCCGCACTCGAACTTCGAGGCGACAGGGCCGGAGGAACGATACGGATGGAATCGCTGGAGGGCCAAGAATGCGTCCTCGAAATCGCGACGGACGACCTCGACGAGGCGTGTGATCTCGTCAAAACGATGGGGGGCTCGTGTAATTGTGACTCGGAACGGGAAGGGGATCTGCCGGAGGATGGCGTTCTCAAGATCACACACGACCGGCGCCATCACTGCATCTGTGACGTATTCGAGAGTTACGGACACTACCCGAAGCTTCGAACGACCGCCAACAAGTCCCTGCAAATGGAGGTAAAACTCGCGGATCGGGACACTCTCCCTTCGCTGGTCGAAGACCTCAACAGGGCCGCCGAGTCCGTTCGTCTCGCGGATCTGACGAGTGCCAAACCGGAGCACTCGGAGGACGTCACGCTCGATTTGAGTGTCCTGACCGAGCGCCAGCGGGATTTCTTCCGACGGGCCGTCGAGGAAGGACTCTTCGAGGACCCGCGACGCATAACGGTTCGAGAACTGGCCGAGAAACTCGACATCTCGGCCTCGGCAGCCTCCAGGCGGCTCCGACGCATCCAGACGAAGCTCTTCTCGCAGTTCGAACTGTAAGGAAATCAAACATCACTTCGACGGCGGAACGAGGCCCGGTATCACTGTCTTCGGTTCAAGAACCCCTCAACGTGTTGAGTCCATAGTTTTCCCCCCATCTTGGCAATATAGGGATAGTGCGTATCCCGACTGAGGACACTCCCTCCACGAACGCCCCGCCGGTCGAACCAGGGAGCCACAGGTTTCTCGAACCCACCGCAATTCATCAGTTTCAGGGTTTCGGACACACGGGTGCAACGCCCTCGAAACACGGTGCACTTTCGGCCTCGAACGGAGGTCTCCGATGAGTCGGACAGGGCCGGACCACCGGAAGTTCCAGTTCAACTGCCCGCGCTGTGATTTCGTGACGATCGTCGATACGGGCGTCAGGGAGGACATGCTGGCGGCAGGATGTTATCTCTGTGGTGCAGCCGTCAAAGCCCAGCAGTTCACCCCGGTTCCTCCGTAACTGCTATTCGGCTTCGTCGAGTCGATTCCTCGGGAAGAGCCGCCGAAAACGAACGGGATGGTGGGTACCGTTGAGCCATTTCTCCGTGCCTGGCATTCGGATTCACAACCTGGCTTTGCAACCTTTACTTAAACCGGTTCAAATGTGCGCCTCCCCCCTTACCCGCCTCTAGCAATTACACATCTCTACAGGGGATTATACCGTGTACAACCAAGGCGAGCCACACGCCATCAGGGAGGACGACTTGGCCAAGAAGGCCGAGGACGTTCTCGAGGACGTACCGTTCGACACTGACCTCGGGGAACGACTCGCGAGAGACGCCCAGCGGGTTACTCGGGGCGAACTGTCCCGTGAGGAGTTCCACCGGATACACCACAAGGCAGTGATGGAGGAATTCGGCATGGACGAGCGAGCGACGAAACCGGAGGGGTTCGACGATGAGTGAGGAGGACGATACCGGACTCGACCTCACCCGACGTGACGCGATGAAGGCCGGTGGGGTGGCCGCTGCCGGGCTGGGTCTCGGTGGTGCGTCGTCGAAGCTCGGCATCTTGGACGCCGAGGCACAATCGACTCTCGAAGAGGAGACCGTCAATACGGCCTGCTGGATCGGCAAGATGGACTGTGCGATGGAGGCCCACAAGGTTGGCGATCGGGTCGTCCAGTTCACTGGTCACCCTGACGATCCGCGAACGGGGGGCGGGATTTGCCCGAAGGGCCAGGCACAGATCGCGCAGGTCTACAACCCATACCGCATCAAAGCGCCGTTGAAGCGCACGAACGAGAAGGGACAGCTCGGCGAGTGGGAGGAGATCTCCTGGGACCAGGCGATGGAGGAGATCGGCGCAGACCTCAAAGAGAAACTTCAGGACGACCCCAAGCGCGTCGTCTTCCAGGTCGGCCGGAAGAAATCGCCGCAGTGGCAGGAAGACGCCTGGGTGACCGGGACGAGCAACAAGTACGGCTCGATGGAGAAGTACGGACACGGGGCGACGTGTTCGGACTCCGGCTACCGCGGGCAGGAGCTCACGTTTGGAACTCACGGGGTCTCCGAGACCGACTTCCGGAACTGCGAGATGATGATCGCGTGGGGGCACAACATCACCCGGGGTGGCGGTGCCCACCACTGTGCGCTGACCTGGCCGCGCCAGATCTCCGAGGCACGTGACGACCAGGGAATGAAGGTCGTCTCGGTCGACCCCCAGCGACGCTCCGCGGGCTCGTACGCTGACAAGTGGCTCCCGATCGAGCCCTCGACGGACCTCGCGTTCTGGAGCGCGTTCAACCACGTGCTCGTCCGCGAGGGGTACATCGACGAGATGTATCTCACCCGATCGACGAACGCACCGTGTCTCGTCGCGACCGAGGGCGAGAACGAAGGGGAGATCCTCCGCGCCGAAGACGCGGAAGATCCCGCAGAATCGTGGAAGTGGCCCCGCGGCGAACTCGTCTGGGACCAGAAAGCTGGCGAGCCTGTTCCCCAGGAAGAGGCGTCGGCACCGGAGAACATCGCCCTCGAAGGGACCTACGAGGTCGACGGCGTGGAGGCGAAACCCGCCTTCCAGCTGTACACGGAGCACATCGAACAGTACGACCCCGAATGGGCGGAGTCCATCGTCAACCGCACGGACCTCGATGGGACGCCCGGAATCACCGCCGAAGACATCGAAGACCTCGCGATTGAGTGGGGTGAGACCGCACAGATCGGTGCCACCGTCGAGATCAACGGCGAGGAGCTCCCGTATCGGCCCGTTGGGATCCACGGCTACCACGTCGCACAGGAAGAACAGGGCGTCATGGCGACTATCGCCCAGTATCACGCCGCCATGCTCGTTGGCGCGGTCGACGCGGTCGGCTCGACGCGCATCCGGAAAGGAAAGGACGACGGCCCCTCCGATTACCGTGCGGGCTTCCGCGATCTGGCGTACAACCCCGAGAAGATCACGCCGGAGCCGAGTGGTCCATCGCTCGGCGGGAGCATGTTCCATCCGATCGACTCTGGTGGGTACACGCAGACACCCGTCAGCCTCAACAATCCCGAGAAGTACAATCTCCCCTACGAACCCGAGGAGATGGCGTTCGTCGTCCAGATGGCGAACCCGGTGATGCAGGGGCCGAACACGCAATCCCAGATCGAGGCATACAGCAAACTCGACACGGTCGTCGTCGTGGATCCGTGGATGAGTGCCACTGCCGACGTGGGTGCGGATTACGTGCTTCCGGCGGCGACGGCGGACAAACTCCAGGGCCCGACTGGCGGTAACGACGGCTACGCGGACATCAGCCACATCCGGTTCCCGGCGATGGAACCGATGTGGAACTCGCTCCCGGACGCAGAGATCTTCATCAAGATGGCCGAGGCCGTCGACGCGAAGGAGGAGTACCTCGCCGACATCAACGACGAACTCGGCATCGACGGGACCGAATACGCGTTCGATCCCGTCGAGGACCAGGATTACTTCGACGACCCATCGGCGTTCCTCGAGGAAGGGTTGGATCGCTGGGCGCAGAACAAAGGAAAGAGCCTCGACTGGTTCCGCGAGAACGTGATGGTCGAGGAACACGATGTCGGCAGCGGCGTCCGCTACGCCTACACTTGGGGCGACCGTGACGAGTGGGGCGAGTTCAACCCCTACGCCGTCAAGCACGACTTCTACAGCGAGACGCTCCTGAAGATGGGCGAGCGCGTTGAGGAACTCATGGAACAGGAAGGCTTCGACCCGGTGGAAGACTTCCCGTACGTGCAGGACTACAACGCCTTCCCCACGTGGCGGGACCCCACGATGTGGGACTCCATCGACGAGGGGTACGACCTCTCGATGATCAGTGCTCACCCGATCGAGCACAAACAGTCGCGGTCGTCGAACAACGAACTCTTGAACGAGATCCATCCCCGCAGTCACGTGCGGATGAACGCCCAGGACGCCGCCGAACGCGGCATCGAAGACGGCGACGAGGTCGTCGTCACGAGCCACAACGCACAGACGGGTGAAGTGGTCAATGATGTGGAGGGCGTCGCGATGGTGATGGAAGGCATGAAACCGGGCGTCATCGACGTTCCTGCCCACCACGGCCAGTTCAAGGATCCCGTGAGCGAAGCCCTCGACGAGGGACCGAACATCAACTCGGCGTTCCCGAACGGACCCGGATACCTCGGTTTCGACAACGGGCACGCCTTCCACGTGATGACGAAGGTCGAGAAGAAGGGGGGTGACAGCGAATGACACAGCTCGGAATGGTCATCGACACGGACTCCTGTTTCGGCTGTCGGGCGTGTCAGGAGGCCTGTAAGGTCGAGAACAACACCCCGCGCGGGGCGTTCTGGATGCACGTCTTCCGGTACGAGGAGGGCGAGTATCCCGACGTCGACCAGGGCTTTATGCCCCGTCCGTGCCAGCACTGCTCGGAGCCCTGGTGTGCGAACGTCTGTCCCACCGGTGCGCGGTTCAAGCGCGAGGAAGACGGCATCGTCCTCACGGACTACGACCGGTGTATCGGCTGTCGGTACTGCGAGGTCGGCTGTCCCTACGGGGTCAACTACGCGCAGTTCCAGAACGCCGAGAAGGCCCAGTACGGAGTCCCGAACGATACGCCCCCCGGAGACGGGCACTGGTCGGTCGACCAGGAGTCCGATAAGGTCGACGAGAAAACGCCGTGGCGCAATCCCGTGCACGACGAACCCATCGCCCCGCGCAACAATCACGCGTCGGGTCCCCAGCCCACCGGCGTCATGAGCAAGTGTACGTTCTGTGTCCACCGGCAGGACTCCGAGGATAAACAGGGAACGACCGCCTGTGCGGAGACCTGTGCCGCCGATGCGATCAAGTTCGGCGACATGGACGACCCGAACAGCGAACCGAGGAAGTACCTGCGGGAGAATCAGGGAAAATCCCGGTTCAAACTCCTCGAGGACCGGGGGACAGAGCCGAACATCGTCTATCTGGGACACGAGCCGTCGAAAGAGGCCCGCCCGATCGAGGACTCTGACACGTTCAAAGACCCGGAAGAAGCGATCGAGATCGAACAGCATCCGCCCGACTCACGCGAGACGGAGGTGGGTCAATGAGCACTCAAACGCCCGCGGAGATGGAGAAGTTCCTCGTCCTGCTCGACCGACCGAGCGGACGGTTCCTGGGCGCAATGCTCCTCGCGGCGATCGTGGCGATTGCCGGCATCGCCGTGTGGCTCATGGAAGTCAGCGGTGCACACCTCTCGAACCTCGGCAACTGGGGGACTGCCGGCCAGGTGCCGTGGGGACTGGACATCGGCGTTTTCGACTGGTGGACCGGAATGGCCATCGGGGCGTTGGTGCTTTCGGGACTGATCCGGATCCTCCGTGCGGACGGATACCTTGGATTCGCCCGAATCGCCGAATTCCTCGCACCGCTCGGGTTCCTCGGTGGATTCCTGCATATCCTCTTCGACATGGGACGACCCGCACGCGTCTTGAACACGGTCATCCACGTCCAGGTCCAGTCACCGCTGTTCTGGGACATCGTCCTCATCGGCGGTCTCGTCGTGCTCTCTCTGGTGTACCTGTTTGCAACCGTCCGTCAGGATCTCGGCCATCTCGTCGCTGACGGCGTCCTCGAGGATAGCGGCCTCCACGGGCTGCTCGCCGGATCCGGATCGAAGACGGACGGGGGACGGATCGTCTGGTGGTTGGCTGCGATTATCCTGGCGTTCATTCCGGTGGTTGGCGGTGGTCTGGTCCCATGGGTCTGGAGCCAAATCGGGATGAGCATGAACTGGTTCGGTGCGGTCCAGGGACCGACCTTCCTGCTCATGAGTCTGGCAACGGGATTCACCGCCGTCCTGTTCGTCGGAAGCGTGCTCCGGGCCATCTACGGGTGGTCGGACGTCTTCTCGAACCAGCGGCTCATGTTGTTGGGTGGGGTTACCGCAGGCGTGGGCTTTTTCTACCTCGTCGCGACGCTGTTCGAGATCCAGAGTGGTTCGTTCGCGCCAGTCATGGCCCCACCGGACATCGGAACACTCCTGGTCCCACACGGGGCCGGTACCATCCTGCTCCTTGCAGTGGTGGCCATCGCCATCCCGGCCATCGTCCTCGGCATGCAGATCGTGTTACAATCGTTCAACAACACGACCACACTCGTCGCGACCCTGATCTTGCTCCTGGGAGTGCTCTCCATGGAGGCCATTCTCGTGGTCGTTGGCCTGTCCCACTCCGAGCTGCTGTACCCCGTCGGGGAATACGTCCCGTCGCTCGCCGAGTGGGTCCGGGTCGCAGGCACCATCTCGCTCGTGGCCTTCGGGTTCATGGTACTTTCGGCACTGCTCCCGCTGATCCCGATCCGGACAGATATGGCGGCCGAATCCGACTCGAACTGACAACCAGACCAAACGGACTATCGGTCTGGACCGGACTTCACTAACTACCTGATGGCAGAAATGAGCGAAGACGAAACAGGGCGCGTGTACCGCATTCTGGCAGCGGCGTATCTGGAGCCCCCGACCGAAGAGTGGGTATCGGACATGAGCCGGTGGGCCGAATCGTGGCTCGAATCGGATGCCGATTCGCTCACCGCCGACGTAGCCGGGCCGCTCGAAACGATACGCGAGACGGAATCCGACGAAATCGAGACGTTCAACGCGGAGTTTACGCGATTGTTCCGTGGTTCGACGAACCACTCGGCTCCGGATCCACCGTATGAATCACTCTACATGGACGGGGCGATTTACGGGCAATCGACGACCGCCGTTCGAAACGCCTACAGAAATGCCGGCTTCGACATCGAGGACGAGGACCGTCGGGAGCCTGCAGATCACCTCGGCATCGAACTGGAATTCCTCGGCGAACTCCGGTCGCGGGAAGCCGCCGGCGACGAGGAGGCTGCCGCGTTACAGCGCGCGTTCATCGACGGACATCTCGGCCGGTGGATCGGCGACTTCGAGGACGAAGTCATGGCCGCCGATCCCGTGCCGTTCTACGGTGCAGTACTCGAGCTGACGACCTCCCTGATCGAGGCAGAATCCCAGCGGCTCGATGGAGTGACTTCGGGAGAGAGCAACTAACGGCGACCGCTCGGTCGCTCCACTGGCACTCGGCCGTTCCGTGCCGAGTTTCGAGCGGACACCGAACAATCGGGAGTGGCGGGGAGATGAGTCATCTGTACCGATGACCTCATTTCCATGTTACCAATCGCTTTTCCCGACGAGCCCGAACCAGCAGGAACGACTGAACGCCGCCGAGCCCGACGACAGCTATTAAAGCGGCCCATTCGTCTTTCGAACTGACACGAACATGGAGGACACGGCGAAATATCTCATCCACGCGGACTTCGTTGCGGACGGCGTCATCGAGCGCAGCGACGTCGTCGGGGCCGTCTTCGGCCAGACAGAGGGGCTCCTGGGTGACGAACTCGAACTCCGTGACCTCCAGGACTCGGCCAAACTCGGCCGCATCGACGTCGAAGTCGAGAGCACCGGGGGCCAGTCACGCGGAACGATCACGATCGCGAGTAGCCTCGACCGGGTCGAGACCGCGACGCTCGCCGCGGCACTCGAGGCGATCGAACGGATCGGCCCGAGTCAGGCCGCAGTGGAGGTCCAGCGCATCGAGGACGTCCGGGCCGCAAAGCGGCGTGAGGTCGTCGAACGGGCGAAAGAACTCCTCGCGACGGCCTTCGACGAACAGGTGATGGACAGCCGGGCCATCCTCGAGGAGGTCCGGGAGTCCATCCGAGTCGAGGACATCATCGAGTACGAGGGCCTCCCGGCCGGGCCCCGTGTCGGGGAGAGCGACGCGGTCATCGTTGTCGAGGGCCGGGCCGACGTCCGGAACCTCCTGCGCTACGGGATCAAGAACGCGATCGCCGTCGAAGGGACGGACATCCCCGAGCCGGTCGCCGATCTCACGCGGGACCGAACTGCCACGGCGTTTCTGGACGGCGACCGCGGCGGCGAACTCATCCGGGAGGAGCTCATGCAGGTCGGCGATCTCGATTACGTTGCCCTCTCCCCGCGGGGCCGCTCCGTCGAGGACCTCTCCCGAAACGAGGTCCATACAGCCCTCCGGGAGAAGGTTCCGGTCGAAGCACTCGAGGCGAACCAGGCGGCCGATGGGGAGGACCCACCCGTTTCGAGAGCGACCAGCTCGCAGTCGAGCGCGGACGGTGGCGGCGCCGTCGCAGTCACCGCCGAGACGTCCGCAACCACCGCGACCGAAGCACCTGCGAGCGACCAGACGGGGCCCGAGGAACCCGCCACCGAAACATCCGAAGCTCCCACGCTGGCCGAACACGTCGAAGCCGTCACCGGGAGCGAAACGGTTCGGATCCTGGACGACGGGGCGGCGCTTCTCGCGTCAGGGGACGCTTCCGAGGCCCGCTCGCTGCTTGCCGACGCCGACATGGAGGCACGAACCGTCGTCATCGACGGGGTCGTCTCGCAGAAACTCCTCGATCTGGCCGCCGAACGGGGTCTCTCGACGATCTACGCCAGCGAACGCGGGGCCATCGTGAAACAGCCCGCGTCGGTTCGGATCCGCTCACTCGAGGAGCGCTGAATCCGGTCGGACCTCGTTTCGACGGCCAGACGGGCGTTCACACCACGAGCAGTGACACGAGCGCCCCGGCAACTCCACCGGCGCTCGTCGCGATGAAGTTCACGGCCTGGTTGCCCACGTACTCCCCCTCGATCGTCGCGCCGGCAATGCTGTCGACTGTCATGCCGAGGAGTCCGCCGATGACGACGACCGTCACTCCGATCGGCGAAATCGGGAGGGCCGCAACGGCCAACAAACCGATGAGTGCAGCCCCGGCGGCGCCGGCGAGTTCCCCCTGCCAGGTCACGGCCCCGTCAGTCCCCGGCGCGACCCGCTCGAAGGTGGTGAGGAGTCGTGGGTCGTCGTACAGTCCGCCGATTTCGCTCGAAAGCGTGTCCGCGAGTGCGGTCGCCACGCTTCCCGCAAAGGCATAGACCAGCACCACACTCGAGACCGGCAGGCGAGGGTGAGCGGCGAAGAAGAGCAGGGCGACCAGCGCGGCCAGGGAGTTCCCCAGGACGTTGCCGGTGCCCCGGGCCCCTTCGTTGGCCTCGGCGACCCCGCGCTCGACCTTCTTTCCGTACCGGTACTTCGTGGCGAGCCCGCCGATGCCGAAGAAGGCGATCAGGACGACGAACCAGCCGTAGCCGCCGAGTACCACCGCCAGAAGCGAGAGGAACACCCCGGTGAGCATCCCCGGAATCGACGCCGTTTCGAGGGAGATCGAGAGCCAGCCAAAGAGGAAGGAGACCAAGAGGGCGACGAAGACCGGCGTCCAGGAAACGCCGACGGCGAGGTCGAACAGCAGCCAGAGGAGCAACGTCCCGAATCCGAGCACCAGCGGATCGTTCCGGGCGACGAGCACCGATCGGAGCAGGGCCCCCAGGAACGCCGCGCTTGCGGCGACGAACAGGACGTACGGCGTCAATGCCGCCCCATCCGTCAGCGCCCCCAGGACGAGCTGCCCGAGGATTCCGGCGGCTCCGCCGGCGAACACGAAGCCGGCGGTCGAGGCGACTGCTCCCCGGCGATTCGTTTCGACGGCCCGTCGCCCGAGGTCTCCGAACCCGATCGTGAGCATCGTCGTCACGTAGACGGGCGCCGGCAGCTCGACGGCCGGAACGAGTGCGGCCAGGGCCCCGGCCGTGAGCGAAAACGAGATGAGCGTTCGCAGTCGACCGTCCTGCACGTCGACGGCGGTCGATAGCACGTCGAAGAGAGTTCCCTCCCGCAGGAGTGACCCGAGTACTGCCACCGCGAGAAAGATCGTTACCGTCCCCCATACCGAGAACGCGACGGCCAGGGACACCGTGGAAAGTGCCGCAAACGCCGTTGCCCGGGAAAGTGGACGGTTCACGCTCTCGGAGTTTTCGGGCCGGCTCACTTAAGAACCTCGAAGCGGGCCGCCCATCCATGCCGGTTTTGTGCCGGGGCGCCCAATTGGGCCTGTGGCCCTCTACGACCGCTATCTCGCGTTTCGGGTTCGTCTCTCCCCGGGGCAACCGCCGGCCCACGTCGCGCTGGTCATCACCGAGCGGGATCTGCTGGAGCGAGGGGCCTACGGGAGCCTCGAACGCTTCGTCGAGCTGGCCTTCGAGGTCGGGGCCGAGCGGGTGACGGTCTACGTGAGCGTGCTCGACGCGGCGGTCCTCGAGACCGTCGAGCGATCGGTTCGCCAACTCGACTTCCCCCGCGAGGTGGCCATCCGTGACCCGCGGACGCCGGAACCCGGAGCGGCCCCGATCCAGATCAATCTCGGGTTCGGCGGCAAAGAGGAGTTCGCGACTGCCGTGCGGTCGATCGCCGAGGCGGTCGAGGCAGGCGAACTCGATCCGGATTCGATCACCGAAGCCGACATCGAGAACCGGCTGGTGTTCGCCGACGAGCCGGATCTGGTCATCAAGACCGGCGAGGAGCGGCTCTCGGATTTCATGATCTGGCAGTCGGTGTACTCGGAGCTGTACTTCACCGACGTCAACTGGCGGGACTTCCGGGATCGGGAGTTCCTCCGTGCGGTCCTCGAGTACAAGCAGCGAACGCGACGGTTCGGCCAGTAATCCTTCGAACTTTTTGTCCTGTCGCTCATCGGGGGCGGTATGGCAGTCGATCGATCCGGGACGGACGGCGGCACCCCAAACGAGGCCCCGTCTACCGACTCGGCTCAGGTCGAGACGGAACTCTCGCGGGACATGTCCCTTTTCGACATCACCTTCATCGGGGTGGGCGCGATGATCGGGGCCGGGGTCTTCGCACTCACCGGGTTCGCCGCCGGGCTCGCCGGTCCCGCACTGATCCTGGCCTTCTTTTTGAACGGCGTCGTCGCCCTCTTTACGGCGGTTTCCTACGCCGAACTGGGTGCCGCATTTCCCGAAGCGGGCGGGGGATACCTCTGGGTGAAGGAGGCCCTGGCCGATCCGAACGGGTTCTATGCCGGCTGGATGAGCTGGTTCGCCCACGCGGTGGCCTGTGCCCTGTACGCGGTCACCTTCGGCGTCTTCCTCACGGAGTTTCTCGTTTACGGGGGCGTCCTCGCCCCGGACTTCCACCTCCTCGGCTTCGTCGGGCGGGAACTCCTCGACAAGGTGCTGGCCGTCCTGATGGTCGGGTTTTTCGCCTTCATCAACTACCGTGGGGCCGAGGAGACCGGGAAAGCCGGGATCGTCGTCACCGTGATCAAGGTCGCGATTCTGGGCGTGTTCGTCGCGTTCGGGATCCTCGCCACCGTTCAGACCCCGGACTGGCCCCAGAAGTTCCTCGCCAATCCGGGCTTTGCGCCGAACGGGGTCGTCGGCATCGTCGGCGCGATGGGCTTTACGTTCATCGCCTTCGAGGGCTATGAGATCATCGTCCAGTCCGGCGAGGAGGTCGTCGATCCGGGTCGAAACATCCCGAAAGCGGTCTTTTATTCCCTGTTGATCGTCGTGCCGATCTACGTTCTCGTCGCCTTCGCGGCCATCGGCGGAATCGAGGCCCTCCCCGCCGTCGCCGCGCAGGCCGGGCTCCCGGTGGACGCCCCGACGTGGCAACTCCTGGGAAACCTCGGCGAACTCGGCATCATCGAGGCGGCCGGACAGTTCGTCCCCTACGGAGTTCCGCTGTTGCTCGTCGCCGGGTTGGCCGCGACGATGAGCGCGCTCAACGCGACGATCTACTCTTCCTCCCGGGTGGCCTTCGCGATGGGTCGCGACCGCTCGTTGCCGTCGGCTTTCAGCCGGGTTCACGCGGAGAAGCGAACGCCCCACGTGGCAATCGTGCTCTCTGCGGTGCTGATCGCGGCGATGTCGGCCATTCTTCCGATCGAGGCCGTCGCGGCCTCGGCGGACATCATGTTCATCCTGCTGTTCGTGCAGGTCAACTGGACGGTCATCACGATGCGGAAGACCCACTCCGACCTCGATCGGACGTTTCTGGTCCCGTACATGCCGTGGCCGCCGTTGATCGGGATCGCGCTGTTGGTCCTGTTGACGCCGTTTCTCCTCTCTTCGCTGGGGCTGCAGATCGGACTGGGTCCCGACTCGCATGGCTTCATCGCGCTCGTGGCGACGGCCATCTGGATGGTGATGGGCCTCTTGCTCTACTACGGCTACTCCGAGCCACAGGAGGAAGCAAAGCTGGAGGAAGAGGCCCCGACGGTCGTGGCCGAACAGGCCCCGGCCGAGGAGATGGCCGAACGGGAGGGGCTGATTCTGGTCCCGATCGCGAACCCCGAGACCGTCGAGCAGTTGCTTCGAACGGCTCTGGACCTCGCCGAGGAACGAAACGCCACAGTCGAGGTGGTCAACGTGGTCGACATTCCAAAACAGACCCCGGTTTCGGAGGGGCGGCGCTTCGTCGACGACGAACGGCAGATTATCGAGGACGCCCTGGCTTTTGCGGCCGAGACGGCCCCGGAGGTTCCGGTGAGCGCCAAGATTCGCATCGGGCACGACGTGGCCAAAGCCATTCGCAATACGATCGAGCAGGACGAGGCCGATCTGGTCCTGCTGGGGTGGCGTGGCCGGGGTCGCCGTCGGGATTACGTCCTCGGGAGTAACGTCGACCGGGTGGTGAAAGACGCCAGGTGTGACGTGCTCGTCGAGCGAATCGGGCCCGCGGACGGGGCGGTCGACTCGATTCTCTTACCGACAGCCGGCGGTCTCCATGCGGAACTCTCGACCGAGGTTGCCGGGGCCATCGCGGCGCGGAACGACGCCACGGTCGAGCTGCTTTACGTGCGGTCGGGCGAACCGGATCAGGACGCCGCCGCCCAGGAGATCCTCGACTCGGCGGCCGCAGCGCTACCGGACGTCGAGACCACGACGACCATTCGCGACGAGCCGAGCATCGCTGACGCGATCGTCGACGTGTCGGCCGACCACGACCTCACGGTCGTCGGTGCGGCCGGCGAGGGCCTGCTCAAACAACTCGTCTTCGGAGCGATCCCGGAGGACGTGGGCCGGCGGGCCGAAAGCACTGTCATTATGGCGAAACGCGACCTCGGCATCACCTCCTGGGTGACCCGGTGGTTTCGGGGCCGTCGGTCGTGATCTTAGAACAGGCTATCCAGCTCGTCGGTCTCGAAGGCAGTCTTCCGGTCCGGCCCGGTGTCAACCGTCTCGGCTGCCTCGCGGGCACGGTCCATGAAGGACGTGAGGCGGGGCGAGCCGGCGATCCCCGAGAGGACCACGATGACCGCGATCCGCTCGCCCGAGAGCGGGAAATCACCACCTCTGACCAGCATACTCCCCGTTTCCTCCTCGACCCACTTTCGGGCGCGCTCGACACCCTTCCGCGAGAGTCGTTCCGGGTCGCCGGCGACGATCACGAGTGCCGACTCCGCCGTCGTCGTCTCGGGGACGCTCATGTCGGTCAACAGCGCCCGCCGGGCCGTACTTGTAATCACGTTCACATTTTCGCCGGGATCCGGGGAGGCGTCCGCGGCGGCGTAGCCGATCGCAGCCATCGACCCCTCCTTGAGCGTGTTGATCACCTCGCTCGAATCGACGACCGATTCGCCCACTCCTTCGACGGCCTCGCCGGCGGCGAGTACCAGCCCGAACCGCCGGGCGATCCGATCGTTGATGGCCCCGAAGGACTCGGCGACGGACTCGCCGGTCTGGCGCCAGGCGTCGTTTTCGACGAGCACCAGCGAGTCGGTCTCCCGGGCAAACGTCTGGAGCGACTGGCCGGCGTTTTGCAGGTAGATCCCTCCCTCGTCCCGGCCCGGCAGAATGCCGAGTCCGTAGACCGGTTTGTCGTAGAGTCTGCGGAGTTCCCTCGCGAGCACCGGCGCGCCGCCGCTCCCGGTGCCGCCGCCGAGCCCGGCGACCAACACGATCGCTTCCGTTTCCGGCTGGACGATACCGTCGAGCCCCGCGAGCACCTCGCCGACGTCGGCCTGCATGATCGACGCTCCGAGTTCGTTGTCCCCGCCGACCCCGTGGCCGCTGACGCGATCACCCCCGATCAGCATCGTCTTCGCGTCGAGTCCCTGGAGGTCGGCACGCGCGGTGTTCACGGCCAGGACGCCGCGAACGGCGTCGTAGCCGGCCTGGCGGTCGGCGTCCCGGATCGCTTCGGCGACGCGGCCCCCGGCCTGTCCGAGTCCGATCAGGGCGGCTTTCATAGGTGAGTACTCGCAGGGTCGTGACAATAACGTTGGGTACCATTAGTTGATTGCCGGATCTTTCCCGGTACAGCCCGTCTCAACGCCAGGGCGGCACGGTCAGGAACTGGCACCCCATCCGGTCAGATTCGTGGTCGCGGTCGGCTCGAGGGCGTCGCGAACGTTACCCTCGCGTACCCCGAGCGGCGAGAGGACCGCCGCCGCGGCCCGGATCGCCCGATTCCGGTAGAAGGCGGCGTCGTAGGTGTCGACCGGCTCGTGGGCCAGCCGGACCCGGTCCCGCGAGTCCTTCGCGTCGTCAACCACGACGTAGTGGACGTCCTGGCCCGGATCGACGTCGATCCCCCGCATCCGGGAGCGTTCGAGTGCGGCCACGTTTCGGGTGGACTGGGTGTACGCCCCGAGGGGCTTCGAGACCCGGTTGGTGAGCTGGAGCCGGCCCGGGTCGACGGCCCCGGTCTCGAGGTCGTCGAGCCACGCTCGAAGGGTCCGAAGGACCGGTTCCGGGGCCCGGTGCTCGTCGAGTGCCTCGAGCAGCGCTCGCTGGAGCGCCGCGACCCACGCACAGGTCGAACGCTGGCGCAGCTCGATCCCCCGAACTTTGTACAGGTCCTCGCCCGGCGCCGGGTCGCTGCGGCGGCCGAAGTACTTGGTGAGTGCCCCTTCCTCGCTCTCTTTCGTCGGGACGAAGGCCACCCAGTCGTAGGCCGCCTCGTATTCCAGGTCGATGTCGGTCCGCTCGGAGACGGTGGTTGCGATCGTCCCGAGTGGCTGCTGCTCGGTGCCCGCCCGCGGAGTCACCCAGATGGAGTCCACGATCCCGTGGAGTACGCGATACCCTCCCGCTTCGAGGTGGTCTTTGGCCGCGAGCAGGAGTCGCCGGGCAGAGGCGTTGATGGCCTCGTGGGCCTCGATCCGGCCGAACTTCGCATTCGAGAAGCCCTGGTAGCCAAAACAGGAGACGAGGATCCACTTGAGTGCCTCCGAACGCCCCTCCAACGCCGCGCGGCGCTCGGGGTCCTCACACGCCCGCAGTTCGGCCTTGATCGCTTCCCGGTCCTCGATCAGCGGCTCGAGGACGTCCGGGAGATAGCCCCGCTCCGTACAGATCTCGTAGCCCAGTCCCGGGACCGTCGTCGAGTCCTCGCAGTCCCCGCGGATCGTCTCCGGAGAGATGTTCCGGGTGACGATGATGTTCGGGTACATCGAGGCGAAGTCGAGTTCGTGGACGTCCTCGTGAAAGCCTACCTCGGGCGAGAGGGTCGTTCCGCCCCGGTCGGCCGCGTGCAGCTGGGTCATCGTCTTGAACTGCTCGTGGCGCCACGAGCGCCATGGGACGAGCACGTTCCGGCGGCGGGCCTCCCGGATCTGGATCGCGGTGAGGACGTTGCCGATGGAGGCCCATCCGAGTTCCTGGAGTGGCTTCCGGGATCGCTCGACCAGGTCGAGGACGCCCTCGAGGTTCGTCTGGCTGTAGAAAAACGTGTTCGAGCGGTCGATGATGGCCCGGCCGGGGACGGCATACCGGGCCGGGGAGTGACCCACCTGTCCGTAACTCTCGTAGGTGGACTGGCCCGCGAGCTGTCGATAGCCCGGCTCCCGCCCGACCGATATCGGCCCGCGGTCATGTTCGGCGGCCACGTCGAACAGCTGGGCGATTATGTCGGCACTCGAGACAACGAGTACGTCCGGATCGACGGCGTGGAGCCGGTCGAGGACGGTTTCGAGCACGGCGAGCCGGTCGCCGGTGACGCGCTGGTCACCGACGCTGACCTCGCGGAAGCCGCTTTTCCCGCCCATTTCGGGCACTGGAACGTCGATTTCGAGCGTCTCGAGGTCCCGCTTCGGGACCGGCGAGCAGTCGGTCTCGAGACAGTAGCGGAACTGGCGGGAGAAATCGACGTCGTAGAGCCGCAGCGTGCCGGGTCGCTCCATGTTCGCGATCTGCGGGGCGAGCGCGTCCACGCTTTCGATGTGTCCCATCTCGACGGCGAGCACCTCGCGTGCCTCGTGGCGCCAGCCCGGTCGCTTTTCGGCGACGGTGACGTCGGCGACGTTCGGGTGGACGGCGAGGTTCTCCCGAACCGTTGCAAGCGTGTCCCGGTCCTCGCTACCGACGTGGATGGTCGGTCGGTAGTCCGCGTCGATCGTGGCGGTCGCACCGTCGGTCGTCGCCGTCCACCGACGGACGCGGCCGTCATCGAGGAAGTCGACGGTGAACATGTACTCACTCCGGGGCGTTCGTCGCGTCAGCCACCGTCGCCTGCAGGGAATCGATTCGCGCTTCGAGGGTAGCGATCCGGCGCTCCTGTTCCAGGCAGATCGAGAGGAGGACGGCGTCCATCGGGTCGGCCGGGTTCTGGAAGCCGGCCGCGTCGGCGTGGGCCCGGGCGTGCTCGAAGAGCCGGTCGAAGGGATCGTGGTTTCGCCGCCGGAGGGTGTGCCGATAGTCGCTCCAGCGCTCTTCGAGGGTACGGAGCCGGTCGCGGTAGGTCGGGTTGGTGCGCCCCATCACGGGCTCACCCGGGCTGTGGGCTGCTGTGCCCCCTGTGCCTCGTGGAGCGGCCGTCGTGCTCCGAGGATCCGGGCCCAGTAGGTCAGGGTCGTCTGCACGGTGGGGCCGCGCTCGGGGTAGACCAGCGTCTCGAAGTCCGGGCCCCGGAACCGTGGGCCGAAAGCCGTCTGCTCGACTTCGATGACGCTCGTCGCGAGCCGCTCGACCGGCGCGCTGAACGCGTCCGCGGCGGTCCGGGTCGCGAGGACGGGCAGTTCCCGCTCGCGAGCGTACCGGGCCAGCCGGGAGAGGGTCTGGAGGAGGAGCTCCTCGGGTTCGGCGCCCCGGATATCCTCGTCCCGGTAGCGGGCGTCGACGGCCGGTACGACCATGAGACTGGTTTCTCCGGTCAGTGCCTCGACCGCGTTCCGGACCAGCGCCCGGTGCTGATAGGCCGTGAACCCGCGGGCGATGTGGATTCGGTCGAGCACCCGCTTTGCGGGCGCGACCTCGGCGAGGTGGACCGAGGTTCCGTGGCCGTCCGCGTCGATCCAGACGGCTGACCCGCCCTCGAGGAGCAGGTGATCGAGCACGAGGGCGTGCAGCGGACCGGTCGCTCGTCCGTCCGTTTCGAGGAGCTGGACCCCGTCGCGCAACTGCGGCAGTTCGGGGATGGACCGCGAATGCTGCATGGGTGATCGGAGCAGTCCCGAACCGAAAAAGCGGCCATGGACCGTTCCGACCCTTCCGGACCGGTCAGTCCGGCCGCGGGGCGTCCTCGACGAGGCGGTACTCGCGGCGCTGGGCGGCCCCCGAGGCCGCGAGGAGGTCGTACTGTTCGAGCTTCCGGACGTACTTCCGGACCGTCCGTCGCGAGCGCGGCTCGTCCATTCGTTCGGCATATCGCTCGTAGATCGCCCCCGGGCTGAGCGGCCCGGCCGCCGCGAGGAGGTCGTAGATCGCCCGCTGGTGGTCGTTCAGCCGGTCGAGGGTCGCCCGGCGCACGTCGTGGCTGGCCGCGTCGATCGCCGCTGCCACGTGCTCGGGCTCGATCCGCTCCGTGCCGTCCTCGACGGCCCGCCGGGCGGCCCCCTCGAGTGCAGCGATAGCGTCGCGAGCGTTGCCGTTCGCGGCCCGGGCGATGTCGACGAGCAAGTCGTGCTCGACGACGTCGGGCTGGAGGCCGTGTCTGGCCCGCTGCTCGAGGATCGGTTCGAGTTCCGCGGCCGTGTAGGGGACAAAGGGTACCTCGACGAAGGTGCGGAGCCGGGACTGGATCCGCTCGTCCAGTCCGGCAGTCACGCCGGCCCGATCGTTCGCGGTCACGACGACCGCGAGGTCGGGCGTCTCGTAGAGATCATAGAGCACTTCGGGTTCGGCGAGCTGGTCGGCCTCGTCGAGGACCACGACGACGGGCGTCTCGATCGCCCGGAGGGCGTCCTGGAGTGCCGCCGCGGCGTGGTCCCGGGTCCGCACCCGTTCGCCTTCGATGGCCTCGACGATCCGGTAGAGGACACGGTAGCGGGAGTGCTCGGACCAGCAGTTGACGACGGCGGTGTGTATGTCACCGGCGTGGGTGGCGAGTTTCTCGAGGAGGTAGCGACTCCCGCTCGTCTTGCCCGTCCCGGAGGGGCCGGCGAGGAAGAGTCCGGATGCGGGTTCGCCATCGAGGATCGGCTCGAGGGCCGTCGCCATCGTGTCGAGTTGGCCCTCCCGGGAGTGGAAATCCGCCGGCACCCAGTCGGCATGGAATACCGTTCGGTCCGCGAAGATCGCGCCCCGGTTGGACCGACGCAGCATGGGCGATCGTCGGTGATCGTCGGCCTAAACGGCATGCCTACCGTGGTGAAAGTGAAACTTGCAAGCCGATACCGGTCAGAACCGTTCCGTTCGAGCGCGACAACGGATCGACTGCCCGGATATTCCGACTGAAACGGTCCATTTCGGCTGTATCGACACGATTACTAGAAGTCTAATGTATGAAAAAACTCTTAATCACCTGACGAAATCGTCTAGTGGATTAGGACGAATGCACGATAACATTTTGATCACCTCCGACGGAAGTGACCGGGCCGAACAGGGCGTCAAGTACGGTCTCAAACTCGCCGAGGAGACGGGAGCGAAGGTGCACGCCCTGTACGTGGTCGAAACGAAAGCCGCCTACATCTTGACCGTCGGGATTTCGGACGACGAGATGACCGAACACGAGGCCTACGGCGAGGACGTCGTCACGGAGATCGTCGAATCGGCCGCCGATCGCGATCTGGAGGCCGTCGGAGTCGTCAAAAAGGGAAAACCCGCCGAGGAGATCGTCGAGTACGCCCGTAACAAGGATATCGACATGATCATCATGGGAAAACAGGGGCACGGAGCCGTGGAGAAGTACATCGGGAGCACCTCCGAGAAGGTGATGCGGATGGCCGGTATTCCTGTCACCATCGTCGGACGATCGCCGGTCTAACCGGATGAACCCGCTGCCCGGTCCGACTGAAGCCGTTCACAACAATCAAAGGCACGCGGATCAGGGATGAAGACAGACGGACTCGACGCGATGAAATCGAAACGACCGACCTCTCGAACGCTATTGCGGGTATTTCTCCTGCTCGGTGGCGGTCTTTCGTTCGGGTATGGTCTGTGGGCGGAGGTGACTCGGTTCATCGGTCTCGGAGCGCTCGCAGCGGTTCTCGGCGGGGGTGGACTCGTTCACCGTCGATGGGAGCGCCACAAGCCCGAGGAACCAGATTCGGAGGCGAAGGGGTAATCGATGGCCGAACTCGTCGCCACCATGGCAACCGTCGCACTCGTCGTCTTGCTCGGGGGTGCCGCCGTCTTTTTCCTCCGGGGGGAGTACTTCTTCGCCGGCTTTCTCCTGACGCTCGTCGCCTTTGCAATATACGTCCGCGAGAGAAACAGGTAGGTGTCATCTCCCCGCGTCGGTCGAGCACGCCGAAACTCGTCCTGTTTTCGCCGGTTGTGGGTTCCGGTCGCGGTTGCTGGGTTCGTTCGTGGAGGGACGAGCTCCAGTGACCGGACGATCGAGGGTGGAACGCACACCGCCACAGGAAGTATACAAACTTATTTTTATTTATTCCTCCGTTTATCATACGAAGATGTACGACACGGTCCTTATCGCGACTGACGGGAGCGAGGAGAGCGAGCCGATCGTCGAGAACGCCCTCGATATGGCCGAAATGTTCGACGCCGAGGTCCACGCGATCTTCGTCGTCGAGACGAAGGCGAATTACATCCTCACGATGGGGATTTCCGAGGGGGAACTGGAGAATTACCGTGCGATGGGCCAGGAAATCGTCGATGACGTCGTCGCCCGGGCCGAATCTCGGGGACTCGACGGGAAAGGCGTGGTTCGAACCGGGAAAATCGCCGACGAGGTCAGTGAGTACGCATCGGAGGCCGACGTGGATGGGGTGTTTATCGGCGAGCGGGGTCACGGAAAGACCATCGACAAGTACGTCGGATCGAACACGGAGAAAATCGTCCGCCAGTGTTCGAAACCTGTGACGATCATCCGCGTCTAACCGCCGGGAGAGCCACGGGCGCGGGCTCCTCGTTGACCGTCGTTCTGCTACATTCGAAACGGCGAACCCGTAACGGCTGACCGACGTCGATCGGTTTCCCGCCGGTCAAAAATATCAGTCGGTCGTCAATCGCCGGCTTCCACGACCGTATCCTCGTCTCGCTTGTGGATGCCCGTGACGATCTCCCCTTGCGAACTTTCGACGACGACGCCCTCCTCCGCTCTGAGTTCGTCGATCCGATCGCGGAACTCTTCGGAGCGCATGATTTTGACTTCTTCGGCGAGGCCCTTCCAGATGGCGTAGATCATGAACAGGAGGATCGCCAGGAACGGCAGTCCGCTCGTGATCGCGGCCGCCTGCAGGGCATTGAGGGCCTGATCGCCCCCAGCGACGAGCAATGCGATGGCGACGAGTCCCTCGGAGGCCGCCCAGAAGACGCGGCCACCGACTGCTGCCTTGTGCTTTCCGCCGGAACTCAGGTGATCGAGCACCAGTGATCCGGAGTCGGAGGACGTGACGAAGAACGTCGTGACGAGGATGATGGCGATCGACGAGAGGAACACCGTCCCCGGGAACTGCTCGAACATGGCGAACATCGCGACGTCCAACCCGAGTTCGTTCAGTGCCGTCATGACCGGGCCGCCGGCTTCACCGGTCGCCTGGAGCACGTCGAGTTCCATCTTCAGCGCCGACCCGCCCAGGGCGCTGAACCAGACAAAGGACAGGATGACCGGAATCATCATGACGCCGCCGATGAACTCCCGGATGTTCCGCCCCTTCGAAATTCGGGCGATGAACATGCCGACGAACGGCGACCACGCGATCCACCACGCCCAGTAGAACACCGTCCAGTCGGTGAGGAAGGTTCCGGCGCCACCTCCGTCAGGTGCGTACCAGTGTCCCTGGAAGTACGGCCCTTCTATCGCGCCGCTGAAGAAGGACAGTTCGACGAGGTTGCTGAGGTACGCTCCGATCCCCTGTGGGATCGCCTCCAGGATGAACATGGTGGGCCCGAGGATGATCGTCGCCACAAGGAGCGTAATCATCAGGAAGAGGTTGACGTTGCTCAACCGGCGAATCCCCTTGTCGATGCCCAGGTACACCGAGACCGAGGCTATCGCCGTAATAATCATGATGAGGACCACCTGCGTGCCGACACTGAACGGAATGGCGGGGAACCCAGCGATGGATTCCCCCATGTAATTCAATCCGCGGTTGATCTGCAAGGCCCCGAGACCGAGCGACGTGACGAGACCGAACAGCGTCGCAAAGATGGTGAGGATGTCGATGACGTGTCCACCCCAGCCGTAGATGCGTTCCCCGAGGACGGGCCAGAAGATCGAGCGGAAGGTGAGCGGGAGCCCACGGTTGTACGAGAAGAACGCCAGACTGAGCGCGACCAGTGCGTACACTGCCCATGGATGGACCCCCCAGTGGTACAGCGAGACACCGAGTGCGACCTCGGCGGAGGCCTGGCTGAGTGGCTCGGCCCCGAGATGTGGCATCTGGTAGTGCCAGATCGGTTCTGCGACACCGTAGAACATCAATCCGATCCCCATCCCGGCACTGAACAGCATCGCGATCCACGATATGTCGCTGTATTCCTGCACACCGTCGACCCCGCCGAGACGGATATTGCCGTACTTACTGATGGCGAGATAAATCATGAAGATGATGATGATGTTCACGCCGAGGATGAAGAACCACGCGAAGTATTCACCGAGCGTTTCCCGTGCGCCGTTGAACATTTCACCGGCGGTGTCCGGGAAGAGCAAGGAGAGAACGATGAAGAGGACGATGACGCCGCCGCCGATCAGAAAGACCGGCGGATTGACGTCGAACCCGAACCCCTTCCAGTTGTTCTCTCCCGGCTCGTGACCCGTGTCTATGTGGAACAGTTCGCCTTGGATTCCTCGTTTGCCTTCATCAGCCATACTGTCACCTCGCTTTGTTTCGTCCCGTCGCAGTTGTCTTGAACATACGTCTTGGTCACAAGTCGGTTGGTCGCGGTCTTATCGCACGGTTCAAATATTCGGACGACAGCTCCCTTTGCTCCGCTCTGTCACAACCCATGCGAACCTATAACCGAAACTCAAGTGCAGCGACTTCATTCTTTGGTTGTCTGTTCGAAAGTGGCTCGAACCCGTCGCCCGTCTCGCATCTACCGGACTCGCTTGCCTGACAACTGTTCTCACTGAGCTGCCGGGTGTGACCGCTTCGTTCCAGTGGCAACCGGTCCGCCGAGAGGACGACAGTTCAGGTCTTCCAGACCACGATTCGTCCGAACCGGTACGGGCGGAGGAAAAAGGAGCCGAAAAAGAGGACGGCCCCGATTCCGAAGTCGAGACCGGCGACGGCGAGAAGTATTGGCGCGCCACCGGACCAGAACGGAACCGCCATCACGATCGTCATCAGCACGACGAACACCAGAAAGAGCCCGAGGGCCACCCGTTGGACCTCGGCACGTGGGTTGAAACCACAGGTGGGACAGGCCGTCTCACCCGCCGGAACCGGGTTTCCGCATTTTTGACACGGTCGCTCATCCGAACCCAGGGACGTCATACAAATGCCTCGCCCCACCGTGGCTTAAGCCTGGTGAGACGGGTCGGTGAGGACTACTGGAATGCGGCTGGACGCTCACCGGGCAGCCGATCTCGGTCGTGTGGTGCCTCGAAATCCAGATCGGGCCCCCGGGCCACGATCCGTTTGGGATTGAGCTGGGGGTGTGTTCGGTAGTAGTGCTCCGTGATGTGGGCCATGTTCACCGTCTCGGAGACGCCGGGAAGCTGGTAGACGTCGCGGGTGTGGCCCCACAGGTTGGGATAGTCGCGGATCTGCCTGACGTTGCACTTGAAGTGGGTGTGATAGACCGAATCGAAGCGGGAAAGCGTGGCAAAGAGGCGCAGGTCGGCGAGGGACAGCTGTTCGCCAACCAGATACCGCCGATCGGCGAGACGGTCCTCCCACCGGGAAAGCGCCGCGAAGAGGTCATCGATCGCCTCGTCGTAGGCGGCCTGTGAGTCCGCGAATCCGGCCCGGTAGACGCCGTTGTTGACCGTATCGTAGAGTTCCGCGACGACTCGGTCGATTTCCTCGCGTCGATTTTCGGGATAGAGTTCGACGGCCCCGTCTCGGCGGGACTCGAAGGCGGTCGCGAGCATGCGCATGATCTCGATCGACTCGTTGTTGACGATGGTCTCGTGGGTCCGATCCCAGAGGACAGGCACGGTCGGCCGATCCGCGTAGCGCTCGTCGGCGAGGTGGTACACCTCCTCGAGGTAGTCCATGCCGTTGACCGTGTCCCGCGTGCAGCCGTCCTTTTCGGGAGTGAACTGCCAGCCCCGCTCCTCGCGATACGGGTCCACGACGTCCATCGAGATGACGTCCTCGAGACCCAGCAGTTTTCGGACGAGTGCGGCTCCGTGAGCCCACGGACACGCTCGCGAGATGTAGAGGTGATACCGGCCCGGTTCCGGCTGGAAGGCGGCGTCCGGGTCGTCCCTGATCCGGTCCCGGAAGACCGCCTCCTGGCGTTCGAATCGGCCGACCTCGTCGGACTTGAACATACCGGCGTCTCGGTGCGGCGCCGTAAATAGGCGGTGTCAGCGGCAGTTTCGGACCGGTTTCGTTCCGACCCGGATTTCGCTGCCGACCCAATTACGTCGAACCCGGGTGCTCGATGTCGATGTGATCACTCCGAGTCCGGGTGCTCGATGCCGGCGAACATCGTGTCCACCCCGGCCTGCTCTGCCGTCATGACCGAGGGGTGGACCGCGACGCCGATGACGTAATCGTCCTCGTGGGCGACCCGGAAGAGGTGAACGGTGACGTCGACCTCCTGGCCGGCGAACTCGGTCGTGGCATCGAAGACCGAGACGGTCGCGTCCTCGCCGAGGACGGTCACTGTGCGGTTGTCACGAAACGTCGCGTCCGAGAATCCAGCCTGGCCCGCGGCGACCGTGTCGAGGAGCTGGCGCGGTCCCATCTTGCCCACGGGGTTCACGGCCTGGCCCGCCATGGTCATCTGCGGGGTCGAGACCACGGCCACGGTCCCGACGGCGTCAGTGGTCGCTATCGCGAGGTCCCGCTCGTAGGTGGCGATCCAGTTTTCCGCTTCGATGGTCCGTTCTTGACCGAGCGCCTCGACGGTCCGGTTGATCGATTGGCTCTCGACGCCGACGAGCTCGTACTGGGCGTCCTGCTGGGCGGTCTCCGAGACGGTCGCCGCGTCGGCCGTGAATTCGAGGGTCTCTCCAGTGAGGAGTGCACACCCACTCAGGGCAACGAGTGCTGCAAGTGCCACGACAGCCAGTGTCCGTCGGTTCATACCCTCCATAGGAGCCCGAGACATCTCAACCTTGCCGTGGGAGAGCCGGTCAATCGGCAGCCGAATCAGTCTCCTCGACCGGCTGTTCGCCGTCGGGGAGGGTCTCACCAAGCCGCTCGAGGACCCGCCGTCCCTGCACCTCGTCGCCGAGCGCGCGGACCAGTGCGAGGGCCCGCTGGGTCCGAGTCTGCCGCCAGGAGGCCTCGCGGGCCTCGTAGGTCCGGATCGCCCGGAGGAAGTCGACCTTCGAGAACTCCGGCCAGTATGGCGTACAGAAGAAGGCGGCGGCCTCGTTCCCGTTCGCATACCAGGGCAGGAAGTTGCTCGTCCGCTCGTCGCCGCCGGTCCGGACGATGAGGTCGACATCCCGCATCGACCCGTGGTAGAGCCGCGACTCGATCGTATCCACGTCCACCGTTTCGGGCTCGATCTCGTCCTCGGCGACGCCACTTGCCACTTCCCGGGTGACATCGAGCAGGGCGGCCCGGCCGCCGTAGGCGATGGCGACGTTGAGCGTCAGGGCGTCGTACTCGGCGGTCCGGCGCTGGGCGTACTCGATGGCCTCCCGGACCCGCTCGGGCATTCGGTGGGTCTGGCCGAGCACCCGGATGTCCACCTCGTCCTCGTGGACCCGGTCGCTGTCGGCGAACTCGTAGAGCTTCTCGGCGAGCAGATCGAAGAGGTGTTCGCGCTCCTCGGCGGGCCGGTCGAAATTCTCCGTGGAGAAGGCATAGATGGTCAGCTCCTCGATCCCCAGTTGGGCACACCACTCGAGGACGCGCTCGGTGGTTTTTGCCCCGGCTTCGTGGCCCTCCTTTGCCGCTTCGCCGTGTTCGCGGGCGTAGCGGCGGTTCCCGTCCTGGATGATCGCCACGTGCGTGGGCGCCCCCGAGATCTCCCGGTGGAGCAATCGCTCGTAGATGGCCCGGAAGCCGCGGGTGACCCACTCTCGCATCGTTTGCATCGATGCCCCCGGCGTCCATGAGTTTTCCGCTTGAATCGCCGGTCACGATTGTGAGCCTGCTTCGTGTCGTTTCGGCGGTCCTGCCACGGACCGTTCGGGCTCCGGCGTCGTGGAGACCGGAGCGGCTAAACGGACCCTCGCCCAATCACGACTATGGCCGAGGCAGTCGACACCGAACTCTACCAGGAGGCGGTCTCGCTTCTGGGTCCGGGCGAGGCCGAACTCGCCGGGATCGTCGTTCACACGGACTTCGATGGGACCGAGGAGCCGGCGATGAACGAGTTGATGCTCTCGATCGGCGAGCGGATCGCCGACCAGCTCCAGGACGGCGAGATGTACGTCTATGCCGGCGAGGACGACGACCGCTTCGGTGCGGGACAGTTCCACGGCCGACGGCTGGGAGACGATAGCGTCATCTGGGAGTGTCAGCAACTGCTCCGCGAGCACACGTTCGACCTCGTCTTTTACTGGGAACGGGTCGGCGAACAGGGGGCCATCGTCTCCGCGGTGAACGAACTCGTCGACACGGTCGTTCCGATCACCGAAGACGGGTTCGTCGTGCCGGAGTAGGCGGTGGCGTCAGCCTCGCTCTGTCCGTGATCGGCGGTGGCCCAGTCCGGGACTGGTCGGGCCGGCCCATCCCGCCCAATCGGCCCTCCGTGCCGGAACGGAAGCTCGTTTCACGCTTGCACTCCACTGGACGGTATGGGAGAGACACTCGCGGCCGAAACCGTTCGGAACCGACTCCCGGAGGGCTGGACGTACGAGGACGACCACATCGTTCGAACCGTCGACTTCGACTCGTATCTCGACGGGGTGGACTTCGCGACCGCGGTCGCCGAACTCGCCGACGAGGCCTTTCACCATCCACGAATCGTGATCGAGTTCCGTTCGGTCACCGTCGAGTTCACCAGCCACGATGTCGGTGGCGTCACCGAACGGGACCTCGAACTCGCCGAACAGGTGGCACAGCTGTGAACGCTCCCGAACACACCCGTTCGGGGCCCAACGCAAAACACTTATCCGCCCGTTGACAACTGATACTCGAATGGAGCCCGAGGCCTACGATTTCTGGTTGCTCGATCTCGACGGGACGCTGGTCGACACGGAGTGGGCCTACACGCGGCGGGTCTTCGACGCGGTGGGCGAGGAATTGGGATACCACTTCACCGACCAGGAGGCACGCTCGCTCTGGCACGGACTCGTCGGCTCGCGGGACGCCCATCTCGAGCGGCTGGGCTTCGAACCGGTCGAGTTCTGGGAGACGTTCCACGCGGTCGAAGACCCGAAAGAGCGGGCCGCGGCGACCTACCTCCACGAGGACGCGGCGTTCGTCGCGGACCTCGAGGTTCCGGTCGGGGTCGTCACTCACTCCCAGCCGTTCCTCGCCGAACCGGTGATGGAGACCCTCGACATCGCCGACTGGTTCGACACGGTTGTCACCTGCTCGGAGGATCTGGGCTGGAAGCCCGACCCGACCCCGCTCGAAGCGGCGATGGACGAACTCGATGTCGATCCCCACGAACAGCAGGGAGTGATGGCCGGCGACGCGGACACCGACGTCGGCGCGGCCTGGAACGCGGGCCTCGACGCCGTTCACGTCGAGCGCCACGGGGCCTGTGAGCGTGGCAAGTGCGTGCTGGGGGATTATCGCGTCTCGAGCTTTGCGGAGCTGTGGTCACAGTCGGCCTCGGACTGAACCATTACGAGCTGTTCTGCCCCACGATCACTCGTGATTCTCAGCACGGGACACGATCCGCCCCTTCGAGCCCTTCAACAACTTTCCACTCCCCATCGCTCGACGGTCACGATGTCCCCAGCCGCGACGACGCCCCTCGATTCCTCGACCTGCACCCAGCCGTCGATTCCCGGAAGCGACGGGAGCCCACCCCGAGGTGCCTCTCGGGCAGTCGTGTGGCTGTTGTTCGCCCCCGACCCGTCGATCGTCACACCATGGACCGTTCGCCGGCCGCGTTCGCTTTCGAGGTCGGCCGAGAGGGTGGCTTGCACCGTCGGCACATCGATGGCTGCCGCTCCGATCAGCCCCCCGAGTGCGGGTCTGACGAGCACCCACGCCACCACGAGCGCGGCGATGGGCGTTCCTGGAAGCATCGCGATCGGCGTCCCGGACACGACGCCCACGCTCGCGCTATGGCCGGGGCGCAGCGCCAGTCCCCGGACCACTACCTCGCCCATCTCGTTGACGACGGCGGGAAGCAGATCTCGTGCACCGACCGACGAGCCGCCGGTCGTGACGATGAGATTCGCGTCCAGGTCGCGTTCGATCGCGTTCCGGAGTGCCGCCTCGTCGTCGGTCACGACCTCCCGGTACCGGGCCGTTCCACACCACTGCCTGATAAGGGTCGAGCCGACGAGCCCGTTCGTCTCCACGACCTCGCCCGGACCGGGATCTGTTTGGACGAGTTCCTCCCCGGTGGGAACGACAGCCACCGTGGGCGATTCGATCACCGGGACCGACCGGATGCCGGCGACTTTGAGGGTCCCGAGGTCGCCCGCCCGGAGTCGATGGCCGGGTTCGAAGAGCGTCGCTCCGCCCTCGAGGTCCGCACCGATCGCCGTGACGTACTGTCCCACCGCGGCCGGTTCGGTGATCTCGATTCCGTCCTCGGTCTCCGTCACCGATTCCACCATGACGACGGCGTCGGCTATCTCGGGGACGGCCGACCCCGTGTGAACCCAGGTTGCCTCCCCCGGACCAACGGGTTCTGCTT
The DNA here is from genome assembly GCA_034520565.1 of Halodesulfurarchaeum sp. Taxonomy (GTDB): domain Archaea; phylum Halobacteriota; class Halobacteria; order Halobacteriales; family Halobacteriaceae; genus Halodesulfurarchaeum. The sequence goes on from JAXHNL010000002.1 coordinate 991,872, forward strand.
TCGTCTCGAGTTCGACCGGCGTCTCGGGGCTGGCGTCGGTTGTGTCTGTAGCCCGGATCGCATAGCCGTCCCGCTCTGACCGGCGATAGTGCGGCTGGGGTCGCTCGGCCCGGACCGCGTCCGCCAGGACGCGACCGGCAGCCGTCCGGATCGGAACTCGTTCGGTCCGGTCGATCCGGGCACCGCTCGTCACGAGTGCCGCGACCGCTTCGTCGATGGGCGTCGATCCCCCGTCCGACACGGGGCCCGTGAATCCGTTCATGAACTGAGTTGGAGGGCGATCGCCAAAACAGGCGGGGGGAGAGCCACATGGCTTTCACGGTGGGGCCCGTCTGTCGGGGTATGACCGAGGTTCTGTACCTGTCGAGCGGGGACGTTTCCGGGATCGCCGAGCCGGCAGCATTTGTCGAGACGGTTCGCGACGCCTACCGCCAGCGCGGCGAGGGCGCGCCGGCGGAGCCACGAACCGTCCTCAAGCGTGAGGATCCGGCGGGGATGTTGACCGCCTACGCCGCCAGTCTCCCGGAGACCGGGGCGATGGGCGGGTACATGTACAGTGCCGGGTTCGGGGCGGGGGACGCCTGGTTCGTCACGCCACTTTTCGATGCGGACTCGGGGCAACTCCTCGCGGTCCTCGATGGAGCGAGCATGAACCCGTTCAAAACCGGCGCCGCGGGAGCGGTGGGTGTCGACGCGCTCGCCCGGGATGACGCAAGCGTTCTCGCCGTCATCGGCAGTGGGACCCAGGCCCGGGGCCAACTCCGGGCGACGGCGACAGTCCGGGACCTCGACGAAGTCCGGGTGTTCTCGCCAACCCCGGAAAACCGCGAGGCCTTCGCCGAGGAGATGGCCGCCGAACTCGACCTGCGGGTCGACCCGGTCCGGAGTGCCGAGACCGCGATCGAGGGGGCCGATATCGTCATCACGGCCACGAACGCCGGGGAACCGGTCTTCGACGGCTCGCTGCTCGAACCGGGGACCCACGTCACCGCCATGGGCCAGTACGACCCCGACCGATTCGAACTCGACCCGACCACGATCGAGCGTGCCGTATACGTCCCGGACCTGACTGCCCGGCTCACCCAGGATGCTGGGGCCTACATGAACGCCGTCGAGACGGGCGCGATCGACGCCGATCACGTCCACGCCGAACTCGGCGACGTGGTCGCCGGCCGAGCGCCGGGTCGAACTGATCCGGACCAGATCACGGTCTTCGACAGCGGTGGGACCGGTATCGAGACCGTGGCAGTGGGATACCTCCTCTACGAGCGGGCCCAGGAGGCCGATTTGGGAACCACCATCGAGTTCTCCCCGGCGAGCGAGGCGTTCTGAAACTCGGGATCCCATCGGAGTGCTTCGAACCCGAACCGATCCCGGGAGCACTTAGTTCCCGAACCCGAGTTCGGCGTATGGACGTCCCACCGTTCGAACTCGAACGCTGGTTCGCGGAATACGAGTTCGATGCCGACATCATGCTCGCGGAATCGGGGATCAGGAGCCTGCCGGCGGACCGATTCGACCTCGATCCAGGGAAACTCGGCTACGTCATTCCGACGAACGGGGACCCCGATCTCCGGGCCGAAATTGGACGACGCTACGGTCGAACCCGGGCGGAGGTGCTGCTCACGGTCGGGACACAGGAGGCGAATTACACGCTCTACCGCTCGCTCCTCGATCGAGGCGATCACGCGGTCGTGATCACGCCGACCTACCAGGCGCTTCGGACGGTCCCAGAAACCGTCGCTTCGGTCTCGACCGTCGACCTCGAACCACCCGAGTGGGCCCTCGACCTGGACGCCGTGGCCGACGCGATCCGGCCCGAAACCCGGCTCATCGTCGTCAACAACCCGAACAATCCGACCGGCCGGTATCACGACCCGGCGACGATCGAGGCCCTCTACGACCTCGCTGCTGACAACGACGCCTATTTGCACGCCGACGAGGTGTACCGCCTCCTCTCGCCCGATCCGAATCCGCCAGTCGCCTCGCTGGGCGAGCGGGGAATCAGTACGGCGGGGCTCACGAAGGCCTACGGACTCGCCGGCCTCCGATTCGGCTGGCTCGTCGGTGCCGAAGACGTGGTCGAGAACGCCTGGCAGTGGAAGGACTACACCACCATCTCGCCGACCAAGATCGGCCAGCACGTTGCAAAACAGGCCCTCGGCGAACAGGAGGCCGACATTCTGGCGGAGAACCGCACCCTCGCCGCACGGAACCGCGATATCGTCCGGCAGTTCCTTGCCGACCACGACCTCGACTGGGACGATCCGGTCGGCGTCAACGGGTTCGTCGAGGTCCCACCGGGATTCGGCGGGTCGAAGGCGTTCTGCCGTGAGTTCGTCGAGCAGGAGTCGGTGGTGCTGGCGCCGGGCGCGACCTTCGGGTTCGACGACTACTTCCGGATCGGCTTCGGGTTGCCGACCGCCGAGCTGGAAGAAGGATTGGATCGCCTGGGCTCGTTCATGGGATAGGGGCTCTGGATTCGGGACGGTTCACGTGGTTTCGGTTCGCACTCACCCATTCTCCCACTCGCCGCCGACCCGGTCGACGCCCATCATCGACTCCCCCGGGTGTTCGGTGAAAACGACCTTCATGTTCTCCTCGGGAATATCGAACGCGGCTCCGGCGTGTTCCATGACTGCGAGGGCAAACCCTCGCTTGCGTTCGAACGATCGACCGCGTCGAATGTCGGCGTCCAGAAAGAGGAGCGGCCCCTCGACGGCTCGACCCAAGAACATCTCCGCAGCAGCCCGTTCCCGGATCGTCACGGCGACGTGGCCCGCCGTCGTCGCCATCTCCGTCGTGTACAGCTCCGTTGCAGTCTCGGCGAATGCGGACTTCTCCACAGCGGTCATCTCGACCGTGGTGTCGAACTGGAGCAATGGCATGGAAGGTGCTATCATGGCACATGCTTAGGTGTTCCGTCGCGTTGTTGGGCGGTTCCCCGTGGACTTTTCCGGCCTGCCAGCGATTCGGTTCGCATGTCTCGCGGCCGGAATTACGCGGGATCCGCGGTCCTTCTCGGCTCCCTCGCGCTGATCCACGCCGCCATCTCGTGGCCGGTTCCCGCGACGGTCGCGGTCTTCGGCGGTGGCGCAGTCATCGTCTTCGTTGCTGAAGCGCTCGTGAGTAAACTGGGCTTGCTCGAACACCACATCGGCCCGAAAGTCGTCGACGTTCCGCTGTACGTCCTTTTTGGCTGGACCGGCACGATCTACGTCGCGCTTCGGCTCGCCCTGCTGCTCTCTGATGGCTGGTTCGTTGTCGTCCTGACCGGCGTTCTGGCCACGAGCCTCGACGTGCTTTCTGACCCGCGTGGAGTCGGGGAGGGCTTCTGGACCTACACCGATGACCTCCCGGGTCCCAGGTATCGGGGCGTTCCGTGGTGGAACTTCCTCGGCTGGTTCCTCATCAGCACGCTCACGGCTGCACTCGGGTTTTGGTTCCTGTAGCGGCGGTGCTGATTTTCGAACGACACTCGAGAAATCGAGGGGGCCACCGGTCGCGGGTTCCCAGCCCTCAGTCGAGATCGAATCGGTCGAGTTGCATCACTTTCGACCACGCCTCGACGAAGTCCTCGACGAACTGCTCCTCGGCATCGTCGGCACCGTAGACCTCTGCGATGGCGCGCAATCTGGCGTTTGCACCGAAGACGAGGTCGACGCGGGATCCCTCCCACAGGACCTCGCCGGTGTCGCGGTCTCTCCCTTCGAAGCGGTTCTCGGCGTCATCGACAACGTCCCACTCCGTCCCGTTATCGAGGAGGTTCACGAAGAAGTCGTTCGTCAACGTGCCGGGTCGGTCGGTGAACACGCCCAGGTCCGAGTCGTCGTCGTTCGCCTCGAGGGCCCGCATGCCGCCGACGAGCACGGTCATCTCGTCGGGCGTGAGCGAGAGGAGGTCGGCCCGATCGATCAGCATCTCCTCTGCCCGGCGCTCGGCGTCGTCGCTGTAGTAATTCCGGAAGCCGTCAGCCGCCGGCTTGAGCGCCTCGAAGGAGTCGACATCGGTCTGCTCCTGGGTGGCGTCGGCCCGACCGGGTTCGAAGGGAACGGTCACGTCGTGGCCTGCGTCCGCCGCAGCCTGCTCGACGGCGGCGTCTCCCCCCAGGACGATGAGGTCGGCGAGGGAAACCTTCGTTCCGTCGGCTTGAGCGCCGTTGAAGTCCGCCTGTATCTCTTCGTAGGTCTCCAAGACGGATTCGAGGTGCGCTGGTTCGTTCACCGTCCAGCTTCGCTGGGGTTCCAGGCGGATCCGGGCCCCGTTTGCCCCGCCGCGTTTGTCGCTGTCGCGGTAGGTGGCGGCCGCGGCCCAGGCAGTCTTGACCAGTTCGGAGACGGTGAGCGACGAACCGAGAATCGTTTCCTTCAGTTCGGCGACGTCCGCGTCACCGATCAGGTCGTACTCGACGTCCGGGATCGGGTCCTGCCAGAGCATGACTTCATCGGGAACCTCCGGCCCGAGGAACCGCTCCGGTGGCCCCATGTCGCGGTGGATCAACTTGTACCACGCCTTCGCGAAGGCCTCCTGGAACGCCCTCGGGTTCTCCTGGAAGCGCTCGAGGATCTCCCGGTAGTCCGGATCACGTTTGAGCGCGACGTCCGTCGTCAGCATCATCACGTCCTCCTTCTCGGTGGGGTCCGCGACGCCCGGGGCTGCCTCGTCCAGTTCCCCGCTCTGTGTGGTCCACTGCCATGCGCCCCCGGGCCCCTTCTCGGGCCACCACTGGTACTCCAGCAGGTTGTCGACGTAGCTCATGTCCCACTGTGTCGGCGTGGTGTTCCAGGGTCCCTCGATGCCACTCGTGATCGTGTCCGGGCCCTTGCCTTCGCCGAAGTCGCTCTCCCAGCCGAGGTTCTGGTCTTCGATGGGGGCGGCCGCCGGTTCTTTACCGACGTGCTCGTCCGGGTCGGCGGCGCCGTGGACCTTTCCGAACGTGTGCCCGCCGGCGATGAGTGCGGCGGTCTCCTCGTCGTTCATCGCCATCTGTCCGAACGACTCGCGGATCTTCGCCGCGGAGGCCTCCGGGTCCGGTTCGCCGTTTGGCCCCTCCGGGTTCACGTAGATGAGTCCCATCACCGTGTTCCCGAGTGGCCACTTGAGGATCCCGTCCTCCTCGAACCGGTCCGCGGAACTCGCCTCCCATTCCTCCTCGGGCCCCCAGTCGACGGCCTCGTCGGGTTTGTAGTCGTCCTCCCGGCCGCCGGCGAACCCGAAGGTCTCAAAGCCCATCGATTCCAGAGCGACGTTCCCGGCCAGGACGATCAGGTCGCCCCACGAGAGGTTGCGACCGTACTGCTGTTTGACCGGCCAGAGGAGCCGCCGGGCCTTATCCAGGTTGGCGTTGTCCGGCCAACTGTCAAGCGGCGGGAGTCGCTGGCGACCGCCGGCCGCCCCGCCCCGGCCGTCGAAGGTGCGATACGTGCCTGCACTGTGCCAGGCCATTCGGATGAAAAGCGGGCCGTAGTGGCCGTAATCGGCCGGCCACCAGTCCTTCGAGTCCGTCATCACCGCCTCGATGTCGGCCTTGACCGCCTCGTAGTCGAGTTCCTGGAACGCCTCGCTGTAGTCGAAATCCGGGCCGTGCGGATCGATTTCCTGTGCGTTCTGATCGAGTATCTCGACGGGCACCTGGTCGGGCCACCAGTCCTGATTCGAACGTCTCATCGTTCGAATAATGCAGCCTTCGGGGTTTAATTGTGACCCTCGGGGAAGTTTCGGCACCGGCCTGCGACCAGCGGAACGACCTATCCGCTCGGTCTCTGGCCCGAAAGAGGGTCCGTGGATCAGGCGGGCCGTTCCAAACTGTTTATACCGCACAGGCGAAAAACCCGCGATATGCCCAAACAGCAGAAGGAAGTTCGCGATCTCCAGGAGGGGAACTACGTGATGATGGACGACGCCGCCTGCAAAATTACGGCCTACAGTACGGCCAAACCCGGCAAACACGGCAGCGCCAAGGCCAGAGTCGAGGGTCGCGGGGTCTTCGATACCAAGAAGCGATCCTTCTCCCAGCCGGTCGACCAGAAGGTCTGGGTCCCGATGATCGAGCGCCAGCAGGGCCAGGTCGTCTCCGTCGAGGGAAGCGACGCCCAGATCATGGACCTCGAGACCTACGAGACCTTCACCATGCGTATCCCCGAGGACGAACCGCTCGCTCCGGACGACGAGATCGAGTACCTCGAGTACGAGGGCCAGCGAAAGATCGTCGGGTGATGTTTCCCGGCGCGAACGCGGATCGGGATGAAGCCGGCTTCGTGATCGTCGGGGCTCCACTGGACGTCTCGACGAGCTTCCAGCCCGGGACCCGCTTTGGCCCCGAGCGGATCCGCCGCTTCGCGACGGGCTTCGAGGATTACGACCACCACACCGAATTGCATTTTACCGAACTCGGCGTCCACGATTACGGCGACATACGGGCCTGGAACGACGCCCGGGAGTACCTGGATTACCTCGCGGGGATTCTCGGCGACGTTCGCGAGGAGGATTCGATTCCACTGCTCCTCGGCGGCGAACACACCGTTAGCGTCGCCGGAGTCGAAGCCGTGGACCCGGACGTATTCGTCACGCTCGATGCTCACCTGGACCTCCGCGAGGAACTCGCCGGCAACGAGTGGAGCCACGCGACAGTTACCCGCCACGCGCTGTCGGTGGCCGACCGAGCGGTGATTCTCGGGGCTCGGGCCGGCAGCGAGGCGGAGTGGGACCGCGCCGAGGCGGCGGACGTGACCGTCGTCCCGCCCGAGGCCGTCGGGGACTGGACGCCGGATTTCGGCGGCGAATCGGTCTACCTCAGCGTCGATATCGACGCCGCCGACCCGGGAGTCGCCCCCGGCACGGGAACGAAAGAGCCCTTCGGACTCGCTTCTCGGGAGCTCCGGCGCGTCGTCGAACGCGTTGCCCCATTCATGCAGGGATTCGACGTGGTCGAGGTCAACGACCGGGACGACGGGCAGGCGGCGACACTCGCGGCGAAACTCCTCCGATCGGCCGTTTTTCACGCTGTAGGCGACCCGACCCGGGACTCTTTGTAGCAGGCCCGCGAGCATCCGGCCATGCAAACTGCAGCACTGTTCGACCGGCTGGACGAGGAGCTGTCGATCGCGGACTACGCCGAGATCGACGCGAGCGCGAACGGCCTCCAGCTCGGTACCCGGTCAGGTGACGCCGACCGCGTCGCCTTCGCGGTCGACGGCGTTCTCGCCACCATCGAGGCAGCGGCCGAGTGGAACGCGGACGTGCTGGTCGTCCACCACGGCCTCTCGTGGGGCGGTATCGAGCGGATCACCGGTCGGACCTACGAGCGGATCGCCGCCCTGATCGAGAACGACAGCAGTCTCTACGCGGCCCACCTCCCCCTCGACGCGCACCAGTCCTTCGGCAACGCTGCCGGCCTGGCCGACCTGCTGGACATGGGCAACCGGGCGCCGTTCGGGAAGCTCGGTCCGGTAACCGTCGGACAGCAGGGCTGGCTCCAGCAACCGATGACGCGGGCGGAACTGCAATCGACGCTCGAGGCGGAACTCGATCACGGCGGAGCCGGCGTCGAGGTACTCGGTTTCGGTCCCGAGGAGATCGAAACGGCCGCCATCGTCACGGGGAGTGGCACCGATTGGCTCGACGAGGCGGCGGCCGCAGACGTCGACGCGTTCATCACCGGCGAAGGGGAGGGAAAACTCTATCACATGGCCAGGGAATCCGGGATGAACGTGTTCCTCGGGGGCCACTACGCCACCGAGACCTTCGGCGTCGAGTCGTTGGCCGACCTCGTCGCGGACTGGGGCCCGGAGACGACGGTGATCAGCGAACCGACCGGGCTGTGAGGCCTCGTCGGAACGGCGTCTGGACCCGTTTCGCCGGGGAGTCGACGCAAACCCCCCAAACAGCCGCTTTCCGAACGCCTATGTGACCGTCTAACGTGCTCGGATCCGTGTCAGTGACTCCCGAAACTGGCCCGACCTGTCCGGCCTGCGACCGGGTGCTGTACAGCCGTCACTGCAAGTACGTCTGTCCGAACCACGGCGTCGTTTTCGACTGTTCGGACCCGTTCTGGACTTAAAGGTCCTCGAGCACGCCAGCGACGATCAGCGGCAGGACGAGCGTCGCTTCGGCCTCGACGAGCGTGTGGTTCTTCTCGCCGTCCTTGATCTTGCCCCACGAGACGGCCTCCTTCGGCGGCGCGCCGGAGAGCGAACCGTCCCCCTCCATGCCAGTCGAGACGTAGACCGCGTAATCCGCACCGCCGCGGAAGAGGTTCGTCATGATCGCCTGGTGTTTCGGGACGCCACCGCCGAGGACGATCAGCCCGGTTTCCTCGGCCAGCAGCCCCTCGTCGATCAGGGCATCGTAGTCCTCGAGGATCTCGATTCCGACCGCTGGGTCCTCGTTCTGCCGATAGTAGTAGAGGAAGTTCCCGACCTCGGCGTCGGTGAGTGCCGGGCAATAGACGGGGACGTCGTTCTCGGCGGCCTGGACGAGCACCGAATCCTCGTCGTCCAGCCGCTCGCCGATCTCGCGGGAGAAGGCAGTCGGGGTTCGAATCTTCTGCTCGGCGAAGAAGTCGGGGAAGAAGTCGTTGAGATACGATTCGAGCCAGACGTAGCGATCCGAGGGGACGAAGATGTTTCCCAGGCGGTTGATCCCCTGCTCGCGCATCTCGCCCTCGTCGACGTCCCACTCGCCCATCTTGAACGGCTTTTCGGACTTGATGATGTCCTCGGTGATCGACCCGGAGGTCGTGATCAGCACGTCCACGAGCCCCTCCCGGACCATCGCGGCGACGACCTCTCGCAGCCCGGAGGAGACGATGTTCGAGGTGAGCGTGAGATAGATGGTCGCGTCCGCGTCCCGCATCTGTTCGATCAGGTCGATGGCGTCGCTGACGGCGCTAGCCTGGAAGCCGGTCGTCGCGTAACTGTCGAGCAGATCGCCCACGTCGAACTCGCCCCGGAAGTCATAGCCCCGGACGTCGGGGCCGGAGAGATCCGCCTCCGAACCCGGCACGACGTTTTCCTTGGTGTCCTCGGTCATAGTGCAAGAGGCGGGACGCGGCGTAAAGAGTCCATCACTTTCGATCCGAGGTTGGATAAACTGGCAAAGTGGAGAGTGCCTGAACCGAGAATTGGGGGCTGGGCCGGAGATTGGACCGGAGTTTGTTTTTCCCTCCGGGCCGAAGCCGAAGGTGGCCGATGACGATCCACCGGGCCGAGCCGGCGTAGGCACCCGGCGATGACGAACCCTATGAGTGCCGAGGCCTCCTAACTGACGTTAGACTAAACGTGCTCTTTGCACAATAGACTAACGCAGTTATAAACCAAAATTACAAACTCAAATAGTGGCTTCTGACGATAATTACAGGTTATAATATACGCGGTTTCTACAGCTGTTCCAAGACTTCTCTGGTGACGGATGACTCGCCCATTCACTCTGCTTTTCTTCCTGCACGCAGCAACAGGTCTAACGCCTGTCTACAATCACCGGACTTCTCTGCCACCCGCTCCGAAACCCATTCAACTACATCTTCCGAGACCGCACCCGGACGGAACCCCTGCCTCACACGGTCCTCCAAAGTCTGTTGGAGCTGCGGAGCATTGTACGAATTGAACTGGAGTGTTTGACAGTTCAACCGGCTTCGACTGCGTGGATCTAGCTCCATGTTCTGCGGTGGCTGATTTGAAACCATTACCAATTCCAGTGAGTTCTGACTCTCCTCATTCCAACTTTAGGTCATAGATGACCTCGGTCGGTTCATCCAACTGGTCGAACTCGTAGACCAAACACAAGACGAAATCATCCGAGAACAACTGGTCCGCATCAAAGAAGACATGACCAGCTACGAAATGGGCCACTACACCGCCGACTAAACGACTTCGTAATGAACCCCACAATCCGCAGAGTCATCGGACCAGGACAATCAGGCATCGACTTCCGAAAAGCCGCAAACAACTGCAAAATCGTTCTCATCGACATACAGAAAGGAGAAGTCGGAGAAACCGTTTCCCGCCTTGTAGGATCCATATCCATCACCAAGATCTGGGCAGCAGCACAAAGCCGAGTAACCCAACCCATCGAAAACCGGACACCGTTCTACCTGTACGTCGACGAACTCCAGAATTCGCTGGAGGCCTTCAGAAAGCAGGTTAAAGATAATCTATGAGTCTTCGCTTTGTGAAGCGAAATCAGTGATATCGGCGTCGAAGTCTACCGACTCCTTTACCTCTTCTGCGAAGTCTTCCGTGATTTCCTTCGTGACTCTATCCAGAAGATTATTGAAGAAGATGATTTTCTTGCTCGCTTCTACCTCTGAATGGTAATTTGCTACATTTCCGTGGAGAATCGGGTTGCGCTCCACGAATAGTTCGTCAACGAAATACTCCGTCATATCCTCATTTAGGTAGTTTTGAACAACGGTTTCCGAAATAAGATCTTTCACATTGGGAGACTTTATCTCATTTCCTGACGTATTTTTAAGAGACAGATCATCGTAGTCTCGTGGATTGAAGTTCCAGAAGTGGTCGAAATCGGCGTTCAATAAAATCTCTTCATTTTTGTGCTCCTGAAGATAAGCGGCATATATCCAGACGAACGATTCAATTTGTGGGAGGATTAGATTGATCACTGAGGCATATCGTTCATCCCTGTAATTGCTGATGACCTCCTTGATTATTCCCTCGCGCTTTTGGAAAAAGGGCACCTTCTGAGTTTCAGAAAAAAGGTTGTCGAGATACCCCTCACTCTGGACCTCATTAATTAGGTATTCCTCTGGGACTTCCCCCGTGTCTTGCCACTCCCGGTAAAGTAGCCTGTCTTGATGAATCGGAAGATGTGTTAGCCATTTCAGAGGGAATTCATCGTACTCTTTCTCAGAACTGTATACTGTGGTGTATAGCTCCGGGTTCCAGATTTGAACTGCGTAGTGTTTCTCTTTCGCTCGTTCATCACCAGAAATCGCCCCGGTTCCCTCCTCAACATCCGACTGTGAGTAGGGGAATGACTTCACCCTCTTTCTGTCTTTTCCTAGCAGATTGATTTCAGTCCAGAGATCTTCGTTTGCAGGATCTTCTTTGAAGGGTTGCTTTATTCTCTCCAATATTTCGTCCTTGTTGTCACGATCAGACGCCTGGATGTCCTGCATCTCCTGATATTTCTCTCCATAGATCTCTCGTTTCCTATCTTCAATCAATTCATCTATCTTTTCTAGAACTGGCTCTGCATTCTCTTCATAGATTGACTTCAACTCTTCAGAGACCTCTCCATTGTCGAAATCAGAAACAACCATATCGCAGATCTCAGAACATCTATCCTTGTTTTCTAAATAATAATCAATCTCCTTATCGGAAACAAGGCTAATCAGCATGATCGTCTGAACCAGATCAACTGCAATCTCTGGATGTTCTTGAAGAAGGCTTTCTTCGACCCATTGATTCTTTTTCGCCTGGGCTAATACATCCCTTATGAGAGTATCCTGGGAAGCCTGTTCGGCAAAAAATTCTCTCAACGCTTCTTCATCAATATCTTCTTTGTCCAAGTCATCAGGCAAGTCAGCCATATAATCCCCTCATCAAGAAACCGTGATTAATCTTGGCTCAGATAATTTCTCAGAGCTGCGCCCTGACCTACTGCTGATCGGATGTCGTGACGGATTTTCAAATTAAAGTGGAACCAGCGGTAGGGCTGTTCCCCGGGTCTTTCTTTTAGATCGGTTCCTTCTACAGAGTCGTAGTAGAGCTGGTAGTCATCTTCGAACATCTGGTTCATTTCCGCTGAGACGCCGTACTGGAACTGGTTTCCCCAGACCTGTGAAGGAGACATCAGCCAAGGACCGTACCAGCCCGTACCGTGCTTAGAGGGATAACCGTACTTCTCAGCGGCTGAAGTCGGTAAAGCTCTTCCTGGATGCGTGACTTCTCGAAAATCGGTTACTAGTGTGTCGAAAAGGCGCGGGAAAGCCCGTTTGAGGTCGTAGCTCAGGCTAAGCCAGCAACCGTACAGCTTCAGGTGCTTGTAGAGGGAACGGTTCAAAGCATCTCCCCCTCTACTACTCTGGTTTTCCGGCAAGTCGCTGTAGATATCTACCAAGCCTTCCGTGAACTCTCGAAGTAGTTCTCTGTCTCCTCGGTGGAAGAAGATTAGGAGAGCGTAGTAGTCCATCATGCTCTCCTCCAGATTTGAGTCGAGTCCCTCGTCCTCCTCGACACAATGCTGATAGTACTGTTCTATGAAATCAAGCCATTTCTCGTTGATCTGTCTCACCAGTTCTGACTCGAACTCATCCCTAAGCTCGATCTCGTGGGTAACAAGATAGAGTAGTTCCGGGAAAGCACCGTAGGCAAAGATGTGGTTGCTGCCGAAGTCGTTCGTAAGAATCCGGTGATGAAAGTCAATGTACTCTTCGAGATATTCCTTTGTGACCCGCTCTATCCGTGGGTTCTCGATACCCTGGATATCTGCTTTCTTGAGCTTCCAGTTGAACGATTTCACGCCGTACAAGGCCGCGTAGATAAGTTGTTCCTGATGGTGTGAGGCCTCACTGGTTGCTTCATTGAACCTGCTGGCCAAACCGTCGAAGAAGTCTCGCACCTGCCAATCTTCTACTACAAGTTTCTCGTCGATCAGAAGCTGCACCATCCTTACGTACTGCCATTGGTACTTGTTCAAGGCCCTTTGGAGAAGCAGTGCAGCGTAGTGCTGCTTGGCATCCGCACAGATATCCGCGATGTCGTCTAAATGACTGTTGTAGTAGTCGTAGGTCCTATAGTCTCCATCCTCTAATGCCGCTACTGACACCTCATCGATCTTATCGATGCAGACGTGCCCGACCGAGGTCAGATCTAGACCGTAGGCCTTGAAGAACAGATCCTGTATCGAATTCAGAAGTCGGCCTGACATCTGGCTTTGACCTCCCATGTCTCGGTGTTCGACAATCGAGAGAGCAGTGTCCCCCATAGCTTCTGCAATATCCTCCAGGTACTTCTGACGGGAATCGTCCTCTAAAGCGGTCTTGATCAAGAATTCGTAGTAATCCGCAATCTCGTTGATTAAATCATCGTTAGTTATCTCACCGCTAGTCTGCTCCAAATACTGATCTGAGACTTCAGAGATAGAATCCAAAGTAGATTCGAAGACTTCCCGCTGATCCTTCTCAATAGCCCGTACTCCCTGTAGAAAACAACAGGTGAATATCCTTGACCAAATCGTCGGTAAACTCCTCATCATGCACTGGAACAATAGGCCTCCAGGTCGAATAGATGTTCCCTGGCTCTATCTTACGCAGCATCCGTTCCGTGACGTAGTCCACAATATTCGATATATTCAGGAAGAAGCCCGCGAAGAGGATGATCGCTCCAATCAGTAGAACTGCTATAATCGAAAGAGCGTAGCTAACCAAATCAAACGGTGACGTCCAACCCAGGTAAAGGCCGGTCAAGTTGAAGGCAGAGAACCCGAGTATGAAGGTGAGAATCGCGATAAGATATCTGTCCTTGAATATCAGCAAGGAGAGCTGTGGAGAGTACTCCTGATTCGCGTTCTGGATCAAGAAAATCACCAATAGGAATATGATGCTCATAAAGTTCAGAATCAAGTTGAGCGACTGACCGAATATAGCAGGATTAGAAATCTCTTGGATAACCGGCCCGATCCCGAACGGCCTCCAGACAACCACGACTACAAGTAGAACAAAGATCAGAGCAGAGGCGCGGCACAAGAGTTGGCCATACCGGTAAAGCGAAGCACTGAACATCCGGCCTAAGCGCCTCCTTGCTCTATATAGCGAGAGTCTGAACCGATCACGAAGCCTCATCAACTATTCAGCAAGTAGTTTACTACCAACTGTTAAGTTTGTTACCTAGCGTCACTAAACTGATCTGCGAAGAACGGACATTAATTCTACAGTCAAATCGATATCAGTCGAGAAATCATATTCAACAAGAGCTAAAAACGGGGTTTTCGGAGTCCGAATTTTCCTCAAAGCTGTCTTCATCGAAAAATATACACCAAGGTCAGTCTCAGCTCTGAAGAGAGTTTGGAGAAAGAGATAACAATACTTTCGGCGGATAGACCTTAGACTGACTGCCTGCTTTAGAGTCCACTTTACACCCGAAAATGACCGAGTAAACAGGAGCGGCGCCTTTCTTGTTTCTCGATTAAGTGGTGGGGAGGTGTAGAAAGGGGTGAGACTGGATAAGAGGGTGAAACATAGTTTTATTGTCAGGTTGGTGGTGTCTCCAGTCTGAGTGGTGAGGCCCCGAGTAGAGGTTTAGTGATTTAATGGTTTGACACACATAATCTGTGTATGGGATTGGGGAAGCTGTTTATCGGGTACCAGCCAGGTAAGAATGCTGAGGAGAGGAAAAGGGAACGGAGAAGGAAACTCAAACTCCTATTTAAACCTGTACTATTTGCTGTTAAGGCTTTCAGAAAGCCGGACTCTAAGTAATCTCTGACATTTAGTAACTCACCCTCGGGGAGTCAACACATACCATTTCACGCCAGCCCAAAATGAGCCTGCACCGGTCTGCAGAAAGACTTGTTCCAGAGAAGTCGGAGGAATATACTTTGTGAAAAAGTAGTCAACCGCCATCATAACGAAGTCCCCATCTAAAATGTGGGGTAAGGCATTTAGAGCTGCTAAAACGCCTGCTCCAAAGATATACATTGGTACAAAATTGAAGATTGCGCTATTGATGATATACTTGAAAAATCCAGTTTCATAGCTCACTCCTCATCACTCTCCCCTTCCATTAAGGCTTCCTGTGAGTCGATTCTTAGTTTCCTCGTCTACGGTATCCTGACCCGGCCTCTTACCGGTTAGATTTGTTTCACCTGCCAGTTTACGCTTAGCTGTCTCGCTAGTTTCGATTTCTTGATATGGAGAACCGCCGCGAATGCGGTAGGAAAGCTTCAACCAGTAGTACCAGGTGCTGCTGAGATCATCTTGATTCTCGTTAAGTTCACGTCTCTCAGTAGCCAGCTCCTCAAAATCCTCACGCATATTCTCTAAGCCGTACTCTTTATCAGCCAGATCTAGAGTAGCGAAATCACGAAACTCGTCAAACAACCGTTGATAGGCAGCCCCAGCCCTGTAATGATTCTCTAATCGCTTCTGAGGCCTTGCTGCTGTCCTGAATCCAGAAATAACCGCTATGCCAACGGCCAGAACAGCCATTACTTGGGTTGAGAAGGCTTCCCAGATCAACGCGTAAGTCAGTATACCAGCTAAAACAGTAGACGTGATATCTGCTGCTTGATTAATGCCTGCATAGGCTCCACCAGCCTTGTAATGTTGTTTGTAAGTCCATAGAAGACCGTCCATCTTGTTTGCAACTCGTGTACGCAGGCGTTCGTGCGCCTCGTAGTCGAAATTATCTTCGTTCATTCAAATTAACACCTCTATGAGAAGGATTCTCCGTAGACCTCCCGGTATTTTTCTTTGGCCTCCTCAGTTTTTCCTTGCTCTTTCAGCCTCTCAGCCTCCCGGATTTTCTGACTGGCTTCATAGGCCTCTTTTGACGCCTTTCGACGTTCTCCACGGCTCATACCCTCATCCACTCGTTCATCGTAAACGGGTTCTCTGGTCTCCTGGTTAACATAATGGGGGAGCTTCCGCATGAACCGGGACATGTGTTTCTCGGTTGAGGCGTTATCGGGCGCATCCTCCTGAAAATACCTTTGCGCCATCATAACCATGTGATAGGAGTCAACCGGCTTGCCGTTCTCCTCATTCCATTTTTTCGCTGAAACAGCTACCTTCTGTAGCTTGCCATTGTTGCTCTGGTTCACCGCTTCGTAAATCGCCTGAGCCTTCCGGGGATTCGTTCCGACCCACGACTCCCCACCGTAAGTATCCGGAATCGCGTACCCTTCCCTCGGATCCTCGGACGTCAACCCAAACATCGCCCGGCGAGATGGCGGATCCGGATCTCTAACATCACTATACCGATACGCAGGAGCAACTTCGACCTTGAAATCACTGAACTGGACAACAACCACATTCCGGTCAACATACACGTCCTGCTGCGAATATTTCTTGTCGAGCCTACGCCGAACCGCATTCAGAGCTTTCCGGGGACCGTCTTCCTCCTCTGCCCATTCCCCATGCTCGTCAGAATCGAGAACAACGAGAACGTCAACATCTGAATCCTCGTCCAGAGGCCGTGTCACAGTCCCCTGCATAACGGACCCAAAAATATGGTCCTCCTCAATCTCGAGTCCCCCGTCTTTCAGATTGCCAACGACATTCTCCCGTCGTTCCTGCATATTTTTCTTCTGCCGGTCGGTGACCTCTGCTTCGTCCGCGTAGTCTTCATGTGCCTCATCGACTTCTCTTTCAGCCTTCGCGCGTTGGCCGTCGTGGTCCTGTAGCTGGGACTGATCTGGCCGCCGGTCACCCGTGGCAATAACATCATCTCCATACCCTCCAGACATACCGTATTTGGTTGGAGCATTTCCCATGGTTATGCAGTCACCTCTTGATCTTGGAATGAACCGAGAGTCGACATACCCGCTGAGAGTTCAACCTCCAATTCCGAAGCCCACTCGCCGAAACGAGTTTTCACCTGATCGATTGTGGTGTCTCGAAGACCGGTCTCCTTGATCCACCGGTTTCCAGCCGCTGCAACGACTTCGGGGGGGAACCGGCTTAATGCGTTCTTTGTCTGCGGCCCGATCAACAACAAACCGGAGGGGCTGTACTCGGAGATTATTGTCCGGACATCTTTTTCGAGTTTGTTGATAGACCGGCCGTTGGCTCCTCCGAAATACTGAGACCCGTAGAAACTGATGTAATCGAAATCCCGTGAGGCGAAGGTATCGTAGCAGATCCCACGTTCGTTTGGCGTGTAACCTTTGACGAGGGGGATGATCTCTGGACGGTCGTTTGCCAGTTGGGCGGTCATCCATTCGGTGCCGTCCATCAACTTCTGAAGGTTTCCTTCCCGGTTCTCAGGTTCCATGTCCGCATAGATGGGGTAGTCTGTTGGTATGTGGTAACGTGGGTTGAAGGATTGGACGATATCTCGTTCTTCCTCCCAGTTGAAGCCGCTGAGGTCTTCGTCCGGGATTGTGGAGGTGGTGATGACGTCGGCAGTTGTCAGGGCTTCAGCGGTTACTCCCTGTCTGAGGTACCTTCGTGCGTGGGTAACGGGGAGCATCACTGTGTCCAGGGAGGGATTGCTCTGTATGAACCGGGTGTGAAGCTCTTGCTTCGCCACACGGGGAATGATCCCTGTCGGCTTCTCGTCGCTGCCCTGACTATTTTCTTGCCGTGTCATCGTTTAATCGTCACCTCGTTTTCTGCATGGATAATTATCCGTCCTCCAACGATATAAATCCGTTGCTGCTTAAAGTCGAGTTCATACAAAATAAATTCTCCAAAACTACTGTTTACCCATACTCTTTTAGAAAAGCCCTTCACTAATACAACTGAAAGGGGAGAAAAATGGCCGACGAACAAGTCCACATCATACCAGTAGGGTTCGACTACGAACGATTATTCCAACCGATAACACAGGGAAAACTCGAAGCCGACAGGATACATCTTCTACATTCCTCACGAGAAGAAAGTGACCAGGAAGCACAGCAACTGGCCAAACGGATGCTCGACAAACTCGAAGAAACGTTCGACACTGTTCTCGGAAAACCTGTTGAGAAAACCAGTGTGAACGGGATTTTTGAATTTGAAGAATTGTATCCAATGGCCTACGAAATGATTTTGGGAGAAGTCGAAGACGGCAACGAAGTCTGGATCAACATCTCCTCGATGCCCCGCACCGTCGCATTCGCATTCGCCACCGCCGCCAACTCATTACTAATTGAAAACTCCGACTACCAGAACCGGATACACACCTACTATGTCTCCCCTGAGGAATACCTCGTCACCAAAATGATCCGGCAATTTAAGGAAGAAAAAGAATTCCTCAAAAACCACAGAGACAAGGGAGAAAAATTTGAGGAAAGATACCAGAAAATATCCGAGATCACCGACTCTATCGAAGATAGCGGAGTCACCAAAGGAGCCGAAAAAAAGAACGGAGGCATGCACGTCGAATTTCCCACAATTCCAAGCAGCGACCTCCACAAATTCGAAAAAACCATCCTCCACTTCCTTGACTCCAACGTTGAACCTGACTCAATCTCCGACCTCTCACAAAAACTTGCAGCAGAAAACCAGGAAGACATCGATCTCGACTCATTCAAAAGCAAAGTCCAATACAACATTAACCAGCTCGAAAACAAGGGATTCGTAGAACTCATCAAAGAGAAAAACCGGCATAAACCCCGCCTCGACACCATGGGCAAACTCTGGGTTAAAACTCACAACCCGGCTTAATCATCGACTCCAGCGTTTTGGCATTGTTCATGTGGTATTTTAGCAATCTTCTGTCTTCTGGAAGCCCCGACCGGTCGGCTGATTTCGACTCGCTGCGCTCCTTGCTTTGTTGTGATGCTTGCATTGTATCAACGGGCCAATCGGTCGGCCCCTTTCGAGGCTTTACCCGAACGGATGCCCCCCAAGGCCAGATGGTCGATCACGTATCTGAAAAGTGCCCCTCTTTTTAATCACTGAGTGGATTTTAGCCGACAGACAGGAGACTATGTTTATGTCCAAACGAACCCGGTCTGTTTGGCGTGAGTGTCCCGCGTGTGGTGAGAAACAGAAGGTAACCCAGGGCGGGTGGGCAACGTGTCGAAACTGCGGCAAGAACTTCCATGCATGATTGACGTGGACAGTACGGGATAGCTGGCCAATCTGATGTGTCGATGGCCATTCTCCCTGGGATCGATCCTCTTCATGCGCATACACGGACACGGATTTTCACGGATCGCGCCCGAAATCACACAGTTGTATCCGAATCTATCCCTCGCCGATGTCCATCGCGCTTTCGCCTTTTATTACGATCATATTGGTCTGTCTCGGTTACTGCGAACCGTGCGTTGAGAACGCAGACCCAGCGTTCCAATCCTCCGACCGAAACACCTTCTCGTTGACCACCCCTTCCCCAAGCCATGCGATTGGCGAGGGCCCGGACCGCGGACGGCATCGTGACGGGCGAATACGACGACGGGATGATCGTCACCGACAGCGAACGGTATGCCATCGCTGCGGGAGACGCCGAACTGCTCGCACCGACCGAGCCGACCGCCCTCTACTGCGTCGGTCGCAACTACACGGCGACCCTCGACCAGATGGACTACGACCTGCCGGACGAACCGGATTTCTTCATCAAACCGCCGGCTTCGGTCCACCCGCCGGAGGAACCCATCGAATATCCGGCCTTCACCGAGGAACTCACCTACGCTGGGGAACTCGCGGCCGTGATCGGCGAGCGGGCCCGCGACGTCGACCCGGAGGCGGTGCCCTCCGTCGTCCGCGGGTACACCATCATGAACGATCTCGACGCTCTAGACCAACCGGGCCGGACCGCCCGGAAGGCCTTCGATGGATCGGCCCCGCTCGGGCCGTGGATCGAAACCGACATCGACCCCTCGGATCTCGAGATGCACACCGACGTTGCCGGGGAACGACGACAGGAAGCCAACACGGGCCAGATGATTTTCGACCCCTTCGAAGTCGTCTCCTTCCTCTCGCGGCGACTCACGCTGGAACCCGGAGACGTGGTCGCCTTCGGCAGTCCGGCTAACCCCGGGACACTCGAACCGGACGACGCCGTCGAGATCACCTACGAGGGCATCGGCACGCTCCGGAACCGGGTCGTGGAGCCGGGCGGGGCCTGAGAG
Source organism: Halodesulfurarchaeum sp. (assembly GCA_034520565.1). Classification (GTDB taxonomy): domain Archaea; phylum Halobacteriota; class Halobacteria; order Halobacteriales; family Halobacteriaceae; genus Halodesulfurarchaeum. The sequence continues at coordinate 1,011,609 of JAXHNL010000002.1, forward strand.
GGAGAGGGACGGCTCGAGGAACGGGGGCATCGGGCAGCCAGATCTGCCGCGTGGGGTCAAACCCTTTTAGGGGAAGCCGGCGAATCACCGGTATGACCAATCCGTTCATTCCCGGGACCGACCGGAGGCGATGGCGATGGTGAACGTCGCCCTTTCGGTCGGACAGCTCTTCGTCGCCCTCTTTCTGGTCCTGCTCAACGGCTTTTTCGTCGCCGCGGAGTTCGCGTTCGTCCGGGTCCGGTCGACCTCGGTCGAACAGCTCGCGGCGGAGGGCCGGCGGGGCTCCTCGGCGCTCCAGGGCGCGATGGACAAGCTCGATGACTACCTCGCCGTGACCCAGCTCGGAATTACCATCGCCTCGCTGGGGCTGGGGTGGGTCGGGGAACCCGCCGTCGCCTCCCTCATCGAACCCGTCGCCGGGGCCTACCTTCCGCCGAACCTCGTGCACCTCGTCGCCTTCGCTATCGGGTTCGGCATCATCACCTTCCTCCACGTGGTGTTCGGCGAACTCGCGCCCAAGACTATCGCCATCGCGCAGGCCGAGCGACTGTCGCTGTTCGTCGCCCCGCCGATGCGACTGTTCTACTTCCTGTTCTATCCGGGGATCGTCGTCTTCAACGGGACTGCGAACGCCTTCACCGCGCTGCTCGGGGTCCCACCGGCCTCCGAGACCGACGAAACCCTCGAAGAACGGGAGATCCGCCGGGTCCTGTCCAGGTCGGGGAAGGAAGGACACGTCGACATGGCGGAAGTCGAGATGATCGAGCGAGTCTTCGATCTGGACGACACCGTGGTCCGGGAGATCATGGTACCCCGCCCTGACGTCGTGACGGTCTCGAAGGACACTACGCTTGCCGAGATCAGAGAGACCGTTCTCGAGGCTGGCCACACCCGCTATCCGGTCGTCGGGAACGAGGAGGACCAGATCGTGGGCTTCCTCGACGTCAAGGACGTCCTGCGGGTGACCGGAACGGACGAACCGGACTCGACGCGGGCGGGGGATCTCGCACGGGACCTCCTCGTCGTTCCGGAGTCGACGCCGCTCAACGAGTTGCTTCTGCAGTTCCGCAACGAGCGCCAGCAGGTGGCCGCTGTCATCGACGAGTGGGGGGCCTTCGAGGGGCTGGTGACCGTGGAGGACGCGGTGGAGGCGATCGTTGGCGACCTCCGGGACGAGTTCGACGGCAACGAACCCGAGCCATCGATTCGAAAGCGCGAGGCAGGCGGCTACGAGATCGACGGGAGCGTGCCCCTCGGGGACGCGAACGAAGCGCTCGGGGTCGACTTGAAGAGCGAGAGCTACGAGACCATCGGTGGCGTCGTTCTCGACGCCCTCGGCCAGGCTCCCGAACCCGAGGACCGCGTTCGGCTCGAGGGATACCTCTTCGAGGTAACGGCCGTCGACGGGAACCGGATCGCGACGATTCAGGTCACCGAAAACGCGCCCGATGGCGACCCGAGCAACGGCGAACCCGAAACGAACGAGGACGACTCCGCAAACTGAGTTCGACTCGAAGACCGGGAGACGGTCGAACGGAACCGGCCGTGAGAGACATCCCCCTCCGGCCCCTTCTTCGAACCGATGACTGGGCCGGTACTCGTCTACGACGATGCGTGCGGATTCTGCACGTGGTGGGCCGACTGGGTCGGCGCTCACGCCGCGATCCGCGTCGTGGGGTTTTCCGCCCTCACTCCGGAGCACCGCAACCGGCTCCCCGAACACTACGAGCGGTGTGTGCACCTGCTCGCGGACGGGCGGGTCTATTCCTGTGGTGAGGCGGTCGAGGCGGCACTCGTTCGGCTGGATTTCGTGCCGTCGATGCTGCGGGACCCGGGGTCAATCCGGCGAAGCCCCCACTACCGGCGACTTCGAGAGCACGGCTATCGGTGGGTTGCCAACAACCGCGATACCCTCTCGAAGATCGTCGCGAAGACGCCACGAGCCCACGAGTCCGATTCCGGAGACTCGACCTAGCGGTCCCGGAGTCGGAACGTCCGGATCGTATCCCGGGGAGCGGATTCGACCGCGACTGCCTCGAACCCCCGATTCGTGAAAATCCGCTTCCAGTCCCGGTAATAGAGCGGCACGTCCGTGTCGACGTAGTTGACGTTCGCCGAATCCCCGTTCGGGCCCTCCTGTCCCTCGTTTTCGACGGTGAGCAAGAGGTCCCGGGTGATCCGCGAGAGTTCGTCGAACACCCATTCGCTGTCGGGATGTATGTGCTGGAGGGTTTCGACGGAAAAAACGACGTCGAACTGATCCTTCTCGAACTCCCGCAGGACCGATTCGATGGAGCGATAGTGGACGGTCGCGGTCTTTGCGAGGGCCGGAAAGTTCGTTTCCATCACGTCCTCGGCGGCGTCGTTGAGCTCGACGCCGGTCAGATCTGTGTAGCCCGCCTCGAGGAGGGCGGCGAGGTTTCTCCCGGAACTGCAGCCGATCTCGAGGATGGCCGGGTCGGGACCCAGGTAGTCCTCGATGGCTTTCCGGACCGCCTCGCTCGCGGCGTCGGCCCCGTAGTGGGCGTAATACTCCGGCGAGTACTCCCCGGATCGACTGGCCCACTCCTGGCGAACGTCCTGTGAATCCACAGCGAAAATCCGGTCGGGAGGCGTAAAGTCCCGTCGGCAGCCACCGCCGGTCCGGCCGGGACCGGATCGGGGCTATTCGTGCTCCTCGATGACGGTCTCGAGTTCGTCGGCGCACTTGTTGATCCCGTCCGAGGCCTCGATCAACCCGAGGCTCATCCGGTCGTCGGCCCGCTCCCGGAACCGGTCGACCAGGTCCTGTAACTCCGCGACCGGAACCGTGCCGTCGTCCGCACTGTTTTCCGTATCTGTCATCGGTTCGAGTAGGGTGCCAGCCCCTCTTAAATCCACAGTCATGGCCAGCCGCACTTTTATCGGCGTCGCGTCCCACCGCATACGTGATCGGCTCGTGAACGAGGACAACGTCTCCCCCGAATCGGCCGACCCCGACACGTCGCCGGTAGCGATCTCCGGAGACAGCGACGAAGGTCAGGGCGAACTCGAGCGAACCATCGGCCTCGCCGGCGGGTTGACCATCGGGATCGGGACGATGATCGGCGCGGGGATATTCGTGTTTCCGGGTCTTGCGGCCGAGCGAGCGGGACCGGCTGCATCCCTCTCCTTCCTCATCGGGGGTGTCATCGCGTTGCTGGTCGCGCTCCCCGCGTCCGAGCTGGCGACGGCCATGCCCCGGAGTGGCGGGGGCTACTTCTTCGTCTCTCGGGGATTGGGGACCGCTGCGGGGGCGATCGTCGGGCTCGGGCTCTGGTTGGGGCTGGTCTTTGCCTCCGCGTTTTACCTCGTCGGCCTGGGCGCGTATGCGAGTGCCGCCATCGCGGAGATCGGCATCGAACTCACGGCGAACCTCGCCGTGCCCCTCGGGGTCGTCTTCGCGGTGGGATTGACCGCAGCGAGCGTCGGCGGGACGGAGAACTCGGCGACGCTGCAGAACTACATCGTCGGTGGATTGTTGGTCATTCTCGCCGTGTTTCTTACTTACGGCGGGCTCGACGCGCTGGGCGTGTTCGGCCGGGAGACTGTCCCCGAGGCCTTCTTCCCACGGGGCCACCTGCCGGTGCTCTCCACTGCCGGGTTGGTGTTCACGTCGTATCTCGGCTTCGCGCAGGTGGCCACCGTCGCCGGCGACATCAAGAATCCGGGCCGCTCGCTCCCGATCGCGATGGTCGGCTCGGTGCTGATCGTCACCGTGCTGTACGTCGTGACGATCTTCGTCGCCACGAGTGCCTTCGGCGCGGCGACTTTGGGGACCTTCGGCGAGACGGCGATCGTCGAGGTCGCCCGCGAACTCCTCGGGGAGCCGGGGGCCGTCGCGATCCTCGTGGCGGGGGTATTGGCGACCATCTCGAGTGCGAACGCCTCGATCCTCTCCGCCTCCCGGACGATGTACGCGCTCAGCCGGGACGCCATTCTCCCGGCACGGGCCGGAAAACTGAACATCAGATTCGGGACCCCACACGTCGCTCTCCTCGCAGCTGGCGGCCCGATCGTGGTCCTGGTACTTTCTGGGCAGGTGGAACTGTTGGCGGAGGTCGCGTCCTTTCTCCATCTGCTCATGTACGGACTCATCGGGGTAACGGTGATCGTCCTGCGTCGCCGGGATCCCGAGTGGTACCAACCGAGTTATACGATGCCGGGGGTGCCGGTCCTGCCGGTCATCGCCGCTCTTGCCAGCTTCGGATTGGCCCTCCAGATGCAACTGGGAGCGATCGTAATTGGCCTGCTCGTCATGGGGCTTTCGTATCTGTGGTACCGGTATTACGCCCGTTCGGTCGACCTCAGGGGGGTGTTCACACAATGACAGAGAGACCAACCGTCCTGGTTCCACGCCAGGTGCTCGAAGGAGAATCGATTCCGGAGGGGATTCCCGAACTGCTTTCGGGAGTCCACGTCCTGCTCCTGGGCTATCACGTCCTGCCCGAACAGACCGCAACCGAACAGGGCCGTGAGCAGTTCGGCGAGAAAGCCACGAAGCGACTCGCGGAGTTCGAAACGATGCTGGAGGCGAAGGGGGCGACGGTCGAAACGCGTCTCGTCTTCACGCACGAGGCCCAGCAGACGATCAACCGGGTGATCGTCGAGGAGGACTGTTTCGCGGTCCTGATTCCGAAGGCCACGCCACCCGTCGAACGGGTGCTGGTCGCCGTTCGCGGCACGGTCGGACTCGACCGGCTCGTCGCGGTTCTCGGTGGGCTCTTTGCCGACTCGGAAACCGATCTCAGTTTGTATCACGTCCGAGAAGGCCAAGAGACTTCAGAACAAACAGAGGCGATGTTCGACGAGTTCGAATCGGCCCTCGTGGCTGCAGGAATCACGAGCGAGCAACTCGATACCACGGTCGGAACGGGGACCCAGCTGATCGAACTGCTCGCCGAGGCCGCGGAGGACCACGAGCTCGTCGTCATGGGCGAGACGGATCCATCGATTGCGACGTACGTATTCGGGTTGCCTCAGGACCAGCTCGCCGCACAGTTCCTCGGCCCGGTGCTTGTCGTCCAGCGACCGCCACCCGAGCCGTACCCCGAAACGTCCCTGGACGAGTGACTGGGGGGCGGCGCTGAACCGCCCGGCCGAGGACGGCTGATCACCGACTGCCGTTTCCCAGAACCCAGCACAGAACACAGCGTTAATACGATCCGCCGGCGGAGTTCCTGACGGACACAGACGGGTGTCGAGCCGAAACCATGGCGGACACATACGATCTCATCATCGTCGGCGGGGGCATCAGCGGGGCATCACTACTGTACGCGGTCTCCAAGTTCTCGGACGTCGAAACCGTCGCCCTGTTCGAGAAGGAAGCGGAGATCGGCGCGATAAACACCTATCACACGAACAACTCACAGACCCTTCACTTCGGGGACATCGAGACGAACTACTCCCTCGAGAAGGCCCGATCGGTCAAGGAGGGCGCCGAAACGCTGGCCGGCTACCTCGAGTCGGCAGATCCCGACCGGACCATGCACGCAAAGCGGTCCAAGATGGTCATCGCGGTCGGGGAGGCGGAGGTCGACCGGCTGGAACGGCGATATCACGAACGGGGGTTCGGCGATCTCTACCCGAAGCTGGAATTGATCGGTCGGGAACGGATCGAAGCACTGGAGCCGGCCGTCGTCGAGGGCAGGGACCCGGACGTTTCCCTCCGGGCGCTTTACACGCCGGATGGCTACGTCGTCGATTACGGGGAGACGGCAAAGTCGCTCGTCGCGGCAGCCCGCGAGGAGTCGGGGGTTGACGTGTACACGGGGACGGCCGTCGAGGGGATCGTCGAGACCGCCGACGGGTACGCGGTTAGGACCGACGCGGGAACGGCGATGGCCCAGGGCGTCGTCGTGAGCGCGGGCTCACACAGTCTCCAGTTCGCCAAGCAACTGGGCTACGGCGAGGACATGGTCCTCTTGCCCATCGCGGGCAGTTTCTTCCTGGCCGAGGACTTCCTCAACGGGAAAGTCTACACCCTGCAGATGGCCAAACTCCCCTTTGCGGCGGTCCACGGGGACGCCGACGTCCACGACGCCTCGGTGACCCGTTTCGGACCGACGGCGAAGCCGGTCCCGGCCCTCGAACGCGGACAACTCGACACCGTCGGGGACTTCTTCGACGTGTTCGGCTTCGACTTCGACTCGTTTGCGAGCTACGCGAACATCCTCGCGGACAAAGTACTGCTTCCCTACGTGCTCCGGAACCTCGTCTATGACCTTCCGGAACTCGGGACCAGAGCCTTCCTCCCGCAGGTGCAGAAAGTCGTGCCGAGTGCCACACGCGATGACATCGAGCCCGCCCGGGGCTACGGTGGGATTCGCCCACAGATCGTCGACACCAGCGCCCGCACGCTCGACATGGGCGAGGCGACGATCGAGGGCGAGGACATCATCTTCAACATCACGCCGTCGCCCGGCGCGTCGACGTGTCTCAAGAACGCCCGCCGGGACGCCAAATCGGTGGTGGAGTTCCTCGACGGGGACTACAGCTTCGACGAGGACGCCTTCCACGAGGCGACCCTCGACAACTTCCCGCGGGAGGACTAAGCCACGTTCCAGATACAACCAGCGTTCCAGATTCAGCCAGGGTGTCAGGGCCGTGCCGAATAAACCAGAATTCTTGCTGCGTTTCGATTTGACCGGACGTTTTACCCGTGACCAATCGACCTCTCGGCTCTCTACCGACGAATTCGGGAACAGAATTCCTTTGGCAGTACCCCAGTAAGCACCGGTAGTGGCCCCGCAGCTGCGACACCTCCGAAAAGCCCTGCACAATCCGATGCGGGCACTCCTGGTCGGTATCGGGATGGTTCTCGCCAGGTTTGGCCTCATCACTGAGGAGCGGGCCACCCAGACGGTGGATCTGGCGTGGCCGCGGATCTTGACCGGGATCGCGCGGATGTCGAAAAACGCCGCCGACGTGGCGATGGTGGGGATCGCGCTCGGGCCGGCGGCGATCAACGGCGTCGGGTTTGCGACCCCGTACTGGGGTGTCGCCTTCAGCATCGGTGCCGGACTCGCGGCCGGGACGATCGCGCTCGTCTCCCAGCGGTACGGGGCCGAGCGCTTCGACCAGCTCGGCCAGGCGATCCGCTCGAGTGCGGCCCTGCTGATCGTCGTCACGATTCCCATCACCGTGATCTTCTGGCTCGTTCCCGAGACGCTCGTGTCCGTGCTCACGAGCACGCCCGCCGAAATCGATTACGGGGGTCGCTACCTCCGCGTTCTGGCACTGGGAGTGCCGTTCGCGTCGCTGAACCTCATCGGTAGCCGGGCGCTCATCGGCGCCGACGACGCCTGGGTCCCGATGCTTCTCCGCGGGGGCGGCGCGATCGCGAACATCGGTCTCAACGCGGTCTTCATTTTCGGGCTCGGCATGGGCGTGGAGGGGGCGGCGTGGGGAACCGTGCTCGCGAACGTGCTCGTGACGAGTTCGCTGGCGATCGGCCTCGCTCGGGGCGGCCTCCCGCTCGTCGGACAGTTCCCAGTTACCGTCGACCCGACTGGGCGGTACCTTCACCTCGATACGTTCCGGGATCTCATCTCGATCGGCACCCCCGTCATCGGACGGAACTCGGTCTGGACGATCGCCCGGTTTCCGACCCTCGCCTTCGTCGCCATGTTCGGCCAGCAGATCACCGCGGCGTACATCGTCACCCGCCGGATCTGGGGAGTTATGAACACGCCGGGGTGGGGCTTTGGCCTTGCCGCGAGCAGTCTCGTCGGTCAGGAACTCGGGAAGGGGAGGGAGGCGATCGCCGAGGCCTACGGCTACGAGATCACTCGCTTTTCGGTAGCGACCTACGCGCTTGCGGCCTTCGGCATCGCTCTCTTTGCGGAACCGATCGTCGCCCTCTTCATCGGGTCCCGGACCGACCCGGTGATCCCCATTGCGGTGCCGATGGTCTACGTTTCGGCTCTGGCGATCATTCCACAGGGCGTGACGAGCACCATCGCCGGGGCCCTTGACGCGACCGGTGACACCCGCTGGCCCTTTTATAGCCGCGCGCTGGGGATGTTCGGATTCTCGATCCCGATCATGTACCTCGGGGCGACGACATCGCTTGGCATCTGGGGCATCTACCTCTCCTTCTTCGGGGAGACGGTGGTCTCGGCGGTCATCAACTACTACCGGTTCTGGACGGGCAAGTGGAAGGCGATCAGTCGAGGGTATCGACCCGACGTGTCGACGACGGTGGACGATTGACTCCGGAGCACAGCAGCGGCGTCTTTCCAGGCCTGCTCAATAGACGATGTAACTGACCGATCCCACGTCGATCTTCACGAGCGTGTTCTCCGGGTAGGCGTCGGGTTCGACCCCGTACTTCTCGTTAATCTCGCGCCGGACTCGCGTTTCTTCGGCCTCGTCGTCGATGATTTCGGCGGTTCCGAGCAGGGTTACCATCCACTCGGGAATCCCCGCCTCGGCTTTCTGAACCGAGAGGGAGACCCGCGGGTTCTTTCGGATGTTCGCGAGTTTCCGCCCCTTCGTGGTCAGTTCGACGATCCCCTCGTCGTACTGGTACCAGAGCGGGGCCACGTGGGGCTTGTCGTCGACGCTCGTGGCCAGAAACGCGGTCAGTGGCTCGGACTGGAGCAGTGTCTCGACCTCGTCGGGGACGGTATCTGCCATGTCGCTACTGTGTCACGCGGCTACAAAAAGCTCGGGCCGACCCAAAAACCGTCAGTCGATGTGCCCTTCGCGTCGAAGCTGTTCGGCGTCCGCACTCTTGTATCGCCACTCGATGTCGCCTTTCTCGTCCTGCCAGTCCCACGGGTCGATGAGGACGACGTCGCCCTTTTCGATCCAGGTACGATATTTCATCCGGCCGGGGATTCGTCCGAGGCGGGTCTCGCCGTCCGCACACCGCACGCGGACGTGGTTCCCACCCAGGTGTTGCTCGATGACGCCGAACTGCTCGGACCCCGAGGGCATGCGGAGGTCCTTTTGCTCACGTTGTTCTGTCACGTCAACTGATTCGTTCCGGAGAGGGATAAACTCAGTTGAATGCGTGGTACCATCGCCCAGAGTGGTTTTTACCTCCGGACGTTTTTTCGGCACGTATGGATCCTGTCGTTGTCGTCGGGGGTGGGGTCATCGGAACGGCCGTGACGGCTGCACTCGCCGACCGTGACGTGCCCGTGAAACTCTACGAGAAAGACGCCCTGGGCGGGGGAACCACCGCGAAATCCATGGCCATCTTCTTCTGGCATCAGGACGACCCGAGCGAGACGGAACACCGGCTTCGAGAACTGGCCTGGGAGACCTACGAACCGCTCATCGAGGACGGAACGCTCGATTTCACCCGGATAGGAACCCTCGAAACGGCCCCGGAACTGACGGACGTCCCGGAGGTCCGTTCGGTCTGGAAGGGTCTCTCGAATTTGGGGGTCGACGTCGAGTGGCTGGAGGCCCCCGAACTCGAATCGAAGGGACTCGATCCGGCGGCCTTCGAGGGGGGTCTGTTCGTTCCCGCCGACGGCTTTCTCGACCCGTCGGCGATCATCCAGACGTTCGTGGACCGGGCCACGGAGGGACCCGCGACGATCGAAACCGGCGTCGAGGTGACCGACGTCACAACCGAGGACGGCGCCGTGACGGCCGTCGAAACCACGGACGGGACCCAACCCGCGAGTGCGGTCGTGAACGCCGCCGGCCCGTGGGCACCTGCGATCAACGACCTCGCCGGAATCGAGCAGCCGCTCAGACAGACCCGTGGGCCGATCGTCGTTCTCTCACGCGAGACGGAGTTTACCCTTCCGTTCATGATTCTCCACGACGAGCTGTACTTTCGGGAGGACGGGCTCCAGCAGGCCTTCGGCGGCCGCTTCGATACGACCTTCGAGACGGCCGAAACGGTCGATCCGGACGCGAACCACACAGTCGATCAGTCCTTCTATCTCGACATCGCCGAGGAGATCGAGGCCGCCGTTCCTCGGCTGGCGGACGCCCAGATCGTCAACGACTGGGTCGGCTTCCGGACGATCACGCCCGACGGCCGTCCGCTCGTCGGCGAGACGGACCTCGATGGCTTCTACTCGGCGGTGGGGATGTCTGGCTACGGGGTGACCCGAGCCCCGGCAATCGCGTCGATACTCGCGGATGTGATCGACGGGCAAGCGGTCGACGATGAACTGGCCGCGTGGATCGCGCCGGACCGGCTTTCCTGATTCCCGTTCAGCCGGCTGCGTGGACGATCGCCGGCAAATCGGCGAGCGTTTCGATCTCGTAGGTCGGGGGAACCTGGAGTTCCGTCTCGGCCCGGTGGTCGCGTCGGAGGAAGACCGAATCGACGCCCGCGGCCGCGGCGGCCTGGACGTCCGACTCGCTGTCCCCGACGAAAAGCGGGTTCCTGGCGCCGAGGTCCGCGATTGCGAGGTCGAGATAGTGCGGGTCGGGTTTCTTCAGGGCGAGGCTCTCGGGGTGCATCTCCCGACCGTAGACCGACTCGAAGTACTCACCGATACCGTGCTGCTCGAGGATCGTTTCGACGGTGCGAGACTGGTTGGAGCTGACGATCCCGAGGGGCAGATCGATCCGGGACAGGGCCTCGAAGTCGGGGTAGAGCGGCTTGCGACCGGCCCGGATCTCCCGCTCCTGTACGAGCGAGGAGCGGAGATCGCGGCGGTACCAGAGTGCGGCGGGTGCCAGCCCGTACCGGCTGGCGACCGACTGCAGGATTTCCGGGGTGACGCCGTACACGAGCCGGTCGATATCGGCCGGATCGGGGTCGACGACGCCCATGTCCCTGAAGGCGTCCTCGACGGCTCGCTCCAGGACCGACCAGTCGGTCAGGGCGGTGAGCACGCCGTCGTTATCGAGGATCACCGCGTCGTAGGTCATTTCAGGGACGTACTGGACGATCGGGGAAAACGGTTTCGTGCCCCTTGCTGGCCCGTACCCCGGGCAGTCAGGCGTACTCGCGCCACCGCGCCCCACATTCCGTGCACTTGAAAAACCGCGTCGGCGGTTCGTCGGCCGAGCCGGTCTGCTTGATCGTGTACCAGGCCTCGTCGTTCTCACATTCCGGGCACTCGATTTCGGCGGTCGGCTTCCCCTCGAAGTTCGCCCCTTCCTCGGTCTCGATGACGTCGCTTTCGTCCTGCTCCTGGGTCGAGACGTATTCCTCGTCCATTCCCGCCGCCTTCGACTCCGTATGGCCACAGCTCGAACAGACCATCGAATCGCCGTCGGGATGCATCATCGACCCACACTCGGGACAGAACTGCATTAGTGACAAACCGGTGCCCGGGCCTCAAAAGTCTCCCTTACTGGTCCTCGGACCGGCCCGGGCGTGTCTTCTTCCCATCCGGGCCGACCATCGGACAGTCGGACACCCGGACGTGGCCCATGTCGACGAGTTCGTGAATCGTGGTCCCCTGGTGGGTGCATTTGAGTTCTGGTGGCGCCTCGAGGTAGCGACACCGTTCGCAGATCCGTTTCGAGATGACCTGAGTCGGCCCCTCGGCACCCGCTTCGGTTTCGGCCGCCTCGAAGTGCCCCTCGGGGTTATCGTCTTCCATGAGGAGGTCTGCCCATACCCCCTCCGAGTCGACTGGTTCGACGGTTTCCTCCATGAAGGCCTCGTCGGCGACGGCCTCCTCCCGCTCGGGGTCGTCACGTGCCCGCCTGTCGACCTCGTCCCGGAGCCCGGAAAGCGGCACCGAATCGGCCTCGTCGGTCGCTTCGTGCGTCGCGTCATCCGCAGCGGTCACTTCCTCGGTCATGTCCCCGTCGGCCGGCTCTTCGTTTTCGATGTCCGAACGAAGGTCGGCGAGTGGAATGGACTCCGCGTGGTCGTCGTCTTCAGTCACGGGTTTTCACCATCGGGTTCGTCCGCATCTCCGAAGATGAAGGGGGAATCGTTCCTGTTGTCACCTGTCGAATTCCTCCCGAGCCCGTCCAGATCCGGTCGGGATGGGGTGGACTTCCCCTCCAGAGCCGGACGTTCCCCGGTCTCGAGGATCGACGTCCCGAAAAAGCCCGGGTTGGCATCGAGCGTGTGGAAACTCTCCCCGCAGGTCGGGCAGCGAGCCTCGCTGAGGAGGGCGACGTCGATTTTCGATTTACAGCCCTCACATTTGGCCGTCCGCACCCCCCGCCCGGCAGCGGTCTCCTTGAGGTGGTCCGCACGAGCCCGCTGCTGCTCTCGCTCCGCCACGGTGTCCAGGGTCTGGCGCATGGATTTGAGCGCCCGACCGATCGTGTCGACGTCCGACTCGAGGTCGCTCGTGCGGTCCAGAAGGGTCTCGAGGATCTCCTCGAAGTTTTCGAACCCGCCCTCCAGCTGCGACTCGGTCCTGTCCAGCCGTTCCCGGGTCGCTTCGAGTTCCGATTCGAGTTCCTCGAGGGCGGTTTCGAGTGACTCGTGCTCGTGGGACGCCGGGGACTTTTCGTCGGTTTCCCGCTTGACCTGAATGACGCGCTCTCTGACGTCCTGGATGTCGGCCTCGATCTTCGCTTCGAGTTCCTCTAGCGTGGCCTGAACGTCTTGAAGCTCCTCTTCGGCCATCATTGACTTCCATCTCCCTTTCGTGTCGACCCGGACCGCAACGGGCCACGGATCGGCCGATTCAACCGCTTCGTCCTGCGGTTTTCGAAGCCCGAACGCTCCCCGTTCGTCATCGCGTGGGCCCCATCGATGTGACCCGAATCCACAGACAGCTGCCACTCGCCGGTGGCGTTGGCCAGCAGCGGATTCGGGAACTGGATCATTTTCCGTGTAGTCTTAGCGGGTTGCACCGTATAAAGTTGATTCCCAACAGTATGCCGGGAGACAGCTCTCGGCGGTTTCTCAGCGGATCTTTCGAACGTTCGAAACGTCGAATCCCGCGTCGTGGATCTCCGTCTCGAAGCGAATGATGTCGTCCTCCTCGAGCTGCGAGAGCACGCCCCGGAATTCGGGGACGTACATGGTTCGAACGCGCTCGTTGCCCCCGGTCTCCCATTCGAACTGGAGTGTTCCGTCCACGGCGGTCATCAGGTTTCCGAGTTCCTGGTCGGTGACGGCGTCTTTGGTCAGCAGGAGCAGGATCAGGCTCCCCCACTCGCGGGCGGCCCGTCTGAGGCCCTTGAGGGTGAGCACGAGGTCGCCGATCGAGTGGTGGCGACCGCGTGCGGCCAGCAGATCGGTCAGGGAGTCGATCAAAATCAGCCCGCCGCTTGCGTGCTCGTCGAGGTAGTCCGCCGTTGCCGTGAGAACTCCCCGACGGCTCGATTCTTTCCCGAGGTCGGTGATGGTACGGTGTGAGGGCCCGTACCACTCCCGCGGAACCGGGCTGCGCTGGAAGTACTCTCCCGAGAGGTCCTCGAAGGTGACTGGCTCGAGCCCCGCAGCCACGAGTTCGTCGTCCATCGTGTACTCGATCTCCGTCGAGAGGGTGCGTTCGTCGGCGGTATAGGAGAGATAGTGAATGGATTCCGGTGGCGCGGCTGCCCCGGAGAGCTCACCGTAGTGGAGATCGAAGAGGCCCGGATCGGCCCCTTCGAGGCCGTTCATCACGGCACTCGTGTACAGAAACTCCCTCGCGCCAGCCCCACTTTCTCCTGCGAGCAGAACCACACTACCCGCCGGGGATCCGCCCCCGATTTGCGAATCGAGTCGCGCGATGCCGAAGGGGATTCGGCTCATACCGGCCCCACTCGGGGCGCGTGCTTACGCGTTTCGCCGATTGGGGGGGGGGGAAACCACTGCCGGCGGTGGGGAAACCCCTAAATAGTATGCGGGTCATTGACATGGTACGGTATAACAACCTACCTAACCCATGCCAACCTACATTCGCCTGACCGAACTGACGAGAGAGGGATTCGAGGAGATCGAGGAGAGTGCAACCCGGACCGAACACATGAAAGCGATGGCGAACGAAATGGGCGGCTCCATCGAGGACGTCTTCCTCACGATGGGGGAGTACGACTTCATCACGATCGCGGAGTTCCCCAACGATCAGATGTACACGCAGTTCGCGCTTCGATTCGCCGAGGAGGGGACGAACGATACAAAGACGCTGAAGGCTCTCGAGGAGGACGAATACCTGAGCGTGATTCAGCAGTTGTAATCGGGACCGATCCGGTTCGTCCTGGGAGTTCGAGTGGGCGCCGGGAGGACAATTCCACGCCCAGGGAGCCGACTCGGGGCACTTCCCACAGTTCTCACTCCGAAGACACCCACGACCTGGCCCCTGGTCGCTGTTTCAATCAGGTCGGTTTGTTTCGAACCCACATTCTTATCACCCGTTCTCAAGTATGAGAAGCACGTACTTCAGTGACCATGACACAGCAAGGGACAGTACTCTGCCGACATATGCCATCGGAATGGAGTAACACTAATAACATCCTCTCAGCAACAAACCACTTAGACGAATGAGGCTCGCCGAACCAACCGACTTTCAGATTCTGGAAGCCCTTTCCGACGGGAAGCGCAACACTGCGGCCAACCTCTCCCACGTCCTCGACAAGGACCGATCGTACATCAACACCAGACTCCCCATCCTCGCCGATTACGAACTGGTCGAGCGCGTCGGTCCGGCCCCGAACAGCGGGCTCTACGAGATCACCGAACGGGGAACGGCGGTGATCGACATCCGACAAACCGCCGCGGAACCGGACATCGACTTCGACGCGCGACTGGCCGACCGACTCGAGGGGTAAGTGCCCGATCGCGAAAGGGTGTATAGCCGCCGGTCGAACGGAAGGCAACTCATATCGGGCCGGGCCACGAACCGGGACAGTGATGCCCGAGGAGGAGCCCGACGCCGAGGACTCGGTCCGAAAGGCCGTCGAGCAGTCCCGGAGCGGGGCCCCGGCCGTGGGACGGGTCGTCAGAGACCGGTTCTCCACCGACGAGGTCTTCCAGCGGATCGTCGCGGCTGCCGACGAGGAGATCACCGCCGGCAACCGGGAACTCTTCTTCAGCGGGCTGGCAGCCGGCTTCGCCATCACGATCACGGTCCTTCTCTACGTCTCGATGACGGCGACGACGGGCGGCGATCCGGTGCTCAGTGTCCTGCTGTATCCGCTCGGGTTCATCTACATCATTCTCGGTGGGTATCAACTGTACACGGAGAACACGCTCCCGCCGGTTGCGTTGACGCTCGAACGGCTCGCGAGCGTTCCGGCGCTGCTCCGGAACTGGATCGTGGTTCTGGCCGGAAACTTCCTCGGGGGACTCGCTGGCGCCGCCGCGCTGGCCTGGGGCGGCGTGCTCTCGCCGGAGGCGGCTGCTGTCGCCGCCGAGATCGCCCAGAAGGGCGTCGACACGCCCGCGTGGCCGCTCTTCTTCAAGGCGGTGTTCGCCGGGCTGATCGTCGCGGGGGTCGTCTGGGTCGAATACGCCGCTCGCGATACGATTTCTCGGCTCGTCGTCATTTACCTGGCGTTCCTCGCGATCCCACTGGGCGGACTCTTCCACGTCGTCGTCTCCTTCACCGAGACGATGTATCTCTCTTTCACTGGCGATCTGTCCCTCGTCGTCGGGTTGACGGACTTCGTGATCCCGGTATTACTCGGCAACACCGTCGGGGGCGTCGTGCTCGTGACCCTCGTGAACTACTTCCAGACGAGCGAGAAGCGGCTCGCGGGAGCTCGCTTCGAAGGCGGGCGCCGGCAGCTCTCGTGGCGAGAGATGCTCCTTGGGGGGACTCTCGGTCGACTGTTCGGTTTCCATGGTCGTTCGTATGTGCCCCTCGTGGACACCACGCCGGGCGATGGGGACACGGATGGTCCGTACCACATTCTCGTTCCGCTGGCAGATCCCTCCGAGGCGAACGCACTCGTCAAACTCGCCGAAACCGTGGCTCGAACCAAGGAACAGGCAATTCTCACGTTCGTCCACGTCGTACCCGAGTACGATCCGCACTCCAGGTATTCGGGGTCAGGACGGGATCGACTCGTGGCGGATTCATCCGCGCAACTCGAGCGACTTTGTGATCGGATCGAGGCCGAAGCAATCCGGTGTCGAAGCTCGACCGTCGTCTCTCACCGGTCGTTTTCGGAAGTCTTCGACATCGCCGAGCGGGATGGGGTGGACCTGTTGCTCGTGGAGCGGGGGGACAACCACCTCTGGTCGTCGAGTCGAGCGGAAGGTCGCCTGGACGAACTCACCCGGCGGCTCCCCTGTGACGTCTGTATTCTCGAGGATCGCGGTTTCGATCCGGACCGGCTATTGCTCCCGGTCGTCGACAACCCTCACGCCGCGTTGAACGCCGAGATCGCCAGGGCCCTCCGGGAGGAGTACGAGTCCTCGATCACGCTCCTGTCGGTCATCTCGCCCGAGGGGGACCGAGAGCTGGCCGAAGCGGAACTTCGGAACTGGGCCATCGACCACGGGCTCGAGGACGAGACCCAGGTCGTCGAGACCGGCAGCGTCGAGGCGGCGATCGAACGGGGGGCCACAGACCACACGATGATCCTTGTCGGTGCCACCGAACAGGGACTGCTTTCCCGGAGTGTCACCGGGACACTCCACTACGACGTCATCTCGGAGACCGGCCGGACGGTCCTCATGGCCGAGCGCCCGAGCGACCGCAGTCTCCTGCAGCGGCTGTTCAAACGCCGGCGGAACTAGTTCGAGACGCCCGCTTCCTCGAAGGTGGCCATTTCACGGAGCGTATCACAGGCACCCTCGTAGACGCCGATACCTAGTGCCGCCCCGGTTCCCTCGCCCAGGCGCATCTCGAAGTCGAAAAGCGGCGAGAGGCCCAGCTCGTCGTACTGAACCTCGTGGCCCGACTCGACGGAACTGTGTGAGGGGAGGAGGTAATCGGTCACCCGCTCGTCGATCGCGGCGGCCACGAGCGCCCCGGACCCGGTAATGAATCCGTCGACGACGACCGGAATCCGACGGGTCGCAGCCTCGAGGGCGATGCCCGCAAGAGCCCCGATTTCGAACCCACCGACCGAACGGAGCACGTCGAGGCCGTTATTGGGGTCCGGGGCGTCCGCCTCGAGCGCCTGCTCGACGATCGCGATCTTTCGTTCGTACGCCTCGTCGTCGATTCCGGTCCCTCGTCCGGTCACGTCTGCCGGATCGGCGCCCGTGAGTGCCGCGGTGATCGCCGCACTCGGCGTCGTGTTGCCGATGCCCATGTCGCCGAGACCGATGATGTCCGCGTCAGCGGCATGCCTCTTGACCACGTTTCGTCCCGCCTCGACGGCTGTGCGGGCCTGATCTTCGGTCATCGCCGGACCGGTCGCGATGTTATCGGTCCCCGCGCCCACTTTGTCGACGACGACCGACTCGATGCCGGGGTAGTCATCGGAGGCGACCCCGACGTCCACGATCAGGTTCTTCGCCTCGATTGTTTTCGCGAGCGCGTTGACTGCGGCCCCGCCGTGGGCGAAGTTCGTGACCATTTGGGCGGTCACGTCCTGTGGAAATGCGCTCACCCCTTCCTCGACGACGCCGTGGTCGCCGGCGACCGTGGTAATGACCGGCGAATCGAGCGTGGGGGTCGCCGTCCCGGTCATCCCGGCGATTCGAACCGAAAAATCCTCCAATCGACCCAGGCTCCCGGGTGGTTTCGTGAGGTTCCGCTGTCGGTCCCGGGCGGCGTCCATGGCGTCCCCGTCGAGTGGGGGGATGTCGAACTCCATACCCGGAGGCTCGGTCTCGAAAACAATCAAGATTTCTTTTTAGCAATTAGATCTGTATTTTGCGGTGACTGCAGTTCCGGCCGTGACAGACGGTATTTTCGAGAGCAACGCCACACCGGTCGGCGGGGCTGCCCGTCGATCAGTCCTCGGATTGGAGGCGATCGACCGAATCCTGAATCTCCTGGACGCTCGCGGCCTGTTCCTCGGTGCTCGCCGCGACGTCTTCGGTCTCGTCGGCGACGTTGCCCGCCTTTTCTCGAGCCTGATCGACCATGGCGGCGATCTCTTCGGCGCTTGCGGCCTGTTCGTTGGTCGCTTCCGAGACCTCCTCGATGCCCGCGACGGTATCGTCGACGAGCGTGGCGATCTCGTCGAGCATGTCGGTCGAATCGTCGACCTCCGAAACCCCGCGCTGGATCTGTTCGCGGGTGGAATCCAGACTCTCGACTGTCTCGTTCGTGTTTTCCCTGATCTCCTCGAGCATGGTCTCGATTTCGCCGGCCTGCTCCTGGGAGTCTTCCGCGAGTGACTTCACCTCGTCGGCGACGACGGCAAAGCCCAACCCCATCCCCGGCCCGCGGCGGCCTCGATCGAGACGGACTCACCGAAGGATATCTCTTCGTGGTTTCGAATCAGAATGCCATTCTCGGCGATCCGCCAGCGTTCGCCGGCTGAGTCCTCGAAAACGATTGCCTCCTGAGCAACCCACCACCGCTCGACGACGCGGCCGGTGAGGGTATCCCGTCCTGGAGCCCCTATCTTCTCGAACTCGACGACGAGCTGGTCCTCCAGGACGATGTCGTCGAACTCGATGTCGACGGTTTCGAGGCGGCCAGCGACCCGCGAACTCCTCGGCGGGAGTGCTCACGGCCGGTCACCCCCGGTTAATCCAGCGTCTGCGGCGTCGTGCTCGTCGAGGAAGTGTTTCCAGCGTGGTTCGTGGTCCTCGAAGTCGTGATCGCAGAAGGGACAACTAACGAGCCGAACGATGATTTGTCCCTTTTCGTACGTTTTTCTCTCGAGGTCGCCGTCGCGCTCGACCGATTGAGCGCTCAAAACGACCACCTCCGAATAACAGCGGGTTGTTGCCGCGAAAACAGCCGTCTCAGCGTCTCTACTGCTCGGGCATGAAAGCCATCAAAACCAGCGCATGGGACCGCTGAGATTCGAACTCAAGTCCGACGCACCCCAGGCGCCGAGGATACCAAGCTACCCCACGGTCCCGCATCCGAATCGATGGGTGAGCGGGCATTAAGGCCTTCGTTTCCCCGACTCACACGAGCACGGCCTCGAGGTCCACCACGGTCCCCTCGTCGGCTTCGGGATCTCCGACCACCGTCCCCAAACAAACCGCAGAACCGTCCGGGGTCGTACACACGACCAACCCCTCGGGCTCCGTTTCCGGCCCCTCGATCACGCCCGGTGCATACACCGGCGCGCCGTGGGCGACCTCCCGGGCCGCACTCGGGGCGATGACGACCGCCGGGAGATGCGAAAGCGCCCGCTCGGCCGGCTTTACGACCTCGCGGAGCCAGTCCTCCCGACCCGACTCCTCGTAGCGACCCAGGGCGTCCGAGAGGTCGTGGAGGGTCTGCAGGTCGGTGTCGTCGAAGGGGGTGGTGGCCGTCCGCCGGAGATCGCCCATGTGGGCCCGCGTTCCGAGCGCGAGGCCGATGTCGTGACAGAGTTTGCGGACGTAGGTCCCGCTCTCGACCTCCATCCGGAGGAGGGCCTGTCGCTCTGTCACCTCCAGCACCTCGAGGTCGTACACGGTTCGGGTCCGCAGCCGGCGGGTGACCGCGCTCTTGCGGGGCGGTTTCTGGTAGATCTCGCCCTCGAACTCGGCAACGGTCGTCTCGAGGTCGTCCGGAGCCTTCGCGTGCAGTTCGAGAACCGCCACGTACTCCTTCGTCCCCTCGAGCATGGCCGGCACGAGCCGGGTGGCGTTTCCCAGCAGAACCGGCAACACGCCGGTCACCTTGGGATCGAGGGTCCCGGCGTGGGCCGCCCGATCCAGGTCGGTCAGGGACTTGATCCACGCCGAGACCTGATGGGCCGAGGGCCCCGGCGGCTTGTCGAGGTTGATGACGCCGAAGGAGAGAAGCGACTCGACGTCTCGCTCTTCCGGCGGCTCACGTAACGCGGGCGGGTCAGAAGTCATACTCCACGTCCGTCACCGGGACGGCCCCCTCGTCCAGGTCCTCGTCGTATGCCTCCACAGCACGCTGGACGATCTCGAGGACCGCCTCGGGCCCCCAGCGAGCGGTGTTCAGGGAGCAATCGTAGATCGACAGGTCCCCGAAGTCGATGCCGTAGTAGGCTCGATACCGCTTTGCCTCGCTCTCGCCACGCGCTCGCATCTCGGCCAGGGCCGTCTCGAAGTCCCGCTCCTCGCGCTCGGCCACGCGTTCCGCGCGGATCTCCTCCGGGGCGTCGAACCAGCACTTCAGATCGGCGAGGTCCCCGGCCATCCAGCCGGCGAGCCGCGACTCGAGCACCAGGTCGTCCCGTTCCCTGGCGATCTCGCGCAACCGGCGATCGAGGTCGCGGTCGATTCCGTCGTCCTCCTCGGCGAGTTTGTTGAACTCGAGTGGCGTGTAGCCCCGCTTGTCGGCAAGTTCGCGGAAGATGTCACCACCGGAGACGTGATCGTACGAAAGCGTCTCGGCCAATTTGGCAGCGACGGTGGACTTGCCGCTTCCGATCGGCCCGGAGATGGTGATCAGCATAACCGCACTCCGGGCGGCCCGCTCATATCGTTTGTGAACCGACGATCAGGTCGGGGAAGTCTGGATGTTGAGCGCCTTGCGGATGATCTGGGAGAACCCGATGGAGTTCAGGATGTACCAGAGGATCCAGGCCTGCAGGGGGCCGATGACCCCGGCAGCGAGTTCGATCTCGCCGACCAGCGGGAGGACCATGGACGACTCCGCGGCCGGGATGTGACTCGGCGGGCGGATCTTCCAGTACATCCAGAGGAAGACCGGGATCGTGATGACCATGATCCAGACCATCGGGCGGAGCTGCTCCTTGAACATGCCGAGCTGGTCGCCCATGGCGTCCATCTGTTCCTTGCGGATCCGCTCGACGGCCTCGTCGTCGCCGCGTTCCTTCGCTGCTTTCTGCTTTTCCTGGATCTCCTGCATGCGGTTCTGGTAGGCGCCCATCCGCTCCATGTCCATCAACTCGTTCTGCAGGATCGCGGAGTAAAGCCCGGTGATGATCGCCAACACCATGATGACCGCGAAGAAGGGGAGGATCGAATCGAGCGGGCCGAGGAAGACGTCGAGCACGTTCCCGACCGCCGACCGGACCGAGTCGATCGAATAGCCGGCGAACATCCCCAGCGCTCCGACCGCTGCGGCCTTATCGTAGGTGCTCCAGGAGGTGCCCTCGTCGTCGACGTCGACCTCGGTCTCGAACTCGATCTCGTCGGTCTTGCCGAGGGCCTCCTCGACGGCCCCACGATCGGCGAACTCGAAACCGTCTTCGGCTTCGATCAGGATGTCTTTCTGCAGCAGGCGGCCCCACTGCCCGCTCGTCATGTCGTCTTTCACGTCCCGCCACCGGAGTTCACCCTCGCGCTCTAAGAGCTCCGAGAGTACTTCCTCGAACTCCGGATTCTCGCGGACCAGGTCCGCGACCTTTTCCGCGATTCGTGCCATTAGCGCACGAAAAGGGAGGGGGCGTAATGAACCTTTTACTCCGCGTCCGTTCGCGTCTCGATCGCCGCCTCGAGTGCTTCGAAGACGCTCGCCGGGTCCTGTTCGCCGTCGATCTCGACGAGGTCGCCCGTTTCCCGGAAGTATTCGACGACGGGAACGGTGTTCTCCTCGTAGACCTCGAGCCGCTCGCGGGCGGTTTCTTCGGTGTCGTCCTCGCGCTGGTAGAGCTCGCCCCCACACCCGTCACAGACGCCGGGTTCCTCCGGTGGATCGTACGTGACGTGGAAACTGCGACCACACTCCCGACAGACTCGACGTCCCGTGAGACGGTCGATGAGTTCCTGCTCGCTCACCTCGAGGTACGCCACGACGTCCAGGTCGGCGATCGAATCGAGGTACTCGACCTGTGATTCGTTTCGGGGATACCCATCGAGGAGGAAGCCCGCTGTGTCCTCGATGGCGGCCTTCACGATCTCGTTGACGACAGGATCGGGAACCAACTCCCCCGCCTCCATGTACTCCCGCGGGGTCCCGTAGTCGGTCTCCATGTCCTTGTTCGCCCGCAACGCATCTCCAGTGGTGATGTGTTCGATGTCGAACGCCTCCGTGAGTCGATCTGCCTGCGTTCCCTTGCCGGCTCCTGGCGCCCCGAGCAGCAACACGCGTGGATTGGTCATACTCGCCATTTCCGCGGTCAGTTTAAGGGATTGTCGAACTCGGCGATGATCGGCCCGATACTTTTCCCGATCCCGATTCCACGGACTGTATGAACAGATTTGCCGGGACCACAGCCGAGGAACGGGCCGCATTGATTGTGGCGGCGATCCGCGCCCATCGCGACCGGCAGAGCCCGTATCTGACGCTTGAAGTCGACCCCGAATCGGACCCGAAGCGATCCGGTGGGGCGACTGTGGGGCCACCCCCGTGGATCCAGTATCGCGAGCAGGACGAACGGTTGAATCTCGACTGCACTGCCGACGAACTGGACTCGATGCGGGCCGCCATCGACCAGATTGGAGGCGTTCGCGTCACTGAACAGGAATCAGTCGAGGGGGGCGGGACGAACCTCCGAATCAGTGTTTCGGGGGACGACGAGCGGGTGGCCCACGTTATGGAGCAGATACTCGTGGACGGATTCGGGCTCCCGGCGGACCATCGACTCTGGGCGATTGAAATCTGAGTTGGCCCTACCGATCCCGGATTCCGCTCACGAAGAGCGCGAGTACTGGGACGATTTCGAGCCGGCCCACTACCATGAGGACGATCATGACAAGCTTGGACGTATCCTGGAAGAAGAGATAGCTCCCGAAGGGACCGAGCCGCCCGAATCCCGGACCGATGTTCCCGAGGGTCGCGAGCGAGGCGCTAACCGATTCGATCGCCGTCAACTCGGTTCCCCCGCGGGCGGCATCCAGGCTGAAAAACACCGCCGAGACGCCGAAGAGCACGAGATACAGCATCGTGAACGTCATGATCCCGCGGATGGCGTCCTCGTCGACGACGCTCCCGGCCAACCGAACCGGCTCGACGACTTCCGGGTGAGCGGTCGTGTAGAGTTGGCGGCGGATCGTCTTCAGGACGACCAGCCAGCGGACCACTTTGATCCCGCCACCGGTCGACCCGGCCGAACCCCCGACGAACATTGCAAAGAGGAGGAGTAGCTGGGCGGACTGGCTCCATTCGGCGAAGTTCGCGGTCGCGTATCCCGTCGAGTTGAGTAGCGACCCGATCTGGAAGGCTGCAGTGCGGATGGAGGGCTCTGCCAGTCCCTCGGTCGCGCCGCCGATTTCGAGGATCGGGGCTGCCCCACGGAACAGCACGACCGAGAGGACGGCGACGAACACCGCGATGAGACCGGTGTAGGCGCGGAACTCGGAGTTCCGGTAGAGCTGTTCGGCCTCGCCCTTGAGGACGTGCCAGAACAGCGCGAAGTTCGTCCCGGCCACGACCATGAAGGGGATGATGACCCACTGAACGGCCGCCGAGAAGGCGGCGATACTGTTTGCCTCCGGGGAGAACCCGCCGGTCGGTAACGTCGTGAACCCGTGGGAGATGGCGTTGAAGAGGGTCATGTTCGGGGCGAAGCCGGCGAGGTGGAGTCCGAAGAGGACTGCCACGAGCAGGACGGTAAAGCCGAAGTAGAGCAACCAGAGCGCCCGGGCCGTCTCGGCGATCTTCGGCGTCAGCTTCTGCAGGTCGGGGCCGGGGGCCTCGGATTGCATCAACTGGGCGCCGTTGACCGCGAGTTCCGGCAGAATGGCGATCATCAGCACGATGATGCCCATGCCGCCGAGCCACTGGATGAGTTGTCGCCAGAGCAACACCGCATGTGAATGTCGCTCCAGACTGATCTCGCCGAGGACGGTGGCCCCGGTCGTCGTGAATCCGCTCGTCGATTCGAACAGGGCGTTGACGATCGAACCGAACGCCGCCCCGGCCGATTCGAGTGAGAGCCCGATCGTCGACTCGGTGCCGATTCCCGCGAGTAGGAACGGGATCGCTCCGAAGACCGAGGCGGTGGTCCAGGCGAGTGAGACGAGCAGGAGCGCCTCGCGGGGCCCGAGGTCCGGATCGGGATCGAGCCGTTCGAGCGCGAATCCGGCCCCCGCGGTCACCGCGATGGCGACGACGAAGACCAACATATCTTCCCCGTAAACCACGGCGGCAAAGAGCGGGACAAGCATGGCGAGCGAGAGGAACTTCACCATCGTCCCGAGACTCGCGAGACTCGCCCGCCACTCGACGTTCCAGCTCATTTCAGTTCATCACCCCCTCGTTCGTGTTCGGAATGGGCCCCGGCCGAATATGAAAATCGTGCATCGTGGTCTTCCTGTTTCGTGCATCGTGCTCTCCCTGTTCAGAATTTCGGGGCGACCTCGTCGAGGACGGTTCCATCGACGAACACGACCACGTGATCGCCCGGCTGGAACACCGTTTCCCCCCGGGGCGTGACGAGTTCGCCGTCCCTGGAAATCGCGCCGATTACGACTCCGTCGGGAAGGGAATCGATGACGTCGACGAGTCGCTTTCCGGCAACGACACTGTCCTCCTCGAGTTCGACCTCCAGTACCTCAGCCCGGTCGTGTTGAAGTATCACCACCTTCTCGGTGTGCCCCTCGCGGGTGAACCTGACGATCTCCTCGGCGGTTTCCATCCGCGGGTCGACGGCGATGTTCACCCCGACAGCCTCGAAGAGGTCGGCGTATTCGGCCGTTTCAACGATCGCGACCGTCCGTTTGGCCCCGAGTTTCCGGGCCAGAAGCGAGACGAGCAGGTTCTTTTCGTCGCTTTCCAGACACACGACGACCACGTCGGCGTCCCCGACGTTCTCTCGAGCGAGAAAGCCTGTATCCGTGGCGTCGCTCTCCATCACCGTCGTCTTCGAGAGTTCCTCTGCGAGGTATCGAGCACGTTCGGGATCCTGTTCGATGAGCCGGGGATGATACCCGTGTTCCTCGAACACCCGGGCGGTCTGGTGACCGGCCTTGCTCCCGCCGATGATGACGATGTCCTCGATATTTTCGTCGGGTTCGGCTGCTGTTTCGGTGGCGAAGGATCGAACCGATCCCTTGCTTCCGATGACCACGACATTGTCGCCTGCCTCGATCGTGGTTTCGCCCGTGGCGACTTTCAGCTCACCGTCCCGGAAGATCCCGGCAACGGTCATCGAGTCGTACTGGTCGGCCTCGGAGACCGTCTTGCCCACGACGGGGCTCTCCGGACCGATTTTCAGTTCCACCATCCGGACGAGGTCGTTCGAAAACGAATCGACGTCGTGCGCGTGGGGAACTTCCGAGATCCGGAAGATCGCCTCGGCGGTGACCAGGTCGGTACAGACCATGAAGTCGACGCCGAAGGCCCCGTGGGCTTCTTCCCAGGTGCTTAACAGACTCCGCCGCTTGATCCGGGCGATGGTGAACGCGTCGCTGATCGTCTTGGCCGTGCCGCTGATGACGATGTTCGTCTCGTCGCTGTCGGTGGCCGCGATTACCATGTCTGCCCGCCCGATTTCGGCTTCCCTGAGCACGTCCATCTCGGTCCCGTCTCCCTGAATTGCGAGGACGTCGAGCGAATAGGTCAGATCATCGACGACCTCCGGGTCCTGCTCGATGACGATCACGTCGTGGTTCGGTGCGAGATTTGCAGCGATCGAGGAACCCACCTCCCCTGCCCCGACAATGAGGATGCGCATCAGGAATCCCTCCGGTCCGTCATCGATGCGGGATTGGCTGCCCCGGCTATAAAAACCCACGCACACGGGTTTCGGGCCGGTGGCACTTCCACATCGAATGGATCCGGGAGGGCGAGATTCCGTCTCGCGCGCTCGTTTGGGTGGGCTGATTTGGGTTGCCGCAGGTGGCTCGACGAGGGCTCGGGTCCGTTTTCTGAACAACCGTAACCGCGAGAATAACCGATTCCGTTAGTGTTCGATCGGGATTTCACTGCCCGTGACCGTCGCGCCCGTCACCTGTGGGAGCCGGACTTCGAGAATGCCTTTGGTGTATGAGGCCGAGATTTCCTTCTCGGTAACCGCCTTCGGGAAGCAGAACCGACGATGGAAGGTCTTGCGCTTCCCGCGAGTATCGTCCTCGTGCTCGGCGGCGATGTTGAGCACGCCCTTGTCCCAGGTAACCGTCATTTCTTCCGGATCGAACCCGGGGAGTTCGAGACTGAGGACGAACTCTCCGTCTTCCTCGTACAGTTCGCAGTCCCTGTTCCCGGTTTCGAACAGTCGACTCGGCAAGTCGAGGCCACTCATCTATGAACTAGCTGGTGTGGTTGGCAGCGGCATGGCTTGTCACCTCGAATTCAGATACTTCTATGTTTGCACTTCGTACTAAAATTTTCTATCAAATACGAAGCCCACTCCCTTCACCGAGTATTTCGGATCAGCCCGCGTCCACCCCCGCGATCGGAATCGGCCGACCGGGGAAGTTCCGCGATACAGGAGCGACAGAACCGGTATCCGCTCGTGTTTCGCGTGCCACATTCTGGGCAGTTGATCTGGGCCTCCTCGCCGGGTCCGGATCCGGGCTTCGGTGTCGGCGACGACCGGGAAAGCCGCTTGCGAGCGAACTGGTAGAGAAAGAGCGCGTACAGGCCCGCAATGCCGAGGAAAAAACCGATTTCCCAGGGTGATTCGAACATCGTTCCCAACCGAATGGGAGGGGACCGTTTCGTGTAAACGTGTTGGGGCCTCCCCTCGACCGCGCGAGGACTGGGCCCCACTCGACGCTCGCTACTCCGTCCGGATCTCGAAGCGGGCGCCTCCGGACTTGCTTTCCGTGAGCGTAATCGACCATCCGTGGGCCTCCAGGATCTCCGCGACGATCTCGAGGCCCAACCCGGTCCCCTCTCGGGTCGTCGAGTAGCCCGATTCGAACACCCGCTCCCGCTGGTCTTCCGGGATTCCCGGCCCGTCGTCCGCCACGAAGAACCCCCCGTCCGTGTCCCCGACCGTGACGGTGACCGACGGGCCGGCATGCTCGACGGCGTTCCAGAAGAGGTTCTCGAACACGCGCCGCAGCCGAGACCGGTCTGCGAGTACTGTCCGGTTCGTTTCGATTTCGAGGCCCGCGTCGCCCGAGTCGACGGCGTGCCAGGCGGTTCCGGCGAGGTCGGCAAGGTCGACCGTTTCTTTCTCCGTCTGGGCCACCGTCTTTCCTCCACGGGTGAGCGTCAGAACGTCGTCGATGATCGCGTCCATTCGGCCGATAGCCCGTTCGATTTCCTCGACGTGTGGACTGGGGGATTCGGCCTTGAGAAGGTCGAGGCGCCCACTTGCCACCGTAAGTGGGGACCGGAGGTCGTGAGAGACGATGCTGGCAAATCGCTCGAGTCGCTCGTTTTCCCGCTCGAGTTCCCGTTCGCGTGCCTTCTGCTCGCTGAGATCGACGTACACGACCAGCATTTCCGGCTCGCCGTCCGTCTCGAGGACGGCCGAGCGGAGCCGAAAGGTCCGTTCGCCGTCAGCGGCCAGCCTCGTGACTTCCCGCTCGACCATGTCGGTGGTCTCTGCAGCGCGATCGAGGTCGCGGGCCCGCTCCAGTCGGTCCTCGGGAACAAGGAGTTCGTTGACCGACCGCCCCTCGATTTCGGTCGATTCGTATCCGAACGTGTCCTCGAACGCCGAGTTGACGTCGACGACGATCGGTTCCCCCTCCTCGTACCGGATGTGGACGACTGGCTCCGGGACTGCTTCGAAGATCGCCTCCAGTCGGTTTCGTTCACGGCTCAGCGACCCCGTCCGTCGTTCGAGCGCCTCGACGTGTTCGAGGCGGTCGAGGGCGTTCCGCCCGTGGGAAACCAATAATTCGACCAGGTCACGGTCCGTCTCGGAGAAGGCCCCCGGCTCCCGGTCGACGGCCTGAAAGACGCCATACTCGCCGATTGGGACGCTGAGAACGGAGCGGAATTCGTGTCCGACTTGCCCCGAATCGTCGTCCTCTAGATCCCGGATCAACGACGGTTTGCCTTCACGATAGGTTCGCGTGCCGATCATGTCCCCCTCGATCGGTACGCGATCGAAGTATTCCTCGACTTTTGCACCCTCCGAGACGGCTTTGGGAACGAGGTACCCGTCTTCTGCTGCGTCGGCGATTGCGGTGTCGAATTCCAGGATGTCTGCTGCGGCCGCCACGAGCTGCTCGTACACGGCTTCTTCGTTTTCGGCCTGCTGGATCTCCATTGCGACGTCCAGAAGCGCCTCGATTTTCGCCGTCTGGGCCAGGAGCTGATCGTCCCGATCGTGATCTTCCTGAACCGGGAAGAACTGGCAGTGTGCCTGTTGGATCTCCCCCCGGTTTCCGTACTCGACTGTCGCTTCAAAATCGACTGGCACCTCGTGTCCGGCAGCGTGGATCAACTGGAATTTCGCGTCCGAAATCCGCCCCCTCGAGAGCAATGTCTGAAATCGAGCCTGGAAGCTCTCTTCGGACTGCGGGCTGAGAAATGTCTCGAAACCGGCACCCTCGACGGTCGAACGCTCGTAGCCGAGCGCGTCGAGCCACGCCTGATTCACCCGAAGAATCGTTCCGGACGTGTCGAGTGACTGGTAGGGAATCGGGATCCAATCGACCGTTTCACCCGCCGCTCCCGAGGACGCCGTTCCCGGAGATCCGTTCTTTCCCCCTTCCTCATCCATCGCTCGTGATCAACACGCGGTAATTTGCTTGCCGGGTAATGAAACCCCGCGTTTACCATTCCCACTTCTCCGGGACGTTTCTGACTGTCGCGGATTGGTTTTGCGGCTGGAAACGGGAGATACATCAGCGACCGGGCGAATCACACGACAATGACAACACCTCGCTCGCAACTTTTCGGCAAAACAGTCACGCTCCTGCTCATGGCCATCGGCACGGTGGCATTCACGGTACTCGGCCTGCTCGGCGAACAGGCGGGTATTTCGAACGTCGTCGCCGGTGATCTCGCGCTGGGGGCCTGGGAGCTGTTTATCGGCTCATGGGCGCTGTTCGTGGGCGTGTACTTGCTCGGTTTCAGACAGCTCGTCCCGCGCGTCGTCGGCATCGTCGCGGACTGACCGGGGGCTTCTTTCGGTCTCGGGACGGTTATTGTCAACTGCCCCCAAACTTTCATTATCCAATCCTCGGTACATATCGGCATGGTGGGAAAACTGGGTCGAACGGTTGCCGTGGTCGCCTTGGTCGTTCTCCTCGTCATTTCGCTTGGGGCGGCCAACCTCGTTATCGGCGTCGAACGAACCGCCCTGAACGGGGACTTCGTCGCTGATAGCCTGGCTGAGGAAGACGCGTACGCGGTCTTCCTCGAGGAGGCCCAGTCACAACTCGAAAACGAAAACGAGACGACGGGGGAGGGGCCGTCGCCCGACGAACTTCTCTCGACGGTGGTGACCGAGCAGTACCTGCAAAATCAGACCGAGGCGAACATCGACCGGGCGTATGCATACCTCCATGGCGATCGCGAGGACCTCTATCTGGCGGTCAACACGACGCCGCTGAAGGACGATCTCGCGGCCGAGCTCGCCGCTCAACTTATGGCCGAGCAGGGGATCGCCGAATACGACCCCCGACTCGCCTCGATGACCGAAAGTGAGTCAAAGTTCCAGGCCGTCCGGGAGGAGTTCAAAGCCGAGCAGAAGGAGCGAATTCAGGAGGAGACGACGGTCGAACTCACCGACGAGCAACTCGAGACGGCCTACGACGACCGTCGCGATCAGATCCGCGAAGAAACGATCGCCGAATTCGAGACGCAGGTCGAGGAGTCCGAGCAGCCTGCGGAACTCGAGTCGGCGATCGTGGACCTCGGGACGGTCTACATCGAAGCACTCGTTGCCGAGGACCCGAGTTACGAGCAGTTCATGACCGACGTCGAGGATGCACGGGCGGACCTCGAGGTGGCCGTGGAGCAATTCGCCCGCCAGCAACTCGACGAGGAACTTCCGGACACGATGGAACTGACCGAGCAACTGTCCCAGGAGGACCGACAGCAGCTCGACCAGCTTCGCGGGCTGGTCTCGCTACTCGACATTCTGGTCTTGGTCCTCCCGCTGGTGGCTCTCGGGGCGGCGCTGCTCCTCGGTTGGGTGACCGTGGCTCGATCCTCGGGACTGTTGATCGCCGGTGCAGTCATCACTGTCACGGGGCTGATCGAGGCGCTCGGGTTCATGGGACTCGGTGGCCGAGCCGAGAGTGAGATCGCCGCGATTGCCTCCCAGGGTGACATGTCCGCCGGCATCTCGGAGCTGGCGATCGGGGTGGTCAATCGAGTCATTTCGGTCTTCGTCACCCAGTCGTGGGTGCTGGTCGTACTCGGGCTTGTCCTCGTCGCACTCGGAATTGCGATCCGACGGGGACTCGTCGATATCGACGATCATCCCGACGGGGACGCCGGTTTCGATCGCTCGGGGTCTGAATCCGATGGCGGGAGTGCCGATCAACCCACAGCGGACCGATCCTCTGTAGACGTGTCAGGCGAGAGCGAGGACCTCGAACGGGCGGATCCAGTCGGTGACGTGGATCGAACCGAGGACGAAACCTAACGGGCCGAGGAGATTTATCGGTTCCTGGTGACGAACTTCCACCTGTGCTGAAACGTTTCAAACGACCGGCAGCGCCGAGATCGGTCCCTTTTCGCCTTGCGGTAGAAATCAGGCGTTTTCGGGGGCGTCATCCCCGTTGTATACCACGAGATAGTAGGTCGCCGGCTCGAGATCGAGCCCGACTTCCTCGACGTACTCAACGTCGAGGTCGATCGAGTCCGGGACCGCTTCGAAGGACTTCTCCGCCTCGAAGGCGTCGAGATTCTCCTGATCGAGGACGAACACGTTGACGTTCGACCCCTCGAGTACCTCGACGGTGTACTCGATCGTCGTGGGTTCGACGATCTCGAAGCCGTCCCCATAGTAACTCCCCGGGTCCAGCTCCTGGGTTTCCTCGTCGGTCAATGGTTCGGTACTACCCACCTCTGCCAGGCTCACTTGAACTGTCGCGGGTTCCCTACCACCGGCACAGCCGGCAAGGGCTGCAAGCGTGCTTCCCCCCACGGCCCCGATAAACACCCGTCTCGTCAGGCGATTCATGTGGAAAACTCCGGAGAGACACGCCAAATAGGTTACCATTATGGCCCCACCTGGCGGATTCGAACGTGGCAGGTGGGGCGGAAACCGATCTGGCGATCACCGAGCGCTCTGCACTCTGGCCGAGACACCCCGGAAGGGGGTGAGGAGGATTTTGGTCCAGATTTTGCCAGTGGAGCGAGCGTGAGCGAGCGGAACGCAGCAAACGGTGAAAGGGTCGGGGCGGATTCGAACCGAAATCACTTCGCTGGCAAGCTCGCTCGTGATAGGGCTCGAATCCGCTGACCAATATACGAACGCGATCTCATGGCAGCGACACAGCGAGCTGGTCGCTGCGAAGTGAGAGTCGCCGAATATGGGTCGGGGCGGATTCGAACTGCTGTCACTCCGCTCCCGGTGGTCGCTCCGTTCCAACGTTCGAATCCGCCGACAAATTCACGACCGCAATCAAACGTCTCGCGACACCTACGGGTCGCTCGACGGTTTGAGTTATCGAGAATGGGTCGGGGCGGATTCGAACCGCCGGTCTCCTCCATGTCAAGGAGGTGTCATAGCCAGACTAGACCACCGACCCTGGCGCTTGCACCCGACCGTATCCGGTCGGAACAGTTGAAGGTTTCGAAACCACCGACCGGTGGGTGGAATTGCGAAAGTGTTAAGTGATGTACAAACATGTTCATCTAATACCGAAATAGTACATTGCGTTGCCCATGAAAGCATACATCGAACGCGTCGCCGAGGGCGAGGATCTCACCGTTTCACAGGCCCGCACCGCGGCGACACAGATTTTCGAGGAGGCGACTGACGCCCAGATCGGGGCACTGTTGACCGCACTGCGGGCGAAGGGCGAAACCGAAGCTGAAATCGCGGGCTTCGCCCAGGGAATGCGGGAGGCTGCCCGGACCATCGAACCCGACCGAAGTCCACTCGTTGACACCTGCGGGACCGGCGGGGACGACTACGACACGATCAACGTCTCGACGACGAGCGCCATCGTCGCCAGCGGTGCTGGCGTCCCGATCGCCAAACATGGCAACTACTCGGTTTCGTCGTCCTCGGGCAGTGCCGACGTCCTCGAGGCGGTTGGCGTTCCGGTCGAGGCCGAACCGCCGGCGGTCGAACGGG
This sequence comes from Halodesulfurarchaeum sp., assembly GCA_034520565.1. GTDB lineage: Archaea > Halobacteriota > Halobacteria > Halobacteriales > Halobacteriaceae > Halodesulfurarchaeum. Next base: position 1,043,571 of record JAXHNL010000002.1, read on the forward strand.
CGATCGAGCAGGCCGGGATCGGCTTCATGCTTGCCCCCGTCTTCCACCCCGCGATGAAGGCCGTCATCGGCCCCCGACAGGAGCTGGGAATGCGCACGGTGTTCAACGTCCTCGGGCCGCTGACGAATCCCGCCGGCGCCGACGCGCAGGTTCTCGGGGTGTACGATCCCGAACTCGTCCCGCTCATCGCGCGGGCGCTCGCGCACATGCCCGTGGAACATGCGTTGGTCGTCCACGGGTCCGGGCTCGACGAGATCGCGATCCACGACGAGACGACCGTCGCCGAAGTCGAGGGCGATTCCATCGAGGAGTACACGATTCGCCCGTCAGATCTCGGCCTTTCGCGGGCCGGTATCGAGGCCGTCTCCGGGGGCAGTCCAATGCAGAACGCGACCCACATGACCCGAATCCTCGACGGGACTGTCGACGGGGCGATGCGGGACATCATCCTTGCAAACGCTGGGGCCGCCATCTACGTCGCCGGCGAGGCAACCACCTTGGCCGACGGGGTCGAAGCGGCCGGCAGGGCGATCGATTCCGGCAACGCGGAAGCAAAACTTGCGGATCTCGAAGGGGTCCCGGCGGCCTGACATGGTCCGCGTGAAGGTCTGTGGGTTCACCCACGAGGACGACGTGCAGGCGGCAATCGAGGCAGGTGTCGACGCCGTCGGGGCCATCGTCGACGTCCCGGTCGAGACGCCGCGAGAAGTCTCGCCGGAGACGGCGGCAACGCTCTTCGAAGGCGTCCCCCCCTTCGTGAGCACCGTCCTCGTGACCATGCCGGAAACCGTCGAGCGGGCTCGGGACCTGGTCGAAACGGTCCGCCCGGACGTGGTCCAGATACACGATGGACTCACCCCACAGGAGGTGGCGACACTTTCGGAAACCGGGGTCGGAACGATCGCATCGGTGAACCACGACGAACCCGTGATCGAGGACTATGCACGGGACGCCGATGCGATTCTCGTCGATTCCACCGCCGAGACCGGAGCCGGTGGAACCGGCCGAACCCACGACTGGTCGGCAACCCGAGAATTCCACGCACTCGATACTCCACTTATCTTGGCGGGAGGGCTGACCCCGGACAACGTCGAGGAAGCCGTTACAACGGTTGACCCCTACGCGGTCGACGTGGCCTCGGGGGTCGAGGGCGAACCGGGGCGAAAGGACGCTTCCATGGTCCGCAAGTTCGTCGACCGGGCTCAAACGGGGGCAGTCGAATGACCGAATTCGACGTCTCCCGGGCCGAGTTCGCCGAACTCGTATCGGGACCCGAGCCCGTGGTCGCCCGGGTCGCTGCGGAACTCCCGGTGGACGTCTCGCCCCTCCCGGCGACGGTGGCCCTCGGGGACCGGAGCGAGTACCGCTTCCTGCTGGAAAGCGGCGAAAAAACCGCCGCGAGTGATCCGGCCGACGCGTTTTCGGCCGGCACCTCCACCGAGCGCCACGCGCGCTTCTCCTTCGTGGGGTACGATCCGGACGCGGTGATCACGCTCGATACCGACGGCGATACCGTCGAGCGGCTCCGGGACTCCGCCGCGGCCGATCTCGTGGCACCTGGAGACGGCGACGTCCTCGATCGGCTCCGCGGAGCGCTCCCGGCCGTCGAACGCCGAGGATTTCCGGCTGGCGACCGGCAACTCCTGTCCGGCGGCGTCGTCGGCTTTCTGGCCTACGACGCGGTGTATGACCTCTGGCTCAACGAGGTCGGAATCGAACGGCCGGAGCGGCGGGTGCCGGACGCCCAGTTCGTCCTCACGACTCGAACCCTCGTCTTCGATCACGCAGCCGGGACGGTCTCGCTCGTCTTCACTCCAGTGGTCCCACCGTCGGCCGACCCAGCGTCGGTCTATGAGGACCTGGTCGCGGAGGCACGGGCCGTCACCGAAACGCTGCGGGAAAGAGCGCGGTCCTCCAGTGGGGGCTTCCACCGCACTTCCGAACGAGCCGGGGACCGCGAGACCTACGAGAATGCCGTCGAGCAGGCGAAACGGGCCGTGAACGAGGGAGAGGTCTACCAGGCAGTCATCTCGCGGACGCGGGAACTCGACGGCGAAATCGATCCAGTCGGGCTCTACGAATCGATGCGATCCGTCAACCCCTCGCCGTACATGTACCTGCTCTCCCACGGGGACCGTTCGATCGTGGGAGCCAGTCCCGAGACGCTCGTCTCGGTCGCCGACGAGACGGTCCTGAACAATCCGATCGCCGGCACCTGCTCCCGTGGTTCGAGTCCAGCAGAGGACCGCCGGCTGGCCGGCGAGATGCTGGCCGACGACAAGGAACGGGCCGAGCACACGATGCTCGTGGATCTCTCCCGGAACGACGTCCGACGGGTGTCCCGACCGGGGAGCGTCGACGTCGAGGAGTTCATGCGCGTCCTGAAGTACAGTCACGTCCAGCACATCGAGTCGACGGTGACGGGAACGCTCCGCGAGGACCAGGACGCCTTCGACGCCATCCGGGCCTGCTTCCCGGCCGGGACCCTTTCGGGGGCACCCAAGATCCGGGCGATGGAACTCATTCACGACCTCGAGTCGGCACCGCGCGGGGTCTACGGCGGTGGCGTGGGCTACGTCTCGTGGCAGGGGGACGCGGACATGGCGATCGTGATCCGAACGGCGACGATCGAACACGGAACGCCCGACCGATTGCGGGTCCAGGCGGGGGCCGGGGTCGTCGCCGACTCGAATCCGGCACGCGAGTACGCCGAGACCGAAGCGAAGATGGACGGGGCGTTGTCCGCCCTCGAGGCGATCGAGAGGGGTGAGCCCAGGCCATGAAGGTGCTCGTCGTCGACAATTACGACTCGTTCACGTACAATCTCGTCGAGTACGTTTCGGAGAGCCACTTGCCGGACGGGAGTCGACCCGAGACGGTCGTCGTGAAGAACACGGTCGATCTCGAACGCATCCGGGCGTAAGCCCCCGACGCGATCGTCATCAGTCCCGGCCCCGGTCATCCGAAAAACGACCGAGACGTCGGGGTGTCCACAGCCGTGCTCACGGACGTGGCCAAAACGATACCCACGATGGGCGTCTGTCTCGGAATGGAGGCGGCCGTCTCGGTTTACGGTGGCACGGTCGGCGCCGCTCCGGAGCCGGTCCACGGCAAGGCCGCCTCCGTGGAACACGACGGTCGGGGGATCTTCGACGGGATCGAGCAGGGGTTTCAGGGCGGGCGGTACCACTCACTTCTCGCCCTCGACGTGCCGGATTGCTTCGAGATCTCCGCCCGAACCGAGCACGACGGCCAGCGAATCCCGATGGCGATTCGGCACCGCGAGTATCCGATCGTTGCCGTTCAGTTCCACCCGGAGAGCGTGCTCACTGCCGTCGGACATCACATCGTGGGGAACTTCCTCGCGGCCGTCCGGGCGGGTCGGTTTCCGGCCCCGAAAGAACCGGCAGCGAAAACCGATTTCTGAGCCGATCGGGCGACTCGGGAACGAGTTTGGCCAATTTCACTTTCGGTCCGCTGGGAGTAGGCTTATACTGGTCCCACCGTTACCCGAGTAGTGGTTACACACCCGCCAGGTGTGGTCTTGCTCCACACCCCGAAGGCGGGAACTGAAGCGTCTCAGCCGGCGTAGGGCCAATCCGGTACAGCACACATGCACATTGGACATTCGTTAACAGATTCGACACTGGAGGTATCGAGATGAGGACGGAAACGACCGGGGAGTACACGCTGCCCGTCAAGCGCGTCACCGGTGACACCCTCGAAGATCGACTCACCGCAAACGCCTATCACAACATCCTCCCGGCCAGGTATCTCACGCAGGACGCCGAGGGAAATCGTATCGAGGACCAGGAGGACCTCTTCGTTCGGGTCGCCCGAAACATCGCGCTCGCCGAGGCGCCATACGAAGCGGCGAAACGCGATGTCGAGATCACCGTTCGGCCGGAGCAGATCAAACCGGACCACCCACGGCGGGACGAACTCGCCGCAGCGGTCTTTGAGGAGGGGACCTCGGTGGCGGACGACGTCGAGACTGCACTCACGCCGGAAAACGTCAACAAGTTCGCCTACGAGACCATCGTCCCGGAGTTGCCGGCGGAAATCAAAGCCCACGTCGAGGGCCTGGCCAGCGAGTACGAGGAGCTGATGTCGACACTCTCCTTTATGCCGAACTCTCCGACGTTGATGAACGCCGGGAACGAACTCCAGCAGCTCTCTGCGTGTTTCGTCAATTCGCCGGACGACGATCTCGCAGATATCCACGAAACGGCGAAGGAGGCCGCGTTGACGTTTCAGAGCGGGGGCGGCATGGGCTATGCCTTCTGGAAGCTCCGACCCTACGGCGACCCCGTGGGCTCCACGGGCGGCATCGCCTCCGGCCCGATCACGTTCATGCGGACCTTCGACCAGATGACCGAGACCATCGCCCAGGGTGGGACCCGTCGCGGCGCCCAGATGGCGGTCATGCGCATCTCCCATCCCGACGTCATCGAGTTCATCCACTCGAAGAACAAGGACGTCTCGCTCGCCCACACCCTCAAACTCAACGACCCCGATGACCCCACATACACCGACTTCTCCGAGGCCCTCGAGGAGGCCCGCGAACTGATCGACGAGGAGGGACGCGTTCCCGAGCACCTCCGGAACGCCGTCGAGGGGCACCTCTCGAATTTCAACATCTCCGTCGGCGTGACCGACGACTTCATGGAAGCGCTCGAAAACGGCGAGGAGTACACCCTCACCAACCCACGCACGGAGGAACCCCACATCGCGACCGAGGAAACGAAGGAAATGTACGGGCGATACGGCCTCGGCGACTACGTCGATGTCGGCGAGGAACTCTCCCTCCCGGCTTCGGTGCTCTGGGACCGCATCGTCGAGGGCGCCCACGAGAACGGCGAGCCCGGCGTGATCTATCTCGAACGCGCGAACAAGGAACACTCCTTCGACGTCGAGGAGCACCCCGACCACCGGATGCTCGCGACGAACCCATGTGTTACCGGAGACACCTTGATCAGCACGGAAGACGGCCTCGTGCCGGCCGAGGAGCTGTACGAACGGGGCGTCGCCCGCAACGTCGTCGTCGACGGTCGGCTGAGCGACGACACCGTCAAAGAGGCAAGCAGCGTCTTCAAGACGGGCGTAAAAGACGTCTACGAGCTCACGACCCAAGAGGGCTACCAGCTCCGCTTGACCGCCGACCACCGGATGATGACCGAGGACGGCTGGGTCGAAGCACAGGACCTCGAACCAGGCGACGGGGTTCACGTCCAGAATCGAAAGGGTGTGTTCGGCACCCACGGATCCGCCGAGGAGGGACGGGTCCTCGGGTGGCTTGTCGGTGACGGCCATCTCAAAGACGGTGAGGAACGGGCCGTTCTCAACTTCTACGACGAGGACGCCACGATCTCCGAGCCGTTTGCCGAGGACGTGAACGCGGTCGTCCGCGAGCCGCTCGGCAATGGGGGATACGACGTCGGCGTCAGCGAAATCGCCAGATCCGACGACTATCGGGGCGCTCAGGCCGTCGAACAGCGCGTTCGTTCCACGCGGCTGTACGAATACGCCGCGGAGGCCGGTCTGGCAGAGGAAAAACTGCAGGTCCCCGAGGCCGTCATGCGCGGCAGCGAGGAGATGGCCCGCGGCTTCCTTCGGGCGCTCTTCACGGCCGACGGGGGCGTCCAGGGTACCGTCGAGAAGGGCGTTTCGGTCCGACTGACGAGCACCGGCGTCGAACTGCTTCGGGACGTCCAACGTCTCCTTGTCAATTTCGGCGTGTTCAGTAAAATCTACGAGAACCGTCACGAAGCGGGCCGGCAGGAAATGCCGGACGGAACTGGCGGCACGGCGACCTACGAGCGCCAGGCCGATCACGATCTGGTCATCTCGAAGGACGGTCTCCTCACCTTCCGCGAGGAGATCGGCTTCCTTCGGGACGACAAGAACGACACCCTCGACGAACGGCTTTCGGAATACAGCCGGGCCCCGTACAGCGAAACGTTCGAGGCGACGGTCGAATCCGTCGAATTCGACGGTCACGAACCGGTGTATGACTTGACAGAGCCGGAAACCCACTCATTCGTCGCCAACGGGCTCGTCTGTCACAATTGCGGAGAACAGCCCTTGGAGGAGTACGAGGCCTGCAATCTCGGTCATATCAACCTCTCGACGATCGTCGCCGAGGAACACCCGGACTGGCGGGCCTGGTCGGCAGCGAGCGAAGCCGACTATACCGATCGGACAGCCGCCATCGAAGCGTTCCTCGAGGAGGCCATCGACTGGGAGGAGTTCGACCGCCGCATCGAGCTCGGAACCCGATTCCTCGAAGACGTCGTCACGATGTCGGACTTCCCGGTCGAAGAGATCACCGAGAAGGTCCGGGAGATGCGCAAGGTCGGGCTCGGGATCATGGGCATCGCCCAGCTGTTCGTCCAGCTCGGGATGCGGTATGGCTCCGAACCCGCAAACGAGGTCGCCCGCCAGCTCATGGTGCACATCAACCACGGGTCAAAGCGGGCCTCCCACGATCTCGCCACCGAGCGGGGGAGCTTCTCGGAGTGGGGTAACTCCAAGTACGCCGACCCGACTCGCTATCCCGAGTGGTTCGAGCACCACACGGGCGAGGATCCCGCCGAGTGGGAAGACGGGTACCCCATTCGGAACCACAACACGACCACGATCGCCCCGACTGGAACCACTTCCATGGTGGGCAACACGACTGGCGGCTGTGAGCCCATCTTCAACGTGGCCTACTACAAGAACGTCTCCGATGACGTTCAGGGCGACGAGATGCTCGTCGAGTTCGACGATTACTTCCTGCGAACCCTGGAGGCAAACGACATCGACGTCGAGGAAGTCAAAGCCGAAGCCACCGATCAGATGGCCGCAAACGAGTTCGACGGTCTCGAGGGCCTCTCGACGGTTCCCGACGCGATCGCCGAACTCTTCGTCACCTCGAGTGACCTCACGGGCAAGGAACACGCCTCGATCCAGACGGCCCTGCAGGAGGGCGTCGATTCCTCGATCTCGAAGACGGTGAACTTCCCGCGGGAAGCGACCGTCGGGGAGATGGACGAGGTCTTCCGGTACATCTACGACCACGGCGGTAAGGGCGTGACCGTCTACCGCGACGGCACCCGGTCGAAGCAGGTCCTCACGACCCGGGCCCAGAACACCGAGTTCGCCGGCATGGACGAGGCGGAGGCCGCCGAACTGATCGTCGAACATATCGAGACCGCCTTCGGCGGTTTCGAACAGTTCATCAACCACGAGGCGGTGGTCGAGCTTCTCGGCTCCGACCTCGCAGACCTCGAGGCGCCCGAATACGCCGAAAAGCGTTCGCGCCCGGACGCGCTCCAGGGCGTGAGCCAACGCGTCGACACCGGATACGGGAAACTCTACGTGACGATCAACGAGGACGAGAAGGGACGTCCCTTCGAACTCTTCGCGAACATCGGGCACTCCGGTGGGTTCACGAACTCCTTCACCGAGGCGCTCGCGAAGGTCATCTCGACTGCGCTCAGGTCCGGCGTGGACCCCTACGAGATCGTCGACGAACTCAAGGGTACCCGGAGCCCCAAGGTCGCCTGGGACAAGGGCGAACAGATCAACTCGATCCCGGACGCGATCGGGACCGCGATGTGGCGATACCTCGAGGACCAGGTCGACAAACCCTATCCCCAGCAGGAGACCCTCGACGACATCGAGGACGGGGCCAGTGAAACTCCCCCGGACACCCTCGAGACGGGGCCCGAGACCGACGGCGGTGCGACCGCGACGGAAACCCCCGACTCGGAACTCGATTCGACCCAATCGCTCATCGACGCCGGGGAGAGTCCGGAATGTCCGGAATGTGGGTCGATGGATCTCTACTATTCGGAGGGTTGTAAGACCTGTCAGTCCTGTGGCTGGAGCGAGTGCTCGTAGGCACAACCCTTATTCCGGCTACTTTCGTTTCTCACCCGTGACCGACCGCGACCGCATCGAACTGGGCCTCGAATTGCTCGCTCACTTCGAGGACGAATCCCTCTCGGTCGCAGCGGTGATCGACCGACTCGAGACGCTCACGACCGACCCACGAACCACCCGCCAGATTCTCGAGCGAGCGGCGGCCGATGGCGTGATCGAGCGGGACGGTGGGATGATCAGGCCGGTGGATTCGAAGTACCTCAGTTTCGAAAGCGAGGTCATCACGAAAGAGGGCGAGTTCACCTGTCGCCGCTGTGGCGCGTCGCTCTCGACGGGCTACTTCATGAACTTCGAGTCGGGTGAGCACGGGCCCTTCGGCTCGTCATGTATCCGGAAAGTGACGGGTCGAGAGTAACGGGAATCAGTCGGCGGCGCTATTCTTCGATGAGGTCCCGGAGCGATTCGATCCGGGAACGTTGCTTCGAGAGGGCAGCCATCTGGGATTCGATGGTGGCCTCCTGTTCGTCGAGGGCCGCCTCGAGTTCGTCGAGTTCCTCCTGAAGGGCCTCGTGGTCGATGCTCGCGGCGGACACGAACACGACTTCGTCTGAACCCGCCCCCGACTCGGCGGTCCCACCGGTTGGGTCACCCGTCTCGTCGACTGGTTCTTCAGCGGTCGATTCGTCCTCGTCTTCCGGGGCGACGGCAGCCTCGAATGCGTCCTGGTCTGGCACCTCGTAGTACTCGTACAGGGCCTTCCGCACGGTTTCGTCGACCTCCCGAAAGCCTTCGTTCGGGGTTTTGATCCGTTCGGTCCGATCTGCCGTCTTCAAAACGAGCTGTGAGGCGACGTTTCCCTGTTCGGTTTCCAGGCCGCGGATGTCGGCGAAGGTGACGGTGACGTATTCCTCGTCCCAGACGGCGGTCCCGACGTGTTTGACCAGTCGATGGTCGGTCACGACAAGCGTCAGGTCACCGAACCGGTAGAACCCAACGACTGATTCGCCGGGGTCGATCACGCCCGTCTCGCGGAAGACGCCGGCGACGATCGGTTCGAGTGCGTCATCGAGGGCCGACCCCGGGACGGAAAAAGAACGCTCCCCGTCGGTCCCGTAATCGAGGGTGATGATCGTCTTTCGGCGTTTTTCCCTGACGTCGATTCGCTCTGCGGAATGTGGATAGGTTTCGACCGATTCGTCGCTGAGGAAACCCTCCGAGTTGTAGTGTATCGTCCGGGAGGGTGTCAGGAATAACGCGTCTTCCCCCTTGAGTGAGACCCGCTCGGTGACCGTCTCGTCGCCGAGGGCCTCCTCGACTGCCGTCGGTACGTCCATACCGATACGTCCCCCTCCCGTATGATAAATTCGGCGGGTCACCCGGGGAAGATACAAAGGTTTTAGAGGCGAACCATCTTAGCCGGTCGTGAGCCCGGGTGGCTTAGTGGTCATAGCGCCGCACTCATAGGGTTTCGAGTTTCGGTGTGGCATACTCGCAGCTCAGGTCGGCCGAGCCTTGGACCTGGGACATGCGGAGGTCGAGGGTTCGAACCCCTCCCCGGGCATTTTTCAGCGACGAGCGACAGCGAGGAGACGGGACACTGCTTGGGAGCAGTCGGACCCAAATTTACGAGATGGCAGATTTATTGGTCGAACGATAATCTCCGGTTTCGTAGTTCTATCTTGTGATAATTGGCTACAAAAGTTTAATCGATACTGGATATTTGACCCGATTTGTGATGCCATCTATCGCGGGTGCCGACCTCTCCGTCGTCGAACGAGTCGGGGAAGTGATAGAATCCGTCGGTGCCGCCGGACACTGGCTGCTCATCTGTTCTGGCATCGCATTGATGTTCGGCGCCGAACTCGTCTTTTTCGTCTTCGGCAGTGCGTCGCCGGTAATCCAGGCTCTGGAACTTTCGCTTCCGATTGCGGTGGGAGTCGGACTCGTCTGGTACGGCTCCCAGCTCCGCGATCACGAGTTTTCCCCGTGGCAGATCGCCGTGCTGGGATTTGCGGTGATCTTCGGCATGGGCCTGTTCGTCGTGATTGCGACCTACATGCGGATCCTGTTGAGCCTCGAGCTGTCGCTCACCGAGGAGCCGGTTTCCCTGTTGCTCAACGCGATGGCCATCGGCGCGGTGCTCAACCTCGTCTACGCCCACCAGTACGTCAAAATCGAGGCCAGGGCGCGACGACTCGAGAACCGCGTCGACCGTCTCGGAACGGTTCTCTCCCGGGCCTCCCACGATCTCAGGAACCCGCTCAACGTCGCCCAGGGGTACGCCGATTTGATCGGGGACAAACTCGAATCGAACGAACGGGTCGAACCGCTCCAGAACGCCCTCGACCGAATCGGCTCGATCGTCGACGAACTCCTCATGTTCGCCCACACGAACTACACGGTGGAATCCGTCGAGTGTTGCTCGCTCGAAGCGGTAACCCGGGAGTCGTGGGGGATGGTCGAATCCGAAGCCGGGACCGTCGAGGTGGAATCCGAATTCGAGTTCGAGGCCGACCACGACCGGCTCCAGCACCTGCTCGAGAATCTCTTCTGTAACGCCGTCGAGCACGCCGGGCCGGACCCGACGGTCCGGGTCGGCCGAATCGACGGGCGAGAGGGGTTTTATGTCGCGGACAACGGCCCTGGAATCCCCGAGGACGAGCGCAACCGGGTTTTCGAACCCGGCTTCACCACGGCCGAAGCGGGAACTGGGTTCGGCCTCAACATCGTTGCCGAGATCGGCCAGGCCCACGACTGGGACGTGGAGATCGCCGACAGCAAGTCCGGCGGAACCCGATTCGAGTTCGACGGCCTCGAAACCGAGGGTCGCTGCGAGTCGGCCAAGTGACTCCCCGGAGAGCCGGAACACTGGTCTGTGAGGATGCAACGCCGTCGCTACGCGCAGTTCCCGTCACCGGGAGCCCCGTTTGGCGCTCTGGCCGGGTGTCAGGCTCCAGTCGAGACGACCATCGTGTCACCAACCAGATCGCCGAGACGCTTGCCGTCCCCGGCAAGCAGCATGACCACGATGCCGACGGCGTAAAACGCCGGCACGCTGTCGACGATCCGGAGGAGGTTCCTGACCGTCGCCGCTTTCATGTCGGCGGTCCGCCCGTCCGATTTGACGACGGCGATGCCCATCATCCGCTTCCCCACCGTCTGTCCGCCGGCTCCCTCGAGAGCGATGAAGTACAGCAATCCACCGGCGCCCGCCAGCAGTCCGACCAGGCCGACCGCCCTGGGAGCGATCATCGTGACGAGCCAGAAGAGCAGTGCCGTGCCGAGACCGACCACCGTTCCGTCGACGAGGAACGCGATTGCTCGGGAGATGAGTGAGGCGGGCTGTCCGTCGTGCCGTGGTTTCGCTCGCACCATGGGTCTGCCTGGTCCGGTCATCCGACTTAAACCCTCGCCGGGTCGCGCCGTTCTCGGCGAAACGGGCTGAGAGAGGTCGATAAATCGTTTCGAGCCTGCAAAACGGACGATTAAATGACCTGAAACGATCGCCCGGCTCCCTAATTTCGCTGAACTGAACCGAACGTTCGGGCCCCTATATGATCCTGGGGTTCCTTGGTATCGGTACCGAGGTGTCCCCCCAATGTCAACCCAATCCTCCACCCCCGACGCCCAGGCCGCGAGGCCACCTGGATCCGGGATGCTCCTCCAGCCACTCGAAGCCGCCGGCTTCTGGGCTGGCGTCGGACTGCCCTTCATCTACGTCCCGCTGATCCTCCGTGGCCTCGAAACGTCGACGGTCCAGCTCACGGTGGCCGTACTGCTCGCCACCCACGTGTTGGCGCTCGTGCTTGGCCGACACTACAACGCCGACTGAGTGACGGCTTTTTGTCCGTTCCGCCAGTAGCCCGGGATATGAACCTGGCGACAGTCCCGCTCGGCAGAACCGGAACCCGGGTCTCCGAGATCGCCTTCGGGACCTGGCGGTTCGGTCGAGAGGACGACACCGGCGCGATCGAAATCGGGCCCGAGCAGGCCCACCGCCTCCTCGACACCTACGAGGCCGCAGGCGGTCGCTTCATCGACACCGCGGACATGTACGGCGACGGTCGCGCGGAGGAATACGTCGGTGACTGGCTCACAGAGCGTGACCGCGAGGACTTCGTGATCGCCTCGAAGATCTACTGGCCGACCCGCGAGGGCGACCCGAACGGCCGCGGGCTCGGGCGCAAACACCTCCGCCGACAGATCGACCTGATTCTCGATCGGCTCGGCACCGACTACCTCGATCTGCTGTACATCCACCGCTGGGACGACGCGACCCCCGCTTCGGAGTTCATGCGCACGTTGAATGACTTCGTTCGTGACGGGTCGGTCAACTATCTCGGGGCCTCGACGCTGGAGCCCAACGCGTGGAAGGTGGTGATGGCAAACGAAATCGCTCGCCGCGAGGGGTACGAACCGTTTAAAGTTGTCCAACCCCGGTACAACGCCGTCAACCGGGAGATCGAGGGATCATATCTGGAGATGTGCCACGAATACGGACTGGGGGTCATTCCCTGGTCCCCGCTGGCAGGTGGCTTTCTGAGCGGGAAGTACACGCGAGGAGAGGCACCGCCACCGGATTCCCGGGGTGCAACTGACGAGCAGTTCGTCGACTCCTATCTGATTGCGGAGAACTTCGACGTGCTGGAGGAGGTCGAAGCGATCGCCGATGACGTCGAGGCCAGTCCGGCCCAGGTCAGTCTCGCCTGGCTGCTCCATCACGAACAGGTCGTCGCCCCGATCGCCGGGGCCACGTCGATCGAGCAACTCGAGGAGGACCTCCGGGCGACAGAGATCGCCCTCACCGACGACCAGTTCGAACGGATCGCGACCGCGAAGTGATCAGGTCCGCTCGAGGACCGTTTCGTCGTACTGAGTCTCGCCGATCGTGGTCGTGTCGGTATCGACGTGTTCGAAGCCACGGGTCTCGTAGAACTCCTGCATGTGTGAGTTGGCCGCCAGCGCGGTGGCGCGGATCCCTTCGCTCTCGGCCTCGAAGTCTGTCGCGATCGCCTCATAGAGGTCCTCCTCGATCCCGGCCTTCCGGTGGGCCGGATCGACGTGAAGGCGGAGGATCGTGCCCACCGGACCGGATCGATGGGCGTGCACGAATCCGATAATTTCGTCGTCTTTCTCGGCGACTCGAAGGTCAGTCCCCGGGTTCGAGAGTTCCATTCGGACGACTGGATCGCTGTACCAGCGTTCGACTCCAGACTCGATCGTCTCCTCGTTCACTCGCCCCGCGTAATCCGTCCGCCAGGCGGCCTCGGCCACGCGCCGGATTCCCTCGATGTCCTCCTCCGTGGCTTCACGGACGTTCATACCCAGACCTTGATCGCCGATCGCCTTAGTCGTCCCGTCCCAGCAACCGGCTGATACCGGCCAGTTCCCGGGCGATCGCCTCCCGCTTGATCAACCAGAAGCCGGCGAGGATGACCAGGAAGCCGGCCCCGGTTGCCGCCGAGACTGACTCTCCAAGGACCATCCACCCGGTAAGTGCCGCCCAGATCGGGGCTGCATACGAGACGAGGTTGATTTCGACCGGTCCGAGGCGCTCGAGGAGGTCGAAGTAGATGAGAAAGCCGATCGCACTGGCGACGACCGAGAGGTAGAAAAGCGCCACCAGCCCCTCGAGACTCCAGGCGACCGAACCGACCCCTTCCCCCAGTAGCACACTGATCCCGTGAAGCATGATCGCGCCGATCACCATCGACCACGCCTCCATCGTCTCGACCGGCAGGCTCGCCTCGAAAGTCGTCGCGAGCACGCTCCCGAGGGCGAAACTCACTGCGGCCATGAAGACGAGAAACTCGCCGACCGTCGCGGTTTCCACGAGCGAGCCGAGATCCGGTTGGGCGATGACGACGACCCCGAGGAGGCCGAGCCCGAGCCCGATGATTCCCAGCGGCGAGAGCGTCCGGCCCGGGAGCATGACCCGGGCGAAACCGGTCGTGAGTATCGGACTGAGGCTCACGACCACGGCGGCGACGGCACTCGTCGTCGACAGTTCGCCCACGAACAGGAATGCGTGATAGCCGGCGATCATGAACGCCCCGCCGACGAGACTCAACACCCACTCGTCCCGGGTTTTCGGCCGCCAGCGGTCGACGGTCAGGATCGCGTACCCGAGCATCAACAGGCCTGCGAGGTCGTAGCGAAAGGCCGCAAAGAGCACCGGCGCTTCGGCAAACGTTTCGAGTCCGGCCTTGATCGCCATGAACGCCGTCCCCCAGATCGCCGAAAGGAAGAGCCACGACAGGACGCTTCGAACTCGCGACACGGTTCAGGAGTGGTGGGTCGGCACTTTCAGCGTTCCGTCTCCTCGGCGAGCAAAGCGAGTTGCCCCGTCTCGTGGAGGTGGGTGAGGACGTCCTGGCGGGTGATGATCCCGTCGACGAATCCGTCCGTCGTCACCGGGACCCGGTTGACGTTCGGCTCACGGCGGGCGAGGATTTCGATGACGGTGTCGATGTCCGTTTCGGGGGACACCGTAACGACGTCCTCGGTCATGACGCTGCTGACGGGATCCCCTGCACGCCTGGCGAGGTCGATTTCGATGTCCAGGTCCCCAAATGAGGCCTCGATCGCGTAATCGACCGGCTCGAGGAAGGGCGGCAACCCGACGGGTATCCAGAGCGTTCGATCCGACGGCTCGAAGATCTCGACGAGGTCTCGCTGGGTCACGATCCCGACGAGTCGCCCATCGTCGTCGACGACGGGGAAGCCGTTGAACGGCCGGCTCGACATCTTCCTGAGGACATCGCCGACGGAATCGTCGTGCTGCACCGTTTCGACGTCGCCGGTCATCAACTCGCGGGCCTTCATATCCCGGATTTGGGGCCCGTGGGTCATGAGTGTTGGCGAGAAATTTATGAGGGAACCCGGGCAAGTGGGCATATGGCCACGATGGGCCGGCCCCGACTCCGGGACCTCTTCGACGAGGCGCCGACGCCGCACATCGCCCACCCGCCCCACACCCACCGGCGGGACTATTACGTCGCGACGGACGGCTCCTTCGAGTCGACCGGGGCCGGCCTGGGCGTGATCATCGAAACCCCGACCGGTCGGCGAATCAAGCGCCTCGCCGTCCCCGACGGCGCACCGGACAACAACGTCGCCGAGTACCGGGCCCTCCACCTCGGGCTCGACGCCCTTGCGGCCCGGATCAGCCATCCCGCGTCCGTCGGGATCCTCGTGGATCACGACGACCTCGCGAGCAACGTCAACGCCGCGGTCCTCGCCAGTCGCGACCGCGAGCTGGGCACGCTCGCGAAGGTGAACCACCCGCCAGGAACAGCCTCACACTGGCGGGGGATCCGGGCCCGGATCGCCGGGTTCGAGGCGGTCCGGGCCGCCGCCGTCTCCAGCGAGGAGAACCCGGCCCATCCCCTCGCGAACACCCCCGAAGCGTATGCGCACGTCAATCGCGCACCTACTGAAGCGTCGACCGAACCGGCCCGCCGCTCGGAGGGTGTGCCACCCCCCTCTCGTGCTGATCGCCACGCTGGCGATTGAGCTAGCTGGATTCCTCCTGGGCGTCGACGACGGCGACGGCTGCAAGGTTCACGATATCTTTGACGGAATCTCCCCGCTGGAGCACGTGGACCGGCTGGTCCATGCCGACGAGCATGGGGCCGGTCGCTTCTGCCTCGCCGAGTCTCTGGAGGATCTTGTAGCCGATGTTTCCCGCCTCGAGGTTGGGAAAGATCAGGACGTTTGCCGGCTCTTCGAGCGCCGAAAAGCCGTAGCTCCCGTTGAGCATTTCCTCGACGAGGGCCGTATCAGCCTGCATCTCGCCGTCGACGGGGTAGTCGACGTCGCCGCGCTCCCTGAGGCGTCTCGCGGCCTCCCGGGGGATCCGGCTCGACTCGTCGTCGACGCTCCCGAAGTCCGAGTACGAGAGCAGGGCCACCCGCGGCTCGACGTTGAACTCGCGGGCCAGTGCGGCAGTGTGATGGGCGATCTCTTCGAGACAGGCCGCTGATCGGGTCCTTGTTCACCGTCGCGTCGGCGATGAACACTACCCGGTTCTTGAACGTGAGCATGTAAACGCCGCCGGCGAACTGGGCGTCCGGAGCCGTCCCGATAACCTGCAGTGGCGGTCGGAGCGCCGACGGATAGTGATAGGTAAGACCCGAAAGCATGGCGTCGACCTCCCCGCGGTCGACGAGGACGCTCGCGAGGTAGTTCGGATCTTTCGTGACCAGATCCCGAGCCTCGTTCCGCGTCATGCCCTTGCGCTGGCGCAGGCCATAGAGGTGTTCGACCTGTTCGTCGAGGTCGGTCCGTTCCGGATCCAGGATCGTCGGTTCGAACTCCAGCCCCAGCTCGTCGATCCGCTGGGTGATGGTCTCGATTTCCCCGATGAGGACCGGCTCGGCGATTCCCTCGTCGGTCATCTGGTTTGCCGCACGGATGGTCTTCTCGTCGGCCCCTTCCGCGAGTGCGACCCGCTTCGGGTCGGCTTTGGCCTTGTTGTAGATGATCCGCATCATCTCGCGGGACTTGCCGAGTCGCGCCTCCAGATCTTCCCGATAGACGTCGAGATCGTCGATCTCGCGCCGTGCGACGCCAGTTTCCATCGCCGCCTCGGCAACGGCTGGGGCCACGTGGAGCAGTACCCGGGGGTCCAGTGGCTTCGGAATGACGTATTCCGGGCCGAACTGCAACGGTTGGTCGCCGTAGGCCTGGACGACTTCGTCGGGAACGTCTTCCCTGGCGAGTGCGGCGAGGGCTTCGGCCGCGGCGACTTTCATCGCCTCGTTGATCTGTGTCGCTCGAACGTCCAGGGCCCCGCGGAAGATGAAGGGGAATCCGAGGACGTTGTTGATCTGGTTCGGGAAGTCCGACCGGCCAGTCGCGGCGATGACCGTGTCCTCTCGGGCGGTCTTTGCATCCCGGTAGCCGATCTCGGGGTCGGGGTTGGCCATGGCGAAGACCATCGGATTGGCCGCCATCGACCGGACCATCTCCGGGGAGACGATGTCGCCGACCGAGAGCCCGACGAAGACGTCCGCACCCGCCATCGCGTCGGCGAGGTCTCCCTCGGGAACGTCTCGGGCGAAGGCGGCCTTGTACTCGTTGAGTTCGCCCGCGTCGGCCCGCTCCTGGGTGATGATCCCCGTCGAGTCGACCATCGTGACGCTGTCCCGTGAGACACCCAGCGCGGTGTAAAAGCGGGCCGTCGCGATCGCACTCGCCCCGGCACCCGAGATCACGACCTTCAGGTCCGCAAGGTCCTTCCCGAGGATTTCACTCCCGTTCAGCAACCCGGCCCCGGTGATGATCGCAGTGCCGTGCTGATCGTCGTGGAAGACCGGGATGTCCATCCGTTCGCGAAGCCGCTCCTCGATCTCGAAACACTCCGGCGCCCGGATGTCCTCGAGGTTGATGCCGCCGAAGGTCGGCTCCATCGCGACGACACTTTCGACCATCGCGTCGGGGTCGGAGAGATCCAGTTCCACGTCGAAGACGTCAATATCGGCGAACCGTTTGAACAGCACTCCCTTCCCCTCCATCACCGGCTTCGCGGCGTCGGCACCGATGTTTCCCAACCCGAGGACGGCGCTCCCGTTCGAGATCACCCCGACCAGGTTGCTCTTCGCGGTGTAGGTGTACGCGTCCGCTTCGTCTTCGGCGATTCGCAGACAGGGCGCTGCGACCCCTGGGGAGTACGCCAGGCTCAGATCGCGTTGTGTATTCGTCGGCTTCGTGGTGGAGATGGACACCTTCCCGGGCGGATCCCGGGCGTGATAGTCCAGGGCGTCCTCGTCGAGTCCCATGAAACTAATTCCCACGCCCGGGGCCAAAAGTCTACCCGACGGGTTCGCGTTCCGACTTCGAGCAGTTTCCGGTGGTCCCGGCCGACACGCCCGTCCTCAGACGAAATCGCCGAGACCGGACTGGGCCTCGTCTTCCTCCTCCTCGGTTCGAGAATCATCTCCTTCGCCAGCAGCGGTTTCCGCCCCGTCGGACTCGCCTTTGTCACCTTCACCTGCTGGTGCCGCTGTGTCTTCGACGTCGACGGCCTCGGTCCGGGAACCGTGACTGCCCGCGAAGGCCCCGCCGGAGTGCTCGACGGCCGCACGTTCAACCTGCTCGGTGGCGTCTTCGACGATCGACTGGACTTTGTTCGTGTCCTCGCCACTCCCCGTGACGAAGGCGACGTGCGTGGCCTCGAGGTCGTAGGCCGCCGTCATCGCCACCGTCAGCTCCCGGTTCTTGCAGTGATGGGTCATCGCGGCGAGGTAGGGGAGGACAACTCGCCGCGCCGTTCCCATGCTCATACCGCCGACTTCCGCGATCTTTCGAGCGACGTAATCGCGGGTCTCCCGGGTGCCACGGGACCGCCCGAGTTTCGACCAGTAACTCGGCGGCCCGTAGCGGGTCCACCCGCCTTTCGTTCCCTCCCTGGCCGCGGCAACACCGGCGGTGACGTTGTCGGTCACGTATCGCCAGTAGCTGTAGTTCTGGCTCGAACGGACCCGCCCCAGCCAGCGGTCCCCGGTCGCGAGCGCGTCGTAGGCCCGGGCCAGTTCCGCACCCGCGTAGTCTTTCGGGACGTTGTCCTCTACCCAGTTGATCAGGTCGTCCGGGGTCTCGTCCACGTCGTAGGACGTTTTCAGCGCTCCTTCGGCGTCTTCTTCCTTGAGTACCGCATCGAGGAAGGGAAAGATCCCCTCGGTGCGATCCCGATTGCCGGTCACCACGTCCTCGACTTCGAGCACCGAGGTCGTCTCCGCGAGCGCCTGCAGGTCGTTGATCGCCGAGCGGAGGTCACCGTCGTTTTTCTCGGCGATGGCCTCGAGGGCGGCGTCGGCGTACTCGACACCCTCCCGCCGACAGATGTCCCGGAGGACTGGCAGAATCGATCGCTTCGAGACGTCGCGGAACTCGATGTCTCGACAGGCGTTCCGCAGGCCCCGTGACATCTCGTAGAACTCGTTTGCGATCAGCACGACCGGCTGTGTCGCCGCCTTGACGAGACTCGTGATCGCTTTCGTTCCGCCGCGATCGACGGTCCCGTGGAGGTTGTCGGCCTCGTCGAGGATCACGAGTTTCCGGCCGCCGGAGCCCGCACTGAGCGTCCCGCTCCGGGCCGCCTCGCCGGCAACCTGCTCGACGATGTCCCCGGTCCGCTGGTCGCTCGCGTTGAGTTCGATCACGTCCCATCCCCTGTCGGCGGCCAGGGCGTGGGCTGCCGAGGTCTTCCCGACCCCTGGAGATCCGTGGAGAATGACTGCCTCGCGGTGCTCCGGCCACGTTTCAGCCCACTCCTCGAAGTCGTCCCGGGCCGCGTCGTTGCCGCGAACCTCCGCGAGCGTTTCGGGTCGATACCGCTCGGTCCAGTCCGCCATTGACGACTAGTTGCTGGCTCCCGCGTTTATTGATTCCGGGTCGGGGTTCCTCGACGGCGTGCCAAAAAGTACTGTTTCTCCCCGTCATCGGCGAGCGAATCCGGGACCGGTGCGGTCGATTCGAGCGCGAACCCGGCACGGTCGAGGGCCGCGCCGGTCTCCTCGGGCCCTGGATAGCTCCAGACCATCTCGACTCCGGAATCGAGCCAGTCCGGATTCCGACCCGCCCACTCCTCGGTTCCCGACGTAAAGAGGAGCCATCCCCCGGGTCGAAGCACCCGGGCCCACTCCTCGAAGACGGCCCGGTGTTCCTCCCGCGGGACGTGAATGATCGAATACAGTGCCACGACCGCATCCACGCTCGAGGCGGGAAGCGGGATAGCAGTCATTTCGCCCTGCAAGAGCGGCGTTTCGGGGGCCGTTTCGATCGCCAACCGGAGCTGCTCCCGAGAGATATCCAGTCCGATCGGATCGAATTCGTCCCCGTACCTGGTGAGGGCCGGCCTGCCGTCGCCACAGCCCACGTCGAGAACGCGAGCCCCCGGATCGAGTCGCGCCTCCAGGGCGTCCAGGAACGGCTTTCCGGCCGGCGAATCGGCGGCGGCGTTGGCGTACTCGTGGGCCAGCTCGTCGTAGGCGGCCCGAACCTCCTCGCGCATGGTGGGACTGACCGCCCCTTGCCCTATGGGCCTTCTGTCCGTGTCCTCGTCCTGTGCTCCGATCACCTGGAGTCGGACAGGTCCCGGGCCAACATTTCGCCCCAGTGCTCGAACTCGTGGCGTTCGTAGAAGGCTCTGGCCCGCTCGTTCGCCCGATCGACGTCGAGCAAGAGGCGGTCGAGGGGAAGGTCCTGGTCGCGGGCGACGTCGATAGCGGCCGAAACCAACTCGTCACCGACCCCCTCGCCACGGAACTCGGGCAGCACGTAGAGTTCGTTCAGCACGGCACCGTCCCAGATATGGGCCATCGCCTCCGGGAGGAGGAAGACATAGCCAACCATCGATCCGTCTCGTTCGGCCAGCTGGACAGCCCGGGGCTCCTCGGCAACACAGCGGTCGACCCAGTCGAGATATGACTCACGGTAGGGCTCGTCGAGTTTCGTCTCGTAGCGCGATGCTTTCGCGTCGTCGCCGGTCCCCTCGCCCAGTCCTCGCTCGAAGCCCCGCTTGAGATCCCAGAGTACGGCGGTATCGCTTGCCTCGTACGCTCGCACCATGCACTGCCTGGCGGCGCCAGCGGCGTGAGCGCTTCGCTTCCCTGTCGGGCGTGAATTCGTCGGTCGTCGATACCTTTTTCGGCAGATGGAGGCAACGACAGGGCATGGACGACGATCCCCCTTTAGAACTCGCCGAGCGGATCGCGGGGGAGGTAACGCTGAGTGCCGAACCGGGTGGGACCTTGAAGAAGTGGCGAACGGACTTCGAGATCTCCCAGACGGACCTCGCCACCGAACTCGGGGTCTCGCCCTCGGTGGTTTCGGATTACGAGAGCGGGCGCCGCGAGAGCCCCGGAACTGATCTGGTCGCCCGTTTTGTGACTGCCCTCCTCGCCATCGACGTGCGTCGAGGGGGCGATCACGTCAGGCAGTTCGCCCGGGTCCTTTCGGCCGGGTTCGATAGCGACGTGGTACTCGACCTGCGGGAATACCCTCGGGCGGTGCCTCTCGAGTCGTTTTACGAGCGCATCGAGGCGACGGAAGTCGTCGCCGGCGGGCGGCCAACGATCAGCGGACACACGATCATCGACAGCATCCGCGCGATCGCCGAACTCCCCTCCGAGGAGTTCTATCGACTCTACGGCCAGTCCACGAATCGAGTGCTGGGATTCACCAACGTGACCCGGGGCGAATCGCCGCTCGTGGCCCTCCGGGTCGTGAACCCCAAGCCGAACGCGGTCCTCCTCTGTGGCCTTTCCGAGGCCGACCTCTGGGAACACGCCCCGGACCTGGCTCGACGGGACGGCGTCTCGCTCGCGGTGACGGAACTCGACGCGGAAGCCGTGCGCGCCAGACTCGCGGATTTTCCCGACGAAGAAACCTCGTGATCGTCGCTCCGTTTTCGATCGGCCTCTCGACTACTCGATGTAGGTGTACTGGCGCTCGTTCATCGGCCCCCACCCGTCGAAGACGAACTCGTCTTCGGGTTCAGTGAACGGTTCGAGGCCCTTTTCCTTGTCGTGGTTGTGCTGGTCGTGGACCAGCTCGTATTCGTCGAAGGTGATGGGGCGACGGGCCTCGAGGCGCTCGTCGACGCGATCCCCGTCGATTTCCGCTTCCCAGCCCTCGACCACTCGCTCCTCGTGGATCTCGGCCTGGGCTCCACTGCCGTAGGAACCGACGAGCAGCGTTTCCCCCGCCAGGTCGATGCCCTCGCGTTTGGCGTAGATCAGCGCGCTCAGGCGGGCGATGTGGACGGAGCCGGTATACCAGTTCCCCACTCGGCTCGAAATGTCGAGGGTGGGCTCGATGACTCGTTCGTACCACTCGCGGTAGGTGTCAGTCTCCGCCAGCGCGTCCATGTACTCCTGGATGTCCTCGGCGAAATCCTCGCGGTCGTCGTACTCCTCGGGGCGGGGTTGCCGGCCGATTTGCTCGGCCAGTTCGTCCTCGATTTCGGTATCCCGGATCGTGTGGCGATACCCGAGGACTGCGGCCTTCCGAACCATGTTCGGGAACGGGGTGTGGAAGGGAATGAACCGGTAGTCCTCGGGGTGGCTGCGGCCGGTGACCGATTCGAAGTCCTCGAGGGCTTCGCGCATGCGTGCGAGATAAACCTGCATGGACCGCTTGCCGTCCACGCTGGGGAACTGCTGGTTCGGCTTGAGGAAGTCCGTTTCGTCGACCGACCCGATGCCCTGTGCCGAGGAGATTTCGACGATCGCCGGGTCTTCGGTCACGTACATCGCGACCGCCCCGGCGCCCTGGGTCGCCTCGCCGGGGTCGCCACGCTCGTAGAGCGCGGTGTCGGTCGTGATGACGAGCGCCCCGCGCCCGCGGTGCCGGTCGGCGGCGATCCAGTTCACCGCGTCGTTCAGCGCCTGGGTGCCGGAGATGCAGGCGAACTTCCGCTCGCCCTTGTTGGCGTGGCGGAACTCGCCGTCGAGCACCTGTTCGAGCGCGCCGGCGACGTAGGTCGAGACCGGCTTTGACTTGTCGAAAGCGCTCTCGGTCGCGACGTCGATCCGGCCCACGTCAGCGGGGTCGATGTCCTTGCGTTCGATCAGGCGATAGGCCGCGTTCGCGGCCATCGTGACGATGTCTTCGTAGGCGTCGGGGAAGGAACTCTGGAAGAGGCCGAGTCCCTTCGTGTACTTCTCCGGGTCGTCGTCCATGACGGGCGCGAACTCCTCGGGGAGGTCGAGACTGAGTTTCCCCGTCCAGATCTCGATACCGTCGATGCCGACTGGTTTCATGGGTTATTCGTGGTACTGCGGGTGGGCATATGGTACTGTCGATAGGGAGTTCGACGGATGACGAATAAGTAGTTGAGATTTTTATTAAGGCCGGTTACTACATAAAGAAAGCATCCTTACCGATTTTAGCCAATTTTCATTACATTGATGATTTAGTCGGGGCTATGGTGGGCCCCCTCCAACTCCAGATGTATCCCCAATAGCTGGCTCCCCAATTACATTCACTGAAATTGGTTTGTAGTCGAGAGTCGCTGGTTGCCCTGCAGCAGTGAATTCCGCGTTTTCTACAAACAGATCTGCATTTCCTTGGAGGTCTGCACTAAGATCTGCCCAGGACGCAACAACATCAAGAGTTGACATATTCAGATTCATCGAACCAGATGAGTCAAGCCGAATGTTTACACCTCCAACATTAGCGCCTGATAGCAAGATATCTGCACCACTGAAAATTTCCACATCAGATCCACTTTCAACATTCGCGCCTGACAGCAAGGCATCTGCACCACTGGAAATTTCCACATTAGATCCTCCATCAGTAGCAACGATGCTTGCCCCATCCGAATTGAGTTGCTGTCCTGCGTCAATGGTAATGGGAGCGATAGATTGGATGTTTGCTGAATTTATATTCATTTCACTACCAGATATCAAGTTAATATCGCCACCTCCATCTGTGGTTTCTATTTCGGCGCCTTCAGCAGTCAATTGGCCCCCGGCGTCTATTGTGATTTCCGGAGCAGATTGGAGGGACGCCGAGTCAATGTTAATTGTGGCGGTAGCTGTTAAATCGATGGATTGGCCCCCAGCCGTAGTCGTTTCCATGGCGAGCGCCATTCTCAGAACACAATATTCTCGGCATCGATATCAATACCGGTAAGCGCTCCATCTTCCATAATTGCATCTTCTACAACTTCAAGGTGCCACCAATTGATACACCCTCTAGATCTGATACGGAATACGCTTCCTCTCCATTATCGTACACACCATTATCGTTTTCGTCAAAGTAAGCGACTACGTTTGATGGGAGTGGATCTCCAATATCACCCCCACCTCCATTATCCACCGCTGTCCCACCTTCCGCGATGAAATACATGCCCTGTTCACCGGTTTCGAATATGACGGTGAGGATCCACCAGTCATTTGGATTGGCGTTTTTATCGAAGTCAAACGTGACATCTGTTTGGCTATTTCCGGAAAATCTGATAGGCGGATCAAGGGTTTCGAAATTGTCCCCTATGTTCCATTCTACCACTCGGTTCGCCACGGGATCATTTATTCCAATAACTTTCTCCTTTTCGGCCCCTTGACTATCATAGAAATTAACTCGCCCTCGGAGACATTTATAGTATTACCTTGGTTTTGAAAGTCAATACCCAATCACCGTTCTGTATTTCTGCCTTTATCAATCGAACATCTCCTGGTGAAGCGGGATTGATTTCGTTATTTGCTGAACCACGTTCCCCAGATATTGGTGTTCCGTCCACTCCTATAGGCGCATATTGCACATCCCACGTTCCATCCAGAACGAGTGTCAATTCGCCTGCCCCCTGCGTTAACCACAATGTCTTCGGGAGCCATCTGTCCGCTCAAGACGTCCTCCCACGTCGACTCTCTGAGGTCGGTCGGAACGGTCACGTTGACGTCGGTAAACTCCCGGCTCACCAGAATGCCGGGTTCCGGATCCAACGAAACACGTTCGACACCCTGTTCGGAATAGTTGCCCTGTATGGGGACGAGTGTGACCTCATTTGTCCCCTGTTCGTAGGTTCGAACGAGTGTCTGCCCCTTGTTCTGTATCACGAGCCCACCGCCCTGGCCGGTTTCTGCGAAGTTCTTGTAGAGCAACCCGTGCTCGTGCCGGATGGGGGCGCCCGTGTCCAGCTCGTTGTAGTTCGGGGAGTAACTCAAAAACTGGATGTAGATCTCGTCCTCGCTGTTGATCCCCGGATACCGGGCCGCCATGTCGATCTCCGTCCCGTCCTGATAAGCGATCGAGATGTTTCTACGCGGCCCCGTTTCCAGCCTCCCGGTCGCCGGTGGTGGATTGACGGCAATGAGTCGGGTTGGGTATCGGGTCCCGAGTTTCACGGTCGTCGATTGGGTCTCGCCGTTCGTCCGGGCCTCGAAGATCGCACTCCGGGCGTCGGTCATGTCGTCGCTCACCGTCTGGTAGTGGTCGTACTCGACCTGCTCGTTCTGAATTGGGACCCAGAGGGCCTGATAGGTGGAGAGGAGGATGATCAGCATCGCAAATATCATGATAAATCCGATGACGGTGGAAACGGCCCGATCGTCACCGGGAAGTTCGAAATGATCGCCCATTGACTGAGACTTAGGTGTCCCCGGCTACTTATGCATGTGCTAGAATCAGCACGGTCACCGATCCGCCGAACTCAATCCTCTTCTTCGATCACTTCGGGATCGGCCAGGGCCTCCTGCAGCGAGTCGAGGCCGTTGACCCACTCGG
This sequence comes from Halodesulfurarchaeum sp., assembly GCA_034520565.1. GTDB lineage: Archaea > Halobacteriota > Halobacteria > Halobacteriales > Halobacteriaceae > Halodesulfurarchaeum. Next base: position 1,068,672 of record JAXHNL010000002.1, read on the forward strand.
TCACGAGGCCGTACTCGATCGCCTCGGTCACCGAGATGTCGAGGCCCGCGCCGTCGATCAAGAGGGTGCCCGCTGCCGAGGCGTGCCCGAGAGCCGTATCGAGGTCATCCTCGGCTTCGGCCTCCGCGGCGTGGCGGATGTGCTTTTCGACTGTCCCCTTCCCGACCGGTCCCTCCGCCACGTACCGCTCCGCGCTGTAGAAGACACAGACGAGACTCGTCTGCACGCCGTCCACGAGCATGAGTGTGTCCTCGTTCTCGATCTCCGGGTCCGCGAGCACGACATCCCGGATCTCGACGATTTCGTCCATCGCCCGCTCGGCGTCGATGCTCCCGTCTTCGAGAGCGGTGAGGATCTTCGCCACGGCGATTGCCACGTCGTCCTGGAGGTTCAGGAGGAGGCGGGCGGAATCCTCGTCCTCCGGATCGATCTCCTCCTCGCGTAGTCGGTCGAGCCAGTTCTCCCAGCGTTCCTCGGTGTAAAACTCGGCCTCGGGGTCGCTCATACCCGGACAGGTGAGTCCCCCGGACTAAGGCCTTTCCTTCGTCCGCGATCGATAACGCAGGCGATTTCCCCCGGGAAACCGAAGACGCCCGTATGAGCACCGGCAACGTGGCTTTCGAAATCGGCGATAGAATCTCCCTGCCGGCACCGAGAACGGAGGGGTCGGTCACCCTCGAATCGACGCTCGCGACCCGGCGGTCGAGACGCGAGCTGACCTTCGAACCGGTCGACAGAACTGCGGTCGGACAGCTCCTCTGGGCGGCCCAGGGACGAACCGACCCCGAAGGGAAACGCGCCGCGCCGAGCGCCGGGGCGACCTATCCCCTGATCGTCGACCTCGTGGTCGGTGAGGGAGGGGTTCCAGACCTCGCGGCCGGCGTTTACAGATACGATCCCGACGACCACGCCATCGAATATCGGTCCGTTGAACCGGTCCAGGCCGAACTTGAATCCGCGACGGGCGGCCAGGAGTACGTCAGCCGTGCGGCGATCGACGTCGTCATGGCCGGGATCGAAGAACGGACGGCCAGGGAGTACGGCGAGCGGGCGGGCGAGCTCTACGTCCCGATGGAGGCCGGCCACGCGGGCGAGAATCTCTTCTTGCAGGCGGAGGCGCTGGGACTGGCGTCGGTCCCCGTCGGTGGATTCGAGGACGCCGCCGTGGCCGCGGCGATGGGATACGAACGAGCGAGGCCGCTGGTCATGTACCCCGTCGGCGGCCGTCCCGACTGATCGGGACCCGGTGTGGGATCATCGGTCGATGGTTTCGCGGGTATCGATCCCGTAGATCCGACGCGGCGTCTCGACGTGAGCGGTCTCGACGGCTTCGTCATGGCCGTTTTCGAGGAGCCAGTCAACCCGACGCGGGACCGTTTTCGGGCCCATGACGGCCCCCGGACGGTCCGGGTCGTCGATGAAGTCGGTCTCCATGAGGAACGGCTTGTCCCGCTCGATGGCGGTTTCGAGGAACTCTCTCCGGCTCATGACGCTGGGGGTCACGCCCGCGAGTCGCCCGGTGCTGTAGTGTTTGACGACCCGCTCGGCCGGGAGCCCCGCGGATTCGGCCCACTCGCCGACCGTGGAGAGGTCCTCGGTCTCCTCGGTGTGTAACTGGAGGGCCACGTCCGCTGCTGTGGCCACCTCGATCGCGTGGCGAAGCACCGCGTTCGAGGCGTCCCAGACCGCCGGCTCGACGTCGTAGTGCGGGCGGCCGGATTTGATGGCCACCGTGTCGCCAGCTGCAGCGTACTCCCCCGCAACATCGAGGCCAGCCTTCATGAGGTCCCGGGCCGCCGCCACGTCCATTCCGCGGTCATCCACGAGCCGAGAGATGAGCGCGGGATGAACCCCGAGGACCGGCCAGGCTGTGCCCGGGAGCACGGCGGAGGCGTCCTCGACGAGCGAGTGCGTCGCCTCGAAAACCCCCTCGAAGTCCGCCCCGGTTTCCACGTCGATCCCAAAATGCCAGGAGGGTTTGTTGACGACGAAAAGGTGGGTGCCCCCACTCCGGGCGAAGTCCCGGACGGCTTCGATCCCCTGACCGTCCCGGTCGAGGTGGAGATGGTTGTCGAGCACCGGCGTACCCAGATCGCGCATGGATAGTCCTCGGTCGGAATCGGTGAAAAACTCCCGGTTGGTCCACATCGCCGCGAACCGCTCACTCGAGGACGACTGCCTCGCCCGCGGCTCGGACGAGCGCGTCCGAGCGACCGTGTTCCCCCGGGGCAATCGCCACGGTGGCGATCCCGTTTCGGTTGGCCAGCTCCACGACCGGTTTGAAGTCGATATCTCGCGAGGCGATGGCGAGCACGTCGAGGTCGGCCTCGTAAACCGCGGCCGTCGCGTCGACGGCGAGTTTCACGTCCACGTCACCGCTCGTGACCCGGACGTCGAAGCCGTGGGCTTCGGCGGCCTGGATCAGCCCGGACGGGGCGTTTTCGTCGAGATACAGGCGGGTGAGTGCGAGTGTTCCCTGCTCCTCGGCGGCCGCTCTGAGATCCTGGAGGTCGACGTCGAACTCCTCGCGAAGGACGTTCGGTCCGTCCACGAAGAGGCCGACCCGCGTTTCGAACCCGAGCCGTCGGGAGAACCATCCCATGGCCCGAGCCACGTGGCACCCAAATAAAGGCGTGCTGATCGGCACCGATATCGCGAAACCGCTCCACCGAACCCGTCCGATACCCCCCATTTTCACGCGGGTATAGGAAGGCATTAATTGCCGGCGACTGTGGGTTTACCTATGGCCCTGCGGACGCCACCGCTGCATGCGGTTCATGAGAAGCGAGGTGCGTCGTTCACCGATTTCGGCGGGTGGGAAATGCCGGTCGAGTTCGATTCGATCCACGAAGAACACGAAGCCGTGCGGACAGCCGCCGGGATCTTCGACGTCTCGCACATGGGGGAAATCACCGTCTCGGGGCCAGATTCGACGGAACTGATGAACCGGCTAACGACGAACGACGTCGCGGCCCTGGAGCCGGGGGAAGCCCAGTACTCCGCGATCACGGACGAGGACGGGATCATTCTGGACGACACGGTCGTGTATCGACTCCCGACGTCCCTGCCCGAGGGCACGCCCGGTGCAGGTGCGGACTACCTCTTCATTCCGAACGCGGGCCACGACGCCCAGATGCACGAGCGATGGACGGCCCATCGCGAGAAGTGGGATCTGGACGCCGACGTGGAGAACCGGACCGACGACTACGGCATCGTGGCGGTCCAGGGTCCCGACGCCGAAGACCTGGTTGCGGAGGCGGCCGATGAAGCGGCCCGGGAGCTCGGTCGGTTCAGTGCCGCGGCGATGACCATTGCTGGGACGTCCTGCTGGGTCGCCAGAACCGGATACACGGGCGAGGACGGCTACGAGATCCTGGCGCCGATGGACGAACTCGAGACGGTCTGGGAAGCCTTCGAGGGCTGCCAACCCTGCGGGCTCGGAGCGCGAGACACCCTCCGGCTCGAGTACGGGTTGCTGCTCTCGGGCCAGGACTTCGATCCCGAGGAAACTCCCCGCACTCCCTACGAGGCAGGTATCGGGTTCACCGTTGCGCTCGACACCGACTTCGTGGGGCGGGATGCACTCGCCGCTCAACACGAGTCCGGGCCCGAACGGCAGTTCGTCGGCTTCGTCCTCGAGGAACGTGGCATTCCCCGCCACGGTTACGAGATCACGGACGCCGATGGGACCGATATCGGCGTGGTCACGAGTGGAACGATGAGTCCGACGCTGACCGAGCCGATCGGGCTTGGATATGTTACCACGTCCCACGCCGAGGACGGTGAGACAGTATTTATATCGATCCGCGGCGAAGGCAAGGAAGCGACGATCACCACACCACCATTCATCCACCAATGAGCTTCGACATACCCGACAACCTGTACTACACCGAATCGCACGAGTGGGTCGACCCCGAGACCGGCAAGATCGGGATCACCGACTTCGCCCAGGACGAACTCGGCGACATCGTCTTCGTCGAGTTCCCGACCGTCGGCGACCACCTCGAGGCAGACGACGAACTCGGGGTCGTCGAGAGTATCAAGGCCGTCTCGGACATCTATTCGCCGGTCGGCGGCGAAGTCACCGACGTGAACGAGGCGCTCGAGGGCGAACCGGAGACGCTTAACGAGGACCCCTACGGTGACGGCTGGCTGGTCGAACTCGACCTCGACTCCACAGACGAGGTAGAGGCACTCCTCACACCGGACGAGTACGAATCCCAGCTGTAATGTCCCAGAGCCCGTACGCGCCGAACACCGAGACGGACACGTCGGAGATGCTGGAGGCAGTCGGGGTATCAGACGTCGAGGAGCTGTTCGACATCCCGGACGCGGTTCGATACGACGAGTCCTTCGACATCGAATCCCGCTCCGAGCCCGCAGTTCGGGCGATGGTCGGTGACATGCTCGCGGACAACGAGAACCTCACGGAGTTCCTCGGCCGCGGCTATTACGACCATTATGTTCCGTCAGTCGTCGACCGCCTCTCGATGCGCTCCGAGTTCCTGACCTCCTACACGCAGTACCAGCCGGAGGTCACCCAGGGATTCCTGCAGGCGCTTTTCGAGTACCAGTCCATTCTGGTCGAACTCACCGGGCTGCCGATCGCGAACGCGTCGATGTACGACGCCGGGAGCGGGGTCGCAGAGGCCACACTCCTTTCTTCCCGGATCCGCGATACCGACGGGACCGTCGTGCTGGTCCCCGAGTACGTCAGGGAGGATCGGGTCAGCGTCCTCGAAAACTACGTGGCGGGCCACGACATCCAGATCGAGCGGTTCGGGACCGAGGACGGCACCGTCGACCTCGATTCCCTTAAGGCAACGATCGGCGAGGACACGCTGATGGTCTATGCGGAATCGCCGACGACCCGTGGCACCATCGAGGAGAACCTCGAACGGATCGGCGAACTCGCCCACGAGAACGACGCGATGTTCACCGTCGGGAGCGACCCGGTCGCGATGTCGCTGCTCGAAGCGCCCGGCGATATCGGCGCGGACGTCGTCGTCGGGGACGCGGTCCTTGGGCTTCCGAACGCCTACGGGATGGGTCTCGGCATCTTTGCCACCCGCGAGTCGTATCTCCGGCACGTTCCGGGTCGGCTCGTCGGCATCGGGGAAGACCAGGATGGCAAGCGGGCCTACACGCTCACGCTCCAGACCCGGGAACAGCACATCCGTCGGGAGCGGGCGACGAGCAACATCTGTACGAACCAGGCGTGGGTCGCGCTGCGAACGGCCATTCACGCCGCACACCTGGGCCCGGACGGGCTCATCGAGTTGGCAAAACAGATGGTCGAACTCCCGCAGGAACTCGCCGATCGACTCGACGAGTTGCCGGGGATCGAGGCCCCGGTCCACGACCGACACCACTTCCGTGACTTCGTCGCCCGGACGGAGGCCTCGGCCCCAGAGATCGCCGACGAACTGGAGTCGGCTGGCTTTGCCGTCCACGCGCTCGGCGAGGACGAACTCCAGTTCTCGGTGACCGAGACGAACGAACACGCCGTGGACGATCTCGTCGCGGCAATCGAGGAGGTGGTGGCCGAATGAAACACTACGATCAGGCCACCTTCTTCGAGGACGACAGCGAGGTCTACGAGCGGCTGCTCTCCGAGAAGTTCGGCACGGAGGAGACCATCGAGGAGTCACCACTTCCGGACGACCTGACGCGGGACTCGCTCGAACTGCCGGCACCTGCCGAACCCGAGTTGTCCCGGCACTACGTTCGCCTCTCACAGCAGAACTACGCCATCGAAACCGGCCCCTATCCGCTCGGGTCCTGTACGATGAAGTACAACCCGCCGTTCACCGAGGACGTCGCGGCGGACCCGAACGGCATGGTCCACCCGGACCGCTCGGGGGAGACGATCCAGGGGAACCTGGAAGTGCTCTACCAGCTGCAGGAGTACCTCGCGGAGATCGGGGGCATGGACGCCGTCACCTTGCAACCGCCAGCCGGCGCGGCCGGCGAGTTCACCGGGAACCGGATCGCGGCGGCCTACCACGAGGCAAACGGCGAGGGCCACCGGAACGAAGTCGTCGTCCCGGACACGGCACACGGGACGAACCCCGCAAGCGCGGCGATGGCCGGGTACGACGTGGTCGAGATTCCGAGTGGTGATGACGGACGCGTCGACCTCGAAGCCCTCGAGGCGGCGATCGGCGAGGATACCGCCCTGTTCATGCTCACGAACCCCAACACGCTGGGGCTCTTCGAGCGGGACATCGAGGCGATCGCCGAGATAGTCCACGAGGCGGGCGGGCTCGTTTATTACGACGGGGCGAATCTCAACGCGCTGCTCGGCCGGGCCCGACCGGGCGACATGGGCTATGACATCATGCACTACAACGTGCACAAGACCTTCGCCACCCCACACGGTGGCGGTGGTCCAGGAGCCGGTCCGGTCGGGGTCGTCTCCGAACTCGAGGAGTTCTTGCCGACCCCACAGGTCGAAAAGCGGGGCGAGGACTTCGAGCTCGTCGAACCAGCACAGTCGATCGGGAAAGTCCATGACTTCCAGGGCAACTGGCTGGTGCTGATCAAGGCGATGGCCTACATCGCCCGCCTCGGCGAGGAGGGGCTCTGTGATACGAGTGCGAGTGCGGTGCTCAATGCCAACTATCTCGCCTCGCAGATCGACGTGGAGATCCCATTCGAGCCGTTCCATCACGAGTTCGTCGCGAGCGCGGGCGAAATCGACGCCTCGGACATGGCAAAACGGATGCTCGATTTCGGCGTCCATCCGCCGACGACCAAGTGGCCGGAGATCGTCTCACAGGCGTTGATGACCGAGCCGACCGAGGCCGAGAGCAGGCAGACACTCGATCAACTCGCCGATGCGTTCAACGCCGCCTTCGCTGCCGAGTCGGACGAGCTTTCGAGTGCGCCCCACCGGACGACGGCACGGCGTATCGACCAGGCCGACGCCGCGAGGAACCCGCGGCTCTCCTGGCACGCACTCGGCGAGGAGTAGTTGGGCCCGCGCGCTACTCCTTCTCGCGCGTGAGACGGCACGTCCCAACCGCGCGCTGCTCCGATAGAATCTCGGCCTCGTGATTTTCCCCGGGCCTCGAGAGAAGTTCCGAACAGTCGGTGCTGCTTGCGAGCACCCGTGACGTCTCTCAGCGGTGGACCGAGAAAAACGCCACCGGACTAATCAGGCCGTTGCCTTCGTCGAGTCGACGGACTCGCCGATCAGCACCATCTCGTACTCGCACTCCTTGCACCACCACTTCGTCTTCTTTCCCAGGTGGACCTGTTCGCTCGCCATGAGCGAGAAGGTGCGCTCCTCGCCGCAACTCGGGCAGTAGTGTTCTTTCTCCATCGTATATGTCTCTGGGCGACCCTCCACATTGAAAATACTGGTTCGTCCCGGGGAGCGACCGGGTGCCGAACACATTTACCCGGCCAGTCCCTTTTTCGGGTATGACGCTCACGTTGTACGCCCTCGACGGGTGTCCGGACTGCGAGCGGGTGATGGAAACCCTCGACGAACACGATCTCGAATACGACGTCCACTGGGTCGAAGCCGCGTTCTCCACACGCGACGTGGTCAAGGAGCTTAGCAACCAGCGTAGCGTTCCCGTCCTCGAGGACGACGAGCACTCGGTCGTCATGGCAAATGCCGACCGGATCATCGATTACATCGAGACCACGCTGGCATGACGATCTACACCGGACGCGGAGACCAGGGCGAGACGGATCTCTTCGACGGCTCGCGAGTGTCCAAAACCGACGCCCGCGTCGTGGCGTATGGAACCGTCGACGAACTCAACGCTCTCGTCGGCGTGGTCCACCCCACCGGATATGAAGACATCGACGACCGCCTCGAGGCCATTCAAAACCACCTTCACGTGCTCCAGGCGGACCTCGCGAACCCCGAGACGGGTGGGGACCCGAGCATCGAGCAGTCACACGTCGAGTCCCTCGAGAACTGGATCGACGAGATGGACGCGGAGCTGGAGCCACAGACCGCGTTCATCCTCCCCGGCGGTGGGACCGCGGGAGCGAGGCTGCATCATGCCCGAACGGTCTGCCGGCGTGCCGAACGGCAGGTGCTGGCCCTGGCGGAGCGAGAGGCCGTCTCGGAGGCGGTCGTCGTGTATCTCAACCGGCTGTCCGATCTGCTGTATGTCACGGCGCGGTTAGCGAACAAGCGGGACGGCGTGCCGGAACAGCATCCGACGTATTGAGCGGCGAATCGGCAACGCTTAAGAGCGTCCTGTCACTAGAGTCGTTCAGCGGGTCGGTGGTCTAGTCTGGCTATGACGGCTCCTTCACACGGAGCAGGCCGGCGGTTCGAATCCGCCTCGACCCATATTCGGCGACTCTCACTTCGCAGCGACCAGCTCGCTGTGTCGCTGCGATGAGATCGCGGTCGTATATTGGTCAGCGGATTCGAGCCCTATCACGAGCGAGCTTGCGAGCGAAGTGATTTCGGTTCGAATCCGCCCCGACCCATCTACCGTTTGCTGCGCCTCGCTCACTACCGTTCGCTCGGCTTGCAAAAGCTGTCGCGCAGGAGCAGCTCCTGCTGGATGCCACGAAGCTTCGCTTCGTGAGCAGCCCAAAAGCCACCTCACCCCCTTCGGGGGTTCCTCGGCCCGAGCGCAGAGCGCTCGGTGAATCGCGGCGCTCGGGTTCGCTGAACCGCTCGCGCCGCGAATGCGTTCAGCCGATTTGGGTGTCGTTTGTGTCCCCTTCGCTGAGGGTCGGTCGTGCTCGGGAGTTTCGAATTGACCACTATTGCCGGCTACAACAACCGGTCCCGAAGCCGCTCGAAGAACCCACGCTTCTGGGCGCGCTCGGCGGAAATCATCGAGCAATCGAGGTTCCTGACCAGACCGCTCACCGGCGATTCTCCCACCAGTTGGGAGAGCAATCCCCGTTCGCTCGCGCCCGAGATAACCAGTGATGCGTCCTCGGCTGCATCGACGATCGCCGGTTCGACGGGGCCGGTTTCGACGCGATGGGCTACGTCTTCGAGGTCGTGGTCGGAAGCCCATGCTTCGAGGAAGTCCCGTCCCTCCGTCGGTTCGTCGGCGACGTGCAGGAGCGTGATGTCCGAGTCGTACACCGAACGGAGATCCTTGGCGATCTCTGCGGAGAGGGCCGAATCCGGACCGCCCGCTGTTGGGACGAGGAGACTGGACGGATCGAACCCACGATCCTTGAAAACCAGGAAATCCGCGGGGAGTTCTCCGAATACCTCGTCCAGGGTTCCCTCGACCCGGCCGGTCGGGTGATGAGACTCCGGACCCCAGCCCATGACGACGAGGTCTGCGTCGTGTTCGCCGACCAGATCGAAGCCCTCCTGAATCGTCCGGTGGGAGAACACCGTCGCGGTCTCGACTGGGACGCCGAGTTCCTCGGCGTGGGTTTTGGCGGACTCGAGTAGCGATTCGGAGCGGTCACGCTCGGCGTCGAAGTGCTCGGCGGCATACTGGAGGGAAGTCTGTTCTGGGACCGAAATGATGTGGACCGCGTCGACGGTTCCGCCGCGTGCCTTTGCGATTGCCGCCGCGAGGGTGATGAGCTCCTGCTCGTGAGCCGGATTGGCGAGTGGCACCATCACCTTGAATTCCCCGCCCTCGGGATTCAGGCTCGTGGCCGCGGAGACGACCGAATCGGGCATCTCCTCTTCCTGACTCGAGATGAAGTCCGAGAGGGCCCCTCGAACGGTGGTTCGTGACTGGGCGTAGGCGAAATACCAGGTGACCGCCCCGAGCACCAGGACGGCGCTGAATCCGACGACCTTCGGTTCGATGAAGACGATCAGCCCCAGCGACGTCAGCGCCCCCGCGATCGGGGTAAACGGATAGAGTGGCACGGTGTAGGAGGGATCGTAATCGGCCACGTTGGCCTCTCGGAACACGATCAAGCCGATGTTGAGCAGGGCATAAATGATCAGGTGGAGCACGCTTCCGAGGGTTGCGAGCAACTCGACGTTGCCGATCACGATGAACAGCAGGATGAGGCCCCCTGTAATCGCAATTGCCCGGTAGGGCGTGTTGAACCGGTAGTGAACCTCGTTGAGCTTCGGGGAGATCAGCCGGTCACGGCCCATGGCGAAGTTGATGCGGGAGGAGGCGAGTATCGAGGCGTTCGCACTCGAGGCCGTGGCGAGCAACCCCCCGACCAGCAGGGCGATCGCGCCCGCCGGTCCGAGCAGCCGCCGACCGATCTCGACGACTGCGATGTTGCCAGCCAGCTGTTGTTCGGCGATGAACCCCGGCTCGACCGCCGCAGCCATCGTGATCAGGACGAGCGCGTAAATGACCGTGACGATGACGACGCTGCCGATGATGGCTCGCGGAAGGTTCCGATCCGGGTTCTTGACTTCCTCGGCGACGCTGGTGATCTGGACGAAACCGAGGAATGAAACGAAGATGAGCCCCGTCGTCGTCAGCGTCGGGGTTAACCCTTTGCCTGCGGGCAGGTTTGCCGGGTCGGAACTGAACGCACCGACGACCGTAACCACGGCGAGGATACCCACGAGAATGGCGACGATCACGTTTTGAAGGGAGCCTGTTTCCCGCGCGCCGACGTAGTTGACCAGGACGAACAGGGTCGCACCGAAGAGGGCAAGGACTTTGACGACCGAGAGTGTGACCGGTCCAACGCCGATCGCCCCGCCGAGCCCGAAAATCGTGCGGACGTACTCGCCGAACCCGACCATGTAAAACGCACTCGCGAATGCCAGCCCGAGCCAGTTCGCCCACCCGGCGATCGAGCCGAAAAGGGGGCCGAGGGCCCGGTTCACGTAGTAGTAAGCCCCGCCCGATCGTGGCATCGCTGTCCCGAGTTCGCTCGCGGAAAAGGCCGTCAAGATGGCTATTCCGCCGCCGATGACGAAAGACAGCACGGCGTGCCAGCCGGCCCGTTCGATGGCCGTGCCCGGCAGGACGAAAATGCCCGCGCCGATCATCGTCCCGATACCGATCGTCAGTGCGGCCGCCAGCCCGAGGTCCTTCGAGAGTTCTGACTCGTGATGGCTCATCAGGTGAAGACGGGATTCGTTCGACCCCAGCGGGTGTTTTGCGCCGACGGAGACGACAGCCAGGTGCAGACGTGCTGGGTATTCGACGGTCGGATGGGTTTACTTCCGACAGCCAACGAATGTCCGAGGTAAACCGGCCGATCTGCGTCCATGTTCCCCCGTATCCGCTACTGTCCCTTAAGCGCAATCACTCCGGTCAGGGACGAGGTAATCGAGACTCGAACGGTCCCAGACGCATCGCCGCTCAAGAGACTGTTTGTGCCTCCAGTAGCTATTTGGGCGTGTTGGGAAACCGTACGGACATGGCCCTCCGCCGAAGAGATTTTCTCGCCCGAGCCGCCGGGCTTCTCGCGACGGCCAGTCTCACTGCGTTGGCCGGCTGTGCTTCTTCCTGTCCCGACAGCGGCCGCCCGACCGCTGAGGAGACGGTTTCGATCGATTCGCCGCCAACTGGTCCCTTCGAACGGACGCCAACCGGTACGTGGCCGGCAGAAACTGGCAATTCGGCGAATACCGGGTATACACAGCGTTCACTTCCCGAATCCGGGCTCTCCGTCCGCTGGAGCACACAGCTCGACATCCCCACAGAAGACGGCGTCGGGGTCGTCGCCAGCACCCCCGTGGTCGGTTCCGAGCGAGCCTCCGTCGCCGATCCGGAGCGGGTCCACGCCGTCTCCCTTCGGACGGGCGAGACCGAATGGGAGAGCGAGCGGCTTCCGGTGACCCAAACCGAGCATTATGGAACGTATCGCCCGGAGACGATCGCACCGCGTGTCGGGCCCGAGGGTCGAATTCTCGTGGGGCTCGAATCCGGGCTTGCAGCTCTCGACCCGAACGATGGTTCCACGGTTTGGAACGTTGCTGGTCTCTCTGCGGTCGGCCCGCCGACGGTCGCCGGTGACCTGCTCGTCGCCCAGGGCGAACGGACCGTCAGGGCGTTCGACCCGGACGGGACCGAACGGTGGGAGACGGAAATAACGCGGGACGCGACACGGCGGCAACCCACAGCCACGGGCGAGGTGGTGGTTCTCCGGACCGACACTGGACTCGAAGCTCTCGATCCCGCGACCGGCGAGACGCGTTGGTCGCGGCGTGTTCAGGCGGAGTCCCAGCCGGCCATCGACGACGGAATCGTGTTCCTGGGGACAGACGAGGGGTTATTGGGACTCGACGCCACCGACGGCACCGACCGATTCGCGTATTCCCGGGGCGACTACATGGCCTTTCACTCGCTGGTGGTTGCGCCCGAGACGGTCTACGTCGTCGAACAACCGCCGGAAGCGGGGGCATCGTCGTTCGCCCTTTCTCGAACCACTGACGGGGTGGAACCGCGCTGGTGTTCGTCCATCGGTGACGGAAGCGTCACGGCGGCGACCGACCACCGGGCACTCGGGCGCTTCGAACTCGGGACTGGCCCGGGTGCCGCGCGGAGCGTCGCGAGCTTCACGGCCGACGCGGGCGCGGTCGACTGGGCAATCGAGGGCGGTTCGCGGTCGGACACCTGGCTCAACCCGCCGGCGCTCCTCGAGGGAGTCCTCGTCCTGACGACCCGCGGTGGTCGGGTCCTCGCCGTTTCGAGGGGTGACTGACCGTGGTCGACCGCTGGCAAAACGTCGCCGGGGTATGCGCGCTCGTTGGCGGTGGGTTGGTCGTCGTCTCATCGATTCCGCCGGCATGGTACGGCGTCGAACCGACCGACTCCTACCTGTTCGACCCGGCGGTTTTCAGTCCACTCTGGACCGAACGGATGCTGATGCCGCTTTTGTCTCTCGGTGCACTGGTGGGCTTGCTCGTCGGGGTCGGAGCTCTCGTCTATCGGGACTGGTCAGTCTCCCGCACGCTCAGGGTGGGTGGCTCCCTCGCCGTACTGGGAGGAACGACACTGGCCGTCGGGCTGTATGGCCCGGAATTCGTCAGCCCGGCCGGTACTCCTGTCGGACCGGTTGCGGGGATCGCCGGGTTTGCCCTCCTCGTTTGGGGTGGGCTCTTGCTCCTCGTTGGCGGGCCCCTGCTCGCGTATTCGTACCTCCGGGCCGGTCGCCGGTGGCTCGCCGGGACGATTCTTGGCGTCGTGCCGATGATGCTTCTCATCGGATCTCTCTTCCCCGGTGGTATTGCTGACCTCGGGAGTTCGATTCCGGCTTTCGTTCTCGGAGTCGTGATCGCCCGGGATCTCGTTTTACGGGAGCCGGCTGGGCGCGATATGGGAACTGTATAACTTATGGGAATGTGCTGACTAACCCTCCCAAAGGAATTATATACCCTTCTCATGTAGTATCGTTCGGGTGAATATAATGGCTACCTACTACGACTACGTCCTCGGTTTCATTCCCCTCGTTTTGCTCGGTATCGGTGGCGGCCTCCACGTTGCTGGCCTGCAGTTGCAGGTGGCACTGGCGACCAGTGGCCTCCTCGCAATCGGACTGATGGGTCATGCCCTCTTCGTCAACAGTCCCGTGGACGGGGGCCACCAGCAATCCGCCGAACCGGTCGAGACCCAACCGTCGTACTCGATGTCCGACTGACCACCAGACGGTCGTTTTTCGGTTCCGTTCGGCGATCTCCCGTTCCCAGCCAGCTAAGTAACTGGGAGCCACCCACTCGATCATGGCAACTGCCGTCGGCGTGGACTGGGCCGGAAACGGGTGGGTCGCCGCGAGTCTCGAGGATGGGGAGTGGTCCGTGGAGTTTTTCCCGACCGTTCTGAATCTCTGGCACGCCCACCGCGAGGCCGAGACGATTCTACTCGACATTCCGATCGGGCTCCGCGAGTCGGGGAAACGGGCCTGTGACCTGGCTGCGAAGTCGGCACTCGGTGGCAACCGACAGGCGAGCGTCTTTCTCACGCCGACCCGTGAAGCGGTCTTCGCCCCGGACATCGAGACGGCCAAGGCTCGCCAGCAGCCGGCGGATTTCAGCGTGCAAAACCAGGCCTGGGCGATCGTGCCCCGAATCCGGGAACTGGACGTGTTTCTCCGCGAATTCGAGGGGGAAGTCACCGAGGACCAGCTCCTCGAAGCCCATCCCGAACTGTGCTTTTCGGGGCTGAACGGCGGTGAGCCGATCGACGTTTCGAAAGGGACAGACGAAGGAAGGGAGGCCCGACTGGCCGTGCTCGAATCGGTTGATCCGGCCCTCAGAGCCACCTTCGAGGAAGCTGTCGAGACCTTCACCCGTCCATCGTACGCGCCGACGATCGCCGCCTCGAAAACTGACGACATTCTCGACGCACTCGTGCTGGCCGCGTCCGCCGCGCAGGGTGTCGAGAACCTCGAACGCCTCCCCGCCGATCCCGACCACGATCCAGTGCTCGATCGGCAGATAGAGATCGTGTACGGTACGGTCCAGCGGTAGTGATCTCGGTCCGGTCGGACCGTTAGTCCAGTTCGGCGACGAGCGACGCGACTTCTCCTGGCGTTTTCCCGACCGGAACGCCGGCCGCTTCGAAGGCTTCGATCTTGCTTTCGGCCGTCCCCGTCCCGGACCCGGAGACGATCGCGCCCGCGTGACCCATTCGAGTCCCCTTGGGGGCGGTTCGACCGGCGACGAAACCGACAACGGGCGTGTCCATCTCCCGCTGGATAAAGGCAGCCGCTTCCTCCTCGTCCTCGCCGCCGATCTCCCCGATCAGGACGACCGCTTCCGTGTCCGGATCGCGCTCGAAGTCGGTGAGCACCTCCTGAAACCCGGTGCCGACGATCGGATCGCCGCCGATCCCCACCGCAGTTGACTGCCCGAGCCCCTCGTTTGTCAGGTTCTCGACGATCTGGTAGGTCAGGGTCCCCGAGCGCGAAACGACCCCGACAGACCCGGGTTCGAAGACCTCGCCCGGCAGGATCCCGAGTTTGCTCACACCGGGGGTGATCACACCGGGACAGTTCGGACCGACCAATCGCGTTTCGACCTCCTGGAGCCGCTTGTACACCCGGGAAACGTCGTGAACGGGAATTCCCTCGGTAATCGCGACGACCAGATCGAGGTTCGCGTCGAGGGCCTCGAAGAGGGCGTCCGCGGCGAACGCGGGTGGAACGAACACCACCGACGCGTCCGCCCCCTCCTGCTCGACGGCTGCCTCGACCCGGTCGTAGACTGGAATCCCCGCCACCGTCTGGCCGCCCCGGCCCGGAACGGCACCGGCGACGACGTTCGTCCCGTACTCGAGCATCTGCTCCGTGTGGAACTCACCCTGGGAGCCGGTGATCCCCTGGACGACCACTCGCGTGTCCGCGTCGACGAGAATACTCATGTGTCTCCCCCCTGGGCCAGCTCGACGGCCCGATTGACGGCCGATTCGAAGGTCGACTCGGTGTGAACCGCGTCTGTCAGCTGTTCGCGGCCGGCAGCGGCGTTCGTCCCGGCGAGCCGGACGACGACGGGGACTGGCAACGACTCGTATTCGGCCACCGCGGCGTTGATCCCCGCGGCTACCTCGTCGCCCCGGGTGATGCCCCCGAAGATGTTGATCAGGACCACCTCGACGTTCGGGTCGGCAAAGACCACGTCGAGGGCGGCTCCCACTCGTTCCTCGTCGGCCCCGCCGCCGACGTCGAGGAAGTTCGCCGGCGAGCCGCCGAAGTGATCGATGAGATCGAGCGTGGTCATGACCAGTCCGGCGCCGTTTCCGAGCACGCCCACCGACCCGTCGAGGCGGACGTATTCGAACCCGGCCTCGTCTGCCCGCCGTTCGAGTTCGTCGCCGCCGGTCTCGGCGTCTATCCCGGCGAGTTCGGGCTGTCTGAAGAGTGCGTCGTCGTCGATGTTGAGAACGGCGTCGGCAGCCACCACCTCGCCTTCCTCGGTGACCATGAGTGGGTTGATTTCGGCGTCGGTCGCGTCTTTCTCCGCCCAGATCCGGTAGAGGGCCTGAAGGACCTCGGCAACGTCCCCAGCGACGTCGCCCTCGATTCCAGCGCGGGCGACCGCGTTTCGGGCCTGGTAGGGGTGCAGTCCGAAGGCGGGATCGACGTGGCTGCGGCCGATTGCCGTCGGCGTCTCGCTTGCCACGGACTCGATGTCGACGCCCCCCTTCGCGGAAGCCATGACGACCGGTTTGCGCTCGCCCCGGTCCATCGTGACCCCGAGATAGAGTTCCGTTTCGGCATCGACGGCCGCCTCGACGAGCAGCGTTTCCACGGGGTAGCCATCGATCTCCATGCCGAGGATCGAGTCGGCGGCCTCCCGAAGTTCGGCCTCGGTCTCGACGATGGCGATCCCGCCCGCTTTCCCCCGTCCTCCGACCGGAACCTGGGCCTTCACCGCGACCGGGTATCCGAGTTCGCCGGCCGCGCGCAGCGCCGATCGAACGTCCTCGACGACTGCCGAGGCGGGAGTTTGGATTCCCGCCGCGTCGAAGACCTCCTTCGCCCGAAACTCGTGCAGTCGCATGCTCGGATCGGGGTGCGGAGCGCGCTTAAACCCACGGCATCCGGCTGAACGGGCTTTATATATCCGGCCGATCGGGCCCGACATTTATCGGGCTCGGGCCTCCAGGACGTGGCATGCGAGCCGTTCGATACCACGAACACGGAGACTCCTCCGTTTTGGCCGTCGAGCCGATCGACCGCCCCGAACCACGGCGGGACGAGATCCTCGTCGAGGTCGGAGCCGCCGCTGTCAACCCCGTCGATACGTACTTTCGGACGGGCGAATATACCCCTGCAGGCCTCCCGATGATTCCGGGGGCTGACGTGGCTGGAACCGTCGCGGCTATCGGGCCAGCGGTGCAGAACCTCGAAGTCGGGGATCGGGTGTTCGGAACCGGACTCGGGAACGATCGCCAGGGAACCTATGCGGAGTACGCCGTCGGCCCGGCCGATCACTTCGCTTCCCTCCCGGGTCCGGTTTCGTTTTCCGAGGAACTGCTGTCGCCCTGGTCGGTGTGACTGCCTGGCGCGCGCTGATCGATCACGCGGCACTCTCCCTCTCCGAAACAGCCCTCATCCACGGGGGGTCCGGGGGCGTTGGGCACGTCGCCGTCCAACTTGCCGCTGCCGCCGGGGCCGAGGTGATCGCGACAGCGAGACCGGATACCCACGAGCGACTCAGTGATCTTGGTGCCGATCACACATTGGACTACCGTCGCGACGACCTCGCAGAGGCGGTAATCGATCGGGCTCGCCCCGACGTGATCCTCGATCACCGAAGGAGCTGGAAGCGACTGGCTCCAGATCGAGCGCCGCTGGGCTTCGCGGCAGGTCGGGACCGGGTCGTCGGTAGATCGGCAAGCACCGAGCCGCGCCGGCTTCGCCGAGCGCCCGCCGCCAGGGGCAAAGACCTCTTCGGCTGGTGCTGACGAGGATGTTCAAGACGCCGCCACGCCACGCGGCCATCCTTTCCCGAGCTCGGGAACGCTCCTGGAGAACGGGCGAAGTCGCCGGCCGGCGAGCAACTGGACACGGACGTACGATCTCGAGGCGGCTCCCGCGGCACAGCGAGCGGTCCTGGATGACCAGTTCCTCGGCAAGCTGGTCGTCGAACCGTGAGTATATCCACGTCACGCGCGATTCCTTTTCGTATGGACGCAACAACTTCGACTTCACCGACGGCGTGGCACTGGTGACGGGTGTTTCGGGGAGTCTGGGAAGCCACGTCGCGGCCGCGTTCCTCGAGGCCGGCGCCACGGTGGCCGGGACGTCTCGGAGCCCACCGAATGAAGGCGAGGCAGCCGTCTCGGCGTCGGACATCCACTTTTACGAGGCGGATCTCACCGACGAGGCCGCCGTCGCGAATCTCGTCGACGCGGTCCTCGCGAATCACGGTCGGATCGACTATCTGCTGAACGTCGCCGGGACCTGGGCCGGCGGCGATTCGATCGAGGAGACGGACCTCGAAACGTTCGAACACGTCTTCGACGTCAATCTCAAGACCGCCTTCCTCGCGTCGAAACACGCACTCCCGCACATCGCGGAAACCGAAGGTGCCATCGTCAACGTGAGCGCGAAAGCGTCTCTTTCCGGTGGCGTGGGCGACGGCCCCTACCGCGCCTCGAAAGCGGGCGTCCGCCTCTTGACCGAAACCATCGCCGAGGAGCAGGCCGGAACCGTGCGGGCCAACGCGGTCATGCCGAGTGTGATCGATACGCCGGCCAACCGGGACATGATTCCAAACGGCGACGTCGAGAAGTGGGTCGACCCACAGGACATCGCGCTGACGATGCTGTCGCTGTGTAGCGACGCGACGGTAGCGACGAGTGGGGCGGCCGTTCCCGTGTTCGGCGAACTGTAACCCGGAACCTGCTCGTAACCGCTCTGCCGGACCGGTGACCTCCCGGCGGGTTCCTCGGACCCGCCCTCTGCAGCTCCCTGGACCGTCATTACCGGGGCCGACGCGGAGCGAACGACCCGCTCGGCGACGCTTCCCAGGAGGAGTCGATCCAGCCCGCCGCGGCCGTGGGTTCCCATGACGATGAGGTCGGCGTCGATCTCGTCTGCGTACTCGACGATCTGCTGGCTCGGCCGCCCCTCCAACCGGACGAGTTCCACGGGCACGTCGCGGAGGGCCGCCGCGTCATCGACCATCTCGAGTGCCTGTTCGCCCTCGCGTTCGAGGGCCGCGGAAACACCCTCCCAGGACCCTTCGGTCGGCACGCCGGAGAAACTCGCAATGTTGACCACGTAGACGCCGTAAATCGTGGCTCCCTGGGACGCAGCGAGCTCGACGGCGTGATCGATCGCCTGTTGGCTCGAGGCCGACCCGTCCGTCGGGACGACGATCCGCTCATAGAGACTCATTACCACGAAATGGGCCCGCTCGCCCCTTAACTGTTCCCGGGGAGGTGGACCCGTTCGACGTCGGCCACGCCGGCCCGCCTGAGGCGACGGCCACGGATCGGGTCATGATACCCGGCGAGGTTGTCCGTGTCGCCGTCGAGGACGACCAGCCTGGCTGGTTCGCCTTCCGCGATACTGCCGCCCGGGCGGTTGGCCACCGTCGCACCGGCTCGGGTCGCCATCTCGAGGACGGTCGGCGCGTCGACGTCACAGCACTTCGCGAGAAACTCCATTTCCCGAAACATCGAGGGACTGTTGAGCATCACGTTGTCCGTCCCGAGCGCGACGGTCGTGTACTCCAGGAGTTCCGAGACCGGCGGGAGACCCACTCCGGTGACGAGATTCGACCGGGGAGAGACGACGATGGGGATTTCCAGGTCCGCGACCCGTTCGAGGTGCTCCCGTTCGGCGTGGACCATGTGGACGAGGTGGTCCGGTTCGAGGTCCAGCGCGGCGTCGATATCCGACCTGTCCTGCTCGCCGGCGTGAATGGCAAAGGGCTTCCGAGCGTCGGCGGCGGCCGCTCGCGCCGCGTTGAAGTCGCCGTCGTTGGTGCCGCTGGCCCCGTATCCGTCTGCCACTTCCAGCACGGCTGGGTCCTCTCGACCGAACGCCAGGGCCTCGAGGTCGAGACCGCCGGCCGCCCGCCGGAGCACCTGCGACTCCGTCGACCCTCCTTCTTGGAAATCGACGGCTGCTCGGTTCTGCTTGTTCCATGAAGGTGAGCGAGCGTTCCATTGCCGCGACCTGCTCCTCGACGCTCGCCTCGGAAAGGAGCCGGTGTTTGAGGCCATCGGGTGGCGCGACGAGTGCTTCGAGGTCGAGGCCCCGACCGGCCTCCTTGGCGATCGAGTCGCCGACGTGGGTGTGGGCGTTGACGAACGCCGGAAACACGATGTTCTCGCTTTCGACCGCGGTTTCTTCGACGGCGGTGATCGTTTCGTCTTCGATTACAACCCGGCCCTCGATCGGGACGAATTCCGGGCCGACGAGGATCTGCCCCTCGAGGATCATCGCGTCCCACCTCGGAAGTCTGCTAGTGACGTATACCGGCCCGGCGAATCCGTTTCCGCGATGCGCCCATTCTCGATGTCGAGCCCCAGAATGGCCGCTGCAGCCTGTCCCACGGCCTCGCTCAGTTCCGCCGGCGCGTAGACGCCAAGTCGCCACTGTTCGAGCTGGACCCGCTCGAGGGCCCTGACCAGCGTCGATTGGTCAGTGAGTTCCCGGATCTCGCCGTTGACGGTCACTTTCGTCGTCGATTCTTGCATGGTCGGTGGGCCCTGGACGTCGAGTAACACCTCGTCGATGGCGACACCGGCTCGGTCGGCGATTTCGGCCTCCGTTTCCCGCACCGCCTCCGGTTCGGCCTCGAGGAGGGACGAGGCCCGGTTCTCCCCGACGTCGCCGTACTCGGCCCAGATGGCCCGTTTGTACAATCGCCGGTCGGCGAGCCGCCGGGCGAGCGGGGCCGCCCCGTCGACGTCCCTGAGTGCGACCCGAAACGCGGGATCGTCCATCCGGGCCACCTCGCCTGCGGTCGCCGCCCCGGACTCGAGCAGTCGAAACGTTGCCCGCTGAAGCATCGCTTTGCTGATCCGGGCGACGTGGTGATTGTACACGGTCGGGTTCATCAGCGCCCGGGCAACGAGCAGGCTTTCTGCGGTCTGGACGTTTCCCTCGGCCAGCGCCAGATCGCCGTCGACGAAGCGGAGCGCACGGAGCAGCCGCTCGACGTCGATCGTCCCGTATGGCACCCCGGTGTGATGGGCGTCTCGCACGAGGTAGTCCATTCGGTCGACGTCGAGTTCGTCGGCGAGAAGCTGCCCCAGCTGCTCCTCGCCCGCGATGAGCCCCGCAACTCGATCGGGGTCGACGCCGTGGTCCTCGAGGACCGACGCGATCTCGCCGTCCTCGATCAGGTGGGCAACGTCGTCGTGATACCGGTTCGTCCGGACGGAGAGCAGCTCCTCGATGGTGTGGCTCAGTGGGGCGTGCCCGACGTCGTGGAGCAGGGCCGCAGCCCGGACGGTTCGGGCATCCAGCCCGCGGATTTCCAGGTTTTCGAGTGCCCTGGTGGCGAGTGCGTACACCCCGAGGCTGTGCTCGAAGCGGGTATGGTTCGCGGAGGGGTAGACGAGCGAGGCGGTCCCCAGCTGACTCACCCGCCTGAGCCGCTGGACCGGCGGCGTGTCGAGGAGGGCGGCCCCGACGCCCTCGACCTCGATGTGGTCGTGGACGCTGTCCTTGATGGTGATCATTACGAACGAGTTCGTCGGGTTCGCACAAAAACGTCGGGTTCCCCCGGGCTCCAGTCGGTTGTGCGGCACGGATTCGGCGGTCGCCTGCACAAGGGTTTACTCCGGGGCCGGCCTTCGGGCGTGTATGCCGACGTTTCTCGCCGGCGGGACCGGGACCCCGAAACTCCTCTGGGGGACCGATCCGGTCTTTCCCCCCGAGACGGTCACCGTGGTCGCCAACACCGGCGACGACGTCGAAATCGGCGGCCTGTTCGTCTGTCCCGATCTCGATTCGGTGCTCTACGGCCGGAGCGACCGCCTCGACCGGGAGCGCTGGTGGGGCCAGGCCGGAGACACGTCGAACACCCACGACGAGCTGCTGGCCCTCACAGCGCAAATCGATCGCCCGTCGGAACCCCGGTATCTCCCGGAAGCGGCCCAGACCGTAGGCCGAGACATCGCTCGCTGGCGACGCTTCTCGGCGATCCCGGAATTCCTCCATCTCGGCGACCGGGACCGGGCCGTCCACCGCTTCCGGACGAGCCTGCTCGAGGAGGGCCTGTCCCTCACTGCCGTCACTCGCCGACTCGGGGAGGCCTTCGACCTTACCGTCGACCTCGTTCCGATGAGCGATGACCCCGTGGCGAGCATTATCCACACCCCCGACGGGCCGATGCACTTCCAGGAGTTCTGGGTGGCCCACGACGGTGAACCGACCGTCGACCGTGTCGAATTCCGTGGCGCAGCCCGGGCCAGCCCTTCGGCAGCCGCGCTTGACGCGTTGCAGAACCCGGTCGTCATCGGCCCGGCCAACCCCATCACGAGCATCGGACCGATGTTGTGCCTGGACGGCGTTCGGGAGGCCCTCCAGGAGACGACCGTCGTCGCGGTCTCTCCCTTCATCGAAGACCGGGTATTCTCGGGACCGGCAGCGAAACTCATGCGAGCCGAAGGCTATGCGGCCTCGACCGCAGGGGTCGCGGAGGCCCTTCCGTTCGTCGACGTCTTCGTCCTCGATTCGGCCGACGGGACCGATTTGCACGTGCCGACGGTCAGGACTGACACGGCGATCGAGACCGAGGGAGATGCGACCCGGGTCGCAAGAGCCCTCGACCGCGCCCTCGAGGTGGCGTGATGTTCCAGCCACGGCTCGCGCTGGCGAGCCTGAGCGGCGAATCGGACGCCCAGTGGGCAATCGACGCCGAGCAGTGGGCCGGTATGGCCCTCCTGGGCGGACTCGCCCTCGATGCGGAAACGCGGGATGCGGCGCGACGGATGGTGGCAAACCGGGATCGGTCGGAGTTTTTGCCCCAGGACCCCTTCGCGTTCATGGCGGACCAGCTTGGGCGACTGGCCGAGCACGACGTGAAAGCCGGGTTCAACGTCAGGGCGGCCGGGACAGATCCGATTCGTCGAGCGGCCGAAATCTGTACCGGTCTCGACGCAGTCCTGGAGATCAACGCCCACTGTCGGCAGCAAGAGATGACCGGCCTCGGGGCTGGACAGTCGTTGCTCCGTGAGCCAGCGAGACTCGCCGAGCAGGTCCGGATCGCGGCCGAAGCGGGTGCGACCGTGAGCGTCAAGGTCCGGGCCGAGGTTCCGGACGTCGATTTACCGGCCGTCTGTCGGGTCCTCGACTCGGCGGGGACCGATATCATTCACGTCGACGCGATGGATTCCGAATCGATCGTCGGGGAGATCGTCGAAGGGACCGACGCCTTCGTGATCGCCAACAACGGGGTTCGAGATCGGGAAACGGTCCGTGAGTATCTGGAGTACGGGGCAGACGCGGTCAGCGTGGGACGCCCGAGCGACGATCCGCGGGTGCTAAAGCGCGTCCACGAGGCGGTGAGGGACTGGGAACTCGACTGACCGGCAAGCACTCGACTGACTTCCGGGATCCGGCTTTGCGAACGCTACCCAGGCCTCGAGCCGGAACGAATGGTTTTAACACGACCGGCCGGTACACCCGTCCATGGCCATCAAGCCCGACTACGTCAAGAAGACCGGGAAGATCCTCATGGAGCGCTATCCGCAGGCGTTCCAGGCGGAGAACTTCGAGCACAACAAGGAAAGTGTCACTGAACTGACGAACATCGAATCGAAGGGCGTCCGCAACCGGATCGCCGGCTACGTGACACACAAGCTCAACTGATCCGCTCGGATCCCGGCCCGAGGGGGTTTTGACGCGTTTTGCAACCCGGTTAGCGCTCACCCAGCCACAACAGCCGCTTATCAGAAGGGCTTAGGGCGCGCATCTCGAATCCCGGCTATGATTCAGGTCGGCATTCTCGGCGCCACGGGCGCCGTCGGACAGCGTTTCGTTCAGCTCCTCACGGATCACCCCGAATTCGAGATTCGAGCCCTGACAGCCAGTGCGGACAGCGCCGGCGATCCCTACCGATCGGCCGCCAAGTGGCGTGTCGACACGCCGATTCCGGCGTCCGTTGCCGACCGAACCGTCACCCGGACCGCTCCCGACGCGATCCCGGACGACGTGGACCTGCTGTTTTCCTCGCTTCCCTCGGGCGTCGCCGCCGAGGTCGAATCGGACTTCCTCGAGGCCGGCTACGTGGTCTCCTCGAACTCCTCGAACGAACGGGAGGCCGAGGACGTCCCGCTCGTCATCCCGGAGGTCAACCCGGAGCACCTCTCGCTGCTCGACACCCAGCAGGATCGTCGCGGCTGGGACGGGGCCCTGGTCAAGAACCCGAACTGCTCGACGATCACGATGGTCCCGCCGCTTGCCGCCCTCGCTCAGTTCGACATCGAACGGGTGCACGTCGCGACCCTCCAGGCCGTCTCGGGGGCCGGCTACTCCGGGGTCTCCTCGATGGACATCATCGACAACGCGATCCCGCACATCGGCGGCGAAGAGGAGAAGATGGAACACGAGTCCCGGAAACTGCTCGGAAGCTACGAGGACGGGGACATCGAGTGGCACGGGGCCGAAGTGACCGCCTCGTGTAACCGCATTCCGACGATCGACGGCCACCTCGAGAACGTCTTCGTCGAGTTCGGCACCGATCCGACCGTGGCGGAGATCGAGTCGGCGTTCGAGTCGGCCGAATCTGCGGACCTTCCCTCCGCGCCGGACCCGCTCATCGAGGTCTTCTCGGAGCCGGATCGCCCCCAGCCCCGCCTCGATCGCATGGTCGGGGGCGGGATGGGGATCGCCGTCGGCGGGATTCAGGAGACCGCCACCGGCATCCAGTTCAACGCCCTCGCGCACAACACGATCCGCGGGGCCGCGGGCGCGAGTATTTTGAACGGGGAGTTGTTGGCCGCAGAAGGGTGGCTGTAGGCACGATATTCGCTCGATCTGCCCGTATCGAATCGACCCCGAAGCCTTACTGCACTTGGTTTTCGAGGTCTTCGAAGGATCCTGTTTCCCGCGCTCGATCGAAGTTCTCGGCGAGGATGTCCGCCCGGCGCTCCCAGTAGTTCGGCGTGAAGCCCGCGTGATGTGGCGTCAGGAGGACGTTGTCCATCCCCCAGAGGACGTGATCCTGGGGTAGTGGCTCGGGATCGGTCACGTCGAGTACGGCGCCGCGGATGCCGTTTTTCTGCAGTTCGGAGACGAGTGCCTCGGTCTCGACGATCGGACCGCGGGCGATGTTTACGAGCACCGCCTCAGGAAGCATCGTCGACAGGGCCTCGGCATCGATGAGCCCTGCCGTGGTGTCCGTGAGCGGGGTGGCGACCACGACGTACTCGCTTCGGGCCAGGGCATCGTCGAAGGATTCGCCCTCGAGCCCGCCGATCTCGTCTGCCTTCCCGCCTTTTTCGGGGCTGTAGCGGAGGCCGATCGTGTGCACGCCGAAGGGTTCGAGCCGGTCGAGGACGGCCTGCCCGATGGCACCCATTCCCAGGACCGTGACCGTGCTCCCCTGCAGTTCGTGCGTCTCGAAGGACCGCCACTCCCGACGCTCCTTCTGCCGCCACGCCCGCGGAAAGCCCCGTGCGAACGCGAGGATGCCGCCGAGAACGTACTCGGCGATGTTCGGGCCGTGGACGCCCGATCCGTTGGTGACCCGAATGCCCCGGTCCGCGAGTGCCTCGAGTGGAAGGTGCTCGGTCCCGGAATACGTGCAGGCGAACAGCTCGAGGGCGGGTGCGTTCTCGAGATCCTCGGGGTCGATGTTCGTCCCGGCCGCGACCGTCGCCGAAGCGAGTAGCTTACGCTCCTCGGCCGGTGTTCGTGCGACCCGGATTTCGGCGTCGGGCAGTCGGGATTTGATGGCGTCCGCGTACCCCTCGGCGTCGAGTCCCTGGAGTTGCTGTCTGAGGACGGCGATGTCGACAGTCACGGCTCCTCGTACGACGAGGACGATTATGAAACCCGGTTTTCCGCGGACAGCCTTTTGGGCACTCCCGGCCTAATTCCTGTTGCGTGCCGCAGTCCCCACCCGAGCCCGCCCATCAGGGCGCGATGACCGGTGGAGAACCCCGGCACGCGATAGACACGCCCGGCACGAGGGTTACCCGGCCGACGCGGCACGCCGCCAGGGATGACGTCGGGAGTTAGTGTTCCGGGCGAACACGTACCTTTTACTGCGCTCGTTCGCGTCGCTCACTCGCTGGTAAAAGCTACGCCAAAAGCACTCCTCTCTCCAGCGCGCCTTCGGCGCTTAGTCGCTCGTCGGCCTCGCGCTCACGTTCGTTCGCGTGAGTGGACCGGCGACCGACCGGGTCCTTCGGACCACTCGGTCGCCGGATGCTCGGCCTGTCGCTTGTTCACTTCCACCGAGCCTCCCACGCTCTCGGGAACGCACGGTCGCTGGATGTTCGAATGGTGGCCGTGATTTGCCGCCCACCCCCTCGTGAACTCACAAGCCCAGCCTTCTCAATCACCGAAGAGGTCCGTCTCGTACTCCTCGCTCGTGTCCCTGACCAGCCGGCCGCGTCCGTCGTGGGCCGACAGGTCTCCCTCCTGGAGGGCGTCGTTTGCCGCTTCGATCGTCTCGGGAGTCACTTTCTCGGTGACCTCGAACTCCTCGACGGGATTGATAACCCCCCAGACGGCCCCGGTTGCGTGTAGAATCACGGCCACGGGCGTCAACAGGAGCAGGACCGGCCAGAGAAGCGGGTGTTTCCGGTAGGTAACCGCGCTGAAAAGCGTGTACACGAACAGGATTCCCAGGAGCCCCGTCGAGATGAGTCCGTACAGTTCGATTCCCGGGGCGCTTCCGGGGAGGAGAAACGAGGCGACGATCAGGAGCGGGACGAAGGGCGAAAAGGCCCAGGCGACTACCCGGGTCAGGTACAGCGGTCGGTAGTGCAGGGGAAGCAGGTGATCGTCCCCAATGGTCCCGGACATCCAGCGTCGGCGCTGTTTGAGAATCGATTTGACCGAGGGCGGGGCCTGATTGCGGAACCTGGCGTTTACGAGCTGGAAGTCGAGGTCATAGGCGTCGGCGGCCCGCCAGATCAGGTTCGTGTCTTCCGTGATCGTGGCGACGTTCCACCCGAGTTCTTCCTCGATCTCGCGACGAATGGCAAAGCCCCCGCCCCACGCGTAGAGCGGGTACCGGAGGCGGTGAAATCCCAGCTGCTCGAACTGGTACCCGGTCCGGAAGATCTCGGCGAGGTAGGTCAGCCGTGAGCCGGTGTAGATCGGCTTTTCGGTGAACTGGACGAAATCGGCGTCCGGAAGGCCGGTGAGATCGGTGACGATCGTGTCCTCGTCGAGATAGAGCACGTACGCTTTCTCACACGCGACGTTTCGCCGGGCCCACTCGACCGCCCGACCCTTGTTCGTCGCCTCGCACTCGAAGGCCTCGGGAACAACGTGGACGGTCGCCCCCTCGACGGCGATCTCTCGCTCGGCGATCACGCGCACGTCGTCGATCCCGTCCGGAAGTGCGTCGACGGTCGACTGGACGACCCGCTCGGCGTCGATGGTGAGGACACGTACCTGGATCTCATCGAGCCCCACTCCTCCCGGTCGTCGGGTCGCCACCCTCTGGAGAGCAGGAACGTTTCGAGGAGCCACCAGATCGATGAAAACCCATAGACCGCCAGTGCCGCCCAGAGGAAGAGGGCGATAACGGTCTGGGGCGTCGTAATCGCTGCCACACCCACTATCAGCGATTTCGGCAAAAAAACAGTTGGGGATCTAGAATCAGATGCCCAGCCACTCGTCGGAGCGAATCTCGTATCCCTCCTCCCGACAGAAGTCTGCGGCCCGTCGACGGACGTCCCTCGACCCCGGCAACTCCCCGTTCTCGTGGAGTTCCTCGATGATCCACTCCCGGACGACTGCGATGCCCTGATCCTCGTCGACTGCGTCGATTGCCTCCAGTTCGAGGAACGTCTTCTCGTAGGTCTCCCGCTTTGATCCTCCCAAATCTGCCCGCCGGAACCCTTCGGATTCCTCGATGATTCGTTTGATCGCCTTGGCGACCGTCGGGCGCTCGATTTGGGTCCGGACCCGCGTCGGATCCGCAAAGGTCTCCGCCTCGGTCGCCGGGAGGAGTTCGGCGACGCTGTAGGTTTCCTCGATGCCGTCGAGTTTCTGATGCCCCATTTCCGAGACGATTTCCGTTCCCGTGGCGGGGAATGCGAGTTCCTCGAGTTGGGTTTCGAAACGGGCGAGTTCTCCCTCGTCGAAGACCGGCTCGAGTTCGTCCATCCGCTCCAGTTCCGCGGCCATCGCCCGCTCGCGCTGGCGTCGATCCGCGTTTCTGGCCTGCTTCTCGCGGCCCCGTTTGTCGTCGGGCATAGGCGGTCATTGGGGCTCCGGGAGGATAGACCTATGGGAGGCGGTTCCGAGTCCTGCGCCCGCGGAGGTGAACACGTTACAGGACCAGCCACCGGAGTACCCACAGCGATCCCATGCCGGCGACGAGCGTGTAGAGGACGTTTTCCGTCCGCCACGCGACGGTCGCCGCGGCACCGCCGGCGAGCAGTTTGTCGAGTTCCGGATTGCCACTCGCGCCCACCGTCACGAAGGCGGGAAACACCAGTCCGGCGAGGACCGCCGCCGGAACGTATCGCAACAGGGTCCGGATGCGGGGCGGGATCTCGTCGACCCGACTGAAAACCGCGATGAACGAGACCCGGATGGCGAAGGTGAGCAGGCCGATGGCGACGATCGCGACCCAGATCAGTGTGGGGGCGTAACTCGTCGTCATGCCATCACCCGTTCGGCCGTGGCCCCGGCCACGATGCCAAGCGTCGCACCAACCGGAAGCCCGAGATTGAGCGGCAAGCCGGTCCCGAGCACGGCGCCGGTCCCGCCGACTGCGGCAGCGACGAGCGTCGTCCGGTCCTCGACGGCCGGGACCAGCAACGCGAGAAAGACGAGCGGGACGGTGAATTCGAGCCCCCACGCGGGGGGCACGCTCGCCCCGAGGACGACGCCGGCGACGGTCGTGAGTTGCCAGACGATCCAGATCGGCGCGGCCACGCCCAAATAGTACGATCGGCGGTCGACCGGCTCTGCCATTTCGAAGCGGGCGATCGAGAGCGCGTAGGCCTGATCGGTGAGGACGTAGGCGAGCCCGGCCTTCCACTTCGCGGCGAAGTCCCGGAAGTGCGGGGCGATCGAAGCCGAGTACATGAGCATCCGGAGGTTGATGACAGCAGCGGTGACGATGACGACGACCAGCGGGGCGTCGGTTCTGATGAGTTCGAGGGCGGCCAACTGTGCCGCGCCCGCGAAGACGATCACGGACATTCCAACTGCGAGGACGAGATCGAGGCCGGCGTTGGCTGCGGCGACCCCGGTGACGAGGCCGAACGGGGCGATTCCGAGGAGCAACGGGGCGACGTCCCTGACGCCGCGACGGAGGGCTGCAGCGTGCATTCGGTGGTGTCCGCAGGGAATCAGTCGGCGCAGTTAAAAACGCTGATCCGCTGGTCGGGATTCCCGGCCCGCTGTTCCGGTTCAATTTCGGTTTGATGCTCCAACAGACATTGATACGTGTGGCTCCTCTTTTCGTGTATGCATCGCCGTCGCCTCCTCGCACTCTCCGGTGCGCTCCTCGCTGGCGCGCTCGCCGGTTGTTCGGCCCCGGCTCCCCGCTCCATGGACCGATCTCCCGGGCCACGGGCCGAGCCCGACGTTGAAGCCGACACTCTCGACAGTCTCGTCGCCGACGCGAACACCTTCTCGACGGCCCTGTATCACGAGACCACCGCGGATTCGCCGACCGAGAACGCCATCGTTTCGCCCCTCAGCGTGACCACAACGCTCGCGATGGCCTTCGCGGGGGCCGGCGGGGAGACCAGGTCCCAGATGCGGGAGGCCCTTGAATACTCCCTGAACGACGAGTCGCTTCATCCGGCGTTCAACGCACTACAGCGCGAACTGAACGACCGCGCTGCGGAAATAGAGGATCTCCCCTCTGGATACGAGGCGGGGGACGACCCGGTCCCGTTCGAACTCTCCCTCGTCAACGCCGTGTGGGGCCAATCCGGGTTTCCGTTCGAGGAGGCATACCTCGAAGTGCTCGCGGATCACTACGGCGGTGGCCTTCGGGAGGTCGACTACAGGGCCGACCCGGAACGGGTCCGTCGGACCATCAACGACTGGGTGGCCGGACAGACAGCAGGCCGGATCGACGAGTTACTTCCACAGGGCACACTCGACACGCTCACGCGACTGGTCTTGACCAACGCCGTGTACTTCAAGGCGAACTGGCACGAGCCATTCGACCCCGAGGACACCCGGCAGGCTCCCTTTAGGCCGCTTCAGGGATCGCCAACGGAGGTGCCGATGATGACCACAACGGATCCGGCACCCTACGCGGCGGTCGACGGGACACAGGCCGTCGAACTCCCGTACCTCGGTGGAGACGTGTCGATGCTCGTTCTGCTTCCGCCCCCGGGGGAGTTCGAGTCCGTCGAGGCGAGGCTGGATTCCGTGCTTTACTCGACCGTCGCCGAGGCCCTCGAACCACGGGAGGGCTCGATCGCGATCCCGAAATTCGAGTTCGGCGCCGGGTACAAACTGAAACCGGCCCTCGAGACGCTGGGGATGCCCGAGGCGTTCGATCCGCAGGCAGCTGACTTCTCGGGAATGGCCGACATCGAGGGCACCGGGGAACGTCTCTTCATCGACGACGTGTACCACGACACCTACATCGGGGTCGACGAGACCGGAACGGAAGCTGCAGCGGCGACCGGGGCCGTGATCGGGTATACGTCTGCACCGGCTGACCCCTTCGAGTTCGTTGCGGATCGCCCGTTCCTGTTTGCCATCCGGGATCGGCCGACCGGCGCGATCCTCTTTCTGGGGCGAGTCGTCGACGCCGGGGCGGCCCAGTAACGGCGACACAGGGAGCCGGAACGCTTAGGGAAATCCTCCGGCTAGAGGGAGCCAATGCGTCTGTTCCGGCCGAGTACCCTCCTCGGCATCGCGAGGGAAACCCTGGAGTTCACCCTCGAGGCCTGCGAGGAGACCCATCCGAACGAGTACATGGGCTTTCTCCGGGCCGAGGACGCCGACAAACTCGGCCTCGACCGGACCGGACAGGTGATCACGGACGTGCTGGTGATCCCGGGGACGAAGTCCAATCCGGTGAGCGCCACCGTTCGTTCGCACATGAAGCCCAACGACATGCGCTCGGTCGGTTCGGTCCACTCCCATCCGAACGGTGCGCTCCGGCCAAGCGACGCCGATCTCGCCACGTTCGGTCAGGGACAGGTACACATCATCGTCGGCGCACCGTACGGCTGGGGGGACTGGAAGGCCTTCGACAACCAGGGCAACCAGACCACACTCGACGTGCTCGACGTCGAACTCCCTGAGCACCACTTCTTCGATTTCACGCAGGACGATATCGACGCCGAACTGGCCGCGGAGGGTCGCCTCGATGGGGACGAGGAGGACACAGCCGATACGGACTCCGGCTGGTTCTTCTGACGGTGCCGAAATCGACGGCGAACCTCGGTTACTGTCCGCTCGGTTTGGGCTCGAACCCGGTCGTTACCGGCATCACGCTGATGCCACCGTCCGGGGAGGCGACGACCAGACAGTTCCCGCCCCGTTCGAGTTTGCTTTCCTCGAAAACCGCGTCATCGAGTTCGATCCGCCCGTCGGCGTCGATCGAGTGAACGCCGACCATGGTCCGCTCGGTAGTCATGACAGGAGATTGGTCCGGAGACGTAACTGAATACCGGATCTGGCGTGGCGTTCTGATCACATCACCCGAGGTGGACGAGGGCGATGTCCGTGTCGATCCCGTCGAGGTTCCTGAACGTCGGCGGGGAGCGGATCCGCGACGTGACCGATCGATCGCTGCTGGACCCGATGAAGACCACGTCGTAGTACGCTCCGTTTCGCTCGAGGAATTCGCCGACAGGGCCGGTGGCGACTCTGGTTTCGATGTCAGACTCGAAGGAGTCGACTAACTCAGTCAGCATGGTCTCGGCTTCGCGCCGCCGCTCGCGTTCCTCGACGGTGTGGGCCACGCTCACGCGCTCGGGGGTCGCTGCGATCCGGGTGGCGAAGTCGATCATCGCGTGGGCGGTCGGGCCCGGTCCTCGAACCAGCACGAGGACGCGACTCCAGCTCGTCGCCAGGTCCGTGGGGTGGAAGGCGATGGTGTCCACGTCGCCCCCGAAGAGCCCCACGAGGTACGGCGTCGGGTTCGCGAGTTCGCCCCTGTGGCTGGTGACTATCAGGTCACAGGCAAGGGTGTGGGCCGCTTCGATCGTCGTCCGGGGGTTTTCGGGGTCGCCGGGTTCGACCGCGATCTCGGTCGGGACGTCGACGGTTTCCCCGATCGCGGCTTTGACGCGCTCGAGCAGCCCGATATCGGGGGTTTCCGACCAGGGACCGACGACCTGCAGCCCTGCTGCTCCCTCGGTCTGTGCGTCTGTGGGGGCGGTTTTCGGGTCGGTTGGCGGTCCGAAAACGGGCTCGGGTAACGGCTCGTGGGGCGAGGCCCGGTAGAGCACGACCCGTCCCGCCTCGTGGGCCGCCGCGAGGAGCGCTCCGAAGAGGGCCGTCTCCTCGTCGGTGGGAAGCCCCCGAACCGGAACGAGCACCCGATCGTCCCTGGCGGTCGTCCGGTAGAGGAACTCGGCCCGCTGTTCGTAGACGTGCTCGTACCAGAGGAGGAAGACCCCGGCGACGATCGCACTGGACACGGCGATGGCGATGACGTACGCGACGTTCGTGCCGGCCAAAAGCGCGAGCAGTGCGGCCGAAAACGCCGTCGGCACTTCGAGGTCGAGTGCCCAGGTGAGTACCGCCGTGAGGGCGATCGCCAGTGCGGTGGCACCGGCGTGGACCTCCATGTAGCCCGGTGGCACCGAGTACCAGAACGCAGTCAGGAACTCGAGGGCCGCCCACCCTGAAAACGCTCCGAGGGTCATCCCGCCGACGAACCGCTTCGGGTCGGCATACTGGCTTTCCGGATCTGCAAAGAGCGTGTACGTGCCGGCGGCGAGAGGCGGGTAAATGACGAAGGGGAGGACGTCGATCGCGTTCGAGAGCCAGGTGAGCCCGGCCAGGATGACCGGCACCACGAAGACGATCATCAGGTGGAGGAGCCGCTCCGTGCTCGAAATCCGGTGATGAAGCGTTTCTACCACGTGGTACTTCCCGGCCAGCAGGAACCGTTCGATGGAGCCCCGGACGTCCCCTCCTCCCCGACTCATATCACTCGGTCTGACCGAAACCTGTTGAACGCTCCGATCGGCGGTGACGGCCCAAACGGACCCGGCAATCGTCCTCAGGGCCCGATGGAAACCCCATCTCTCGAACAGGGACCATATAAGCGATGGGCTCCTATGACCACTCGATTGCTCCGAGGCCCAGCACCGACCTCGGGGGAACGGGTACACATGACTGGTCAGGTATTCCGACTCTCCGCGTCGTTCGAACTCCCGCTCGAGGATCTCGAGGCATACCTCGAGGACCCGGATCTCCCCCCGGAGATCGAGTCTCTCGAGCGGACGAGACGAAACAACATCTTGCTTATCAAGGCCGTCGCCGCCGGGGACGGGGTGGGCAAGTACACACCGACGGCCCAACTGAAGGCGAGTATCGAGGAAAAACGCGTCTACGAGGAGGAGCCCCCACGGGGACGTCGCTGGAATTCCCTCGACGAAGACGAAGAGATCCCGAGTGAACTCGTCACGATGGCGAACTTCAGCGGCGATCGCGAGGCGGTCCTACAGAACACCGCCTTGCAGTACGAGATGTTTACGGTCCTCACCGACATCGCGCTCCTCGACACCGAGGGCTCGCTCACGGCGATCACCGCCTTCGACGGCTCTCTCGAGCCCCTCAAAATCGTCGACGGCGAACCGACGCCCGCGACCGTCGAAGTCGTTGAAGAACCGGTCGAAGCGGGCGAGGGCGAGGACGGTGGCGTCGACTGGCGGGAGAACCCCTACATTTCCGAGTAGCGGGTGCTTCGACCCGGTTTCTGGCGGCCGGTCCCCACTCCAGTGTGAGAGACGTCAGCGCGTGATGCCAATCGTTTTCCTTCCCGGCGACGGACCCTGCAGTATGCAACTGTCGCCACTCGGGATTGCCGAGTTGGACACGGAGCGACGCCGGGCGATTCTCGAACGGGACGCCGGGGTCGAGTCGGAGCGGGAAACCGTCCGGGAGATCATCGAACAGGTCCGGACCGACGGGGACGCCGCGATCCGGGAATTGAGCCGTCGTTTCGACGGCGTGGACCTCGATTCGATCGAGATCACCGATCGGATCGCCGGGGCAGCCGAGGCCGTCGACCGGGACGTTCGGTCCGCGATCGAGACGGCTGCGTCGAACATCCGGACGTTCCACCGCGAACAGGTTCCGACCGACTGGCGGGCCGACTTCGACGGACGTGAGCTGGGGCGTCGGTTCCGCCCACTCGACCGCGTCGGCATCTACGCCCCGGGGGGTACCGCAGCGTATCCGTCGAGTGTGCTGATGGGGGTCATTCCGGCCAAAGTGGCGGGCGTCGACGAAGTGGCCGTCGCGACCCCGCCGGCCGAGGAATTGCACCCGGCCACACTCGCGGCCCTCGAGGTCGCCGGTGCTGACGCCGTCTACCAGATCGGTGGAGCCCAGGCGATCGCGGCGCTGGCCTACGGGACCGAAAGTGTCGCCCCTGTCCAGAAGATCGCCGGGCCCGGGAATCGCTTCGTGACGGCAGCCAAAGCCGAAGTTCAGGGCGACGTCGCGATCGACTTCCTCGCGGGCCCGAGCGAACTGCTCGCGATCGCGGACCACACTGCCGATCCGACTGCGGTGGCCGCGGACATGCTCGCACAGGCCGAACACGATCCCGATTCCCCGGTGGTCGCCGTCGCGACGAGCGAGGGAATCGCCGAATCGATTCGAGACGCCGTCGAGGTGCAACTTCCGGAGCGCGACCGTGCAGAAACGATCGAGGCCGCTCTCTCGGGGTCCCAGTCGGCGATCCTCGTCGCGGCGTCGATGGACGAAGCCACCACGTTCGCGGAGGCCTACGCCGCCGAGCACCTCTCGATTCAGACGGCCGACGACGAGGCCGTACTCGCGGAAATCGACAGTGCGGGCTCGGTGTTCCTCGGCCCTGACACGCCGGTCGCCGCCGGCGACTACGCGACTGGCACGAACCACGTCCTGCCGACCGGGGGCCAGGCCAAGCTGGTCGGCGGGCTCTCGGTCGACACCTTCCTGCGGGCGACGACGGTCCAGCGATTGGATCAGGAGTCTCTCGCGGAACTGGGGGAGACGGTCATGACGCTCGCGGCGACGGAGGGGCTCGACGCCCACGAAGAAAGCGTGGCCGTTCGGCTCGAGAAGGACTGAGCTCGAAAGAACCGGGAACCGTTCGGAACCGATCAGGCGGTTGGCTCTTCGAGTTCGAAGGCGACCTCCAGTTCGACCTGGTACTGGCGGGTTTCGACGGACGCGATTTCGACGCCCATCTCGAGTACTTCCGCCCACATGACGTTGTCGAGGGTCATTTCGGCCCGATCGACGGCGTTGTCGGCGGCTGCTTCGAAGCTCTCCTCGCTCGTTCCGGTCAGCGTGATTTTCTTGTACACCATCGAACCGACCTACGGAGGCGGCCCCGATAAAACTACGCGCCGTCTCGGCGGCGCGTCTCGAGCCGTCGCCCGATCGCCCGCGTGACGGGTTCGATACGCGCCGTTCCGAGGCCCGCGACGATGACTGCGCCCACGGTATTGAACACGAGGTCCAGCATCGTGTCGCCGACGCCGTACTGGGTGAGTACCGGTTCCGCACCGAGCAATAACGACAGTTCGGCGAGTACGAACTCGGCGACCTCCCAGACGACGCCGAAGGCGACCACCAGCACGATGATGAACGTAAACTGGACCGTCGGTGGGAGTTCGATTTCTCTGGTGTGGGCCTGGAGGGCTCGTACGGTCGCATAGCCTGCCCCGGCGACGAGCGAGGAGGACAGCGCGTGCGTGAGGTGGTCCCACCACCCGATGGCCTGGTAGAAACTCATGTCCATCCACGGCAACCCGATGGTCCCGAAGGCATGGAGGAAAACCGCAGCGGTGATCCAGAGCGTGAGCCCGGCGTCCATGGGGATTTCGAAGTCCCGTTCGAGGACGGCAGGGAGTGCGGTAATCGCCAGTCCGAACCCCGAGTTCACCATGATGCCGACGTCGGTTTCGTAGAAGCCCACGAACAGGAACCCGACGAGGGAGAGCTGCATGAGGCGGCTGAGTTGGGTCTGTCGCTGGCGGCTAATCGAAAGTCGTTCCCGGGGTTTCATTCGATGGCCTCCGCCACTGCCGGCGGCAATCTGTTGCGGCCGGCGGCCAGTCGGCGGAAGTACAGGGCGAAGATCACGCCGGCAAGCAGGCCGCCGACCGTCGCGGCCACGAAGTCCCACATCAGCGCCTCGAGTGCCACTGCCTCGACGGCGGGTGAAACGGGCAGCGGACTCGGGTAGATCAGCGTCGTCCCGAGCAACACGTCCGAGACCCACCGGAGCACCGCCCAGATTCCCGCCGTGGCCATCGTCGTAACGACGACGAAGACCACGGCGAACCAGGTCGTCATTCGGACCCGCGTAAAGACCTCGAGGTCGACCGCGATGACGAGTGCGACCGCCGAAACGCCGAGATACGCGGCGACGTCGGCAATCATTCCGCCAAGCAACCCCCTTGCGAACAGTGGCACGATTCCGAGAGCGAGCACTTCCCAGGGCAACATCACCCGTGGGTCTTTGAACACCAGCGGCGGGATCGCACCGAGCGCGACGACCGTGAGGGAGACCACTACCCAGACCCAGTCCCCGTCGAGTGCACTCTCGGCACCCACGAGGGCGAGCGCGAGCAGGAACCCCCAGCCCAGTATCGCGTTGAGGTGAGTGTTTCCCATCAGCGTGGCGAGTTCACCCGACCGTTCCATTGTCGAGGGTTCGTGGGGACGGGTTAGGAAAGTGTCGCCTGAGAACGGCTTCTGGTTCGGCGCCGTTACAAGGCTACAATCAGGTAGGCAACGGCGTACCCGATCCCTGCCAGCGTGACGGCGGCGAGGCCAGTCGTGATCCACGAGAGTGGAGCCCGTCGGTCCCGCGGGATCAGGCCGATGGCCCCCATCGTGAGGGCGCCGAAGACGAACTGGTAGGACTCCCCGAGTGTGGGCGCCGGTATCAGGAAAATCGCGAAGGCGAACGTCGCCCCAACTGCCGCGTGCGGTTTGATCTGGGCTGCCAGGGACCGGTCGTGGAGTCTACTGAGGGTATAGAGACCCAGCCAGATCGCCCCGATTTCGAGGAAGAAGGCCGCGAGGAGGTGAAGGGTCGGATCGGCAGCCAACACGATCCGGCCGGTAAACACCTCCAGTCCCGCCGGGTAAAGAAGCCACGGCGGGTCCCCAGTCACGAGGTCGCCGAAGGGGTGGGTGAACAGGCCGATGCCGGCGGCCAGGCCAGCCACCTGCCAGCCGACCGGAAGCCGCCCCGCGAGAAAACCCAGTCCCACCGCTCCGAGAACGAACGGAGCGACGACGACCAGCTTTCCGGTCGAGATGGCGACGAGAACACTTCCCGTGGCCAGCGCGACTCCGAGGCCGACGGAGCGTCGATGGCCCCCGGCAGCAACGAGCCCGATGACACCGGCGATCGGACCGGCAACGAGGAGCGAGTGCGTGACCGACCGATGAGCCGCCGCTCCGTCCCAGAACGCCTCGACGGGAACGAGGCCGGATCCGGATCCGGCGACAAGGCCCGGAAGTGCCACGAGCATGTCAAGATCGGGAAGCGTCGCCGCGACCGCAGCGATCACTGCCAGCGAAACTGCCCGCTCGCGGGACCAGCCCAGCGAGTGACCGGCCAGCCCCACGATGGCGAACGCGAGCGCGGCGTGGCCCACGAACATAGCTCGGCTATGCGCCCGACCCGAATAAATTCATCACCTCCCACTCGTCCGTGCTCGAAAACGTCGAGACCGCTCGACGGCTGGCGGTTCTCGGGAACGACCGGACCCATTCACAGCGGCGTTTCGCCCTGCTCGGTCACCAGCGAATCCACGAATCGAGTCGGGGTCGCGTCGTAGGCCGGATTCCCGACCTCGAAACCATCCGGCGGCTCGCGGATGACCTCGCTCGGTGGCCGGAAGTCGTTCTCGAAGCGGAAGCCGCCGTCGACCACCTTGGCGCTCGATCCGGCGACGGTCACCGGGACGTCCTGGTCGGCCGCCGTCACGGCGATGGGATAGGTGCCGACCCGGTTGTACAGGACGTCCTCGACGATGCAGTCCATGCCGATCAGTACCTGGTCGACGTCGGTGAGGTAGTGCCCGGCCGCACTGTCGAC
Source organism: Halodesulfurarchaeum sp. (assembly GCA_034520565.1). GTDB lineage: Archaea > Halobacteriota > Halobacteria > Halobacteriales > Halobacteriaceae > Halodesulfurarchaeum. The sequence goes on from JAXHNL010000002.1 coordinate 1,106,425, forward strand.
GATCAGCGTCGTCTCGATCCGGTCGATGGCCCCGAGCACGCGGGCGGTTTTCCGACCGAGGTGGCGGGGTCGCGCTTCAGTGACGAACACCTCCAGGTGGGCCCCGTCTCGGGCGGCGGCCTCGAGTGCTTCGAGCACGGTGGAGGAGTAATCGTGGGTCAGTATCGTCATCCCGTTCCCGATCCGGTCGGCGGCCGCCTCCGCCGCCCGGTGTTTCGCCGTCTCGATCGTCGAGACGACCTCCTCGATCGCCCCTTCGGTGCGGGCTTTGGCGGCGTCGATGGACTCGGGATCGGCCTCTCGAACGGTCTCGACGATCTCCCGCTGGGTCGTGACCAGCGAGGCGTGTGAGGGATTGGCCCGCCGCAGGGCCGAACTGTTGTGTTCGAGTTCGCGGAGATACTCCTCGACGCTTGGGTACTCCCGGTCCAAGAGCTCTTTGAGGGCGTTGGCGGCGTTAGCCGCGACGACCGAGGAGCTGTGGGTCCGCATCGACCGGATTTCCTCGGCGGTCTCGTCGATCATACGACCACTCCATGCCGACCGGCCAAAAAGGTCCCTGCTCGGGCCTACCCCTTGATGTTCAGGACGGGGAAGGTGCGAACGACCGGATCACCGATGCCCAGCTCCTTCGAGACGCGGACGACCTCGTCGACGTCCTTGTAGACGCCGGGTGCCTCTTCGGCGATCGTCGCGCCGCTCTGGGCCCGGACGTAGATCTGGCTCTCGGATTCGAGGGCCTCCTGGACGTCTTCGCCCCAGAACTCCTGTTTGGCCTGCGTGCGACTCATCAGTCGGCCGGCCCCGTGGGCCGTCGAGCCGAAGGACCGTTCCATGGACGCCTCGCCGCCCCGAAGGACGTAACTTCCGGACCCCATCGATCCGGGGATGATGACCGGCTGGCCGACGTCTCGGTATTGCGCGGGGACTTCGGGATGGCCCGGTGGGAAGGCTCTGGTGGCGCCTTTCCGGTGGACGTAGACGTCACGCTTGGCTCCCTCGATCTCGTGGGTCTCCTTCTTGCCGATGTTGTGGGCGACGTCGTAGAGCAGTTCCATCCCCAGATCCTGCCAGTCCGCCTCGAAGACGTCGGCGAAGACCTGTCTGCGTCTGGTAGGCGATCAACTGGCGGTTGACCCACGCGAAGTTGATCGCGGCGTTCATGGCCGCGTAGTACTCCTCGGCGAGCGGGCTCCCGGCGGGTGCGGCCGCGAGTTCCCGGTCCGGGAGCGATTCGAGCAGGTCGGCGTGCTCCTGTTCGATCTTCCGGAGATAATCCGTACAGACCTGGTGGCCGAGTCCCCGGGAGCCACAGTGGATGAGAACGACCAGTTGTCCCTCCCGTAAGTCGTACGCGTCGGCGACCTGCTCGTCGAAGACGTCCGTTACCTCTTGGACCTCAAGGAAGTGATTGCCGCTCCCGAGACTCCCGATCTGCTTGCGACCGCGATCCTTGGCCTCCTGGGAGACCGCACTCGGATCGGCCTCCTCGCGGAAGCCGTTGTCCTCGCAGTGTTCGAGATCAGACTCGACGGCATAGCCCACATCGAGCGCCCATTGCATTCCACGATCGAGGATCTCCTCGATCGTCGCTGAGGTCCCCTGGACGACCCCGCCCGCTCCGAGGCCGGAGGGGATGGTCTCGAAGAGCGCGTCGACGAGTTCTTCCTCCTTGCCCGTGATGTCCTCGCGGGTGAGGTTCGTCCGGAGCATTCGGACGCCGCAATTGATGTCATAGCCGATCGCTCCGGGACTGATGACGCCGTCCTCGGCGTCGATGGCCGCGACGCCACCGACCGGGAAGCCATAGCCCTGGTGGGCGTCCGGCATGGCGATGGCCGGTTCGTAGATCCCGGGCAGGTGGGTGACGTTTCGCAGCTGTTCGAGGGTCTTGTCCTCGGCGATCTCTTCGAGCAGCGCCTCGCTGGCGTAGACGCGAGCCCGGACGTTCATGTCGTCCGCCCGAGGAATCTCCCAGGTGAGCGGGGCGACTCGCTCGAGGGTGATGTCACCGGCTTCGAAAGTCGTCATGGGAGAACTAACGGGACCGACCTACAAAGGCTTGGCCAGTCGCCGTTGAAAGGCGATCGGGCCCCGGTCAGACGTCGACGACGACGTAGGCGTACCACTCCCCGTTCCGATCCTCGAGTACCATCTCGGAGTACGTGATCGCCTTGACCTCCCGGGCGGCGACGTCGGCCAGTGGGACCCCGCGGGCCGTCCCTTCGACGACCCACTCCGAGCCGACTTCCCGGACCGTCACTCTGTTCTCGACCGGGAGCACGTTCTCGACGTCCCGGACGTAAATGAGCCGGTCGAGATAATCGAACAGCGTCGCGGAGAGGCTTTCGGCCCGGACTGTCACCTCGAGTGGGTCCCCGTGGTCCGGGATCTCGTCGAGATGGGCCGATGCAAGCCCGTCGGCGACCGCCCCGAAGACGCCATCGAGTGTGGGTGCGGTCGCCTCGATGGCCACGTCGGCGGTGTGGGATTTGAGTTCGAAGCGGGTCGATCGGGGCGCCAGTCCCGACTCTCGATCCGCATCCCCGTCATGCTCCGACCCGTCGTTCATACGAGTACTTCCGTGGTGGCGGTGGTATTATGTTTCGGGACTGGATACTCACGGGTAGTGAGTGTCACCCTCGAACGCCGGACGATCCCGCCCGGGGAGGACGACCACCTCCAGGAGGCCTGGGATCTGAAAGAGCACATCCGGGACTCGGAGGAACTCCTCAAACAGCGCTGGGGGTTTTTCGCGGACGCCTACCGGAAGGCGACCGTTCATGCCTACTTTGACGACGAGACGCTCGTCGGTTTCGCGGCGGCCCGCGGTGACGGCTACATCCTCTTCCTCGGCATCCATCCCGATTACCGGGGCCGCGGACTGGGCGAACGGCTCATCGCGGCCATCGCCGAGAACTCGAATGGCGTCTCGTGTCACGCACGTGTGAGCAATCAGAACGCCCTCGCCTTCTACGACCACCTCGGCTTCGAGACCGTCAGACGGATCGAGGACTACTACGAGGACGGCGTGGACGCATACTACCTCCGGCTCGGGGACAGCGACCGGCTGATCGAGCGACTGACTGAACTGTTGGGTCGATAGTTTCCCGGGACGTGGACGAACCGGGGACGAAACCTCTTATACGGGGCGGGACTACGGATCTGGCAATGGAGGAGCGCACGCGGTCGTACCTCCGGGGGCGGTTCCGTGACTTCTATCGCCGGAATTCGCCGGTCGAACCCCCGGACGCCACGGCCCGCGAGTGGGGGTACATCCCCTGGAAGGGCGGGTCGGGGACGACGATGATCCGTCACCGGTCGGTCCACGACCTGGGTTCGCTCGACGCGTTTCTCGAGCGCGAGCGCCCCCGCCACGTCTACTTTTCTGCGGGTCGGTACGAGGATCCGAGCGCCCGGTCGATGGACGGGAAAGGCTGGCTGGGGTCGGACCTGGTCTTCGACCTCGATGCCGATCACCTCCCCGAGGTGAACCCACAGGACGACTCCTACGCGGAGATGCTCGCAGCGTGCAAGGACGCCCTCCTGCGACTGCTCGACCTGCTCGAACGGGACTTCGGGTTCGAGGACCTCTCGATCACGTTCTCCGGCGGCCGGGGGTATCACGTCCACGTCAGGGACCCGTCGATCCAGTCTCTCGATCGGGAACAGCGCCGCGAGGTCGTCGAGTACGTCCGGGGAAGCGGGCTCTCCCTCGAGTCGCTGCTCACCGAGGAGCCCGTGGCCGGGATGGGCCGGAAAACACCGACTGCCCGCCGCTCGCTACCCACGAGTGGGGGATGGGGTCGTCGTGTGGTCTCCCGGGTCCAGGCACTGACCGAGGAACTGCTCGAACTGGACGAGGAACAGGCTATCGACCGACTCACCGACTTCGCCGGCGTCGGCGAGACGAAAGCCGCGGCGGTCCTGTCAGTGGTCAAACGAAACACCGACGCCGTCATGGCCGGGAACGTGGACGTCCATCCGGCCTTTCTCCCGGTGGTTCGCGCGATGGTCGAGAAAACCGTGGAAACCGACGCCTCGGCGATCGACGAACCGGTCACGACGGACACCCATCGACTGATCCGACTCCCGGGATCGTTGCACGGGGGGAGTGGTCTGCGGGTCGTCCCGCTCGATCGGGCGGACGTGGCGGACTTCGATCCACTGAGCGAGGCGATCCCCGAGACCTTCCGGGGACACGAGATCGAGGTTGAAGTGACGGAACCCCGAACGGTCGAACTCGACGGGGAAAGCCTTAGTGTGCGCCCGGGCTACCACGAACTACCTGAATACGCGGGCATCTACCTGATGGCCCGCGGATGGGCCGAGAAGGCCCAGGAGTAATCATGGATCTATCGGAGCTACGCCGGGTACAACGAAAGGAGCGATCGACCGACAGCCTCCAGGAGCTCCGGGAATCCTTCTACGCCGATGTCGCCGAATACGTCCAGTCGCTGCGCGAGGAGCGATCCGCGGCCGCTGCGGAAGCCGAAGACCCGTTCCGGTCCACGAAGGTGACTGACCTCTCGAAGGAAATCGAGACGGCAGAACACATCGCCGAGGCGGTCTATCAGCGCCGGATCGGGAAACTGGTCGACGAGGCCAGTCTCTCGGCGACGGGATCCGGCGGGGTGAAATCGGGCCTCACCGCCGAAGAGCAGGACCTGTACGACGATCTCGTCGCTCGCATCGAGGAGAACATGGCCGACGTCCTCGATCAGTTCGCGGGAGGACGCCCCTCGGGTGACGGGAGCGAGGACGATCCGACAGGTTCTCGATCGATGGCGCAATCGTTCGGTTCCGGATCGACCGAGACGGCCGATGACACCGCGACCGAGACGGAATCCGATTCGAACGGGGGGTCGAACCCCGCAGACGTGATGGGTCCAGACATCGAGAACGACGAGGGGCCAGACGAGTCCGGGCAAACAGCGGACACGGGGGACGACGTCGACCGGACGACGGTCAGGATGACGACCGACGTGGGCGAAATTTTCGGCGTCGATGCCGAGTCCTATGACCTCCAGCGCGACGACATCGTCGACCTGCCGACGGAAAACGCCGACCCGCTACTCGACCGGGACGCCGCAGAGCGGATCGACTGAAGTACGGAGACTCGGCGTGGAAAAAAACGTCGCGTCGCTACTGGAACGTCCGACCGAACTTCTCGTCGGTCGCCCCCTCGGGGTCCTGCCGGGCCGTATCGAAGTGCTCCTCGAGTTCCTCATAGCGGCGTTTGACCTCCTCGTCGATCGACGGGGAAACTTCCCTGAGGGCGTGCTCGAAGTGCTCGGCGGTCACACGAACGTTTCCGGCACTCTCGGTGGCTTCTGCTGGATCGACGCTGTTGATGAACTCCCTGGTCGCCTGCATGGTTGCCTCGCGACAGACGGCCTCGATGTCCGCACCGACGTAGTTCTCGGTCCGTGCGGCGAGGTCGTCGAGGTCCACGCTGTCGGCCAGGGGTTTGTGCTCGGTGTGGACCTCGAAGATGGCACGCCGTGCCTCCTCGTCGGGAATCGGGACGTGGATGTGCCGGTCGAGTCGACCGGGCCGGATCAGGGCGTCGTCGATCAGGTCCGGACGGTTCGTCGTGGCGATGACGACGACGTCCTCGAGGGATTCGATGCCGTCGAGTTCGCTCAACAGCTGTGAGACGACCCGTTCGCCGACGCCGGAGTCGCCCATCTGGCGGCCCCGTTTGCCGGCGATCGCGTCGATCTCGTCGAAGAAGATCACGGCCGGCGCGTTCTGGCGGGCTTTCTCGAAGATCTCACGCACGCCTTTCTCGCTTTCCCCGACGTACTTGTTGAGGAGTTCGGGTCCCTTCACCGAGATGAAGTTGTTCTTGGCCTCGTTGGCCACGGCCTTCGCGAGCAGCGTCTTCCCGGTTCCCGGCGGGCCGTAGAGCAGGATGCCGCGGGGCGATTCGAGGTCCATCTGCTTGAAGACCTCCGGGAACTCGAGGGGCCACTGAACGGTCTCGCGGAGCCGCTCTTTCGTCTCCTCGAGTCCGCCGACGTTTTCCCAGGTGACGTCCGGGATCTCGACGAAGACCTCCCGGAGTCCGGAGGGGGTGATCCCCTTCATGGCATCCCTGAAGTCGTCGTCGAGAACGGTGAGATCCTCCAGAATCTCGGCGTCGATCTCGTCGGCCTCGAGATCGATCTGCGGGCGGATGCGCCGCAGCGCGTTCATGGCGGCTTCTTTCGCGAGTTGCTCGATGTCGGCGCCCACGTAGCCGTGGGTGTTCTCCGCGTACTCGTCGATGTCGATGGCATCGGCGAGGGGCATCCCGCGGGTGTGAACCTGGAAGATCTCCTTTCGACCCTCCCGGTCCGGCACGCCGACTTCGATCTCCCGGTCGAACCGCCCGCCGCGTCGAAGCGCCGGATCAATGGCGTCGACGCGGTTCGAGGCCGCAATGACGACCACGTCGCCCCGTTCTTCGAGCCCGTCCATAAGCGAGAGCAGTTGGGCGACGACTCGCCGTTCGACGTCCCCTGAAGTCTCTCCGCGCTTCGGAGCGATCGAGTCGATCTCGTCGATGAAGATCACCGCCGGGGCCTGCTCCTCGGCCTCTTCGAAGACTTCCCGGAGCTGTTCCTCGCTCTCGCCGTAGTACTTCGACATGATCTCCGGCCCGGAGATCGTCTGGAAGTGGGCGTCGATCTCGCTCGCGACTGCCTTGGCGATGAGCGTCTTTCCCGTCCCGGGCGGGCCGTGCAGGAGCACCCCTTTGGGGGGTTCGATGCCGAGTTGCTGGAAGAGTTCGGGGTGGCGCATCGGCAGTTCGATCATCTCCCGGACCTGCTCGAGTTCGTCGTCGAGGCCGCCGATGTCCTCGTAGGTGATCGACGGGGTTTGCGTCTCCGGTTGTCCGGTGCCGACCCCGATCTCTTCGGCCGGTTTTTCGCTGACGTGGATCTCCGTGGAATCGGTCACCACGACGGTTCCGTCAGGCTCGGTGTCCGCGATTTTCAGCGGGATCTGCTGGCCGGAGACCGCCGCCATCCCACCGAGACCGAGCGAGACGTGGACGGTTTGTCCGGTCGTGACCGGGCGGCCCGAGAGCTTCTCGCGGATCATCGGTTCGACGTTCCCGCGAATCCGCAGGTTCTGTGGCAGTGCGATCGTCACCGACGTGGCCGGTTTGATGTCCGCCTTGGTGATCACCACGCGGTCCTCGATGCCGACGTTTGCCTCCTGGCGGAGTCGTCCGTCGATGCGGATCACGCTCCCGCCCTCGTCCTCCGGATAACCCGGCCAGACCCGCGCGACGGCTCGACCCTGATTGGGTCCCTCGATGACGATGTAATCGCCGTTCTCGAGGTCCAGCTCCTCCATCGCCCGTCTGTCGATTGCCGCCAGTCCCCGTCCCGCGTGCTTCTGTTTGAGGGGTTTGACGACGAGTTTGAGCCGTTCGCTCATGCTTCGTTCACCTCGATAGTGAGGACGCCGTTCGTGATAAACGTGTTCGCGACCCCGCTTTCCGGAAGGTCCATCTCGAACTGTGAGGTCCGCTCACCGTTCTCCAAGACCACGATCGCGACGTCTTCGAGGACGTCGACCGTGGCGTCTCGAGCTCCTGCTCCGAGGTCGGCGACGATTCGCATTCCGCTTTCGGTCCTCTCCCGGAAGACCGGGACGTCCGACATTCGTGTCGCATTCGTGTCCATGTTACTAACTCCGAGTAATCCATTCATCTATATAAAACTGTTGCTATCAAACCCACGGAAGGCGACAGGGTTGGAATTAGTAGTGGGGTTGTGATTCGGCTCGTGAACCCCTCCTGTGTCTCCCCGCTACTCTCGAGGGAATTCGCCACGCTCGACCGCCGCTCGATATGTTTCGACCGCGTTCCGCATTTCGCCGGCCACGTCCCCGAACTGCTTGGCGAATGGTGGTGGGTTCCGATCGGTCAAACCGAGCACGTCAGCCAGCACCAGCACCTGCCCGTCGGTAGCCGGTCCGGCGCCGATTCCGACGGTTGGGACGTCGAGGGCCTCCGTGACGGCTGTCCCGACGGACGCGGGAACGTGTTCGACGACGACCGCGAAGGCACCCGCCTTCTGGTGGTCGACAGCGATTCGTTCGATTTCGGCCGCTTCCTCCGGGGTGGTGCCTGCCTTCCCCAGCCCGCCTTCTTGATGGGTGTGTTGTGGTCGCGTACCCACGTGAGCCATCACCGGAATTCCCATCTCGGTCAGCCGCTCGGTGAGTGTGACGGTATGGGGACCGCTCTCCAGTTTGACGGCGTCGGCGCCTGCCTCCTTGATCATTCGCCCGCAGTTCTGGATACTCGCTCCGGTCTCCCCTCCGTAGGAGAGGAACGGCATGTCGGCGACGACCGGGACGTCCTCCGTCGCCCGGACGACGGCAGCGGTGTGACTCTCCATCTCCTCGAGTGTGACCGGGATCGTTGAATCGTATCCGCAGAATCGAGTTGCCGAGACTGTCGCCGACGAGAATCACGTCGATTCCGCTTTGCTCGACGACTCGGGCCGTCGGGGCGTCGTAGGCGGTGAGCATCGTGAGTGGTCGCTCACCGGGCCAGTTCCGCAGGTCCGCTACGGTGGACATACCGCTCACTCCGGGCCGGACCCGCTTAAAAACACGCTCACTCGAGCCGGGACAACGCGTCCGCGACGTCGAATGACTCGGTCCGTTCTTTGCCTTCCTCGCCCCGTTCGACGTCCTCCTGCTCCTCGTCGATTTCGACGTCCGGTCCGCCGTCGTCGGTGTACTCGCTGTGGACGCCCCAGGGCATCAGCGCCACCTCGGCGAGTCAGGTGTTCCGTTCTGTTCGTACATGCCCGTTCCTTCGCGAGGGGGTTATATTCCGCTTTCGGCCAGTTCGGCGAGGAAGTCTCGAACGGTTTCGGTCGAGGCATCGAGACCACCGCCCTGTGCGAAGGTGGGGCCACCTCCTCCACCGCCACCGAACTCCTCGGTGACCGCTTTTATGATCTCGCTGGCGTCGACCGAGCCGTCCGTCGCGACGACCACGAACGGGCGTCCGTCCCCGCCAGTTACAGCGATGACCGGTGTCTCCTCTTCGAGAAGCTCCTGGGCCTGCTCGCCTACTTCGTTGGCGTCGTACCCGTCGAGGACGCCGATTTGCCAGTCGCCGATGGTTTCCATGGCCCGCAACTCGTCGGCGAGCGCGGCGGTTTTGAACGACTCGAGTTCGCTTTCGAGTGTGTCGACTTCCGACTGGAGGCGCCTGACCTCCGCCGGCAGATCTTCGACCTGCGTGCCGATTTCCGCGGCGGCACGCCTGAGCGCGCTTTCCTCGATGGCCCGCCGTTCGATACCCGACGGCCCGACCGCGAATTCGACCCGCGTCAGCCCCTCGCCCGGGTTCGAGCGGTCGAGCACCGTGACTGGCCCGACCTCCCGCGTGTTCGAGACGTGGGTCCCCCCGCAGGCTCCGACGTCCCATCCGTCCACGGTCACGACTCGGACGGTGTCAGCGTCGGCCATGACGCCCTCCTCGGTGGCGGTGTTAAAGGCGATGTCATCGAGTTCGAGGGCCTCCTCCCGGGGCAATTCCTCCCAGGTAACCTCGCGTGAGTCCCAGATCGCCCGGTTGGTCTGCCGCTCGAGTTCGACGAGCAGGTCGTCGTCGACGTCCGTCGAGGTCTCGAAGTCCACGCGGACCTTTTCGTCTGCAATGTCGAAGCCTCCATAGCCGATGTTCTCGAACACACGACGCCCGGCCCCGTAGAGGACGTGACTGGCAGTGTGGGCTCGCATCGCGTAGGTGCGGAAGTCCCGGTCGATGACTGCCCCGATCGTCTCATCTATCTCGAAAGCGGGCTCGGCATCCAGGGTATGGATCACCTCGCCGTTTCTGGACTGTACGTCAGTGACCGGGATCCCCTCGATCGTCCCGCGATCAGCCGGTTGCCCACCGCCTTCCGGGTAGAAATAGGTCCCGGAGAGCCGGACGTCCGTGCCCTCGATTGCCTCGACGGTCGCTTCGAATTGCGTGATGTAGGGTTCATTCGGGCCTCGTGAGCCTGCCATTACAGTGGCGAAGCCGACGATTCGTAAAAAACGGGTCGGTCGCCGATTCACTCCTCGATCAGGTCCACGTCCAGCTCGGTCTCAAGTGCGCGGATCACCGAACCGCCAACCGAGGCCGAGGTCGCCCGCCCCTGTTCGACGGCGAGGAGATCGTTTTCGTCGATGCCGAGTTCGGCCGCGAGTTCCTCGCGCTGGTATCCCGCATCTTGTCGGGCCGCGAGAGCGCGTTCGCCGTAATCGGCGACGAGATAGGGGAGCCGGTCGGCCTCGTAGTCGGTCCCCTCCTTCTCCCAGTGGGTGGAATCCCCGGAGACGGCGTCCAAGGCCTTCGCCGTGTTCCGGGCGGCCCGCTTTCCTCGCGGTTCTCGGCCGTCAGCTCCACCGCCGCCGGAACTCGATCCCCGGCCCGTCCCTTCACCGAGGGACGAACAGTCCGAACAGACCGAGAGCGTGGCCCCCTCCACGGTCACCCGCTCGAGGTCGTCGGTGGCGGTCCCGCAGAGTTCACAGGTCCCGCCTTCGCCACCGCGGTCAGTGCCGCCGGTGGAATATTTCGCCATACTCCCCCGTATAGGGCCTGTCCATTTCAATAACCCGCTTGGGAGCTACTCGCCGCCGCTCCCGTCAGTCGCAAACTCGAATCCCGTCGAAGTGTTCCCGGCGGTCATCTCCCGTGTCGTCGACGGCCCGTCATCGGCGTCTCTGGCTCCGGCCTCGAACTCGAAATCGCCCGCGACGGCCGTCGTTTTCGAATTCGACCGGGACCGGCGGTCCGCCCTCCCTCCGGCTGCGGCCCGCACTTCGAACTGCGAGAGCTTCGCTTCCAGGCTCTCGGCGTTCTCGGCCAGGTTGCTCGTGTTCTTTGCCACCTCGTTGAGCGTCGCGGCTTGCTCCTCAGCCGCGGCGGCGACCGTCTGGGATTCGGCCGCAGTCTGGTCGCTGATCGCCGCGATGTCCTCGATCATGGCCACGACGTCCTGCATCGACTCGGCCTGTTCGGCAGTCGCGTCGTTGACCTCCTCGATGGAGGTGTTGATCTCCGAGACGTTCTCGGCCATTTCCTCGAAGGCATCCGTCGCGGTTTCGACGGTGTCGGCTCCGATTTCGACCCGCTCGTCCATCTCCTTGATCTCTTTGACGGTCTGTTCGGACTGCTCCTGCACTTCGGTGATCAGGGCCTCGATCTCCTCGGCGGACTCCTTGGTCTCCTGGGCCAGGGACTTGACCTCCTCGGCGACGACGGCAAAGCCATCGCCGCTCGCGTCGGCCCGGGCCGCCTCGATGCCGGCGTTGAGCGCGAGGATGTTCGTCTGGTCGGCGATGTCGAGGATGACGTCGGTGATGTTGCCGATCTCTTCGAGGGTCTCGTTGAGTTCGCCCACGGCCGCGGTCACCGACGCACTCCGCTCCCGGAGCGTCTCCATCTCGGTTTCGGCCTTTTCGGCGGCGTCACGGCCAGCTTCGCCCACCTCAGCGGTCTGGTTGGTGAGCTGGGCGACGTTGTCCGAGGAGGCGGTGATCTCCTGGATCGTCGCCGAGAGGTTCTCGGACTCGTTCGAGGCCTCGTCCAGGCGGCGGCTCTCTTGATCGACACCGGCGGAGATCTCCTGGACGGACTCGCTGATGTCCTCGCTCGCGTTTTTGACCTCGGCGGCGTTGGTCTCAACGCCCTTGCTCTCATCGGCGACCTCCTCGGCGAACGAGATGAGATCTTGCATCATCTCCTCCCACTCGTCCAGGGTCTCGTTCAGCGACTGTCCGACCGCGGCCATGGCTTCGTGGTCAGTGTTCGTGTCCAGTCGCTGGGTGAGATCTCCGTCGCCGATTCTGGCGATGGTCCGCCGGTAGGACTCGGCGGTGTCGGTCAATTCGGCGTTCCGGCGCTCGATGGTCTCCCGTTCTGCCTGAAGGTCCTCGATCCGCTGTTCGAGGTTCTCCTCCATCTGGCTCAGTGCCGTTCCGAAGCTTCCCGGTACGTCCTCGTTCAGGACCTCCGCGTCGAATTTCTCGTTGCTCAGGGCGTCTGCCTGCGAACTGACCGTTTCGAGGGAGGCGTTCATTCGGTCGAACGCGCGAACGAGGTCGCCGATCTCGTCGCGCTGTTCGGTTTCGGGAACCGTCTCGTCGAGTTCGCCCTCGGCGATCGACTCGGCGACCGTCTTCATCTCCTGAATCGGCGTGACGAAATCACGTTTGAGAATCAGGATGGTGTTCAACAGTGCGCCGACGGCCAGGACGAACACGACGCCGAAGACGGCCATTTCGGCCGTCGAGAATACCTCCCGGAACGTCTGGAATCCCAACAGCGCGACCCCGAGCACGAAGATCGAGACGATGGCCCCGAACTGGAGGAGCGTCGCCATCAGCATCTTGCGCTCGACGGTCTTTGTCACGCCGAGGGCGTCCATGACGCCCCAGAGCAGCCGTTCGTAGTGCCCCATCAAACCGCGGGTTTTCTCTGTGGGCATGGTAGCGATATGGCTGAGTTGTCTCTATCCTTCACTAAAACCCTATGGGTTGGTTTTTCAATATTGATAACTCCTGGGACCGATTCGAACGGGTTATGCTGTGACTGTCGCGCAGTTACTCGCAAGCGTCTCGCTTGATTCGCGGTTTCACCGCTCATCTTTTCCGAGACGCTTAACCCGCGAGCGTCTCGCTGCTCACGGGACCGGATTCGAACCGGAGGAAATCTCCCTTCGGTCATTTCCAGGGCTCGAATCCGGTGACGATTTACGATCGCGATCTCATCGCAGCGACACAGCAAGCTGGTCGCTGCGAAGTGAGAGTCGCTGAAAATGCGTGGGACCGGATTCGAACTTCTGTCACTTCGCTCCCGGTGGTCGCTTCGTTCCAACGTTCGAATCCGGTGACCGCATCCACACCGTCCATCACACGTCTCGCCCCACAGCAAGCTGGGGGCTCGACGGTGTGAGTGAAAGCGGAATGCGTGGGACCGGATTCGAACCGGCGAACCCCTACGGGACAGCGCCCTCAACGCTGCGCCTTTGACCTAGCTTGGCTACCCACGCGAAACGGACGCAGCCGAGGATTGCCACCCGCCAAGTAAAAGCCCTTCTATTCGCCCGCTTTTGGGGTAAAATCTCCCGGCCGTCTCCTACTCGAGGACCGGGGCCGTGACGTCCCGATCGGTGTCCTCGCCCTCGATGTCGTAGGGGTACTCGCCCGTGACACAGCCCATGCAAAGGTCCTCCCGCTCGGTGTCGATGGCTGCTGCAACGGCATCGGGTGAGAGGTAGGCCAGACTGTCGGCGCCGATGGCCTCCTCGACCGCCTCGACGTCCTGGCCCGCGGCGATCAACTCCTCGCGTGAGGCCATGTCGATGCCCATGTAACACGGCGCGGTGATCGGCGGCGCGCCGATTCGGACGTGGACGGACTCCGCACCTGCCTCCCGGAGGAGGTCCACGAGCTGGCGCGAGGTGGTTCCCCGAACGATGCTGTCGTCGATGAGCGTCACGGTGCGGTTCTCGACCGTGCTCCGGATCGGATTGAGCTTGAGCCTGACCGCGCGCTCGCGAGCCTCCTGGGTCGGCATGATGAATGTGCGACCCACGTAGCGGTTCTTCATCAGCCCCTCCGCGAACTCGACGTCCTCGGCGGCCTCCTGGTAGCCCGACGCGAACGCCCGGCCGGAGTCCGGGACGGGCATCACCACGTCCGTCTCGACGCCGGATTCCTCCCAGAGCTTCCGGCCGAGTTCCCGGCGGGTTTCATAGACCAACTCGCCGTCGATGACCGAGTCGGGCCGGGCGAAGTACACGTACTCGAAAAAGCAGTTGGCCGTCCGTTCGGGAGTCACCAGCTGATACGCGTCGAAGTCGGTACCGTCCTCGCTGAGGACGACCAGTTCGCCAGGCTTGACGTCCCTGACGATTTCCCCGCCCAGCGTGTCGATGGCCGCGCTCTCGCTCGCGAGCACGTAGCCCCGGTCGATCTTCCCGATGATGAGCGGTCGGTTGCCCTCGGGATCTCGAATGCCCATGACGGTGTCGTCATGCATGACCGTGAGGGCGTAGGACCCGTGGAGGCGCTCCATCGTCGCCTTGACCGCCCGGACGAGATCGGATTCCAGGAGGTTCCGGGCCAGTTCGTGGGCGATGACCTCCGTGTCGCCGTCGGAACTGAACGCGTGGCCCTTCTCGGCGAGTTTCGAGCGCAATTCGGCGGTGTTCACGAGGTTTCCGTTGTGACTCAGCGCGAGCGACCCCGCCTCGAAGGAGACCGTAAACGGCTGGGCGTTCGACTCGTCGACGCTGCCGGCGGTGGGATAGCGGACGTGGCCGATCCCGTTGTGGCCGTGCAACTGATCGACGTCGGCCTGGGTGAAGGCCTCGCCCACCAGCCCCATGCCGACGTGTTCGTGCTGCTGGAACCCGTCGTGGGTGACGATCCCGGCCGATTCCTGGCCGCGATGCTGGAGCGCGTAGAGTGCATAGTAGGACGGGAGCGCAGCCTCGCGGTCCTCGAGACTCACCCCGATGACGCCACATTTCTCGGTTGGGCCGCCCAGTTGGGATCCGGTGGCCCGGCCGGATGACATACGCCTTGATTACCGGAGGGTCCCTAAAAACGCACCGGGAACGTGCTTGTTTCCGCCGCTTCTCTACGGAATGTATCCATAAACGTGCACATTGTGTCGGATTCCGGCGGTGTGGCTGTGGCTCGGGGGAACGGAACGTGAGATCGAAAAACGACGCGATTTCGAAACCGAGTCGGTTATTCGCCGGCCTTTTCCTGCCAGGCGTAATCCCGGCGCTTGGCGGACTTTCCGAAGCCACAGCTCGAACAGACGCCCTTTTTCACGTGGTAGGACTTCTCGCCACATCGTCGACACTTCACGTGGGTTTTGGTGTTCTTTTTGCCCTGGCTCGGCGTTCCGGATCCAGTCATATCTCTATGGAGACGACGTTATCGCCGCGTATAACGGTTGTGTCTTCCTCCCCGTTCAGGACGAGATTCATGTGCTGATCATAGCCCTCGAGGACGCCGCTCACCGTCTCACCACCCTTCAGCGAGACTGTCACCGACTCGTCGAGAGTCGCCTCGAGAACGTCGAGAGGTCGCCCGCTCATACCCTCGCAAACGCCTTCTGGCGCATAAACGCACCGGAACGAACTGAAACGACACTCTCTCCCGGCAGGCTTCGACTCGGCTACAGCGATATTTCGAAGTCTGTCCGTCCCGCCGCCTGCGCCGCCGTTTCCACGGCGACAGCAGCGGCCACGTCGAGGTCTTCGAGGTCGATTACCTCGACCGGCGTGTGCATGTAGCGGTTCGGGATGCCAAGGTTGAGGCTGGGGGTGCCCCCGCGCTGGGTGTAAAACGCGTCCGCGTCGGTGCCGGTCCGGCGTCCCGACGCTGCGAGTTGGATGGACAGGTCGGCTGCCTCGGCCGCGTCTCGAACGGCTGTGACGACTTCCGGGTGGTTCGCCGTGCCTCGACCCACTACCGGACCGTCACCGAGGGCCACGTCGTTCGCCTGCTCCTCCGGATACGCCGGATTATCTGAAGCGTGAGTCACGTCGACGGCGATCACGGCGTCGGCGTCGATTTCGGTGCCGACCATTTCCGCGCCCTTCAGCCCGACCTCCTCTTGAACCGTCGCGATGGCGTGTACCGTGACGTCGATGTCCCGTTCGACCGCCCGGCGCAGGGTTTCTGCGGCGACCCAGGTGCCCGCGCGGTTGTCGATCCCGCGAGCCGTGATTCGACTTCCGGCGAGGTCCTGCAGCCCGACAGCCGGGATCGCCGGGTCACCGACCTCGACGAGTTTGCTGGCTGCCTCCTCGTCTTCTGCGCCGATGTCCACGTGCTGGGCGGCGATTTCGGGGGTCTCCTCGTTCACGCCTCGATCCCGCAGGTGGATCGCTGTCTGGGCAATGACGCCGTTGACGGGTCCGTCGGTGGTCTGGATCTCGATCGGGGTTCCTCGCGAGACGGTCGGGTCCGAACCGCCGACCGGAACGATTCGAAGAAACCCCTCCTCCGTAATCGAGGAGATGGCATACCCGATTTCGTCGGCGTGGCCCGTTACCGCGATCGAGAGGTCCGAACGCCCCTCGTGTGTGGCGACGGCGTTTCCGTACGCGTCGGTTTCGACCCGGTCAGCGAAGGCGGAGACTTCCTGGACCCACGCCTGGAGGGCCGGGGTTTCGTACCCGGATGGACTCGGGGTATCGAGCAACGTTTCGAGGAATTGGCGACGGTCGCTGTCCATACCTCGAATCGATTCCGGAGGGATTTCAAACGCCCGGTCACCCTCGATCCCGGCCGGGAGGAAAGGCTATCCTCCCACGGCGCCGAGACGAACGTATGGGACTCATCGAATTCCACGTGGATCGAATCGAGGTCCGGACCGTTCCGAAATTCGTCCTCTTCGGCGGCAGAGACGGGCCAGATCGGGACGAATCGACCGGCTCGGACGCCGCCGGGGGAGGGCGAAACCTCCCGGTAACACCTGCCCAGATCGTCGCAGTTTCGGTCGGCGCAACGCTGCTCGCCTTCGCGCTCGCCCGGCTCAAGGGTCTCGTCGACGAGAAACTCTCCCTGCACTGTTGAGTGCCTACTCGGCGCGTAGCACGACCGAAACGTATCGATCGAGTTCCTCGCGAATCGGTGGGGACAGGTCCGACTCCGTCGTCGCCAGTTGGCTCATGCCACCCGAGAGCGCCGCGACGAGGAACGCGGCTACCTGCTCGACATCGACGTCACGGAAGACCCCCTGCCCGATGCCCGTCTCGATGGTCTCGACGACAGTCTCTCGAAGGACCCGGTCGTGATCCGTGAAGTGTTTCCTGAACCGTTCGTCGTGGGCGGCCTGGGCGCGGAGCTCCGTCATTGCCCGCGTGAACTTGAGCCCCTCGTCCCAGGTTTCGGGCTCGAGGGACCCTTCGATGATCTTCTCGAGGCGTTTTTCCGGCGGTTCTTTACCGTCTTCGGGAATCGACCGCTGGAACTCCTCGAGCATGAAGCCGAGGAAATCGAGCAGTAACTCGTCTTTGCTGTCGTAGTGGTGATAGAGCAGGGACTTGCTCTTCTCGAAGTCCTCGGCGATCCGTGCGATGGTTAGCCCCGCATAGCCGTGCTCGCAGAGCGCGAAATACGTGGCCTGCATGATGGACTCCCGGGTGTCCGCGGGCTCCGCGAGGAACGAGAACGTATCGGTCATTGATACCAGACTAGTCCGTGGCTGCGTATAGTGGTATTGATTGACGGGACCGACCGAGTGGACGGCTGGTGGCCGGAAGGACTTCCTTGCTTGCCCCAGTAACGATCCCATGGACCCACTGGGTGGCGCCCGGGCGGTCGCCGGCGCGGATGGGACAGGCGGCGTCGATTGGCCTGCCGCCCGGAAGGCTGCCCGGTCGCTGACCCGACCGGGTGACCTCGACCTCGACACGGCTGCCAGAGAGGCCTACGCCGCCGACATCCGCGACGCCCGGACCGAAATCCAGGCCGAAGCGGGCGTCGAGTTCGACCTGCCGCCGACTGTCGAGGTGCAAAACCGCCGCCACTGGACCGACGCGACGCTTTCCACGCTCGAATCTGCATTCGAACCGTTCGCGAACGAAGCCGGTCGATTTCCCGCACTCACGGTACCGCTCAACACCGCCTCGATCGCCGGGTCGGTGGCGTATCTCTCGCGACGGGTGATGGGCCAGTACGATCCACGGTTGTTCGACGAAAACCGCTCTCACGGCCTTTATATCGTCCACCCAAACGTCGTCTCTGGCGCAACCGAACTCGGGGTTGACCCCGGTCGCTTTCGCCGCTGGATCGCGTTTCACGAGGTCGCCCACGCGGCGGAATTCGGGATGGCCCCCTGGTTGCGGGACTATCTCGCAGAACGGGTACTGGCCGTCATTTCCACCCTCTCGACGGGGTCGATTCCCCGGCGGGAATACGGGGAACTGAACCGGGCGATGACCGCGGTCGAGGGGTATGCCGAACTCCTCATGGACGCGGCCTTCGACGACGAAACGGCCGATCTCCGCCGGAAACTCGACGAGCGCCGATCGGGCGGCGGCCCCCTCTCGAAGCTCATCGCCCGGGTGCTCGGGCTCGATATCAAACGCGCCCAGTACGAGCGCGGGAGCGCGTTTTTTGAGGCTATCGTCGCAGAACGGGGCTTGCAGGCCGCTGGCCATGTTTGGACCGATCCGACACGGCTGCCCAGAGAGGCCGAACTCGAATCGCCCGAGCGATGGCTCGAGCGGGTCCCGCCAGGGGCCTGACCGGGGAACGGGGTTTGCCAGACAGGGGCCTGACCGGGGAACGGGGTTTGCCAGACAGGGGCCTGACCGGGGAACGGGGTTTCTCCGAGACCGGGGCCAACCGTTTTTCCGGAGCGACATCGTTTTCGGCCCGGATCCCATCCTCCCGGTCGTGAACCGTCGGGGCGCGGTCCGGAACGTCGGCGAGATCCGAACCGAATCCACCGGATCCGGTGACCGGGACGTGGCGACGATCCAGTTGCAGGTGGACGACGGTCCGGTTTCGCTCTCCCTGTGGGACGACTGGGCCGAAACGGCCCGGATTCTCGAACCCGGGATGGAACTGTTCGCATCCGATCTCGATTCCGGGTCGAACGGGTTGGCGACAACCGCCGACTCGAAGGTCGTCGTGGAACCCGACTTCCTCGTCGACGTCACGGACATCCGGTCCTGGGTGCAGTGTCCCCGCCTCTATTATCTCAACAAGATCGGCGGGCTTCCGCTCGAGTATCCGGTCACGAAAGGGACGATCGTCCACGAGGTCTTCGGGGACCTCCTGCGGGGCGTCGATCTCGATTCGGCCGTCGAGAAGCGCGTCTCCGGGGCTGCCCTGGAATTGGGACTCCTCGGCCGCGATCGTGAGTCGGTCACCGCGGAGGTCAAGACGAATGCGCGAGCGATCGAAGCCTGGCTCGAACAGGGACGGCTCGCGGCGGACGACTGGCGATCCGAGGTCACGTTGCTCAGTGACACCTACGGGATCAAGGGCCGCTGTGACGCGATCCGCCGGGGCACCCCGGTCGAACTCAAGACCGGGAAGAATACGAGCCGGAGCCCTCGCTTTCAGGACAAGATCCAGGCCGCTGCGTACGCCCTCCTGCTCGAAGAGCAAGGAGTCGAGGTAGACACGGGAACGCTGCTCTACACGAAAAACGCCGCCCTCGAAGAGGAAGCGGGGGATCTCTCGCCGGCCAAGGACTTCTCGATCGGCGACGGGCTCACGGACTTCGTGCTCGGAAGCCGGAACGAGATCGCCGCCATGGAGTTCGACTCCTCGGTCCCGACGGGCTTCGAGGGCGACGCAACTTGCCAGTACTGCTTCGAGCAGGACACCTGCCTCGTCGTCTCCGGTCGGCTCGACCAGCGTTCCAAGGCCGGGTCGATCGGTGACCCGCTTCCGGACACGGACCGAGCGTACTTCGAGGACCAGTACCTCGCCATCGAAACCGAGCGGCGGGCCATTCACCGCGAATACGCCAAACTCTGGGAGCAGACCCCGGAAGAACGTGCCGCGGCGGATCGGGCACTTGTCGATCTCGAACCGACCGGACGTGAGCACCTTTCGAGTGGCCGCTGGCAACTCGGTGCGAAGCGACCGGCCGACGCCGTCTCGAAGATCCGGGAGGGGGCACGCGTGCTGGCGAGCGATGGCGACCCGATCGACGGCCACTCGGAACTCGCCGTCGTGGAGTCACTGGGTCCGGAGGTCGTCGTATCGGTCGACGAACCTCTCGAACTCCGACGGCTCGATATCTACCCCTCGGAGTTCTCCGTCGACCGGATGTTAACTGCCCTCCACGATGGTCTCCTCAAGGGACCGAGTCGCCGCCGGGACCTCCTGTTCGGACGCGATGAACCCGCGTTCGACGAACCGGATCGCGATATCATTCCCAACAACCCGGCCCAGAACCGCGCGATCAACCGGGCGCTCGGTGCCGAGGACCTCGCGCTCATCCACGGGCCACCTGGCACCGGGAAGACCTACACCATCGCCACCCTCCTCACGGAACTGGTCGAACGCGGGAACCGTGTTCTGCTCGCGGGGTTCACCAACCGGGCGGTCGACAACGCGCTCGAAGCGCTACTCGATCAGGGGTTCTCGGACGTCGTTCGGATGGGGACCCCTACGGGGGTGCGCGAAGACATGGCCCATCTCCGACTCGAGACCGACGGTGACCCACGGGACCGCGCTGCAGCACTCGAATCGGCGCCGGTCGTGGCCGCCACCACGTCGACCTGTGGGTCACGGGTGATGCGCTCCCAGTCGTTCGACGTGGTGGTCGTCGACGAGGCCAGCCAGCTGACAGAGCCGGACACCCTGGCCGCGATCAACCGGGGCGATCGCTTCGTGCTCGTGGGCGATCACCGCCAACTTCCGCCGGTCGTTCAGTCAGCGGCCGATCTCGAAACGTCGCTGTTCGAGCGGCTCATCGACCGGTATCCGGATGCGGCGGTGATGCTCGATCGACAGTATCGAATGAGCCAGCGCATTCAGGCGTTTACCTCCCGCGAGTTCTACGACGGCGAACTTCGGCCGGCGACGGCCGCGGTTGCCGGGCAATCGATCACTGATCTCGGACTCGATCCCAGTCGAACCGACGTGTACGATGGCGTCTCGTTCGTCCCGGTCGAGGGTACCGACTCGGCTCACACTGACGAACGGGAGGCCCAACGCGTCGCGGAGATTGTCGACGGATACCTCAAAGCGGGGGCAGACCCGACGGACCTGGGGGTGATCGCCCCGTTCCGGGCCCAGGTATCGACAATTGCACCGCTCGTTCCCGAAGGGGTTACCGTCGACACCGTCGACCGGTTCCAGGGCTCGAGCACGGAGATATTGCTGGTTTCGTTCGTCGCTTCCGGGAGCCTGGACGGTCCGCTCTTCGAGGACGAACGACGGATGAACGTCGCGCTGACGCGGGCGAAGAAGGCCCTCGTCCTCGTGGGCGACCCGACTGCGCTCACGAGTCGGGACCGGTACGCCCGGATGCTGGAGTGGGCTCAACGGTGAGTCGATGGAAGGGGATCGAATTCCAGCCCGCGAGATACCAGCCAAACAGGAGCGGCGCCACGAGAAGCGTGAGCGGGACGGCGATCCAGACCTGGCCGGCGAGGACGTTGTACTGCCCGAGGGTTACTGACACCGGCGTCCCCTCGGCCCAACCGACGAGGAACTCGAAGCCCACCGTCATGCCGACCCAGGCCGCACCGATGACCAGCAGTTGGATCTGGCCGTACTCGACCGGAACCGTCCGGAAAAACAGGGCGGAAACGACGAGAATCGCGAACACGAGGAGTCCCGTGCTGAGCGCGTGACCTGGGTAGGACCCGATGCGGGGAATGAGCACGACTTCCCTGGAACCCGCCATTGAGCACCGCCAGTACCGCCATGAGAAGCCAGGCTCCGAGGGGATAGAGGAGTGCCGCAAGCCCGCTCGATTGTGCGCCGATCGTCGAAGACATCGTCTGAACCATTTCGGAATCGTGGCCGCCAGATCGCTTAAGGACATCTACATGTTCGCAACGGGTCTGTTCTGCCGACGAATCGAGCTGCTACCGCCGACGCCGTCGATCACGGAGTCGTCGAACCGGAGTGACTGGTCAATTCTGGTCGACTGCGGACGAAACCGAGGACCCCGCCCACCAGTCCGAGGATGGCGGAAAGCCCGAGTGTAACGACGGCGCCAGCGTCGAGGATCATGAGGCCGACTCCGAACGAAAGGAGGAAGGCAAGACTGAACCCGGCGGCACCCGTCGCGATTCGTCGTCGAAGTGATTCCTGAGACACCAGTCCGGCCGCCACGAACGCTGAAAGGATGACTCCCAAAAGCAATCCGGCGGGGATGCCGCGAGAAGAGCGAAAGAGCTTCGGATTCGGGGCTCGAGGATCGCGCTCACTGCGCCACCGACCAACACTGCCGTCGCGAAAAACGTGCCCGGAACGAGGACGAGCAGCCGCCAGTTCACGTGCCCTGTTCCAGTCATCGGTGGGACTTACTCCTGGGTGAGATCTTCGACGGGTCGCTCCTCGATCATCGGCTCGTCCGTCGACTCCGCCGCCGTGTCGGTTTCGGGTTTAGCCCCGATCCGGAACCGGCGCCAGGCGATTACACCGGCTACCAGCCCAGTCGCGACGCCCGCGATGCCGACGACCAGACGGGTGCTCGGGCGTCGACTGGACGAGGACGGTTCGCTCACGGGACTGTGTTCGTCGTGCTCCGATCCGCCCAGATCCATGTCGGGTGGTGTGTCAGCACCGATGCTGGCCGGGCCGATCTGTGCGCCGTCGAAGTGCGGTTCGAAAAGGGTGATTTTTGAAACCATACTCGAAATAGGCGAGCAACGATTATGGGGTAGAGTATGGTTCTCGCCGGCTGAGAACGACAACGCTGGTGGGTCGGTCTCACAGCCGCAGGCGTGACCTGTCAATCGGCGACACCGACATAACCCGTCGGGTCCAACCTCCGGGTTATGAGTTCTGAACCCGCCCACCGATCGGACTTCTCCCAGCGATCTCCCGCCGATTCGGCCAGGGAGTCCCCACCGGGGACTGACGTCGCCATCCAGACGAGTGGGCTGACGAAACGCTACGGCGACGCCGTCCTCGCCGTCGACGACCTCGACCTCACGGTCTACGCGGGCGAAATTTTCGGCTTCCTCGGCCCGAACGGGGCGGGAAAGTCGACGACGATCGACGTGCTCATGGATTATAGCCGGCCGACGGCCGGCACCGCGACGGTACTCGGGATGGATAGCCAGCGGGAGACCCGAGACATCCACCGCCGCGTCGGCATTCTTCCTGACGGATACGGCCTCTACGACCGGCTTACCGGCCGGGAGCACCTCGAATATGCGATCGACCTCAAGGGCGCCGACGACGATCTCGACGACCTGCTCGACCGGGTCGGACTCGCTCCGGAGGCCGCCGCCCGGAAGACGGGTGGCTATTCGAAAGGGATGGGGCAGCGACTGGCCCTCGCGATCGCGCTCGTCGGGGATCCCGACCTGTTGATTCTCGACGAACCGTCCTCGGGGCTGGATCCGAACGGGGTGCGGCTGGTCCGGGAGATCGCTCGCGACCACGCCGATCGGGGGAAGACGGTCTTCGGCTCGCGTCGATCAGGCCAGGTCGAGGCGGTCTGTGATCGGGTCGCGATCCTCGATTCGGGTCAGCCGAGCTCGCCGTGGAGTCCATCGACGGCCTCCGGGAACTCGCTTGGGACTGGTTCGACGATGACGCTCACTGTCGAGGAGGTGCCGGCCGACCTGTCCTTGGATGCGCTGGCGGGGGTCAGCACCGTGAGCGTCGACGGCCGTCAGATACGTGTCACAGTCGACGAACCGGAGGCGAAGATCGCCGTCATCGACCGGGTCCGGGAGGCAGGGGCGACGCTCCTCGACATCTCGACCGACGAAGCGTCTCTGGAGGATCTGTTCGCCGCTTCGACCGGTGCTGGACGGTCTCGAACCGGGGAGACGGAGGGCGGGCGATGACCTGGTTCGTCATCGCCCGCAAGGAGTTCGAGGACGCGCTCCGATCGCGAATGCTCTGGGCCATCGTCGTCCTCGATCGCGGCGATGACTTCGCTCGCCGCGGGTGTGATGGCGCCGATTCCCGGTGTGGATGGAGACCCGGTCTCGGCTATCGGTGCGGCCTCCCAATTCGCGGCCATGCTGGTGCCGATCATGGCGCTGATCGCCGGTTACCTCGCGATCGCCGGGGAACGCGAGTCCGGGAGCCTGAAAATCCTCTTGGGACTGCCGCCCTCGCGCGGCGAGGTTCTCGCCGGGAAATTCCTCGGCCGGGCGGCCGTCGTCGGCATCGGCGTCGCGGCCGGATTTGCGATTTCGGGCGTCGTCACCGCTGCGCTCTACGGGGTGCTCCGGTGATCGATTTCGTCGGCGTCACTGTCCTCTCGGCGGTGCTCGGGATAAGTTTCGTCGGAATCGCGGTCGGTATTTCGGCGACGACGGCGGTCAGATCCCGGGCGATGACCCTCGCCGTCACGGCGTATCTCGTCTTGACCCTCCTCTGGGACATCGTTCCCCAGGGTGTCCACCTGCTGGTCGCGGGTTCGATGCCCGGGCCGACCGTCCCCGGTTGGTTCCTCCTGCTCCAGGGAGCGAGTCCGTCGGGGGCATACAACGCCCTCGTACAGCGGGTGCTCATGGACACGGATGCCGCGCTTTCGGCCCGGCTCGGTGGCGAGGTTCCGGCGTTTCTCGACGCCCCGGTCTTCGTCGGGATACTGCTTCTCTGGACGGCCCTACCGCTTGTGTTCGGGTACCTCCGCTTCCGACGGGCGGATCTGAGCTAACTCAGTCGCCCTCGATGGCCTCGGTGACCCGTTCGTGAAACGCCCGGAGCGCCGCGTCTTCGTCCTCGGCGAGCACGACGTCGCTCGCGGAGAGCGTGGCGAGCCCGAAGGAGAGGGGGCTGGGCGAGGAGAGCGTCTGGCTCCGGATGGCGATCGACCCGTCCTGAATGGCCTCGAGTATCTGCTCGATCCCCGCGAGGTCGAGTTTGTCCTCGATTATCTCGCGGTGGGTTTCCGCGAGCACGGCAAAATCCTCGAGGTTCTCGGCGAACCCGAGCAGCATTTCTGCTGAGACCTGTTGTCGGCTGGCGCTTTTCTCGTGGCCCTTGTACCGCTTGAGGATCATCAACGAACGCGTGGCGTTGATCCGGAAGTACCGCTCCCGGAGATCGGTGCCGTTGAGACTCGATTCGAGGAGATCCCGGGCCTCATCGGGGGTCGTGGATTCGAGTAGTCCGACCACGTCGACCTTGCGATTCAGCGGCATCGAGAGGGTAAAGCCCGAGTCGCCGACAGCGATCGTCACGTTGGCCGTGGCCTCGACGGCGATCTGGTGGGCGAGGATCCGCGAGAGTCCGTCGTTGAACCGCCGGCCGTACGGTCGAGTGAACGTAGTAGTCGGCGCTCGGTACTCGTCGTGGTCCGTGTCGCTCCTCGACGACGCAGTCGATCGGGTGTACTCACGCTCTCGGGACCGGCGTAGACGAGTTGCCGGTCGATCATCCGGGCCAGTGCCCTGACGCTTTCCTCGTCGATCGGCAACTCCCGAAGATGGACGCGGACCGCGCGGCCGCCCGCCATCGGCGATATCGAGGAGGCGTTCCTGAAACGCCGCAATCTCGACTCCGAGGTCGAAGGATCGGGGCAGGCGCTCGGAGTACCACGAGGGGACCGTCGCCCGCTCGCTCGTCCGGTCGACGTAGACCTTCGACCCGCGGCGGTAGCGGTACTCGTACCGTTCGCCGCCGAGGACGAAGACGTCTCCCGGCTCGAGGGTGTCGAGGTAGTCCTCGTCGAGGTCGCCGACCCACTGGTCCTCCCCCCGGACGAAAACGTTGCAGGAAAAGGAATCCGGGATCGTCCCCACGTTCGTCATGTAGATGACGCGGGCGAGCCGGCCGCGTTTGCCGAGAAGCCGCGCTCCAACCGGATAGTCGGGATAGTGGTGTTCGCCATCGGGCGGGTCGTTCTCGTCGCGCCAGATCTTCGCGTAGACGTTCCGGTCCTCCATCCCCTCGTAGTCGGCGCGGAGGTAGCGGAGCAACTGCTCGAATTCCGCGTCGGTGTAGTTCCTGTAGGGATAGGCTCGACGGAGGATCGACTCGACTTCCGCGAGCGGTCGGGGGCCGTTGATCGCCATTCCGTAGACCTGCTGGGCGGCGACGTCCTGTGCTCGTTCGGGGACGTAACACCCGATCGACGAACCCGGCCTCGGCCCGGTCGAGCATCGACGGTACACTCGACGAGTTCGTCCAGATCGAGCGCGAACACTCGGCCGGTGACGGTCTCACCGATTTGATGGCCGGCCCGCCCGACACGCTGGAGGAGCGCGGCGACGGACTTCGGGGAGCCCACTTGAACCACCAGGTCGATGTCTGGCATGTCGATTCCCAGTTCGAGACTCGTCGAAGTCGTCACCACGTCGAGGGCCCCGTCTTTCAATGCCTGCTCGACCTCCTGTCGTCGATCCTTGGAGAGGGACCCATGATGGGCCCCCGATTTCTCCTCCGCTACGTCATCGCGCTCCCGGAGGTTCTCCAGCACGCGTTCGGCCCCGGACCGGGTGTTCGTGAACACGAGCGTGCTGTCGTGTGTCTCGATCAGCTCGGCGAGCTGGTCGTAGAACCGCTCCTGTATCACCGTCCGCGGCGTTTCGATCAGGTCCGCGGTCGGCGTGACGAGTTCCATATCGTACTCCCGCATCGAACTCGGGTGTCGACCTCGCTGCGGACCTCGTCTCGGTCGTCCGTCCTCGCGAGCCCGCCGAGAAACGTCCGCGATCGTCTCGAGGGGCTCGACCGTGGCCGAACAGCCGATTCGAGTGGGCTCGTCGTCCGCGAGGGCGGCGAGCCGCTCCAGGCTCACGGCGAGGTGGGTCCCGCGCTTGTTGTCAGCGAGGCTGTGGATCTCGTCGACGATGACGTACTCGACCGTCCGGAGTTTCTCCTTGAACTTCGGGGAGTTGAGCAGGATGGCGAGCGTCTCCGGCGTCGTGTTGAGGATGTGTGGGGTCTCCTCGAGCATCGCCTGCCGGGTGGCCGAATCCGTGTCGCCGTGCCTGATCGCGTGACGGATCTCTTCGACGTCCTCGCCCCGGTCATCGAGGCGGTCGTAAATCCCGTCGAGTGGAGCTTCGAGGTTCCGATGGATATCGTTCGCGAGGGACTTCAGCGGGGAGACATAGAGGCAGTAGACCGTGTTCTCGAGCCCCTCGGCTCGCTCGCGAACGAACAGTTCGTTGATGATCGCGGTGAAGCTCGCCAGGGTCTTGCCGGATCCGGTGGGGCTCGCGATGAGGGTGTGATCGTCCTCGGCGATGTGTGGAATCGCCTCGCGCTGGGGCGGCGTGAAGTAGCCCCCATTTTCCGGGACGAACTCGCCGAACTGGTCCATCCACCACTCCCGGACGGCCGGTTCCAGGGTTTCGAGGAGGTCGCCGTCGGGGACCGAGTCGGGATCGGGCGCCACCGCGGGTATCTCCGTACCCATTCGATACCGGATAGGACTTCCGGGGGGTTGTAGCTGTTGGCCGAGCCGGTTTCCGACCGGCCGCTCAACCATTGCGAGCGTCGGGCCGGACCGGGGCCGATTCGTGGCTGGCCACAACCGTTTTCTCCAATCGATCCCGACACCCCCCATGCAGCTGATTTTCCTCGGCACCGGTTCCGCGATGCCGACTGCCGACCGGGTCCAGTCCGGGCTCCTCCTCGAGGATGGTGATCGCCGACTCCTCGTCGACGCCGGGAGCGGGGTTCTTCACCGACTTGCAGCCACCGAAACGGGATACGAGGGTGTGGAGACGGTCCTACTCACCCATCACCACCTCGATCACGTCGCCGATCTCATGCCACTCTTCAAAGCCAGGTGGCTGGCCGGCGAATCGTCGCTCACGGTTGTGGGTCCCCCGGGGACTGAAGCGCTCGTTGACGGCCTGCTCGAGGTCCACGACTACCTCCGGGGGCGGCTGTCGGTTGCCGTCAGGGAACTCGAACCCGGCCAGGCCACTGTCGCCGGATTTGCCGTCACCGCCATGGCGAATCGCCATTCGATGGAGGGCTTTGCCTACCGGTTCGACGACCGGCTCACGATCTCCGGTGACACCCGGGAGTTCCAGGCTCTGGTGGACTTCGCCGAGGTCGGATCAGTCCTCGTTCACGACTGCTCGTTCCCCGACGACGTGGACCTCGATACCCACACGACGCCGACGAAATTGAGCCGGGTCCTCGACGGCGCCGACCTCGACCGGGTCTACCTCACCCATCTCTACCCCCACACCGACGGGAAGCACGCGGCCATGGTCGAGACGATCGAGTCCCGGTTCGATGGCGAGGTGCTGGTCGCCGAAGACGGCATGCAGATCGGCGTTTGAGAGCTGCAGGATCACTCGATCGGATACCGCAGCAACGCCGCCACACCGCCCAAATTTCGCAGTTGTTTCCCCGGATCGAACTCGTGGGAGAAGACGGTGATTTCCCCGCCCTGGTTTTCGACCTGCCGGATCAGGTCGTTCGCATCCAACTTCCAGTCGCCCTCGCCGGCCCGCTCCAGTCGGAGCCGCTCGTCGAGAATGAGGAGTTGCTCGACGGCCCCGTACTCGGTTGCCTGGGCGACGTCGTCGAGCCCGTAGGCGGCCGCCCCGTCGCCGCCTATCCGCTCTGTCAACTCGTCGATGGCCGCGCTTTCCTCGGCGATCCGGGTCTCGCGACGGACGTCGGCGACGGCCCCGCGCTTGAGCACCTCGTGGACGCCGCGACCCCCGACCGCGCTCGTGTCGACGACCGTGACGGTCTCGGTGATCTCGGGATGGGACTCGATATGTTCGAGGGCGTCCTGTTTGGTGAAGCCGGGACCGGCGAGGATGACGGCGTCGACGTCCAGGCGGCCGAGGCGCGTCCGCGAGTTCCTCGAAGAGTTCCTCGCGCCCGCCCGTGTACTCGCCCTTGCCGGTCGTATTCGTTAGCGAGACGTACTCGTCGACGCCGTACTGGGCGACGGTGTGGACGTGGGCCTCGCCCTCGCCGACGGTGGCAATGGCGACGGTGGGCTGGTCCGTGGCTTCCTCGGCCTCCTCGATGCGCTCGCGCTGGTCCGGTTGCCAGATCTTCTCGATCTCGATCGTGTCGTGTTCCTCGACGTTGATAGTGTGATGGAGGCCGAGCTGGTCCTCGCGGGAGCAGTCTTCGATGGTTCCTCCCACGCGGAGCCGGTTCGAGAACTTGTGGAACTCGACGTCCTCGACGGCGAGTGTGACGTGCATGTGCTCGCGTTCGCCGCCGGTGTCCCGCATGTTCTCCTCCTGGCGCTGGATGCGACGATGGGTGTCCCCGGAGACGAAATCGCCGGGCTCGATGACGTAGGTGAGATGCCAGAGGTCGTCGAGACTTTCGGGGACGAGGCTCACCGCCTCGCGACCGCCCTCCCGTGCCGACCACTCCCTGACGTGCATGGTGGTGCTTTGCCGCGTTCGCCTAAGTCGATTCCCTTTCTCACTCGGTGATCCGGCTCGTCCCCGGTGGCATGAACTTCTGAATCTCGTCCGGACTGGCGACCTTCCGGACGAACGAGGTGTCCGCAAAGCGCTCCCGGAACTCCCGATAGAGTCGCTTTGCCACGTCGCCCTGGGCGTAGCGACCGGGTTCGATTCGGATCGACGTCTCGGCCTGGGCCTCGATTGGTTCGGGTGGACCGCCGACGACCCGCGTTTCCGGCTCGCAGGCGATGCCCACTGCGGCCCCGACCGGGGTGTCCTCGAAGTAGGTGCGGTCGCCGCGGATGGCAAACCCGCCCTTTTCGAGGTACTCGCCGCTCTCCGGGGTTTTCGAGACCTGGTCGCCGTCGACCATGTAGACGTCCCCGCTGTACCGTTCGTCCTTCCAGACCGTGGAGAAGGTCACGGCGAACTGGGCGGCCTCCATGAGGCTTCGCTCGGGAACGTCGATGTCTTTTGTCGGCTCGCTCGGCTCGCTCGTTTTGAGGATCGTCGCCGGGCCGCCGTGGGCCTGTGTGTGGAAGAACCGATCTGCGTGTTCCATGTACTTCTCGACCAGCTCCTCGTTCTGATCGGCGTTCCGCCCACCCAGCACGAGAAAGCCGTCGCTCGTTCGGAACCAGCGAAAGCGGTCGTACCACTTCTCGGGTTTCCTGATCGGGACTGATTTCCGGGCGAGCCAGTCCCTGGATGCCGGCTTCTCGTCTGCCCCGTCGTCTTCCGTGTCCCCCGCGACGAACTCCTCACGGCGCTTTTCGAGCGCGGCGAGCTCGGCACGGGTGTCCTCGAGGGCTTCGAGAGCCCCCTCGCGTTTTGCCTCGATTTCCTTCGCACCGGTGTACAGCCGATCGGCGTTCTTCTCCACGCCCGACCGGGGATCGAGCGAGATCTCCTGTCCGTCGACCTCGATCCGGACCCGTGCCTCGGATTCGTCGATCCCGGACACCGCCTCGGCAGCTTCGATCCCCTCCGCAGCTCCTTTCGCGAGTCGCTCTTCGATGTCTGTCCAGCCGTGTCCGGCCTCCCGTGCCGCCCTGACAGTCTCCAGGATCTCGTCGACGAGTTCGTAGTTCGCATAGAGGAGTTCGGCTTTCTCCCGCTCCGCATCAGCCTCGGCTTCGAAGTCCTCGATGGCCCGTTCCTGTTGTTCGATGATCCGCTCGCGGCGCTCGATTTCGGCGTCGAAGTTCGGCCCCGCCGAATCGCCCCCCGTTTCGGGCTCGCTCTCGCTTTCGGCGAGCGAGCGGAAGTAGGAATCGCAAGCCGCGTTGAACGAGTCGAAGGCCTCGCTTTCGAGGTGGCCGTACTCCTCGAGCGGGACCGGCGTGACGTCGACCGGAGCACCATCCTCGCGGTACACTCGCGGATCGGTGTTGCCCTCGCGAAGCCGATCGAGCAAGTCGCGCATCTCCGCGTAGAGGCGGTCGAAATCCCCCTCGTCGGCGTCGGCGATGTCCTTCGTCTTCTCGACTCCAGCCCGGGTACAGAGTTCCTCGCCGTAGGTGCCACCGAGATTGAGCTGTGTGGCGAGGGTCCGGACGAGGTCGGTATCCGACTCGGCCATGGCCGTCCTGAACGTCTCCCGATCCATGTCGAGCGGGTTGATCCGGGTCTGGGGGAAGCCATACTGGGCCCCCGGCGCGACGGTTCGAGACTGGAGACGCACGGTCGAGAGCGATTCCACGACCGTGCCGCTCTCGTCGAGTACCGCCAGGTTCCCCTCGCCGAAGAGTTCGGCGACGACGGTGGTGTCTTCGTCGCCGCGTCGAAACTCGAACACGAGGATGCGGTCGAAGCCATGCTGGGAAACCGTCGCGAGGTCCGCGCCCGCGATACGGTTGCGGAGCATTTTCGCGAAGTTCGGCGGCCGGTCGGGGGCGGGCGGTACGAACTCCGGCTCGGTGACGTGGACGCGTTTTTGCTCGCCGACCTGCACCAGCAACTCGATACGGCCTCGATCGTAGTCCCGCATCTTGAGACGGACGAGATCGTCCGGGTAGAGATAGGCCTTGTCGACGGTCGCGCCGGTGTAGGCCCCCAGCTCCCCCACAAGGGCGACCAGTCCGACGCTCGTGACTTCCCGCTTCGGGTCCATGGTCACATCCAAACGGACCATCGGGTTAGGCGCATCGGTCGAACGAGCGGCTGTGGATTCCGCGGCCCGAACGCGTGTGGCCCCGGACGAGGGTTTAAATCAGAACACCGGGCCAGAACGGGCTATCCCACCTTCGAAAACCCGGCGCGGCATGCGGGAGTGCGGCCGACCGCGTCGGCGGTCAGGCCGCCTGTTCGCCCCCGGTTCCGCGATCGTCGTTCCGGTTTCTGCCCCGGTCAGTCGAGCTGCGTGCTGACGTACGGACCGTCCCGCTCGTAGCCCAGCTCCTGTCGGTAGTACTCCCGGGCCCCCACCCCGGCGATGACGACGAGTTTCCCGTAGCCCGCCTCGGCAGCCATCGACTCGGCCTCCCGGACGAGCGTGCGCCCGTAGCCCTGGTGCTGGAACTCTTCACCGGTCTCCCCCAGCCCCACTTCGTTGCCGTAGACGTGGAGTTCCCGAATCAGGGCCGCCCCCTGCAACTCCTCGCGGCGTGACTCCCCCGGGAACCGGAGCCTGAGGAAGCCGATTAACAAGCCCTGTTCGGGCGCTTCGAAACTGACGAAGTGCTCCGTTCCGTCACCGGCTTCGTAGGTCCGCACGTTCATCTCGATCTCCGATGGCTCCTCGTCGTTCATTCCGACCTCCCGACAGCGGATGCAGTCACAGCTCCAGCCGTGCTCGTCCATCCGCTCGCGAGCCAACTGCCGCAGGTTGGACTTCCAGACGCCGGCGTCGATGAAGTCCGCCGGAATGTCCCGCTGGACCCGCTGGAGCCTGACGTAGGGCGGGAGGTCGGCCTTGATCTCCGCGACGAGTTCGGCCGCCTGCTCGTTGGTGAGCGGCTCGTACTCGTCCCGACGCCACATGTCGTAGATCCTGGTCCCACGGACCACGAGCGTGGGGTAGATCTTGAGGTAGTCCGGACGCCACCGGGCGTCTTCGAAGAGTCGACGGCCGTCCTCCCTGGCCATGGCCACGGACGTCCCGGGCTGGCCCGGCATCAGGTGGAAGCCCACCTTGAAGCCCGCGTCGCGCAGGCGTCGGCCGGCATCGATGGCGTCTTGGATGCCGTGACCGCGATGCATCTCGCGATTGATTCCCTCGAACGTCGTCTGCACGCCGACCTCGACCTTCGTTACGCCGAGGCGCAACATCCGGTCGATCTGGTCGGGCCCACACCAGTCCGGCTTCGTTTCGAAGGTCGTCGCGACGTTCCGCACGTCGGCGGTCTCGTTTGTCCGGAGGACTTCCTCGATCGATCGGTCGATGACCTGCTCGGGTTCCTGGGCGAAACTCTCGCCCTCGGTTGGCGCGGGCGGATCGTCAGGGTCGAACTCGTTCATCGCCTGCACGGCCCGCCGGACGAACCACTCCTGGTACGCCGGGTCCCGGGCCGTCATCGTCCCGCCCATCACGATGAGCTCGACCTTGTCGACCGGATGTCCGATGTGTCGAAGCTGGGCCAGCCTGAGTCGAACCTGTCCGTAGGGATCGTAGTCGTTTTGCCCCCCACGGGCGGCGGCCGGCTCGTGTCCGGTGTAACTCTGTGCGGAGGAGAACTCCGAGGCCGGGCCCCCGGGACAGTACAGGCACTTCCCGTGCGGGCACGGCTCGGGGCTGGTCATCACCGCGACCGGCGTCACTCCCGAGGCGGTCCGAACCGGTTTGCGTCTAAGGATCGGTTCGACCTGCTCCCGTTTGTCGTCCGGGGCGGCCTGCAGCAGCTCCCCGTTCGTCGGTACCTTCGGCGAGGCGTGCTCGCCACAGGCTGCCAGTTTCGCCTGCTCCAGATTGTCGCGGTCCACCTCGCCGTCGAAAATACGGGTGAGTACGTCTGCACACGCCGCTTCGAAGCGTCGCTCACCCGTCGCGTCCATACAGAAGCCTGCGGAGAGCCGCCAAAAAGGGTGTCGTTCAGCCCAGCCAGGCCGACACTTCCTCGATGACGGCCTCCAGCACGTCGTCCCGCCGCCCGGAGAGGAACTCGATGCGGCCGTCACGGCCACCGCGCGGGGTAACGCCCCCGCCCTCGACGCGGTCGGCGACGGCTTCGCCGATGGCGCGCACGTCCAGGGCGGTCGAGCGCTCGAGGAAGAGTTCGTCCTCGTCGAGCGCGATCGTCACCGTTGCACCCGCCTCGGCGGTCTCTCGCCGGTGAAGTTCCGCGAGCAGGAGGTCCGTCGGCGGGAAGTCATAGCGATGGGTGTAGGCGGCCACGTCGAGGACGTCGATCTGGACGCCGTTCTCGCTCCGGCGCTCGAGATGAGGCCGTGCGGTCTCGACTTCGGTCTCGAGTTTCGTTTCGAACTGCTCGCTGAGCGGCGTCGCGAGTGCGGCGTTGCCGTCGTCCCAGAAGAGGTCCGCGATGAGTTCGCGCTTGTCCTCGTAGGACTGGTAGAAGGCCTCGAGAGCCACCGCGTTCCGGATGTCCTCGATCGTCCCCATCTCGTAGCCGCTCTCGGTCGCGAGGTCGGCGTACTGTGCTGGTACCTCGGTCCAGAAACTCGTCGCGGGCAAGTGAGCCAGATCAGCACGAACGTCGTCGTTCACGAGGGCCGCGAGGTGGGTGCCCAGCACGCCAGTCGACACTGGACCACCGCCTGCGGCGGTCGGACTGACGAGAACGTTTGCCGTCTCAGCCGCGTCGGTGTCGGCGTAACCGCCGTCGACGATCACGGTCCCCGCGTCGTAAATCGAGAGTAGATCCAGCCCGTCAGCGGATTCCCGGGTCGAGCCGGCGTCGACGAGCACGAAGAGGGGGTGTGTCTCGTCGTGTCGATCCGCGGCCTCGAGCATACTCGTCACGTCGCTCGTCGCGGCTTCGACGTCGTAAATCGGATCGTCGAGGGGCCGTCGGTCGACGTAATGGTATTCTGCGCCCGATTCGGCGTGTTCCTCGCGGATCAGTGGCAACAGTGCCCGTTCCAGGGCTGCGCCACCGACGTACCCTTCGAGCGTCGCCGTGTGCCGGATGATGACCGGCCTGGATTCGATGACGGCCCGGCGAATCGTCGTCGCCGCGTCCAGGAGATCGTCCTGCACCGGCTCGATCGACGGATCCGAGACGAAAAGATCCGTTTCCCCTGGCTCGGCCCGTTCGGCGACAGCGTTTTCTCGTCGCTCCGTGACCGCTTCGGCAGCGTCATCTGCGAGCACCGTGAGTTCCTGTGTTTCGACCTGGACCGCTCCTCGATGCTCTTCGACGATGCCGATGAGGCGGACTGCCTCACCCGTTTCTACCTCCGGGTAGGCCCTGACGCCGGCCTCTTCGAAGGCCGCACAGTCGACGGTCCCGGTTTCGTCTTCGACCTCGAAGATCGTCGGTCCTGCCGTCTGGCGAATGCCCCGGACCGTCCCTTCGAGGGCGACCGTCTCCCCGAGCGCCGATTCGAGGGCGTCGACCTGGAGCCGTTCGATTTCGGTCGGCTTGGCAGCCGTCGTGGATTCCCTGTCCGTTTCGGGTTCGAATTCGGACCCGTCGGGCGATTCGGTCGGTCCGTTCGATTCGGCCGTGGTCGTCCCGCCGTCGGTCGAACTGGTGTCTTTCGGGTCCCGCTCGACGGCCGAGGGGCTGCCAACCTCGGATTCCGCTGTCGGCTCCGGCTCGGTCGAGTCGTCCCCGGATCCGTCACCGTCGGCGTGCTCGGGCAATACCGGCTTGCCGATCTCCGGGTCGTCGATAAGGCGCCCGCGGAACTCGCGTTCCCGTTGTCGGAGCGACCAGCCGAGGTCAATGTTCCCGTTGTCGTGTACCTCGAGGACCTGGACGAAGACCGTCTCGCCCGGGTCCCAGTCGAGGGACTCGAGTCGCTTTGGGATCTCGCTTCGATGCAACAGGCCGGTTACGGGGCCCACGTCGACGAAGACGCCGAATTCCGCGAATCCGTCGACGCTGCCGCGGTAATACCGGTCCGCGGTGAGCTGGTTCGATCTGGTGCCACGAAACTCGAAGAACACGTCCTCCTCGTGCGTGCCACAAACGTCGCCGTCAGCGGGTGAGCCACAGATAACACACGTACCCATTTCTAGTATGGGAAAGCCGCCGGACTCCTAAACGCTTGTCGAAAGCTCGCTCAGTCCCGCCTGACCTCGTGGCAGTTCCGACATCGGGCCTCGTAGGACTCCTCGGCCCCGACCACGATGGTCGGCTCGTCCACGTGGGCGGGTTCGCCGTCGACGAGTCGCTGGTTGCGCGTCGCCGGCTCGCCACAGACCGCACAGATGGCCCGGAGCTTGTCGACGTACTCGGCGTTGGCCATCAACTGCCCGAGGGGCTCGAAGGGTTCGCCACGAAACGTCTGGTCGGTGCCGCTGACGATCACCCGTCGACCCTCGTTTGCGAGGTCGTCGACGACCGCGACGAGTTCGACCGGGAAGAAATTCGCCTCGTCGATCGCGACGACCGACTCCCCGTCCAACAGGTCGGGAATGGAGCGGACGCCCTCAGGCGTGTTGTCGACGACGGTCGCCTCCCAGGTGTGTCCGGCGTGGGAGCCCAGTTCGGCTTCCCCATAGCGGTCGTCGATGGCGGGCGTAAACGCCGCGACGGTCTGGCCCGCGATTTCGGTCCGCCGGAGCCGCCGGAGGAGTTCCTCGGTCTTCCCGGAGAACATCGAGCCCGAGATGACCTCGACCCAGCCGTTCTCCCTGATCGCGCGCATATCTCGAACGGGGACCTCCGCCACTAAAATCAGTCCGATTCCTCGTCGTGTGCGCCGACGTTGTGTCGCCCCTCGAAGCTGATCGGATCCGGCTCGATGAAGGCGTACTCGACGATCCGCTGCCCGAGCGTCTCGAGGCGGTTCTCCAGATCCGGATCGGTGATCTGCCCGGCCGTGACTGCCTCGCCCGAGTCCGGTATCGCCGCCTGGAACGGCAGCACCCAGGCGTCGAGTGCCCGAAGGACGCCCCGGAGGTGATCGAGGGCAGGGAGGGGGAATCCACCTCCGGCGACTGCGAGCAGGCCGACAGTGGTATTTTCGAACTCGTCGAAGCCACAGTAATCGAGGGCGTTCTTGAGAGGGGCCGAATAGGAGCCGTGATAGACCGGGGTTCCGAGCAGAACCGCGTCGAGGTTCCGGATCTCGGTCCTGAATTCCGGGGCGTCGCCGGCATCCCTGTCGTCCGCGTCGTAGACTGGCAGGTCGTACTCCCTGAGATCGATCAGATCGGCCGTCCCGCCGTGGTCCTCGACGGACGCAAGCGCCCGCTGTAGTCCGACTCGCGTCACGCTTTCCTCGCGCAAGCTGCCGACGATCGCACCGATGGTGGGTGACATACGAGAACGGTTGTGGCGTTCGGTACGTAAAGTGGTGGGCGGAGCGAGGGAGCCGGTTCCGCCGGCGGGTCACTCCCGGAGCCGCACAGTCGGGGGGTCGGATTCCTTCTCGACGGCGACCAACCCGTCCGCCTCGAGGTCTGCAAGCAGTCCGTCGAACCACTCTCGCCCGTGCTCTCCCGTCGGTGTATAGTCCACGCGAACCCGGTGGCCCAGATCGTCGATCGGCAATTCCCCGTGCTCGCCAAGCGTGCGGACGATCTGTCCCCTGAACTGTCTCCGGCTCCCCTCGAAGGCGGGCTGGGTCGGGACGTCCGGCGCGGTGAAATCTCCGGTTTCGTAGGCGTGACACCACTCCCGCCACGGGCAATTTGCCCCGTCACAGCGCGGTGTCTTCGAACAGGCGACCCCGCCGAGTTCCATGATGGCGTTGTTCCACCGGCCGGGCGCGTCCGGTGGTACCAGTTCATCGGCTGCTGACTCGAAGACAACCTCGTCGTCCGGAACGCCGAACGCGCGGTGGAGCACTCGCTTCACGTTCGTGTCGACCACGGCGCCGCCGGTGTCGAAGGCAAAGGAGGCGACGGCCGTGGCGGTGTAGGGACCGACGCCCATGAGCGTTTCCAACTGGTCGGGTTCGGTGGGTAACTCGCCGCCGAACTCCGAAACCACCTGCTGGGCTGCCTCGTGGAGGTATTTCGCCCGGTTGTTGTAACCGAGGCTGTGGGCACTCCAGAAGGCGACCACGTCGCTTCGGTCGGCGTCGGCGAGTGCATCGATCGTCGGCCAGCGCTCGATAAACGCGTTCCAGGGCTCGACGATTCGATCGAGCTGGGTCTGCTGGCTCATCACCTCGGAAACCAGGATCTCGTAGGGGTCGCCGGTTTCCCGCCACGGGAACGACCGGTGGTCGGCCTCGTACCACGACAGGAGTGCCGCCCGAATCGCGTCCAGTCTGCGTCGAAGTCGAGTGAACCGGCCATTGCGAGTAGTCGGCGTGAATTTGACCGCCGGGGTCCTTACAAGCGTGGTGATGGCGAACGTTCGCGATTGTAGCTCGGCAGCCTTTCTCGAATACGAATCTTATTCGTCCGAAACGGGTTTTTCCGTGGGTCCGCGACGGTGTTCCATGAGTCTCGACGAACTCACCGACGCCGTCGAAAGCTCCTATAGCGACCTCGACGGAACCGAATTGACGCTCGACCACGAAAGCCGGCTGGAACTCGCCATGTTGCAAGCGGCCTTCGAGGAGGACGACCCCGCATCGCTCGTCTCGCGAGCCATTCACGTGCTCTTCCAGTCGACGGCCGAAACGGGAAAGCTCGATTTCCACCTCCGGGGGCGGTATGACGTAACCTACGACGAGTATCTCTCCGGGATGACCTACGACGACATGCCCGGGATGGGCGATTTTTCCGGCGGGGACGACGAGCGACGGTACCAGTTCTGACCTGATGCGGCTGCCCGTCGGGTGCCCGGAGGCAGTCAGCTTCGGCCCATGAGGTTTTTACTGCGCCGCCCGTGGGTCGAGTATGGCTCGAATTGGACGGCTCGATCGCGATCGCATCGGGTGGTGGGCGATCGCGTTTGCGCTCGGGGCGCTGGTGCTCTATCTGCTGTACTCGTTTCTTGGCACCTTCGTGTTCGGCATCTTCGTCTATTATGCGACCCGGCCGATTTACCGGCGGCTCAAACTGGTGATCCATAACGCTTCGCTGGCCGCGGCCACCTCGCTCCTGGCCCTCGTGTTGCCGGCCATCCTACTCGCGTTCTACACGATCGCGATCGCATTACAGGAGTTGAACAAGT
This sequence comes from Halodesulfurarchaeum sp., assembly GCA_034520565.1. Lineage (GTDB taxonomy): Archaea > Halobacteriota > Halobacteria > Halobacteriales > Halobacteriaceae > Halodesulfurarchaeum. The sequence continues at coordinate 1,144,688 of JAXHNL010000002.1, forward strand.
TCATCGACCAACGGGACGTGGGCTATCAGCCCCTGGAATCGCTTCTTGCGCCCTACTTCGACGTTTCCGCGGTGATTGCCGACCCGCTTTCGCTGCTTTCGGGGCCGGATACGCTGGAGGCGATCCGGACGGTGCTTCAGGAGGCAAGCACCTATCTCGGCTTTTTCGGCCTCGGGGCGTTGCACCTGTTCGTCGTCATCGTCCTTGCCTTCTATCTGCTCCGGGACGATCATCGACTCGCGGGCTGGTGGCGCCGCCGATTTTCCGACGACGAGGGCGTCATGGAGGCCTACATGACCCGGGTGGATCGGGACTTCTCGAACATCTTCTTCGGGAACATCCTCAACGCGGCGATTACGGCCATCATCGGGGCTGCGGCGTACTCGACGCTCAACATGCTTTCACCGGCCGGAATCGCGCTCCCGTATCCCGCGCTCCTCGGGCTGCTCACCGGCATCGCGAGCCTGATTCCGGTCATCGGGATCAAGATCGTCTACGTGCCCGGAGCGATCTACCTCTTCGTCGTCTCGGGCGGGGAGCCGTCGCTTTTCTGGTTTCCCGTCCTCTTCGTCGTGGTCTCCTTTCTCATCGTTGATGTCATTCCGGACCTCGTGCTGCGACCCTACGTTTCGGGGCGCAACCTCCACCTCGGGATGGTGATGCTCGCCTACATCTTCGGGCCGCTGCTCTTTGGCTGGTACGGCCTCTTCTTCGGGCCGATGCTGCTGGTATTGCTCGTTCACTTCGTCGCGCTGGTGCTTCCGGAACTCCTCGCGGGGGCCCCGATCCAGCCGGAGACGATCGCCGATCCGATGACCGTGGATAGCGTCTCCGAGAGCACGGGGGCCGGGAGCGAGTCGGATCAGTTGGGGGCCGGGAGCGAAGAATAGCTAGCTCGAAGACTGGGCGACCCGGAGATTCAGGGAGCCATGTCTTGTGGAGGGGAATTCCGGTCAGTCGAGATCGACGTAATCGACTTCCCAGTCCCGCCGGGCTTCTATTTCCCGTCGTCCGCGACGGGTGACGGTGTAGAAGTTCGTCCGCTGATCGCGTTCGCCCTTGTCTATGAGCCCTTTATCGACGAGCGTGTCGAGATTGGGGTAGAGCCGTCCGTGGTGGATCTCCGATTCGTAATACTTCTCGAGTTCCTCCTTGATTGCGAGTCCGTGTGGCTCATCGAGACCCGCGACGACGTAGAGGAGATCCCGTTGAAAGCCTGTGAGGTCATACATGTGTGAACCCTGATACAGGATATTTGCCAAGTAACCATAAGTATATTGGCTTGTGAGTGTCTCGGATGGAGGGTAGCGGGGTGACCGCGATCTGAAACGTCATCCGAGTAAACAGCCAGGTTTTTGCTTTTGGGGGCGGTCGTTTCGAAATGGAGAGGCGTTTTTTCGTTCGCACGACGGCTTTGCCACTTGCCCCGTTGCCATGATGGCATTGCGACTCGGAATTCAGTTGTAAAAGGAAGCGGGATCGGAACCCGATCCCGCTGCCGCCCTGAGTTGGTCCCCGCTGACGCTTCGGCCCTCCAAAGCGAAGCGTCACTTGAAGCAAACGGATCCGGCGTCTTAAATCTACCGTCACCATCAACACTTCCCCCGGGTCCGGTCAGGCCCGGTCGAGTCGCGAGAGCCCCTGCCAGATGGCGTTGACGAGTTTCGTCTCCCCCGTCCCCTCGGCGTCGTCCCAGCCCCGGGCGAGGGCGTCTTCGAGCACTTCCAGCGAGTGGTTCTCGAAGTTGTTCACGCCGCGGAACGTCTCCAGGGCCTCTCGCTCGTCCGCAGCGAACGTCGCCGTCGGCGATCCGTCGTAGTGGCCGAGGCCGGCGAGGGCCTCGAGGACTGACGCCGCGGTGGGGCCGGAGAGCTCTCGCACGTCCTCGGGTGTCTCGCGTTCGAGCAGCGTCACGTCGTAAATCCGGAAGACCCGCTCGAGTTCCGCGATCGGGGACTCGTGGTCGTCGACCCTGACGTCGATCCAGCGATCGTTTCGGCCGTCATAGCCGCCCTCGGGCTTGACGACGTACATGGCGGCTGACTGTTCGCCCCGTCGATCCCCGCCCGCTTCGTTTCCGGCCTCGAGGGCCGCGAGCAGCCGCTCCGGAAGGCCACCGTCGGTCGTCTCGTAGGCGTCGGCCATTGCCTCGATAGTATCTGGCCCTTCGAGGATGTTTCCCTGTATGGTGTACTGGTCCCCCTGGCGATCGCCCGCGTGATCGAGACATTCTTCGCCTGTGTACGCCGCGACGGAGCCGTCCGTTCCGACGACGCCAATCTGCCGGCTCTCGGCGTCCTCGTCAGCGGCGGTCAGTTCTTCGATCACCGTTTCCGCGTCGGCTCCCTCTCGAAGCAGTTCCAACCCATCTGGGCCGTAGGCCACGTTGGCGTAGCTCTGTGTGGCGATCGCTCCCGCGTCGGCCGCGGCGAACGGCACGACCGACCCGACGCTCACGAACTTCGACTGCACGGCGACGCCGAGTGCCTCCTGTTCCGGGTCCCGTGCCACGATCGAGAACGTTGCCGGCCTGACTGGCATACCGTCGCCTTTCGCCGGAGGAGCAAAAGGTTTGACCCGCCCGTGGCACCACGAGGCCTTTGGTCCCCGGGCGCGAAGCTTTCTTCATGGAGGTTCGGGGAGAACGGGAGTGCAAGAACTGTGGCACCCGGTGGTCCTACTACGAGACGGGGAGCCCTGCCTGTCCGGAATGCGGGAGTCTGCAGAGCGTCGGCCTCGGCGAGCGACGACTCCACACCGACCGCCCCGCCGAACTCGACCTGGATCTGGCCATTGACGCGCTGTCCGAGGGGCGGTATCGAGCGGCCGGAGAGGCCGCCGACGAGACCGCCCGCGAATACGTCCGCCGCCGGGGATTTATCAACGCCGGTGAACTTCGGTCCCTGACGGATCAGTACCTTCTCGCAGCCGAGATTCGCCACGTGGCCCAGCTCTTGCGGCTCGTCACCCCTTCGCTGATCGACGACGGTGACATCGACCTCGAGTACGTCCGGACGCTGTTCGAGGCTGCGGCGACGGATGACCGTCCAGCGGCCGTGGACGTTCCGGATAGTATGGCCGGGCCGCGGGGACTGGGGGTTGCAGACGCGGTCGAGGCCTACCACGACGCGCTCAAACACTGGGTGGACGCCTCGGACGCCGAAGTGGCGGCTGGTGGGTTACTGGATCGATTGGACAGCCACGTCCGCCGGGTCAACGCCCTCGAGGGGACGATTGATCCCCAGGAGGCCGAGAAACTCGTCGCTGTGGCTCGCTCGCTGGGGACGTACGTGCGGACCGGCTCCGAACGGGCGGCGGTCGAACGGGCACTGGATTCACTCGAGTGACCGGCGACCATCCGATCGGGCGACGAATCAGTTTCGCTGCAGGGTCACTTGTAGAGGGGGTGCTCGTCGGTCAGTCGGTCGACTTCCTCGCTGACTTCGGTCAGCACGCTCTCGTCGTCGATGTTGTCGAGGACGCGGCCGATGAGCTGGCCGACCTCCCGCATCTCCGCCTCGTCGAACCCGCGGGTTGTGAGCGCCGGCGAGCCGATGCGGATGCCCGATGGCTCCTTGGCCGATCGAGTCTCGCCCGGAACGGTGTTGGCGTTGAGAACGATCCCGGTCTCTTCGAGGGCCTCCGCGGCGTCGTTCCCGGTGACCTCCGGATGGGAATCCCGCAGATCGACGAGGATCAGGTGGGTGTCCGTTCCGCCCGAGACGAGGGTGAAGCCCTGCTCTTGCATGGACTCTCCAAGCGCGCGAGCGTTGTCGACGACCTGCTCGATGTACTCGTCGAACTCGGGTTCGAGCGCTTCGCCGAAGCCGACCGCCTTTCCGGCGATGTTGTGCATCAGCGGGCCGCCCTGGATGCCCGGGAAGACGGTTCGGTCGATCACGTCGGCGTGTTCCTCGTCCGTCAGGATCATGCCCCCGCGCCCGGCCCGGATCGTCTTGTGTGTCGAGCCGGTGACGAAGTCCGCGATACCGACGGGATTGTCGTGAGCGCCTGCCGCGACGAGGCCGGTGATGTGAGCCATGTCGGCGAGGTGGTAGGCGCCCACGGCGTCGGCGGTTTCCTGGACGCGTTCCCAGTCGACCACTCGCGGGTACGCCGAGTAGCCCGAGACGATGATGTCTGGCTCGAACTCGCGGGCGTGTTCGTCCAACCCTTCGTAGTCGATGCGGCCGGTCTCGGCGTCCATCTCGTACTGCTCGACCTCGTAGAGCGTTCCCGAGAAGTTGACCGGATGGCCGTGGCTGAGATGACCCCCGTGTTCTAAGTCCAGCGAGAGGATCTTGTCGCCTGGCTCGAGGACGCTGAAGTACACCGCCATGTTCGCCTGGGTTCCGCTGTGTGGCTGAACGTTGGCGTGGTCCGCGCCCCAGAGTTCTTTGGCTCGCTGGCGGGCCAGTTCCTCGACCGTATCCGCGTTCTCACACCCGCCGTAGTAGCGGGCCCCGGGATATCCCTCCGCGTACTTGTTCGTGAGCGCGCTGCCCTGGGCTGCGAGGACGGCCTCGGAAACGTGGTTCTCGCTCGCGATCATCGCCAGCGTGTCCTCCTGCCGTGTCGTCTCGCCTTCGAGGGCCTCGGCAACCGCCGGATCACTCGACTGTACCGGGTCGAAGTCCATACCTCATGTGGGAACGGGGCTCTTTGTAAGTCTGTCTACCCCTGAAAAATCCGCGACCGGGACCCGCTATCCTTTTGGCGCTGGTCCCGGTTGCAACGGCCATGCACGAAGGATGGGAGGACCAATGGCCGTCGTACTGATCGGCGAGGGACCGGCTGTCGAATCCGCCGAGGCGATGCTCGAGGATTCGGACGTGGCAGTTACCCGGGGGAGCCTCGCGGACATCCCGGCGGCCGACCTGGCCATCGTGGTCGGGCTCGCCGGAAGCGAGGGGTTCGAGACCGCGAACCAGCGGGCGATCGAATCCGAAACGCCCTGGATCGCCGTCGAACTCGGGGGGATCGGTGGCGTGCCAGTGGCCGGACTGTCGGCTGCGGTCACCACCCTTCAGCCCGGCTACGTTTGCTATCAATGTCTCCGCTCGCGCGTTGCGGCAAACGGGGTCGACGGGGCCGACGAGGCGAGTGCCGAACGTCCGGCCGCACGACTCGCCGGCTCGTACGCCGGGCTCCAGGCGATTCGGGCGTTTTCTGGCGCGGAGGTCGCCGGCGTGGTCATCGAGGTCCCCTACGGAGAGCACTCCCTGCTTCCGGTACCGAACTGCCAGCATGCACCGGCCAGCGACCGCTCGCTCTCGCTTTCCGAGCACGATCGCACCCTCGAGAAGGCCATCGAGGCGGCCGAACGAGCCGTGGGCGGTCGGCTGGGAATCGTGCCCGCAATCGGCGAACACGATTCGTTTCCGCTCCCCTACTATCTCGCGACGGTGACCGACACGTCCGGGTTTAGCGACGCCGTCGCTCCCGATCGGGCGGCAGGCGTTGCGCCCACGTGGGACGGCGCGTTCATGAAGGCGCTCGGCGAGGCCCTCGAACGCTACAGTGCGGCTGTTTACCGGACCGACGACCTCAAGAGGGTGGCTCCGGCGGCGATCGACGGTCCCAAACTGGAGTCGTACGTCAGCGTCGGCAACGCTGCTGTTGGAACTGAAACTGGTGCTGACACCGACGCCGGCGCGGACGACTCGGGTGGGACGATTCCGGTCGTCGGCGGCATGGACCTCCACACCGAGAACCCGGTCGAGCTTCCCGCTGACCTCGTGTTTTACCCACCACCGGACGGCGAGCACGGCATGGCGATCACGACCGGTCTCGGACTCGGGAGTGGCGGGGTCGGGGCAGTGCTGTCCGGCCTGTATGAGGTGATCGAGCGGGACGCCACCATGCTCGCCTGGTACTCCACGTTCGAGCCGCTGGGACTGGACGTGAGCGACGCGACCTTCGAGACGATGGTCGACCGGGTCCGGGGAAACGACCTCTCGGTTACCCCGCTGCTGGTTACCCAGGACGTCGACGTGCCGGTCATCTCAGTTGCCGTCCATCGCGAGGAGTACCCCCGATTTGCGCTCGGCTCGGCCGCGGACCTCGACGCCGAAACCGCGGCCGTTGACGCCCTTTCGGAGGCAATCCAGAACTGGATGGAATTGCGGGATCTCGGACCCGACGAAGCGGCGGATGTCGGCGGCGAGATCGGCAGCTACGCCGAGGATCCGGGCGTCGCCGAATCGATGCTGGAACCCGCGGAGACCGTTCCGGCTGCCGCCGTCGGTCCCGAGGCCGTTCCCGAGGGCCGGGCCGAACTCGACGCGGTGCTCGATCGGATGGCCGACGCCGACCTCGACGCCTTTGCGGCGTCAGTAACACCACGCGACGTCGAGCGGCTTGGATTCACCGCCGTCCGCGTGCTGTCGCCCTCGGCCCAGCCGCTTTTCGTCGACGAACCGATCTTCGGTGAGCGGGCTCGGACCGTTCCCGCCGACCTCGGGTTCGAACCCCGGCTCGACCGGGCGTTTCACCCCTATCCCTGATGTCGTTGCTCGGGCGTGGGTTTGAATCCTCTCGCTGATAGAATCGACCGGTTCTTAGACGCCGAAGGTCGCTCGGAGCATGTCCCGGGTTCCCGGGCCGAGTCCGACGGCGACGACCGCGATCAACAGGAGCGTGCTGAAGCGTGGACTTTCGACGATCATTTGCCGATCGAAAAGCCCCGTCACGATCACTGCGGCCGCGATTTTCAACACCAGGAATCCCCAGGCGACCCCGATGACCGCGGTGACTCCCTCGGGCACGACGCTTATCGTGAGTTCGATGATCCACCGGTTGACCGGGTGTTTCGGAACCATGTCGGCGACGAGTCCGAGTTCGGCACCCCAGTCGATGGCCAGGACGTTCGCCAGTCCATCGACCGAATGGGCCCAGAGGATCAACCCGCCGAGAATCGGTGTTCCGCTGGCAACTTCTGGAACGTATCGTCGGATCGCCCACCAGCCCACGCCAGCGATGAGCGTCGCGCCGCCGATCGTCAGGACCGTGAAACTCGGATGAAATTCGACTTCCGACGTCGTCGCGGAGAGCCAGACGAGGGCCAAAAGTGTGGCCCCGAGAAACCCGGTCCCGACGATCGCGATCGGCCAGTCCACCGAATCGGTATAATCCATGTCCCGTAGCCTGAGGGCGAACAGGAGTGTCCCAAGCGCGATGAAGAAGACGGTGAAGTAGATGATCGGGCTGATCAAAAGCGCGTTCCACGGGAAGGGAACGAGTCCCGCTCCCGTCCCCGTGAGGCTGTTCTGTGCGTCTTCGAGGACCCGGAGTGCTCCGCCGAAGAGCATGAACGGGAAAAGCGGGTAAATGAGGCCCACGTCGACCTCGAAATCGAGCCGATTCAGAAGGAAAACGACCCCACCGAGCGCGATCAGGAGCGTCACGGCGTACCCGATCTCGGAGACGACGGTGTACCCGGGATAGGCGACCGGTCCTGGAGCGCTTGCCGCCGCCGCGACCGAGTCGAAGAAGAGCGGCTCACCGCCGTTCCAGGCCGTCGCCTGCGCGTTGTGAGCGTCCGCGGCGACCGGGCCCCAGAAGTACTGCCAGACGAAGCGGGCATACACCAGGTTCGGGAGGAGGATCGACCCGCCGACGAGAACCGCGAGGATCGTCGCGACCCCCGCCGTCCAGAGGCGCTCGATCCGATTGCTCGGAAATCCCATTAGTCGTGGAGTGGGAAAACGTGGGTATCAGCGTTTTGGTCTCCTGAGACGAGTGGACCGTGGCCGGCCGAACCTGGTTTCGACCCCGATCCGGTTACGTCTCTTTGATCGACCGTGCGGCCGCGGTCAACACCTCGACGGCGCGGTCGAACGACTCGAGTTCGAGGTGCTCGTTCGGCGTGTGGTCCAGCGAGGAGTCCCCGGGCCCGTAGGTCGCCATCGGCACATCCCAGGCCTGGGCGTAGATGTTCATGTCACTCGTCCCGGTCTTCCGGAGGTGGGTCGGATCGCCGTCGAGCTGGCGGATTCCACGTCTGAGGCCAGTCGCAACCGGGTTCCGTGGACTCTCCATGACCGGCTCGATCGCGTCCGTCCACTCGACAGATCCGGCTCCCAGGGACGCCACCGTCTCCGCGACGGTTTCGGTGGTTTCTCCCGGCGGAATCCGAAGCTGGGCGTCGACCCACGCCTCGAAATCGAACCCGTCGGCACTCGTCCCACCCTCCATCGCGACCGGCTTCGGCGTCACCTGCTCGAAGATCGTGTCCGCCCCGTCGTCGAATTCCGCTTCAACCGCCTGCCACCACGAGATCGCCTGCTGGATGGCATTCGGTTCGGGGCGTGAGGTGTGCCCGACCTCGGTCGTGACCGAGTACTCCCCCCGGAGCATCCCGCGGTAGCCGACCGTGATCGCGTCCCAGCCGGACGGTTCACCATTGAGTACCGCTTCGGGCTCGTCTCGATCCTCGACCAGGTATCTCGCGCCCGCGGAGGTCGTCTCCTCCTCGACGACGCCCACGAAGCTCACACCCGCCTGGATCGACGCGACGGCCATCGCCACGAGGGGCCCCTTCGCGTCGACGCTGCCTCGGCCCCAGAGGACCTCGTCCTCGACCCGAACCGGGATCGATCCCGGAACCGTGTCGACATGGGAGGTCAACAGGACGGAATCGTCAGCTGGCGCCCGAACGTTTCCCGCCTCGTCGATCCAGACCTCGCGGTCGTGGGCGTCGAAAAACGCGGCCAGCCGGTCGGCACACGCGCTTTCCGACCCGGAGATCGAGGGTATTTCGACGATCTCGCGGAGCAGTGACCGGGCGTATTCGGGGGCGATTTCGCACATGTCAGGCCCCGTCGATGACGTCGGCCATCGCCGCGACGGTTCGATCGACGGCCATTTCGTCGATGATCAGGGGCGGGAGGAACCGGACCACGGTGCGGCCGGCCGGAAGCGCGAGGATCTGGTGCTGCATCGCGAGGTCCCGAACGACTCGGTTGGCCCCGCGCTTGACCTGGACGCCGATCATGAGTCCCTCGCCGCGAACAACTCTTACGGCATCGCCCAGTTCGGCCTCGAGGTCGGCCTGGAACTGTTCGCCCAGGGTGCCGGCGTGGGCCGGAAGCCCCTCGTCCCGTACGGTTTCCAGGGTCGCCTTCCCGGCGGCCGCGATGGCCGGCCCGCCGCTGAAGGTCGAGCCGTGATTGCCCGCGTCCTCCGCGATCCACTCCCGGACGAGCGTCGCCCCGAGGGGGAGCCCGTTGGCGATCCCCTTCGCCGCAGTGAGGATGTCCGGTGTGACACCGGACTGCTCCGCGGCCCACATCGTTCCCGTCCGTCCGATCCCGGTCTGAATCTCGTCGAAGATGAGGGCCGCGCCGACGGATTCGGTCGCCTCCCGGGCCGCCTGAAGGAACGCGTCGCTTGCGGGGTTGATCCCCCCCTCGCCCTGGATTGGTTCGAGAATCACCGCCGCCGTCTCCTCGTCGACTGCCTCCCGGAGTTCCGCCTCGTCGTCGTAGCCGACGAATTCGAACCCGCCGGCGACGGGCTCGAACCCCGTGCGATATTTCGGCTTCCACGTCGCGGCCAGCGAGCCCAGCGTCCGACCGTGGAAGGCGTTTTTCATCGCGACGACCTTCGAGCGACCGGTCGCGTGGCGGGCGAACTTGATCGCCGCCTCGTTGGCCTCCGTTCCCGAATTACTCAGCCAGGCGTGATCGATCGGATCCGGAGCCACGTCGGCGACCAGGTCATAGAACTCCTCGCGCATCTGCACGGGGTAGGATCCTTGCACGTAGGTCAACTGCTCGGCCTGGGAGCTGAGCGCCTCGACGACGGCTGGATGGGAGTGCCCGAGCGGGGTGCAGGCGTAACTTGCGCCCATGTCGAGGTACTCCGTTCCCGACTCGGCACGGAGCGTCGCCCCGTCGCCGGCTTCGATCCGAATCGGCTTCGGGGAGAAGACGAACTCCGTCATGTTTCGCTCACAGCCTCCGGTTCGACCCTCGTTCCGTCGCCATCGAGGGCCCGCGTGATCGGTTCCTCGGCGTTGGCGTCCGCGATCACGACCCGTTCGGCGCCCGACTCGAGGGCCTCGCGTGCGGCCATCACTTTCCGGCCCATGAACCCCTCGGCGGCGGATTCGAGTTCCTCGAACGCCGCCGGCGTCTCGACCGACTCGATCAGTGTGTCCGGATCCGTCGGATCCGCGTATACGCCGGAGACGTCAGTCAGTTCGACCAGTGTCGCCCCGAGGGCACCGGCGACGGCAGCCGCCGCCCGGTCGGCGTCGCTGTTGACTGCAGTTCCCTCGTCGGCGTACATCGGCACCGAGACGACCGGGGTGTGTCCCGCGTCGAGGAGGAGGGTGAGTAACTCGTCGTTCACCGACTCGATCGTTCCCGAGTGGTCCCCGCGGCGGATCTTTCGCTTGCCGTCCTCGACGACTCGGACGGCTGATTTCCGTTTGCCTTCGAGGACCCGGCCGTCGGGCCCGGAGAGGCCCACCGCGTCGACCCCGATGTCTTGCAGTTGGGTGACGAGGTCGAGGTTCAGCCGGCCGAAGACCATCTTGAACACCTCCATCGTCTCGGCGTCGGTGAACCGGCCCACCACGCCGGCCGGCGTTTCCACGTACTCCGGTTCGATGCCGAGCCGCTCGAGGGTCTCGTCCACGGCGGTCGAACCACCGTGGACGACGACGACGGATTCACCTCGCTCGAGGAGTGCAGCGATGTCTGCGAGCGCTCCCTCGGGGTCGACGGCGCGGGCCCCGCCGATCTTCACGACGACCGTCATGGCGAACCGACCGGGTGGAGCCCCGTGAATTCAAGCCCCGCGGTCTCATCGAACCCGAGGGCGACGTTCGCGGCGTGGACGGCCTGCCCGGACGCTCCCTTCATGACGTTGTCGATGGCGCTGAAGACGACGATTCGCCCGTTGCGCTCGTCGATTTCGAAGCCGACCTCGGCGTTGTTCGTGCCGGCGACCGCCTTTGGCTCGGGGTATCGATAGATCCCGCCGCCCCCGGTGACGATCCGGACGAACGGTTCATCGCCGTATGTCTCGCGGATCGCCTTCCAGATGTCGGTCTTCTCGGGGAGTTCGCCCGGGTAGAGGTGACTTGTAGCCGCCGCTCCACGGACCATGTCGACGGCATGGACCGTGAAGGAGACGCCCCGGCCGAGTTGCTCCTCGATTTCGGCCTCGTGGCGGTGCCCGGTTGGGGCGTAGGGTCTGACGACGCCCGACCGCTCGGGGTGCGAGGAGGCGGGACCGCCCCCGGTGCCGCCCTCCGAAGAGCCGACTTTCAGGTCGGCGACGACGCGATCGGCGGGCTCGATGAGCCCGTGCTCGACGAACGGCAACAGACCGAGAATCGTGACGGTCGCGTTACAGCCGCCACTCGCGATGAGCGAGGCACCCTGAAGCCGCTCTCTCCCGAGCTCGGGGAGGCCGTAGACCGCCTTTTCGAGGAGTTCGGGCGCGACGTGGCCGTCGTACCAGGTGTCGTAATCCGCCGGGTCCGAGAGGCGGAAGTCGGCGCTGAGGTCGACGACGGTGTCCGCGACCGTTCGGAACTCCTCGATCCGCTCCATCGTGACGCCGTGGGGCGTCGCGGCGAACAGGACGTCGACCGGTTCGAGTTCGCCGGGGTCCGAAAACCGGAGATCCAGGTGCCGGAGATTCGGGTGGACGGCGCCGACGGTGCGATTGGTGAACTGTCGACTCGTGGCCGCGACCAGGGCGAGGTTTGGATGGCCGTCGAGGAGGCGCAGAAGCTCCCCGCCGGCGAAACCACTCGCTCCGACGACGGCTGCAGTGGGCGTGTTCATGATGGTCCTCCGATCGCCGGGCGGGCGATCTGGATATCGGCGCGCATATGGTCGGTCTCAGTGGGCGGGTCGCCTTAGTCGTGTCGAGATTCGCAAATATCTGTTGGGACCAGTTCACAAGGGTCCAGATTGGGTCGGGTCCGTTTATGTTGCTCATGAGAGAAGCGGGGTGAGGGATTTGAATACGACGAGAAAACGAAAGGATCGACGCACCATGAAAGAGCACAACGTTTGAGCATCCGCACGAGCGGAGCGAGTGCGGTTCACTCGACGCGAACGGAGTGAGCGTCGAGCTGCGACTTTTTCCCCACGTTTTTGCGAGCGGGTGCAATGCACCCGCTCGGAAAAAGTGGCGGCTTGCGGTTGCACCGCTCGACAATTTCGAGACTCCCTTCGGTCGTCTCGCTGCTCACGGGTCATTCTTCCCCGTTCGCCATCGAGGTCTCGCTGCGCTCGACCTCGCTTTGCGAGGGAAGACCGCTCCGGGTCTTCTGCACTTTGCAGTGCCGTTGGAAGACTCACTTCGTTCGTCTTCTAGGCGCTCGCTCGCGGTGCTCGCGAGCACGAGGGAAGAGATTTGTACCACTTTTTCCCCGAGACAGCTACAGCAACAGCTCGTTTCGATACCGGAGCCGAGAATTGCGAGGGAAGACCGCTCCGGGTCTTCTGCACGATATGTGCGAGGGAAGGGATTTGAACCCTTGGACCTCTACAGGAGCGGATCTTGAGTCCGCCGCCGTTTCCGAGCTTGGCTACCCTCGCACGCGAGTTCGGGTTGGGAACCGACTCGCTTTAGCGTTGCGAAGGCTGGCCGATGGGGACACTAGCGCAACCGAGAATCGAATACCGGCGAAACCCTCGCCCTTCCGAGGGTACACCGCCGTTTGTGTCCTGTCTGCCTGTATGGACGACCACACCCGGGATCCCACCGTCGACCCGCCACCGGCGGGACACAACCCGCCCGGGTGGCTTCCTGCGGAGGGCCGATGGGAACACGATACCCTTCGGCGGGCCACGATCCACGGCGTGCGGCTCGTGAATGCGGGCGAATACCACGAGGCCCACGACTGCTTCGAGGACGAGTGGTTCAATTACGGCAACGGGACGATGCAGAAGTCGTTCCTCCAGGGGATGACGCAGGTCGCCGCAGGGGTGTACAAGTACGTGGATTTCGACAACGAAGCCGGGCTCCGGAAACTCCTCGACTCGGCCCACGGGTATCTGGTCGGGATTCCGGCCACGTACTACGGCGTCGACGTCGCGAGTCTCCGTGAGGATATCACCGATATCCGGCACAAACCCGAGCGGGCAGCGACGCTCCAGATCGAGTTGGATGGGGCCTATCCGACTGCGGACGAGACGGATCTCGAATACGCGGCCACACTGCCCTGACTGTCAGGGGCACTTGGAGCGGGTCTCGTTGGATGGTTGGGTCCGGACCACGGAAGTCACGCCCTTTTTACTCGCCCACCACTGAAACGGAAGTAATGCGAGTCGAACAGCTGGGGACCGGCGATCCGGAACTCGTGATCGTCGGGGGTGTTCACGGCGACGAACCCTGTGGCGAGCGGGCCATCGAGTGGCTGCTCGCCGAACAGCCGCCGGTTTCCCGGCCAGTCCGCCTGATCGTGGCCAACGAAGCGGCCATCGAGCGGGGTGTCCGATACCTCGACGCCGATCTCAACCGATCCTTCGATTACGTCGCGGCCGGGAGCGCCCACGAAGCCGACCTTGCAGACCAGCTCCGCGAACAGATCCGCGGCAAAACGGTGCTTTCGATTCACTCGACACAATCGACCCGCGACCCGTTTGCGATCGTCTCGGGAGTCACCGAGGGGGTCGCCCCGATCGTTTCGCGGTTGTCCGTCGAGGCCGTCGTCGACGCGGGACCGCCCGAGGACGGCCGGATTTTCGACACGACGGCGACGGCTATCGAGGTCGAAGCAGGGTACCAGGGCAGCGAGGCGGCCACCGAAAACGCGACACAACTGGCCCGGGAATTCCTGATCGCGACGGGTGCGCTTCCGGGCGAACTGGAACCGGTCGAACGGCCGCTTTTTGAGTTGGGGTCGCCGATTCAAAAACCCGAGGCGGCGAGTTACGAGGTGTACGCGGCCAATTTCTCGCCGGTTGAGGAGGGTGACGTGATCGCGGCCGCAGACGAACAGCCGATCCGGGCTGACCGACCGTTCTGGCCGGTGCTCCTCTCGGCGTACGGCTATCGGGACATTTTCGGCTATCGAGGCGAGAAGCAGGGATCGGTCTCTTCGGTCTGAGTCGGCTTCAGCCCGGTTACCGGTCAGTCGGTGCGAGGGTGGCCTTCGTGAGCGAACGGTTCAAGTGGCAGGTTTCGTGTGGCGGCTCCCCGTCGACCTCGACGATCCGATACTCCTGGTCCATCTCGGCACCGAGCGGTTCACAGAGGTCGTGACTGGGACACTCGGTGTGGGGACACGGACCGGCCAGCGTCACTCGACTCCCGGCGTAGGCCCCTTTCGACGGGACGTTTGCAGTTACCTGTGCGGGTTCGACGTCCACCGCCAGCACTCCCGTATCGTGGACAGCACAGTCGAGGACCTCGCCACCGTCCCGAACCTCGGTGATCCGATAGCGAGTCCCCCGCTCGAGGTTCAGGCATTGCTTCCGATACGGACACCCGTCACAGCCCGCAGCCTCCCCCCGGTACACGAACTCCGATCCAGGGGTGGCGAGTCGGGTGCCGACGAGTGTCAACGACATACGACTCGATTCGAGACCCGGTCGGTTAAACATCTCGGAGCGGGTCGACGGAGTACGATTCCGGACGGCTGTGGGACTAATCCACAATATAATACGGGTCGATCCCCTACGCTCACTCGTGACCCACATCGCTATCATCGACGCGTCGATCGGAGACACCCCTGCCCAGGAAAACCTGGAGCGAATGACGGCGGCAGAAACGACGACGTTTAAGGCCAGTGAAGGGGACATTCCGCCGCCTCCGTCGGAGGAGGGATGGGCTTTCGATGGGGTCATGGTGAGTGGCTCTCAGTGCTCGGTCTACGAGGACCGGGACTGGATCCACGAACTCACGAGGTGGGCACGGCAGGTCCACGCGGACGGTATGCCGATGCTCGGAATTTGCTGGGGGCATCAGTTCCTCGCCCAGGCACTCGGTGGGCGTATCGTCGCGATGGACCGGTACGAACTCGGGTACAAGACGATCGAGCAGGTTCGGGACAGCCGACTGTTGGACGGGATTCCCGAGGTGTTCACCGCCTTCGAGACCCATTCGGATCGCGTGTACGAACTTCCCGACCAGGCCGAGGAACTCGCCACGAACGAGGTCGGAAACCAGGCATTCCGGACCGGGCGAACCTACGGGGTTCAGTTCCATCCGGAGTACGACCTGAAGACGGCGACCCTCGTCACCGAACGGAAAGACCTTCCCGATGAACGTATCGAGGCGGTCCTCGCGGGGATCACCGAATCGGCCTTCGAGGAGGCGAAAGTGGCTGCCCGGGTCTTCGAGAACTTCGAAACGATCGTCGAGAATCGCCGCTGTTGACGGGTGGTCCGGCTACGTGTCTCGGGTGACGATGACCTCGTCCGTCCCGTTTGCGTCCATCGGGACCTCTATCTGCACGAACTCCTCGGTGTCCGTGTCACAGACGACGATGACGTCCTCGGAGGTGCAGAACATGTTGTAGGACTCGACGGTGTACTTCCGCTGTGTCTCCAGATCCGCGATGATGTCCCTGAACTCTCCGACGGTGAGTGAGTTTTCCCCCTCCGCGACGTCGATCAAGCGCTCGAGCGAGCCGTTCGTTTCTTCGGCCATGATGTTTCACCGTAACCTTGTCACGTCTCCCAACTAAAGGTTGTTATTAGTATTGGGAGGACTGCAATACTGCGTAATTGTGGGTATACGTCGTGAAAGAGTTTCTCGGAACCGTGACCAATTCGAGGGAATGGCGGTCGATCACATTCCTGTCACGCCTTTCAGAAAGCCCTGCCGCCACGACTCGGCGAATCGAGTCACCGTCAGTCGAGGCGGCCGTCTCTGCGGGAACCGAAAACGGCCGATTCCGCTATCGGCGGATAGATTGTACGATCATCACAATATATACCACTACTCTGTTACTTGGATATCGTTTCTTATCCGTTGATAGACTCCCTACAGAGATCTCGTGGGATATCGGAAATAACAGGCAACAACAGGTGTGTGAACGTTTGCAACTGCTGAGAACGAAAGTCCGTATTTAATGAAATACCGATGGTTTTGTACTATGTGACTGTGTAACAATGACAACCCGTCGCAACTTCCTCCGGCTCGCGGGAGCCACCGCGGCCGGGGGAGTCATCACCCAGCACTCGACAGATATCGCCCGGGCCCTCGAGCAGGCCACCGATGGGTCAAAAGAGGTCGTCTGGTTCCAGGGGCAATCCTGTACGGGGTGTACGATTTCGACCCTGCAGGCGGAGTACCCGACTCTCGAGGAGGCCCTGAACGCCTTTCGGCTCGAAGTCACCTTCCATCCGACGATCATGGCCCCGGCCGGCGAGCAGGCGATCGAGTCCATGAGCAAGGATCCGGACATCCTCATCGTCGAGGGGTCCATCCCGACGGAGATCCCGGAGGCGGCGGTGGTCGGCGGGAAAACAGCCGAGGAGTGGGTCACCGAACTCGCGCCCAAGGCGGACATCGTCATCAGCGTGGGGAACTGCGCGTGCTTTGGCGGCTGGCCGGCGGCGGAGAACAAACGCCGCGTCCACGACCTCGGAAAGAACGTCACGGGCGCTCAGGGGCTGCAATTCGAAAAGCGAGCGAAGGGCGGGGTACTCGGGACGGACTTCACCGGCGGTGCCGGATTGCCGGTCGTCAACATCAGCGGGTGCCCACCGAACCCGGATTACGTTCTGTTGACCCTCGCGACGGTTCTGAACGGCCACATTCCGGAACTGGACGAGTACCAGCGCCCGTTGCCGTTCTACGAGCCGCTGATCCACGACAACTGCATGCACCGGGGTTACTTCGACCGGGGCGAATTCAGCCGACAAACCGGGGGGAAAAGGGTGTCTCCTGAAAGTCGGCTGCAAGGGACCATACACGCACTGTGACGACCAGCAACGGCTCTGGAACGACGGAACGAGCGTCTGTCTGAACGTCAGTGCGCCCTGCATCGGGTGCATGGAGCCAGGCTTCTGGGACCGGTTCTCGCCGTTCCAGCAGGAGATGGAGGGCAGCGCGTTCCTCGGCAACGTCGATGCGACGGACGCCGGAGCGGCCGCCGTCGTCGCCGGCGCTGTCGGGATCGGCGCCCACCTCGGACGCCGGGCGATGGGATACGGCCATTTCGAGCCCGCAGAGGAAACCGAGCGAGCAGAGGGGAAAGGGGACTGAGTAATCGGGAGGAACTAACAGGACAATGCCAGAACTCGACATCAATCCGACGACACGAATCGAAGGCCACCACGGGATCACCCTCCAGCTCGACGAGGACGGGACGGTCACCGAAGCAAAGAGCAAGATGGAGATGTTTCGGGGGGCGGAGATCGTCACCCTCGGCCGACCGCCCTCGGACGCCCCCCAGATCACGGGAATGGTCTGTGGGGTCTGTTTCCTCTGTCACCGTCTCTGCTCCTCGAAGGCCGCAGAGGACGCGGCAATGAACGCGGGCGTCTTCGACGGGCCGCCGCGGAACGCCGTGCTCCTCAGGGACGCCGTCGAGGGGATCTTCTACCTGTGGAACCACGCCGTCCACCTCTTCGCGCTGGTCGGTCCGGACTACAGCGACGCCGTCGCCGGGACCGGGTTCGACCGACTCGACCCGCTCGAGGGCGATGGATACATGGGGGCAATGGAGAACCAGCGCAAGATCATGAAGGCCCTCGCGGAGTTCGGCGGCCGTGCACCACATCCCGTCGCCTACGTGCCCGGCGGGATGGCGACCAGGCCCGACGTATCGACGTTCGAGGCGGTGAAGTCCCGTGTAGCGGAGGTGAGCAACTGGCTCGGACCGACTTCGGCGGTGCCGGAGGTTCTCGAGAACGTGCTGGCCGGCGAGTTCGACCCGGAACTGGGCGAAGGGCTCCACGACATCGTCTCGATCCTCGCCGCGGCCTATCAGGAAGGGGCTGCCGACATCGGCGAAGGTCCCGGTCGCTTCTACAGCAACGGGATCTTCGAGAACCCGGATTCGGACGAACTCTTCCTGCGACGAGGCGTCTACCGGAACGGGTCCCGGGAATTCCTCTCGAAGAGCGAAATCGTCGATGCCATCATGGAGGACACCGAGTACTCCTGGTACACCGACGACTCGGGCGGCTCGCCGACGGAAGCTGGCCCGCCGAATCCGGCCCCCGACAAGGACGGGGCGTACTCCTGGGGGAAGGCACCCCGCTTCGATGGCGAGTCCATGGAAGTTGGTCCGCTGGCCCGGATGGTCATCTCGGATTACGACCCCTTCGACCTGCGGGCGGACCTCGGGGGTGGTGCGGAAGAGAGCAATACACTCAACCGGCTGATCGCCCGCGCCCAGGAGGCCCTGCTCGTCCGCGATCAGGTCCTCGAATGGCTCGACATGATCGACCCGAGCGGGTCGTTCATGGCCGAGGACTGGACCGACGACTTCACCGGGAACGGGGTGGGCCTTTTCGAACCGTCCCGCGGCACCCTCTCACACTACATGGACGTCGAGAACGGTGAGATCGAGCGCTACCAGATCATCACACCGACGATCTGGAACCTCGGTCCCCGTGACAGCGAGGGCCAGCCGAGTCCGCTCGAAGAGGGGGTCGTCGGCGACGTGGTCGAGGACGTTGACAATCCGCTCACCGTCATGCGGACGATCAGGTCGATGGACCCCTGTCTTGCGTGCTCGGTCCACGTGCAGAGCCCCACCGAGGATTACGAGACCTCGGTCGAACCGGCCGCGCCTGATATTCCCACGGGGTTGTGATGACTGGGGAACAACACGACGGTCAGGACAAAGACACCAAGGGCCAGGACGGGGACTCCGACGGCCGGGACGGCGACCCTCCCCGAACCGATGGCGGCGTGACGGCGGATGTCGAGGGTGGTGAGTCACCGGGCTGGCTCGCCGGCATCTGGCTCGAACTGGCCAACGAGCACGAGCGCTTCGAATACCTGAAAAAGGAGGACCGGACGTACCTCGACTTCCACAGCTGGGGGACCATCCTCTCCCACTGGTTGATGGTCCTCTTGATGGTGGTCGCGACGGTGACGGGGCTGACGAAGTGGCTCGGCATCTACGGGCCGCTGAAAATCGGGATCTTCGACGGGTATCACGTCGCGTTTCTCGGCCACGTCTGGGCCGGGGTGCTTTTGGCCGTGTTCGCCTTTCTGCTGTACCCGTTCTATTCGTTCGTCGTGGACGGGAAATCACCACTGGTCACGACCAAACAGATCAAAGAGCAGATCATCGTCGCCCTGGCATTCGTGGGACTCGCGAGTTACATTCCCGGCTATAAGAAGGCGAGACGGACCTACGACGCGGTAAACGAGGAATGGGTGGCCCACCACCCGACCCAGAAGGCCTTCTGGTATGCGACGTGGTTTTTCGTCGCCGTCCTGACCCTCACGGGCTTTGCCCTCTGGGAGAGTCTCTCCTCCGAATCGGTCTGGTGGATCGCGGCACTCGGGTTCATGGAGGGATGGGTGTCCTTCGAGCTGATGCTTCGGATTCACCTGATCGCGACGGTCCTGTTCTTTGTATCCGTCCTGCTTCACGCGTATTTCCCGCTCGTGCCGTCGAACTGGGATCTGCTGAACACGATGATCCACGGCAAGTTACTCGGCTGGCGCGTCGACGAGGAGTCAAAGCCCGCCCACCGGGGCGCCGCTCGGTCGAAAGACGCGCTTTCGGGTCCGCTCGCGGGCATCGCGCGGCTTCTGGGAACAGGGCCGGAACTTCAGGAACAGATGGACGGTCCGGAACCGGATACCGCTGAGCAGCCACCGGAGGACGCGGAGTGACCATGGCCGGATCAGGCAAGACGGATGGCGTGGCCGGACCCGCCCGGACCCCGATCGCCCAGGAGGACGAGACGGCCACGGAACTGGCGGTCGTCGCCGTCGGGAATCCGATCATGGGCGACGACGGCGTCGGTGCCAAGGTGGTGGAGGCCCTCGAAGCGACGGCAGTCGGGGACCGCCCCGACGTCACGCTCGCGAACGGCGGGACGACGGCCTTCTTTGCGCTGGAGGCGATGAGTGGCTGCAAACGGGCAATCGTCGTGGATGCTATCTCCACCGGCGCCGAGCCGGGGACCGTCCAGACGTATCGGTACGTCGACGGGGCCTTCGAGGACGATATTCCGGAGATGACGATGCACGACTTCTCCTTCGCCGAGGCCCTCCGCGCCGGTCGGGAGGCCTACGACCTCCCCGCTGAAGTGCTCGTCTTCGGGGTCGAACCGAAGCGGATCGAGATGTCCATGGAGTTGAGCGAACCGATCGACCGAACCGTCCCGACCCTGGTGGAACTGGTCCGTGATGAACTCCCCGAGCGGCCATCGTGACCCCTGTTCGCCCGGTATCGTTAAGCCGCCGGCGACGTCATTCGCCAAGCAGGAGACTATCATATGTCAACATGTACCCCACGAATACTCGACCATCGGACGAGGTGAATGAAGGATGACCACGATCTGGTACTGCACCGACTGTGAGACCCGAATCGACTCGGAGACAGTCGAGGACCACGAGTCCCGCGGCCACCACGTCAAGGGGACGATCCGCCCCGACAGACTCCTCGGCAACGACCCGTGGAACATGCAGGTCGAGGTCGACGGCACACTCGACACGAAGCCGCGGGTGTCACCCGATGAGGGAGGTGAGGACTGATGTGTCTGGGAATACCGGGTGAGATCATCGAGATCGACGGCCAGACGGCCCGGGCGAAGTTCTGGAACGTCGAGAAGGCGGTCCGAGCTCGACATCGTCGGCGACGACGTCGAGGTCGGGGACTACGTCCTCAACCACGCCGGCTTCGCGATCCGGAAGATTCCGGACGACGAGGTGAGCGAGACGATGGACCTCTATGAGTCACTGTTGAGTGGCGACGAGGAGGACGCCCTCGAGGAGATCGGCGCGACCGACGCCACCCTGGAGTTCGGCGATCGGCCGGCCGCATTGGACGAAAACGACCAGTCGGTGACATCGACGGACCGGACTCCCCAGGGCCCTGGCGACGCCAGAACGGGCACCCAGGACCGCGGTCGCGAACCGACACCCGATATCGATGAATAGCGACCAACCGCTCCAGTTCCGGAATCCCGCACAGGCCGAGCAGTTGGCCGACCGCCTCGAGACGCTGATGGCCGAGATCGACGAGCCGGTCACCCTGATGCACGTCTGTGGCTCACACGAGCAGGCCATCGCGAAGTTCGGCCTCCGGAGCCTGCTTCCGGACGGGCTTTCGGTTCGAATGGGTCCGGGTTGCCCGGTCTGTGTGACGAACATGCCGGAGGTGGACGAGGCGGTCGACGTCGCAGAGCAGGGCGCGATCGTCGCGACCTACGGGGACATGTTCCGGGTTCCGGGGACGAAGAAGAGTCTCGCTGACGCCCGCGCCGATGGGGCCGACGTCGAAGTGGTCTACTCCGCCAGCGAGGCGGTCGAACTCGCCGAGGAGCAACCCGATCGGGAGGTCGTGTTCTTCGCGACCGGCTTCGAGACCACGGCCGCGCCGACGGCGGCGATCCTCGCGGCCGAGCCGCCCGAGAACTTCTCGGTCCTCTCCGCGCACAAGTACGTTCCGCCGGCGATGGAGGTCGTCGCCGAGATGCCGGACGTGGACATCGATGGTTTTCTGGCGGCCGGCCACGCCGCCACGATCACGGGCTATGGCCTGTTCGAACCGTTCGTCGAGGAGTTCGACCTGCCGATCGTCGTCGGGGGCTTCGAACCGGTCGACGTGCTCCTCGGGATCGAACGGCTGCTCGAGTACATCGAGGCGGACGTCGCCGGGCTGGAGAACGCCTATCCCCGCTGTGTCACCGAGGAGGGCAATCGGGACGCCATCGAGACGATGTGGTCGGTCTTCGAGAAGACCGCCGGCGAGTGGCGCGGGATCGCCGAGATCCCGGGAGCGAACCTCGTGCTCCGGGAGGAGTACGCCGAGTACGACACGCGTGCACGCTTCGATATCGAGCCTGACACCGGGGACCTCGACCCGTTGACCGAACAGTGCATCTGTGGGGACATCATGGCCGGCAAGGCCGACCCCGACGAGTGTGACCTGTTCGGCGAGGAGTGTACGCCGGGCAATCCAGTCGGCGCCTGTATGGTGAGCAGCGAAGGGACCTGCAAGATCTGGCACGAGTACGGCGGCCATCCGGACCTCTAACGATGACAGGAGACACCACTTCCGAACGAGACGGGTCGAAGGACGACGTCGTTACCCTGGCACACGGCGCCGGTAGTGGCGCGATGCGCTCGCTCCTGCAGGACCTCGTCGTGCCCCGATTTGCCGGCAATGGACAGGGCGAGGTCGACGGGACCGCGTCGGGGGGCGGGCCGGAAACACAGGCAGCGGGCGACCGAGATATCGGGCTGTCCCAGCTGGACGACGGAGCTGTCCATTCCGTGGGCGAGGACGCTTCCCTCGTGGTGACGACGGACAGCCACGTTGTGACTCCCCGGTTCTTTCCCGGAGGGGATATCGGTCGCCTTGCAGTCGCCGGAACGGTCAACGATCTGGCCGTCATGGGTGCCACCGAACCGGTCACCTTGACCTGCTCGCTCGTTCTCGAGGAGGGAACCCCGACCGCCGACGTGGAGCGAGTGATCGAATCGATGGCCGCTACCGCAGAGGATGCGGGAACGGGGATTTCGACCGGTGACACCAAGGTGATGGGGAACGGCGAGGTCGACGGAATCGTCGTCAACACGGCGGGTGTCGCCTATGTCGACCGCGAAACGCCGGTGAGCGACGCGGGACTCGAACCCGGCAACGTGATCGTCGTCAGCGGTGCGCTGGGCGATCACGGTATCGCCCTGTTGTCCGCCCGCGAGGGTTTCGACTTTACCGGCGACCTTGCAAGCGACGTTGCACCGGTAAACGACATCGTCAGAGCGGCCATGGAGGCGGGGACGATCACGGCGATGAAGGACCCGACTCGTGGCGGCTTCGCGAATGCGGCAAACGAGATGGCCGAGAAGGGTGACGTGGGAATCGAACTCGACGAGCAGGCCATTCCAGTCTCGGGGGCGACTGCGTCGGCGGGCGAAGTGCTGGGAATCGACCCCCTCGCGGTGGCAAACGAGGGGAAAGTCGTCTTCGGCGTCGATTCCGAAGACGCGGATGCGGTACTCGACGCGATCCGGGGCTGTCCCGGCGGCGAAAACGCCGAAATCGTCGGTCACGCCGTCGAGGACCACGTGGGGCGAGTCGTCGTCGATACGGGATTCGGCCGCCGCTACCTCACCGAACCGGACGGGGAAGCACTCCCCCGGATCTGCTGATGCACGAGATCAGCGTCGCCCACGGCATCCTCGAACGTGCACTCCGGGCCGCCGACGAATACGGCGCCGAGCGGATCGACGAGTTGACCCTGGAAATCGGTCGAGCGACTCACGTCAACCCCGACCAACTCGTGTTCTGTCTCGAAGCGATCCTGGCGGACACGCCGGCGGACGGCGCAACGATCCGGACAGAGACGGTCGACCCCATCGCCACCTGTGACTGTGGCTTCCGGGACGAGCCGGACGAACTGGCCCTCGCGGCCGGCTTTGCTCCGGACGTTCGCTGTCCCAACTGCGGCGGCAGGGCGGAACTCGAACAGGGGCGGGAATGCCGACTGGCAAGCATCGACGTGCCCGACCTGGCGGACGCCTCGCCGTCGGGCGAAAGTGACACACTGCCGGAGAACCGGCCACCACAATCGCAGTGACCACCATGTATCTCGAAGGACCGACTGGACTGGCCCGCATCGCCGCGTCGAACCGCCGAAACCGTCTCTCGGCGGTGGTTTGGCCGTGGGTGAATCGGTTGCTGAATCGCCATCGCGGATCGGGAAACACGACGGACCCACCCGTTGTGCACGCCCATCGGCTCGGTCACGAGGACTTCGGGATGAACCTGGACGAGCATGCGGCCGAGGCCGACGTGCTCGCGGCGATCCGGGAACGGGCCGGCGAACTCCACGAGACGCTGGTCCACGAACACGACGTGTTCGCCGTCGAATTCGTCGGCAGCACGGGCGGTGGAAAGACCCGACTGATCGAGGAATTGCTGGAACGAGCGCCAGCGGAGGAACGGATCGGCGCCATCGTCGGAGACGTGGCCGGGGAGGACGACGCGACCCGGCTCCGGGAGTACGGCATTCAGGTCGAGAACATCAACACGGGCAAGGAGTGCCATCTCGATCCCGAGGGGGTCGGGACGGCCCTCGACACGTTCGATCTCGATGCCCTCGACACCCTCTACGTGGAGAACGTCGGGAACATGGTCTGTCCGGCGGACTTCCCGCTCGGCGCGAGTCTCCGAATTCTGGTCGTCAGCACGACCGAAGGGGACGACGTGGTCGGCAAACACCCGCTTCTCGTTCAGGCGGCCGACGCCGCAGTGGTCAACAAGGTCGACCTCGCTGACGCCGTCGGGACGGACCTCGGTCGACTGCGTCGGGATATCAAGCGAGCGGCTCCCGACCTCCCGATCTTCGAAACGAACGCGAAAGACGGCGAGGGAGTCGCCGATCTCGCTGCCTTCTTGCGCTCGCACCGCCAGGCGGAGGTGGTTCATTCACACACGCACGGGACACGGGGCCACGAATCAGGCGACGCTCATGAAGCAGCGGGCGGGTCTCCTTCCCGCACGGAGCATGGCCTTTCCCCCGATCACGCTCACCTCCCATCGAATCCGGATGGGGTCCCCCACAGTCACACCGGTCCGGGCGATGATGCGGAGTAATCCGCGCCGTCGGCGATGACCGATTCCAGCATCCGGGCGTCAGTACAGGTCCAGGGCGTCGTGCAAGGGGTCGGGTTCAGGCCCTTCGTGTACCGCCGCGCGGCGGAGCACGACCTCGCCGGGTCCGTCAGGAACACCGGCGATGCGGGCGTCGAGATCCTGCTTCAGGGAAATTCGGGGGCCGTCGACGCGTTTCTTGCCGATCTTCGGGACTCCCCACCGCCGCTGTCGCGAGTGACGACAGTGGAAGTCGATCGACGGCCTGTAACGAATGTGGAACCGCTCGAACACTCAGAGGAGTTCCGAATCCAGGAGTCCGTCGACAGTGAGGGCGGGACCGGAACCATCCCGCCCGACACGGGGGTCTGTGACGCGTGTCTCGCGGACATTCGCGATCCGGACTCGCGATATCACCGGTACTGGGCGACCTCGTGTGTGGACTGTGGGCCCCGGTATACCGTCATCCGGGACCTTCCGTACGACCGCCCACGCACCTCGATGGACGCCTATCCCATGTGTCCCTCCTGTCAGTCCGAGTACGACGACCCGGCCGATCGCCGGTATCACGCCCAGACGATCGCCTGCCCGGACTGTGGACCGACACTTTCCCTCCAGGAATCGGCCGAAGCCGGACGCCGGGAGCGAGCGACGGGTCCGGCCGCGCTCCAGGCCGCCGCCGCTCGACTTGCCGCGGGCGAAATCCTCGCCGTTCGAGGCGTCGGAGGCACACATCTCGCTTGCGACGCGACGAACGCGACAGCCGTCGAGCGCTTGCGCGAACGGACGAACCGTCCGGGGAAACCGTTCGCCGTGATGGCACCGACCATCGACCACGTTCGCTCGGTCGCCTCGGTCACGGCCGCCGAGCGGGAACTGCTCGAAGACGTTCGGCGACCCATTGTCGTGCTCGACCGGGACGACGGTGGGCAACTCGAGGGGGTTGCCCCCGGACTCCACACGATCGGGGTGATGCTTCCCTATGCGGGGTTGCACCACCTCCTGTTCGACCCCGGTGCGGGCGACGGCTCGACACGGGGGACCGCTCACCTCGACGGCCCGCTGGTGATGACCAGCGGGAATATGCCCGGCGAACCGATGTGCGTGACCGTCGATTCGATCTTCGAGCAGCTGGGTCCGGTGATCGACGCCGCGCTCGTCCACGACCGGGAGATCGTCGCCCGGTGTGACGACAGCGTCCTCCGTTCGGTCGACGGCACTCGACGATTCCTCCGCCGATCGCGGGGATGGGTCCCCCAGCCGCTCCCGCGTCGCGGAGCGGGGCCCGCAATTCTCGCCGTCGGGGCAGAATTCGACGCCACCGTCGCGCTCGCCAGGGACGACGAGGTGTTCCCCTCACAGCACCTCGGGGACGTCGATGGCCCTGCAACGGAGGGATTTCTCCGGGAGACGGTCGATCATCTCACCGGATTGCTCGGCGTCGAGCCCCAGGTCGTCGCCTGCGACGCTCACCCGGACTTTCTCACGAGCCAGTTCGCTGAGGAGCATGCCGATCGGCTCGATACCGATTCGGCT
The DNA here is from genome assembly GCA_034520565.1 of Halodesulfurarchaeum sp. Lineage (GTDB taxonomy): Archaea > Halobacteriota > Halobacteria > Halobacteriales > Halobacteriaceae > Halodesulfurarchaeum. The sequence continues at coordinate 1,170,939 of JAXHNL010000002.1, forward strand.
GGGCAGTCGAAATCAGCCGACAGGGCCAGTGACAAAGGACCGATCCGCGTCCAGCACCACCACGCCCATGCGGCCTCGCTTCTCGGGGAGCACGATCTCGACCGCGCGATCGTGATCGTCGCCGACGGGACCGGATACGGGTCGGACGGCACGATCTGGGGTGGAGAGGTGCTGGACGCCACGCGGGCCGATTTCGAACGAGTCGGGGGCCTCGATACCTTTCGGCTTCCAGGTGGGGAAGCGGCCATCGAGCGACCGGCCCGAATCCTCGCGAGCCTCCTCGACGATCCGGCCCGAATCGACGCCGTGGTGACCGAACGGACCTCGCTTTCCGTGGACGAGGCCGCGACAGTCAGGGCCAGTCTCGAGGCAGGCGTCAACGCGCCAGCGACCACGAGTGCCGGTCGGTTTCTCGACGCCATGAGTGCCCTCCTCGGGGTCTGCACCGAGCGTCGATACGAGGGGGAGCCGGCGATCAGGCTCGAAGCTGCCGCTGCAGGGGCGGACCCACTCGATCTGGAATTGCCGTTCGCTCGTCGGGACGGCCATCGAGTTCTCGACGTCCGCTCGCTGGTTCGACAGTTCGACGAATTGGTCGGGACCGAATCGACCGGCGTTCTCGCGGCGACGGCCCAGGACGCCCTCGCTCAGGGACTCGCGTCGATCGCGATCGAGGCTGCGAGAACTCGTGGTGTCGACGCAATCGGCTTCTCCGGTGGCGTGGCGTACAACGAGGCGATTTCGCGGCGCATTCGAAAACGGGTCGAGGTCGTCGACCTCGAGTATCTCGATCACGAGCTGGTCCCTCCGGGCGACGCCGGCATCTCCTACGGGCAGACCCTCGTCGCCTCGGCCCGTCTCGATCAGTGACCCGTGGACGTCCCGGCTTGGGGGATGTTTTGCGGTGAACTGCCGGATGTTTCTGCCGGGTTGCCCCCGCTCCCGCTCGAATCACGTTCTCAGTATTACGAAATCGCAATAACGTATTATCCGTCGGCTCGCGAATCGTCGTGTTGATGAGTCTCGATGGTGGATCGGGTCCCCCTCAACCGGTCCCCCGAGAGGCGGCTGACCGGGGTGGCAACCTGGGAGATCCGAGTTCCGCGGGGACCAGCGCGAACCACGGGCCCAGGATGAACAGACGGTCCGCACTCAGAGCGAGTGGGACAGTCGGCCTCCTCGCCCTTTGTGGCTGTCTCGGCGGCACGAGTGGCCAAGTGAACGAACGGACGGTCGTCGATGGTGTCGGTCGTCAGGTGGCGGTTCCCGACACGGTCGATCGAGTTATCGGCCTCGGACCGGGGGCGCTCCGACAGGTCGTCTACGTCGACGGCACCGATCGGGTCGTCGGCGTCGAGCGTGGCGAGCAAGCTGACTTCGAAACCCTTCCCTACAACGCCGCGAACCCGAAACTCGGGGACCTGCCGATCGTGGGCAATTCGGGTCCCGAGGCCGCCGGGGACGCCGAGTCGATCCTCGAGGTCGATCCGGACGTGGTCTTTCTCTCGTCGATCGGCGGGTACCAGGCCGCCGATCAGCTCACCGACCAGACCGGCATCCCGACGGTGGTGCTGGACATGCCCTTCCTCACGGACGCCGACGGCCGATCGGCATATTTCGAAAGTTTGGGACTGGTCGGCGAGGTTCTCGGGGCCTCCGAACGGGCCGCGGCACTCGTTTCGGACGTGAAGTCCCTGATCGCCGACCTCCGCGGCCGGGCCCCGGACACGCCGGCGGCGAGCGCGTACGTCGGCGGGGTGAGCTTCAAGGGGTCCCAGGGATTGACGACGACCCGAGTCCCCTACGCTCCCTTCTCGCTTTCCGGGATCCGGAACGTCGCCCGTGAAATCGAGACGGCCCACGTCTCTGTCGACGTTTCGTCGGAATCCCTCATCGCCTGGGATCCGCCAGTTGTCTTCTGTAGCGTGCAGAATCTTCCCCTCGTTCGCCAGGATCTTCGTCGGCATCCGGAACTCGAGAGCCTTTCGGCCATTCGTGCGGGTCGGATCCACGTCATGCCCCCGGTCTCGCACTATCACGAGAACCTGGGCACGATGCTCGTCAACGCGGTCTACGTTGGTTCGGTACTGCTCCCGGACCACTTTGGCGAGTGGCGGATCGGGAACTGGGCCGACAGGGTCTACGAAATTCTGCTCGGCACGTCTCCGTTCGAAACCCTCCAGGAGCAACAGCCCGCCTACCAGCGCGTATCGCTCGTGGACGGTGGTGGATGATGGACGGGGCCGAGGGACTCGGCGCGGCGACCGAAACGCGGGCTGTCGACCAGTACGCCGGCCTCCGAACCCGCCGGCTGCTCGTGCTGTTCGGCGGGACCCTCATTCTCGCAGTCGTGGCCGTTTACGCGCTACTGGTCGGCACCATCGAGCTCCCGCTCTCGACTGTGATCGAGGCCCTCGTTGGCTCTGCGGCCCCGATGGCCGAGCGGATGATCTGGCAGATCCGGCTTCCGCGAATCCTCGGCGGCGCCCTCGCCGGTGCGGGCCTGGCATACGTCGGAACGGCCATGCAATCGATCCTTCGCAACCCGCTCGGTGCGCCGTACACCTTGGGGATCTCGCAGGCTGCGGCATTCGGGGCGGCCCTCTCGATCACCGTCGCTGGAATCGAATCCGCGGCGGGTCCGGTTTTCGGCCCGTACCTGACGACGGGAACGGCGTTTCTGGTTGCGTTGTCTTCGACGAGTGTGATTTTGCTTTTGCTCCGTTTCAAAAACGCCTCGCCCGAGACGTTGATCTTGACCGGCGTGGCCCTCGGGGCGGTGTTCAACGCCGGGATCACGGTCATCCAGTATCTCGCCTCGGACACCGAGGTGGCGGCGATCGTCTACTGGACCTTCGGGGATCTCGGACGGCTCACTTGGACGACGGTCGCCGTCATGGGCGTGGGCGTGGTCGCAAGCGCCGGGTACTTCAGCTTTCACGCGTGGCAATATACGGTGCTTGATGCCGGCGACGAAACCGCCGCCAGCCTGGGGATCGCCGTCGAGCGTCTGCGGGTGGTCGGGATGGTCGTCGGTGCGTTCGCGACGGCCATCGTCATCTCTTTTGTCGGCATCATCGGGTTCATCGGACTGGTGGCCCCACACATCGCCCGGAAAATCGTCGGGACCGACGAACGGGTGTTGCTCCCCGCCAGCGGGCTGGTCGGGGCGATCCTGCTGGTGGGGGCGGATACGGTCGCCAGAACGGCTTTCGACCCGCTCTCGTTGCCGGTTGGCGTCCTGACAGCGTTCCTTGGGGCACCGCTTTTCGTGTACCTCGTCATCGCCGGGAGGGAGCACTGGTGACTCTCCGTATCGAGGATCTGTCGTTTGCCTACGCCGCGGAACCAGTGCTGCAGGACGTCTCTCTTTCGGTGCAGTCGGGGTCGATCCTCGCCCTGCTCGGTCCCAACGGAATCGGGAAATCGACGCTACTCAAGGCGGTCGCCGGCATCGTGGACCCGGATCGCGGAACGGTCACGCTCGACGGGACCGCGATCGGGCAGTTGTCTCGACGCGAACGAGCGCGCCAGATCGCGTACGTTCCGCAGGCCGAATCACCGACGTTTGCGTCCTCGGTGTTTCAAGCGGTCCTGCTCGGTCGGACGCCCCATACCAGTTGGCGACCGACCACCAGCGACCGAGAACGGGTGGGGCAGGTACTCGAGAAACTGGATTTGACCGACCTCGCGACCCGTCAACTCGACGCGCTCAGCCAGGGCCAGCGTCAGAAGGTCACCGTTGCGAGGGTGCTCGTCCAGGATCCGGCCGCGATGTTGCTCGACGAACCGACGGCGAGTCTCGACCTGCGACACCGACTCGACGTGCTCGATATTCTCAGGGAGCAGATCCGAACGCGCGAGGTCGCCGGGTGCATCGCGATGCACGACATCGAACTGGCCGCCCGATTCGCCGACGAAGTCGCCCTGCTGCGGGCGGGAACGATTTTCGATCGTGGTGCTCCGGAGTCGGTGCTGACGGCCGACTCGCTCGAAGCTGTCTACGGCGTCGAGGCGGCCGTGGATCGGGTAGACGGTCGATTCCACGTCGAGGCGATCCGTTCACTGCCGCCTGAGTAATATTATCGACAATTACTATAACAAGATTTATTATAATAAGGATAAAAATTGTTAATATAGGATGGAACGAGGGACTGTGGACGGCGACCGAACGGCGGCGACTTCCCGTGATCAAATCGGGGGAGACCGCCACAGAAGCACCGTCACGACGATCAAGAACAGCGAACTCTGGAATCGCCGATGGTAGTTGGGACCCCCACTCACTCCAAACGCGACAGGACGATCCCCCTCATTGCGAGTGGCCTCACTGTCGTGGCCTTTTTCGGCGTCATCTGGCTCGGTCTCTCGGCCGGTCGGACGAAGTTGACTGGCGTGGTCATCTTCGGCTTTTTCGCCATGCTTGCCGGCGTGACAATCAGTCACGTCGTCGATTTCGACACCGAGCGGCGACAGGTCTGGGCCTACGGCCTCGCGAGCGGGGCGATGCTCGCTAGTGCCGGGGCCTTGCTCGCGCCCAAGGCGATCGCACCGCACCCCACCTACGGCGGGTTCGCCATCGCCTTTGGCTACCTGATCGGCTACTCGGCGCACGAACTCGGCCACCTCGTGACCCACCGCAACCTGCCGCTGAACGCGGCCGCAGGGGAACTGTCCCTTCACGCGCTCGCAGCTGGCTCGATCATGGGCGTGGTCTACGGCTCGTTGCCCGAGCTCTCGGCCCTTTTCGGCTTCGGGATCCTCGCCCACAAGTTCCCGGCCGGGTTCACGGGGTCGGAGTCCGTCAAACAGTCCGGACTCCCGACACACGTCATGGTTATCCCGGCCGCCGCCGTCGCGATCGCGGCGATCCCGCTCTCGATTTTGACACCGCCGCTCTCGCCGATCGTGAAGGCAGGCTTCTACGGGATTTCGACGGGTGTCTTCGCCCACGTCGCCATCGACATGCTTCCCCAGTGTTCCCACAGCGGCTCCCACGCGGATTCGACCGGACACGGGACGATCCAGTGTTCGCGAAACGTTCACCGGACCAAGCTCCACGCCGTCACGAGCACCTTCCTTGGGGCGGGAACGATCCTCCTCCTCTGGCAACTCCTCGCGTTTTGATCGATCCGCCGGAATCACTCCGTGGCTTCCTCGATTGCCCCGTCCAGATCTGCCTTCAGATCCTCGATCCCCTCGATCCCGACGCTCAACCGGACGAGGCCATCCGTCACTCCCGCCTCGAGGCGCTCCTCCCTGGGGACCGCCGCGTGGGTCATCATCGCCGGCTGTTCGATGAGGCTCTCCACGCCGCCGAGACTCTCCGCGAGCGTGAACACCGCCGTCTCGGAGACGACTGTCTCGACCGTCTCGAGGGAAAGATCCAGTTCGAGGGAGACCATGCCACCGAAATCCGCCATCTGTCTGGCCGCCAGCTCGTGCTGTGGGTGTGTTTCGAGGCCGGGATAGTGCACTCGCGCCACGTCGGGGTGATCGGCCAGCCACTCTGCGAGTGCCATCGCGTTTGCACAGTGGCGCTCCATCCGGACAGGTAGCGTCTTGATCCCACGCAGGACGAGAAAGGCGTCGAACGGGCTCAGCGTTGCTCCGACGCTGTTCTGGTAGAATCCCAGTTGCTCGTCCAGGGATTGCTCGTCCGTGATCAGCGCACCCCCGATCACGTCCGAATGCCCGCCGAGGTACTTCGTTAACGAGTGAGCGACGATATCAGCCTCGAGATCGAGCGGCCGCTGCAGGAACGGCGTGGCGAAGGTGTTGTCGACGGCGAGACGCGCGTCGGCGTCGTGGGCGATTTCGGCCATCGCCTCGATGTCGACGATTCGCAGGAGTGGATTCGTCGGCGTCTCGACCCACACGAGTTCGGTCTCCGGCCTCACGGCAGCGGCGATTGTCGAGGAGTCGGTCATGTCGACGAAATCGAATTCGAGTTCGTACTCCTCGTAGACCTCGCGGAACAGGCGGTGGGTGCCGCCGTACACGTCGTTGCCGACCACGACGTGATCGCCGGATTCGAGGCGGTTGAGAACGGTGTTGATCGCCGCGAGCCCGCTCGCGAATGCCCGACCGTGCGCGCCGCCTTCGAGGCTCGCGAGGTTCGCCTCTAGGGCCGAGCGGGTTGGGTTGCCCGAACGGGAGTACTCATAGCCCCGGTGCTCGCCCGGGGCGTCCTGGGCGAACGTCGAGGTGGCATAGATCGGAGTCATGACGGCCCCGGTTTCCCGGTCCGGCTCGAGGCCGCCGTGGATGGCCTCGGTTTCGATGGTCGGGTCCGATGGTGATTCCTCGTGGGTCATGCTTTTCCCTCCCAGTTCTCGAAGCTGTCATAGAGCCCCTTCGAGAGGTATCGCTCCCCGCCGTCCGGAAAGACCGTGACGACCGTGTCGGCCGGGGCGTCGATCTCCCCCGCCTCGAGCCGGGTTGCCACCTCGGTCGCGGCGACGCTCGCGGCCCCGGAACTCGAGCCCACGAGATGTCCCGCTTCCCCCGCGAGCCGCGTGACCTCGGCGTGAGCGTCCCGGTCGGAGACGGCGACGATTTCGTCAATCCGGTCCGGGTCGAGGAGTTCGGCGAGTTCCGGCTCGTGGGTGCCGATCCCCTCGATTTTGTACGGGGCTTCCTCGGGACTCCGGCCGAACCGCTCGCCGAACGTCGATCCCGCAGGTTCGACGCCGACGACCGCGGCATCGATGTCCGCGCTCCCGAGCGCCTTCGCGATGCCTATGAGTGTCCCGCCCGATCCCATTCCCGCCACGATTGCCCCGATCTCCCCGTCGAGGGCGTCGATGATTTCGGGTCCGGTCGTTTCGGCGTGGGCCTCGACGTTGTGTGGGGAGGCGAACTGCTGTGGGACCACCGCGCCGGGCCGGTCGGCAGCGATCTCGTGGGCGCGATCGATCGCGCCCTGCATGCCGTCGTCGCCGGGAGTATGGACGATGTCGCCACCGAGGGCCGCCATCAGCGTTTCTTTCTCCTCGCTGAACCCGGTCGGGACGACGAAGACCGGTTCGACGTCGAGCTGTCTCGCCGCGAGTGCCATGCCGATCCCGGTGTTCCCGGCCGTCGGTTCGACGATCGCGCCACCAGGCTCGAGGTCCCCCGACTCGAGGAGGGCCTCGATGATGTGTTTCCCGATGCGGTCTTTCACGCTCCCGCCCGGGTTGAACGTCTCGAGTTTGGCGAGCACGTCGACGCCGTCCGGTCCGGTGTCCAGTTCGACGAGTGGCGTTTGGCCGATCGTTTCGAGGACGGTATCATGTCGGGTCGTCTGTGATGTCATTGGAGTTTCGCGTGGGTGGCGTCCGTTCCGAAACGGTACCTCGCCGGACCGAGTCATCGACAGCAACAGGGTGTCTGGACCGAACGCCGGGAAAAGAAGTCGCGGTTTCCGGGTCCTTTCTGTGGCGTCAAGACGGCCGAACCGGTCCCGCCGGACCACTCCGGACCGCCCGATCCGGATCGCCGCCGACCCGGATGTATTCCATTCCGTGGGGGACGGCTTCGGATTACCTCGTGACCGTTCATGCCAGCTACCCTTACTGGATGGGGATTTATTTGGGTTCCCGTTCGGATCCGTAGGGCCTCCAATTGAAAGCTTTCAGCCCGTAGAATCCAAATTTCGAACTCTCTGAACCGGACACGCTTGTGAACGCAAAAATACCAGGGCCTCGAGCCGGAAAATCGAATCCGGTTTCCGGTATACAGCCCGCTTCGCCGGTTTCCCGACCGGACTCTGGTACTGATCGTACCGTTTTCCCACCGTCTCGAAATCGAAACGGACCCGTCAGCGACATTTCAGCCGAAGAGCCGAGTGGATCCGGTCCACAGCTACGCGGTATTCGATTGGTAACCGCCCGGGTTCGGTTACGGTTTTTTCCCCGTCCTTCGTCGTGGAGCGATTTTTCGCTCTCAGAACCCAGAGATCCCTGGACGGTCCCGAACCGTCGTGTTGTGGACGGATAGGGATCGGTATTTCGGCTGCAGCCGTGGGACGTCTCCTGGACCCTCCGCGTTTATTGTCCGGGCCCAGCAACTACACGTATGACCGTTTTCGAGACCGACTTGCCGGGAGTCGGACGGAAGTTCGAGATCGACGTCGGGGACGGTGCACAGCTCGTCATCGTGATCCACAACACGGGCAAGCGGGAAGTGTATCGAAAACCGGGGCCCGACGCCGACGCAGAGAAGGTCTTCGAGGCCTCGAACCAACTCTCCCAGACGATCGGCGCCATCCTGGAGGGGGCGAAGTTCCAGCCCGTCGAAGTCGATCACGAGGGAACGATGCTGCCGGGAGACACGGTCATCGAGTGGTACAACGTCGGTCCGGATTCCAGACTCGCCGGCCGGTCACTCGGGGACGGTATCGTCCGGGACGAACTCGACGTGCTGGTGGTAGCGATCAAACGCGGGGACGACATCATCACCTCGCCGGGGCCGATGGAGGAGATCGAACCCGGTGACGTGCTCGTCGTGATCGGCCCCCACGACGACATCCACGAGTTCGAGTCCTTCGTCGCGGAAGGACAATGACCGGCGGGAAATCACGGAGTCCCAAAACCCATGGCGAGTGAAACGGCGCTGCTCGAACTCGGCATCCTGTTGGCGACGGTCGCGTTCGCGGGCACGCTCGCACGCCGGATCCGGCAATCCGTCATCCCGCTTTACATCCTCGCCGGCATGGTTCTCAACCCCTACGTGGCCGGACGATTCGGACCCTATGCCCTCGAATCGACGCCCTTCGTCGAACTCGGGGCCGAACTCGGGATCGTTCTGCTCCTCCTCTTTCTCGGGCTGGAGTTCAATCTCGAACGCCTGCTGGCAGATCGATCCCGGATCGGCACTGCGGGGACGATCGACCTGCTCGTCAATTTCGGCATCGGGTTCGTCCTCGGATACGCCGTCTTTCGGGCCCTGGTCCCGGCGTTTTTCCTGGCCGGTGCGGTCTACATCTCCTCCTCGGCGATCATCTCGAAGTCCCTGATCGATCTCGGATGGATCGCAAACGACGAGGCCGGCCCGATGCTGGGGACGCTGGTCTACGAGGATCTCGTGATCGCGGTGTATCTCGTGGTCGCTTCCGTTCTCGTCTTCGGAGACACGATCGGGGAAGCCGTCGAATCGATGGCGATCGCCGTCGGGTTTATCCTCCTGCTCGTGGTTCTCGTGGCTCGTGGCCGCCCGCTGTTCGAGTGGCTGCTCGATACCGACTCGAAGGAGTTTCTGGTGCTCCGTGCACTCGGCCTGGCCGTGTTGATCGCCGGAATGGGACTCGTGCTCGGCGTCAGCGAAGCCGTCGTCGCCTTCTTCGTCGGGATGGCCTTCTCCTCGACGGGGCATGTTCGCCGCCTCGAAACGCTGCTGGAACCGATCCGGGACGTGTTCGCGGCGATCTTCTTCTTCTGGATCGGGCTCGTGACGGATCCGTTCCTCTTCGGAGACGTTCTGGGGCTCGTGGTGCTGGCGGTCCTGCTTACCACCCCGGCGAAACTGCTCAGTGGGTATCTCGGCGGACAGGTGTACGGGCTGGATCCCCGCCGATCCACGCGGGTCGCCCTTGGAATGGTGACACGCGGCGAGTTCACCCTCATCATCGCCGCCCTCGCGATCTCTGGGGCCGGCGGATTCGCTGATGGCGTTGCTGAGACCATCTACGCCTTTAGCGTGGGATACGTCCTTGTGATGAGCGTGCTCGGGACCACGTTGATGCAGTACTCCGGGCCGTTCGAACGGTTCGTCAGTTCACGACTCTCCAGGGACCATCCCCTCGGCCGGAACTGACCGGTTCCCCGGCCAGTCAGCGAATCCTTCCGAAGAGCCGGTAGTCGTGGTCGGGGGTGTACCGACGGAACAAGAGGCTGTTCGACAGGACCGAGACGCTGGAGAAGGCCATCGCCGCAGCCGCCAGGGCCGGCTGGAGGAGTCCCAGTGAGGCAAGCGGGATCATCGCCGTGTTGTACCCGAGCGCCCAGCCAAGGTTCTGTTTGATCTTCTGCAGTGTCGCATCCGAGATTCGGATGGCCTTCGCCACGTCGAGTGGATCGTCGCGCATGAGCGTAATGTCTGCTGCCTCGATCGCCACGTCCGTCCCCGACCCGAGTGCCGTCCCGACGGCGGCCACGGCCAGTGCCGGCGCATCGTTTACCCCGTCGCCGACCATCATGGCCGACCGCCCCTCGGCTTGAATTCCCTCGACCGCGTCGGACTTGTCTTCGGGAAGCACCTCCGCCCTGACGTCGTCCGGATCGATGCCGACCTGTTCGGCGACGGCGCGGGCGGTCCGCTCGTTGTCGCCGGTGATCATCATCACGTCGATACCTCGCTCCCGAAGGGCTTGTACCGCCGCTTTGGACTGTGGCTTGACGGTGTCCGCGTCGGCAACGACGCCCGCGAGTCGGCCGTCGACAGCGACGAGCATCGCCGTTTTCCCGGCCCGTTCGAGCCGTTCCATGGTCTCTGCGGCCGGTGCCGGATCGATGCCTTCGCCTTCGAGCAGCTTCCGGTTCCCGACCAGCACCGTCCGACCGTCGACCGTCGCCCGGATTCCCTGGCCAGGGACGTTCTCGAACTCGGACGCTTCAGCGACCTCGAGCCCCCGGTTTTCGGCGCCGGCGACGATGGCCTTGGCGAGGGGGTGCTCGCTCCCGCGCTCTGCGGCTGCTGCAAGCCCGAGGACTTCGTCCTCCGAGTGACGGTCCTGGGGGGTCTGTGAGCCACCTTCAGCTGCGACGTTGCCACCATCCGGGACTGGGTTCCCCGCTGCGTCGAAGGCGACCACGTCCGTCAATTCCATCTCCCCTTCGGTGAGCGTCCCCGTCTTGTCGAAGACGACGGTGTCGACGTCCTTCGCTCGTTCCAGGACGTCCCCGCCCTTGAACAGGACGCCGTTTCGGGCGCCAATGGTAGTCCCGACCATCGTCGCCGCGGGGGTCGCCAGTCCGAGCGCGCAGGGACAGGCGATGAGGACGGCGGAGGCGAAGACGATTACGGCGAACTCGAAGACCGACACGCCACCCCGACCGCGGCCGGTCCGCCGGCGACCTGTCCCCAGAGCGGCAGCCATTCGACGAAGCCGGCCAGCGTCTCTGGGAACAGGAACCAGACTGTGCCCCAGAAGACGGCGTTGGCGATCACTGCGGGGACGAAATACGCGGAGATCCGGTCTGCGAGGTTTTGGATGTCCGGTTGGCGGGACTGGGCGTCCTTGACCGTCTTGACGATCTGTTTGAGCGCGGTTTCCTCGCCGACTCTGGTCGCCTTGACGGTGAGAACCCCGTTCTCGTTGATCGTCGACCCGACGACCTCGTCGCCCTCGCCTTTCTCGACCGGGACGGACTCCCCGGTCACCATCGACTCGTCGACGGCGGATTGGCCGCTGACGACGACCCCATCGGTCGGAACCTTTTCGCCAGGTCGAACCTTGAGCAAATCCCCTTCCGTGACTTCTTCGAGTGGGACGGTCGATTCGGACCCGTCCGGCCCGATGACGGTGGCCGTCTCGGCCTCCATCTCGAGGAGCTTCCGGAGCGCGTCGCTTGCCTGTCCTTTCGATCTCGCCTCGAGGTAGTTGCCCAGGGTGATGAAGACGAGGATGAGCGCGGCCGTATCGAAGTACAGGCTTCCCGCGATGAGCCCACCCAGAACGGCGACCGAATAGAGATAGGCCGTCGAGGAGCCGAGCGCGATCAGCACGTCCATGTTGGCCCGGCCGTTGGTCACGAGTGCGCTGTAGGAGTTCTTGTAGAAGGGCCAGCCGAGGATGGCTTGAACGGGGGTGGCGAGCAGGAACTCGACCCACCCCAGCTCGATGCCGAAGACCGTTTCCGGGACGATCGCACCGCCGAAGAGGAACTTGTCGGCGAGGAAGAAAAGTAGCGGCGCAGAAAGTGCCGCTCCGAACAGCGTCAACCGGCGCTGTTTGCGGATTTCGGCCTGACGGGCCAGATCGCGCGCGCTTTCGCCGGATTCGGCGTCGTCTTCGGTTTCGCGGACCGGGGAATACCCCGCGTCTTCGATCGCCGTGTACAGGGATTCGACCGAGACGTCTTCGGGGTTGTAGGTGACCTGGGCTTCGTCGGTCGCGTAGTTGACGTCCGCGTGGATGACACCGGGCGTCTCCTCCAGTGCGGTTGCGTTTGCCTCCGCACAGTTCGCACAGGTCATGTCGGCGATAGCGATGGACCTGGTTTCCGTGACGGCCCCGTACCCGGCCGCCTCGATCGCGTCGAAGATCGATTGCAGGGAGACACGGGTCGGATCGTACTCCACGGACCCCTCGTCGGTGGCGTAGTTTGCCGAGACGTCGCTGACGCCATCGAGCGCGTCAAGTGCGTCCTCGATGGAGGCCGAGCAATTGGCACAGGACATCCCGGTGATATCGAGATGTGTCGTCCGGGTTTCCATAGGTGTCTCCAGAGAGGGGCCCAATCCTTAGGCCGTTTGTTGCTTGGAACCTTCGGGTATTACCAGTATGGATTTTTGTTTCCAAAGCGAATCGGCGGGTCATTATCGGTCCGTCCGGTCACCGAGACGCCACTCGCCGGCAATTATATTACTGATAGTAATTACTCGGGATCGGCACGTGGATACAGTCGCCATGTGCGCCTCGAAACGGCGGCGCGTGTGGCCAGGGAACCGAAACATGCTTCGGAGCCGCCTCTCACCGGCACAGTTCGCACTTTACATTCGATTCCTGGCTCGGCCCGAAACCATGGTTTCTGAACGGCAAACCCCTCGAATTCGGACCCCGTTCCTTCACATGCAATGACACGGACGATATCGGTCAGCGGAATGACCTGCGAGCACTGTGAACAGACGGTCGAAGACGCCCTCGAAGCGCTCGAGGGCATTACATCGGCGACGGCAGATGAGTCGGCCGACTCGGTCGCGATCGAGGGGAACGCCGAACGCGAGGCACTCCGGGAGGCCGTGGAGGGAGCCGGTTACGAATTCGCCGCCTGAGCCACTGCCGCTCCTGTGTTCCCCGCTAGTCCCCGTCCGAAATCGGTTCGACAGCGTCGGCTCCGCATTCGGGGCAGGTTTCGTGATCGACGTGGAACCGGCTCTCACAGGCCGTACACTCGTATTCGGTAGTCTTCTCGGCCGCGGTTTCGGCCCGTTGTTTGAAGGTTTCGACCTGCCGGCCGATCCGGTTGAAAATCCCCATTCCTCGATCGGGTTACGGGAAGCGAAAGGATAAGCTATGGGGGACTCCGGACGATCGCTCAGGCCGAGGCGAATCGGTCGTCGACTGCGGCGAGCACCCGCTCAAGCCGCTCTTTTACGTCCGCTGCGATCGGTTCGAGGGCCGGATTGTCGGGCAGGGAAAGCAGTTGATCGGGATCGACCGCACTCACGACGACCGCACCGGTTTCAGTCTCGTAAATCGCCACGTTACAGGGCAGGAGGGAGCCCAGATCCGTTTCGGCCGAAATCCCCTCGTGGGCCAGCGGCGGGTTGCAGGCCCCGAGAATACGATACCTGTCCATTTCGACGTCCAACTTCTCCGAAAAGGTGGTCTGGACGTCGATATCCGAGAGGACGCCGAACCCCACGTTTCCGAGGGCGGTGGTGACTGCGTCGAGAACGTCCTCGAACGGTGCGTCGATCGTCGTCTGCAGTGTGTAGGTCATGATGGTGGGACTTACGTTGTGTCGTTTCGGGCCGATCCACGGACGGGTATTGTTCCACTACTGTTTGAACCCTTAATGGGGTAGTACTCCCGGCGTTCCTTGCCGAGGGAGTTCGTGTCGGCTCCCGATCGATACTTCTCTCTGCACCGTCGTCCGGGAAATGGACGCCGGTAGTTGTCACCCGATCCTTCGGACCGCCGGGACGTGAGTACATTAATACTGAAGCATGCCATACGGTCACATATGGGTGAAATACTCGTCCCGGTCGATGGCTCGAGTCACGCAGAGGAGGCACTGCGATACGCGATCGACCACTTCCCCGAGTCGGACATCACTGCGTTGCACGTCGTCGAAATCCCGACCGGATATTTCGCCGCCTCGGCGAGCGATCCCGAATCGCTGCCCCAGGTGGAGCACCAGCGGGAGGAAGCGGAAGACCTTCTCGACGACGTCGAATCGAAGGCCTCGGAGATGGGTGGCATCATCGAAACCGCCCTCGAGACCGGCGATCCGGTCGACGAAATCCTGGCCTACGCTCAGCGAAACGACGTCGACGAGATCGTGATCGGGAGCCGGGGTATTTCAGGCGTGGGCCGGATCATGTTCGGGAGCGTCGCCGAGAAGGTCGTCCGTCGCTCGGAAATTCCGGTCATTGTGGTTCACTAAAGGCTGGATTCGAGACACGAGCTTTTTTCCGGTGAGGAAATCGTGGAGTGTGGGATCGATTCGCGAAAATCCTCGACGCCCCGGCGTTCAGTTTTCCGTTGCAAGGCGTCGCTCGAACTGTCTGTGATTCGGGTCCGGCCGGTTGAACCGAATACGTTCGGGACAACAACCAACGACCTTTCACCAGTGCCATGTTGCATGGCGGCCGTGACACTCGCGCTACGTGCCCCGCGCCAAGTCGAGTGGTTTCCCTGGGTCAGAAAGGCGTTCGTCCGCCACGGGTCCGGCGGGACACTGCCGCTGAGTATCGAACACGAGCCACGGCCGCGAGACTCTCAGCCGGACGCGGAAACCAGGTCCGTTGATCCAGACGGAGAATTAGTAACACCGCGCGGTTTGACCGAGTTCCTAATGGATATCTTACAGATCAGTGTGTCGACCGGGGGTCCCGAGCACCGGATGATACGTGACAACAGGGGTGACAACCTGGCCGAGCGGTAAATTCCACGCGATCGGGGTAGTTTTCGGCGCAAGCCGGGCGGACTGGAGTCAAAATGGAGGCGGAATTAACAGAAATTTTACTATACGGGGAATCAATGGAAACCTCATTATTCGGTATGCTCTTGACGGTATACTGCATTTCACTTCTCAAAATAACCCTTTATATTAAAGAATCAGTCATATTTGTATGGCCGCCGTACCCGGACGTATGGACAGCCCCGACCACTTACCGAGCCGGGACATTCGGTTCGGCCCGTCCGCAACCCGGCGGTATGAAACAGCCGACCCCAACAGAACCGCGACGGCAAGTCGGTGATTTTTGACACATGGACGCCCGCACCATCGCGATCGGCCTCGTCGTGCTCGCCGTGTTGCTGCCGACGTGGTTCGCCGCGCTCCAGTCACCGGGTGAACACCCGGGGGAAGTAGAGATCGACACGAGCGAAACTGACATGCGGCCCTTGCAATCGATCCTCGAGACGCCCGCGGAATTCACTCCGGCCCAGGTGGGGGTCATCATTTGGATTGCACTTGGAGCGCTCTCGATACTGCTCGCCGTTTTTCATCGATTCATGCATGGGCCCGGAACCACCGAGCCGGACACTGAGGCATCGGGGGAGGGCGTTCGTTCCTGGTTCCAGACGGACTCCCGCTGGATCGTCGACTTCGTGGCCGCCGAGGACAGCGCTGATGGGCTGTGGGTTATACTCGCGACGATCGCGGCGACAGTCGCCTTTGCCGTTCTGACGATCATCGAGTTCTCGACGCTCGCACGAACCCAGTACGTCGGCCTCTACGTTGCCGGCATGTTCCTGACACTCGCCCTCGGTGTCGCCGCCTATTCGGCCTGGTTCATGCCACACGTCGTCGTGGCGGAGGAACGATACCATGGTTGAGGATTCCGACACGGACGAAACGATCGGCAAGTGGCACCGACGCGACGTGGCAAAGGCCGCATTGGGCATCGGCGGCGCCTCGACCGCGCTCGCGCTGACCGTGCCCGCCTCGGGAATGACGAACGTCCTCTCCCGGGAGTTCGCGGGCGAGATTTACACGGATGGCACCTACCTGGTCGACGACAACGGGGACCGTGTCGGGGCCGACGCCCTGGAGATGGGGACCCGGATGACGGTGTTCCCCGAAACCAATCCCGGAGTCTCCGACGCGCCGACCTTACTCGTCAGGCACGAGGAATCGGCCTACGTGGCGCCGACGAACCTCGCGTTCACCGTCGCGGGCTACGCGGCGTATTCGAAGGTGTGTACGCACGCGGGGTGTATGGTCGCGGAGGCCGAGGAAGACGGAACCCTCGTCTGCCCGTGTCACTTCGCGAAGTACGACCCGACGAGGGGCGCCGAGGTGACCGACGGACCGGCCCCCAGGGCGCTGTCACAACTGCCGATTACGCTGTCAAGCGACGGCTTTCTCATGGCAACGGGCAACTTCGAGGGTCGGATCGGCCCGGGGGGTGAGTGACCGTGGGCGTTCGTTCCTGGCTGACGGAGCGGTTGCACCTCGAGGACGAGCGGGGCATGCTGGGGAAAGCGTTCCCGGCAGAAGATTCGTTCCTGCTCGGCGAGGTGGCCCTGTTTTCGTTCGTCGTCATCGTCCTCTCCGGCATTTACCTGGGAACGTTATACGAGCCGAGCACCGCCGACGTCGTCTACCAGGGCGTCGTCGATCAGTTTCAGGGTGAGGAACTCCCGGCGGCGTTCGTGAGCGTCCTCCATATCACCTACGGGGTGCCCTTCGGGATGTTCATTCGGCGGCTGCACCACTGGGCGGCCCACCTCTTTATCGCGTCGCTCGCGCTTCACATGTTCCGGGTGTACTTCACCGCAGCCTACCGGAACCCGCGGGAGATCAACTGGGTCGTCGGCGTGCTTCTCGCGGTCCTTGCGATGGGAGCAAGTTACACGGGCTATGCGTTGCCGTTCGACGAGTTCGGTGCGACGGCGACCGGGATCGGATACAACCTCGCGACCTCGGTCCCGCTGCTCGGTGATTTCCTCGCCCAGCTGGTCTTCGCCGGCGAATTCCCAGCCACGGGAACGATCCCACGACTGTTCTTCCTCCATGTCTTGCTCATTCCGCTCGCGATCATGGGACTGCTCGCCGTGCACATGATCATTCTCGTCAGACAGAAACACACCGAGGGGGAGCGCTCCGCGGCCGAAGCCTCGGCGGCCGACGTGGACGAAAACGACGATTCGGTCGTGCTCGGGCTGCCGGCCTATCCGAACCAGGCGGCGGTCGGCACCGTCGTTTTCCTCCTTACCGTCGGGGTGCTCTCCCTGCTCGCCGGGTTCCTGCCCGTGCACAATATCGTGGCCTACGGGCCAAACGATCCGGCCAGCACGCCCGCGGTCGTCATGCCGGACTGGTTCTTGATGTGGATCTACGGCATTCTCAAGGTCCTGCCGGGCTGGACGACGGTGCACCTCGCCGGCCTCGAACTCTCCGCGGAGTTCTGGGCCGGGCTCGCGATCCCGGCCGTCGTCATCGGGGGCGTCCTCGCGTGGCCCTTCATCGATCGGCGCTCGGAACCGGGACACTTCACCGAGAACCCGCTCGAGGCACCCCGCCGGACGGCAGTCGGCGTCGGGGCGATTTCGATGGTTCTGGTGGCTTCCCTGGCCGGGATGAACAACCTGCTCGGGGGAGCACTCGGGGTTTCGACGACGGTGTTGAATCCCTTCCTGCTCTGGGGAATCATTCTCGTCCCGATCGCCGCAGGCCTCCTGACCTACGTGGTTCTGGGTGGTCGGTCCGGAGGTGTCGACGGATGACTGGCAGGGACCTGTCGGTCGAGACAGACCGGTATCGATGGCTCGACGTCGGCACCAAACTGGCTGGCGTTTCCGTGATCGCGATCGGTCTCGAAACCGGAATCGAATCGGCTCCCGGGCTGGCGATCGCACTCGCCGGCGTGCTGCTGGGAGTGAGCACCGTTTTCATCACCAGACAATCATGAGCAACGAACCAACTGACGACGGCACGACCGGGCGTCGAGACTTCTTGAAAGGTATCGGGGCGGCTGGCCTCATCGGAGCAACGGGTGTCGGGGCCGCACAGAAACTCTCGGAGATGGACCGCTTGCAGGTCGCCGATGATCCGATCGGGAACTATCCCTATCGGGAGTGGGAGGATCTCTATCGAGAAGACTGGGACTGGGACTCGATCAGTCGCAGCACCCACAGCGTGAACTGTACGGGAAGCTGCTCGTGGGACGTCTACGTGAAGAACGGCCAGGTGTGGCGCGAAGAACAGGCTGCGGACTACCCGCGATTCGACCTCGACGTGCCCGATCCGAACCCACGGGGGTGTAACAAGGGGGCGTGTTACAAGAACTACGTCCACGGTGCCCAGCGGGTGACCCACCCGCTCAAGCGAACCGGCGAACGCGGCGAGGGCAAGTGGCAACAGCTCTCCTGGGACGAGGCCCTCGACGACATCGCGGCGGAAGTCATCGACACGGTCGAAGCGGGAAACTACGACGCGATCAGCGGGTTTACCCCGATCCCAGCGATGTCCCCCGCTTCATTCGCCAGTGGGTCGCGGATGATCAACCTGCTGGGTGGGGTCAGTCACTCCTTCTATGACTGGTACTCGGATCTGCCGCCGGGCCAGCCGATCACCTGGGGCCACCAGACCGACAACGCCGAGAGTGCGGACTGGTATCACGCCGATTACATCATCGCCTGGGGGTCGAACATCAACGTCACCCGGATTCCCGACGCGAAGTACTTCCTCGAAGCCGGCTACGACGGCGCCAAGACGGTCGGGGTCTTCACCGACTACTCGCAGACGGCGATTCACACCGACGAGTGGATTTCGCCGGACCCGGGTACCGACGCTGCCCTCGCACTCGGCATGGCCCGGACGATCGTCGAGGAGGGCCGGTACGACGAGGCCCACCTGAAAGAGCAATCCGACATGCCGATGCTGGTTCGGGAGGACACCGGCAAGTTCCTCCGTGCTTCGGCGGTCCCGGGCCTTGACGGGGACGAGAAGGTCCTCGTCATGGAAGATGCCGCCGGCGATCTCCGGATCGCGCCGGCCTCCCTCGGCGACCGATCCGGGAAGTACGATTCCGATGCCAGCATCGAACTCGACTTCGACCCGTCACTGGATGTCGACCGCTCCGTCGATCTGGTGGGTGGGGGGTCGGTCCAGGTTCGGTCCGTCTGGAACCGGCTCCGCGAGGAACTCTCCACCTACACGCCCTCGTGGGTGTACGACGAGACGGGCGTCGGCGAGGAAACAGTCCAGCGGATCGCGCGAGAGTTCGCCGCGGCGGACCGGGGAAAGATCATCCACGGCAAGGGCGTCAACGACTGGTACCACAACGATCTGGGCAACCGGTCGATCCAGCTGCTTGTCACCCTGACCGGTCATATCGGTCGGCGGGGGACCGGTGTCGATCACTACGTCGGCCAGGAGAAGATCTGGACGTTCAACGGCTGGAAGAACCTCTCGTTCCCGACGGGCAGCGTTCGAGGGATGCCGACGACGCTCTGGACGTACTACCACGCGGGAGTGACCGACGATCAACCCCGAACTCGCGCGACCGAATCGAGGAGTCCGTTTCGAACGGGACTGGATGCCGCTGTATCCCCAGAAACGCGAAGACGGAACCCGACCGGACCCGAGCATCTTGTTCGTCGTGGCGGGGCAACTACTTCAACCAGGCCAAAGGTGGCACCTCGGTCAAGGAGACCCTCTGGCCGAAACTCGACCTGATCGTCGACGTGAACTACCGAATGGATTCGACCGCGAAGTGGGCCGATTACGTCCTTCCGGCGGCCTCGAACTACGAGAAGTACGACCTCTCGATGACGGACATGCACACGTACGTGCATCCCTTTACCAAGGCGATCGAGCCTCTGGGCGAGTCCAAGTCCGACTGGGAGATCTTCCGGCTTCTCGCCGAACGAATCCAGGAGAAGGCACGGGAACGCGATCTCGATCCGATCCCCGACCGCTCCTTCGATCGGGAGATCGACCTCCAGTCCATCCACGACGACTACGTCAGGGACTGGATCACGGGCGAGGAGGGGTCGCTCGATTCGGGCCGGGCCGCCTCCGAGTTCATCCTCGAGCACTCGACGGAAACCAACGCTTCCGGGGACGACCCGATCACCTTCGAGGACACGATCGAGCAGCCACAGCGCTTCCAGGCCGCGGGCGATCACTGGACCTCGAACGTCGAGGACGGGGAAACCTACACGCCGTGGATGGACTTCGTTCAGGACAAGGAGCCCTGGCCGACCTTCACCGGCCGCCAGCAGTACTACATCGACCACGACTGGTTCCTCGAACTTGGAGAGGAACTGCCGACCCACAAGGGACCGATCGACGAACAGGATCCGGAGGAGTATCCCCTTCGGTACAATTCTCCCCACGGCCGGTACTCCATCCACTCGACCTGGCGGGACGACAAGTATATGCTCCGGCTCAATCGGGGCCAACCGGTCATCTACCTCCATCCCAACGACGCGAGACGTCGGGACATCGAAGACGGCGAGGCGGTGCGGATCTACAACGACGAGGGGTCGATTACGGCGATGGCGAAAATCTACCCCAGCAGCGAAGACCGGGACGTGCACGGATGCCCTTCGCGTGGGAGCAGCTACCAGTTCCCCGATCGGGACAACTTCAACGTCGCTCGTCTCCGATGTACGATGAAACCGACCCAACTGGTCCAGTACCCGGAGGACTCGGGCGAACACCTCTACTTCTTCCCCAACTACTGGGGACCCACAGGCGTGAACAGCGACGTCCGCGTCGAGGTCGAGAAGAAGGGAGGTGATGGCACATGAGCGCTCCGAATCCCAGCGTCGAACTCGCGGATGGGATCGACCACCAGGTCGCGATGGTGATGGACCTCAGCAAGTGCATCGGCTGTCAGACCTGTACGGTCGGCTGTAAGACGACGTGGACGGAGGGCGACGGTGAGGAGTACATGTACTGGAACAACGTGGAAACCCGTCCCGGGGCTGGCTACCCGAAGGATTGGGAGTCGAAGGGCGGCGGCTGGGAATCCGCGACCCGCGGCTCGGTCAAAGACGGGCAGTTGCCCGGCACGGACGAATACGGTGAAGCCTGGGAGTTCAATTACGAGGAGGTCTGTACGAGGGCGAGCGACCGAGCCATTGCGACCGGCGGGTGGAACCCCGGACTGGGGTCCCAACTGGGACGAGGACCAGGGAGCGGGCCAGCACCCAAACTCCTATTACTTCTACCTCCCCCGGATTTGCAACCATTGCACCCATCCGACGTGCGTGGAGGCCTGTCCACGACAGGCGATCTACAAGCGGGCCGAGGACGGGGTCGTTCTGGTTGACCAGGAGCGGTGCCGTGGCTACCGGTACTGCGTCGAGGGGTGTCCCTACAAGAAGGTCTACTACAACGCGGTCAAGAAGACCTCGGAGAAGTGCATCTTCTGCTATCCGCGACTCGAAGGCGAGGGCCCGGACGGCGAGGTCCACGGCCCCGTCTGTGCGGAGGAGTGCACGACACAACTCCGGATGGTCGGGTTCCTCGACGATCGACAGGGCCCCATCTACAAGCTGGTGGAACAGTACGAGGTCGCGCTGCCGCTCCATCCGGAGTACCAGACCGCACCGAACGTCTTCTACATCCCGCCGTTTGCGCCCCCGCAGATCGACAGCGACGGGGAGACCACCGACGTCGATCGCATTCCTCGCTCGTACCTCGAGGACCTCTTCGGCGAGGCGGTCCACGACGCCCTCGACACCCTCGAACGCGAGCGTGCGAAGGTGAATCGCGGTGCGGACAGCGAACTCATGGAGATCCTCACGAGCGAGAATCCCGCCCAACAGTACCGACTGGAGGTGTTCGAGGAATGAAACTCCCACGAACGACCGGAGCAATCGCCGGAATCGCGTTGCTCGTCGTGATTTCGGCGGTGATGCTCCCGGCGATAGCCGTTGGTGTCCCGGCCAACCAGGTGCCGGTGAGCCACCAACCGGACGCAGCAGCGGAACTGTCGACCCCGAACGGGGCAGCCTGGAGTGAGGTCGAAAGCCGCGAAATACCGTTGACGAGTGCACCGTCCGGGCTCCCCGGTGCGAACGTCGTGTCGACGGAGGCGGTGAGCGTCAAGACGGCCCACACCGATTCGACCCTCTACGTCCGAATGCAGTGGGACGACCGCACGGAGAACGTCTCCGAGTCCTCGCTGAAGGCCTTCACCGACGGTGCAGCCGTCCAGCTTCCGGCGAACGTCTCGACGGAGCCGGCAGTCGAACTCGGGAGTCAGGACACCCCCGTCAATCTCTGGTACTGGACCGGAGCTTCGGGTGCCGAAGAGGCGCTCGCTGGCGGGTACAACCCCGGCAGCATCACCGCGATGGAGAACACCACGATCGAAACCACCGCGAGTCACGAGGACGGGACCTGGACTGTCGTCTTCGAGCGTTCGCTCGAAACTGGCGACGACGCCCGGGCCGACTTCGACCTCGAAACCGACGTGGACATCGCCTTTGCGGTCTGGGACGGGGCGAACGCCGAGCGGTCCGGGCATCACGCCTACAGCGAGTGGTACACCATGCCACTCGGCCCCGAACCCACCGGCCCGACCGCGCAGTACATCTTCTGGGCCGTCGCGGGGATCGGGATCGTGATCGCCCTGGTAATCGCCGCGCGAGCACGACGGGGGCAGTAGAGATGTCCACGATAAACGGTGACGACGGGGTCCGCATCGAGGACCGGGAGGCAGTCGCTCTCGGAACGGTCTACGGCGTCCTCGCCAACCTGTACGAGGAGCCGTCCCGGGAGGTGTATGACCGTCTCCGGGACGGCAGCCTCTTCGCGGAACTCGATGGGATTATCGACCGAGCGAACCTCGACGTATCGGTCCCCACGGTCGAAACCGAGGACGACTACGACCTGCTCTGTGCCCGGTTCAACGACCTTTTCGCCGTCGGGTACCCGGACCCGGTCGTCCCGCGCTACGAGTCCGAGCACGTCGATCGATCCTGGACCGACGTCAACCTCGATCTCGCCCGCGCGTACGAGTACTTCGACGTGGAGATCGACGAGACCGAACGGGAGCATCACGACTATCTCCCCCTGGAACTGGAGTTCGTCGGCTACCTCTCGCGGCTCGCGGCGACCGGCGAAACCGACGCGAGACGGGCCCGGGCGGATTTCCTCGATCGCCATCTGGAACCCTTCCTCGCGTCCATGGAGGAGACCGTCGCGGACGAGCCGGAAACCGGCATCTACGCCAACGTGATCGACTTCACGGAGCGGTTCGTCCGTGCTGACCGCGACCGACTTACGTCCCAGATGACGGTGAACGCCGAATGACCGGACTCACGCTCGGACTGCGGGACACCGTCGGGCGGACCGCAGTCGGGAGTGACCGGGCCACGATCTATCGGTGGGCCGGGTTGGTCGCGCTGGTCCCGACTGTGGTGCAGTTGGCGTTTACGATCGGGACGAACACGCCACTCGGTCTCCGGTTGCCGCTACAGGCGATCGGCGCACCGATCGAAGCCGCAGCGGTGGCTGGCCCGGCAGTGGCCGCACTCGTCCTGGGGTACACCGCGACGAACGACCTCGTTCGCGTCGCGATGCTCACGGCGGGGGTATTTGGCGGCCTGACACTCGTTTCCCGAACGGCGACGGGACCGGCGATCGTTTCGCTGGGGACTGCGGGCGTCCTGTTGGCGGTCTCACAACGTCCACGGACGGCCGAAACAGGAGCACTGCTTCGATTTGGCGTGACAATCGCGTTCGTCGTCGGGATCGTCACATCGCTGAGCGCGAGTCTGGGATTCGAACCTGCGATCACCCGGCGGTTGGGTTCAGTCAGTATCGCCGTCGCGATTGCGGGGACGCCAGCCTACGCGGGCATCTCTCTCCGGAGCCTGGCCGTTGGAGCCATCGCGGGCGTGCTGGTCTTCGGCTTCGGACTGCTCTCACCGGTGCTCACGGCTGCGGTTTCCCTACTCGGGCTCGGCATCGTGGGGCTTCCGCTCGTCCTCTTCGCGCTCGGGGCGGTCGGTGGCATGACGGCCGTCGCATCAGGGGCAGAACGACGGGCTGTGCCCGTCGTGCTGGCCGGACTCCTCGTTCTCGCTGCCGGGGTCCCGACGACAGTCCCAGTGGCGGTGGCGGTACTGGTTGCGATCGTCCTCTTCGCCGCGAGCGAGTCCGGGCAGGGGGTGACCGAATGACCGATGAAACCCCGACGCGGGACGCGGTCGGGAAAGATGGCGTGACCGAGGTCCGGGACATCACGCTCGGGAACGCCCAATTGGCGGACTACTCCGCCGCCGACATTGCTCCCGTCGAGGACACCCCGAAAAAGGCACTTGAAGCGATGCTCGGGGCAGCGGAAGCGCCAACGCGGCGCCGGGCAGCGCTCGCACTCGCGAGACGAGAAGGGAGCGATTCGATTCGGGAGACACTCGGCTCGCTCGCTCGAAGCGACCCGGACGAGCACGTTCGACAGTTCGCCATCGAGGCGCTGGGGAAACTCGATGGCGATCCGGCGGTCGCTCTCGAGGTGCTCGAAACCGACGAGAACCAGTGGGTTAGGGCCGAAGCCACCGTGGCCCTCGACCGGTTGGCCCGCGAGGAGTTCGAAGATCGATTCGAATCGCTTCTCGAGGACGACGCGGAAGGGGTCCGGCGCAATGCGCTGATATCGCTGACGCGGATCCGCCGGGACGGTGCCCGCGAGGACCTTCTCGATGCGCTTTCCGATCCCAGCGATCGGGTCAGGGAGTGGGCCGTCAAACTGCTCGGTCAGTACGACGACGATCCGGAGGTCGAAGCGGCATTGGAGGCGATTCTGGAGGACGAGCGCGAGGTCGAGGTCGTCCGCGAAACGGCTGCTCGGTCCCTCGGTGCCAGAGGAACCGACGTAGAGACGCTCCTCGAGGAAGGTACCGGCACGGCATCCGCCGACGACCACATGCTCAACCGCGTTCCGGACGGGTAACTCGATTCTCCTGCTGTCAGTTCGAGACGGTCGATCACGAACCTGTTCGGCGATACTTTCTTCTCGCCGCCGCCTCGGTATGTTACCAGTCGTCCCGAGCAATGTCCGAACTCCTCACCTGCCTCAAAAACCGTCTGCAGCCCTTCGAGAAGACCTTCTTATTGCATGTGGACGACCGGATCCAGATAGCCAGCGGCCAGTTTTCACAAGGTTATAGATGGCTGGAACGTATCGTATCGGGATCGTCGCCCGCAGTAGACGGTATGCGATCTTCGAACCGGCCCTCGAACGTCACCGAAAGACCGGCCAAGCGAGTCCCGAATCGGTTTCAGTACTGAGTGAACCATGGCAACCCACCAACAAACGTCGCTCGAAGCCACGGAGGCTGGGCACCTTGATTTGACGCCCGACGCGGACCAACTGTGGATCGAACTGGAAATCGATCGGATGGAGAATGATTCATGTCCCGTCCGCGAGTTCGGAGACGAATCGGTGAACGGCCACGTCCAACTTGTCGGCGATCGGTGCCACGCGTCGCTCACGGTCGGGGGAAGTCAGGGGAACAATCGAACGGTGGTGTCCGGGTCTATTACTGATGCCTGTACCTGCCCACGCGTGTGCAAACCGGGTATTATCCCTGCAGAGATTCTCGTCGCTGACGGATCGCTCGAAATTACTGCCATTGTAGACTCCCGGGAGCGACTCTACGAGTTATCCGACCGGTTCCGAGAGAGCGGCGACGAGTGGCAATTACGCCGACTCACGACCGGTATTGAACGCGAACAGGGGGAACCCGACCGAGGCGGGCGTCTCTCGGAGGAAATCTCGCTAACGGACAAACAGCAAGAGGTGGTCGAGGAGGCGGTCGGCCGCGGGTACTACGCCAATCCGCGGGAGGCGTCACTCGCGGATCTCGCCGCGGAACTTGACGTCACTCGTTCGGCGCTTTCCCAGCGATTGAACGCCGTCGAGGCGAAGCTCATCAAAACGCTCGCAGCGGAGCTGTGAAACGGTCCCGATCGAACTAGCTTGGTTTCAGCGGGCACAAGATGAAGTACGCGGCCGGCGAAACCGTGGCACAAACCGGGTTCGAATGCATGGATTACAGCACACACGAAATCGAGCAGTTTCTCGATGCGGTCGCCTCCTCGCGTGTCGCCCCTGCCGGCGGCTCCGCGGCTGCACTGACGGGTGCATTTGGAGCGGCCCTGGCCGAAATGGCGGCCCATCACACCCTGGCAAACCACGGTGAAACGACCGCCGGGAACCTGAAAATCGCCAAGGAGCGGCTTTCCCAGCAGCGAACGGTGCTGCTCACGCTGGCGGGGGAAGATGCCCAGGCGATTGACGCGCTCTTTGCGGATGGAGCCGGAGAACCCGACCAGGCGACGGTGAGTCGAGCGACAGGGATCCCGCTCTCGATCGCCGAGGCCTGCGTGGAGATCCTCGAGAAATCACTCGACATCGCCGAACGGGTCGACGACAACGTTCGACAGGATTTGCACACGGCGCTGTATTTGACCGTCGGCGCCGCGTCGGCGGCGATTCGAACCGTCGAACCAAACCTCGATCTCCTCCAGGACGACGACGTCCGCCTGGAACTCGAAAAACGGGCCGAAACGACGACTGAGCGGCTCTCGACCGCGATAGACCGGATGGCAGAACGGACGGATGTGGAATTTTTCGACTGACGAGCCAGTTTTCCGCCGGTCGGATTCGATATCACGGGTGGATGACCACCGGTCAATCCGTCCCGACGTCGTAGTAGACGACCGTGCGTCGATCGTCCGCGGTGAGATGGCGCTCA
This sequence comes from Halodesulfurarchaeum sp., assembly GCA_034520565.1. GTDB lineage: Archaea > Halobacteriota > Halobacteria > Halobacteriales > Halobacteriaceae > Halodesulfurarchaeum. The sequence continues at coordinate 1,197,538 of JAXHNL010000002.1, forward strand.
ACCTCGTTGCCAAACGGGGACTCCCGAAGGGCGCCGTATATCGCGTCGATCGGATCGGCGAAGCAGTCGAAACGGCGAACGGTCCCAGCTTGACGGCACGTCAGACCGAGGTCTTCGAGGCGGCCCATCGGGCGGGCTACTTCGAAATCCCCCGTGAAGCGACCATCCAGGCGGTCGCAGATCGAACGAGCGTCAGCAAGTCGACGGCCAGCGAAATCCTCAGACGGGCGGTTCGAAACCTCGTCGACTGGTACGATCCGTCCGGGGACGGCACGACGGCATAAATCGGTCACGCCAGGAGGAACGGGCCAGCAAGCACGAAGGCGAGGGAGAGCATCGCTTCTGTCTGTCCGAGTCGTTTGAGCGACGGGGTTCCCGTTCGCTGTTGCAGCTGTCCCGATCTGAGCGCCGAGAGTCCGAAGACGACCGGGGAACTGATTCCGAGAAATCCGGATCCGTATCCGACAACGGCGATCCCAACGACGGTAAGTGGAACGAGCAGCGCAATCGCTGGTACCCGTTCCCCCGCTTCTACGGCGGCGCCGACCCGAAGTACCGCCAGCAGGTGATAGCCGAAAAACAGCCCATACCCGGCGAGAACGAGCGTTGGATCAGTGAATCCCAAAAGGAGCAGGCCGATGGGGACGAGGGCACCGATCGCGAGCACGCCGGTCCCGGCTTTCAGGAGCGGTTTGGAACGCCGGTCGCGAGCGAGCCGGGCCTCGATGGCGCCGCCGATGGGTAACAGGAGCAAGAGCCCCCACCCCGTCCCTTCGAGGGCCATCAAGCCACCGGTTAACCCAAGGATACCCACTGCTTCGAGGGCTGCAATTAATCCGTATCGGCGCCGTTTGGTGGGATCCGACAGGAAAAACTGGCGTGTCGCCTCGCGAAACAGCATGGACCCGGCGGCGATCCCAACGAAGAGGAGATAGGCGGGGCCGAAACCCAATGGGACCGCCGTTTCCGCGCCGATTCCGATGCTCACCGGCGTCGCGAGTGCGACGAGGAGGAGCGTCTTGGCCCCGTGTTCGGGTGGGATGGGTGGAAGCCACCGGTGGGTTCCCATGCGTATTCATAACCAACGACGCAATCCGGGAAAACGGCACGGACGAACATGTGGGGTCCCGCTGTGCTGTTGGCAGCGCATCGTTTCAGCATATTTTAACCGCGCTTCAACCAAATTCCGGACAGCAACCGCATGTCCGAATTCATCGACAACGTGGAACAGTCCCCTCGAGCCAGCGCCCTTCTCGAGTTCGTTCGTCGGGTTCACGACGGGGCGACCGCCTCGGAGATTGCGACAGCGTACGAAGATGCCATCGACTCGGTACGCCCCTCTGACGTGCTGGTCCTCGAGCACGAATTACTGGAGGATGGGATCTCGGTTTCGGCGGTCAAGGCGGAGAGCGAACCGCTCCTGGCAACGTTTCGTCAGCCCCTCGAAACCAACGACTGGGAGCGACCTGAACGGGGGCACCCGATAGACAACATGTTGCGGGAGAACCGGGCGATCGAATCACACCTCGACGCACTGGAGGCGGCCGTGGAGGCGCTCTCGGTCGCTTCTTCCCCACCGCTCGAGGCGGTGAGCGACCTGCAGGATCATATCGTGGCACTCGAGGGGATCGATCGGCATTTCGTCAGGAAAGAGAACGAACTGTTCCCGCATCTCGAGGAACACTGGAAACACGACAGGCCGCTCGGTGTGATGTGGTCCATCCACGACGACCTCCGGTCGCTTCGAAGGACGATCGAGGACCTCAGCGAAGACCCCGAAACGAATCCGGAAACCCTCTCGAGACTCGTTGCCCGATTCACGGAAACGGCTCGAGGATTGCTGTTCAAGGAGGAGGCAATCGTTTTTCCGGTGGCGCTCAGGACCCTGACCGATCGGGAATGGGAACAGATCCAGCGGGAAAGCATGGACCTCGGGTATTTCGAGATCGACCCGGCCTTTGCATTACTGGACGAAGGGGCGACTGACACCGCAGGCGAATCCGTCCGGCGTTCGAGTGCGGGAACGGAAACCCAGGCCAGCCTGTCGAGCGGTTCTGTCGCCCTCGGTCTCGACACGGGCACGCTCGAACTGGACCAGCTCCAACTCCTCCTCGAGACGATTCCGGTCGACGTCACCTACGTCGACGAAAACGACCGCGTCCGCTACTTCAACAACCCCGAGGAGCGGATCTTTCCCCGGTCCGGGTCGATCATCGGTCGGACCGTGCAGAACTGCCATCCGCCAGAAAGCGTGGACACGGTCGAGGAGATCCTCGAAGCGTTTCGATCCGGGGAACACGACAGTGCTCGATTCTGGATCCAAAACGACGACGCCTTCGTAGTCATCGAGTATCACGCCCTTCGCGACGGATCTGGAGCCTATCGCGGGACCCTCGAAGTCACCAGGGAGGTGAGCGACCTGCGAAGATTGGAGGGCGAGCAACGGCTGATCGAGTGGGGAACTACTCAGTAGCAGTACCGTTCGTTCCGCTCGTGAGCGTTCGCGACCGAAACGAGCCTCCCTCCAGCCGGTCTCACCGAGTCGGGATTCAGGACTTCCAGATGGCCGTGTAGGCCGGATCGCTCCCGGTGCTCTCGTATTCGTACCCCCGCTCTTCCAGCATCGGGAAGAGATGCTGGGGTTGCCGATCGTTGATCTGTACGAGTAGTCCGTCCGTCTCGGTCTCTCCGAGGGTTCCCAGGGTCTCCTGTAGCGGTTCGGGTGGGGGAAGCTCCCGGACGTCGATTACTGTCTGCTCACGCTCTTCCGGGACACGTTCGACCGCTAGCAAACCGTCATACTCCATGCACCGGACTCGCACGTCCCCTCGGTCAACGATTGTGCCGAACATATTCGATCCCGCGTCGGGCGACGGGCGAATATATTCGGGGCAGTACCTTCGTCCGTTTGCTTCCGAAAATCGATGGGAATGTTTGTAACTGCGGCCGACGACCGTTCGATCATCGTCTGAATCATCCGTTTCCTATGCAACCACCCACTTCCGATCTGGACGTCGACCACCAACCGCCGCTCTCGCTGCCGTTTGCGCACTTTCTCGTCAGCGCCTTCCTGTTGTTACTCGGAGGCGGGGTCGCCAGTCTCGGCCCACTGGTGCTTCCGATCCGGGCCAGCAGCGTGGGGACACTCCACCTCCTTCTGGCCGGGTGGCTCGGCCTCACGATCATGGGGGCCATGATCCAATTCGTTCCTGTCTGGTCAGGGACGAAACTACACTCCGAACGGCTCTCGCTCGTGAGTCTCTGGTTTGTTGTCGTCGGCGTCAGTGGCGTCGTCGGCGTGTTTTTCTCGAGTGCGTACGCGTGGTTTCCGCTACTGGCTGGCATTCTTCTCGTGGGATTCTGGGTCTTCGGCTACACGATCATTCGGTCCCTGCCACCGGTGAGCGAGATGGATATCACCGAAGCCCATTTCCTGTTGGCTGTCGGTTCGCTCCTCCTCGCGACCGTCTTCGGCTGGCTTCTGGCGACGTCCTTCGCGTTTCGGGTTCTCGATTCGCTTCCAGTTTCGGCGACCGGCCTGTTGATGGCCCATTTGACACTCACGGTGTTCGGGTTCGTCTCGCTCACAATCGTCGGGGCACTGTACCAACTCGCGCCGATGTTCACGCAGGCCCCAGCGAGTTCACTCGATACGCACCTCGCCCACGTGGAGATGGTCGCGCTCCCGGTTGGCGTGTTCGGCCTGTCATTTGGTCGGTTGTTCCAGCTCGAGAATCTCGCCCGCGCCAGTGGGATCCTCCTCTCGACCGGACTGTTGGCGTTCGCGTTGATTCTTCTCCGGCGACTTTGGCGGGCACAAGTCGAGCCGGGACCGATGCTTCGGCGGTACTGGCTCGTCGGGCTGTCCGTCCTGGGATGGGTCGCCGTGACGGTCCCCCGATGGCTTGGCGATCCGCTTTCCTACTTCCTCCGGTTCGGCAGTCCTCAGGGAACACACCTGCTCTTTGTGGGGTTTTTCACCCTCACGGTCGTCGGCACTTTCTACCACGTCGTGCCCTTCATCGTCTGGTTTCACGAGTACAGCGACAGACTCGGGTACGAACCGGTACCCATGATCGACGACCTGTATCACGCGGGAATCGCCCGCGTCGAGTTCTGGCTCCTCGCTATCGGTTTGGGAACCCTCTGGGCGGGCGAATTGCTGGGGGCGCCGACCTGGGTGATCATGGTGGGTGGGAACGTCCTCGGCGGTGGTGTCATCCTTTTCGCGTTCAACATGGGACTGGTGGTCAGGAATCATCGTCCGGAAACGATCAGGGAGATCTTCGAACTGGTCACTTTCAGACGAGGCGAACAGGGGAAGTGAGGGAACTTAGGGAGGCGATTCGGCGCCCATCGTTCGCAACTTCTCGTTTACCGCATCGCTGTGCTGATGCATCGGATCGACGCGAATCTCGACCGACTCGAAATCGTGTCTCTCGTCTTCGCCGTTCCAGGCGCGATAGGCGGCCGTCGTCAGGACCGAACTCTGGGGACAGAACCGGGTCGTCGGCGTGAACTCCGCGATCAAATCGTCGTCCTCGGTCACTCCATATCGAAACCCGGCGTCGGGATGGCGGTGATCGAGGTTCAGTTTCGCGAGATTGTAGCCGAACGTGCTGTCGTAGACGCCCCTGATTTCGAAGACGTCACGGGCGAGTTTGTGCACCCGAACATGGTCCTCGCCGGTCAGCACGTCGTGACCGGCTATGGCCGGTCCCGGTTCGGGAACGTGTGACGGGACGAACTCGTCGTACTCGTCGAATCCCTGATCCCGGTCCGGTTCGTTTTTGAAGAGTGCCATACCGGGAAAACGGCTGGCTGATAGGTGACAAGCGCCCCGAACATGTCCGGTCTCACTGGAACTCGCCGACAGAGTCCTCCTCTGTGAGGAACGCCCCGATGATTTTTCCCTCGGCACGCTGGAGTGTTTCGCTGCAGGTCGACTTCGCGATGCCGGCCGCTTCGGCCACTTCGGTCAACGTGGCGGTCCGGGGCGAGTCGTAATATCCGGCCTCGTGGGCCGTTTCGATCAAGGACTGCTGTTTCTCGGTTAGCAGGGTTTCAGTCTCCAGGTGGTGTCTGATCTCCTCGACGGTGTACTGAATCTGAAAGGCCTCGAGTTCGTCGCCGAGTTGTGAGAGTCGTTCCTGGGAGGTCGTGATCTCCCAGATCGCCCTCCCGTTTCGCAACTCGAAGGGCATCTCCAGGGGGATCCCGGACCCGACGATCGGAAAGAGCAGCGTCGGTTCGGTGGTTTCGAACTGCACCAGCCCGGTGTCGTCCTCCCGACCGAGAACGTTCAACTCCCTGGTTTCTGGGGCCGCCTCGAAGGCCTCGAGCACCGCGTCCAGTTCGGGAGCGGCAATCTCGACGAGGCCGACGCCAGTTTCGTCTCCGGAGACTGCCGACAGGATCCTGAATTCCGCGTCCGGATACTCGCGAGTTATCGAGCCGATCCAGAGCGTTTCCGGGATCGTGATCGTCAATGTCGCTTGAGGCATGGGTGGACCGGGACCCGAGATCGCTCGGATCGCCGAATATGTTCGGACCGTGTTCTTTCATTGGTAAACCGGTATCGGTCCCACCGAACTGGTTCGCCGGAACCTATGGGGGCCTGGGGCGAACACTCCCCGTATGGAAACCGTCACAGTGAAACGCTCGTATTCGGCCCCCGAATCGGCCGTCCGGGAGGTGATTCTGTCTGATGTCCCCGCGTTTGTTCGAGCCTCAGGCTTCGACAGGGTGCGAGTCGACGGCGAATCATTCACGGTCGCCCGGGATATCGGACTCGCGACGTTCGAACTCACCCTGGAACGGGTCGAGGGTGACTCGCTTCTTGAGTTCGATCAGACCGACGGCATGTTCGACCGGATGTGGACGGAGTACCGACTTGAGACGACGGCGGAGGGCTGTGAGATCATCGCCAGGACGGAATTCACCCTCGGGGGTGTCCTCGCGCCGGTGCTCGACGGGACGATGATCAAAACCCAGCGCACGCGGGAGTTCGAGTTGCAGTTCGACTACGTCGCCTCGGAGCTCGAGGCCCCGAACCCGGGTTGATGGACTTACGGGACCCGTTTCCGTTCTTTTCGAGGGCACTCCAGGACACGCGGCGTCTTTCGATCGTGAACTCGGGCAGATGAATATGTTCGGCCTTGCACCCATGGTCGGTCCTGACCTATGGCGCGACAGATGGGCCCTCCGAGTGATGTCGACACCGAAAAACGCCCCTTCGTTCTCATCTGGGAGGTGACACAGGCGTGTGACCTCGAATGCGAGCACTGCCGGGCGGACGCACAGCCCGACCGACATCCACTCGAACTGGGTACAGAAGCGGGGAAAGCCCTTCTCGAGGAGGCTGCCCGGTTCGACGAGCACCAGTTAGTCGTGCTCTCCGGCGGTGACCCGCTCGCACGGGACGACATCCCCGAATTGATCGAGTACGGGTCCGATCTCGGGCTTCGGATGACGCTTACGCCGAGCGGAACGAACTCACTCGACCCCGCCGCAATCGACGAACTCGCCAACTCGGGATTGAAACGCCTCGCTGTGAGCATTGACGGAGCCACTGCGATCAGTCACGACTCGTTCAGGGGGGAACCAGGGACCTTCGACCAGACCCTCGAAGCGGCCCGGTACGCTAGGGGCGAAGGGATCCCGATACAGGTGAACACCACCGTGACGAAGGAGACCGTCGAGGACCTCCTCGCGATCGCGGACCTCGTCGAAGACCTCGGGGCCGTGCTCTGGTCCGTCTTCTTCCTGGTGCCGATCGGTCGCGGACGGATCCTGGATCCAATCGGCCCGGATCGGGCCGAATCGGTGATGGAGTGGCTTCTGGATCAGGCTGCCGACCGGACCTTCGGTGTCAAAACGACGGAAGCACCGCAGTACCGTCGGGTCGCGATCGAATCGGGACGGTCCGCTCAGGATTCGTCGGGAAAGCGGGACGCGATCGGTCGTCGGGGCGGCGTGCGGGCCGGGGACGGATTCGCGTTCGTCAGCCACACGGGATCGGTCTTTCCGTCGGGATTCCTGCCGCGCTCGGCGGGGTCCGTGCGGGAGTCCTCGCTGGTGAAGATTTACCGCGAGAGCGAACTTTTCCGGGCACTTCGCGACGAGGACCGGTTCCGTGGAAAGTGTGGGGCATGTGAATACCGCAACGTCTGTGGTGGCAGTCGATCCCGAGCCTACGCGTACACGGGTGATTCCCTGGAGAGTGATCCACTTTGCCCGTACGTTCCGGCTGATTACGAGGGGCCCATGCCGACCCACGAACTCGAGTCTGCGGAGATCGAGGACGCCGTTCGCTGAGCGTTCTTTCGGCCGCTGTGAGCGGACACGACCACTCGTGGCTCCCAGACGAACATGTTCGTCTCCCTGCATTTATTCGGTGAGCCCTTCGATTCGTCTATGAAGACTGCCAGTGCTGAAAGCGATCTGCAGACGACGGTGACCGTTCGGTGTACGGGTCATATTTACGAGGCCGTCGGCGATTCGCGGTTCGAATACACCTTCGACGGCGAGACGCTCGCCGATTTCCTCGCGGCGTTTTTCGCGGACTTCGAGGTGGAGGATCTCGTCCTCGCCAGCGAGGAAAGCGAAGAGGTCACGAGCGGATGGGCGGAGCCACCCGAGGAGTTGCCCGGCACGTGGAACCGCAATCCCGAGGGCGAACGGGTGCGTCGATACGCCCGCGTGACCGTCAACGGTCGGTTCAACGAGCACCTTGACGGGTTTCGAACGCGGCTGACAGATGGCGATCGGATCGGACTGCTGTATCCCTTCGTCTACTGTTTCTAACGCAAAACCACCGAAATCGCGGGAAAATCGGGTTAATTTTGCTGAATTCGCGCGGACGATCTGCCCCCATTATCCCTTCGAACGTTCTACAAGCGATCGTCATGAACCGACTCCTGACCGTGCTGGTGGCACTCGCCATGATCCTGTCCGTGACCGGACCGGTGATGGCACTCGCCCCGGCAGATTCGACCGAACTCGCACAGACGACTGAGACGGAAGCAAACGACACCGCTGTCAACGAGACGCCGCCGGGCGTGATGTTTGCCGGCTCGATCGCGGTGCAGCAGGAGGAGATGCGCGGTGAAATCGAACATCGCTCCTTCGGCCTGCAAATCGCCGCCGCGGCCACGAACCGATCGAAGGCCCAGGTGCTCAATCGCACCCACGAACATCTCGAAGAGCGCTTGACGGAGATCGAAACCGAGATGGAACGCCTGAACCGGTCCCGGGCCAACGGTTCGATCTCCGAAGGCCAGTACCAGGTTCGACTGAGCGCCCTCACGACGAGGGTGGGGAATCTGGAGCAGATGGCCAACAGCACTAGTCGAACCGCCGCCACGTTGCCCCGTGAGACCCTCGAGGCGAACGGTGTGAACGTCACCGCGCTCGAACAACTCCGCACCCACGCCCGCAACATGACGGGGCCGGAGACCGCGGCAATCGCCCGACAGATCGCGGGTGACCGCGCGGGTACCCCGATGGGACCGCCCGAAGGCATTCCTGGCGGCCCGCCTGAAGGGGTCCCGGCTGGTCCGGGCGGCGATACGGACAACGACACTCGAATGGGTCCCGGAAACGGAAGCGGTGATCGGCCCGGGACGGGAATGACCGAAACGACGACCGAGGGGACCTCGACGAACGAGACCGCTGACGGCGCCCCCGAGACCACTGAATCGGCACCGACGGGAGACGAAACGGCGGGGAACACAGGACAGTAAGCCATGACCGATCGGAACGACAAATTCTCGAAACGGACCGCGAGCATTGCTCTCGTGTTGCTCGTGGCGGTTTCCGGGCTTGGGATCGGCATTGGCCCGGCAATCGCGCAGGACACTCCCACTGAACCCACTGTCGACGTCGCGATCGACGACAGCGGAACGGTCGATCTCACGATCGTGATGACGTATGACCTCTCCGAGGCCTCCGAACAGGAGGCCTTCGAGGATCTCCGGACCGACGACGCCCTGCTCGAGGAGATGGAGACGCGGTTTTCCGAGCGGATGGATCGCGTGGCCATGGCGACTGCAGCGTTGACGAATCGGTCTCCCGAGGTCACGGCGGTAGACGTCTCCCTGCAAACGAGTGATTCGACCGGGATCGTCGAACTCAGTGCCACCATTACCGGTCTGGTGGCGATCGACGACGGAACGCTCACCCTCGCAGAACCGTTCGCGAGTGGCTTCCAGACCGATCGAACGCTGCGGATCACCGTTCCCGAGGGCTACGACGTCGACTCGGTGACGCCCGAGCCCGATGACCGGAGCGACGGCACCCTGGTCTGGGAGCCCGATCGCTCGCTCGACGGCTTCGAACTCGTGGCGAGCGAATCGGGTGAGGCGACGGCCACCTCCACTCCCGGTATGGGACTGCTGGCTGGGGGACTGGCGGTTCTCGGCGCGTCGCTGTACATTCGAAAGCGATAATCCGGGGCGGTTTCTTCTCGAGAGGTCCGATAGTCTTCGAACGCCCTGGAACACGACTCCAGGTGGTGCCAGTGTTGAGGGAGCTCCGTAACGAACCGAAATGTCCGTCGAAGCTTCGTCTTGCTACTCGTACGTGTGGAAGTCCACGGCCTGCTCGAGGAGTTCGTCAGGAATGCCGGGAACTTCTTCCTCCCGGACCGGCCCTTGTTCGGAAATAATATCTGGGTCCCGGGGGAAGTCCCTGAGCTGGAAGTGGATGTCGATGCCGGCTTTGGCGCCCTGTCCGAGGGCGATCGGAACCTGGTTGTGACCTGGCGTACAGTCCCCAACCGCGTAGACGCCATCGACTGACGTGCGACCGTGGCCGTCGACCTCGATTGATCCGTCTGCGTTAATCTCACAGCCGAGTTCCCGCGCGAGGCCGTTATTGTATTCGGCCCCGTACATCGCGAATCCGCCCCTGTACTCCCGGACGGCACCATCTTCGAATTCGAGGGACTTCAACCACCCATCTTCCCCATTCTGGACGCCTGTCACGTCTTCATGGATGACGTCGATGGGATGGCCCTGGAGCATTTCGTCGGTTTCGTCGCTCCAATCGATCGGATCTCCTCTTGTCAGGAGGTCTACCTCGTCGGTGAAGTTGAGCATGAGGGCGGCGACGTGGGCCGCACTTTCGGCATGTCCCATCACGTACACCGATTTGTCGACGAACATGTGGGCATCACAGTGCAGGCAGTAGTGGAGTCCTCGCCCCGTTCGGGGCAAGGGTGGATCGGGTCGGATGTCGGAAAACCCGGTGGCGAGTACGACGGCGTCGGCCGTATAGGTCGCGTTCGTCCCCGCAAGCTGGATCGTGCCCGACGCCGATCGGGAACACGATTCGACTTTGTCACGATGAAACTCGGTCCCGTACGCTTCGAGTTGTTCCCGTCCGATACCGAGGAATTCGGCGCCGCTCGTTTCCTCTTTGACGCCGAGGAGGTTATGGACCTCCTGCATCATCGCCGCCCGTCCGCCGCCGCGATCGACGATCGCCGTTTCGTGTCCGAGCCTCGTGGTGTACATCGCTGCCGTCATCCCGGCAGGACCGCCGCCGACCACGACTACTTCGTACTGTTGGTCCGCGATTTTCTCACTCATGGATGTGAAAGACGGTGGCAGTTGACAAATAGTTCTCCGGTTTGACACACTTCTCGGATGGATGCATTCGAATGTCCGTGCGGTGTGGACACCTACGGCCCTGTCGGGGGTGTGCAATCGGTCTCCACGACCGCGTTCTGGTTATGTGGCCCGGACTCTTCCTCTCGGATACGATGCCATCAGTGATTGCAGGACTCGTCGGCGGCCTTGTCGCTACGATCGTCATGAGTATCGGGATGAAACTTTTGGGTGGCGGGCCGCCGCCAACTGCTGCTCTCCTCGCAAAATTCATGGGTGGTGAGCCTGCGGCACACGCCAAACCGGGCATGCTCCTGCACATGATCTACGGGACCGGGGCGGGACTCGTGTTCGCCCTGGGCGTGCCAGTTCTGGGGTTCGATCTCGGATCGATCGGGACTGCTGTCGGACTCGGCCTGGGTTACGGACTCGTCCTGATGGTCGGCGGGATGGCCTTTTGGCTGAAGGGTATCATCGGGATGAAGCCAGACCGGGACATGCTCGTCACCTTCGGGATCGTGCACGTGGTCTACGGCCTCGTCTTGGGCGCCTTTCTCGGTACCGGGCTGCTCGCCTGAGGGCCACTCGAAAGACGGCTCCTCGGGACTGACTCACCTGTCGGGGAACGACTCCCAGAAGACCTCGGGCAACGCTCGATCCTCGTTTCCATCGAGGGTTTCCTGCTGGGCGAGATTCGATTCCTCGATGCGGGCTGCTGCCTCTCCGGCCCAGACGTAGAACCCGACCAGGGTCTCACGACGCAACCGTTCGAGGTCGACCGGATGATAGACGTTCACCACCCCGCCTTCCTCGCGGTTCAACTGTGATTTTTGCAGCAACCCGATCTCGGCGAGGGTGTTCAGATATCGGGTGATCGTGCTTCGCTCGTACCCGAGTGCGTCTGCGACGTCGTTCGCGGAGCGGGGACCTTCACTGATGACGAAAAGGGCAATATCCAATCCAGGTTTGGGCAGTCCGAAGGCCTGGAGAAGCACCTGTTTGACGTCCGGCGGTTTGACCGCCATCTCCACGTCGGTCACCCGCTCCATCGGCTTGTTGTGACAGGTCATCGGCGGGTCGCTCCGACCCAGGGCGAGCACGATGTTGTCACAGTCCGGACATTCGAACAGGTCATACCGGCTGGTTTCGGGATCGTACGCCACTTTCTCCGTTCCAACCGTGGGGTTCTCAGCGTTGTCCACAGCCATCAATCCTCCTCTCCATTCGCTCGAGACGAGGATCGCCTCGAGTATAATAGTCCCTGTTGCATTTTCCTCTCGCGAGACCTTTTCCCTTGGTCCGGATCGATCACGTCGTCTCGATTTTTCAGTCGATACGGCGATCCTGGTTCGAACTGATCCCTCGTGGTTTGTCGGACGGCCAATTCAGGCGAGCCGCTCGTGTTCGATCTTCATGCACCTGTCCTGAACGACTCGTTTGCCCTGCGCTTCGGCGCGTGCCGCGGCCTCGTCGTCCCTGATTCCCAGCTGGGTCCAGATCACGTCCACGTCTTCGCGATCGATCGCTTCCTCGACGATCCCGCTCACCTCCTCGCTGGGACGGAACACGTCGACGACGTCCACTTCCACCGGAATATCCGAGAGTGAGTCGAAGGCCGCCTGCCCGAATATCTCCTCGGCGAAGGGGTTGACCGGAATGACCGCATAGCCCTGCTCGATGAGGTAGGCCGGGACCTCGTGTGCATCCTTCCCGGGGGTCGTCGAGCAGCCGACCACGGCGACGGTATCGAGTTCGAGGATCTCGCGGAGTTCGTCGTCGGTTTCGACGGGCATGCCATGGAGAACGGCCGGTCGAGGAAAAAGTGTGCCGCCGAATTCGTGGGATTTCGGGCACCGCTTCGTCATGCTCGGTGTCCAGGCCGGATCTGCGTGTGACAAAACCGTTCGACTTCTGGAGGGAAAGCCGGTACCCCTGGCCAATTATGCCTCCGTGTCCTCCGAAATATTGAGTCCGGCGACGAGCCTGGCCGTGATTACCTGTTCGACGATATCGATCAACTGGTCATCATCGGCCGTGAACTCGGCGAAGATCCCGAGCGGGATTTCCCCGCCCGCCATGTCGTAGTGGCCACCGGCGCTCCCGACATCCCCAAAAGCGGCATCGAGTACGTCCCCGAGGTGCACTCGGGGATCCGGTGACCGGCCACTGAGATGGATGGACTCGCCGATGATGCCAAAGACGATGGCCGTATCGACCCCTTCCAGAGTTCCCAGGTAATCTGCAGCCTGCGGGAGCGCATCCCGTTCGGTGGTCCGGCCGACGTGTGAGATGAGGACCGACCCCTTGATCATTCGGTTCTCGATCGCCGTCCCAATCGCGTCGAGCGTTGCCCCAGTGACCGATGGTGACGACAATTGCTGGAGCAGCTTCACATCAACGTGTTCATGTAAGACCGCAGCCGCTTCGTATTCTTCGCTGGTCGTTCCACGGAGGAAGTCCAGGGTCTCGCGCCGAATCGCAAACAGGAGTGCCGTTGCAAGCACCGCGTCCATTTCGACGCCCAGTTCCCGGATGTATCCCGTCAGCATCGTCGCTGCAGCGCCGACTTCCTCCCGGTGATCCACGAATCGAGCTTCGATGTCTTCGGCGGGGTGGTGGTCGATTACGATGTCGATGGTCGTTCCCGGCGGAACTCGGTTATTCACACCTGGAACCGAATGGTCGACGAACGCGACCAACGACCCGTCCGTTCGGTCCTGTAGTGTCGCGTTTTCGAACGGTTGAAGATCGATATCGACCAAATTGACGAACGCCCGGTTTTGCTGGTGGGAAATGTCCCCGCTATAGAAGATATTCCGTTCGTCGATGCCCGCAGCAGCCCCGATTCGTCCCAATGCGAGTGCACTTGCCAGGCAATCCGGATCCGGGTTGTTGTGACAAATGATGTTAAGCTCGTCCCCCTCGGCCAACAGTTCGTGAAGGCGGTTTGCTTTGCTCATGTGTGGTCGTACGGCTGCAGCCGAGTTAGTAGTGACCGGTCATGTGACGGTTTCATCCGGAGCTCCGACCGACTCCCGCTGACACTCCGCTCTCGTCACGTTCACTTCGCGCCGCGAACGACGTGCCCATACTTCAATACAGCGACGAAGAACGCCCCGCCGACGGCGTTCCCAAGCGTTGCCAACACCTGGAAGGACAGGTAATCGGCGAGGGACACGGACGGGGACATGAAGAGTCCGAAGAGGACCTCCACGTTCCCGGCGATGGAGTGTGGCAGATGGAGAATGCCGATCGTCGCCGCGACGATCCAGATGATGAAAATCCGGCTGATCGTCTCCTGTGCGGCGGTGATCAACCAGGCCATCAGTCCCATCAACCACCCGGCGAAAATGCCGGCCACGAACAGCCAGGAAAGGTCGTGGCTGACGAGTTTGTTCGCGATAGTTCCGAACGCTTCCGGCGAGACCACGCCGAGCCCCGGCATGAGCAACACCGCCAAGAGCGTGAAGAAGGCGCCACCGACGATATTCCCCACGTAGACGAGTCCCCAGAGCCGACCCAACTGGCCGAGCGACGCCTGTCTGTCGAGGACCGGAATCACGGCTAGAGTGGTGTGTTCCGTGAACAGTTCGGACCGACCGAGGATGACGAACATGAACCCCACCGCGTAGGCGCTGGCCAGGAGGATTTCCGTCGAGAGGTCCCCGAAACTCCCCTCGGACAGGGTCAAAAGCACCGCCATGAGGAGCGGTCCGAAGCCGATGTCGAGCCCGGCGGAAAAGCCGGAGAGCAACAACCCCGACCGTTCCCGCTCCATCTCGTGTAACCCACTTTCGATCAGCGAATCGAGGACCGCCGCTGACGGCATCTGTTGCATGTGGGCCAACGTCTCGGTGTCTTCTCGGTCCACAGATCTCTCCCCATCCAGATATCCAAACGAAACGGCACAAAGCTTTCCCTTGGTGCACATCGAGATCGGAGCCGGTACCGCTTCGAAGCGAACAGTGCACCCAGCCAATGGAAACCGGGCACATGAGCCGGTGGCATCGGAACCGTCAGTTCGCTCGAGTGACTCAGTCGCGGCCACGAAGCTATTCGGTCGGCGGACAGTTTTCGCCCTCGAATTCGTCGTGTCGTTCTGTTGGTTCCAAATTCGCTTCGGCCGAGTCTCACTGCAAAATCGACGATAACGCCGCTCGCTCCGGGTAAGGATACTGCACTCACTCGATCAAACGGAAATTCGCCGCATCGACCGGCCGCTTACAAAGGTAACAGCCCGTTTCGAGCATGTCTTCGCGGACGGCTTCGTCGACGAGGGGGGCCATCCCACAGTGTGGACAGGCAAATCGGTAGTTCGAGCCACACGATTGTTCGATATGTCTTAGTTGTCATAATCTGGAGGTGGACGCGAGTAAATCTCCCACCGCACATTGTGGCCTTCCACGAACGGTGACGTTTTTAATCGCGGGCTGACGCTTTTTGGTTCCTGCCCAATCGATTGAGGTTCTGATGGGTGACACGATACCACCGTTTACCAGTAGAAAAGGGAGGTTTCCCTAAATAACCGAGAGTGGACGAGACAACGGGTTTATACCGGGAAGCGGTCGAACGGGATTGAAACCCGATGGCGAATCCGAACGCAGTGAGGATTCGCGTGGCTCAAATTTCTTCCGTGTGCGCTTCGCTCGCTCACATGAGTTCGCTCGTTGCAGTGCTTGTGGTTCTACCGCTCGCAAAATCGAGACACTCGCTTCGCTCGTGTCTCGCATGCTCGACGGGAATTCACCACGAGATTCACGGCAAATCAACTGCACGGATCAATTCTCCCGGCGAAACACATTTGTAACACAGTATATTAATATGTATACGTGCCATCGATCAGTGCCCGGATTCCAGACGACGAAGAGGCGGAAATCCTGGAGGTAATCGACATCCTCGGTGAAGACAAAAGTACGGTGATCCGAAAGGCTCTCAGCGAGGGTCTCGGCTCGCTCAGAGAGCGCATCGCCATCCAACGGTACCAGGCTGGTGAGATATCGGTCAATCAGGCTGCACGGCTGGCAGGCGTGAGCATCGCGGAGTGGCTCGAGATTGCCCGCGAACACAACCTCACCACACAGCTCAAACCTGACGATCTCGATGCTGATGCTGATGCTGCTCGGGAGCTATGACTCGGATATTTCTCGATGCCACCACGTTGATCAGCCTTGGTTCGCTCGGCGAACTGGAGTTGCTCACGAATTTCTCCGGGGATCTGGTCGTCCTGCCAGCGGTGCAATCTGCGGTCGATACGGAGCCAGCACGCACGAACCTCGAGAGCTTCCTCGAATCACACGATATCCAATCTGGAGGTCACGAGTATGCAGATCAAATTCCCCGGGCGCTGTCACTTCTCGAGGAATCAGAGAGCAATGGTGACGTGGAAATCATTGCAGCAATACTCACTCAACGAGCG
This sequence comes from Halodesulfurarchaeum sp., assembly GCA_034520565.1. GTDB lineage: Archaea > Halobacteriota > Halobacteria > Halobacteriales > Halobacteriaceae > Halodesulfurarchaeum. Next base: position 1,213,564 of record JAXHNL010000002.1, read on the forward strand.
GACGATAGACCTGCCGGAGTAGTCTCGGATGATCGGCGAATCAGGACCACCGCCGATGCCTTCGGAGCGACAGTGACGGGAACAATCGGTGTGCTGGTTCGAGCCGTCGAGGCTGGAGTCGAGGAAGAGGACGGACTCGATATCCTCGAGCGGATCGATTCGCGTGGACTTCATATGACCGGTGAATTGCGAGAAAAGGCCGAGTCGCTGATTCACGAAGCGGCCGAAGAAAGCTGAGCCAGTTCTTGGACACACTCAATCTCGAAGTTCGACGACACCAAGCCCTCTTATGACGGACTCGTTCGATGGGTCGCTGCCGCTGACCGAGACGAGATCCGGGCAATCAATGACTCACTCGATAGCGAGTGATCGCCAAACTGGATGGTGCCACGTGAAAATCTATCTGGATTAGCGCCCACGTGAACCGGGAAACCGGACGTTATTCACCGCGAAGCTGTTCGTGTGTTCAAATCCTTTCTATGTGCGCTTCGCTCGGGGCAAAACGGTGCCGCTCGCTGCAGTGCTCGCGGTTCCACCGCTTGCAAAATCAAGACACTCGCTCCGCTCGTGTCTCGCATGCTCGACGGGATTTGAACCCGATGGCAAATCCCCCCTATCGGTCGGATTTGCGTGGTTCAAATCCCATTCCGGCGCATTTTCTCACTTCGTTCGAAACGTGCTCGCGGTTCCACCGCTCGCAAAATCGAGACACTCGCCTCGCTCGTGTCTCGCATGCTCGACGGGATTCGAACCGCGATGGCGAATCCTCACTGCGTTCGGATTCGCGTGGCTCAAATCCCTTCCGTGCGCGCTTCGCTCGCTCAAAACGTTCGCTCGCTGCAGTGCTCCGTCAGGGATTCGAACCCTGGTCCTCGGCTCGAAAGGCCAAGATGATTGGCCGGACTACACCAACGGAGCGCATCCGTTCCTATCCCGGGTTTGTGTATAAAACCGTCGAATCGGTGCCTCCCGGCTCCCAAATCTTTAGCCGGCTCGGAACGTTTCCTGGGGCCGATCCACACCGAGCCGACCGGATTACTCCTCGTCGATCTCCTCTTCTTCCTCGTCTTGGCCCGCCTCGTTCACCGTGCGCTTCACGTCGACCTGGTAGTGCTGAAGGATGTCCCGACCGAGGATCATCGGGTAGTCCATGTGGGCTCGATCCTCAAGACTCGCTGGAACCGTGTGACGATCGCCGCCGATGCCGACCACGATGTCGACTACCGGTCGGGATTTTCCAGCTTTCGTGCTGCCCGACCTGACCTTCGTCATGCTCTTGATCGGCCCCGCGCCGATATCTGCAGCGAGTCGGGTGTCGATGCTGGTGCGTGAAGCGCCGGTGTCGGACTTCGCGACGATCCGCTCGGTTCCGGACGTCCCGCTCACGAGCACCTCCTCGGTGTAGCCGATGGTGCTCCGATCCCGGTCGGGTATCGGCTCGGTTCTCGTCACTCGTTCCGGCATCGAGTCGTCGAGTACCCCGGAGAGCTGTTCGAGTTTCGATTCGTCGACGGAGGCGCCCGCCGTCTCGATGGCGAGTTTGGCGATCGCCGCGGCGGGGTTGATTCCGGTCGCATCGAAGAAGCCCCGAAATCCAGCGGTGGGATTGACCTCCAGGAGGTACCACCCATCGACCCCCTCGACGAGATCGACCCCGGCGTAATCGAGACCAGTCAACTCGGTCGCCTCGATGGCCATCTCCACTGCTTCCGCCGGCGGGTTCTCCACGACCTCGAACTCCCCGCCCAGGGCCACGTTCGTCCGCCAGTCGTTGTCTGGCGCGTATCGGCGCATGGTCCCGATGATTTCGCCGTCGACGACGTAGATCCGCAGGTCGGAGTGGCGCTGGTGTTCGTTCTGCTCGATGAGTTCCTGGAGGAAGGCGTAGCGATCGCCGACCCGCGGATTGACCGACTCGTTTCGGCCGATCTTCCAGGTCCCGCCTCCGTGTGTGCCGATCGCGGTTTTGTACACCACCTCGTCGCCAAATTTCGTCCGAAGATCGTTCAACCGGTCGACGTCGAGGGCGAGCACCGAGTCGGGAATGCGGACCTTCGACTCGGCCATCGAAGTGGCAGTGGCGAACTTGTGAAACGCGGTGAGGACGTTCTCGGGCCTGTTGAGCATCGGTCGGAGTCGCGACAGGCTCTTGCCGAGGCCCAGCAACTCCGCTGGCTGTTCGGTACTCGAGAGCAGAAGTCGGTTGACGATGATATCCACGTCCGGTTCGATCCTGACCGATCCGTCTTCGATTTCGACGACCAGGTTGTCACCTCGCAGCCAATGCCCTTCGTGTCCCAGGTCGTTGATGATGTTGAGAATTGCCTTGGATTCCTTGCTGTTGTGCAAACTGAGGACGCCGACGGAGACCGTCTCGCTCATACCGGAACCAGGGGTGCAAAGGGGATAAACGGCCCCCTCCCGCGGTCCGATTTGGGACCGCTACGGGACAACGACTTAAGCCCGGCGAGACGATAGGGAATGCATGACAGCCGGTCCGTTTACGTACAGCGGGGGGAAAGTCGATCCCGGCGAATCGGTCACCCTCCGATACCGGATCAGCGAAACCTACCTCGGCGACCCGATCCGGATCCCGGTTTCGATCGTCAACGGCAGCGAGCCCGGGCCGACCGTCTTCATGACGGCGGCGACCCACGGGGACGAACTCAACGGGATCGAAGTGGTTCGGGAAGTCGCTCTCGACTGGGACCATTCGAACCTTCACGGGACGCTTATCCTCCTGCCGGTCCTCAACGTGCCGGCATTTCTGGCCCAGCAGCGGTATTTGCCGATCTACGATCGAGACCTCAACCGCTCGTTTCCGGGCGACAGCGAGGGAACGAGCGCGAAACGGATGGCGGAGACGATCTTCACGAACTTCATCGCGCCGGCCGATCTCGGCCTGGACTTTCACACCTCGACCCGTGGCCGGACGAACATGCTCCACGTTCGGGGCGACATGGCCGACGAGGAGGTGGCCAGGCTCGCGTACGCCTTTGGGTCACACGTCGTCATCGATTCTGCAGGGTCCGAGGGGACGCTCCGCCGCGAAGCGACCGAAATCGGCGCACCCACCATCACGATCGAGATGGGCGAAGCACACCGGTTCCAGCGGGGGCTCATCGACAGGGCCCTCGATGGCGTCGCGAGCGTCTTTGCGGAGTACGAGATCCATCCGAACGAGCCCGTCCAGTGGCCGGGGTGGCGGACTGTCATCGACACGGACGCAAAGACCTGGATCCGAGCCGAGAGCGGGGGGCTGGTCGAGATGCACGCCGACCAAGGCGACATCGTCGGCGAAAGCGAACCGATCGCGACGATCTCGAACCCGTTCAAGACCGAACGGACGGTCGTCGAATCGCCCTGGACTGGCCTGCTCGTCGGGGTGCTCGAGAATCCGGTCGTGTACCCGGGTAACCCACTCTGTCATCTCGTCGAACTCGAAGAGAAAACGCTCGCCGTGGCCAGAGACGACGAGGTCGACCGGAATCCGACACGACCAGATCCAACGAGTTCCAGGTAATGGCCGTACTCTGGGAGTTGTAGTAAGTTCTATGTGCGCTGGCCCGCCATACGGCGTATGACCGAACCAACCAGCCGGGGTCTGGTCGAAGACTTCGGGCGGTGGCGAACGTTTTCGGCCGGGATGTGGGCCTGGGTCCTCCACAAGGTGACCGGTTGGGTGCTGGCCGGCTATCTCTTTGCCCATATCGCGGTCCTCAGCACGGCCATTCCGGCCTCGACGAATCCGGAAGCGGTCGCTGCGGGGGTCGATCTCGTACACGCGAACCATCCAGGGCCTCGAGAGCATCTTCCTCGTCCGGGTCCTCGAGGTCGGGCTGCTCGCGGCGGCGGTCTTTCACATGGCAAACGGGATCCGACTGCTTCCTGATCGACCTCGGAATCGGCCTGGAACGCCAGGCCGAGGGATTTTACGCATCGGTTATCGTGACCGCGATCGTTACGGTGTTGAGCATTTCCGTCTTTCTCCCGCCGGAGGTGTTCCCGTGGTGACCACCGCGAAGCGCAGCCGGTTCGAGTCGGGCTCGATCGCCTGGTTCTTGCAGCGGTTGACGGCGGTCGTCCTCCTCTTCACGCTTGCCTTCCACTTCATCTGGCTGCACTACGTGAACCACGCCGCAGACGTGACCCTGTGGGGCTCGGCACTCCGGATGAATCAGCTCGTCTACTTCCTCGTGATGGTCGTTTTCCTGGTGACGGCCACCTTCCACGCCATCAACGGCATCTATAACGCATTGCTCAACCGCGGGCTTTCGGGACGGGCTCGACAGATCGCCTTCTGGCTGTTTGCGATCTTCGGTCTCGTGGTGATCGTCCAGGGGATGCGCATCTCGTTCGCGCTGGCGGGGGTGGTCGCCTGATGAGCGACTCCAGTGACGACCGCCGACACCCCCCTGACACGACGGGTCTCCGATCGAACGATCGCGGGGACGGCTCCAGTGGTGCAGCTACCGGGGCGGAGACTGTCACCCTGAAGATCTACAGGTACGACCCGGACGTCGAGGCGAAACAGGAAGCGAGTTTCGAGACGTTCGAGGTGCCGATTCACGAGGGAATGACCATCCTCGACGCGCTCATCGAGGCCCGGGACGAACACGACCCGTCGCTTACCTTCCGACACTCCTGTCGACAGGGGGTCTGTGGTTCCGACGCCCTGTTCGTCAACGGCAAACAGCGGCTCGGCTGCAAAACGCAATTGACGGATCTCAAACAGCCGATCCGGATCGAACCGCTCCCCCACCAACCGGTCGTCAAGGATCTGGTCGTCGACATGGACGCGTTCTACGAGCGGATGCACGCCGTCGAACCCTACTTCGACCCGGACGACCCGCCACCCGGGGACCTCGAGGAGCGGAAACAGAGCCCGAAGAACCGCGAGGAGATCAAGTTGAGCACCCGATGTATCTGGTGTGGGGCCTGCACCTCCTCGTGCACCATCGCGAGTGACGAGGAGGTGTACCTCGGACCGGCGGCGATCAACAAGGGCTATCGGTTCTACGCCGACGAGCGTGAAGGGGAAACTCGGAAGGCAGAACGGCTGGAAATCTTGAAGGAACACGACGGCGTCTGGCGATGTCAGACCCAGTTCTCCTGCACGACGGTCTGTCCCCAGGAGATCCCGATCACCGAACACATTCAACAGCTCAAACGCGACGCGACCAAGGCGGACCTGAAATTCTGGTAACCATGTACGAACACGACGTACTCGTCATCGGTGGGGGCGGCGCGGGACTTAGAGCGGCGATCGCAGCCCACGAGGCCGGCGCGGACGTGGCAATCGTCTCGAAACTGCACCCGGTGCGGAGTCACACCGGTGCAGCCGAAGGGGGCGTCAACGCGGCCTTGCACGAGGACGACTCCTGGGCGGACCACGCCTACGACACCATGAAGGGGTCGGACTTCCTGGCAGACGCTCCGGCCGTCGACGCCTTCGCCCGGGAGATCAGGCAGGAAGTCATCCAGCTCGAACACTGGGGGATGCCCTTTTCCCGGAACGAGGATGGAACGGTTTCACAGCGGCCATTTGGTGGCCTGTCTTTCCCGCGAACCGCCTTCGCGGGCGCCGAGACTGGCCATCACATGTTGCACTCGATGTACGAACAGGTCGTCAAGCGGGGCATCGAGGTGTACGACGAATGGTACGTGACCCGGCTCGCGGTTACCGGACACGAAGCGGTGGCCGACCGGCGGTGTCACGGGTTCGTGGCATTCGACGTTGCGACAGGGGAGGTGACCGGATTCCGGGCCCGTGACGGGGTGGTTCTGGCCACCGGGGGCGCCGGGCAAGTGTTCGAACATACGACCAACGCGGTCGCGAACACCGGTGACGGCGTGGCGATGGCTTACCGTGCTGGCGTGCCGATCGAGGACATGGAGATGGTCCAGTTTCACCCGACGACGCTTCCGTCCACGGGCGTCCTCATCACGGAAGGGGTTCGCGGTGAGGGTGGACGACTGTTCAATGCGGCCGGAGAGCGATTCATGTTCGAGCGCGGCTACGCCGTCGAGGAGGGCGAACTCGCCTCCCGCGACGTGGTCTCTCGGGCAGAACTTACCGAGATCGCCGAGGGCCGCGGGGTTGACGACGACCACGTCCTTCTCGACATGCGCCATCTCGGGGAGGAGCGGATCATGGACCGCCTCGAGAACATCGTTCACCTCGCTCGGGACTTCGAGGGCGTCGACCCGCTGGAGAAGCCGATGCCGGTGAAACCTGGTGCTCACTATACGATGGGTGGCATCGAGACCAACGAATGGGGTGAGACGACCATCGACGGGCTCTATGCTGCCGGCGAGTGTGCCTGTGTGAGCATGCACGGGGCCAACCGCCTGGGCGGGAATTCGCTGGCCGAAACTCTGGTCTTCGGTGCCCGTGCCGGTCGGGCCGCGTCGGGTGACGACATCGACAATCCGGAGATACCGGTTGGGCCGGATCCGTCGGCGGAGCGCGAAGATCGCGAGTGGCCCGTCGAACCGGGCGAACGTGGCACAGGCAGGGAGAACGATGTGGCAACCGATGGCCCCCTCGACGATCCCGTGGCGGTCATCGAGTCGACCGTGGAGGTCGAGAGGGGGCGCATCGATTCGTGGCTGGCAACCGAGGAGGGCGAGGGTCAGGCCGGGATCCGGTCTCGAGTCCAGCAGGCGATGGGCGAGCACGTCAACGTCTTTCGCGAACGATCGGGCATCGAAACCGCTTTGCAAGCGATCGAAGCGGCCAGGGAGGCGTTCCGGAACCTCCATGTCACGGACACCTCCCGGACGTTCAACACGGAACTCCAGCACGCCTTCGAAACGCGGAACGTGATCGACCTGGCCGAAGCTGTCGCGATGGGGGCCCTGGCCCGCGAGGAATCCAGGGGAGCCCACTGGCGCAAGGCCCATCAGGAACGCCGGGACGAGGAGTGGCGCAAGCACACGATGCTTTCCTGGAACGACGGCGACCCGGAGCTGTGGTATCGACCGAACATCCTCGAAAGCGAAGTCCAGGATTACGATCCGACCGAACGCACCTACTGACCGCGGGCGACGAACACGCCTCCCGCAGCCCTATCGCAAGCCGAAAACCGAAAGGAGGTCCACGGTGAAATCGCTTCCCTCCACGATCACGTATCCGAGATAGATCCCCGCGATCCCCAGGACGCCGGCCATGTTTGGGGGAGCGGGAATCGGCGCTTCCACGGCAGCGAAGATGCTTCCAGTGAACAAGCCGGTGAGCAGCGCGAATACCGGGATGGCGAGGTTCATGTCACGAACCTGGCCGGCCCGGAAAAAAAGCCGTTCGGCTTCGGTCTCGGCGCGGTTTCGCCTCGGCGATTTTACTCTCCGCGGACTGCCTGCATGTGCTTGATCCGTGCGTTCACCAACTCCGCCGTCCCGATATCGTGGCGGACGTGGAACCCCTCCCCCACGTCCGAGAGGGCCGCTTCGGCCCGCGATTCGGCGGCTTCGATCGACTCGCCGAGCCCGAGCACGGCGAACGAGCGGGAGGTCGTCGTGTACAGTCCGTCCGCTCGTTCGTCGACCGATGCGTAGAACAGCTCGGTATCCGGGGCCGCGTCGACGTCGACGGAGACTTTGGCACCCGCTTCCGGATTCACCGGGTACCCGGTCGGCACGGCGTACTTGCACACCGTCGCCTGCCCCGAAAACTCGAGGTCGGGAAGCGACTCGCCCTCGCGTGCGGCGATCAGGACGTCGCGGAAGTCGGTTTCGAGAACCGGGAGGGTGTTCATGGCCTCCGGGTCGCCGAACCGGACGTTGTACTCCACGACCTTCGGCCCGTCCGCAGTGAGCATGAACTGACCGTACAAAATCCCACGGTAGTCCCCGAGGGCCGCGACGGTCTCCTCGAGGACGTCTACTGCCGCCTCGTACTCGGTTTCGGTCATAAATGGCAGTACGGGCCCCGTGTCGCTGTACGACCCCATCCCGCCGGTGTTGGGGCCCTCGTCGCCCTCGTAGGCCCGCTTGTGGTCCTGGACGGCGAGGGTGGGACGAACCTCGCCATTCGCGACGAACGCTTGCACGGTAAACTCCTCGCCGAGCAACCGTTCCTCGATGACCCACTCCTCGTAGTCGCTCTCTCGGAGATACTCGACGGCCTCGCCTTTCGAGAGCTGGTCGCCGGTCACTCTGACGCCTTTTCCACCGGTAAGCCCCCGCGGTTTGACGGCGACGTCTCCGTCGACGGATTCGAGATACTCGATTGCGGGTTCGACCGTCTCGAAGGTCGCAAAGTCCGGCCGTGCGTCGATGTCGTGCTCGGCCATGAACTCCCGCTGGTAAGCTTTGTCCGTCTCGAGCCGGGCCTGTTCGGCTTTCGGGCCGAAGGCGAAGATGCCCGCCGCCTCGAGGGCGTTGACGACGCCGGCAGCGAGCGCGGCCTCGGGACCGATGACGGCGAGCGTGGCGTCGACCTCGGTCGCGAAATCGACGATCGCGTCGGTATCGGTTTCCGTCCCGGTTCGAAACTCGGTGGCGATCTCCGCGATCCCGGATTTCGGTTGCTGCTGAACGCGTACAGTTCGACGTCGGCAAGCGCCCGGGCGATCGCGTGTTCCCGGCCACCACCCCCCACGAGTACCACTCGCTCTTGCATGTTCGGGAGTGGAACCCACGCTCGTGTAAGTTTTACCGTGTGTCGAAACCCGAATATGCACGTTCGTGGGGATGTATTCCGGCCGATGTCCGCTGTCGTCTACCCGGCACCGAATTCGGACTGTGTCACCCGGACGACGACGGTGTTCGAGACGTCCGCGAGGTCGTACTCGGGAATCGAGCCCTTTCGACGGGTCACGTACATCGGTTCGAGCAAGGTTCCGTCGTCCTCGCCGTAGACTTTGAGGTACTCCCCCGTCTCCTCGGGTTCCACGTTCCCGTTCCGGACGGCCGTCGCGAGGTCCCGGGAGAGCCATTCGGTCGGACTGATCGATGGGTCCCTGAGGAAGACCTCCTCGGTGGTGCGGGCGAGATACCATGAGAGGTCGTTGAGAAAGGAGATGGCCGCCCCGAGGCTCACCGTTTCGATCGCGATGGTGTTCTCGAAGGGTTCACGCCGGTCGTACGGTGCCAGGGCGGATCTGGCGGTTTCGTAGGCCAGGAGTGCCTCCCGGACGTCGCGGTCGGGTTTGCCCCGGAGACAGACCGCTGTCATTGGCCCTTCGAGTCCAGTATCGGCCCGACGGGTATTAATTCCACCTCGGCTGCGGCCTCGATTGCCCAGTCTTCGAGGGAATCCGGCTCCGCAGCTTCGACACGCTCGAGGGGCGCAGCGGTTTCCGGGTTGTCGGGGGCGATCCGATTGCAGCCCGCATCGATGGTTGCAGTGTCGTAGGTCCCGATTTCCCTGGCACGAGCGATGATCTCCTGTTTGTCGAAGGAGAGGAGGGGCCGATGGACCGGTAACGCTGTCACCCGGTCGGTCACGGCGAGGTTCGTCGCCGTCTGGCTCGACTTCTGCCCCATCGATTCGCCGGTGACGATTCCCTGGGCCCCGGCGTTTTCGGCGACACTTTCGGCGACCTGGAGCATGAGTCGCCGGACCGAGAGCATCCGAGTCCCCTCGACTCGCGAATCGAGCGCCTCGAGCGCCGACCCGATCGAGGCCACCCGAACCGTCCACTCTTGATCGGGCGCGTATGCCGCGAGCTGTCGGACCGTCTCGATCGCCCGGGAGCGATGGTCGGCTCCACCGTACTCGCCCAGATCGAGGTAGAGCGGGACGATCGGTGCACCCCGTTTCATCGCGAGCCAGGCGGCGACGGGCGAGTCGATGCCGCCACTGATCAGGGCGAGAAGGGGCTCTTGCGTTCCTACCGGCAGGCCCCCGGGCCCCTCGAGCCGTTCGCGGGACACGAAGGCCTCCTTTTCACGGACTTCGACCTCGAAGCGGTGATCCGGGTCGTCCAGATCTACTTCCGGCTCGAATTCGTCCTCGACTGCCGTCCAGATCGCCGCTCCCCCCTCCCTTCCGACGTCTTGACTGGTGAATTCGTGGTCGCCGGCGCGTCTCGCGTCGACGGCGAAACTGCCGCCGTCGTAGGTCTGTCGGGCCACGGCTGCCAGCCCCTCCGAGATGGACTCCATGGACGGGTCGACGGACCGTGTTGGACTCGCGGAGACGACACCGAACACGTCGGCGGCTGCCAGTGCTGCCTTCTCTGGGGCTCGCGTCCGGACGAACAGCCGACCTCGCTCCTGTTCGACGCGGCCGTCGATTTCCCGTGCCGAGAGCATCGCCTCGAGATTCGCCGCGAGGGTTCCCTCCATCCATGACTGGACCCGACTGGATTTGACCCCGATGTCCCCGTGGCGAACCACGACGACGTCCGCTCCCGGCACGTTCATACGGAAAGAAGGATTCGGTCGCCTAAGCGCTCTTCGGGACACGACCGGAGTCCGAGTCGCCCTCAGAAGGTGGTGAGTTCGCCCCGGATGACCGCCTGGGTCAGGTCCTCGACGCTTGCCAGTTGCTCGTCGACGATGGCACGGATTTCGGGCTCGACGTCGCTCAGGTCGACGTCCGATTCGGTCACGACGTGCAGGTCGGCCACGTGGGGATCGTCGATCGGGCTCCCGATCTGACTCAGCAATCGGACTCTGAGATCCCGGATCCCCGACACTTCACTGACGACCTCGGCGGCGATCTCGGTCGAGAGGAGGTTGTAGATCTTCCCGATGTGGTTGACGGGGTTCTTGCCGCTCGTTGCCTCCATCGACATCGAGCGGTTGGGCGTGATCAGGCCGTTCGCCCGGTTCCCCCGACCGACTGACCCGTCGTCGCCCTGCTCGGCACTGGTCCCCGTCGTCGTGAGGTAGATCGCGCCCCGGCTCGGTTCGTCGGCCGTGTTGACGTGGACCCGGACGTCCCGGTTCGTGTAGTCCGTTGCCAGATCGCTCACGAAGGTTCGGATCGCTTCGATTTCTGCCTCGTAGGTCTCCATATTCGGGACGTACTGGTCCACCATCGCTGCGGCCACCGTGAGATCGATCGTCGACCCCTCGCGTTTGCCCATCACCTTGATGTCCTGGCCGAGTGCCGGGTGGTCCTCGTGGAACTCCTCGAGCAATCGACGCTCGGTGTTGTAGACCAGCTGCTCGGTCTCGGAGAGCGGGGCGTGCCCGACGCCGAAGCTCGTGTCGTTGGCCATCGGCACGGTGCTTCCGTTCTCGGCGAAGACTTCTTGAAGGTCCCCGGAGCCCTCGCCGAGGCGGACGTCGACGATCGCGTCGGATTCGAGATCGAGGTTGGGAATGTTCTCGTTTAGATAGTCGCGGGCGGCCCGGAGGGCGATGGAGTCGACCGGAATCGCCTGTCCCTGGTAGTACTTGGTCGCCCGGCCCACGATGAGAATGTAGATGGGTTCGACGACCTCCCCGCCGCCGAATGCCGGGGCGGCGTCGCCGGCGACCAGTTGGGTCTCGTCGGTATTGTAGTGGAGGACTTTCCCGAAGCGGTCGACGTATTCCTGGGCCAGGGCCCGCGAGACGGCCTCGGCGATCCCGTCACAGATCGAGTCGGGATGGCCGATCCCCTTTCGCTCGACGATCTCGATCTCCTGGTCCTCGACCGCCCCCCGGTCGAGTGACTGGACGCGAATGTTCCGATCGGTCATTGCCGAACGTACCCCACGGTCGCTTCTATAACTTGCGAAAAGTTATTCCCCCGGTCTCATGCCTGTCACGCATCACGACGGTTCACCGCTCGGTCGACTGGGAAGCGAGCAGTTCGAGGTACGACGTCGAAATTTGGGTCTCGGGATCGAGGCCGAGCCCCTCCAGCACGTTCGCTACCGTTTTTTGGGCCTGTTCGACGGTCTCATCGGTTGCCGTCGTCTCGACCTCGACGAACTCGCCGAGTCCCTCGACCCGGTCCAGCACGACCGTGACTCCGTCGAGATCGTATCGGGTTCGGGTTTTCTCGACGGTTGCGGCCGGTTCGAACCCGAGGACAGCGAGAACCCGTTCCAGCTCCGCCGGTGTGTCGACCGCGGTCTCGGTGTTCTCTGCGGGTCTTCGATTCCCGGTTCAGGCGGGGACCCTTGTACGTGAGGACCGCCGTCGTCCCCTCGTCGTCGGTTTCTTCTCGCAGCCGCAGGGCCTCGTCTCGGGCGGCGAAGTCCCGGTGTGGCGCGTCGAAATAGACGTCGCGCTGGTCAACGGTTCCGAGCGGGGTCGCTCCTGTGGCTTCGAGTTCCGGTTGGACCTCCTCGTGGGTTGCCCGGACCTTCAACTCGACTTCGTACATACCACCTGGGTGTGGGCCTACAGGGAAAAGTGTCGGTTTCGCTCGCGGGTGAAAATCGGGGCCTCGTCCCGTGACCGATTCGGCTGCAAAGAAGCTGGCAGCCGACGAGACCCTCAGCCGACCAGCCCGAGCCGGCTCAGGCCGCCCATGAGACCGAAACCGGCCACGAGCAGCATGGTGACCGCGTAGTAGACCGTGTGTGCACGATCCGGCTGGAAGGCCTCGGGGAGGTGCTCGCGAACGATGTAGTAGTTCGCGAAGTAGAAGAACACCTGGAGAATCGCCATCAGGGCCGCGGAGAACACCATCAGCGTCACCGGCAGCTGGCCGATCACGAGTATCGGGATGATGCTCGCAGTGCCCATGACCAGGATGAAGCCGAGTCGGAGACGGTCTGTGTCCATGTCCTGTTCGAGGACGAGCGGGAGCGTATCGGCGTTGACCCTCGCGGCACCGTCCATGACCGTGACGACCGTCGAGAAGAGCGCGGCGAAGGCGCCGGCGACAACGACGTAGAAGGTCCAGTCACCGAAGCCCTCCTGCAAAATGTTCCCGATGGCGATGGCCATGTTCGCGTCCTGTGGTGGGTTCGGGTAGAGGACGGCCGTGGCGAGCAGGATCATGCTCACGATGAGCACGAAACTGAAGCCAAAGGCCACACGGAAGTCCCGGATCCCGGTCCGGGTCCAGCTCGCGATGTATTCGTGGAACCGCTCCTCGGTCGGGTCGTAGTCTTGACTGCGAAGCGCTTGTGCGCCCTCCTTCTTTGCCATGCTCCAGCTGCCGATCGTGACGGTGGTGCTGAGTCCCGTCGGCGCGTAGCCGGCGAGGGCCGCGAACAACCCCAGAAAGATCGGCGAGGAGAGATCGGGAAGCGTGAAAGCAGTCTCCGTCACCACGGCGGGCGAGGGTGGCGAGACGAACACGCCCAGAATGATGAATCCGCCGAGGACGAACACGAAGAGTTTCATCAGCATCTCGATCCAGGAGTATCGGGAGACCATTGTCAGCGCGACGGAGAACGCGATCAACCCGATGTACAGCTGAATGGGGGTGACCGAGGGAATCAACGCCGCCAGGAACGTGGCCGCACTGAAGCCGACCGATGCGAGGATGACGGTCCACCCCACCAGATACACGAGCATCGTAAAGACCTGACCCCAGTGGTCGGGTCCCGGGAGGTCTCCATACCCTTCGACGGGGTTCCGGCCGATTCCGTAATTGTATCGAATACCGAGTTCCCACCCGCCGTATTTCGCGAGGAAGATGATCGCGACGACCCAGACACCGAAGAATCCGTAGAAGCCACCGATGGTCGGGGCGAGCACGATGTGACTGCCCCCGATTCCGAGCAGGGCCCACATGATCGAGGGCCCGAGGTGGTTGCGGATGAAGCCGCCCCAGTCCTCAGCCGGGTAGTTGAGGTCGGGCGTGTCCTCGGCCGTCGCGCTTCCCCGATTGTCGACTGTTCCCATTGGTGTCTGCTTTTGTCGGGGCAGGGGAACTAAACGTTCCGATGCGGTCGAAAACCGCCCGCTCGGTGGCGTGGGCGGACCGTGATTCTTAAGGGTCGAACGGGACTCCCTTGGAGTATGAGTGACGAACAGACGGCCGATTCGGCCGACGATACCGCAGCCGACGAGGAGACGGCGGGGCTGCAAAACGGGGATTTCGTGAAGGTCGCCTACACCGCTCGAACTGTCGAGAGCGGTGACCTGGTCGACACCACGGACGAATCGGTCGCGGAGGAGGAAGGCGTTGACACCGAAGGGCAGGAGTTCGCCCCGCGAACGATCGTCCTGGGCGAGGGACATCTCTTCCCCGGCGTCGAGGAGGACATGATCGGCCGGGAGGTCGGCGAGGAGGGAACCGTCGAAATTGCCGCCGCCGAAGCTTTCGGCGAGTACGACGAGGAGGCCGTCCGCACGGTCAGCGCCGAGAAGATCCCGGAAGACGACCGCTACCCCGGTGCCCACGTCGACATCGACGGCCAGCACGGCCACGTCGAAACCATCATCGGGGGTCGCGCACGCGTCGACTTCAATCACCCACTCGCCGGGCAGGACGTCGAGTACGAGTACGAGGTCCTGGACACGATCGAGGATCGCGTCGAGAAGGCCCAGGGCCTGTTGAACACCTACTTCGACGTCGACCTCGACATGCACCTCGAGACCGACGAGGTCGAGGAGGAAGTCGAAGTCGAGCGCGAGACGGAGGAAGACGAGGACGACGCGGAACCGGAGACGGAGGTCCAGACCGTCGAGAAGGAGACCCTCTACATCGAGAGTGCGCCGGAACTCCAGTTCAACCAGCAGTGGATGATGTCGAAACAGCAGATCCTCGGTGACGTCATCGACCAGATCGACATCGACCGGGTCATCGTCCAGGAGATCATCGACGGCGCTCCCGCGATGCCTGGCATGGGCGGGATGGGTGGCCTCGGCGACGTCGAAGCCCAGCTCGAGGACGCCGACATCGACGCGGACGAGATCATGGACGAACTCGACGTCGACGAACTGGACGAGGAGTAACTCACACGACCGCTTTTCAGCTGTTAGTGCTCTCCGAGGGCAGCGAAACGGCTTTCAGAAAGACGGTGCCGGTTTCGCCTCAGGCGATGTCCCGACTGGTGTCGACCCGGACGCGCTCGCTCAGATCGAGTTTGATCGTCTCGTTCGGGATCCGGCCGCTTCGGTACTTGCGGACCGTGAGCCGACTGTCGATCTCGCTGCCCTTGATCCGCACGTCGAGGTCGAGCACGACGTCGGCCATGTGCTGGGTCGTCGATCGGAGCGCGGGCGTGTGATCGCCTTCGAGGGCGTGCAAAAAGGCAATTCCACCCGTGTTGAGCATGTGATTCCGGATCTCGTTCAGCAACTGCTCGTATCGAGCGCGTTCGGCTCGCTCAAGGGGATCGATCGGGTCGATGATGACCGTCATCTCGTCGAAGGCCTCCCTGACGGCCCGGCGAGTGGTGTCGATCGGGTCCTCCCCCGCAACCAGCCTGATTTCCGGATCGCCCGTTGGGGCCGTCGTCGCGTCGATCGCGTCCGCGACGGCGTCTTCCCGCCGATCGCTCGTGAGGTACAGCGTGGAGCGGGGCCGGGTCAATTCGTAAAGCAGCAACTCTCCCTGGCTCGCCGCCGGGGCCTGGAACGCGACGACACTCCCGGCTGGGAGTCCCCCGGCGAGTTCGCGGTCGAGTACTTCGACCCCGGTGGAGAGTTTATCCGCCATCGACAGATCTGAGGGCACGGTTCCCATTAAGCGTTCGCCCACGCGTCGGCGATTTCGTCGTACGCGTGTCTTGCACGCTCGTCCGTGACTGGCTGTCCGACCGTCGGCACTGCGTGGGCGGGCCCGGCCCCGAGTGTCTCCAGAACCTCCTCCGAGACGGAATCGACTCGGCTTAGCAGGACGCCGGCGACCGGGGTATCGACGCCTCGGCTCATCCGAATCGACTTGACAGCGTCGGTGACGGACGCGGGTGTCGCTCTCGACACGACGACCGCCCGCTCGGCGTGTCTGAGCGGTGTCACCGCTCGTTCCGAGGCACCGGCGGCGCCATCGAGGATAACCGGTCGGTCCGTCACGACGTTTCGCAGCGCCGCCTCCAGGTCCGTTCCCGGCGTCGCCCCCACGATCGAGACTCCGGGGTAGCGGTCGGATTCGGTCGCCGCCTCGCCGATGTTTCCACCGCACGCGAGCGTTTCGAGTCCCGAGTCCTCGACCCCGGCCCGGATGTGCAGGTTCGGCATGTCCACGTCGGCGTCGATCACGATCGGTTCCCGGCGTCGGTCCGAGAGCGTGACGGCGATTCCCAGTGCAGTCGTCGTTTTTCCCGATCCACCCTTTCCGCCAGTCACCGCGAGCATGGTGGGTCGTGGTCCGATCCTGTGACTTAAACCTCCGGGCGGGGGATCGGCAGCCACATGCGAGGGATTCAATACGCTGCCACGAGGGCATCTACGTAATGCGTCACGAGCACGTCATCTCCGCCAAACAGTTCTCCCGCGCGGACATCGAGGCGGTGTTGGACCGGGCCGCCGACTTCGCTGCCAACCAGCGGGACGCGGTGGACGCCCACGAGGGCGCGCTGCTCGCCACCGCCTTTTTCGAACCCAGTACGCGGACGAAGATGAGTTTCGAAGCGGCGATCAAGCGACTCGGCGGGGACGTCATCGACATGGGGCCCGTCGAGTTTTCGAGCGTGAAGAAAGGCGAGACCCTCGCGGACACGCTCCGGGTGATCGAGGGGTACGCCGACGCAATCGTCCTCCGCCATCCGATGGAGGGTGCAGCGACGATGGCCACGGAGTATGTCGACGTCCCGCTTCTCAACGCCGGCGACGGCGCGGGGCAGCACCCGACCCAGACGCTTCTGGATCTGTTCACCATCCGGGAGGAGGTCGGCCTCGACGACCTCACTATCGGGATCATGGGAGATCTCAAGTACGGCCGAACGGTCCACTCCCTCGCCCAGGCGCTGACGAACTTCCAGACCTCCCAGCACTTCATCAGCCCCGAGAGCCTCCGACTCCCGCGGAGCGTCCGCTACGACCTGCACGAACAGGGGGCCCAGGTCCGGGAACACGAGGGCTTCGAGGAGATCTTGCCCGAACTCGACGTACTCTACGTGACCCGCATCCAACGGGAGCGCTTCCCGGACGAGGACGAGTACAAGGCCGTGGCCGGCCAGTACCGGCTAGACACGGAGACCGTCCTCGAACTGAACGAGAATCTCACGGTCCTCCACCCGCTTCCGCGTGTCGACGAGATCGCCCCGGGGATCGACGATCTTCCGGGGGCGAAGTACTTCGAACAAGCCCACAACGGAGTGCCGGTGCGAATGGCCCTCCTCGATATGCTCCTATGACCGAGACAGAAACCGAACTCCGCGTCAGCAAGATCGAGAACGGAACCGTCATCGACCACGTGACCGCCGGCGAGGCCCTTCGCGTGCTGGGGATCCTCGGGATCGACGGCACGGCGGGCGAAACGGTGAGTCTGGGCATCAACGTTCCGAGCGACCGACTCGGCCGCAAGGACGTGGTGAAAGTCGAGGGCATGGAACTGAGCCAGGAGGAAGTGGATGTCCTCTCCCTGCTCGCCCCCGACGCGACGATTAACATCATCCGGGACTACGAGGTCGTCGACAAATCCCGCGTCGAGCGTCCGGAGTCGGTTATCGGCGTACTCACCTGTCCGAACACGAACTGCATCACGAACGCGGGAGAGCCGGTCGATACCCACTTTGCGGTGCTCGATGCCGGCGTCCAGTGTCGCTATTGTGAGACGATCGTTCGCGAGAACATCACCGATCACATCGAAACTTGAGCCTGGACGGGAAACATCCGACCAGGCGTGGAACCCAGGGCTGCCCGAAAGCGTATATCCATCGCTGCCGTATTTTCCGATATGGGACGGACAATCCTCAAAGTCGGCGTGGCCCTGATCCTCGTAGCCCTGATCTGGAAGCTCGTTCTGGACAAGGACGAGGCCGAGAAAATCGACCGCATCGACTGACGAACCCCGAGCGAATTTTCCGAGCCGGGTCTGGCGTGTGCGAGACCGGTTGACTTTAATGAGCCGGGGAAATAGCCCGTGACATGGCATTCGAAGAGGACGACGAGGTACGGCTCATCGACGAGCACAGCGAGTACGATGGCGAAATCGGGACGATCACGCAGGTCGTCGAGACGATGTTCGGGGACGCGAACTACACAGTCTCCTTCGAAGACGGGCAGGAAGCCGGCGTCCCGGAGGACCACCTCGAGACCGTTGACGGCGACGGCGACGAGGCGGAAGCCGACGACTGACTGGGATGGGCCTTCCCTTCCACTACGTCGACCTCC
Organism: Halodesulfurarchaeum sp.; assembly: GCA_034520565.1. GTDB lineage: Archaea > Halobacteriota > Halobacteria > Halobacteriales > Halobacteriaceae > Halodesulfurarchaeum. The sequence continues at coordinate 1,231,690 of JAXHNL010000002.1, forward strand.
GGGCGTTCTGCTATGCGACGGAGGACGAAACCCGCGTGCGTGACGCCCTGCGCACAGTCCTCCCACCGGAGGCGACGATCGAATCTGCGGTCGGGGAGGGACATCACGGCGATCGGATCGTGATTCTCACGGCCCGCGTCGAGCGAGCCGCCGAGATCGAATCGATTTTCGACCGACTCGAAACGGGGGTCGGCCTCGAACGGATCCGCACCGAACTCGAGGACCGGCTCGACGAGAACAACGCCCTCTACGTCGGCCTCGACAAACAGGCAGCCGCGCGCGGGGACGTCGAACTGGGCGACGGAATCACCCTTCGGGCGAAAGTCGAGGCCTACCCGGCAAAGCGGGATCAGGCCCTCGAAAACGCCCGTGACGCACTGACCTGAGATGTACGACGCCGTTCACGTCGAATCGGAAGCGACGACGACTCCGGGACGGTTCGCGCTGACGGTCTCCCGGGCTGGCTTCGACGGGATGGTCGTCCGAAATTGCCAGTCCGCGATGGTCGATGTGGACGCCAGTGTGCTTGCCGATCGGTACCAGATCGACGTCGTTCGCGGCATCGAAATCACCGCGAGGGACAAAGCGACAGCCAGTGGCGCGATCGGCAACCGGCGACCGGAGGCGGAAATCCTGCTCGTCCGGGGCCGGGACCCGGAACTGAATCGCTTTGCCGTGGAATCGCCGCGGGTCGACGTCCTCGCCGATCCGATGGGCGGTGACGGTGATGTCAATCACGTGATCGCCGAGGCGGCCGCAAGAAACGGCGTCGCATTCGAGGTGAACCTCGGTCCAGTCCTCCGCGAGTCCGGTGGCACCCGCGTCCGGGCGATTCGACGCCTCCGGAAACTCCGGGAGCTGATCGAAGACGCGAACGCTCCGTTCGTTGTGTCCGGCGCTCCCCGAACTCACCTCGAAGTGCGCGGACCGCGGGAACTGCTCGCAGTCGGTGAGCAAATCGGGTTCGACCGAGAGCAGATCCGCGCTGGACTGGAGACGTGGGGCCAGATCGCCGAACGGACCCGCAAGCGCCGTGATCCGTCCCAGGTCGCTCCGGGCGTCCGGATCGAGGACGAACCCGAATCAGCCCGGGAAACCGGGTCGGACTCGAATTGACCGGCGCGGTCGGGGCGTGAACCGGATCCGTGGAGTTACAATCGTCCGCGTGTAAGACCGCCCCGTGCGACATCTCCCGAAACACCTCCGGCCCCGATATCGTTATCTCGCCGTGGAGATCGAGACCTGGCCCGAGGCCGAAATCGAGACTCGGGCTTTCACGGAGGCTCTCTGGTCGGCGGAACGGTCGCTTCTCGGAGATGCCGGCGCTGCCGCCGTCGATCTCCAGGTCCTTCAGGCGGACTTTCGGTCGGGTGGGGGATCGGCCATCGTTCGGGTCCGTCGGGACGCGGTCGAACGGGCTCGCAGCACGCTCGCCTGCCTCTCCGCCGTCGACGGGCAACCGGTTCGAATCGGCGTGCGGGGGGTCGGTGGAACGGTCCGGTCGGTGAGGGAACACTATCTGGGCGGCCCACCGGAACCGACCGGGACGGAATCGGTCGTGTACCGGGGCGAATCGGCAGTCGCCGTCCGTCGGGAGGATCGCGTTGACGTCGATTTCGGCGACACGTTCGTGGGCACGACGCCCCAGGAGCTCTGACATGCAGGGACAACAACAGCAAGCGTACGATCGTGGCATCACCATCTTCTCGCCGGACGGCCGACTTTACCAGGTCGAATACGCCCGGGAGGCAGTCAAACGCGGCACGGCCAGTATCGGGGTCCGGGCCAGCGACGGGGTCGCCCTCGTCGTCGACAAGCCCGTCCGGTCGCCGCTGGTCGAGCAGTCCTCGGTGGAGAAACTCCACAAGGCCGACAACCACATCGGGATCGCGAGCGCCGGCCACGTCGCCGACGCCCGGCGACTCGTCGACTTCGCCCGCCGGGACGCCCAGGTGAACCGCCTCCGCTACGAGGAACCGATCGGCGTGGAGACGCTGACAAAGGACGTGACCGATCACATCCAGCAGTTCACTCAGATCGGTGGCGCGCGACCGTTCGGGGTGGCACTGTTGATCGCTGGGCTGGATGACGGGACCCCACGACTCTTCGAGACGGACCCGAGTGGCACGCCCTACGAGTGGCAGGCGATCGCCATTGGGTCCGACCGGGGCGAACTCCAGTCGTTCCTCGAGGCGGAGTACGACCCGGAAATCGAACTTGCCGACGCGGTCGGGTTGGCGCTTCGGGCCCTCGGTTCCGTGGCGGAGGACGGGATTTCCCCCGACGGCGTCGGTGCAGCGACGGTCGACGCCGAAACCGGCCAGTATCTCGAACTCACCGAAGCCGAGATCAAGGCGTCCCTCGAGGACGCGGATCTCCTCGCAGAATAGCTCCGGCGGTGCCCCTGCCACCGGGCCGGGACGTGCTACATTTTTCACCCCGCCCGCCGTAGCCATGTCCATGATATCACTTGACGATGCCGTGACGGCGCGGTTGGAATCCCACGGCGCCCGCTTCGAGGTACTCGTGGATCCGGATGCGGCCCTGTCGATCAAACGCGGAGAGTTCGACGGGGATATCGAGGACGTCATCGCGGCCAGGGACGTCTTCGAGAACGCCTCGCGGGGGGACAGGCCCGCCGAATCCGACGTGGAGGCGGTCTTCGAGACGACGGACCCACTCGAGATCATTCCCGAGGTCATCAAACGCGGCGAGATCCAGATCACTGCCGAACAGCGCCGGGAAATGCTCGAACGAAAGGAGCGCGAACTCATCGAGCGCATCGCCCGCAACGCGGTCAACCCCCAGATGGACGACGCCCCGCACCCGCCGGATCGAATCGAGAACGCCCTCGAGGAAGCCGGATTCGACGTCGACCCGATGGAGCCGGTCGAGGCACAGGTCGAGGACGCGCTCGAGGCCCTTCGACCGGTCATTCCGATCCGCTTTGACGAGGTGACGATGGCCGTCCAGATCCCCCCGGACTACGCCGGTAGCGCACAGGCTCAGATCCGCCAGTTCGGCGAACTCGAGCGCGAGGAGTGGCAGGCAGATGGCTCGTGGATCGGCGTCCTCACGTTCCCGGCCGGCCTCCAGAACGACTTCTACGACCTGGTGAACGAACACACGAGCGGCGAGGCAGAAGTCCGGATCATCCGGGACGAGGACGAAATCTCCCGTCGGTAGGACGGGTTCGACTGGAAGCGGCAGGCCGACGAGCAGAACGCGACTATCCCTTCTTGAAACCGACGAGGAAGCCACCGGTGAACCCGGCCCCCACGGAGAGCGTCGAGAGGATCGTGTTCACCCAGGACGGCGGCGTCTGTGATGCGGCAGATTCGGTCACGTCAACGATTCCACCGGAGAGTCTGTTCCAGTCCACACTGAGGATGCCCCGGGACTCGAGAAACTTGAACAGGGCGAGTTCGATGCCCACGAGGACGGCGATCACCTTCGCGATCTTCTTGAAGGCAAAACCGATGATCGCCCCGATGACGGCCCCGCTGCCGAATTCGAGGCCGAGTTGGGTCGGGTCCAGTTCGAGCGCCATGCTCACTGTTCGTCGACTCGTGACTAAGTCTCTTGTGTCCGTCGCCCCTCGGCGACGGGAAATTGATCGCGAGCCCGCCGTGTCCTTAAGTAACCACACACCCTACGAACTGCCAAGTGACGGGATCGAACGACCGGGCCATCATTGCAAAACGGGTGGACCGAGGCGACGCCGACACGACCGAGATCGAGCAACTCGCGGCCGCGGCCGGATACGACGTGGTCGGGACGTGTACCCAGCGACGGAAACCGGATCCCGCCCTCCAGCTCGGTGCGGGGAAGGTCGAGGAGCTGTCAGCCCAGCTCGAAGACACCGGCGCCGAAACTGTCGTCTTCGACAACCGCCTCGGTCCTTATCAGGTTTACAACCTGGGCAACGAACTCCCCGAAGGTGTCCGGGTAATCGATAAGTTCCGCCTCATACTCGACATCTTCGGCCAGCGGGCCCGGACGAAAAAGGCCCAACTCCAGGTCGAGTTGGCCGAACTTCGCTACGAACTCCCCCGGGCCGAAGCCAAAGCCAGCCTGGCAAAGCGGGAGGAACGCCCGGGATTCATGGGCCTGGGGGAGTACGACGAGAGCCGCGAACAGGACATCAAGGCCCGGATCAGTAACATCAGGGACGAACTCGAACGGATCGAGGAGACCGAGCGAAACCGCCGGGCCCAGCGACGCGAATCGGGCTTTGACCTCGTCGCGCTGGCCGGCTACACGAACGCCGGGAAGTCGACGCTCATGCAGGCACTCGCGGAAGACCTGGAGGTCGGCGAGAACCGGGATACCCATCCGGATCTCGATCCAACGGCCGAGCGCGAGGATCGGTTGTTCACGACGCTTGGCACCACCACGCGTCGACTCGATTTGGACCGGCGCGAGGCACTGCTCACCGACACGGTCGGGTTCATCAGCGATCTTCCTCACTGGCTCGTCGAGTCGTTCAAGTCCACGCTGGAATCGGTCTACCGGGCGGATCTGGTCCTCCTGGTGGTGGACGTGAGCGAACCCGTGGAGGACATCCGGGAGAAACTCATGACGAGCCACGACACCCTCTACGAGCGAAACGAGGCCCCAATTGTCACGGTCCTCAACAAGACCGACCGAATCGAGCACGAGGAGTTGGCCGACAAACGGGAGGCACTTTCGGCCCTGGCCCCGGAGCCGGTGGCCGTCAGTGCCACGGCGGGGACGAATCTCGACCGGATCAAAGCACGAATCCAGCGAGAACTCCCGGATCGCCAGCGTGAGCGACTCGTCCTCCCGATGACCGATCGAACGATGAGCGTGGTCTCCTGGGTCTACGACAACGCGTTCGTGGAGGCGGTCGAGTACCGCGACGAGGAGGTCATCCTCGACTTCGAGGCCAGACCGGCGGTCGTCGAACAGACCCGGGCGAAGGCGAGTGACCTGGCGGCGGACGCCTGAGTTCGGCTCTCCGCCGGGAACAATCCGTTCAATCGAGTTCGCGCTTTTCCTTCGAGAGGACTCGCACGTTCTCGATGGCGGTGTCCGGGTACTGACCCTCGTCGTTTTTCTCCGCGGCCTTCACCATGTCCCAGATGACATCGAGACCGGTCGTCGTGCCCTGAAGGGCCTCCATCTCGCAACCGGTTTTTCCGGTCGTTTCGACGGCCACCTCGAGGACGATCTGCGACGCTTCGACGTCGAACTCGGTCTCGACGTTCGTGATCGGGATCTGGTGACACATCGGGATCGTCTCCCAGGTGTGTTTGACCGCCTGAATGGCCCCGACCCGGGCGGTGGCGAGCACGTTTCCCTTGCCCACCTCGTTCTCCCGGATCGCGTCGATCGTGGCGGGTAGGAGGTGGATTTCTCCCCGGGCCACGGCTCGCCGAGCGGTGTCCGGTTTGTCGCCCACGTCGACCATCTGAGCGTTGCCGTCCGCCGTGGTATGTGTCAGTTCGTCGTCGCTCATCGCTGTTCACCCCGGAGTGCTGCCGGCAGGGTCTCGAGGAGGTCCGTCGCGAGAAGCCCGCCGTCGCGATCTTCGGCTGCCAGATCACCCGCGGTTCCGGTGAGATAGGCTCCGAGCGACGCGGCCTGAACTGGATCGAGTGCCGCGTACATCGCTCCCGTCACGCCGGCGAGGACGTCTCCGGTGCCACCGACGGTCATGCCCGGGTTTCCGGTCCGGTTGATTCGGGTCCTCGGTCCGTCGGTAATCACGTCGTGAGTGCCCTTGAGGAGTATCGTGACGCCCAACTCGTCGGCGAGGCCGGCGGCTGCGGCTTCCCATTCTCCCCGTGTCGTTCCCCGACCTCCTCCCAGGTCGGTGAACTCTCCGCGATGGGGCGTACAGATGACCGACGCTGCAATTTCGGTGTTTCGAACGGCGGCGATCGCGTCCGCGTCGAGGACGGCCCGGCCCGAATACGATCCTACCACTTCAGCCACGGCCCGCCGTGTGTCTGCTGTTTCGCCAAGTCCGGGACCGAGAACGAGCACGTCCCGTTCCCGTGCGGCGTCGACTATCGTCTCGACGTGTTCCGGGCCGATTTTTTGGCCGGGAACGGGCATGACGATCAGGTCCTCGCTGTATCCCTGGATCTCGTCGGCGACGGTCTCGGGAGCAAGGACGGTCGCGAGATCCGCCCCGGCCCGAAGGGCTGCCTGGGCTGTCAGCGCCGGCGCTCCAGTGTAGGGTCCACCCCCGACCACGAGCACACGGCCGAAGTCACCTTTATGGGCGTCCGACGGGCGGTCGAGTCGCCGCAGGTCTCCCGGGCCGACGAAACGCGAGGCGGCCCCCGGAATCCCGATGCTCGCGACGGTCACGTCCTCGCGATCGGCAAGTCCCGGTTTTAGATCGTGAAACGTCACAACCCGGTCGGCCTCGACGGCTGTTCCTGGCGTATTGCCGGTGTCGACGTCCATCCCGGACGGAACGTCGACCGAGACGACGCGTGCTCCCCGGTCGTTGATCGCTTCGATGGCGGTCCGTTCCGGCTCGCGAGGGGCCCCACTCACCCCCGTCCCGAGGATGGCGTCGACGATCACGTCCGGCTTGCCGAGTTCGATTCCGGTCGAATCCCGGACGACGACCGTCTCGACTTCGGTCTGTTGGAGGGCGTCCCATTTCTCCCGGGTCACCTCGCTTCGGATCCGATCGGGATGGCCGAGCAGGTGGACGACCGGATCGAGATCCGCCAGAAAGCGGGCGGCCACCAGTGCGTCGCCCCCGTTGTTTCCGCGTCCAGCGACGATCGTCACCGCTCCATCCCCATCCAACTGCGCCCGGACTTCGCGGGCGACCGCGTTGCCCGCGGATTCCATGAGATTCGTCTCGGCAACGCCGAGGGCCACGGCGTTTCGGTCGACGACCGCCATCTCGGTGCTGTCGATCATGCCTTCGCGTAGGCGTGGGATCCCCTAAAGGGAGTGGTCCATCGTGCGGTGGGGATTCCCGCTATTCCACCGAGCCGCCAGTTCTGCGGTGCGTGAACACGTAGGTCTGGGCGTATCCCGGTCGCGGGCCGAGTCGATCCCGGATCGCCCGCGAGGTCTCGGCGTAGGTACCCCGCGACGTCCCGGGAAAGTACTCCTCGATTGCCGTTCGGATCCAGGTATCGAGCGGAACCGGTTCGTCAAAGCCCATCCCGAAAAGGAGGACACAGTCAGCGACTTTCGGTCCGACCCCGACGAACTCGGTCAACGCCTCCCGGGCGTCTTCGTATGGGCTGTTCGCCACCGAATCGAGCGGGACGACCCCGTCCCGGAGTAGCTCGGCGGTGGCTTTCACGTAGGGCGCGCGGTAGCCAAGCCCGAGATCACGCAATTCGGTCTCGGTCGCCCGGGCCAATTTTTCGGGGCTCGGAAAGTCATACACGACCGTGTCGCGCCACTCGATCGGTTCGCCGTAGGTCTCCCGCAGTGCGCCAACCATCTCGTGGATCCTGCCGATTCGCATCTGCGCGGAGAGGATGAAGGAGAACAGTGTCGGCACGACGGGCTCGGTAACCAGTCGGAGCCCTTCGAACCGGTTTGTGGCCGCCTGCACGACGGGTTCGTCGGGAAACTCGGATCGAATCCGCGGCAATTCCGCATCGAGGCCGAGCCGAGCCCTGAGTGCTGGTGTCGGGTCGGTATTCGACCGCCAATCGAGGCCTCCATTCTGCTCTCTGACTTCGATTACCTCACCGTCGCCGACTGTCCGGAACCACTCCCCCTTCGATCCCGATTCCAGCCCGTGGGCCCCATTCACCGGTTGCCACAGGAACGTCTGTCCGCTTTCGAGCGTCGTCCGGAGGTCGATTGCCCCCGGGATCGATTTTGCGGGGACGTGACCGGTTTCCATCGACTGGTGTTCGTGTTTGCCGGGGAAAACCTGTCGGATCGGGGCCAATCTATTTTTATGTCGGGCGTGAACGAGCACCATACCCATGGATTGTCGAGTTGTCGTCGAAGCGGCGGTTCCGGTATACGACGTGGAAACAGCGGACGAGGCCATTCGGATCGGGATTTCCAAGACGGGCGAGATGCTGAATCCCGACCTCAACTACGTGGAGATCGACATGGGCACCCGCGAGTGTCCCCACTGTGGCGAGGAACTCGAGCCAGCCTTCGTCGCAGCCGACGAAAGCCTTGTCGCCCTCGAACTGGAGATGACGGTGTTCAACGTCGAACGGGAGGAGCACGCCTCCCGGATCGCGCGGAAGGAGATCGGGCAGCGGCTGGAAAACATTCCCCTCGAGGTTCTCGAAGTGACAGTCCTCGAGGATGACGATGAATCTCCGTCGGAGGAAGAAGATGCCGGAAGTACCGAGGTTGCCGCCGAGTCGGACGATGACGCCGAACCAGTGGCGGACTCGGACGGCCAAGCGGAGACCCAACCCGCCGAATCGGACGACGAGTCCGATGACGTGCTGCCGGAGTTCGAGGACCTGATCGAGGACTGACTGGCCACCGTTCGCGGTCCGTACCGTTCGGTCGAATCCGATAGTGATTGCTCTCCGTTTCTGGTGTCAGTGACCGTCGTTTCACGAGGTCGGGGGGTCTCCCATGCAGCGCACAGCCTGCGCTACTCGAGATCGACGGACGTACCGCTCGTCTTCGTCAGGAATTCAGTCGGCCTGGGCCGTGACGGGCTCCGAGCTCTCCGCGGCGTCCATCGTGCCCGTGATTCCCTTCGCCAGCGCAAAAACAGCGGCCTTGTGGTCAGTTTTCGATTTGTGGATCGATGTCGGTCGTACACCCGTGGATTCGTACTCGTCGAGCTGGAGTTCTCTCGTGGAAACGCGCTCGTAGAAGTTCCCGACCTCGGCGAGGAGTCCATGCAGGTGAATGAGCTCCTGTTTTTTCATGTGCAACCACTTGTAGCGACTACACCGTTATAGTATTACTCTGAGGAGAGTTACCAAGGGTTGTACCGCCCAAATTCGGGTCCGACGCTTGCTGAAAGGCTTTTAGGGTGGCACCGTCTGGTACCGATATGGACTACGAGGAGCAACTCGAACGCGCCCTCGAGGAGAAACCGGACATCAGCGAGAAGGAGAGCCGCTTCGAGGTTCCGGATCCGACGCTTCGGACCGAGGGAAACGTGACCGTTTTCGAGAACTTCCAGGAGATCCTGGACTCCGTGGGCCGGGACGAAAATCACGTGCTCAAGTTCCTGCAGGACGAGTTCGGGACCAGCGCACACATCGACGACCGGGATCGGGCCAGACTGACAGGGCAGTTCAACGAATCACGCGTCGCGGGCGTGATCGACGAGTACGTCGAGGCCTACGTTCTCTGTCCGGAATGTGGCCTCCCGGACACCCATCTCACACGGGAACAGGGCGCGGAACTGCTCGAATGTGACGCCTGTGGGGCTCGTTCGTCGGTCTGAGAAAATCGAAGAAAGACGGGATACGCCAGCGGATCAGGAGAGTTGCTTGAGGTTTTCGAGGTCACGATCCGTCCGCATGAACTCGCTTGTCCGACGGGTCGCATGGCAGTTCGGACAACTGAAATTCTGCTCTGCGTCTGGAAGTTCGCTCGGCGTGGCCTCCCAGGCCTTCCGGCACTCCGAACAGACCAACTGGACGTAAGCCTCGTGTGGCATGCATTCGCACAGTGGTGTGCCGAGGGGAAAAACTTGCTGGGCTAGATGCGACCGACTTCCTCGACGGCGACGGACTCGACGCCTTCCACGGATCGAAACGCCTCCTCGACGGCTTCGGTGCCGCCGGCGTCGTCCGGAACGATCACGGTCGGATAGAGGGCGACGAGTCCGAACGCGACCTCCTCGCGGTCGACGTCGTTGATCTTGGCACCTTCCGGCAGTGAGTCGCTCAGTCGGTCCTCGAGTGTGTCGAGATCGAGGTCCGGGCTCTGGGGCATCACCTTGATGACGGCGGCGACTTTCCCCATGCTATGGCCCCCGGAACCCGCACTCGGGACACTCGTAGAGCGTACTCTGCTTTCGACAGGTTGCACACCGGTAGATCTGGTGCCCACACTCCGGACACGTGAAGGCCGCCGCGTTTGTCCCCGAGATGTTGATCCCACAGGAGACACAGCGACGGGCCCGGTCGGTCTGACTCATATGCTACGTACTCCTACCTGGCCCGTTCCGTTTAACGGTTGTCTTTCGGCCCGAAAGCGACCGTCCCACTTAACCCGGCCGGCGCGGAAACCCCAACCATGACCGACCGGGGCTGGTTTCACGATCTCGACGAGCCCGACGTCGAGCGAGGCGCGGCTGCCATTCGGGCGGGCCAGGCCGAAACGCCCGGTCCGTGGCCGGAACTGGCCGTCGAGGCCGGGTTCGTTGACAGTCGGGAGGAGTATTACGAGGCGCTTCGCGAAGCAACCGTCGAAGCTGCAACCGCCGCCACAGCCGAAAAGGAGCAGGCAACGGGCAACCAACTGGTTCACGCCGTCCGCGCGATGGACCACCTCACGGAGACCGAAAACGAACTCGCCGAACGGGCCGCGGAGTGGGCGGGGAGCCAGTACGGCGAATCGAGGGAGGGACTCGAGTACGTGCTCGAAGTCAGCGATCGAATGCCGAAAACACCCGTCGAGGCCGAAATCGTCGACTTCGCGGAAACGGTTCGGGACGTGCACCGGCGGCGAGAGCACCTCCGCTCGTTCGTCGCCGAACAGACGCCGCTTTTGGCGCCGAACCTCTCGATGCTCGCCGGGCCGGAGCTTGCAGCTCGCCTTATCGCTCTCGCCGGCGGACTCGAAACGCTCGCGAAGAAACCGAGCGGAACCGTCCAGGTACTTGGGGCCGAAGACGCGCTTTTCGCTCACCTCGAGGGCCACGCGCCGTCGCCGAAACACGGGATCATCTTCACTCACGAGTACGTGCGCGGAACCCGCCCGGAAAAACGGGGCTCGGCAGCGCGGGCCCTCGCCGGGAAGTTGTCCATCGCGGCCCGGATCGATCACTACCGCGGCGAACGACATCCGCCTCTCCAGACCGAGCTCGACGACCGGATCGAGCGAATCCGATCCGGGGGTGAGGGTCAATGACGCTTCCCGACAGGGTCGAACGTCGACGGATCGGCGACGGCGACGTGCTCGCCACCCGTGGTGAGCCGGTGTACGGCGAACCGACGAAAGACGATTGGCGCCGATGGGATCCCAATCGGTCGAAACTCGGTGCCATGTTGGAACTGAAAATCGAGACGGGACTCGAACACGGAGACGGAGTACTTTACCTGGGGGCGGCGACTGGAACGACTGTCAGTCACGTCGCAGATTTCGCCGGGCCGATCTACGCAGTCGAATTCGCCCCCCGGCCGATGCGGGACCTCGTGTCTGTCGCGGAAACCCGCTCGAACCTCTTCCCACTTCTCGCAGACGCCCGCAAGCCGACCACCTATGGGCACGTGGTGGAAGCCGACCTCGACGTCCTGATTCAGGACGTTGCAACGACGGAACAGGCCCGGGTCGCGAACCGGAACGCGCGGTTTCTGGCCCGGGATGGCACACTCCTACTCGCCATCAAGGCCCGAAGCGAAGACGTGACGCGGGATCCCGCGGCCGTGTTCGAGGAATCCCTTTCAACGCTCGAATCGAGGTACGAAGTTCTCGAGACCAGGGAACTCGATCCCTATCACGCGGATCATCTCGCCGTCGTGGCGACCCCCCGGTAAGAAGAACGGGCAAGGAAGAGCCGACTTCAGGAAGTATTTACGTCGACCGCCCCTCGGATTCGACCGATGTCGAACGGGTCTCGAACTGTCTTCGACGAGTTGGGAACGGTGGGGGTCGAAGAGGAATATTTCGTCGTCGACGAGGTCGGAGTCCCGACGGCTGGGTCCGACCAACTCGTGTACGAGAACGAGGCCCCGGAACCGATCACGGGCGACGTGGACCACGAACTGTTCAAATTCGTCCTCGAGACCCGGACCAGAAAACTCGATGGCCCTGACCAAGCGCCCGATGCGGTCCGAGAGATCCGGAATACACTCAAGGAGTACGCCGCCGAACACGGGTTTCGGATCGCCGCCGCGGGGATCCACCCTGCAGCCGACTGGCGGCTCCACGAACACGCCGAAAAACCCCGTTATCGATCGCAACTCGACAGGATCCAGTATCCACAACACCGGAACACGACGGCGGGATTACACGTTCACGTGGGTATCGACGACGCGGAGAAGGCCGTCTGGATCGCCGACGAGATCCGCCGCTATCTCCCCCTGATGCTGGCGCTCTCGGCGAACTCACCGTTCTGGAACGGCTTCGACACCGGGCTTTGCTCTTCCCGCGCGAAGATCTTCGAGAACCTGCCGAACACCGGCATGCCGACAGCCTTCGAGCACTTCGAGGCCTACGAACGGTTCGAAACGCGGATGCTCGAGACGGATTCGATCAAGGACTCCGGCGAACTCTGGTACGACGTCCGGCCCCACACCGACCTCGGGACCGTCGAGGTCAGAATTTTCGACGCTCAGGACCGTGTCGGACACGTCGACGCGTTCGTGGAATACACCCACGCGCTCGTGATGGACCTCGTAGCCCGGTACGAGGACGGCGAATCCGGACTCGATATGCGCCGGGAACTCCTCGATGAGAACAAGTGGCGTGCGATGCGTCATGGTCACGAGGCCGAGTTGATTCAGCCCGATGGAACGCCGCTTTCCATCGGGGCGATCGTCGACCGGGAGGTTGATCGCCTCGGGGTTTCCGGAATCAGAGAGATCTTCGAAGCCGAAAGCGGAGCGACACGACAGCGCCGCATTCTCGAGGAATCAGGCGCCCGTGCGCTCAACGAGGCGCTCATTATCGAACCGCGTCTGTAGGGGGAAATCGGGTGGGTGTCTGGCCGAGGGTTTAAACCCGCCCGCCACTTTTGTCCTATTAGAGACAACATGACCGAGGACGAGCCACGGGACGGTCGGTCGGAACTGGGCGACGAGCATGCGGACACGGAACGGGAAACCCGCAGTGGTGAACCCGATGAAACGGCAGGTGACGAGACGGAACCGCCGGCCGAGTCCCGGGGGAGTGAGGACACCGAGGCGGAGACGCCCGAGGAGGAGACGGGCGCCCGCGATCGAATCGAAGCCGGTGCCGACCGGGCCGTGAACGAACTCGACACTCGTGTCATCGACATCCTCTCCTGGTTGCTCGATACCGAGACCCGGGGCCGAATTTACGTCTATCTTCGCCAGGATCCATGGAGTACCAGCGAGGAGGTCGCCGAAGGTACCGGTCTTTATCCGAGCACGGTTCGCGAGGCGCTCGCAGAGTTGGCCGATGAAGAGATCGTCGAGCGTCGAAAACGCGAGAGCGAGGGGGCCGGGAACAACCCGTTCGAGTACAAGTCCATCGCCCCGAGTGACCTGGTCGGAAGCGTCGTCGGGCGCGTCCAGGAGGAGCTCAACACAGTCTTCACCATGGACCTTCGGGGGGCAGCAGAGGAAGAGGAGACACCGGAGCCCGTCCAGATCGAAGTCCGTGAGGACACGGAGGAGTCGGCGGAGTAACGCTGGGTGGGAAGTGCCAAACCCAACCTCTAAACGCACGGGAACCATCCCGCGGGATATGGACGTGGCGCTCGGGGGGACGTTCGACCCCATTCACGACGGACACCGCAAACTTTTTCGTCGTGGGTTCGAACTCGGCGATCTTACTGTTGGATTGACCAGCGACGAACTGGCCCCCAAGACCCGTCACGAGCCGCGGTACGTCCGACCGTTCGAGGAGCGCAAGGCCGACCTGGAGGCCGAATTGGCTGCCCTTGCCCCGGAATATGATCGCGAGTTCGAGGTCCGACGCCTCGAGAAGCCGACCGGTATCGCGGTCGAACCCCAGTACGAGGCCCTCGTGGTGACGCCGGAAACCAGGGAGGGCGGGCACCGGATCAACGAGATTCGCCAGGACCGGGATCTCGAACCGCTGCAGATCGTCGTGGTCGAGCGGCTTCTGGCCGAGGACGGGGACATCATCTCAAGCACCCGGATCGTCCGCGGCGAGATCGACGAACACGGTACGCTCACACCGGATCGGACGGGCCGGGAAAACGACGCCTCTGCGGTCAGGTAAGTCGGCGGGTTTCGGATTCGGCCGCTTTCAGGACTACCAGGACGGCGTTTCGAATCCGGCTTTTTCGAGCAGCGGCCGCCAGCGGGACTGGATGGTGAGTCGGGAGACGTCGGCCGCATCGGCGACTGCCGTTTGGGATCGTTGGTCGCCGGCGATCAGTGCGCCGGCGTAGATGCTCGTCGCGAGGAGCGCGTCTTTCGACCGTTCCTCGACGGGGAGTTGGGAGAGAAACAGTTCCCGGGCGGCCGAACGAGCAGTGGTGTCCAAGTCGAGTCGTTCCGAGACCCGGTCGAGAGCGGCGAGGGTCGATTGTTCGGCCCGCTCGGTCCCGGCACGATACATGGGCCAGAAAAGTATCGGAATGGGGTTAATGCTTTCCCGGTGGTTTCTCGTGAGCCTTATTGGGGTGCCCGGGGTAGTAGTCGATGCGCGCGGGTAGCCAAGTGGTCAACGGCGCAGCGCTTAGGACGCTGTGGGGTAGCCCTCCGCAGGTTCGAATCCTGTCCCGCGCAGTGCGAGACCCGACCAAAGGGAGGGTCTCGGTAAAGGCGAACGGCGAGGAACGAGCCGTGAGCCATGAGCGAGAAAACGAGTGAACGAGCAGGCACGGATTCGAGCCCTGGAAACCGAGCGAAGCGAGGTTTCCTCCGGTTCGAATCCTGTCCCGCGCACTTTTCAGCGACACTCACCGGCGAGGGACCCCCCGGTGTCCCGAGCCGTGAGATCGCGGTTGTAAATGCGTTCACCGGATTCGAATCAGGGAAGAGCTTTGCTCTGACCGTGGTTCGAATCCTGTCCCGCGCAGTGCGAGACCCGACCAAAGGGAGGGTCTCGGTAAAGGCGAACGGCGAGGAACGAGCCGTGAGCCATGAGCGAGAAAACGAGTGAACGAGCAGGCACGGATTCGAGCCCTGGAAATCGACCGAAGGGAGATTTCCTCCGGTTCGAATCCTGTCCCGCGGTATCAGTCGTTATTTCCACTTGATCGAACAGCCGCGTGACGGAATCTCCTCGACGTCGACCGGTTCGCCCGCGAGCACCGCGTCAATGGCCTGCCGCATCTCGAAGCCGGGTTCTCCGCTCGGTTCAGCGTCCGGGCTCTGGGCGTCGTCCAGCCGCCCGTGGTACACGAGCGTGAACTCGCCGTCGGTGCCATCGAAGAGGAACGGATCGGGCGTGCACGCTGCTCCGTAGGCCTCGGCCACTGCCTGTGACCCGTCCCGAAGGTAGGCGTCGTAGGCAACCGTCCCGTCCGCGACCAGTTCCCGCATTCGCTCGAACGAATCGTCGGGGTACTCCTCGGCGTCGTTGGGATTGATCCCGACGACTGCGACGTCGTCGTAGTCCGTGGCGATGTCGTTCAGCGTCTCGAACTTCGACTTCGCGTACGGACAGTGGTTGCAGGTGAACACGACGAGGAGGGCGTCGTACTCACCGAAATCCGACAGCGAGTACGTTTTGTCGTCGGTCCCCGGGAGTTCGAAGTCCGGTGCCGGCGTGTCGTGTTCGAGTTCGTCGGTCGAAGATTCGACAACCATGCCCGACCGTAGCAGCCCCCGGCTCAAACGGATTTGGGTGGCGGACCGACCGTCCGGGACCGTCGTCTCGGGCATTTATGCGGCGGCGGCCTGTACGTTCGTCTATGCCCGACCGCAAGCGAGCTCACGTCTACGTCTCCGGACGGGTGCAAGGGGTCTACTTTCGGGCGAACACGCGCGATCAGGCCCGGAAACGTGACGTCGATGGCTGGGTCAAAAATCTCGCGGACGGCCGCGTCGAAGCGGTCTTCGAAGGCGAGCCGGCCGCCGTCGAGTCGATGATCGAGTGGTGTCACGAGGGGAGCCCGGCTGCCGAAGTTAGTGACGTCACCGTTTCCACGGAGGAACCGATTGCGCTGGAGGGGTTCGAGATCAGGCGCTAACCCGTCTCGCGTTTCACTCCTCGTCGGCCACGCTCGGGTGCTGGGTCGGTTCATCCGGGTGCGGTTCGGCAAAGAACGATTGCATGACCTCGAGCGATTCGGCCTCTCGATCCCGGCGTTCCGACTCGGAGATTTCCTCACAGCCCGGAGGGACGTCTCGACTGCGGCCGGTGAAGTAGCCCTCTGGAGCGATCCAGTCGTGGTAGAAATTCACGTCCGAATCCTCGACGACGGCGACGCCCACTGATGCTCCGTGTCCGGCGACGATGACCGTCTGATACGGTTGCATCGCCAGCCGTCCAGCGGCGTAGAGCCCGTCGACGCCGGTCCGGCCCCGGTCGTCGGTCTCGACGAAATCCTTCCCCCGGGAGACGATTTCGACCCCGTCGAGAGCTTCGAGAAAGTCGACTGTATTTTTCGTCGCGGCGATGACTGCTGTAGTCTGGACGGTCTCACCATCCGCCGTCGTCGCCTGAAACCCGTCTCCGGTGCGTTCGAGGTCGGTGACTCGTGCCTGTCTGCGACTCGCGCCAGCCCGTTCTGCCTGTTCGCCCATCATCTCGAGGAGGAGCCGGCTGTTGACTCCGGCAGGGAAGCCTGGATAGTTCTCGAGATGGGCGTTCCGGCGGAGGATCGGCTCGCCATCGTTGAGTATCAACGTGTCCAATTCCGCCCGAGCGGTGAAAATCCCGGCTGAGAGACCGGCCGGTCCGCCCCCAATGATCAATACGTCCCAGGTTGTCGATCGGTTCATAAACGACATTCCACGCCCGAGGGGGAAGAAAGGGTGGGTGGCTCCGTCGCTTGCTGGTTTCAGTACTCGACCGCGACTGCCCGAACTGGCGCGCCATCGACCTGGAGCGGGAGCGGAAATGCGCGCAATTCGAACCGCTCCGGGACCCGTTTCAGGCCGGTGAGGTTCTCGAAAATCAGGTTCTCGGCGCCCAAGATTGCTTCGTGGGCCTTGAAGCCATCCGGCTCGTCGGCGCTCGCGGACAGACTTGGCGTCGGATCGGGATTGAGCGTATCCGAGCCGACCGAGAAATCCCGTTTTGCACACACCGTCGCGGCCTCGGGGCTGAGGTACGGGTGGTCGAAATATCGGTCCGTCCCCCAGTGTTCGTCCCAGTTCGTTTGAAAGATCACGCAGTCAGCCGTCTCGTCTTCCGGGATCCGCTCGGGGGGAATCGGTTCCCGGGCCTCGAGGTCCCGACAGTCGACTTTCACCGCGTCGAACACGAATTCGTCGACGGAAAATTCGGCGAGTTTCTTCCCATCCGGGATGATGTGAGCCGGCGCGTCGACGTGGGTGCCGGCGTGGCTCCCGGTCTCGATTTTGGTCGATCGGTAGCCCTCGGTTTCGTGTACCGCGTTTGGCGAGACGTGGACGTCGTCGTCTGCGGGATAGGTCTGTAACCCGTCGACGAACGGGTGGGAGAGGTCCTCCATACCATTTGCTCCGGTTGGCACCGGCAAAATACTGCTGAAGACGACGGGCCCAGTTACGCGTCTCGCATTCCGACAGGAGACACCAGCCCGAGTTCCCGGACCATGCCCAACGTATCCCAGTAGGACCAGATCTCGACGATCTTACCGTCCTCGAACTGGAACATGTTCAGGCCGGTGCCGGAGAAGTCCTCGCCTTCGCCCTCGATGCCGAAGAGCTTCTCCGTCTGGGTGCCAGCGGAGGACCACCTGACGGCGTATTCGTCGCCGTCGCCGAAGATCGTCTCGACCTCGTATTCGATGTCCGGAAATGCAGCGTGGTAGCGCTTGACGAACGCCTTGACCTGTCCCAGATTTTTGAGCGTGCCCGGCGTGACACTGCGGGGACCGTGATACTTGATGTCCTCTGCGAGGATTTCCTCTGCAACGTCCGTATCTCCCTCGGTGAACATCTCCTCGTAATACCGCTCGATGGCGGTCTCGTGATCTACCATGCCTTGTGTCACCATACCAACCTACGGCGGCCGAGCCATTAACCGTTCGGGGACCCCCCGATTCGTGCCCCTATTTTTCGACCCTGGGTGTCATCGTGGAAATTGCCACCTGCGCTCAGAGAGCCTGAGCAAGTGCGCGAGTGAGTATCCAGGCAGCTCCCAGTGCGAGTAACGCCCCGAGGAACGTTCCGGCGGCGTTCCCGACGGCCCGATACCGGTCCCCGGTTTCCCAGAGTCGGACTGTTTCGACGGAAAACGAGGAGAAGGTGGTGAAGGAGCCGGCCACGCCAGTCCCGAGGAAGAGCACAAGTTCGTTTCCCATTCCGAGAAAGGTCACGGACCCGAGCAGAAAGGTCCCGGCGACGTTCACTGTGATCGTTCCGTAGGGATACACAGTCCCGTCGATTCGACTGCTCGCCAACTGTCGAAGTATTGCGCCGATTGCACCGCCGGTTCCGACGATGTGGGCGGGCTCGATCGGGATCATCGACTCACCCGCCCTTCGAATCGTACGGCCACTGCCCGTCCCACGATCACGCCGGCAAATCCCAGCCCGTAGGTGGCCAGTACGTTGAATACGAACCATGCTGGCTGGCTTTGGACCGAGAGGAGCGCGAACGTACTGTAGGTCGTAAAGGACGAGAGAAAGCCCGTGGACACCAGAAGACGTGTTTCCATCGAGAGCCGGTCCGTGCGAAGAGCCACGTAGATGACGAGCCCGAGAGCAAAACTGCCAGTTGTATTCACGGCGAGTGTGGCAGGCAGCGCCGGCCAGAACTGTCCGATGAGATATCGGAGGTTCGATCCGGCGAATCCACCGATACCGACCAGTGCCATCGTCTCGAGTGCCCGAATCGGGCGGAAATCGCGTGCTGTCATGACTCGATAGAAGGAGTCATCAGCCGCGAATCGGCAGTTGGATCAGGCGGACTCCATCGCCTGTTGGGGAATTACACTCGTCAGTGAAGTCGTTTGCGCATTGTCGGGCGATGTTGTGAATTACTAACAAAACACATATTATTATACCACGACAATTTTTGCCTATGCGGTATCATATTCTCATGCCCGTCGACCGTGACGCCGACCGAACCAACGCGCAGGTCGATTACCTGTTGACTTCCCCGATGGCGCCCGAGGATCTCGTGGTCCGGATCCTTCACGTCCTCCCGCGGGAGGACGCGGACATCGATGACGAGGAGAACTTCGAGGGCAACGAGGCGGCGATCGAGGCAGCGAATCGGTTGGAGGGTGCAGGCGCGACTGTCGCTCGTCGGATGGACACCGGGCCCGTCGCGGCGGCGATTCTCGAGCACGCCGAGGAGATCGACGCCGACCAGATCGTTATGAGCGGACGCAAGCGCGATGGGATCTCCGACGTGTTACTCGGAAGTACTGCGACGGACATCATTCAGGCGACGAAACGGCCGGTCGTCATGACCGGGTAGCGGCGGTCACTTTTCGCTCGGGGGGTGGTCGTACCGGGATGGAATCATCGCTGTTTCCACGTATCTGTTGCCTCCTGCGTAGTCGACCCCCGGCTGTATGAACGGATACGGTCCCTCTGCAGGCGTGTTCTGAACTGTCCCGCCGGACTCGGGTGTCGTGACGAGGTTCATCACCTCGTATGCAACCGGCGAACGGGTCTCGAGGTACTCGACGAGCACGTCGGCCGGAATCGCGTCACGGGTCTCCACGTTCCTGAAGGGAAAGCCACACCCGCCGAGATCCCGCGTTGGGGTACCGGGCCGTCGGAAGGTAGCCACGCGGTAGGTTGCCTCCGGGTCGATCGGTTCGTCGTCGACGGTCATGGAGACCAGCCGCCGACCCCGTTTTGCCGTCGGGTCGACTACCAACTCGACGTTCGAGGAGAACGCACGCACGCGGCCGTCCTCCTGATCGTAGACGTGGGCGGTGAAGTTGTCGATGAGGTAGTTTTCGACGTGTGAGACGAGCTGTTGGCCCCAGGCGTCTCCGGCGGCGACCGGGGCCGTCATCGGGTAGAACGTGAACACGTCTTCGAGAGTGATTTCTCCGGCCGGGATCGCCTGCCCGAAGCGGTTGCCGTGGGTAACCGCGAGATCGGTCTCGAAGGTCTCCCTGAGGGCGTCGTTGAAGAGCGTATTCCACGCGCTCTCGAGGAACGACTGGCGGGCCAGATCGAATTTCGTCTCGCCGACCACCGTCGAGAGCGGTCGTGTGAGTGTGACCGGGCCACGCTGGAAGTCCGGATCCTCGTCGAAAAACGGGGTTCGAAGCCGTTCGATCGTCTCCGCGGTTGCCTCGTCCGGTGCTGGGGTGTAGGGGGCGTCCTTCGTGAAGGTGTAGAGGACGTGTCTGAACGCCGGTCCACGTTCGTCGAAGCGGACGTCTACCCGTCCAAGTGCCTCGCCCATGCCCGATTCGATCACCATCGTTTCGGTTCGGTCGATCAAGATGGGTTCGTACGTATACTCGTGGGTGTGTGCGCTGAGGGCCACGTCGACACTGTCGAAGTCCTTTGCGGCCTGAACCATCCACGGGAGACCGATCTCGGTGACTGCGACGACCAGATCTGCACCTGCCTCCCGGGCGGCAGTCGCGGTTTCCTCGAGCAGGACCGGTGACTTTCCGAACTGATATTTGCCGTCGTGGAAGGCCGGGGCCATCCTGTCGATGTAGGGATTTGTCATTCCGACGACGCCGATCGTTCGGCCGCTCCGCTCGAAGAGCGAGTACCCCTCGTACAACTGGGACCCTTCGGCGTCAGAGAGGTTCGTCGCGAGAGTCGGGGCCTCGACGGCGTCGAAGAGGTCCAGAGCGGATCCGTCCCGGGCCCCCTCGTGGCCGAAGTCCCAGTTCCCGGGCACGTACACATCGGGATCGACGTGCTCGTTAATCGGTTCGAGCATGATCTCTCCGTCCGTGAACGTCGCCTCCGCCGTCCCGTGGAAGGTGTCGCCACTCATCAACACGAGCGACTCGTTGGCTTCGCGTAGCTGATCGAGTTTGGCCACGTGAGTTGCCAGCCCACGCACGGGCCGAATCGCCCGCTTTCCGGACTCGAAGTCGATTGGCGAACTTCCCCTGCTTGTGCGGTAGAAAACCTGATTCGCCGGTCCGAGTTGGCCGTGGAGATCACTCAGATGGGCGATTGTCAGGTCGGAAGACCCCGCAGGTGCTGACTGCCCGTTGAAGTACCGCCACTCTCCGAGCCAAGTGGTATTACTATCCATGTCTGTCATTCGTCCTACGCGTGTCGGCCGTATAGATGCTAGCCCCGCCCCGAAGCCGCACAAACGTTTTGAGGGTTCACCGAGTTCGTTTACGTAATGGTCGAACTGTGTGCTCTGCTGGATGACATCGTTGCCGATCCCGATGCGCTCTTTCTCTTCTCACCGACAGGGTCACAGTACGATGACGCGTCGTCGGTCGAGGAGATGCCAGTGGTCGTCGTCGGCACGGAAAACGAAGTCGAAGCGACCGAATTCGTCGAAGTGCCACTGGCGTTCGACAGCGTGAAAGATTACATTTACTTCGCGCTGGAGGGTGCGGCCGATCAGGAACTCGTCGAACCCGGTGACGAGGTACTTGCCGTCTTGAGCCTGATTGACGACGGGCGGGACATGATCTCCCGAGTCAGGGTCAAGGAGGGCACACACGGCATTTACGACCTGTTCACGGACTCGCGAGCGGACCCGGACGTGCTTCGGGACGCCTTCGACGTCGCCATCGAACTCGGGAGGAAGGGGCAAAAGGGCAAACCGGTCGGCGCCCTGTTCGTCGTGGGCGATGCGGGCAACGTCATGAACAAGTCCCGACCGCTCTCGTACAACCCCTTCGAGAAGTCCCACGTTCACGTCGGCGATCCAATCGTGAACGTGATGCTCAAGGAGTTCTCTCGGTTGGACGGCGCCTTCGTCGTTTCGGATTCGGGGAAAATCGTCTCGGCGTACCGGTATCTCGAACCCTCCGCCGAAGGAGTAGACATTCCCAAAGGACTGGGTGCCCGGCATATGGCTGCGGGCGCCATCACTCGGGATACGGGGGCCGTGGCGATCGCGCTCAGCGAAAGCGACGGGATGGTTCGGGCGTTCAAGGGCGGTGATCTGGTCCTCGAACTCGATCCGGAGGAGTACTGAATGGTCGACGTGATCGCCGACTTCACGCTCGAAACCCGGTATCTCTGGGCCGCGGTCATCGTTGATCGGCGGGCTGCTCGGTGGTCACTTTTTCGGGCAACTCAATCGCCGGCTATTACGTGGATTGGGTGTCGACGAGGCTGTAGAGGGAACGAGTCTCGAGCGAACGGCCCGGAACTTCGGCACCGATACAGTCGCGATTCTCGCCCAGAGTACGGCCTGGTTGATTTACGGGTTTGCAGTGGTTTACAGTCTGCAGGTCGCCGATATCGTGGAAACGAGCGTGCTGTTGGCCCGGGGTGCTGACCTTCTCCCATCCTACATTCTCGCCACCCTGATCGTGATGGGTGGGTTGCTTCTCGGGGACAAAATGGAAGTCTCTGTGAACGAGCGACTCAAGGGGGTCAAGTTCCCTGAAGTCAGCGCTCGTCGGACGGGTCTTCCGGTACACGGTCGTATTCGTTGCGATACTTCTGGCACTCGCCCAAATCGGTGTCGCCGTCGGTGTTCTGTTGATCCTTCTCGGAGCCTATCTTTTCGCCGTCATCGTTCTCCTCACGACGGCACTGCACCAGCTTCTTGCCGCGGCCGGTGCCGGTCTGTATCTCTTGTTCTCACAACCATACACCATCGGCGATCAGGTTGCAATCGGGGAACACGAGGGCGTCGTACAAGAGATCGACCTGTTTTCTACCTCGATCGAAAAGGATGGGCGGGTCTTTCTCGTGCCGAACCATCTCGTCCTCAAGAAGGGGGCGACGTTGATCCGCGAGTGATCACTCGACGGGCTCGGCCGGAACTCCGGCGACGGTCGTCTCGGGTGGCACGTCCTCGGCTACGAGGGAGTTTGCAGCGACCCGAGCCCCGTCGCCGATTTCCACCCCGGGAAGGACGATCGCGCCGGCGCCGATCATGGCTTCGGCACCGATTCTGACCGGCCCGGTTCGGAACTCGTCCTGAAGGAACTCGTGACAGAGGATGGTCGCGTCGTACCCGACGATCGCGTCTGCTTCGATCGTGATGAGTTCGGGAAAGAACACGTCGGGAGTCGATTCGAGCCCCCAGCGGGCCCCAGGCTCCACCGTCATTCCGACCCGACGGTATAGCCAGTTCTTGAACCGGAGGCTCGGGGAATGCCTCGCTACCACGATCGCGGCGTAGTTGCGCGCGACGATCCACGGCGATTTCGCCTTCCGCCAGTGACGAAGCGAGTTTCCGGGACCGGTCGCCGTCCGTTCGAGGCGCTCGTGGCGACGGTTAGACACGACTGTCGGTAGGGCGTCGTGTTTCATTAACCCTCCGAGGGTTACTCGACGATCGGGTTGAACCCGCCCGTGATGTTCCACTCGTGGACACAATAGACCTTCCCGACCTCGCCCTCGACGCGCCAGGCGCCAGTCGATTCGTCCCAGACCTCCTCGCGCTCACACCGCAGACACCGCCGGGTCTGCGGACGACGTATTTCGACGCTCATATGTGTCCTATGGTATCACTACGCAATAAACCTGCAGGAACGTGTTACTTCGCTTCATTCGTTCTTTCGGACACGAGTCCGAGGTCGAGTGGGACCTGACCGTCTGCGTATCCAGCGACCGTCCCTTCGGGACGCAATCGATAGACCACCGCCGGGCGATGGCCGACTGCTGGTTCGCTTGCCATGACCTGTTCGAACTCCGCGTCGGTGAAACTCGTACAATCCACCAGCAGAACCACGCCTCCTCCGTGAGCGTCGAGTTGGCCATCGACCTTGGTTGCCGCCGTCAGTTTGACCGCCTCGACTGCCGAATTTGCGTTCCGTCGGTGTGGTGGAGCCGGATGGGTCACCTCCACGAGGTGGGCACGATCGTTCGTTTCGACCCGGAAATCGAGTGAGTGCCCGGTCGAAACGGGCGCCTCCGGTTCGATGTCGTACCCGGCTGCATCAAGCAGGTACGCGGCATTGAACTCGCCCATCGCGGCAGTCATCCGAATCATGTTCAGCCCGTCGGAGGTGCCGAGCTTTCCGGCCATGAGGTGACGGTAGTCGTCGAAGACGCCACTCGCGAGAAACGATTCGTAAAATTCGAGGGCCGGTTCTGCATCGTCGATGGGGAAGCCGGCGGCGTGCTCTGAGAAGAACGTCCGCGAAGTTTCCCGACCGTCTTTCGAGAGAAACACGGGGAGGAAGAACCACGAGAGGTGGGGGAACTCGGTCAGCCAGGGAGACTCCTCGTGCAGTTGGGCCAATAGTTCGCGCTCGGCCCAGTCGGCGACACCGGGCGGCACTTCATCGAAGTCGTACTTCTCGGTTCGCCAGAGCACCTCCGGCGTTTCGGTGTTCCCCATCCAGTAGGCCTGTCCCTCCGTCCAGGCGAACAGGGCGATGTCGCCGTTTTCCATCTCGAATCGTCGTGCCTCGTAGTCGTCTGGCGGGGCGAACCAGGGGGTCGTCATTTCCGCACCGAGTGCGTCGTCGAGAGATCGATAAATCCGGTCCGTCACCCGGCCTTCTGACCAGGATTCCGTGGACCGCCGGAAGCGTAACAAACTAGCCACGAGCGGAAGTACGCCACCACCCCGTTTACGCCTTCCCCTCGGTGTCAGTCCTCTTCGAGGGAGCGTTCCATCATCAGCCGCTGTGGGGTGTAGCCCCGGTCCCGGTACCACTGAATCGCCGTCTCGTTCTCTGCCATTGCACTAATGGCCACGACGTCCGCGCCTCGATCTGCCAGCTTCGTTTCGGCACGCGAGAGCAACGCCGAACCGATGCCCTGTCCCCGCACGCGCGGTTTCACGTACACGTTTTCGATCACGCCGCGGACGACAGACTGCTCGTACAGCCCAGATTCGCGGTAAAACATGACAAAGCCAAGTAGTTCTTCGGCTCCCCCGTCCGTTGCCGTGGCGACATCCAGCATGTCCCCTGCAACGTACTGGCCCAGGAGGTCCCGGGCCGCAGCTCGGTTGGGTTCTCCGACGATATGAGAGCCATACGAACGCTGTCCCTCGACGAGGTTCACCCAGCATTCCAGAATCTCGTCGACGTCGGACACGGTTGCCTCGACGATTTCGAAGGCCATCAAGTATCCAGGGCTTCGATCGCCGGGAGGGTCTGGCCGGTGAGCATCGCGAGTGCGGCCCCGCCACCCGTGCTCAC
The DNA here is from genome assembly GCA_034520565.1 of Halodesulfurarchaeum sp. Taxonomy (GTDB): domain Archaea; phylum Halobacteriota; class Halobacteria; order Halobacteriales; family Halobacteriaceae; genus Halodesulfurarchaeum. The sequence goes on from JAXHNL010000002.1 coordinate 1,256,854, forward strand.
GTGGTCGAATCCGGTGATGTCGAATTTCCGGATGGCCCGGGCGGTGTCGCCACCGCCGACGACGCTGTATTCGGTCTCGGCGACTGTCTTGAACAGGCCCTTTGTTCCGACCCGGAAGGCCGGGTTTTCGAAAACGCCGGCCGGGCCGTTGAGAATAGCCGTCCCCATGTTAGAAAGGCAGTCGGCATACTGTTCGACCGTTCGGCTTCCGATGTCCATCACATCGCCGTCCCGTGACGTCGGAAGCTCGTCGATTGGAACTTCCCGACGACCGTCGTTCCCGGGCACGGCAACGTCAACCGGAAGGTGGATGTGCTCGCCGTGTTCCTCGAGGAGGACGGCGGCGCGATCGATCTGGTCCCAGACGTCCTTTTCGAGGATGTAATCCGCCGCTTTTTCTCCGAGGTCGATTCCGTCGGCCATGAGAAACACGTTCGCCACGAGCCCCGCCGTCAACACCTCGTCGGCCAGTCCGGCTTCGATTCCGTGTCGAATGACGCGGATCGCGTCCGGAATTTTGGCACCGCCGACCACGTATGCCCGGGGGGTGGGTGTCTGGTCGATATTTCCCAGGACGTCGATTTCCTGCTCCATGACCCGTCCGGCGTACGCGTCGAGCACGTGCGAGAAGCCGACGAGTGTCGGCTGGGATCGGTGGGCCGCGGCAAAGGCGTCGTTGACGAACGCGTCGAAATGGGGTGCGAGCCTGTCGACGACGTGCGTTTCGGCGGCGCGGGCAGGGTCGAACTCCATGTACTCTTCGCTGTAGAAACGCGAGTTTTCGAGGAGGAGTGCCTGCCCCGGTTCGAGACCGTCGATGGCCTCGCGAGCGCCGGCGGAACTGGTGGCATCCGTGTACATCACCGGCGCATCGAGCAATTCGTCAAAGCGGGTCGCGTGGGAGTCAAGCGGCTCGAACTCCGACCCACCGGGCCGTCCCTGGTGGGCGATCACGGTCACTCGGGCATCGCGCTCGAGAAGTTCGGCGAGCGTATCGACGTGGGCTCTGAGCCGGGCATCGTCAGCCAGTTCCCCGGCCGGCGTGAGCGGGCTGTTGATATCGACCCGAACGCCGACCGAGGTCCCCGAAAGGGACAGGTCATCGAGGGTCCGTATCGCCATGTATCCCAACGGTTCGTGGCGGGGTCCAAATGCGTTTCTGTGTCGGCCCGAGCTACACCGTCCGGCAGTCCGGACAGAGGAGTTGGCCGTCGACGTTGACCAGATCCTGCGAGAACGAACCACACCCCTCACAGATGCTCTGATTCGAGTAGCCGTCGTCGACCGCGGTGTCCCGGCTGTCGACCATCGAGGCCGATTGCATCCCACCGGTCGATGCTTCGGTACGCCCGGGCTGTTTTGCCGCCGCCAGATCCCGCGCGTCGAGGACGCCGAGGATCTCTGTTCCGTCTTCGACCAGCACGTGACTGCGGCCGGTTCCAACCAACAATCTGGTTGCCTCTCCCAGCGTGGTTTCGGGCGTCACCACCGGCGGATCTCTGTTCATGACCGTCGAGACTGGTGTCGACTCGACGTCCCCGCCGTCGACGAGATGGTCCAGAATCTCTCCGGCCGTCAGGATTCCTGCGGCGTCCTGTCCCCGCAAGACGACCGCTGCAGTCTCCCCGGATTTGCGCATCAGCGCGGCCGCTCCGAGAACCGCGTCTGACTCGCTCACGCCGAGGTAATCCCCGGAGAGGATGTCACGGACGGGGAGTGGACTCATACATCAGTATACCATCGATTCGGTCTAAAAGGTATCCCCGGTAGTCTTATGCGTTGAGATGGTGTAGCATACGAACTAGTCGGCGAGGATCCGGGGGATTCAACTTGGCGGGACTCACCACCTCTTGCAATGGATCGGCCGTACGCGATCGGCATCGCCGGCGGAACCGGCGCCGGGAAGACCACGGTCGCCCGCGAACTCACCGAAAACGTCGAAGAATCGGTCACGATACTTCCGCTCGATAACTACTACGAGGATCTCTCGGACCTTTCCTTCGAGGAGCGACAGGGCGTCAATTACGACCATCCCTCCGCGTTCGAATGGGACCTCTTACGGGGGCACCTGCAAACGCTACTCACGGGGGAGGCCATCGAGATGCCACAATATAACTTCGAGCGACATCTTCGCGAACCCGAACCGGTGACCGTCGAACCGTCCGAGGTCCTCGTCCTCGAGGGGATTCTCGCACTCTACGACGAGGGGGTGAACGACCTCCTCGACCTCAAAGTCTACGTGGAAACTGACGCGGACGTCAGGATTCTCCGGCGCATTCGCCGGGACGTCGTCGAGCGGGGTCGCGATCTGGAGGGGGTGATCGATCAGTACCTCTCCACGGTCAAACCGATGCACGAACAGTTCGTCGCACCGACGAAAAAGCGGGCCGACCTGATCATTCCGGAGGGCGCAAATCGGACGGCGGTCGATCTGCTCCAGGAAAAGGTGCGACGAGAGATCGAGGACTAAAACGATTCAGTTCCCGGGGTGGCAGTCGGTAATTCAGTTTTCGACGTGACAGTCGGGCAAATCAGTTATCGGCGTGGTAGTCCCAGAGGCCGGCGGCCCTGATCGCGTCTCCGACGGCGCGGTGGAACTCGGTTTTCGTCTCGAAGGAGTCGACGGAGAGGTGTTCGAAAATCTCTGCGACGCTGTGGATTTTTCGGTGATTGATGCGGACCGGTTTTGCCCCGTGACGATCGAGGTACGTCTCGACCGACAGCGGGAAGGATTCTTTCGGCTCGAACTTCGAGAGGATGGCCATGTCGAACCGGCGCATTCCGTTGCTTCCCTCCTCGCCGTCGGGATCGATCGGCCAGTCGGAGCGGTCTCCCGTTGTCATTGGCTTCTCTACCCGTCCGGGTACTTTCAAGATTCCGCTATTTTGAGCCGAGCAACGGAAACTCCATCCTGCAACCGAATTACTTCGGAAACCAACATTTGATGGTATTGATCTTCCGTTTTAGATTAGCCTAAACCGTCTTGTACCGATTACAAACAACTGAGAACGGTGGCAGGCTTTACTTTTAGGGTATCCTAAACCACAAGTGCAGCAGTAGACAATGACCCAAACAATAGAGGCCCGTTTGCCAGGGGGCGACCTCTCCCTGGATCTGAACGGCACGTGGGCGGCGTACTGGCTCTTCCTGCTTCGAGTGATCACCGGCTACTGGATGTTCCACGCCGGCTTGACGAAGGTGTGGGAGGCGTACGTCCTCGGTTCACCCTTCGATGCGGCCTGGTTCATCCAGTTCGCTTCGCAGGGCACCATTCTCGAGGGATTCATGGCGCTGTTCAACAATTCCGCGGGTATCGCCTTCGCGAACTTCATGGTCCCGTGGGGTGAGCTCCTCATCGGGCTCGGAATTCTGCTCGGGGCGTTCACGAGGCTTGCCGCGTTCTTCGGCGGCTTCCTGATGATCTTCTTTTACTTCATCAACGGCGCCTGGAGCCACGGGATGGTGAACAGCGACCTGATGGGGATGATCCTCTTCATTACGGTCGCCGTCTTCGGTGCCGGCCGAATCTGGGGCGTGGATCAGTACCTTGAGCAGATGGACTGGGCCAAGAACCCGATCGCGAGGGCCATTCTGGGATGACGGAGGAAAACCAATGACACAAGAACACCTCACGGCTGTCGAACGAACGGGAATGATCGTGATCGGGGCGCTCGTCGTGATCGCGCTGCCGATCATCGGAACGCTCAACACCATCGCCGGATCGATGAGTGGCATGTTCGAGTACGCGGAGGGCGACTCCTCGGGCTACGCGCTGACCGAGGCTGCGGTCCCCGAGGCAGCGGAGATTACGGCGACCCCGCTCGTCGGCCCGAACACGCGAGCCTGGTTGATCCTCGTCGCGCTGCTCGTGCTGGGCGCAGTGGCAATCTACCGGCTCGGCACCTTCGGCGAGGCGGCCTGATCGGACTTCGAAGCTACTGAACGTCGGACGACGCTGTTTTTGCGTTTTTCGGGGAGCTGAAGGTCCTCCTGAACAATGCGGTCGAGCCGACTCTGCTCCAGTGGGGTGACGGAATAGCGGTGCGGAGGGGATTTGAACCACGAGGACTTCGCTCAACCAGGTTTCGCTCGTCCTCTGGGCTCAAATCCCTCGTCCCCGTTCAAACGAAGACGGCGCGGTTCCTGACGGAACACGCGCCTGGTGTGTTAGAAGCGGTGAGGAGGGGATTTGAACCAGAGGAAGACTCGCTCCCGTTGGTCGCTCGTCTTCCAGGGCTCAAATCCCTCGTCTCCGTTCAAACGTAGACGGCGCGGTTCCTGACGGAACACGCGCCTGGTGTGTTAGAAGCGGTGAGGAGGGGATTTGAACCCCTGAGGCTACAATAGCCACCTGCTCTCAAGGCAGGCGCGTTGGGCCGCTTCGCTACCTCACCACGACCGATACATTCGAGCGGACGGGTTAAGAACTGTCGGTCCCTTCCGCGTCCCGACTTGTCAATTCGCCATCCACCATCGCGATCTCGCGTTCCTGAACCGTCTCCCACGTGTGTTCGGGCACGGGTTTCCCGGCCAGCGTGTCCGCATTGAGCCGCGAGAGCACCCCCACGAGATCCTCCGGTTCCCACAGGAGCTCCCGCGACCGCTGGAAGTCGACTGCGAGGCCTTCTTCGACCGCTCGACGGGTAATCTCCTCGACTGGTCGGGTCCCGAAGACGCCCTCGAAGTCGATCAGGTCCGAGAAGCCGGCGTAATAGACCTGTCCTCGACATGCCGGCCCGATGACCACGTCCGCCCGCCTGAGCTTGAGGGCGGCCTCGTCGATCACCGAGCGAGTGAGGCGGGGCACACACGGTCTGAGCACCGCCGCGGACTGGATGTCCTCGTCCCGGACGAGGTGTGTGATGGCGTTGCCCGCTTTGGCCGAGAAGTCGCTGCCGACTTGCGGCTCGAACCGAACCGCCTCGAACCGGTCCGGCTCCATCGCCCGCGCGGCGATCTGCCGGAGTTCCGCCTTCGGATCGACGTCCTCGACGTCACTGGGTAAATCCCCCTGTGTCGGGTAGTTTACCAGGATGTCGATGGTGCTCCGTTCGAGGGTTTCCATGGTGTCCGCGAGCAGCGCCCGATAGAGAGCCAGCCCGTCAGCCGCAGTCAGGGCGGTCTTCTCGACGAGGCTCCGGCACGCGAGTCCCTCGACTGGCGGGTCGGGGAGCGGCGCGACTGTCGCTCATCGACGCCACCCCTGACGGCGATTCACAGCGCATGGCAGTGGCTCGACGGTGGGGCCCCTTGAACTGCTCGCCTGCGGCTCGAATGGTGGCAAAATCCCTACTCGCGGGTGTCGATTGGCCCCTCACTCCGGGCGACTCGGGTGATAGTCGGTGTCGTACTCGCCCGGCTTCCCGTCCAGCCGATCGGGGTTGAGTCGGCCCGAGAGCAGCATGAAGTCCGTGATCGTGATCGCGGCAATCGCCTCGATGACCGGGACCGCTCGGGGCGGAAGCACCGGGTCGTGCCGCCCGGTCACCTGCACAGTCTTTTCCTCGCCTGATTCCCAGTCGACGGTGGTCTGCTCGCTGGGAATCGACGTGGGGGCATGGAGGGTCACCTCCCCGCAAATCGGCTCGCCGGTGGTGATTCCCCCCTGGACGCCGCCGTGATCGTTCTCGACCGGGGTCGGATCGCCCGACTCGTCGAACTCCCATTCGTCGTTGCGATCGAGGCCGGAAACCGCGGCCGCCTCACGACCGAGGCCGATCTCGAAGGCGGTGGTCGCCGGCACGGCCAACATCGCCTGTCCGAGTCGCGCCTCGACGGCGTCGAAGCGTGGCGCTCCCAGCCCGCGCGGCACGCCCTGGATCTCGAATTCGACGGCTCCGCCGACCGAATTGCCCCGCCGCTGGTACTCCTCTGCCACTTCCTGCATCTCCGCGGCCGTTTCGGGATGCGCACACCGGACGTCGGTGGCTTCGGTGTGCTCGCCCATCTCCTCGAAGGTGACCGGTGGAGCTTCGATCTCGCCGATCTGGCTCACGTGGGCCCGGACCTCGATCCCCTCCGTCGCGAGGAGCTGTTTTGCGATCGCGCCGGCGGCGACCCAGTTGACCGTCTCCCGGGCAGAGGACCGACCCCCACCGCCCCAGTTTCTGGTCCCGAACTTCGCGGAGTAGGTGAAATCGCCATGGCTCGGTCTCGGAGCCGTGATGAACGGTTCGTACTTCCCGGAACGAGCGTCTTTGTTCTGGATCGTGAGTCCGATCGGCGTGCCAGTGGTGTAGCCGTCCTGGACGCCACTCTGAACCTCGACGCGGTCGGGTTCGTCACGGCTCGTCGTGATCTGTGACTGGCCGGGTTTGCGCCGGTCGAGTTCGCGCTGAATGGCCGCACGGTCGAGTTCGAGCCCCGCCGGACAACCCGAGACGACCACGCCCATCGACGGTCCGTGGCTCTCGCCGTAGGTCGCGATCTGAAAGAGCCGGCCGAAGCGATTGCCGTTCATACAACTCCCCTCGGGACCCCCATCATTGAGCTTTTGGAATGACTCACTTGAGAGTGACGCCTGCTCCGATTTCTTCGAGGACTCCGAAAAACCCGGGGAAGGAAACGTCGACGTCCTCGGCGTCGCTGATGGTGGTGTCGCCGTCCGCGACCAGTCCGGCGACGGCGAGTGACATCACGATTCGATGATCGCCTCGGCCCGCGAGGCTCGCTCCTTCGAGTTCCGTCTCGGCCCCGTCGATCGTCAGCCGGTCCCGGTCTTCCCTCAGGCTCGCTCCCATCGACTCGAGGGACTCGGCCATGGCGTGCACCCGGTCGGTCTCCTTGTACCGGACGTGCTCGCAGTTCTCGATGACCATCGTTCCGTCTGCGACCGCCCCGAGGACCGCCAACGTGGGAAGGAGATCCGGGGTGTCGCCCACGTCCACCGTCACACCAGTGAGTTCTCCCCCGGCCACCGTTACCCGACCTGCCTCGTGGTCCCAGTCGACATCGGCTCCCATCCGTTCCAGGATCGGAATGATCACGCTATCCCCTTGCGGGCCAGGGTACAGCCCCTCCACGGTGACTGGACCGTCAGCGACCGCCCCGGCTGCGAGGAGATACGACGCGGCCGAGAAGTCGCCGGGAACGGTGTATCCGGCCCCCGGGGCCAGGTACTGCTGGTCACCCGGCACGGTGAAGCCGGACCCGGTGCGCTCGACCTGCACCCCGAACTCATCGAGGAGTTCGACGGTTATTTCGACGTACGGCCCCGACTTCAACGGCGAGGTAAGCTCGATTTCAATCCCGGTCTCCGTCCGCGCGCCGGCCATCAGGAGGGAGGTAATGAACTGCGATGAGACGTCCCCGGGGATTTCGACATGGCCGCCCCCCTGCCACCCGTCGATGACGATCGGCGCCTGCTCGTTGGTCCGTGTACTCCTCGCCCGTCCGCCGAGTTGCTCGATGGCCGAAAGCATCGGTCCCTGTGGGCGCGAACGGAGCGATTCGTCTCCCGTGAGGACCGTCGTTCCATCGACGAGCCCCGCCATGCCCATGGCGAGTCGGATCGTCGTGCCGCTGTTCGCACAGTCGATGACGTCGGCTGGAACCGCCGGTCGGTCGCCGAACCCATCCACTGTGAGCGCCCCCTCGTCCCGCTCGACTGTCGCGCCGAAGGCCTCCACGGCTCGCATGCTGGCTCGCGTGTCCGCGCTCACCAGTGGTCGTCGGATGATGCCCCCGTCCCCGTATGCGCCTGCAAAGATCGCCCGGTGGGTGTAGCTCTTCGAGGGTGGGGCGACGACCGTTCCCGAGACGGTCGAACGAGTTACCGTCGCGTGCATACCGGACCGTCGGGGCCCCGTCACATCACGGTTCCGGAGCCGACAGGAATTTGGGATCGGGCCGAGACTGCCCGTCATGGCAAAGGATTTCTCGAAACTGGGGACGCTCCTCGCTGAGCAGGACCTCGGGGGCTATCTGCTCGATGCCGATTCGACCCACGCGAACCAGTACTACCTCTCCGAGTTCGACGCCCCCGACCCGTTTCTCACGCTGTTCACGCCCGACCGAACTGCAATCCTCACTTCGGCGCTCGAATACGGCCGGGCCGAATCCGAAAGCCGCGCGGACACCGTTCGGCAGCTCGCCGCGTACGACTACCGGGACAAGGCAGCCGAACACGGCCGGGACACCGCCAGGGGACTGGTCTACGCAGCGTTCCTCGCCGAGTTCGCGGTGGACTCGGTTGTTGCGGATCGACGCTTCCCGCTGTTCACCGCCGACTCCCTCCGGGAGCAGGGAATCGAGGTGAGGGTCGACCGGGACGACGTGCTCGATTCGATCAGGGCACGGAAGACCGAGACGGAACTCGATCATATCCGCGAGGCCCAGGTGGCAACCGAGGCGGCGATGGCCGCGGCAGCGGAGATGCTCGCCGAAGCGACGATCGGCGACGAGACGCTTTTCCTCGACGGCGAGGCCCTGACGAGCGAGCGGGTGCGAACGACCATCGAACGGACCCTCCTGGATCTGGGCTTTGCCCTCGACGAGACGATCGTCGCAAGCGGCCCGGCCGGGGCGAAACCACACGATCGGGGATCGGGTCCGATCGCTGCGAACGAATCGGTTATCGTCGACATTTTCCCCCGATCGAAGACGACGAAGTATCATGCAGATATGACCCGGACGTTCGTTCGGGGGGACCCCGACCCACGGATCCGCGAGTTTTACGACCTCACGCGGGAGGCAAAGGCCGCCGCGATGGACGCGATCGAACCGGGGGCCACGGGGGCAGACGTGCACGATGCGGTCTGTGACGTCTACGAGGCTGCCGGACATCCGACGCTCCGCTCCGATGAGTCGACGAACACGGGGTTCATCCACAGCACCGGCCACGGCGTCGGGCTCGAAGTGCACGAACACCCACAGGTAAGCCCGGAAGGCGGCGAACTCGAACCGGGGCACGTCATCACGGTCGAACCGGGGCTCTACGACCCTGCGGTCGGAGGCGTCCGCATCGAGGATCTCGTGGTCGTCACCGAGGACGGCTACGAGAATCTCACGGACTACCCGGAAACGCTGGTGCTGTAGGCAGTTCTCGCGAACCGTCGACTCCTGTCACGGGATCCGGACGGATGGCCGGGGTGTGAACGGACCGTTCGAGCCGGGTGAGCAGATCAAGCCGGGTGAGCGGACAACTCTCGCTGGCTGATCAGAGCGAATCCTTTTGTCCGGGCACGGGCAAACCCAAGCAAATGGACGTCTTGATCGTCGGATCCGGCGACGTGGGTCGGTGGTTCGGCTCGCTCTGGGACGACCCTGTCGCCTTCGCCGACGCCGAACGGGCGGTTGCCGAACGGGCGGCCGGGGACGTTGCAAACGCAGCTGTGGCCGATCTCGCCGGCAGTGATTCCTTCGACGTGGTTGCTGTGGCGGTTCCGATGCGGGTGGCCGAAACGGTCATCGCCGACCAGGCAGATCGGGCCGAGCGAGCCCTCGTCGATTTCACCGGATCGATGACCGAACCCCTCGAGACGATGGCCGAGGCGGCTCCGGATCTCGAGCAGGTGAGTTTCCACCCGCTCTTCGCGCCGGAGCACGCCCCGGGTCGGGTGGCGAAGTCGGTTGGCACCCCGGGACCGACTGTCGATGCGATCACCAGAGCCCTCGTCGACGCCGGAAACACCATCGTTCCCGTCGAAGCGGGCGTCCACGATGACGCGATGGGCACGGTGCAGGGTCGGGTCCACGCGGCCGTCCTCGCGTTTGGCCTCGCCAGGGATCCGGTCCCCGAGGGGCTCGAAACGCCGGTCTACGAGGAGATGGAGGCGCTTCGGGAGCGGGTCACGTCCGGATCGCCGGGCGTGTACGCCGACATACAGGATCGATTCGACGGAGCCGAGGCACTTGAACGGGCCCTCGACCGACTTCACGAAGCCGACCGCGCCGAATTCGAGTCACTCTACGACGATGCCGGTTGACAGAGCGGCGATTCGGGACACGGCGAAGTACCTCCGGCAGGTCCGCCCGATCGACCCCGCCGAAATCAGCGAGTACGTTCCGGAGCAGCCCGATCCCCGCGTCGTGCGACAGGTTCTCCGGGAGCAGGCGATGGAACTCGGCCTCGCCGAGGGCCCGGACGGGGCCTTTCGTCCGGCCGCGACAGGACCGTTTCGCCGCGAATTCGACGGCGTCGAACGGCTTCCCGAGCAGTACGAAACCCGTCTGACTGACCTGCTTGTGGAGCAGTACGGATCGGATTGGAACCGGGGGGAGACGGGGGCCGAGATCCGCGACCGGATCGGCCGCCTGAAGGCGGATTACTTCGACGGTCGGTCGGTGACTTACGACCGGGACGTCGCGCTGGCCTACGCGATCTACCACCTCGCGGACTACTACGCGAGCACCCAGTACGTGCTCGCGGCCCTCTCCCGGGACGGGCTCATCCCGAGTCGGGCTCGGGTGCTCGATGTCGGCGCCGGGGTCGGTGGTCCGGCCCTCGCGTTTGCGGACTTCTACGCCGCTGACCGCGGCCCCGAAGCGCTCCCGATTCTCGAGTATCACGCGGTCGAACCCTCGGCGGCAGCCGAGGTCCTCGACGCGCTGCTCGGGAACGGGCCACGAAACGTCACGACAGCTATCCATCGCGAAACTGCGGAGGCCTTCGATTCGGCCGGGACCTTCGATCTCGTCTTCTTCAACAACGTGCTCTCGGAACTCGACACGCCCGTCGAGACGGCTGCCCGATACCTCGACTTCCTCGCGGAGTCCGGTTCGCTCGTCCTGACGGCCCCCGCAGACCGGAACACGAGCATTCAGCTGCGAACCGTCGAGCGCGACCTCGAGGACTGGGGCGCGACGGTCTATGGTCCGACGGTCCGTCTCTGGGCTGGGGAACGACCCACCGACACGTGCTGGTCGTTCGACCGGCGGCCGGACATCGCGGTTCCAGCCTTCCAGTCCGCGCTGGCCGGGGAAGCGGATCGACCCGCGTCGGTCACGAACACTGCCGTCAAGTACTCTCACTCGGTGCTCCGAATGGACGGAACGCGACGGTACGATCTGGCACTCGACCGATCGAACGTCGCGATGATGGCCGAGATGGAGACCCACGTCGGCAGCCGTATCGATCTCGTCGCCGCGAAACTCTCCCGGGACCTCTCGGAGGGGGGCCATCCGCTCTTCAAAGTGAGCGACGGGAGCGAATCTGCCAGCCACTTCGCCGTGCTGGTCAACGAAACCGAGTTGAACCGTGACCTGTTGGCCGCCGAATACGGCGATTTGCTCCAGATAACCGCCGGTCTAGCCCTTTACAACGACGATCAGGACGCGTACAACATCGTCGTCGACGAGGAGACGATAGTGGACGCGGCCTGAGTGTCTCACCGACAGCGGTGCGCTTTTGCGGTGGGGCCTCCTCGGCTTTCCTATGTCCGGGTCCCCCGACATTCTCGTGACGAACGACGACGGCATCGAGAGCCCCGGCATTCGGGCCCTCGCGGCGGAACTCTCGACGGTCGGGGACGTGACGGTCGTCGCGCCCGCGGACAACCAGAGCGCGGTGGGGCGGGCCAGCTCGCGGGAGGTGCGGGTGCAGGAGTCGGACCTCGGCTACGCCATCGAAGGGACGCCCGTCGACTGTGTCGTCGCCGGGATCGGTTCGTTGGCCCCGTATCCCGACATCGTGGTTGCCGGCATCAACAAGGGTGCGAACCTCGGCATGTACGTCCTCGGTCGCTCCGGGACGGTGAGCGCCGCCGTCGAGGCCGCCTTCTTCGACGTCCCGGCGATTGCCGCCTCCCTTTACTTGCCCGACGAGAAGTGGAAGCGCTCTTTGAAACAGGCCGACTACGAGCACGCCGCCCGGGCGACCCGGCACGTTGTCGAGGCGAGTCTCGAAAGCGGCGTCTTCGAGGACGCGGATTACCTCAATCTGAACGCCCCGGACCCCGACATCGAACCGAAGGGGATGCGGATTACCCGCCCGTCCCGCGCCTACGATATGACCGCCGAACGGGACGGCACGTGGGTCTCGCTCAAGGATCGGATGTGGCAGCGGATGGAAACCGGGAGTCTCGCCGACGACCCGGATACGGACCGCCGGGCTGTCGTCGAAGGCCAGATCAGCGTGTCTGCGCTCACGGCCCCACACACCCCGGAAGGGCAAGGCTCGCTCGAGGAGGTCGTTTCGTCCTATCGCACAGCCTGATACCGCATCGCTTGCAGCAATTTGGCTTACCGCTTCTCCCGCTGTTCGACCTTGTTCAACTCGATGAGCAGCCGGAAAATAGCCTTGACCAGGTTGGCGTCGACGTCGAACTGCTCGGCGTTCTCCCCGGCTCGCTCCATGACGGCCTGTTCCTGGGTCTCGTCCGTCGTGGGCAGCCCTTCCTCGGCTTTCACTTCGGCGATCGTGTCCGCGACGTACGTTCGCCGGGCGATCAGTTCGACGATGTCGTGATCGATCATCCGGATCTCCTCGCGGAGGTCCTCCAGTGACATCTCCTCGGTGGGCTTGCCCCCCGACCTCGTTCGCGATGGTTCGCTCATTCTACGATCGCCCCGTCGGTCTGTGTTCGTGTCCGGATGACCTTCCCGTTTCGCTTTTTCCATCGGTCCGCGACGGTTTCGATCGCGTCGCGCTCCCCGACGGCCACGTAACTCGGGCCGGTTCCGGAGAGGGATACCCCGTCGGCCGCCGGGAGGGCTTCGATCATGGGTTCGCTCGGCCGTTCGAGTGCGGCCGCGTACGCGAACCCGTTGATCGTCATCGCGTTCTCGTAGCGACCGCTTTCGGCCAGTTCCAGCACGACGTCCGCGATCGGGGCGATTCGCTCGCACCGCCTGACGTTTGCATCGGCACTGAACCCCCGTTCTGGCGGCATCCACACCGCCACGTCCCAGTCGACGATCTCCCGGCTGAGGAGCCGATCCTCGGTGTTGTCCGAGATCGTCACTCCCCCGAGCATGCTCGCGCTGGCGTCGTCGAAGGCCCCAGTGACGGTCACGCCGGCGTCTCTGGCCGCCTCGACCCCGATCCTGGCCGCGTCCTCTCGGCTCATGCTGTCCGCCTCGTCGAGGGCCGAAAGGGCTGCCAGCACGGCCGCGTTCGCGGCCGCACTCGAACTCTTGAGCCCGGAGGCCAGCGGGACCTCACTTTCGGTTCTGACCGTCGCTCCCTCGACCTCACCGACCGATTCGAGGACCAGCTCGACGGCCCGTTCGACGAGGCTCGTATCGGCGTCCGGGTCCTCTGCGATTTCGCCCTGGACCGTCCCGCCGCCAAGCGTGACGTCTGCGGTCACGTAGCGATCGATGGCGAAAGCGGACCCGTATCCCGTGGCGAGGGCGTTAAGAACCGTCCCCGCAGCCGGGGCCCGTGCACGTCCGTCCATGCCCCGCAGTTCAGCCAGCGGTCACTTACGGTTGCCGGTCCCGAAGAACGCGGGGCTTTTGGCGACGGACGGGAAACCCCAGCCATGACCGCTCGCGGCGACGTGGCACCCGAACCGCTCGGCGTCGAACTGGACGAGGACGGCATTTACGTACAGTACCGGGACAACCGTCGGGTGTTCTACAACGGGATTCCCGAGGTCGTCACCGGCACGCTCCGCTGTCGGCCGGGGAAGGACGTGCAGGTGCTGGTGACCGACGAATCCGAAGCCGAAGGGGTGATGACCTACGTGAATGAGCGAAAGACCGAGGACGGCATTCTCGAATCGAGCGGGGTGGGCCGCGTTTTTCTCGAGTCGGGCGAGGAGGCGGAACTCTTCGAGGGCGTCACCGCCAGGCTCGACGGGCTCGCCGTGGAAGTGACCGCGGATATGGACCGGATCGATGGCCGGGTCTTCGTCTTCGAGGAGGACGAACTCGGCGAGGAGATGTACGAACTCCGGGAGGCCTGACTACTGGAGATACGACGGGTCCTCTGCGTCGCAGTTTTCCTCGTGCTGGCCTGCCTCCTCCCGGTCGTCGAACATCATCCCGCACTTTTCACAGACGTACCAGGTCGAGCCGTCCTTTTCCGTTTCCTCCACCATGGACGTATATCGATTCGCCGGCAGTATAGGCATTCCCCCGCCACGCTTTAGGCCGTCGGCTCGAAGGCAGCACATGAGCGGGAACGCGCCGGTCGAGGCCGTCTTGCGGGAATCTCGGTCCCGGGACGCGGGGCAGGGAGTCATCAGGCTCTCACGAGAGCTCATGCGCGAGTTGGGAATTCTCAGCGGGGAGACAGTCCAGATCGAAGGTGGGTCGACGACTGTCGCCCGGGTCTGGCCAGGGCGGGACACGCTTGGTCGGAACGAGATCCGGGCCGACGGTGAACTCAGGGCGAATGCCGAGGCAGCGATTGGGGACCGCGTCACGGTCTCTCCGGTCGAACTTGTCGACGCCGAACAGGTAACACTCGTTCCGACTGCCGATTCCGGACGGGATCGCGACGCGATCGAGGACGCGTTAGGGACCCGGTTGCTGAACCGCTCGGTCCGGTCGGGCCAGCAGGTCAAAGTCGACTCGCTTGGCGCGATCGGCGAGTTCCGGGTGAATTCGACGGAGCCGACGGGCCCGGTCCGGATCACCGAAGAAACGTCGATCGTGGTTGGCAAAGGGACCGATGGCTCGAACGGCGTCGGGGTCACCTACGAGGACATCGGTGGGCTCGACGCCGAACTCGATGCCGTGCGGGAACTGGTCGAGGTGCCACTCGCGGAGCCGGGACTCTTCAGGCGACTGGGTATCGACCCGCCGAAGGGGATTCTTCTCTATGGCCCGCCTGGCACGGGGAAGACCCGGATCGCCAGGGCAGTCGCCAACGAGGCAAACGCCCATTTCATCTCGGTGTCGGGCCCGGAGATCGTCCAGAAGTACAAGGGCGAGTCCGAACAGCAAATCCGGGAGATCTTCGAGGAGGCCCGTTCGGAGGCCCCGAGTGTGGTCTTCTTCGACGAACTCGACGCGATCGCCGGCAAGCGGGATGGCGGTGGCGACATGGAGAACCGGATCGTCGCCCAGTTGCTTGCCGAACTCGACGGACTGGAGGTCCGAGGCGAAATGGTCGTTATCGGGGCGACCAACCGCGTCGACGCGATCGATCCGGCGCTTCGCCGGCCCGGGCGATTCGACCGGGAGGTCGAGATCGGGGTTCCCGATCGGGACGGTCGCGAGGAGATACTCCGGATCCATACCCGTGGGATGCCCCTGGCCGAGGACGTCGACCTCGCCGATCTCGCCGATCGGACCCACGGCTTCGTCGGCGCCGACCTCCAGGCCCTTGTCGTCGAGGCCGCGATGGACGCGCTCGCCCGGCATCGGGACGACGACGCGTCGGAACTGCTCGTCGAACGGGCAGATCTCGAAGGGGCACTGTCGGCGGTCGAACCCTCCGCGATGCGGGAGTTCGTCGCGGAACTGCCGGAGACGTCCTTCGATGACATCGGCGGCCTCGACTCGATAAAACGGACGTTGCGTGAAGCAGTGGAGTGGCCACGGACCCACCGGGACCTGTTCGACGAGACCGACACCGATCCCCCATCTGGGATTCTTCTCCATGGACCGCCGGGAACCGGGAAGACGATGCTCGCACGCGCCGTCGCGAGCGAGAGCGGGGTGAACTTCGTGCGGGTTGCCGGCCCCGAACTCTACGACCGGTACGTCGGCGAATCCGAGCGGGCCGTCCGCGAACTCTTCGAGCGGGCCCGCCAGGCCGCCCCCTCGGTCATCTTTCTCGACGAACTCGACGCGATCGCCGGCAAGCGTGGGGATACCCAGGAGGTGACCGAGCGGGTGGTCTCCCAGCTCCTGACCGAACTCGACGGGGCCGCAGCCGATCCGAACCTCATCGTGCTCGCGGCCACGAACCGATACGACGCGATCGATCCGGCCCTTCTTCGACCGGGACGACTCGAGCGTCACGTGTACGTTCCGAACCCGGACGCGGTCGCTCGCCGGGAGATCCTGCAGGTCAAGATGGCGACGAAACCCCTCGCAGACGACGTGGATCTCGACGCTCTGGCAGCCGACACGAACGGCTACACCGGGGCCGACCTCGAAGCCCTGGTTCGGGAGGCGTCGATGCGGGCGATCAGGGACGCCGTAGCGGACGGCGACGAGGCCGACGACGGAGTTATGCTCACCGCGGCACACTTCTCGGATGCGATGGACGTCGTTACTGCAGCGGAGGAATCCCCCCGTCGGGACTGATCGACGGGGCGAATCGACACGTTCTCCCGTTTCTCGGCCTCACGGACACCTATGATTCGGGCCGTCGTGTTCGACATGGACGGGGTGATCGTCGACACCGAGCAGTACTGGGTCGAGGCCGAGCGCGGGATCCTCGACGCCGCATTGCCCGACGGTCACGACGTCGACCCCCACGACATCACGGGCATCAACGTCCACGAGCAATACGAGATGCTCGCCGAGGAGTACGAACTTCAGGTCACGCAGGCCGAATACTTCGATCTCTTCGACCGGGAAGCCGAAGGTGTGTACGAGCAGGCCGACCTCCTTCCCGGGTTTCACGACCTCCTCGACGCCATCGAGGAACGCGATCTGCCGATCGGCCTAGCGACCTCCTCGTATCCCCGCTGGATCGATATCGTCTTCGAGACCCACGATCTCGACGGGCGGTTCGACGAGGTGCTGAGCGCGGCGAACCTGGACGGGCCGGGCAAACCCGAACCGCTGATCTACGAGACCGTGGCCGAGCGGCTGGCGGTCGATCCGTCTGCGATGCTGGTGATCGAAGACTCGGAGAACGGGGTCGCCGCCGCAGCGGCCGCCGGAGCATACACGATTGCCTACGCCGCGAACGCACACGACGCCGTCGATCACTCGCCCGCTGACGAGATTGTTGAGACGCCCGGGGAGCTCCGAGCCAGGTTGCTGGCCCGTCTCGACGCCAAATAACGAACAGGCGAAACGATTTCCTCGGCGAACAGGCGTTTCGCACACCCGCGGCCCTGCCCGCCGCAGTTCTCAGTGCATGGGCCTGGCTTGCCCGGTAATCGCTTATAAACCTCCTCACCAGAAGGCCTTCGTCCGGGCGTACTCGCGCTCGCGTTCGAGGATATCTCGGTAGAAGTCCTGTTCTGACTCGCGGTGTCGGTTGATGATCCGCGCGGCGTTCTCCGGGCCGACCCCGCGTCCGGACAGGGCGATGACGGCCTTTTTGCCATGGCCCTGCACGAGACTGGCGTTTCGATAGGCCCGCTCGGTCCGCTTTTGCTGGTCATCGTCCTTGTCCTTTGCTCGGATCGCCGAGAGGACGTCGTCCGCGTAGGGGCTGAGGGCCGCGATCTGGGTCGACTCGCAGTGGGGGCACTGGGGCTGGTCCGGAACGCGACTGACTGTCATCTCCCGATCGTAGTCCAGACAGTGCAGACAGACCAGCCGAACCCGGTCGTCCTGGATTCGATCCCGAACCGTATCGATCACGCTCGCGTCGGCGTTTTCGGGGGTTAGCAGCTCGGAGCCGCTCTGTCGCCCGCCGGTGCCGATGGCCGTCCGCTCGCCGATCGATTCGAGGTCGACGGACCCGTCCTGGACCGCCGCGAGCACCGCCTTCGCTCGCTCGATGTCGAGTTCCTCGTGGAAGACCTCCCTGATCGACTCCTCGTAAATCGGCGTGTCTTCGAGGGCGGCCATCACCCGACTGAGCGACACCCCGTCGCCGCCCTTCCATCGCTTGAGCGCGCCGAACTTGGCGGCGACCTGTGCGAGGGTGAACTTCAGCGTCTCCGACCCATCGAGGCTCAACTCGAGGAGCGGCCCGACGTGACGCGGTTCGGTCGTCTCCAAAACCGCTCGAACGTCCGGGGCCCTGATGCCACGAGGGACGTCGAGTTCGACCCGATAGGGATCGACCTCGAGCCCGACCGTCGAACCCGTTCGTTGCCCGAGCAACGCGGCAAGCAAACGGCCAATGGTCTCGTTGCCCTTGAGCCCGCCACAGACGTTGAGGCCGATTTCCCCGCCCTGTGACTCGATGAGGAGCCGCGTATCCGTCGGGACCGGTGCCCCGGAGTCAACGTGGGTCTCGATTTGCACCAGTGCCCGTTCGATGGTTGCCGGACTTGCCGGGTAGCGACTCGTCAGGTCCGCCGCGACCGCTTCGGTCGCTGCCCCCGTTTCGAACTGCGTGGCAGCCACGTCGCGTATTTGCCCCACTTCCTGGGCCACCTCGTACGGGACGGGAATCTCCTGACCGGTCCAGGATGGCACTTCACCCGTCGGATCCTCGATCGGCGACACCTCGACCTGCTGGTCGTCCTCGTCGATCTCGGAGATCCGCCACATGTCTCCCCGCTGGATGAACGAGGCCCCCGGCTCGGCGAAATTGACGACGAACCGCTCGTCCAGGGTGCCAACCTGCGAGCCGCTGGCGATGTCGAAGACCTCGTAGGTCTCCTCGTCGGGGATCATCGAGAGGTTCCGGTAGTAGTACTGCCAGGTGCCGCCGGACTTCTCGATCCGGTCTGCCTCCTCGTCGAGCCAGAGGACGTAATTCGAATTGAGTTCCCGGACGACTGCTTTGAACGTCTCCTGCTCGAGGTCCCGGAACGGGTAGGCGTTCGTGAGGACCTCGTAGGCACCCCGGGCGGAGATTTCTCCGCCGTCCATGACGAGCCCGACGACCTGATTTGCGACGACGTCGAGGCTGCCGTGGTGGATCTCGGCCGGTTCGACGGCTCCCGTCCCGGCCCGGCGAGCGATCGCGAGTGCCTCGAGCGTGTCGTCGGGATGGGCGGTGACGACCGTCCCGGTCGAGACGGTATCGTGGCGGTGGCCGGCCCGCCCGACCCGCTGGAGCAGGCGAGTGACCTGTCGTGGACTCGAGTACTGGACGACGTGATCGATCCGGCCCACGTCGATTCCCAGCTCCATCGAGGAGGTGCACAGCAGTGCGTCCAGGTCGCCGTCCTTGAACCGATCCTCGACGTCGATCCGGGCGTCCTTCGAGAGCGAGCCGTGGTGGACGCCGATGTTCGCCCCCATCTCCTTGAACCGGGATCCAAGCGCCTCGGCAGTTTGGCGCGTGTTTACGAAGATGAGGGTCGAATCCTGTGCTTCCACGATGTCGGCGATGTATCGGAGGTGGCTCGCGACCGCTTTCGTGGTCATCGCTTCCGAGGCCAGATCACGATCGGCTTCGGTGATATCGGGCTGGACGACCTCGACGTCGATCTTGCTCGCGACGTCGACGGAGACGATCTCGCAGCCACGATCGCCCGTGAGGAATTTCCCGACCTCTTCGGGGTCACCGACGGTCGCGGAGAGCCCCACTCGTTGCATCGGGCCGGCGAGTTCCCGGAGGCGTTCGAGTGCCACGGTCAGTTGTGCCCCCCGCTTCGCGGCGGCGAGTTCGTGGACCTCGTCCACGACGACGTAATCGACGTCTTCGAGTCCTTTACGGAGTTTCGACCCGGAGAGCATCGCTTGCACCGTTTCCGGTGTCGTCACGAGGACGTCGGGAGGGTCCTCGGCCTGCTTCTGGCGCTGGTACTGGGTCGTATCGCCGTGGCGAACCTGCACGTCCAGGTCGAGCACGTCACCCCACCACTCGAGCCGATCCCGCATGTCTCGGTTGAGTGCCCGAAGCGGGGTGACGTACAGGGCCCCGAATCCCTCCCGGGGTTCCTGGACCAGTTTGTCGAAGATCGGGAGCATCGCGGTCTCCGTCTTGCCGGTCCCCGTCGGGGCGATCACGAGGGTGTGCTGCCCGGCAGCGATCGGGGGAATCGCCCGGCGCTGGGGCTCGGTGGGCGTGGAAAACCCCCGCTCGGAGAGTGCCGCCCGGACCGCTGGCCCGAGGGCCACAAAGGCGTCGGCCTGCCCCATCTCGCTCATTGTCGAGGGTTACGCGAGCGACCGGTTAAGCCCGTTGTTCGCCCGTACGCTGGCGTTCCCCGCCGGTACCGTGGAGAAGGCAATCGCCCCGCTGTGGGTTTAGAACGAATCATAGGCGCCCAGCCGGGTACCGTCGAGGAGGTAGGCCTGCGCGGTCGGGGCGGCCTCGGGGAGGAACGGGGAGAGGAACTCCTGTCCGGCCACGTTCACCCAGGTCCCGCCGACCATCTCGTTGAACGAGGGGAAGACCACTACCTCGTCCGGCCCCCCGATCGTTTCGTCGTGGTAGGTCTCGAAGGGTGTCGGATCGCCGTCGCCCCGGAGCCACACTCGCTCGATGCGGCTCCCGCCGACTTCGTCCTCGAGACGGACACACGGATGCTCGTGGCCCACCGCGAGAACGGAGACGTCCAGTACTTTTGGATCCGGCCAGGTGTGGCCGTGGGCGAAGCCGAGATCGCCGATTCGGACGCCGGTTCCATCGGCCACTTCGATGTCCAGGGCATCGGTCAGGAGGCCGTCGTGGTTCCCTGGCACGAGCAGGACGTCCCGATTCCGGAGCGCGTGTTCGAGGTCCATGAGTTCCTCGAGTTCGGCCCCGTCCGGTTGGCCGATATGATTGCCCAGGTCCCCGAGGAAGAGCACCTGGACCGGGTCGATCCGCTCGGAAAGCGCCAGTAACCGCTCCCGGCGGTCCCCGGCCCGGCTGTCGACCTCCACCCCCTCCTGCCGGAAGGAGCGCTCGATGCCGGCGTGGTAGTCCGCGACGACGAGGATCGGGCCGTTCGGCCCGTCAGCAACGGCGGCGGGTTCCTTTTCGATTGGCTCGATCGCGGCCATTCAAATCGGCTTGAGATCCTCGGAACCCGACTCGAAACACCGGCCGCCGAGGAGTGCGGCTTCGATGGCATCCTCGATCTCGTCTTCGTCCAAATCGTGTCGCGTTTGCAGGGTTTCGATGAGTTCGGTGCGCGGGACTCCCGCTCCCTCGCCGAGTTCTTGGAGCGTGTCGATCACGAGGTCCTCTCGTTCGGCTTCCGAAAGATCGCCGCCGACATCGTCTTCCGCTGCGGACTCGATTTCCTCCGGAGCGGCTGTCGCCTCGTCACCTTCGGACGCGGCATCGTTCACTTCTGTGTCTTCGGTCGCGGACTCGGTCGCAACGACCTCTTCGGCTTCCGTATCCGGTGCTTCGGTTCCGTTTGTGCCGGCCTCGGGCTCGATGTCCTCGGTTTCCTCGGGGCTGCCGATCTCCGCCCCGCTCTCGAAGCCGACGTCGTAGTTCTCCTCGACTTCGGCCCGTTCCTCCTCGGAGAGTTCGTAGCGTTCGTCGGCTTCCGTTGGCTCCTCGGATTCGGTCGCCGATTCGGCCGCTGTCTCCGGTTCCGGCTCCGTTTCAGGGGTTGGCTCAGATTCTGGTTCCGCATCCGATTCCGATTCAGGCTCCGACGCGGGCTCGGTTTCCGCATCCGATTCCGTTTCAGGCCCTGATTCTGTATCCGGTTCGGATTCGGGCTCCGGTGTCGATTCTGTTTGCCCCTCGGCTTCCGGTTCATCCGGTTGGACCTCCTCGACGTGCGCTTCTTCGGACGGTTTCGCTTCGGTCGATTCCGCTTCGACTTCACCGGTATCCGGCTCCGTTTCGGGTCCCGATTCCGTCGATTCCCGCTCGTTTACCGCTGGGTCCGGGGATTCGTCGGCACCGGCGACCAGCGAAACGTCGGTGAATCCGGTCAGTACCTCGCCTTCGCCCCCCTCGGCGGGTGTGCCGCCGACCCCGGACACCTCGTCGATTTCGCCGGCAACGACCCGCACTGCATCGAGGGCCATCTGTTGAACGGCCTCGAGGTAGCCAGTCGTCGGGCCGTACTCCCGGATTGAGCGTGGGATTCCGGCGGCCAGCCCCGGCTCGACCCCCGCGGCTGTGAGTCGGACTGACAGGGCTTCCTCCCGTTCGTCCAGTTCGAGCGCCTGGGCGATCACGCCCGTCCGTTCGAGGGTGTGCAGTGCCGTCTGGACGACCCAGCTGTCCCGCGTTTCGGCGTCGACCTCGTTTACCCGCTCCGGACGAAGCGAGGTGAGCACGCGATCCGAGCCGTCCGGCTCGAACGTGCGTGCTTTCCCCGTGAGCGAGACAAAGACCGGGGGATCTGCCCGCTCGAAGAAGGCCAGGGCCTCGGGCTGGTACTGGCCCGCATACAGGACGAACGCGCCCGTCGGATCGACGATCCGTGCCCGGAGGACGCCGTCGCTCACCTCCTCGGTCTCGGTGAGCACCCCGACGACGAAGATCCGGTTGATTCGGGCGCCCGTGGGCGTGACGAGGTACTGGGGGGCCCGTTCGTCGTCGCTCTCGGCGTAGCTGTAGGTCGACTCGGCGAACTCGTCGGCGAACACCCGATAGGCGACCTCTCGTGTCGGTGCGGCCCCGCTCATGGGCGGGACACCTCCGGTGTCGGGTCGCCGGTATCTCTGTGGGTGGCTTGCCCCTCGGTCGATCCGCCACCAGGCCAGGGGGAGTCGAGGTGACGTCGGTGAATGGTCATCGTGCCTGATTACTCCCGGCTTACGCTAAAAGGGTGTGGACGACTCGTCCCGGAGCGAAAGCGTTTCCCCGACTGCCTCGCCAGTATCGAACATGCACGTGGCCGTGAACGCCGCCATGAGCGTCGACGGGAAACTCGCTTCCCGTGAACGCGAGCAACTGGCGATCAGCGGACCCGAGGACTTCGATCGCGTCGATCGGCTCCGCGCTGAAACCGACGCGATCATGGTCGGCGTCGGAACGGTGCTGGCCGACGACCCATCCCTTACCGTCGACGATACGTCGGCCAATTCGGCTGCTGGGTCAGGGGCTCAGTCGACGAACCCGGTCCGAATCGTCGCGGATTCCAGGGCCCGAACGCCTCCTGACGCGCAGGTGCTTGACGACGCCGCGGAGACGGTGGTGCTCGTCAGCGAGGCTGTCCCCACCGAACACGTCACGACCCTTTCGTCAGTCGGAGCGGAGATCCTGGAAGCCGGAACGAACCGGGTGGATCTGCCGGCCGCCTTCCAACAGCTCGAGTCGATGGGTATCGACGACCTGCTCGTGGAGGGCGGGGGCGAACTCATCTACTCGCTGTTCGAGGCCGATCTCGTCGACGAACTCACCGTTTACGTCGGGTCCCTCGTGATCGGGGGGCGGGATGCACCGACCCTCGCCGATGGGACAGGGTTCACCGAATCGTATCCGGAACTGACACTCCGCGCGGTCGAGGAGCTGGGGGATGGGGTGCTACTCGAGTACGATGTGGACTGAGAAGGGCCGTCTCGAACGCGAAATCTAGTGGGAGTGGCCGGTCGCTTCCGCGTAACTCACGCCGAAGCGGTCCTCGAAGACCTCCATCATGTCGGCTTCGATGGCCTCGATTTCCGCCGAGTCTTCCCCCTCGCTGTGGTGGGCCAGGGCGTGTGCGCGCTCGGTGAAGGCCATGACGAGCATGTCGCCGGCGATCTGGGCGTCAGTCTCGTCCGGTTCCTCGCGATAGAGGTCGAGAATCGCTTCCGGGAGTACGAGTTCGTCACCGTCGGTCTCCGTTTCGACTGCGACGCGGATGGTGTCAGCCATGACTCATGTAGGGCGAGCCGCCTTGTAAAGGTGATCATCGTCGGACCCGCGGCAAGCGGGCGGGTCACGGCTTCTCGTTCGGTCCGTCAGTCGTCCGCCGGTGCCGGTTCGGACTGCTTCATCGACTCGGGCCCGCCCCCGGCGAGCCACTCGTCGACGTCGAGGGCGGCCTGGCTGCCCATCCCGGCTGCCGTGACCGCCTGCTGGTAGTGGAAGTCGACGACGTCGCCCGCGCCGAAGATGCCCTCGACGTCGGTCTTCGTCTGGTTACCGCCGCGACCGCCCTGGGTAATGAGATAGTTGTCCTCGTCGAGTTCGACGCCCGTGTCCTCCAGATAGGCCGTGTTCGGCGTGTGGCCGATCGCGAGGAAGACGGCACCGACGTCCATGGTTTCCTCCTCGACCTCCTCATCACCGGCCTCGAGGCGCTCCTTTGGATGTCCGTCGGGATGGGAGATGACGTGGACGTGGTCGATCCCGTCCTCCGGGCTGCCGTGAATCTCCGTGACTTCGGTGTTCCTGACGATTTCGATGTCACCCTCCTCGACGGCCTCCATCGTCCGATCGATCCAGAAGTCTTCCGCGCGGAACTCCTCGCGTCGGTGGACGATGTAAACCGTGTCGGCGAACTTCGTGAGGAAGTTCGCTTCCTCCATGGCCGCGTCGCCACCGCCCACGACGATCATGTCCTCATCGCGGAAGAACGCGCCATCACAGGTCGCACACGTGGAGACGCCGTAGCCCATCAGGTCGGCCTCGCCCGGAACTCCGAGGGTTCGGGCACTCGCGCCGCTCGCGGCGATCACGGCGTCGGCGGTGTACACGTCCCCGTTCGAGAGTGTCACCTCGAAGGGATAGACCGAATCGTCGACGGAGACGACGATCCCGTGCTCGATTTCCGCGCCGAACTTCTGGGCCTGTTTTCGCATTCGGTTGATGAGTTCGGAGCCGTTGATCCCGTCGGGGAATCCGGGATAGTTGTCGACCGCCGTGGTGAGCGTGAGCTGGCCGCCCGGTTCGTCGCCCTCGATGAGCAACGGATCGTTATTGGCTCGACCCGCGTAGATCGCGGCCGTCAGTGCGGCGATCCCGGAGCCGACGATGACGAGGCGCTGGTGTTCGGCGACCGAATCTCCGGATTCGTCGCCGACCGAACTGGTGTCCGTCTGCGGAGCTTCCATACGGGTAGAAAGTGCTCGAAGTGCCTATTTACCTTGCGCCCTCGGTTTTCGGTGCAGGCTTTCGTGTGGTACTGGCGACCGACCCTCACGAGCTCGGCTCCGGCAGGTTTAGGCCATCACCTCCCGAAATCCGGGATATGCCTGCTGCACTCCAGGAGAAGACAGACCGGTACGAATCCCTGCTTGCAGACGCGCTCGAAGCGGCGGAGCCGACCCCTGCTCTGGACACTCCGCTTGGAACCGTCGCGATGGAGTTCGAGGAGATGGCCACGTCCTACCTCGAGGATGGGCGGCACTTCCGCGAGATGGACGATCCGGTCAACGCGCTCGCAGCGTTTTCCTACGGGCACGCCTGGCTCGATGCCGGGGCCAGACTGGGCGTCTTTTCGGTCCCCGAGGGCAGCGAACTCTTCACGGTCGATTTCTGAGTGCGTTCGAAGCTCTCTCGGACGATTCATGCGGACTGTCGCCACTTTCGGGCACTTGCGGTCCGTCCGGACGGAACGTGCGTTTTTTAACCGTCACCGCAGTACGGTCTGCCAAGACAATGCCGTCGTCCAACGGACCCCTCGAAGGAACCCGGAAGAAACTCTCCAACAAGCCACGCGAACGGGGAACGTCCCCGCCCCAGCGGTCGGTCGCCGAATTCGATGCGGGACAGACCGTCCACCTCAAGATCGACCCGAGCGTCCCGAAGGGTCGGTTCCACCCGCGCTTTAACGGGCATACAGGCGAAGTGGTCGGGAAACAGGGGACTGCGTACAAGATCCAGATCAACGACCGGGGCAAGGACAAGACCCTGCTCGCCGGTCCAGCCCACCTCCACGAGCAGCAGGACTGACATGAGCCTCTTCAAGGAGACTCTCGATGAGGAGTTACTCACCGTCCCGGAGGCAAAGGAACTGCTGGCGGGCGTCGAAGCGGAGCGTGCCGAAGACGAAGACCGGGAACTTCGATACGAACTCGCCCGGGCTATCGACCACGTCAACCGGTTTGCGGTCCTCGGCGTCGAGGAGTCACTTGAACTGGTCGAGGAACTCGAGGCCCTGGAGACCGTCGACGAGCCCGTCGCGTACAAGATTGCGAATCTCCTGCCGCGAAGCCGGACCGAACTCCGTGCCGTGTTCGCCCAGGAGCGCTACGCGCTCGACGGCGAGGAACTCGACGAGATTCTCGACATCGTCTCGAAATACGCCTAGTCTGGATTCGGAGGCCGACGGTACCGATTTCTTGCGATTGGGACCACTGTTTAAGTGACAGCTTCCCCTACTCGTGGGTATGCCCGAGGATACCGGCGAGCCGGAGTCCGCATACGGGGTCGTCCTGGACGTGCTTGCCCACGGTCGCAGCGACGCCGACGAGCCACAGTACCGGCGGTCGCCGGTGATTTACGCGGTCGGCACCGAACACTTCTCCCTGTACGAACTCACGTTGACCGAAGACGCCGACATCTCGATCGGCGACGAGATCCGGATCCGACCCGACTTCGAGGAGGGTATCAATCGAGGGCGACAGATCGACTACGATGGCCTCTCGGACGGCGCGAAGTCCGAACTCGAGTACGTCATCGAGGAGATCGTCGAGGCGGCGGACTCGAAATTCGTCGACTTTTTCAACGAGGCACAGCCGGTCAGCTTGCGCCTCCACCAACTCAATCTACTCCCTGGAATCGGCGATAAGCTTCGGGACACCATCCTCGATCAGCGAAAGCGCCAACCGTTCGGTTCCTTCGAGGACCTGGAAAACCGGGTTTCCGGCCTCCACGACCCGAAATCGATCGTCATCGACCGGATCAAGGCCGAGATCCGAGGGGACGAAGATCTCAAGTACGACATTTTCACGGCCTCGTAAGGGGTAAACTTCCCCGCCGTGAAACCTGGGTAATGACCCCTCGCGATCCGGATCGACTGGCGGCCACAGCTGGCCGTGGGGACCCCGACCGCGATCAACACTATCTCGTTGACGATCGCGTCCTCGACCGGATCCCCGAGTACGCCGGCGACTTCGATCTGGAGCACGTACTCGAAATCGGGCCGGGTGCTGGCGCGTTGACGGATCGGCTCCTTCAGGTCGCAGCGAGGGTCACGGCCATCGAACGCGATTCGGGCCTCGTGGCACACTTGGAGAACGAATTTGCCGACGAAATCGAGGCCGGGCAGCTCACGATTGTCGACGGAGACGCCCTCGAAGTGCCGTTCCCGGACTACACGGTCTGCATCTCGAATCTCCCGTATAGCATTTCGACGGCGGTCACGTTTCGGCTCCTCCGGGCGGGGAAGCCAGCGGTGTTGATGTTCCAGCAGGAGGTCGCCGATCGACTGGCTGCCGACCCGGGAACGAGCGAGTATGGGCGCCTTTCCGTCGGCGCCCAGCACTACGCAGCAGTGAAAATCCTCGAGCCGGTCCCGCCGGAGGCCTTCGATCCCCAACCCGCGGTGGACAGCGCGATCGTCTCGCTCACGCCCCGCTCACCGGACTATGCGGTTCCGGACGACGAGGCGTTCCTCGACCTCGTGAAGGCCCTGTTTACCCAGCGGCGGAAGACGGTCCGGAATGCGATCCGCAACACGGTCCACATCTCGGGCATCGAAAATCCGGAAGCCGTCATCGACGGGCTTCCCGAAGCCATTCCGAAGAAACGCCCCGACGCACTCACACCGGCCGAGTACGCCGAAATCGCCGCGACCGCGGCTCGTATCGATGGCTGACCTGGCCGAACGGCGCGGGGTCAATACTGAGGTTTACCAGCCGGCCGAGGACTCACAACTCCTTCTCGAGGCCGCCCGATCCGGAATCGATGGGGGCGATCTGGTTCTCGAGGTCGGGACGGGATCCGGGTACGTGGCGAGCGAATTGGCCGCCGGGACTGGGGCGACAGTCATCGGCTCGGACCTCAACCCCCACGCGTGTCGGCGCGCCAGGGAGCGGGGCGTGCAGACGGTGCGTGCCGACCTGGTCGAGCCGTTCGGCGAGGACGTTTTCGATGTCGTCCTGTTCAATCCGCCCTACTTGCCACGGGTCGAGGCGGCCGAGCGGGACGACTGGGTCGAGCAAGCGTTGACAGGTGGGGACTCCGGTCGGGCAGTGATCGAGCCGTTCGTGGAGACGGTCGGTCGCGTTCTCGCGTCCGATGGAGTGGTATTCCTGGTCGTCAGTTCGCTCACAGGTGTGGACGAGGTCGAAGCCGTTGCCCGTGAGGCGGGGTTCGAAATCGAGACGGTCCGGGAGGAATCGTTTCCGTTCGAGCGGTTGTTTGTGCTCAGGTTGGCGTCCTGAGACCGGTTGCTCGGTATTATCGGGGGCGGAACCATCTCCGATTCGACGGGGGCTACGCCCGATACTGTTCGGTCGCCCGCACCACCGTTTCGAAATCAGCCGGGGAGTAGGCGATGAACGAAACCCGTTCGAGGGAATCGGGGTCGTACTCGGCGATCGTCTCGCCGATAATCGCGGCCCCCTCGTCGAGCGAAAACCCGGCGACTCCACATCCCAGCGCGGGGATGACCACCGACTCACAGCCCAACTCGTCGGCCGCCTCGAGGGCGTTTCGCGTCGCGTGTTCGATGCTCTCGGCTGTCGCCTTCCCGTCGCCGTAATGGGGCATCGCGGCCGCGTGTACGACGTACTTCGCGTCGAGTTCGAACGCATCGGTAACGGCCACGTCCCCGAGTTCGGTCGGCCCCTGTTCGACTGCGGCCTTGTTGATCGGCCCGCTTGCCCCACGACGCAAGGCGCCGGCGACGCCCGATCCCATTCGAAGGCTCGTCCCCGCCGCGTTGACGAGACAGTCCGCGGACTGTTCGGCGATGTCCCCCTGGATCACCTCGAAGTCCATACGAACTATCAAAAGCCGCTCGATAAAGGAAGTTACCCGCGACCCGCGCTATTCGTAGAGCCAGGCTTCGTCGATTCGCTCGTAGGACTCGAGTTCGTCCGAGTCGAAGAACAGTTCGATCTCTCGTTCTGCGGATCCCGGTTCGGTGTCCGAGCCATGAATGACGTTCCGGCCGAGGTCAAGCCCGTAGTCACCGCGGATGGTGCCCGGTGCCGATTCGGCGGGGTCGGTTGCGCCCATCATCGTCCGAACCTGGGCGATCGCGTCCTGTCCCTCCCAGACCATCGCGAGCACGGGGCCCGAGGTGATGAAGTCCGTGAGGTCTTCGAAGAAGGGTTTGTCCTCGTGTTCGGCGTAGTGCCGTTCGGCGAGTTCCTGATCGATCTGCATGAGCTTCGCCCCGACGAGCTTCAGGCCGCGGTCCTCGAATCGAGAGACGATCTCGCCGATGAGCCCTCGCTGGACGCCGTCCGGCTTGACCATCACGAAGGTGCGCTCGGTCATTCTTCGTTGTCCTGGCCGGCCCATTCGACGTCGCGGGATTCGCGTCCCATGCCGGCGTTTTTCTCGCACTTCGAGGAGCAGAAGTACGTCGTCTCGCCGTTCTTCCTGACGTACATCGTGCCGGTCCCCTGATCGATTTCGTCACCGCAGTAATCACAGGTGCGTGTCCGTGGCATTATTGACCACCGATCGAGTCGGCTTCGCGGGCCGTCTCGCGAAGTTGCAAGACGTCCCCGACCCTGACGGGGCCGAGGGCGTTTCGCGTGATGATGCGGCCCTGGTTCGACCCTTCCTTGATTCGACACTTCACCTGCATGGCCTCGCCGTGCATGCCGGTTTTCCCGACGATCTCGATGACCTCGGCGGGTGTCGAGCCTTCAGTCGATTCCTCGGCGCTCATCGCTATTGCAGGTCCTCGATTTTGGTCGCGATGTCTTCGACGTCGGCCTCGGCGTCACCGTCCTCGACGATAGCGGCTGCCGCGCTTCCGACTTCGAGGCCACAGGCGTGACCGATGTCGTCCTGGGTGTCGACGAAGACACACGAGATCCCCTTCTCGTCGGCGAGTTCGGGGAGGTGCATGACGATCTCCTCGGGGGAGACGTCCTCCGCGACGAAGACCAGTGATGCGTTGCCGCGTTCGACGGCCTTCGTCGTCTCGTTTGTCCCTTTCTTGATTCGTCCGGTGTCTCGGGCGACCTCGAGGGCCTCGAGCGCTCGGTCCTGGAGGTCGGCTGGAACGTCGTAGTCTACGTATACTGGCATAGTGGATCACCGTTCCCACAGAGGGGCTTTCGCTCCCCCGCCGTTCGATCCTGAGGCTGGAAGCATCATCGACCCCTGTGAGGTGTATTGCTGAGTCGGCACCCCGTGCTTAAAAGCGTGTCCAAACGGGGGAGGGGCGGACAGCAATCGGGAAGACGGATTGCGAGGGAAACGCCCTTGCCCGACCGCATGCAAGTGACGGCGATGGACTGGCAGCCGATTCAGGAACTTGTCCGGGAAGCTGCCAGTCACGACGAACGCCGGCTTCTCGTGCTCGCCGGCGAATCGGGGCACTCCGAAGCGGTCCGTGGAGCCCTCGAAGCCGCGGATGCTGCGTTGGGCGACGGTTCGATATTCGACGATTCGACTGTCGTTGGGCCTCCGTCGGGACTCCCCTGTGATCACCTCGCTCCAGACGACGTGGGCCAGCTGCTCGGCACGACGCGAACGGCAGTCGTTCTCGACTGTCGGGCGGCCTGCCGACCGAACGACCTCGGGCAGGTCGTCGGGGCCGTCGACGGTGGTGGGCTACTGGTCTTGTTGACGCCGCCACTCGGCGACTGGCCCTCTCGACGCGACGAGTTCGACGAGACACTGGCTGTCCCGCCGGACACCGTCGATGCCGTCACGGGCCACTTTCGCGACCGTCTGGTCGAAACGCTCACCGTTCATCGGGGCGTCGCCATCGTCGACCTCGACGCCGACGAATTCGTTCGCGACGGGCTGACGGGACAGGCACCACGACGGGATCCTCCGCCGATCGAAACGCCAGCCGGGACGGAAGCGATTCCCGATCCACTGTTCGAGAGCTGTCTCACCCAGGATCAGGCCGACGCGCTCGCGGACCTCGCGGCGCTCGCGACCGGACCGACGGCAGCCGTACTCGAAGCCGATCGGGGACGCGGCAAATCGAGCGTAGCTGGCCTTCTCGCCGCCTGGTTCGTCGCGAGAGGGGAGCGAGTCGTGGTCACCGGGCCGAGCCGGTGGGCCGCAACGGCATTCTTCGAACGGATTCTGGAGGTCCTCCCGCCCCTCGATGGCGTCCGATCCGTCGACGGTTCACCGCCGAACCGGATTGTAGCCGCGAGCGGCGGCGAGATCGAGTTCGTCGCGGCCCAGGAAATGGAGTCCAAACTGGAATTGGCTGCCGTCCTCTTCGTCGAAGAGGCCGCCGCCCTCCCCGTCGCCCTGCTCGAATCGACGCTCTCGGTCCCGCGTGTTGCCTACACCACGACGGTCCACGGGTACGAGGGATCGGGCCGGGGGTTCGCGGTCCGGTTCCGCGACAGCCTCGCGGCAGCCCGTCACGACGTTCTCGATATCACGCTCGCCGAACCGATTCGCTACGCTGGTGGCGACCCGGTCGAAGTGTGGGCCGCACGGGCGCTGCTGCTCGATGCCTCACCGGTTCCAGGCTCGCTGATCGAGGACGCCAGACCGGAGACGGTGAGGTATCTGGGACTCGATTCCGAGACGCTCCGTCGGGACGAACAGTTGCTCCGGGAGGTGTTTGGCCTGCTCGTGACGGCCCATTACCGGACCGAACCCGCGGATCTCGCCAGACTGCTCGACGGGTCGAACCTCGCCGTCCGGGCCCTCCTTCGGGACGGACACGTCGTTGCCGTGGCCCTAATCGCCCGGGAAGGGGGTCTTCCGCCCGAGACCCTCGAACGCGTCTCGCTCGGCGAGCGAATCCGGGGCAACATGCTCCCGGACGTTCTAATGAGCCAGTTACGGGACGAGGACGCCGGGCGGTTGGTCGGTATTCGGGTCGTTCGAATCGCCACCCATCACGCGGTTCGGTCACGGGGGCTGGGAAGTTACCTGCTCTCCAACGTCGAGGACGAGTTCGGGCCAGTTGTCGACTGGATCGGGACGGGATTCGGTGCGACCCCCAAACTCGTCTCCTTCTGGCAGGCAAACGGCTACGAGCCGATCCACCTCTCGACGAGCCGCAATGAGCGCAGTGGGGAACACTCCGTGCTGATGCTTAAGCCCACAGCCGACCCCGGGAATGTCCTCGCCGACGCACATGGGCGTTGGTTCGGAACCAGAATTGGTGGTGTCCTCCAGGATTCACTCGAGGATCTCGACCCGGACGTCATTCGCGCAGTCCTGGACGCGGGCACTCACCCTCCGTCGTTGGCATTTTCGCCTCACCGGTGGCGGGTCATCGCCGGCGCAGCCTTCGGTCCCGGCCTGTACAGCGTCGACCCAGAACCGTTTCGCACGCTTTCCCTCCACGGACTCGTCGATGGTGCGGTGGATCTGTCCGATCGGGAGGAGCGACTGTTGGTTCGCGGCCTGCTACAGGGGCATTCCTGGGATCGAGTCGCGGACGAACTCGATTTCGTCTCCGGGACCGCGGCGATGCGGGCCTTCGGGCGAGCGCTGCAACCGCTGGTCGAGGAATACGGTCCAGAAGCACTCGACACGTATCGGACCCGCTTCGAGTCGGCGTAATTGGGTCCGGAGTCCGGGGCAGGGAGCGGATATCCCTTTCAATCCACAACTGGTGACAGTTTCTAACTTCCTTGCTGCATACAACGCGCGTATCTTGCATGAGTACGCTATTTCTCGTCGGGCTTTCGTCCTGACAGTCGTCATGACGGTAAGGTACGTCGGCTGACGGGCAAACGACCGTCGGTGTACTCGCAGGCTGGGTCGGTCCATTCCACGAGGGGCTGCTGGCGCGCCAAGCCACAGGGTCAGATCTCGGTCGCACCGAGGCCGCAGCGGCCGTTGTCCTCAGCCCGGTTGGGGCCTGACCTGCCGGCCGACGAGTACGAGACTGCCGACGAGCAGGGTGACCGAGACCGGCAACAGTAACTGAAACGCAGTCAATAGCGTGCTCGACGCTTGGATCCCCAGCATGATCAGCACCACCGGGCCACAGCAGGCCGTCCCCGAGAGCAGCGCAGGAATACTCGCGAGGAACCCGCTCGACGAGCGGCCGATGCCGCAGGCCTTGGGCTGCATCCACACCAAATAGGTCAGCGCGAGGTTCAGCCCCACTAGCAGGGCGATGGAACCGCCAAGCACGGTATTGAACGAGAACAGGTAGGTGATTGGGCCGACGGTGACCCGGGCGATTGGCGTGAACATGAAGGGACCGAGTTCGGGCTGCAGGAACTTACCGAACGGGTCGGCGATGACCGTCATGCCGGTATTACCGAGGCCCGTGGCGAGATGATTGATCATCCAGAGGTAGACTGACAGGTAGACGGCCGACACAGCGCCGAAAACGACGGCGGCGTCGCGGCGGCGGAGCGCAAACATGGTGGCAGTGTGTGTCCGCCCAAACGCGGTCCGGACGCTGGCGACTGACATGTTACGCATAGGTGGTGGTCCCTGGATAGTAGCCCGCCCAGGCAAACCACATCGCGTCAAAGGTGTGGATGTGCGTGAGCGAGAGTGCGTCCGGCGCGTGGTCGGCCCCGTCCGGCCCGACGACCGTCCCGTCGTCGTATTCGAACGAGATCCCGTCGGGGTTTTCGTAGATGTAGGCCGTATCTAATCGATCGTCGTAGATGGCCACGACCGGCGTGTCACCGAGTGCGCCCGTCATGACGTGCTGGTCCCGGATGGCGTCCTTTCGGAAGGCCACGGCGCCGTCGGGTGCCCGCGCGCCCATGACGACAGTTTTGTCTTCGAATGTGTCCGGCCCCTCAAGCGAGGGGAACATTCCACCGCCGCTCCGGTAGTACCCCCCGAGGGGATTGTAAGAGCCGTAGGGATCGTTGCCGTAGTTCCTCGCGGAGCCGGTGTCCGTCGAAAGGACGCGCGTGTCGGGGTGTTGGGTCCGCCACCGGTCCCACGTGGTCCAGACGAGCCGGAACTCGCGCAACGAGTGGGTCCCCGGCGACGCGTTCCAGGGCCCCGGAATCGAGGTGGCCAGGATCTGGGGCCACCACGTTTCCGTCGCGCGGTCGTACATCACGAGGTTGTTGTTGATCAGCCGGCCGGAGACGCCGAAGGTCGTCGTCCCCCGCTCGAACCCCAGGACGGTTCCCGTAAGGGGGCAGTAGGTCACGCTCACCGGTTCGTCCCCGAGGGTATCGTTGACGATCTCGTGCTGGGCGAGGATTTTCTGGGCGTAGACCTTCGTCTCGCCGTTCCGGACCACGCCGAACACTGGGTCACCGGGGTCGAGAAAGTCGACCGCGGACGGGTCGATGAACTGCGGGTCATCGATCGACGGGATGCCGTCCTTGGGTGGGCCACCGGACCGGGCCGCATCTCGGAGTTCGACGGGCGCCATTGGCAACGGGAGCTGTCGATCCGCCGTCGGTACCGCCGGCGACCCGTCTCCGGACTCTGATGGAGCCTGGGCAGACCCCGTTCGGTGTCGGCGTCCCCTGTTCCGGTGTATCCCTCCCGCTACTACATCCGGCAATCGCCGTGATACCTGCCACGGCGAGGAACTGGCGACGAAAAATGTGATTCATATTATAAGATTGGCGCTCTATCAGTTAACGGTTACACCAACGTGTGACATCTTTACACACTCGATGAAGCGTAAGGTATTCCCTTTCAGGAACACACCGCTGACTACAGCCTCTACATCTTGCAGTCGGTTTCTGACAACCTCTGATTAGATCTCACGGAGCGTGCTGAATACAACGCGCATATCTTGCAAAGCAATCGCTGAGCGCAGTTCGAAATGATGCCAAGTCTTGGAGATCAAGAACTTATAATTGCGAATCATGCTCTCCGGCTTCTTCCACTCAATAAAATCTCCGAAACTCTCGATTATCCTCGTAACTTTCCCAGTTTCGTACGCAATCATTTCCAAAATTATCGATATTTGTTTCGTCTCATCGTTCGGCCGATCGAAGTCTACCACTTTGAAGTGGAACTCCACATCTTGGTCTCGAATTCGATTGTGTCGCTACCCGTCTCGATTTCAGATACTAGAATGGGCCTTGTTTAGACGCTAGCGAAAGACGCTCTAAGCGCGGTTTCGATAGTGAAAATCGGGAAAATGTATTGAGTGTGTACGTCGAAAGCCGAGACAGGAGAGCGGTAGAACCCGGGCAAAACCCGCTAAATTGGCCGGATGGTCTGAATCGGCTCCAAGATGTCGCGGTCCTTGTCCGACTGTCGATGGTTGACTTCGGCAGGGGCGGCGTTCATACAGGTGAATTCAAGCGTCTAAACACGGCCCAAGAATGACTAATGGGCAGGTTCTCGGAAAAACTATTAACTATTAACCAGTTATTACCAGCCTATGGACGAGGAAATCCAATCGAGACTTTTTCTGGGGAATAAAATAACCCGACGTAACCTTCTTCGGTCTACAACTGGTGCGTTTCTATTTTTGAACTCGCCCCTCGTTTCGGCTGCTTCTGGCACCAGTACGAATAGAACTAGTAAACAATTGAAATTAGACGAAAATTCACAGATCACGAAACCGTCCTATCTTCCGTATCCATCTGATCCTTTTATATTGGGTCAATTTGCAGACCAATATTTGAGTTCTACCGACCGCCAGGGATGGGAGCCAGTGCCGATAAATGAGGAGATCCACACCCTTCTTCGTTTGCACTTGGATGTCCTTGATAGTGCTCCACTGGCATCGTTTGAAAATGGTGAGTTACTTCCCAACTCCTCTGCTTCCAATGCACTCGACTTTTCGCTTCGAACCGACGTGCCCGCAACGGCGGGTCGAAATACCACGATCGAAATGGGTCGCGTTGAAGAGGGGTCCATGGAACCAATCCTGTCAGAACACGATTGGACGCAACCAAATGGTGAGCCTGTCACGTCCGTTTCGGAGAATCTAGCGGAGACGATAGCGGGCGAAGATCAGTATATGGAATGGACATTTACTACAAATGGAATTCCGTCTGCATTCGCACCCCTCGGTTTACATTTGATGATAAAATCGACAACAGAACGACTAGAACAGGGATTTGCTGGGTTTTTTGTAGATATGCTTTTTTTGTTCCATGGGCTAGATTTCTCTGACTGGGCGACTACTGCCTTCACGAAGCATTTGAGTTCGCTCCCACAAAGCCGTCTCGAAGAACTCGATATAAAAGCTCCTTCAGAATTCAAGGTGAAGGAGTATTTAAAGCAAGAAAACCTCACACCCGAGTCCGACATCAACCCTCTGGAAGATCCTGTGTTTCGAGAGTTCATCGTTCATAACCATCTTGGGGTCCGAGAGTTCTTTGCGGACTATCGTGACGCTGTATCAGGGTCTTTTCCGGACCGTAGCACAGCAGATGAGATTGCCCTCTGGGCGAACCAGTTCGTCGGGAGTTTATACAATCCCCAGGCCGTCAATGTCTATGTATCCGACTTTCTCGATCTGATTAACACAGAACATTTCCCCACGGTCAACGAACCCTCAGACCACAAATATAAACTCTTAAAGGCAAACGGCCGATTCTCGAAGCCTGTTATCGCCAAAGCGACGATAACCAAATCACCCGGCTCTGAGGAATATCCCGGATTTGACCCGACAAAGTCATATCCAATGCTCCAAAGGTATCAGGTCGCTGAGGCCTTCGCAAATGGTGCACGCCTGAAGATACCATTGTCCCCACGTGGAGCACACTCTACAAACGAGTCAATCACTCAGTGGATTCAGGCCGATGGAAATGTCCCCTCCGAATTGCAAGAGTTCATCGATTTTGTTTGGGCCCACAAACGATTCCTAACCGATGAGGAGCCGAACCACCCGGTCGCCGTCATTTGGTCTCTCCCCGACCGAATGTTCCGGAAACTTCCACAATGGGATATTGAGCCAAGAGAGCAGTCACAATCGGGGGTGTCTTCGTTCAATGGAACGACTACGCTCCTCCGTGAGGCCCAAATTCCATACACTGTGCTCACATTTGGACACCCAAGACTTTGGGAGGACACCGATTTACTCGAAGGTCTACAGGAGTATGAAGTGATCATCCTCCCCAATGTCCGCTCCCTCTCGGAGGCCCAACTATCTGCACTTTCCGATTACGTAGACCAGGGCGGGCACCTGGTCGCAAATGGTCAAACGCCAGATAGAACTGCAAATTTCGCCCCTCTAAATAATCTCGATGGGCTCTTCGAGAAAGATAGAGCAATCGTTCTATCGGGAGACCCAGGCTCATATCGGGAGGAGAAGGGTCAGGCAAAGGGATCCCTTTATTCTGAACTTGAGAAAATTGATGTCAACCCAATAATACCGAACGATAATACCAGCCTTAGCGTTAATATTCGGCAACAATCTGAAAATAACCGGACCATTGTACATTTGTTGAATCACGACTACTCACGACAAACGGACTCCTTCGACCCAATTAGAGATATCCCGGTCACGGTGCCGAACCTTGGTCACGATGTATCGGCGGTACAGTTCTTCTCGCCCCAAAAATCGAAAACTCTCGATTTCGAAAGTGGCGGAAATAATATCCAGTTCACGGTTCCAGAAATCGTTGATTGGGGATTCGTCGTCCTTGCGACCTCCGAATCCAGCATTTTCCCGACCGAGAACAAAAATGATGCGCAAAAAAAGGTTCAGCAGGCTGAAGAAACACTCGCCAAAGCCACCGACGAAGGATTTGACTGGTCGCCAGAGTCCACTATCGCTGAAGCCGAACTCGAGAATGCACGGATAGCTTTCGACCACCAGGCGTACGGTCAAGCAGTGGAAGCTGCCGAGGCAGCACATTCCGCAGCCGCCGAAACGACATATCCGCGACCGACGATTGCACTTGACCTCGCGCATTCTCAGTCTTCTTCCTATGACGGTGAGCTACAAGGTGAGCCACTTGAAGATCTCAAGAATGAGTTTCAACATTTGGATTATCGACTCATCGATTCGTGGAGCGAGGATGAACTCGCCGATGTCGACGTACTCATCGTACCCCCAGCATTACGTTACAAGGGAGAAAGTTTTGGCTTTAAAGATAGCGAAATCGACCAGATCGTTTCATTTGTTGAGGGAGGTGGCAGTCTTGCGATCTTGGCAAGGGGGGCGGTTGCACGGGATATTGATGACCTAACCGAACAATTTGGCTACCGGTTTGACGGGTCCTCAATCCAATTTCCAGAGGGAATAGAAGAGTATGCCACGGTCACCGATCCACTTCATCCATTAACACGGGGAGTAAGGCGGTTTTACGTAGATTGGGGAACGCCCATAACGCAGATGCCCGATGATGCAACGGTACTCGCCACAGTTGGTAAGGAGACCGGTGCATGGCTACACGACGAAACACCACATGACACCCGCCAAGAAGGAGAGAAATTATTGCAGAAAGACCCGATATATGCGGTCTCAAAGCAGGGACTTGGCCGGGTTGCTGTTCTGGGTCAATGGGCGTATTTATACCATGAGGGATTGCACCACTGGAAAGCACTAACCGGCAATCTCGTTTCTTTCCTCGGGCAATCAGCTGCTGCCACCCAAGCTGAGTCAGTGGAAACCAACCCGACGTCGACCGACGTTTCCAATGAGACTACGGAGACCACCCCAACACCGACCGACGTTTCCAATGAGACTACGGAGACCACTGATGAAACTGCTCCAGGGTTTGGGTTTGGGACAGGAATTGCTGGTCTTGTCGGGACAGGATACTTTCTCCATCGATTACGCGACACAGACCAAGACTAACTCCGTATTATAAAACCGCCCTGGGTAATTTACCAACGCGTACTAAGTAAAGAGCAATTTCCTTTCGCAATCCCAAGAAAGTATTTGCTGAATACATCCTCTGGGCCTTGTTTAGACGCCTGATTTCACCGGTTTGAACCCTCAAACGCGCGTTCGATGTTTCGGACCGCGGATTTCATGACAAGTTCACGGAATTGGCCGAACCAGGTTCTCGACCAGAGCGTATCTCCGTATCTGCGTCGGAAACCGAAAAACACCGATTCAGCGTTTGAACGTTGGTGATACGCCCGATCATGGATAAGCAAATTTCTCGCCCATCCTCGCATTCCAGGATCTCGCTGCGGAATCAGCGGTGTGATACTTTCCGCACGCAACCGTGTTCGAAGTTCCTCCCAGTCGTAGCCCTTATCCGCCGCGACAGTGCCTAAAACGTCGAGATTCCGCACTAGCACTTGCCAGCCGACCTGTGTATCGTGCGGTTGTTTCATCGAGCAATGTATATCTAGGATTGCACTTGTCTTGCAATCGATAAGTACTGACGCTTTGACCGCTTCAAATGTGTAGTCGGTTCGTTCGGCGTAGTGCTGGCTAGCTTGGACGCGATCAACGCCGGTCGCATCGATTGCCTGCACCTCGCCGAGCTCGTATAGATCGACCGAAAAATCGAGCATTGCTCGCCACCGCTTCATCGGAATCTCTTGCTTTCTCGCGCAAACAGTCGAGAAGTGTGGTAGCGTCTCAGGCGGTTAAACCAAGTAATATTCGCGACTTTCGGCATTTCTCGCAGTACATCCATCAGCTTCCGGTAATCGTGGTGATCAAGATACTCTTTCAGTCCCTGAATAGCGAGAATTACCCAGTCGGCATAGCCATATTTTCCTGGTCGAAAAGCCGGATCTGGCCGACCAACGACGGCTTTTTGTGCGAGCGATACCACCTTCTTCGTGAAGCGGGCGGTCTTGGTTAGCACATCAAAACCGACCCGCTTCACTTCCTAGTAATTTTGGTAATTCTTTAGAGTTACTAGAACCCTGATAATGGTGGTACAAGCTCTAGTCTGCTCGAATTTGATCGTCTAAACAAGGCCCATCCTCTGTATTCAGCAGTCCGGTTCTATCAACAGCTGAATAAGCCACTCGAAATTCCGCTGCATTGGCACAGTTATTTCACTCCCAGACCATCCCCTCCTACGGAACTTCTTCTCGCCCCTCGAAGGTATCCAATCCGCTCACGAACCGGCCCGAACCCTTTGTCGTTCGAACCGAATATGCAATTGTGTTCGGCAACCCGACCAGCCGACTGGACCGACTCCAACACACGCTCGCCTTCGCGAACACGCCCGAAGGACGCAGAATTGTCCTCTGGCGGCGGATCGCAGCGCCACCGGAGCGAGTCTGGGAACTCCTCGTCGACACCCGCCGGTGGCCCGAATGGGGGCCGAGTGTGCTCGACGTCGAAACCCAGTCCCGTCGAATCGAGACGGGATCGACCGGTCGAGTTCGAACGATCTTCGGGCTGTGGCTCCCATTCACCGTCACGAGGGTATCCGAATGGGCCTGGGCCTGGCGAATCGGCCCGGTCGAGGCAACTGGGCATCGGGTTATTCCAGGCGACTCCTCGTGTCGGGTCGGGTTCGAGGTCCCCCTGTACGCGGTTCCGTATCTCATCGTCTGTTGGTGGGCGCTTCGTCGGATCGAGTCGCTTGCAACAACGGCCGCTACTGACAACACAGATTGACCGGAGCTTGTGAGGTGGGAGACGTGGAACCGAGCAGGGAGACGGCAAAACAGCGAGGTGACTATGGGTGGGTGAAGTACGTGACAGTCTCGTCGTCCGTTCGGCCATCGATCCGGGCGAAGCCGATCCGCTCGAACTGGACGACCTCGTCAGCGTCGTGATCCTCGAGACCCGGCTCGGCCCGACCGGTCACGATCCCATCCATCGTGTGCATCCGAACCGGGACCGACGCCGCGGCCGACACCCAGTGGATCACGTCGACGCCGCCCTCGGTGACCACGTCGAGGTCGTCGCGGGTCGCAACTAATTTCTCGCCGGCCAGGCGAACGGCTCCGAATCCCTTGAGCCAGACGCGTTCGCCCTCGGGTGGCAGATCGTCGACCTCCAGCAGCACCTCGTCTCCGACGGGGATTTCGCGGACCCCCCGCTCCTCGTGGTCGGGATGCAGCGGCGGGTTCGCGACGTCCGGACCGCCCTCGATCGGGAGGGCGATTGCTTCCAGCGCTGCGGGGTCTGCGGTTGGATACGGCTCGATCGACTCGCGGACGAGGAAGCGCCGATCGGTCTCGTCGTCGATCAGTTCCCGATTCCGGGCGTAAACGGTGCTCATCGAGAGGTCGACGTTGCTCGTCGAGGTGCCGAGGCCGATCATCGCCGAGACCAGGGCTTCCCCCTCGATTCCCCGGCGTCGAACACTCTTGATCGTGGGGGCGCGT
Organism: Halodesulfurarchaeum sp.; assembly: GCA_034520565.1. Lineage (GTDB taxonomy): Archaea > Halobacteriota > Halobacteria > Halobacteriales > Halobacteriaceae > Halodesulfurarchaeum. The sequence continues at coordinate 1,297,601 of JAXHNL010000002.1, forward strand.
GGGTCGTCCCACCCGTCGAGGTCGCCCGCGTCGATCCGCTCCTTGATCGTCGAGGTGCTCATGGAGACGTCGTAGTCCTCGACCTGAACGTGCCCCCAGTGGATCACTTCCGGGTACGTCCAGTCGAAGTACTCATAGACGAAGCGCTGGCGCTTTTCCGAATCCTGGAGGTCGATCCCCCGGATGATGTGTGTTACTCCTGTCAGGTGGTCGTCGATCCCGGACTGGAAATCGAGCATCGGCCAGCAGCGGTACTCGCTCGCGGCCTCGCGGGGGTGGGGCGTGTCGATCATCCGGAAGGCGACCCAGTCCCGGAGCGCCGGGTTGGGATGCTCGATGTCGGTTTTTACCCGGAGGACCATCTCGCCCGGGTCGTACCCGCCTTTGACCATTTCCTCGAACTCCTCGCGGACCGCCGCTGGGTCTTTCCCCCGGTGCTCGCAGGGTTCGCCAGCGTTTTTCAGCTCCGAAAAGGTCTCGCCCGCACAGGAGCAGGTGTAGGCACCGCCCCGCTCGATGAGGGCCTGGGCGTGCTCGTAGTAGGTTTCGAGGCGATCGCTCGCCCGGATCACGTCGTCCGGCTCGAATCCCAGGTACTCGATGTCCGAGAGGATCTGACCGTAGGCCTCGAGGTCGGGGCGTTTCGTTTCCGGATCCGTGTCGTCGAAGCGGCAGAGAAACGAGCCGTCGTATCGGTCCTTGTAGGTCCCGATCACGGCCGGCATCCGGGCGTGCCCGAGGTGCCAGGGTCCGTTCGGGTTCGGGGCGACTCGCATTCGGACCTCGCCGGGTTCGGCGTTTGGCAGATCCGGGAGTGCATGCTCGTCTTCGTCGTCTTCGGTCTCGAGTTCCTCGATGGCCTCGGGGTCGAGTTCGGCGAGGCGGTCCCGCTGTGTGTCTCGATCGAGTTCGTTCACCCTGGCGACGACCGGGCCGCCGATTTGCGGGATTTCGTCCCCGTGTTCGCGGAAGACGGGGTTCTCTCCCATGAGTGGCCCCATTATCGCCCCGATCTGGGCGTCGCTCTCGTGTTTGAGCGCGTTGTGGAGGGCGTGTTTTTCGATTTCCCGTTCGATCCGCTCCCGAAGCTCGTCGTCCATTATGGGATGGGACTCGGCGGGCAAGCAAAGTGGTTGGGATTTTCCCCGTCGTCTCGATCACCGAGGGACATCCTCAGTAGGACCGTTCGATGAGGTAGGTTCCGATCTGTTTCAGTCGCTCTCGGGCCTCGTTTTCGGGGAGTGTGTCGAGTTCCTCGGCGCCCTCTGCGATGAGGTCGGCGGCGAGATCCTCGGCGTAGGCGATCGACCCGGCCTCCTCCAACGTTTGGACGGCCGCGTCGATTTCGGCGTCCGTCACGGCATCCGGGTTTGATCCCTCTATCAGGGTGTCAACGTCGACTCCCTGTTCTTTCGCGTGTTGTGTGATGACCGTCCGTTTGCCCTCGATCAGGTCGCTTCCACGGGTTTTCCCGAGTGTCTCGCTCGATGTCGTCAGATCGAGGACGTCGTCGTAGATCTGGAAGGCCTGCCCGATCGAGCGTCCGTACGCTGAAAGGGCGTCGACGATTTCCTCCTCGGCGCCCAGCAAGACCGCTGGAATCGAGGCGGAGGCGGCATAGAGGACGGCGGTTTTCCGGTCGACCATGTCGAGGTATTCCTCCGTGCTGACGGCGTCCCGGGTCTCGAAGTCCACGTCCAGGGACTGGCCCTCGCAAATACGGGTGCAGGTCGAGGCCAGCCGGTCGATCGCCTCGAGCCCTCGGTCCGACGGCGCCTCGCTCTGAAGCATGATCTCGAAGGCCTTCGAATAGAGCGTGTCGCCGGCGAGAATGGCCGTATCCGAGTCGAAGGCGACGTGGACGGCCGGTGCCCCACGGCGCATCCCGTCGTCGTCCATGATGTCGTCGTGAATCAGCGTGAAGGACTGGATGACCTCGACGCTCACCGCCGCGGCCAGAAGGTCTATCGGCTCCTCCGTCGGGCACCGTCGTCGGGAACTCCCGGTAGCATTCGGTTCCCGGGACGGTATCCGTGACTGCTTCCCCGGCGACCAGCAGAATCGTCGGGCGAAGGCGCTTCCCGCCGGCTTCGAGCAGATGGCGGGACGCCTGGTAGAGTCGCTCCGGGTCCGCGATCGGGAGGTAGGTGTCGATGTGGTCGTTGACGATCTCCCGCCGGCTCGCAATGGCCTCCTCGACGGTCGCAGCACGCACCTCGGGTTTCATGTCACTCGACGAGTTGGATCCTGTTGCCGTTGCGGGTGATGTGGAGGTCACGCCCGACGCGGTAGCCCTCCGATTCGGCCAGACTCACGTAGGGTGCGTACCCCTCCATGTCCTGGTGGGCCGGAATGACGTGCTGTGGGTGGAGCGCTTGCAGCATCTGGTAGTGACCCTCCTGATTGAGGTGACCGGAGACGTGAATCTCGTCGTAGATGCGAGCGCCTTGCATGCTCAGAAGCTTCTCTGCCTGGTAGCGCTGGCCCTCGTTGGTCGGCTCGGGGATGACCCGCGCCGAGAAGATGACCTTGTCGCCGTCTTCGAGTTCGTAGGGCGTCTCGCCGCGGCCCATCCGGGTGAGCATCGCGCGCGGCTCGCCCTGGTGGCCGGTGACGACGGGCAGGAAGCGGTCCTTGCCCTCGTTCATGATGCGTTTGAAGGCGCGGTCGACGCTCTTCCGGTGGCCGTACATCCCGAGGTCGTCGGGGAAGTCGACGAAGCCGAGCCGCTCGGCCGCCCCGGAGTACTGCTCCATCGAGCGCCCGAGGAGGACCGGCTGTCGGCCGATCTCCTTGGCGAACTCGACGAGGCTGCTGACACGGGAGATGTGACTGGAGAACGTCGTGGCGACGATGCCGCCGTCGTAGTCCTCCATGGCTGTCGAGCGACGTCCTTGAGGTGGCGTCGGGCGACGGACTCGCTCGGTGTGCGCCCTTTCTTCTGCGCGTTCGTGCAGTCCTCGATGTAACAGAGGACGCCCTCGCCCTCGCGACCGATCTCGCGGAACCGCTTCATGTCGATCGGATCCTCGAGGACCGGATCGTGGTCGAGACGCTTGTCGAGTCCGTAGACGATCGCCCCCTCCGGGGTGTGCAGGACGGGGTTGATCGCGTCGATGATCGAGTGGGTGACGTGGACGAACTCGAGTTCGAGCCCGTTGCCGATCTCCATCGACTCGCCGCCCTCCATTTTGACGAGGTCGTTGTCGACGCCGAACTTCTCCTCGCCCTCGATCTGTCCCTTTACCAGTTCGATGGTGTACGGAGACGCCACCACCGGTGCGTTGTATCGGTGGGCCAGCTTTGAGATGGCGCCGATGTGGTCGAGGTGGCCGTGCGTCGGCACGATGGCCTTCACGTCGCCCTCGAGGTCGGACATCACGCGGTCGTCCGGAATGGCCCCCATGTCGATGAGGTCCAGACTGTGCATCCGTTCGGTCTCGACGTTGTCGTGGATGAGGACCTTCGACAGGTTCAGGCCCATGTCGAAGATGACCACGTCGTCGCCGGCCCGCACGGCCGTCATCTGCCGGCCGACTTCCTCGTAACCGCCGATTGTCGCAAGTTCGATTTCCATTGTTGATCACTGAAAGCCCTATCGGGCCCGCTCAGTACTGAAACACGGGTCTGTCCGCCGCCACGACCCCGGCGTCTTGCAGCCGTCGACCCTGGCGGTTTTGATCGACTGTGGTATGTGACCTATGTCACCCTTCTCCTATAAACCACCTGATTGTGCCGTCGACCCGTCGTTTGGCTGTTTGGTCGGTCGGTCACCGTTTTGACCGGCGTTCACCGCTCGGACCGACCGTCGATCCGCGTTCCCGGTTCCCCGCCGGCCAGAAACCCAGCTAATCCCGCCAGGTCGAATATTCGGGATGATGCGTCCAATTCGAGGAGTGCACGCACTTTCCCAGCCATTCCTCCAGTCACGTCGGTCGAGTCGCTCCCCCCGAGGACGTCGCTGACGACCTCGAAGTCGCCGATCTGGGGAATCACTTCGTCATTATCGTCGAGGACACCCGGCACGGTCGTACAGAGTCCAACTGCCTCGGCATCGAGGGATTCCGCGATCGAAACGACCAGTTCGTCACCGCTCACGATGGTCGCCCCCGCCCCCTCGGTGGTGAGCACATCACCGTGAAGGACGGGAACGAACCCTTCCGCGAGCATCGCCGCGATTTGATTCGTCGTGAGGTGAACTGCGCCCGATTTGTCCCGGTAGCCGGCCGAAAACGGTCGGACTGGGACTGCTTTCACCCCGTTTTCTTCCAGGGCATCGAGTACCGAACCGTGTAACCGGCCCATAGCCTCGTGGATTTCGCGGATCGCACGGGTGTCCGTCGTTCCGGCGTCAATAGCCGCCCCTGCGGCCTCGGCTGCTGGATGGCCGAAGGATCCACCGCCATGGACGATCACGAGTTCCTCGACGTCGGCAGCGCCAATCGATGCGGCCGCGGCGGCCAAGGCCTCGGTAGTAACGGTTTCATTTCCGTCCTTGTCGGTGATGACGCTCCCGCCGAGCTTGATAACGACTGGAGACACAGCTGGGGGTTCTGCAGTATCGGTGCTCGAATCAGTGCCGGAAGTCATGGTTCACGTCGAACCCCGTCGGTGTCCAACCCTGCCCTGAATGCCGATTCGCAGGCCTGGGAGTACTCGAGTGCCGTTTTCGTCGCGTCAGTTTCGTCGAGCGCGACGATGCAGCCACCGCCTCCGGCCCCGGTGAGTTTCGCGCCGGTGGCGCCTGCTTCCCGAGCGGCCCAAACCATCGCGTCGAGCGATCGGGAGGAGACTCCCAACGCGTTGAGCAGACCGTGATTGAAGTTCATGAGCCGCCCGAGTTCACGCATGTCCCCTTCGGTGAGTCTGTCGAGGCCCTGCTCGACCACGTCGCCGATCGACTCGACCGTATTCGCCGCGAACGGGTACTCATCCCGCAGGGAGCGTACGCTCGAGACGAGCGCTCCGGTATCTCCCGCTCCGCCGTCATAGCCGATCACGAAGGGGAGTTCGGGAGCCTCGAGCTGTTCGCGGTCGTCGCCTTCGACCAGTACAGCCCCACCCATTGCCGAGCAAAAGGTGTCCGCACGGGAGGCCTGACCGTCCTGAACTTCGTGTTCGACCCGGTATGCCCGATCGGCGATCTCCGCTCTGTCGAGTGGTTTTCCGAGGGCCCGCGTCGCAGCGTCGATCGTGGCGACGACGACTGCGGCGGAGGAGCCCAACCCTGCACCGAGGGGAATCTCACTCTCGATCTGGACCTCGAAGCCGGCGTCAGGTGTGTCTGCTGCGTCCCGGGCCTGTTCGATGGCACCGTCAACGTAGCCCATCGCGGCCCGGACGAGATCCTCCGTCACGTCCACCTCTGGAGTGCCCTCCGTCGACCCGTCGTACTCGACGGTAAAGCCGTCGAGGCTCAGGTCCCGGGCGCTCACCCGGAGTCGGCCGTCCGCACGCTCATCGACGGTAACCGTCGCCCGGCGCTCGATGGCACAGGGTACTGCGGGTTCGCCGTAGACGACTGCATGCTCCCCGAAGAGATAGACCTTCCCGGGGGCGCTGGAGGTTGCCATACCGTTTCCTCGGCCCGCAGGCTAAAAAACGCTTGAGTCCGTCCAAAAGTGTCTTCGCCGCTTAGATTTCGCTCTCTTCGAAGTCCGCGAGCGAATAGGCGGGTTCGGCGCCGCGACGGTCGAGAACCTCGTTGCCGAGCAACCAGTAGACGACCGAGAGCGCACGTCGACCCTTGTTGTTCGTCGGAATGACGAGGTCGACGTTGCTGGTCGCGTTGTTCGAGTCACACATCGCGATGACCGGGATGCCCACGGTAATCGCCTCCTTGACCGCCTGGGCGTCACCGATGGGGTCGGTGACGACCACGTACGTCCGGCTCGATGTAGCCGTCGTACTGCGGGTTCGTCAGCGTCCCCGGGATGAACCGGCCGGTCCGGGCGCGCGCGCCGACGGCCTCGGCGAACTTCTCGGCCGGGAACCGGCCGTACTGCCGCGAGGAGGTCACGAGGACCTGCTCGGGGTCGTAGTTGTCGAGGAAGTCCGCGGCGGTCCGGATGCGCTCGTCGGTCTTGCTCACGTCGAGGACGTACAGCCCGTCCGTCCGGACGCGATGGATGAACCGCTCCATGTCCTTGGTCTTCTGCTGGGTCCCGATGTGGACCCCCGCGCCGAGGTACTCCTCGACGGGGATCAGCAGGTCCGGATCCGACGCCGCCATGACGTCCTCGTCGAGCGCGGCTCCTCGGCTGCCTCTGCCTCGGCTCGGCGTCGGCCGCGTCGGTCGTCGGTCGGCCTCGCGGTCGGCGGCGTCGCGTCGGCCTCGTCGGCGTCGTGCTTCGTCGTCGACGTCCTCGGTCTCGGTGTCGTTCGTCGCTCATGTGCGTCGTCGCTCGATTCGGATGAGTTCGTTCAGTTTGGCGGTTCGCTCGCCGCCGACGGTGCCCGTCTTGATGAACGGGGCGTCGGTCGCCACGGCGAGGTGTGCGATGGTAGTGTCCTCGGTCTCGCCCGCTCCGGTGGGAGACGACCGGAGTCGTAGCCGCGCTCGCGGGCGCAGTTCGATGGCGTCGACCGTGTCGCTGAGGGTGCCGATCTGGTTCGGCTTGATCAGGACGCTGTTTGCCGCGCCGTGTTCGATCCCGTCGGCGATCCGGTCGGTGTTGGTCACGAACAGGTCGTCCCCGCAGATCAGCGTGCGAGAACCGACCCGCTCGGTCAGCCGGGCGAAGCCGTCGAAGTCGTTCTCGTCCAGCGGATCTTCGACGTAGACCAGGTCGTATGTATCGACCATCTCGGCGATATACTCGATCTGCTCGTCGGTGGACGTCCGCTCGCGTCGCCGTAGCGGTAGACGTCGGCGTCGTCGTCGTAGAGTTCGGCGGCCGCCACGTCGAGGCCGAAGCCGATCTCGAAGCCGACGTCGTCGGCGACGTCGCTCGACGGCCTCGGCGACGACCTCGAACGCCTCGGCGTCGTCGATCGGCGGGCGCCCAGGCGCCCTCGTCGCCCTTCGCCGGCGGCGATGCCGCGCTCGGCGAGGAGCTCGCCGACCGCCGCGTGGACCGCGGCGTTCGCGAACACCGCCTCGCGCGACGCTCGGCGCGCCGACGGGCGCGGCGAGGAACTCCTGGATTGCGGTCGCGTCGGCGGCGTGTTCGCCGCCGCCGATGACGTTCCCGAGCGGAATCGGGAAGGACCGTCGCCGCGGAACGCGCCGCCGAGGTGCTGGTACAGCGGTGCACCGAGCACGTCGGCGGCGGCCTTCGCGGCGGCCATGCTGATGGCGACGGCGCTGTTCGCGCCGATCTCCGAGAAGTCGTCCGTGCCGTCGGCGGCGTGGAGCACCTGGTCGACCTCGCGCTGGTCGCCCGCGTAGGCGTTCCCCTCGAGTCGTGGGATCGCGTGTTCACGGGCTGCAGCGATAGCTTCCTCGACGGGCCGTTCGATGGCCTCGTGCTCGCCGGTGGAGGCCCCGCTCGGCGCGGCCGCACGCCCGAAGCCGCCCGACTCGGTGAGGACGTCGGCCTCGACCGGTCGCGTTGCCGCGGGAGTCGAGGATCGGCCGCGAGCCGGACCGTCTCGATCAGCGTCATGTCCGTCGCCTCGTCGGACCGTGAACGGCAGGACCGGCGTCGTACTCCTCGGCCGCGATGAGGATCGGCTCGGTCTGATCGGTGTCGATCAGCACCGGCGCGCCGTACGACACCTGCAGCGCTCGCGCACCGAGGATTCGGGCCTTTTCGTACCGGTTGTAGTGTTCTTGACTGGACATGTTACTGGTAGGGGGAGACGACGTCGACGAGGTCCTGGTGGGAGACGAGCATCCGGCGACAGCAGTGTCGTTCGACGCCGAGGTCGTCGAGCACCGCCTCGGGGTCCTCGTCGCCGTCCAACGTGGCCGCGCGGGCCTGGTATTCCTCCCAGTATTCGCCGACGACGTTGCCGCACGTGAAACAGCGGACTGGGACCATCATGACTGAATCACCTGTAGGACTTCTGGTAGCGCGCCCGTGCTCCCGGGCCGCCCCACTTCTTGGGTTCGGGCTGCCGGACGTCGTTGACCAGCAGCGTGCGGTCGAACTCCATGAACGCGTCCCGGAGTTCGGCGTCGCCATAGAACTGGACCAGGCCGCGGGAGATGGCCGTCCGGACGGCGTCTGCCTGTCCGGCGAAGCCGCCGCCCTCGACGGTCACGTCGATGTCGACGTCCTCCCGGAGCTCGTCGTCGGCGATCCGGAACGGCTCGAGCATTTTCAGCCGGGCCATCTCGGGCTCGACGAGTTCGATCGGCGTCGAGTTGATTCGCACGCGACCCTCGCCCTCGCGCACGGTCGCGCGAGCGATGGCCGTCTTCTTCTTGCCGCTCGTGTTCGTTACCATGTGACGTTCGCTCCGAGTTGTTCGCTGACCTCGCCCAGGTGGACGAAGCGGATGTTCGAGAGTCGGTCCAGCGAGGTGCCCTCGAGCGACCTCGCGCGTCCTCGTCGTAGCGGGTTGCCGACGTAGACGCGGACGCGCTCGAGCGCCTCGCGGCCGCGCGGCTTCTTGTACGGGAGCATCCCGCGGATGGCGCGCTTGAAGATGCCGTCCGGCCGCTTCGGGTAGTGCGGGCCCGCGGTCGGAGCCGAGCTCCGCGCGCGTCCTGGTACGTCTCGAGGACGTCCTCGCTCGCGCCGGTGATGACGGCGTCCTCCGCGTTGACGACGGCGATGCGCTCGCCGTCGAGGGCGCGCTCGGCGACGTGGCTCGCGACGCGACCCAGGATGCAGTCCCGGGCGTCGACGACGAGGTCGGCGTCGAACTCGGCGAGCGCTCATCGGATCACCCGGACGTTCGGCGCCGTCGGGATTCGTTCGAGTGCCTGTTCGAGTGTCGACGGCCTCGCCGTCGGCCTGCTCGATCTTCGTCTCGCGCGGTGCGCGGAGAAGTCGACGGCGGCGACGGTGACGTCCTTCCGCAGCGACGCCGCAGCCGAGCACCTTGCCCGGAACGACGACCGTCTCGTCCTCGCGTGCGTACCGTTCGATGCGGCTCAGGTTGACCTCGGCGTGGGTCCGGCGCGGCTTCTCGAGCCGACCGGCGACGTCATGCCAGACGTCCGCGCCCTGGTCGCGGGCGGCGGACTTCAGTTCGGCGATGAGACCGCTGAGTCTCGGACTTGTCTTGCTCATTACGGTGCTGGAAAAGTGTGGGGAGTGCAGGGAGCAGGATTTGAACCTGCGAACCCCTACGGGACAGCGCCCTGAACGCTGCGCCTTTGGCCTGACTTGGCTATCCCTGCACGCAGTCCGTCACGTACGGTTCGCGCCTCGCCCCTGCTCAGACCCCGTTTCGGTCGATTCCGGTCGCCGGCGCCGCTGCCGTGGGGCGGGCGCGCGACGCCGGCGGTGCGAGGTGGTCGGGTGTCGAGTCGTCGTGCGTTACAGTTGGCACTGCGCTGCTTCGAGTTCGTCCGCGCGGTCGTACAGCGACGTCGACGCGCCGCGCGAGCACCAGTTCGTCGACGCGGCATCGAGCCGTCGGTCTCGACGTGGAAGACGAACGCGTCTCGGGACGTCGTCGACCGTCGACCTCCTTGTCCGGGTACCGGTTCGTGAGGTCGTTGTCGAACGTCTCGGTCGGCGATCGAGCTCGCCGTCGTCCTCGATGACGCCGCGGACGATCTCGGGCTCGTCGTCCTCGTACTCGTCGCGCGTCGCCGACGACCTCGACGCGCTGGAGGTGTCGGTAGCCGACGGCGACGCCGCCCTGGTGTTTGGCGTGGTCGCGGCCGGTCCCGAGGACGGCGTCGGCCTCGAGTTCGAGGCGCTGGTCCTCCTTGAGGTCGATGATCGGGACGTTGTCGTCGGCGGGTTCGACCAGCTCGTCGCTGGAGACGAGGTCGCCGGAGTAGGCCGTGCCGGGCCCCTCGACGTCGAGCGCGAGCGTGACCGCGTCGCCCTCGTCGAACTCGCCCTCGGGCGTAGTGAGCGGGACGAGCCCGAGACGGAGCGCGATCTGCTCGTCGAACATCACGCTCGAGTTCTCGACGAACCGAACCGTGTCGATCGAAAGCGTGGGCACGTCGGCGAGCATGGCCCGACGGATGCCGTTCGCGAACGCCGGCGTGATGCCCCGGACGAGGAACGCGGGCTTCGCGGTCGCCGCGTTCGATGAACTCGACGTCGAAGTCCGTGCTCATGGTCAGTACCCGCTGTTCTTCGGTGGCCGCGGTGCCGTCGTGCGGGATCGGCGTGACGTCCTCGATGCGGCCGATCTCGAGGCCGGCGCGCGCCAGCGCCCGGATGGTCGGCCTGCGCGCCCGGGGCCGGGGTTCTGCTGTTGGTTGCCGCCTGGTCCGCGAACGCGGACGTGGACGCCTTCGATGCCTTGCTCCATCACGTTCTCGGCGATTTTCTCGGCCATCTGCATGGCCGCGTACGGCGAGGCCTCGTCCCGGTTCTGTTTCGACGACCGCGCCACCGCTCGACTTGGCCAGGGTTTCGGCCCCGGTCTGGTCGGTGATGGTCATGATCGTGTTGTTGAACGACGCGTGGACGTGGGCGATGCCCCAGCTGGTCGTCGTCTGCCACTCATGTCATCTGTCCCTCCGCCCGTTCGGGGTGGAGTTCGTCCGCGAGCGGGCTGCGTCTCGTCGAAGTCGATGCGCGTCCTCCTCGTCGACGTCGACCGTGTACGACGGCTCGCGTGACGCGGCTGTCCGTCGACGATGACGTGGCCGTGGGTGACGAACTGTCGGGCCTGATCGACGGTGTTGGCCAGTCCCTTGCGGTACACGACCGTCTGGAGACGCCGTTCGAGGACGTCGGTCACGTCGAGTGACAGGACGTCGTCGAGGCCGTCGCTGCTCGTCGAGGATGCCGATCGCGCTGGAGGCGGCCGAGGAACTCCGTCGCCGGACTCGCCGTCCTCGCGGTCCGGCCGAGCAGCCGCCGGGCCTCGCGGCGGTAGCGAGCGCAGCTCGGACTGGGCGCGCCAGAGCTCCTCCTTGTTCTTCAGGCCGTACCGGCCGACGAGGTCGCGCTCCTCGGCGATGCGCTCGCCCTGGAAGGGGTGGTTCGGCGTCTCGTAGAACTTGGTGTTCTGCTCCGGAGCGCCATTACTCGTCACTCTCCTCGGCGGCCTCTTCCTCGGCCTGCTCCTCCTGGATCGCCTCGACGTTGACGCCGATGGTGCCCTCCGTACGGCCCGTGGACTTCGTGCGCTGTCCGCGGACCTTCTGTCCGCGCTCGTGGCGGACGCCCTTGTAGGACCGGATCATCTGCATCCGGTTGATGTCCTGCTGGCGGGTCAGCTCGAGGTCGTTGCCGGTCTCGTGGGTGGTCTCGCCGGTGAAGAAGTCGTTCCGGCGGTTCGCCATCCACTCGGGGACTTCGTCGGCGAAGCCCTCGACGAGCGTCGACGACTGTCGTCGATGGCGTCGTCGTCGAGGCGCGCCGAACGTGGCCGTCCGGTCGACGTCGGCCTGCTCGGCGATGATGCGGGCGGCCCGGCGGCCGATGCCGTTCAGTCTCCGTGAGGGCACGCTCGACGGACTTCGTCCCGTCGAGGTCGGTCTGTCCGATGCGGACGAAGTACCGAATGTCCTCGTCCTCGTCCTCTGGTTCTTCCGAACTCATGTTTGGTGTCGGTGAGCGTCGTGGCGGGGATTTGAACCCCGGAGGCTTACGCCACAGAGTTAGCAACCCTGCGCCTTGGGCCAGGCTAGGCTACCACGACGCGCGTGTTCGGTATCTGTCGCCCTCTCGGACTCGGGGCCGTACGCCCCTGCAGTGACCTGCAGCAGAATATCGCCGCCGGTACTTAAGCACCGTCGGAACGCCTGCGAGTCCGACGACCGGATCGCGTGACCCGCGGATCGCCCGCTGGCGATCTGATCGAGTCGTCGGTCGACGGCCGTGGTCACGCGGATTCGCGCGAGTCGGTGTGCTCGCAGCGTCCGGATGTCGGCGACCCGCATCGAGGTCCTCGTTGTTCACCTCCCAGTCGCCGTCGCATCGTTCTGGACCATGTACTCCCCGTAGTAGGGAACCCGGTTCTGCGACGGTCTCCCGGAAGGCCGCCCGGATCTCCTCGCGCGTCATCTCGCCCATCGACCGGAGGTCGTCGTTGCGGTTCAGACAGCCCTTCAGCTTCCCGTCGTGGGTGACGCGAACGCGGTGGCAGTTCGCGCAGAACGCCTCGTTCTCGACGGGGTCGACGATCTCGACCATGCCGCCGTCGACGCAGTACCGCTTGCCGGTCGTGCATGTCGCGGCGCTCGACGCGGTCGGCCTGCTCGGCGAGCCAGTCGTGGACCCGCTCGATGTCGATCGCCCACTCGGGGTGGCCGGCGAGCTCCGGCATGTACTCGATGAGCTGGAGCTGGAGCCCGTCGTTCTCGGCGACGTGGTCGACCATCTCCGGGACGTACCCCGCGGTCTTCTCGAAGACGACCATGTTGAGCTTCACGGGGTCGAGGCCGGCGTCGACGGCCGCCTCGACGCCCTCCAGAACCTGGTCGTAGGCACCGCTCTTCGTGATCTCCGCGAACGCCTCCGGGTCGAGGGCGTCCTGGGAGACGTTGACCCGCTCGAGTCCGGCGTCGACGAGCGCCTCGGCCCGTCCGGGAGGAAGGTCCCGTTCGTCGTCATCGAGACCTCCATCGCCGTCGGGCGTCCGACGCGATGATCTCCTCGAGGTCCTCGCGGAGCATCGGCTCCCCCCCGGTGAACTTGACCGCCTCGACGTCGAACTCGCGGGCGACCTCGAGGAACCGGACGACCTCGTCGGTCGACATCTCGTCGTCCTGGGGCTCCATCGGCCCGCGGGTGTCCCCGAGCCCCTCGTTGTGACAGTAGACGCAGTCGAAGTTACACCGGTCGGTGAGAGAGACCCGGACCCCGGAGACCTCGCGGCCGAAATCGTCTTCGAGCATATCTCTTACTCACTTCTGAATTGCCTTAACTGCGATGGTAATTTGGCCGTTAGGTAACGAATACTGGTTACGCACGGTCGAATCGGGTGTTGCGCCATCCGTCATCGCTTCGTGCGCACACGATGTCAATGATTCCCACAGATTGTGCACGACTGGCGACCGCAAATCCCTGCCAAACACAACCCTTATTCACGGTTCCCGGCCTACGTCGGGGTATGCAGGAAGCCGACGTTCGGGAGATTCTGTCGGGGATCGAGGACCCCGACCTCGGCACAGACATCGTTTCAGAGAACCTCGTTTCCGGGATCGACCTGGACGGGGAAAGCGTCACGGTGAAACTGGCCCTCACGGCCATCGGTTCGCCCACGGAGGAGCAGATCCGGGCCGACGTCCGCGAGGCGCTGGAAGCCGAGGGGCTTTCGGTCACGCTTGAGCCCGATTCAGCCGAATCGGCCGCAGCGGGATCGCGTCGAGAACACGGTACCGATGCGAACGTTCGACGGAACCACTTCCCGGCGTCGAGAACGTCATCGCCGTCGCCTCGGGAAAAGGTGGGGTCGGGAAGAGTACCGTCTCCGTGAACCTCGCGGCCGGACTCGCAGATCTGGGGGCCGAGGTCGCGATTTTCGACACCGACATGTACGGGCCGAACGTCCCGCGGATGCTCGGGGTCGACGAACAACCCCGGGCCACCGAGGACGAGACGATCGTTCCCGCCCGAGGCGTCCGGCGTGGAGCTGATGAGCATGGCGTTCATGCGTCGGGCGAGGACGACCCCGTCATCTGGCGTGGCGCGATGGTCCACCAGACGCTCACCCAGCTCGTCGACGACGTGCAGTGGGGCGACATCGACTATCTCGTCATCGACCTCCCGCCGGGAACCGGTGACACGCAACTCACGCTCCTCCAGTCCATCCCGATCACCGGCTCGGTGATCGTGACGACCCCGCAGGACGTTGCACTCGAGGACGCCCGCCGCGGCCTCCAGATGTTTGCCGAACACGACACGCCGGTGCTGGGAATCGTCGAGAACATGAGCACGTTCGTCTGCCCGGACTGCGGCTCGGAACACGACATCTTCGGCTCCGGCGGGGGCGAGCGCTTCGCCGAGGAGAAGGACATGCCGTTCCTCGGCTCGATCCCGCTCGATCCCGGCGGATCGCGGGAGCGGCTGGCGACGAGGGCTGCCGCGATGCGTGGATGGCCGAGGTACGGCTCCGCCCGACGACCGGCGTTCCGGGGTCATCGTCGGGAGACCGACGGCGGACATCGGTCGGCGACTTCGTGAACCGGCGAGAGCCGAACGTAGAACAGATCCCGCGTCGGTCGGGATCCGGGTCCAATGAGCCGTTCCGCCGAAGGACGTCTTTGTCACGCATTCGATCCTCAGGCTAGAACTGAACGGACAAACCGTTTCAGTCTACACGGCGTGCCCGATAGAGTTTTTGTAACGGTCCTTTCGGGCCGATACCCTACTATGACTCAGGACGAACTCATCTGGCGAATCGCGGGCGGTTCCGGCGACGGAATCGACTCGACGAGCCAGAACTTCGCGAAGGCCCTGATGCGGTCGGGCCTGCACGTCTTCACGCACCGACACTACCCGTCGCGGATCCGCGGCGGTCACACGTACGTCGAAGTACGGGCCAACGAAAAGCCGGTCACCTCCCGCGGTGACGGCTTCAACTTCCTGTTGGCTCTGGGCGACAGTTTCGCCCGGAACCCGTCAGGAGGACGCCTACTACGGGGACGAGGAGAAAAAGCCGCTCTTCGAAAACCTCGATGACCTCAACGAGGGCGGGGTCATCGTCTACGACAGCGGGCCTCATCGACGACGAAGACGTCTCGAGCGACCTCGACGAGCGCGCCGCCGAGAACGACTGGCACGTCTACCCCATCGACCTCCGTTCGATCGCGACGCGAACACGGCCGGGACGTGATGCGAAACACGGCCGGCGTCGGCGCGACGGCCGCCCTGCTCGACATGCCCCTCGATCCGATCGAGGAACTGATGGGCGAGGCGATGGGCGGCGAGGCGATGTCGAGCGCGAACCTCGAGATCCTCGACGCGCGCCTACGAGCTGGTCACCGAGGAGATCGACCGGACCCACGACCTCCGGATTCCCGAACACGACCACGACGAGGAGCAGGTCCTGCTCTCGGGCAGTCACGCGATCGCCTACGGCGCGCTCGACGAGGGCTGTCGGTTCATCGCCGGCTACCCGATGACGCCGTGGACGGACGTGTTCACGATCATGTCCCAGAACCTCGCCCGACGTTCGGCGGCATCGCCGAGCAGGTCGAGGACGAAATCGCGGCCTCGATGATGGCGATCGGCGCGAGTCACGCGGGCGCCAAATCGATGTCCGGCTCCTCGGGCGGCGGGTTCTCGCTGATGTCCGAATCGATCGGCCTGGCGGAGATGACGGAGACGCCCCTCGTCCTGGTCGAAGCTCAACGATGCGGGCCGGTCCCTCGACGGGGATGCCGACGAAGACCGAACAGGCCGACCTCGAGCACGTCCTGCTACACGAGCCAGGGCGACTCCGAGCCGGGTGCGTCTTCGCGCCCGGAAACCATCGGGAGGCTTACGAACAGACCCGCCGGCATTCGAACTCGCCTACGAGTACCAGCTCCCGGCGATCGTTCTCTACGACGATCAACTCACCGGCGAGTTCCGAAACGTGCCCCGGAGCTTCTTCGATCAGCGAGCCCAACCCCCGATCTGGGATCGGTCGCTGACCGAGGAAGAACTGGCGGACTTGCCCCACGGCGACGGCGGCCGCTACGAGCGGTTCAACACCGATCTCGATGCCGACGTGAACCCGCGGTCGTTGCCCGGGCAGCGCGGGGGTCGCTACCTTGCGACCGGGAACGAACACTGGCCGAACGGGCAGATCTCTGAGGACACCCGGAACCGGATCAAGCAGGTCAATCGGCGCGTGAACAAGGTGCAGGTCCTCAAGGAGGACCTCGCAGACCGTCCATCCCAGGACACGTTTGCAGGTGACGAGGACGCCGACCTCGCCCTCCTGACCTGGGGCTCGCAGAAGGGTGTCGTCGAGGAGGTCGTCCGCCGACTGACCGACCAGGGGGTTCCGATCAAATCCCTCTCGGTCAGTCAGATGGCCCCACTCCGGACCGAGGAGATCGCTTCCTTCCTCGAGGGCGTCTCCGACGTGCTGGTGGTCGAGATGAACGCCACCGCGCAGTTCAAGGGTGTCATCCAACAGGAATTCGGGGACTACGGCGACCTTCTGGGCAGTTTCCTGAAGTACAACGGCGATCCGATCGAACCGGACGAACTGATCGAAGCCGTGGAGATCGTCCGGAACGACGAGGCCTGGGAGACCGCCTCTGAAACCGACCTTCGGCCCCCCGCAGGTGATCGAGCATGACCCAATTCAACGCCATCGGCGGCGGCGAGGACGTCACGGACGACGACTACACCCTCGAAGCGGAACCCCAGCCAACGTGGTGTCCGGGGTGTGGTGACTTCTCGGTCCTGCGTTCGCTCAAGGGGGCGATGGCCGATATCGGTCGGGATCCCGAAGAGATCCTCCTCGTCACGGGGATCGGCTGTTCGGGCAAGCTCAACAGCTACTTCGACAGTTACGGATTCCACGCGATTCACGGTCGCACGCTGCCGCTCGGTCGAGCGGCCAAGATGGTCAATCAGGACCTCGAGGTCATCGCAGCCGGCGGTGACGGCGACGGCTACGGGATCGGTGGGAACCACTTCACCCACACCGCCCGCGAGAACCACGACATGACCTACATCGTGTTCAACAACGAGGTCTTCGGGCTCACGAAGGGCCAGTCGGCACCGACCAGCCCAAAGGGCCACGTTTCGAAGACCCAGCTCAAGGGCGTTGCAAAGGATCCCGTTCGGCCCCTTTCGCTCGCGCTCTCTGCTGGTGCCTCGTACATCGCCCGGACCGCTGCGACGAACCCGAATCAGGCCCGCGAAATCCTCGCGGAAGCCGTCGAGCACGACGGCTTTGCCCACGTGGACTTCCTCACGCAGTGTCCGACCTGGAACAAGGACGGCGGCGAGTACGTCCCGTACATCGACGTCCAGGAGTCGGATGACTACGACTTCGACGTGACCGATCGGCGGGAGGCCGCCGAGATGATGCACGAGACCGAAACCCAGCTCTACGAGGGGACGGTCCTCACCGGCCGCTACTACGTCGAGGAGGATCGGCGGACCTACCAGGAGGAAAAGCAGATGCGCGAGGAGATGCCCGAGAGCCCGGTCGTCGAACGGTACTTCGACGAGGACTACGAGTGGGAGCGCTCCTACGATCGGCTCGACCGCCACCTGTAGGCGACCGACCCGACTCGGTGATTACCCGCTTTCGGGAATCGACAACAGTTTTCAGATTCGGAAGGTATTTTTTCCGCGATCCCAAAGGATTCTTCGTGACCGAGGCATCGACCAGGGACCGCATCCTCGCGGTGCTCGAGGCGGACGCGAACGCTTCCTACGGCGAGATCGCCGACCAGGTCGGCGTCTCGAAGCCGACGGTCCGGAAGTACGTCTCCCAGCTCGAGGACGAGGGCGTCATTCTCGGCTATTCCGCGGAGGTCGATCCGAAGAAACTCTCCGAAACCTCGATCGCCCTCGTGGGATTCGACATCAAAAGCGAGTGTTACGTCGACGCCATCGAGGCGTTGAAGGATCTGGATTCGGTCCGTTCGCTTCACACCGCGAGCGGCGACCATATGTTGATGGCCGAAATGCGCGCCGAGAGCGGCGACGCCTTGGCCGGCATCATTCAGGAATCGGTGATGTCGATCGACGGGATGGAAGAGGCGCATCCGACCTTTCTCCAGGAGCGGTTGAAGTAACGATCTTCAGGAGCGGTTGAAGTAACGGCCGAGCATTCGCCTGGCCGAATCAGCCGCTCAGATACGCCTTCAGTCGCCTGATCGCTTCCTCGATATTGTTCGTGCTGGCCGCGAAGGACGCCCGGAGCATGTGCTCTGTCTGCGTTCCGAAATCCGGGCCGGGTGTCAGGGCGACACCAGCGTCTTCGAGGAGCCGGTCGGCGACGTCGAACGCGTTACCGTCCAGGTCACTGACGTCGAGTAGCAGGTAGTACGCTCCGGCGGGCGTGTATCCCACGTCGAGATCCAGCTCTCGAACGCCCTCGAGCAACAGGTCTCGTCGTTCCCGGTACACCGACCGGATTTCCGCGAGTCCGTCTCCCTCCCTGATGGCCACTTCGGCTCCGTCCTGGACGTGGTTCGGCGCACAGATGAGGAAGTTCTGGACGAGCCGATTCAGCGCTTCGGTTTCCGCCGGCGGCGAGACGATCCAGCCCAAACGCCAGCCGGTCATTCCGTAGCGCTTCGAGACCCCGTCGAGGACGAACGCTTCGTCGGTGTATTCGAGGACCGAGTGAGCCTCGGCGTCGAAGTCGAGTCCGTGATAGATCTCGTCGGCGATCAACTGCGTGTCGTTCCGGGTGGCCAGGTTCGCGAGTCCCTCGATCGCGTCCGCGTCCATGACCGCTCCCGTCGGGTTCGCCGGTGAGTTGATCAACAGCCCCTGCGTGTCCCGATCGACAGCGGCCTCGAAGTCAGCGAGATCGGGCTGAAACCCGTTCTCCGGGCGGAGATCGACCGTCGTCGTCAGACCCTCGGCCTGCCGGACGAAGTTCGGATACGGGGCGTAGTAGGGGTCGGTGAGCACGACCTCGTCCCCTGGGTCGACCACGTCGAGCATCACCATCAGGAGGGCCGGCGAGGAGCCGGGCGTGACGTGAATGCGCTCGATCGGAACGTCCACGCCGTACTCGCGGTCGTAATACGCGGAGATGGCCTCCCTGAGACTCGTCTTGCCGCGGGCGTTCGTGTAATTCACGCTCCCACTGGCGAGCGAGTCGATGGCGGCCTCGGTCGCGACTGCCGGCGGCTCGAAATCGGGTTCCCCGACCGAGAGGTCGACGACGTCGTCCAGTTGTTCGGCCTTCTCGAGGACGTCCATGGCCGCAAAGGGCGTCGTCTCCATCGCTCGCTTCGAAGGCATAACCGATCCGAAGACCGCCCCGCATATAGGTTCGCCGTCATCCGTTTGGGCCACGGGAACGTGGTCCGGCTGGCTCCCTGCTCGGCGGGCTAGTCGGGAAGCGCGAGGCCCGGATACCAGTGTTCGACGCCGGCCTCTGCTTTCTTTCGATCCATTTTCGCGAGCAGTTGGACCGCCAGTGTGGCCGTTTCCGCGGCCCGATCATCGCCTTCCGTGCGGAACTCGCCGGTCTCCCGGTTGGCATAGACCGAACAGATCGCCCCGGTCCGCAGGCCGTAAAGGGATCCGAGGGTGAGAATCGCGCTTGCCTCCATCTCGATGTTCTTCACGTTTGCCTCCCGCAACTCCTCGACCAGCGTGTCGCTCCCCGCTGCCTCGAACCCCTCGAACCCCGCCCGACCCTGTCCGGCGTAGAAACTGTCTGCGCTCATGGTCACGCCGACGTGGTAGGTATAACCTAGCCGCTCGGCGGCCGCAATGAGGGCCCCCGTTACCTCCCGGTCGGCCACGGCGGGATAATCTTCGCGGACGTACTCGTCGCTGGTGCCTTCCTGTCTCACCGCGCCGGTCGTGATGACCAGATCGCCGATGTCCATCTCCGGCTGGATGGCGCCGGTCGATCCGACCCGGATGAACGTGTTGGCACCGGTGCGGGCGAGTTCCTCGATGGCGATCGCCGCGCCCGGGGCGCCGATCCCGGTCGAGGTGACCGAAATCGGCGTCTCGTCGACGGCCCCGGTGACCGTCCGGTATTCGCGATGGAACCCTCGCTCTTCGGCGTCATCCCAGAATCCCGTGATCGTCTCGATCCGGTCGGGGTTTCCGGGTAAGAGGACGGTGTCGGCCAGATCGTCGGGTCCGACCCCGATATGATACTGCACGTCGTCGCTCGGGTCCTCGCTGGTTTTCGTCATGGCTCACCCAAGGCAGAGGGACGGCAAAACCCTTGGCCCACAGCGTTCGTCATTCCTGGTTCGTATGGTCGTGGATCTGCTCGCCGGTGAAGGCGTGGGGTAGGAGGTCGGTCAATCGGTGTGATTCGGGGCCATCGGGATGGTCGACCAGTACCTCGAAATCCCCGTCTGCGAACTCTGCGAGGGTCTGTCGACACATGCCACAGGGAGTTACACCGTCATTTGCGTCAGAGGCGACCGCGATCCGCTCGAAGTCACGGTGACCCTCCATGACCGCCCGCGCCAGGGCGACTTCCTCGGCGTGCAAGCTGTTCGAGTAGTTCGCGATCTCGATGTTTGCCCCGGTGTAGACCGACCCATCGACCGTTTCGATGGCTGCGCCGACGGCGTACTCCGAGTACGGAACGACGGCTCTGGAACGGGCCCTTCGGGCCGCGTCGAGAAGTTCGTCCATGAAGACGGATGGATCCCCGGGGTGAAAAATCACTCCTCGCCGGATTCGTAATGCTCGCCGGCAGCCTCTGGGAGTCGCGTGTGACCGACCAGGGCCAGCACGATGACGACGGTAATGTAGGGAATCGTTCGGACCAGCGACTGGGGAATCGCGAAGACGTCCCCGACCTGCAGGGCGATCTGCACGGCCTCGAGGCCCGCGAACAGCAGGGTCGAGAGCATCGCTCCGATCGGATTGTAGTTGCCAAAGAGGTAGGCGACAATGGCGATGAACCCCTTCCCGTTGACCATCGTCGCGCCGTTTCCGATGAACTGGCCGAGCGAGAGCGAGAGGGCTGCGCCCCCGATTCCCGAGAGCACGCCGGACAGGAGCACGGCTACGTACCGGACGCGACTCACGTTCACGCCGGCGGTATCGAGTGCTTTCGGGTTCTCCCCGCTCGCGATCACCCACCGACCGAACGAGGTTCGATTGAGGGTGTACCACGAGGCGGCGACCGCCACGAACATGAGGTAGACGATTGGCGAGGCGTCGAAGAGCGCGCCGAAAAAGGGAATCTCCGAGAGAAGCGGGATCGTGATGGTGCCCAACGACTCGACGCTGTCCGTGTTCGGTCCGTTGTAGATGACCTGGGAGAGGAACGGCGCCAGTCCCAGCGCGATGAGCCAGACGGCCAGCCCGGCGATGATCTGGTCGGCCTTGAATTCGATGCAGACGACCCCGAACAGCCCGGCCAGCAACGTCGAGGCGAGCACCCCGGTCCCCATGCCGACCCACACGTTGCCGGTGACGTCCGTCGGCGTACGATGCCGAAGAATGCGGCGATGATCAGGAGCCCCTCGAGTCCGATGTTAATGACGCCGCTCTTTTCGGCAAAGATTCCGCCGAGAGCCGCGAACGCGATCGGCACCGAGAGGCGCAGTGCGGAGGAAAAGGTGCTCTTCGAGGTCAAGATGTCAAAGAGGGCAGCGAGGTTCGACCCGGGATAGAGTACGCCGATCAGTCCGAGGAGGGCGAGTAGGAGGACCGTCACGAGCGCCACGTATCCCCGGATACCGAGAGACTGGAACCGCTCGATCGACTGGCGGACGTCGATTCGGTCAGTCATCGCCGCTCACCTCGGATCGTTTCGTCTCCGTCGGGGGTTCCAGTCGGCCGTCGGGAACCACGCGTTTGCCGATCATGCGGAAGAATTCGGGCATGGCGACGAACAGGATGATCAACCCACGAAGAACGCCGACGAGCTGGGGTGGGACGTCGGTGCCGACGTCCACCACCACGGAGCCGCTCTTGAGTACACCGAAGAGCAGGCCAGCAAAGCCGACCCCCAGCGGGTTGTTTCCGGCCAGGATCGAGACGGTGATCCCATCGAACCCGTAGCTCGGGACCCCCGTCTGGAAGTTTCCGAGCACCATGAGCACGTAGACGGCCCCGCCGACACCCGCCAACGCCCCGGAGAGCACCATGCCGGTGAGGATCGTCCGTTCAGCGTTTACGCCACCGTACTCGGCGGCGTCCGGCTGGATGCCGCTCGTGCGGATGTCATAGCCGAGGGCGGTGTGGTTCAAGAGATACCAGATGGCAACCAATGTGAGGACGGCGACGATCAGGGCGATGATGGAGAAATCGTCCCGCGCTTCGAAGATCACGTTCGGGAAGAGGGCATGGTCAGGAAGCGAAATCGTCTGGTTGGCGAAACTTTCCGGGTCTTTGAAATGATTTGCCACCAGGTACAGGGCGACCGACGTGGCGACGAAGTTGAGCATGATCGTCGTGATCACCTCGTTCGCCTCGAGGTACGCCAGGAGTGCCCCCGGGATTGCCGCGAAGGCCCCGCCTGCGAGCGCGCCGACGAACAGTCCGATGGTGAGGAGTACGATGGTTCCGAAGGCGCCGGTGACATGCGGTGCGAGTGGCAGCAACACGAGTGCTGTCGCCAGCGCGCCGACGACGAGCTGACCCTGGGCCCCGATGTTGAAGATCCCCGCCCGAAACGCGATTGCGACCGCGACGCCGGCGAAGATGAGGATCGTCGTCTCCGCGAAGGTGGTCGCGAGCTGGCCGTTGAGCGGGTCGAATCCCGGTCGAATGATCCAGGCGAACTCGCCCTGGAGTGGCTTGAACGCCGGGTTGATGGGATCGCCGAACGCGCCGAAAAAGAGCTTGTCGAAGACGGCAAGCGGACTGTAAGCAAAGTCATAGCCCAGAATCGTCCACGCCGGATCCTCGGTCTCTGCCAGCAGCCCCGCAAAGAGGATGAGCACCGTGCCGACGAGAATCGAGAGAACGAGTGCCGCCAAACTGATCAGAATGCGTTCGGTTCCCGAGGAGCGACGGAGCCGAGCGAGCAGGTCGAGGGCCCAATCGGGGAGATTCATTCCCGCACCTCCGCGTCGAGCGAACGATCGGCCGCGTCGAAGTCGGTCGGTTCTTCGCCCGCCATGAGCAGTCCGAGTTCCTCATCGGAAACCGCGTCCGGATCCACGACGGCTACGAGTTCGCCCTCGTACATCACGGCGAGTCGGTCCGAGAGCGCCTGCACCTCGTCGAGTTTCGAGGAAACCAGCAGGACGCCGGTTCCCTCCTCCCGGAGTTCGACCAGTCGGTCGTGGATGTACTCCGTCGAGCCGACGTCCACGCCACGAGTCGGATGCGTCGCCATCATCAGCCGCGGGTTTCGTTGGAACTCCCGGCCGACGATGAACTTCTGCTGGTTGCCGCCGGAAAGCGAAACGGCGGTCACGTCCGTTTGGCCGGGACGGACGTCGAACTCCTCGACGATGGTGTCGGCGTGCGTGCGGGCTGCCCCCCAGTCGAGGCGACCGCCATTGCCGAACGGCCGGGAGTGTTGGCTGCCGAGGATGCCGTTTTCGACGAGGTCGAAGTCCATGACGAGTCCCCGCTCCTGGCGATCTTCCGGGATGTAGGCCATCCCCTGCTTGATGCGGTCGAGGCGACTCCAACCGGTCACCGTTTCACCACTGAGACGAACCGTCCCCGATTCGGCGGTTCGAAGCCCGGTGATCGCCTCGACGAGTTCCGCCTGTCCGTTCCCGTCGACGCCGGCGATTCCGAGGATCTCGCCCTCCCGAACGGTGAGCGAGAGATCGGAGACGGCCGTCACCCCGCGGTCGTTTTCCACCGTGAGATTTGCCACGCCGAGGATCGGATCACCCGGGGTCACCGGCGGTTTCTCGACTTTCATCAACACCTCGCGGCCGACCATCATTTCCGCGAGGGACTCGCGATCGGCCGCTTCGCCGGCGACCGTGCCCACGTTTTTCCCGTCCCGGAGGACGGTGATCCTGTCTGCTGCCTCCATGGCTTCGCCGAGCTTGTGCGTGATGAAAATGATCGTTTTGCCCTGGGCGGTCAACTCCTCGAAGACGGCGAACAGCTCCTCGACCTCCTGGGGCGTGAGCACCGCAGTCGGTTCGTCCATGATCAGGATTTCCGCCCCGCGATAGAGCGCCTTCAGGATCTCGACGCGCTGCCTGACGCCCACGCTCACCTCCTCTATTCTGGCGTCCGGATCGACGGCGAATCCGTACTGTTCGCGGAGCGAGACGACTGCCTCACGGGCGCGTTTCTCGTCGACCAGCAATCCTCCCCACTTCCGCGGCTCGTTCCCGAGGACGATGTTTTCGGTGACCGTCATCGGGCCGACGAGCATGAAATGCTGGTGGATCATTCCGATGCCCGCCTCGATGGCCTCTCTCGGGGAATCGAAGTCCCGCTCAGTTCCGCTGACGGTCACCGTCCCGTCGGTCGGCTCGTACAGGCCGTACAGAATATTCATCAACGTCGTCTTCCCGGCCCCGTTCTCGCCGAGGAGCGCGTGGACGGACCCGCGTTCGACGGAGAGGTCGATGTCGTCGTTGGCGAGGACGCCGGGAAACTGCTTCGTGATTCCCGACAGCCGGACGGCTGGCTCCATTTTGTGCCGTCGTTAGGCGTTATCGGGATCGGTTGGGACGCTGATGTCTCCTGCGATGATCGACTCTCGGGCGTCGGCGACTTCGTCTTTGACCTCCTGGGGAATCTCCGATCCCAGGTCAGTCCCGTAAACGGCTTCGATACCGCTGTCCTGTAACCCGAGCTGGTTCAACGAGCCCTCGAAATTGCCTTCGACGACGGATTCGACGCCAGTGTACACAGCCGTGTCGACGCGCTTGACCATGCTCGCGAGAATCACGTCGGCGTAACTGGATTTGGTGACCGACTGGTCCCGGTCGACGCCGATGGCGAACCGCCCCTCGCTCTGGGCGGCCTCGAAGACGCCCGTCCCGGTGTTCCCCGAGGCGTGATAGACGATATCGCTTCCGGACTCGTACATCGCGATCGCCGTCTCCTCGCCGCTGGAGGGTTCGTTGAACGATCCAACGTAGGAGGACTGGACCTCGATCTCCTCGTCGACTGACTTGACGCCCGCGATAAAACCGGCCTCGAACTTGCCGATGAGGTCGCCCTCGACTCCGCCGACGAAGCCGACCGATTTCTGGTCCGGATCCGTGCTTCCGCCGCCCGCACTGAAGTCTCGGGTCGTCAACAATGCGGCTAGCTTCCCGACGAGATACGACCCCTCGTGTTCTGCAAAGACGAACGAGGCGACGTTGTCGGCGTCGACGACGCTGTCGACGATCATGAAGTTCTGATCGGGATATTCCGAAGCCGTTCCCGAAAGCGAGTCCGCCTGAAGATACCCGATCGCCGGAATCAGATCGTAGTCCGGATCCGTCGACTCGGCGAACTGGCTCTGATAATCGCTGAACTGTGAGACTTCCTCCGGCTGGGCCTCGTCGTAGGCGAGGTCGAAATCCTCGGCTGCCTG
Source organism: Halodesulfurarchaeum sp. (assembly GCA_034520565.1). Taxonomy (GTDB): domain Archaea; phylum Halobacteriota; class Halobacteria; order Halobacteriales; family Halobacteriaceae; genus Halodesulfurarchaeum. The sequence continues at coordinate 1,322,768 of JAXHNL010000002.1, forward strand.
GATGATTCCCTGCTGGGCCTGGTCGTTGAACGATCCGTCGCCGAGGCCTCCAGTCGCATACACCATTCCGACGTTGTATCCGGCTCCTTCCTCCGTTTCGCCCCCGCCGGAACACCCGGCCAACGCGCTGAGTGATGTTGCGCCGATGCCACCGGCCACCTTGAGAAACGTTCGCCGATCGAAGGTACCCATATCTTCACAGGGTACGTGGCTGTGAAATAAAGGCGTCGAATAATCGCTCGGAAACCCGTTTGGGACCGGCTGGGTAAGTCCCGTTAGTTTTCGATTCGTTCGATCGCCGATTCGATCGTCGATCGGACCGCAGTCACCAGGTCGTCGACGGTTTCGCTCTCGGCGTACAGCCGCACGTAGGGTTCGGTGCCGCTCGGTCGCACGAGGGCCCAGGCCCCGTCGTCGAATGCCAGTCGCACCCCGTATTCCGTCGAGACCGTCGCCGCCGGGAACGCCTCGGGCAGCGTCGGTTCCAGTCGATCCATGACTGGCGCTTTGTTCCCCTCCTCGCAGGGAATGCTCACTTTTCGGTAGGGACGCTCCGTGATTGGTTCCCGGAGTTCGGCCAGGCCGCCGGCCGCAGCCACGAGTACGGAAAGGAGGCCCGCGCTTGCGATCCCGTCGATCCAAAGCCCGAGTTGTGGATGGACGTGTTTCCAGGGCTCCGCGGCGAACACTACCGTCCCGGCATCGGACTGCACTGCAGCGATCCCCTCGTGGAGTGCGCCCAGTCGAACCCGTTCGACCGTCCCGCCCGCTGCTTCGACCCGCTGGTCGATCCGGCCCGACGCGTTCGGGGTGGTTACGACGACCGGGTCCTCGACCGTGGTCGTGCGCACGTAATATTCGGCGAGGATGGCCACGACGGTGTCCTCGTGGACGACGTCGCCCGGATCCGTCGAGCAGCACGACCCGGTCCGCGTCGCCGTCGTGGGCGATCCCGAAATCCGCCGGATGGTCCGCGACGAACGTGCTGAACGCCGAGAGCGTTTCGGGAGTGGGTTTACTGGGTCGGCCGGGGAACAGCCCGTCGACGTTGCCGTTTACCGACACGACGTCGGCGCCGAGGCGGTCGAGGACCTGGGGCGTTCCGAGACTGCCCATTCCGTTTCCACAGTCCACGGCGATCGTTAATCCATCGAGTGGCGTCGGTTCCGCGAGTTCCGTGCCCGGCCCCGCTGGATGGCTTTCGGGGAGGGCCCGTCCCTCCAGGAATCCCAGGACCGCTGTTCGGTAGTCCTCGAGGATCGATTCTGACTCGGTCTCGCCCCACTGGTCCCAGTCGGCCGGTTCGGGTCCGCCGGCGATGCGATCGGCGACCGTCAGTTCGGCATCCCGGTCGAACTCCGACCCGTCGACGAAGAGTTTGATCCCGTTATCCTCCGGCGGGTTATGCGAGGCGGTCACCTGGACGCCATAGCGGCCCCGGGAGGCAAAGGCAAGCGCTGGCGTCGGAACCATGCCGACGTCGTGCACGGACGCTCCGGCACTCTCCAGACCGGCTCGGAGCGCGTCTCGGAGCGTCCCGCCAGTCACTCTTCCGTCCCGGCCGACTGCGAACTCCCGGCCCGGTTCGCCGACGGCCTGTCCCACCTGCAACGCGAGTTCCGGGGTCACCTCGTCTTTGACTCGGCCCCGGATCCCGGCGGTTCCAAAGAGATCCATACCCGGGGTTGCCGTCGGAGGTAGTATATAGTATCGAAAGTCGCTGTGCAATTGTCACGTCACAACTGGACGCCGTTCGGAAGCAGGCTCTCTGACTCCCGGAGTTCGCCGGATTCGCCATAGACGAGAAACGTGTCCATCTCGACGGTTCGGACCGGTGTGGTCCCGGCGACGAACTGGATCCGGTATTTCGGCGGTCCGTCGACGGTCGACGCGCGACGTTTCGTCGCGTCCAGAAATTCGAGGACGCGTTCGGCGTCCACGTTGCACTCACAGATGTAATCGCCAGTGAGGCGATCGGAAACCCCGAGGACGCCTGCCTCCACGGACTCGGGCTCCCCCTTGAACCGGAGCGAGACGTCGACGTCGGATTCGTCAAGCGGGTTGCCATCCGCGCTTTCGAGGCCAGTTCTGAGGTCCGAGCCGGGGCCGTCGTACTGGATCCGCAGGGTCGGGAGCGGCGCCGTTTCGGCTCCCGAGACCGGCTCGACGTGTCGCATGGTCAGGGAGAACTCCTGGCGCTGCATTACCCGCAGTTCGGGTTCGCGAAAAATGAACGTGACGGCGGGGGCGAGTCGTGTGGGGGGTTTTTAAGCAGGGCGCCGCCATCTGTGTGTGTAGAGATCGATGCCCGAGAATCCAGCCGGGAACGGGGACTCTCCCCCGGCCTTTGACTCCACGCTTTCGTCGATCCGGTGGCGACTCGCCCGGATCGCGGAGGTCATCACCGGCTCGTCCATCGACCTGGAGCCGTACGACCCGGCCCGGGACGGACCGCTCGCCAGGTTTTCTGGACTCGAAGGGTACGAAGAGCTCGAGCGCTACTGGGTGAACGCCCCCTTTGCCTTCGTGACGATCGCCCACAATCCCGAGCAAAACGAGTTCCGCTATCTCGTGGTCGAACCCGACCTGACCGAGTTCCAGCACGAACTCCTCGACCAGGTGTTCACCGATACGCGGGAATCGCTGATCTTCCGGGCGGAGTACGACCCGGCCGACGCGGAAGCCGTCATCACCGAACACCTCCTCGAATTGCTCGGCCAGTACGGTGTCGACGTGGACCCAAACACCGTCTATCGCCTGTTTTACTACCTCTATCGCACCTTCGAGGGTTTCGACAAACTCGACCCGCTCATGCGGGACCCCCACATCGAGGACATCTCCTGTGACGGCTATGACCTCCCGATTTACGTCTATCACGACGAGTACACCGACATCCAGACCAATCGATCCTTCGCCGAGGAGGAACTCGACGACTTCGTGATCAAGCTGGCCCAGAGTTCGGGCCAGCACATCTCGATCGGGGACCCAGTGACTGATGCCACGCTCTCCGACGGCAGCCGTGGCGAACTCGCCCTCGGTCGTGAAGTAACCCCTCGGGGATCGGCATTTACCATCCGGAAGTACGCAGAGGAACCGTTTACCCCCGCCGCGCTGGTCGACCTGAAAACCTTCAGCCTCGATCAGATGGCCTACCTCTGGCTCGCCATCGAGAGCAACAAGTCCCTCATCTTCGCCGGCGGAACCGCCTCGGGGAAGACGACATCGATGAACGCCGTCTCGATGTTCGTCCCGCCGAACGCGAAGGTCGTCACCATCGAGGACACCCGGGAGTTGACCCTCTATCACGACAACTGGCTCTCTTCGATCACCCGGGAGAGCCTCGGGGAGGGCGAGGACATTTCGATGTACGATCTGCTCCGCTCCTCGCTGCGTCATCGCCCGGAATACATCATCGTGGGGGAGGTCCGGGGCCGCGAGGCGATGACGCTCTTCCAGGCGATGAACACCGGGCATACCACCTTCTCGACGATGCACGCAGACAGCGTCCAGACGGTGATCAACCGCCTCGAGAACGAACCGATCAACGTGCCACGCGCGATGATCCAGTCCCTCGACGTGCTCTCGGTGCAGACCCTGACCTACGTCGGGGACGAGCGGGTCCGTCGAACCCGGACGATCGCCGAAATCGAGGGGATCGACCAGCGCACGGGGGATCTCGATTATTCGATGGCCTTCGAGTACGATCCGGAGAGCGACTCCCATGAGCAGTTCGACAGCATCGTCCTCGAGGAGATCAGGGAGGATCGCGGCTGGACCCGCTCGGAACTGCTGCGCGAGTTTCGCGACCGGAAACGCGTCCTCCAGTACCTTCTGGAACACGACGTCAGGGATTATCGCCGATTCACCGCTCTGGTTAACGACTACTACGCCGACAAGGAGTCCGTCATGGCCCGCATTGGCGATCAACTGGAGCAATCGGTTCGGGGGCCGGACGTGATCGACCGGTCCGCCGACACGGAACCGGCCGGGTGATCCAGGTGCTCGAACTGCTTCCGCTCGGACTCGTGGTGTTCTTCCTCTCGATGATCGTCCTTGCCGGCGTGTCGAGGCGGGTGAATCGGATCGTCTCCCGTCTCTCCCTCGCGATTTTCGGGTCTTACGTCGCGAAGCGTCGGTCGAGGAACGTCGAACAACTCCACACTCTGGCGGGGGCCCACCGGATCGACACGTTTCGCGTGTACGCCGCCAAGACGTTTCTCTACGCCACCATCGGCGCGCTTGCCGGCAGCGTAGCAGGCGTATACGTCTTTCTCGCCTTCAGACAGGCACTCGTCGCCGTGGGGATCCCCGAACAAATCCCGTGGCTGTTGGGCTTTCTCCGGAACGAGCCGGCCGAGATGGGGGTATTTGGCCTGTTCGTCCTGCTTCTTTTGAGCAGTGCGACGATCGGGGCCGTGGGCGCGTACCTGATCTATCAGTTCCGGTGGTACCTCCCGAAGTACGTGGCGACCGAGCGATCCCGGCGAATCGACTCGACCCTCAAGCGAAACATCGCGTTTCTCTTCGCGCTCTCCCGGAGTGGAATGCCCTTCTCGAAGGTACTGGGGACGCTTGCAACACACACCCCCATCTACGGCGAGACCGCCCGCGAGTTCGAGGTGACGATGAAGGACATCGATCTCCTCGGTGCCGACCTCGTCACGGGTATCGAGCGGACGAGCGATCGAACGCCCAACGACAACCTGGAGGAGTTCTCGGAGAACCTCGCGAGCGTGCTCCGGAGCGGGGGCTCGCTGACCGACTTCTTGGGGGGCCAGTACGAGTACTTTCTCGACGAGGAAAGTGCCCAACAGGACCGCTTTATCGAGTTGCTGGGAGCGCTCGCGGAGGCGTACGTGACCGTTTTCGTGGCCGGCATGCTCTTTCTCATCACGATCCTGGTGGTGGTTGGGCTGCTTCTTGGGGGGACACTGGCGCTCCTCCAGGTACTCGTGTACGTCGTGATCGGGCTGGCCAATATCGGCTTCATCGTCTATCTCGACACAATCACCGAGGACGTCCCCGACCCGGAGGAAACGCAGGCTGGATCGACTGACGTCGGCCAGTTCCCGGGCCTCTCAACCCGACAGCCGGAGGGACGAACTGACGATCCGGGTTCGGCGGTGGCGAAAAATCGGTACAAACTGGTGATCGCCCGTCGATTGAGCCCGATTCGTCGCGCCTTCGACGACCCCGGCCGACTGTTGACCGAGCGGCCGAGCGCGATTTTGGCAGTGACGGTCCCACTCGGGATCATTTACTTGCTCGTGGCCTGGATGCCGTCCCTCGCGAGCGGAGCGATCGAGCCGGCTGCACTGGACGACCCATTGATCCAGGTCGCCGTTTTCGTTACCGGAACCTACGCCATTACCTACGAAACCGGACACCGACGTGTCAAGGAGATCGAAACGGCGATCCCCGACTTTCTCGAACGGTTTGCCGCGACGAACGAGGCCGGTATGTCGATGATCGAGAGTTTCGGTCGGGTGGCCCGCACTGACATCGGGGCGCTCACGACGGAGATGCGCCGGACCTGGACCGACATCCAGCTCGGTGCGCACATGGAAATGGCGTTGAGCCGTTTCGAGCAACGCGTTCGGACGCCGGCGATTACCCGGGTCACGACGCTGACGACGAACGCGATGGGGGCCACCAACGACATCGGGCCGGTACTGCGTATTGCCGCCGACGAGGCCAAGTCCGCCAGGCGGCTCGAACGGGATCGCCGCAACGAGCTTTTGACCTACGTGGTCGTGATTTACGTCGCCTTCTTCGTGTTCATCGGTATCGTGCTGGCCCTCGATCAGGTGTTCATTCCGAGCATCCCCACGAACCTTGACGTCGGTGGAGGGACCGCCCCTGGAACGGGACTCGGGTTCGGTGGGAGTATCGGTGATCTGACCGAGGCGAAAAAGGATGCCTACGGGCTGGTCTTCTTCCACGCCGGCCTCGTCCAGGGCTACGTTTCGGGCTTCGTCGCGGGCCAGATGAGCGACGGGAAACTCGCGAGCGGGGCCAAGCACGCGACGATCATGCTCGTCATCGCGTATGCCGTCTTCCTGCTCTTCGGATGACCGACGGGGAACCGGATCCACCGTCGATTCGCCGGGTCTACGACCGGATCGGGGCCCATTTCTCTCAGACCAGGCGCTATCCGTGGACGGACGTCACGGACTTTCTCGAGACCGTCGAGGGGGTGGTGGGGCTCGACGTCGGTTGTGGAAACGGTCGGCATACCGGACCCCTTGCCGAGGTCGTTGACCGTCCGCTGGGGATCGACCTGAGCCGGACGCTGCTTTCGGAGGCCACGGAGCGGGCTGTCGAGGGGGACTATCGGGCCGATTTCGTTCAGGGAACGGCCACATCACTTCCGATCGGTTCATCGACGGTCGATGTCGGACTCTACATCGCGGCGATTCATCACCTCAGAAGCCGGGCGGCCCGGATCGAGAGTCTCGACGAGTTGGCCCGGGTCCTCTCCCCGGGTGGAACGGCCCTGCTCAGCAGCTGGTGTACGACCCACGACCGGTTCGACCGGACGATGGGTTTCGATACGACCGTCGACTGGACGCTTCCGGACGGGGAGACAGTCGCTCGATTCTACCACATTTACGACCCCGCGGAATTCAAGACTGACGTCGAGGCGAGCGACCTCGAATGGCACGCGGTCTGGGTGTCCGCGGGCAATTGCTATGCCCGCGTCGGGCCGAGATGAAAGCTTCTTATCCGGGGGTCACATAACCTCGGCCGAGCGCCGGTGGTCTAGCGGCAGGACCTGAGCCTTCCAAGCTCATGGCCCGGGTTCGAATCCCGGCCGGCGCATCCACTTTTTACTCCCTCGGGTTTCCTCGGTCGCCTTCGGCGACCTCCGGGAACCACTCGGTCGCAAAAACTTGGGGAAAAAGCCGCAGCTCGACGCTCACTCCGTTCGCGTCGAGTGAACCGCACTCGCTCCGCTCGTGCGGATGCTCAAACGTTGAGCTTTTTTAGAGACCGTCGATCCTTTCCTTTCGTTTGCTTTGTTTCCTCGCCGTTTTCTCCCTCTTTTTGCCTTCGAGACGGCACCTGTCCCCGTATATTAATACCATCGCCACCCGACGGCGAAGGTATGCTGTCGTATCGGTTCGTGGACGTACTTGGACGGGCCGTCGAAACCGCCGGGCAGGCGGTTGCCGACGCGGCCGACGTGACCTCGGACCACCAGGGTGGCCTGATCCCGGACCAACCCGGCGTCGAGGAACGAGTCGGGGGCGAACTCCTGCGACAGATGGCTCGCGAGACCGACGGCCGCGAACTGGAGCGGGCCACGTTCGCGGCTCGCAGCGTTCGCGTCGACGGCTCGAAGCACTCCCCGTCTATTCCGGGTGTGGACATCGGGCTGGTGGTGTCAATCGACCTCCCGACCTACCGGGCCACGAGCGTGGCGCTCGGCACGGTCCTGCATACGGCGAGTCTCCCCGAGGACGTCTCCGGGACGAACGGAACCCCGGTCAGGGATCGAGTGCAGTCACTCGTGGAACGAACGCCCGCGTCGTTCCTGCTTCTGGTGACCGAGACCGGGACCAGGGCCATCCCTGGTCGGAGCCTTCTCGCAATGGCCGACCCAGCGACGGTCGAGACCCTCGAAACCCATCTCTACGGCCGGGCACTGGGTCGATTCGTCCAGGATCTCGCCGAAGGATTCGTCGGGGTGAGTCGACTCGACGGCGATACCAGGCCGCTCGCCGTGGCGCTCCAGGATGGGACGGGGCTTCGGGAGTGGGCGAAATCCCACCAACTCGACGGCGTGTACTCGCTGACTGTGGGAACGACACAGGATCGAACCGAATCCTCGCTTTCGGCCTTTCTCGACTGACACAACCCGTTCCCGAACCGCTCAAAACTCGATCCGCTCGACGAGTTGCTCGTCCGGGCTGGTGGTGTTGACCGCGACGACCCGAATCTCGTCTTCGAGGCCCGAATCTCGGAGCTTGTTCATGAGCAAGCCGTCGACCTGGTAGACGCCGGCGGCGTTTCGCATGGTGATCTCGACGAGAACGGGGGTTCCGTCGCCCTCGAGGAGGTCCACCCGCTCGATCGACTGACTCGAAATCGTGTTGATTCCCCGGCCACCTTTCTCGTATGGGACCCGGGAGCGCCCGCGTTCCATGTCCAGTGCATCGGCGACGCGGATGACGCCCGCCTCAGTCGTGAGGGGGTCCTCGGCGGAGTGATGGCAGAGTATCGCGTGGAGGATCTCGCCTTTCATCTTCACCCGATCGGTGACGTCGTAGAACTCCCCGAGGAGCCGGTCGAGGACGTCCGCGGCCAGCATGATCGAGTAGTAGGTATGGTCGTCGCGGTGGACGACGTGGCCGATGTCGTGGAGCGTCGCCGCAAACGCGATGATGACCGACTCGTCGGCCTCCTCGAGTCCCTGGTCAGTCGCCCCGTTGAACGGAACGTCAGCGCGTTTGAGCAGCCCGTAGAGTCTGAGCGCCCGGTTCCGGACGATTTCGACGTGTTTCCAGCCGTGATCGTTGTACCCCTTGCGGTCGACCGGATTCACGTTCTGCGCTTCGAGATACGCCTGAACCTCCGGGTCGTCCTGAATCAAGTCCAGTGCCTCGTTGAGGCGCTCGTCTGGGAAGGCGTGGTCCGCGGCAGGATCGTAGGCCTGTGTTCCGTTCGAATCGCTCATGGGGGATCAAACGGCTGCCATCCCATTAGGCTTCGTGGCTCGGCATTCGACGGGGTGCCACGAAAGTCCAGTACAGGCACCACCGAACGGTGGTTTTGCTCGGCCAGGGGCATTTGTCGGGCGGACTGGAAGCGACGGAGCATAAAGCCTATAATCGCTACTGGGTTAGACCCGTGTAATGACATTCGAGGTGCTACCCGCGTTCGGACTACCCGCCGGGGGGATGGAACTGGCGATCATCCTGTTGATCGCCGTGCTCCTGTTCGGGGCGAACAAGATTCCGAAACTGGCCCGTTCGACCGGGCAAGCGATGGGCGAATTCCAGCGCGGTCGCGAGGAAATCGAACAGGAACTCGAGGAAGTACGGGAGGGCGGTAGCGCCTCCGAAGAGACCGAACTTGGCAGTTCCGAGGGCGAGTCGGAGCCCGCGACCGAAACCGAAGAAGAGTAACGGTTTTTTCCCGGCCCCGGTTATTCTGGTTCGGGGCGCGTGGCCAAGAGGATACGGCGAGAGGTTCCTAACCTCTAGATCGCGGGTTCGATTCCCGCCGCGCCCGTGTCGTGGGTCGAGCAGGTGCGACTTTTTTTGTTCGGTGATTCGGAAAACCGTCCAGGTCCGCGCTCCTCTGGAATCGACTCTCGGGTTCGACCGATCAATTCCCGATCAGTACTGCAACTGTGTCTCGTGGCACCCTGTGATGTTCGGGACTACGAGAATACACACCTCAATTTAGAGGTAGGTTTTGAGGAATGTAGCAGGTATTCTGGGCACGCAACTTGCCGCACACGTTCGGAGTCTCCTTTTTGGGGCACTGAACCCCGGTCAGTAAAACTCCCCGAAGTCGGGGCAATTATAACGGGTGGGGTCCGATTTCACGTGTACTGGAGGCAACCGATGCCCCCTTGCAAAGGCCCTATGTGGGAGACCTGAGAACTGAACAAATGGAACTGTTAACCTGACACACATATGATAGACCCTGTAATCGCGAGCCGTTTGCAATTCGCGTTGACGACGGCCGTGCACATCATCTTCCCTGCCATTTCGATGGGTCTTGCCCCCTTCCTGGTGTACTTCGCCTGGAAGGAGATGCGGGGAGCTGGTGAACCGTGGGTGTCCCTGCGACGGTTCTGGGTGAAGATCTTCGCCCTAACCTTCGTCGTGGGCACCGTGACTGGTATCGTCCTCGAATTCGAATTCGGAACCAACTTCGCCGCGTACGCATCCGCAGTCGGCGGGATTTTCGGCGGTCCGCTGGCCACCGAGGGGCTCATGGCGTTCATGCTCGAGTCGACGTTTCTCGGCATCCTGCTCTTCGGGAAGGAACGGGTGGGACGGCGTATGTACTTCCTTTCGGCCGTCCTCGTCGGGTTGGGGTCCTGGCTCTCTGCGGTGTGGATCCTGATCGCGAACTCCTGGATGCAACTCCCCCGCGGGTTCGAGATGGGGACCCGGGCAGGTCAGGAAGTCGCCGTGATCGTCGATCCGGTTGCCGCGTATTTCAATCCGCGATTCTTCTACATGTTCACGCACATGCAGGCCTCGGCCGTGCTGGCCGCCGCGCTTTTCATGGCCGGCATTGCCACTTACAAGTTGACGACGGCCGAGACGCGGCGGACGTTCTGGATGACGAGTCTCAAACTCGCCATCGTCGGGATGCTGATTACGGCCCCGTTCATGGCGATTCAGGGGGACTCTTACGGGCGGCACGTGTACGAGACCCAGCCGCAGAAGTTCGCGGCGATGGAAGCCGTCTACGAGACGGAATCGGGCGTTGCCGAGTATCTGTTCGCGTTCCCGACTGATCCGGCCGATCTCCGCAATCCGAGTGCCCGGAACCTGTTCGCGATCGGCATCCCGGGAGGTGCGTCGTTCCTGGCGAGCGGGGGTGATCCCGGTGCGACGATTCAGGGTCTGGATGACATGGAAAGTCTCCAGGGCGTCGAGGGTGAACCACCAGTCGCGATCGTCTTCTGGTCCTTCCGGGCCATGGTCGGGCTCGGCATGTGGTTCATCCTGCTGGCGCTCTGGGCCGGCGGCCGCTGGTACCAGGGCAAGCTGATGGACGACGAATACCTGCAGAAAGGGCTCATGGCGTCGATCCCGCTCGGCCTGTTGGCGATCGAACTCGGCTGGATCGTCGCCGAAGTCGGCCGCCAGCCGTGGGCCATCCAGGAGGTATTGACCGTGGCAGACGGGGTCTCACCGGGCCTGACCGGTGGCGAGGCGCTCCTGACGCTTACCGGGTTCGTGATCGGGTACGCGCTCCTGCTGGGTATCTGGGCCTATCTCGTCCGCCGGCTCATCCTGCGGGGTCCGAAGGAAGCGACGGGTGAATCGGAGGTGATCCCCGAATGATGCCTCTCGCATCGGGTCCGACATGGTTCGGCGTTCCACTGGTCGAGCTGTGGTTCGTGGCGCTGTTCCTCACGCTCGCCATGTTCCTCTGGCTCGACGGGACGAATTTCGGGATGGGCGTCCTCTACGGACTCAGTGACGACCACGAGACTCGCGAACGCATTCTGGCCGCACTCGCTCCGCTCTGGGACGGCGCCGAAGTCTGGCTCGTCGTCTTCGGCGGGGCCCTCTTCGCGGTGTTTCCGGACGTGTATGCGGGTATTTTTAGCGGGTATTACCTGCTGATGTTTGCGATTCTCGGGGCATTGATCATTCGCGGTATCTCCCCGGAGTTCATGGAACAACGCGATGATCCACAGTGGCGGCGGGCCTGGAGCATCACGTTCGTTCTCGGAAGCACCCTCGCTCCGTTCCTCCTCGGGATGTTCGCCGCGAACTGGCTCGTGGGTGCTGAACGTCTCGTCACGCTCCCGGGAATCGTGGTGGGGCTTGCACTCGTCGCGATCTCGATGGCCCAGGGGGCGGGGTTCCTCGGGATGAAAACCGCGGCCGGGCTCGACGAGACGATGACGCGGTACGGCCTGCTTTCCCAGGTGGGCTACCTCGTTCTGGCCGTCGTGACAGTCGCGTATCTCTCTCTCGCCGTCGAGGGGATGGCTGCCAAGGTGGCCCATCCGAGCATTCTCGGACTGGTCGCACTGACGGCTATCCTCGGAATCGCGTACCTGTGGTTGTTGCAGAACGACCAGTACCGACCGGCCTTTCTCGCGGCTGGGGCACAAATCTTCGGGCTGGTGGCGCTGGTCGCGTTGCTCTTCTTCCCGGTCATTTACCCGGCCGCCGGGCTCACGGCCTTCGATGCGGCGGTTTCGACGCTTCAGCTCAAGATCATGACCGTCGTGCTCGCGATTTTCCTCCCGCTCGTGCTGCTCTACTTCGCCGTGCTCTACAGTGCCTTTGCCGGCCCGGCAGAACCAGCCGAAGGGTACTGACCGGCGTCTTTCGACCGGTGAACTCAATTCCGTTCCCCGTCAAGATCAGCCATGCACGTCGCCTTCGACATGGACGGCGTCCTGCTCGACTCCGAGTCCGATCTCTCGTGGCTTGACCGCGCGCTGGAGGAGACACTTCGTAGGTTCGACGTCGAACCGACGGACTCGAACCGGAAACTTCTGTATCCGACCAATCTCCGGGACTTCGATACCGCGGCCGAAACGCTTGGCGTTCCGCCCGAGGAACTTTGGCCGGTTCGCCATGAGGCATACGTCCGGGAGAAACGGGCGGCAATCCAATCCGGGGAAATCGCTCCCTTTTCCGATATCAACGAACTTCACTCCATCGCCGAATTTGCGTCGCTCTCGATCATCAGCAACTCGCCCGAATCGATCGTCGAGACGTTCGTGGCCGAGGCCGGCCTGGAAGACGCTATCGACCACCGGATCGGCCGCGGCCCGGAGCGGGCGGCCGTCGAGACGATGAAACCCGCGAGGACCTTTTTCGACCGGCTCAACGCGATGACCGACGCGTCGGAATACGTCTACGTCGGCGACAACAGTTCGGATGCGCTTTTTGCCCAGCGGACTGGAATGACCTTCGTTCATCTCGACCGCGAGAAAGGGGCAGTCACGTCTCTCTTTGAAGCGAGAGAGCGAATCGAGGAACTGCTTTAACTTCGAGGCCGGTCGTCGTCCGGTGTTGGTTGCCGTTTGGGACTGTCCGCAAGATTTGAGACATTTCCACGCCAACTGCTAGCTATGACCATTGCCGATCTCATGTCGACCGATCTGGTAACTGTGCCACTCGGAGCGACCCTCGATCGGGCCGTCGACGAAATGCTCGGGAACGGGGTGGGAAGTGTCGTCGTAATCGACGGCGAGGACGCCGTCGGCATCATCACCGAGACGGACGTTCTCGCCGCCGGTTCGGGAACCGAGCGACCGTTCGGCGATATTCCGGTCTCGCGTGCGATGAGTCCGAATCCGGTCACGATCGGCCCGGAGGAACCGCCCGAATCCGCGATCGGTCGCATGCAGGAATACGGCATTAAGAAACTGGTCGTCGAGGATGGTGGGGACCTCCAGGGCATTCTCACGACGACCGACCTGGTCTCCTACCGAACGGATTTCGCCGAAGCACTGGTCGCAATCGATTTCGAGCCGCCCGCTCCCGACAGCTGACTCACTCGGCGTCCTCCGGCGTGTCGAAGTCGTGGAACTTCTCGCCGTTCACGTCCGAGAGAATGTTGAGCGCCGCTGCCGCACCATCTCCGGCGGCGATCTGGGCCTGCCACTCTTCGACCCGCCCCATCGCGCCGGTCGCATAGACCCCCTCGACGCTCGTTTCCATGGTGACGTCGACGTCCACGACGGCCAGATCGGTCAATTCACAGCCGAGGTCCTTCGCGAGTGTGCGATCGGTCCCGGTCGCCAGGACGAGATAGTCGGCCTCGTAGTCCGCCTCGTCCGTTTCGACGAGGAAGTGATCTTCGAAGTTTGCTGCACCGGTTACCTCCTCTTCGCGAATTTCCGCACCGAATCCCGCGACCTGTTCGCGGGCCGTCTCCATGAACGCGGAGCCGTCGATGCTTTCGATGCCGAGGTAATTGAACAGGTGGGCCTTGTGCATCCAGGTCCCGTCCGTGTCGAAGACGACCGTGTCGAGTCCGTTTTTTGCCGTGTACAGTGCTGCTCCGAGGCCGGCAGGTCCGCCGCCGACGACGATTACGTCAGTCATACAGCCCATGTTTGGGGACACTCGGACTATAAGGTTAGGCCCTGCCGAGCATCTCGCGGGTTTTTCGGTGACGGCCAGCAAACGCGAGCGCGAATCCGGGTTTGAGTGCCGTATCGACGGTCGATCCGTATCCGGTCCCAAAATCGATTTCGTCACGCAGGAGTGTGCCACCGTTCGTCGCGACGAACCGGTGGGTGTGTCGCCACGATTCGAATGGCCCATCTCGCATCTCGTCGACGAAAACCGCTTCCCCGGCCGTCCGTTCGCGGGAAACGATTTCCGAGACGAACCGGACGCGTGGCCCACCGGGGATCGGCCCGACCGAGAGCGTCATTTCCGTCCCCGCCTCGAGAATCTCGCCCCCACCCGGGACCTCGAGGGACTCCACGCGGAGACCAGCCCACCCCGGTGTGAGCGCTTCGAGTCCGTCGATTCGGGAGTGGAACCTCCAGACCGTCTCGAGGTCCGCGTCGACACGTGACTGGCGGGTGAACCGTGCCATGTCTTGCAGAAGGGGTCAGGACGAATACGTGTGGTCCAATCAATAATCAGCGCCCGGGATCTTCGGCCGGGGCGATCATCTTTTCGATTTTGAGGATCACCACGTTTTCGGCCTCGTCCCTGGCGTCGACCCTGCCATCGACGCGTAGCTTCGAGATGGGTGTGGGGCCGACGGAAACCGAATCCCCCTCGTGGAAGTCCTTGACCGACCCGCGGACCTGGATCTCGGCCCGGCAGAGGTCGGGGTTGAAAACCGTCGTCAAATCGATGTTCTGGACGTTGACGTTCTCGACCGGGTCGCCGTTCAGCGTGACCGGAACGACGGCCGGCGAGTCGATCTGCTCGATCTCGAGGGCCTCGAACGCGTTCGTCGTCGGTCGATACCCGCCTTTCGGCCCGGGGACGCCTTCGACCAACTGGAGGGCCTTGAGGCTTTGCATCTGATTCCTGATCGTGCCCGGGTTTCGGTCGACCTCCTCGGCGACTTTCTCGCCCTTGACAGCGGACTCCTCCTGGGTGTATAGGTCCACGAGAGCGCGGAGGATCGTCTTCTGGCTCGCGGTCAACTCGATAGAGGACATTGGGCGAACGTTGGCCGCATCGTTCTATAAAACCCCCGGCCATTGGGTGGTGCCGGAATGCGACGGGTCCGGAGCCGGCACGCGCGGGTACCCGGTCGCACTCGAAATCGGGAGGCTTAATCCGCCGACAAGTGTGCACACGCTCATGCAGGGACAACGCGTGCTCGTCACCGGCGGAGCCGGGTTCATCGGCTCGAATCTCGCCAACACCTTGGCCGCCGACAACGAGGTCATCGTCGTCGACGACCTCTTTCTCGGCACCGAAGAGAACCTTTCCGAGACGGTCGATTTCCGCGAGCGAAGCGTACTCGAGGACGACCTCCCGACCGACGTCGACGTGCTCTTTCACCTCGCCGCGCTCTCCTCGATGCAGATGCACGAGGACGACCCCCAGCGGGGCGCTCGCGTCAACGTCGAGGGGTTCGTGAACGCGATCGAGCAGTTCGTCCAGGACGGCGGCGACACCGTCGTTTACGCGACGACGTCCTCGATTTACGGCGACCGCACCGAACCCTCGCCCGAAACGATGTCCGTGGAGGCCCGGACCGGCTACGAGGCCTCGAAACTCGCTCGCGAGCGCTACGCCGAGTACTACGACAACTATTATGACGACCTCTCGGTGGCCGGACTCCGGTACTTCTCGGTGTACCAGGGAATGGTCGAGGGTGCCGAGGGACACAAGGGCGAGTACGCCAACATCATCGCCCAGTTCGCCGACGACATCGCGAACGGCGAACCGCCGGTGATCTACGGTGACGGCACCCAGACCCGTGATTTCACCCACGTCGAGGATGTCGTCGCGGCCACGATCCAGGCCGCGGAACACGACCTTTCGGGGATTTACAACGTCGGGACGGAAACCCAGTACTCCTTCGAGGCCGTCGTCGAGATGCTCAACGACGAACTCGGCACGGACGTCGAGCCCGAGTACGTCGAGAACCCGATTCCCGAGGACGTGTACGTCCACGACACGCTCGCGGACGCGTCTCGGATCCGGGAGGCGACGGACTGGGTACCGGAGATCTCCTTCTCGGAGGGCATCGAGCGGGTCTGTGCGCCCTACACGGACTGACTGACTAGTTTTCGTCGGTTTCAGGTACAGCGTCTTTCCGATCGAAGAGCATCGCGCCGACCGATCGGAGCGAATCGAGACCGTCGACCGCCGTCGAAAGTTGCGGGACTGTCACCAATCCAGGCTGATCGCCGTATTCGGCCTCTAGTTCGGCGAGGTGTTCGGCCTGCATCGCCACCCGTTCCCGGTGGTACTCACAGTCACAGACGTCAGCCGTGAGCAGGCGGTTCGCGACGACGGCGTCGACCGAAATCTCCCGCCGTTCGAGTTCCGCGACGATCCGTGCGGTCTCGGCGACGGCCAGGGATTCGGGATTCGTCACGACCACGAAACTCGTTCGTTCGTCCCGGACCATCTCGAGACAGTCCTTTGCGAGCCCGCGCCACTCCTCGAGCAACGCGCTCGGATCGTGGGATACGTCCCGGCTGACCGCCGCCCGCAACTTCGCGTAGAATCGTGGGGCGTCCCCGAGGTGGGCGTAGAGTTCCTCCTCGAGTTCGATGAGGCCGATGGTGGCCCCGGCCGGTGCCGTATCCCAGACGATCCGGTCGTAGGTCTCCCCCTCGAAGAGCTCGAGGAGGTAACTCAGTGCGAACTGTGTCGCGATCCCGGGTGCCTCCGCGAAGTAGTCGATCACCCAGCGATCGACCGGCATGAACGAGGAGACGACGGCGTACATCTCCTCGCCGAACTCGGCTTTCCACCGTTCGGCGACGGCGTCGAAATCGAGTTCCATCGCGTCGAGCTCGTCAACCCCGGGGACTGGCGTCAGTTCGCCGTACACGTCGAAACCGAGGACGTCCGAGAGGGACGGGGATCGATCCGTCGAGAGCAAGAGCGTCCGTTCGCCCCGTTCTGCAAAGTGGATCGCGGTCGCGGCCGAACTGGTCGTCTTGCCCACCCCGCCCTTTCCGGTGAAGGCGAGCAGCCGAGAGTCCCCGGCGAGCGCCGCGAGACTGTTCATGAGTCCTCTGACTCCGCGTCCATCGGTCGGAAGACGCTCACTTCGGCGAGTTGGTCGGTCGCTTCGACCCGCATCACGAGGACGCCCTTGGTGTTCCGCCCGATCTCGGAGACCTCCGAGACCGGAATCCGGACGAGCTGGCCGGCCTCGCTCATGCCGATGACGTGATCGCCATCGGACACCGCCTGGAGAGTGGCTACCCGTCCGTTCCGCTCGTCGGTTTTGATGTCCATGAGCCCCTTGCCGTTGCGGGTCTGGGGTCGGTACTCCCCGAGCGGGGTTTGCTTCCCGTAGCCGTTCTCCGTCACGGTGAGCAGGTCGCGGTCGTCGTCCGGGCGGACGGACGTGACCCCGGCAACCTCGTCGCCCGGTTCGAGCGTGATGCCACGGACGCCGCGGGCCGTTCGTCCCATGTGCCTGACGTCGGTCTCGGCGAACCTGATCGCGCGGCCCCGTCGCGTGCCGATGACGATCTGGGACGCGCCGTCAGTGATCTCGACGTCGACCAGCTCGTCGTTACCCTCGAGCCGGGCGGCGATGATTCCCGTCGAGAGGATGTTCTCGAACTCCGAGGCTGGGGTTCGCTTGACGTATCCTTGACGCGTGACCATCGTCAGGAATTCGTTTTCGTCCACGTCGCGGGTGGCGACTACCGCGGTGAGGTTCTCCCCGCGATCGAGGTCCAGGAGGTTGACCGCGGAGGTCCCCCGGGCAGTCCGGGACATCTCGGGTACCTGATAGGCCTTGAGGCGATAGACCTGGCCTGCATCGGTGAAACAGAGGAGTGAATCGTGGGTGCGAGCGGTGAACGCCGCAGCAACCCGATCGCCCTCCTTGAGGTCGGTCCCGATGATCCCCTTCCCGCCCCTGTGCTGGGCTTTGAAGGCGTCCATCGGGACGCGCTTGATGTAATCGGCCTCTGAGAGCGTGATGAGCACGTCCTCCTGTGGGATGAGGTCCTCGTCGGTCACCTCGCCGTCGGCCTCGATGATCTTCGTCCGGCGCTCGTCGGCGTATTCTTCCTTCTGTTCGCGGAGCTCTTCCTCGATAACCGCCCGGAGTTCGGATTCCTCGGCGAGGATCGTTTCCAGCCGCTCGATCCGGGCCTGGACTGACTCGTACTCCTCCTCGATTTCGGTCCGCTCGAGGGAGGTGAGACTGCCCAGTTGCATCCGCACGATGTGCTGGGCCTGCTCGGTCGAGAAGTCAAATTCGGTCTGGAGCCCCTCCTTTGCCGCGTACCGATCCTCGGAGTTGCGGATCAGCTCGACGACTTCCTCGACGTGGTCGAGTGCGCGCAACCGTCCTTCGAGGATGTGGGCCCGGTTTTTCGCCTCGCTGAGGTCGTGTTCCGAGCGCCGGCGGACGACCTCGCGGCGGTGATCGAGGTAATGCTGGAGCAGTTCCTTGAGCGAGAGCACCTCCGGGTTGCCATCGACCAGTGCCAGGTTGATCACGCCGAAGGTCCGCTCGAGGACGCTTTCGAGCAGTCGGTTCTCGACGATGTCGGTGTTCGCCGTCCGCTTCAGTTCGATGACGACGCGGATGCCGTCCCGGTCGGACTCGTCGCGGAGGTCGGTGACCCCGTCGAGTTCGCCCTCGTTGACCATCTCGGCGATCCGCTCGACGAGTTTCGACTTGTTCTGCTGGTACGGGAGTTCCGTGAGGACGATCCGATCGCCGCCGTCTCGCTCCTCGATTTCGTAGTCGGCCCGGACCGTCAGCCGCCCGCGGCCCGTCTCGTAGGCCTTCTTGATCGCGTTCTTGCCGACGATTGTCGCACCCGTGGGGAAGTCGGGGCCAGGTACGAACTCCATCAGATCCGCGACGGTCGCGTCGGGATTCTCGAGCAGGTGGACCGCCGCGTCGATCACCTCGCCGAGGTTGTGCGGCGGGACGTTTGTGCTCATGCCCACCGCGATCCCGGAGGAGCCGTTCACGAGGAGGTTCGGCACCGCAGCGGGGAGCACGGTCGGCTCCTCGAGGCGGTCGTCGTAGTTCGACTCGAAGTTGACGGTGTCCTTCTCGATGTCCGCCAGGAGTTCCTCGGCGATCGGGGCCATCCGGCTCTCCGTGTACCGCATCGCCGCGGCCGGATCGCCGTCGACCGAGCCGAAGTTCCCCTGGCCGTCAACGAGGGGATGTCGCATCGAGAAGTCCTGGGCCATCCGCACGAGCGTGTCGTAGATGGCGCTGTCCCCGTGGGGGTGGAAGTTCCCCATCGTCTCCCCGACGATCGAGGAGGACTTCCGATGCCCGGAGCCACTCGTGATCCCGGCCTCGTGCATCGCATAGAGGATCCGACGGTGAACAGGTTTGAGGCCGTCTCGCACGTCCGGAAGGGCCCGACCGGCGATCACGCTCATCGCGTAATCGATGTAGGACTGCTCCATCTCGTCTTCGACCCGCACGGTTTCGATCTCGTCTCCGACCTGTCCGGACGGCTCGGGCAATTCGGAGCTCATCAGATATCCACCCACTCCGCGTCAGTCGCGTGTTCCTGGATGAACTGCTTGCGCGGCCCGACGGCATCACCCATCAGTACCGAGAACATGCGGTCGGCTTCGGCTGCGTCCTCGACGGTGATGCGCTTGAGGATCCGGTTCTCGGGGTTCATCGCCGACTCCCAGAGCTGCTCGGGGTTCATCTCGCCGAGGCCCTTGAACCGCTGGATCTGGGTGGGGTTGCCGTTGCACTCCTCCTCGACGATACGCTCCCGGTCGGCCTCCGTCATGGCGTCATAGGTTTCGCCTCGATAGCGGATCCGGTAGAGTGGCGGTTTGATGGCGTAGATGTGGCCGTTCTCGAGGAGCGGGCGCATGTGCCGGTAGAAGAACGTCAAAAGGAGCGTTCTGATGTGGGCTCCGTCGACGTCCGCATCTGTTGCCATTATGACACGTTCGTAACGTAACATGTCTAGGTCGAACTCTTCGCCAATTCCCGTGCCGATTGCCTGGATCATGGCGCGGATCTCCTCGTTTTCGAGAATGCGATCCAAGCGGTGTTTCTCCACGTTGAGGATCTTCCCGCGGATGGGAAGCACGGCCTGATACTCCCGATCCCGGGCCTGTTTGGTGCTTCCGCCGGCGGAATCGCCCTCGACAATAAATAATTCTGACATTTCGGGATCTTTGGTCTGGCAGTCCGCGAGCTTGCCCGGGAGCGAGGTGCTCTCGAGGGCGCTTTTCCGTCGGGTCAATTCCTCCGCCTTCTGGGCGGCACGTCGGGCTTTTGCGGCCTCGATGGCCTTCGAGATGATCGCCTCGCCCACGTCCGGGTTCTCCTCGAAGTAGGTTTTGAGCCCGTCGTGAAGGGCAGATTCGACGATCCCGCGGGCGTCGCTGTTGCCGAGTTTCGTCTTCGTCTGCCCCTCGAACTGCGGGTCGGGATGTTTGATCGAAATGACGGCGGTCAACCCCTCGCGGATGTCCTCGCCTTTGAGGTTCTCGCCGTCGATCGCACCCAGGAGGTCGTGATCGTTCGCGTAGCCGTTCACGACCCGCGTGAGCGCTGTCTTGAACCCGGTGAGGTGGGTTCCACCTTCCCTGGTGTTGATGTTGTTCGCGAAGGCGTGCGTGGACGATTGCAGGTCCTCGGTTGCCTGCATCGCGATTTCGACCTGCACGCCCTCGGACTCGTCCTCTAGGTAGATGACGTCCTTGTGAAGCGGCGTTCGGGTTTCGTTCAGATACTCGACGAACTCCCGGATTCCGCCCTCGTACTCGAAGGTCGACGTTTCGGCTTCCGGCTCTCGGGAGTCGAGCAACGAGATGCGAACGCCGGAGTTGAGAAAGGCGAGTTCTCGGAGCCGGGATTCCAGGGTCGAGAAGGAGAACTTCTCGACCTCGAAGATGTCGGTGTCGGGTTTGAATCGAACCCGCGTGCCCGTCTGGTCCCGGGAATCGAGGTGACTGACTCGAGTTCGGTGACGGGTTCGCCCCGTTCGAACCGCTGCTCGTATCGGGTTCCGTCCCGATCGACTTCGACGGTGAGCCACTCCGAGAGCGCGTTGACGACCGAGACGCCCACGCCGTGGAGGCCGCCGGAGACCTGATAGGACTCTTTGTCGAACTTGCCGCCGGCGTGGAGGACGGTCATGATGACTTCGACTGCCGGTCGGTCGTACTCCTCGTGGGTATCGACCGGAATCCCGCGGCCGTCGTCGCGAACGCTCACCGAGCCGTCGTCGTGCAACTCCACCTCGATATGTGAACAGTACCCGGCCAACGCCTCGTCGATCGCGTTATCGACGACCTCGTAGACGAGATGATGGAGCCCGCGACCGTCCGTCGACCCGACGTACATCGCGGGTCGCTTCTGGACGGCCTCGAGCCCTTCCAGAACCTGGATCTGGCCGGCTCCGTAGGTAGATTCCTCGACCATGAATGAAGTGGATACGAATAGTTCGTCCTGCCTTAAAAACCCGGCTATGCGCGTGCACGCGCGCGTGGACGGCCGGCATCCGGGCACCCTTAACCCCGACAGGACCGTCCGCTTCACTTTCACCACGCATACCGATCGGACCGGGAGCCTTTTGGCGACTGGCCCGGAAACCCGACCTAATCGAATGACGGCCTTCGATCCGACCGCCGAGGGAGGTGGTGCAGTCGCGTCCGAACTCGCCGCCGAGCAGCGCTCCATCTCGATTGCCGAGTTCTTCGAGAAGAACAAGCACATGCTGGGCTTCGACAGCGAAGCCCGGGCGCTGGTCACCGCCACGAAGGAGGGGGTAGATAACAGTTTGGACGCCGCCGAGGAGGCCGGCTATCTGCCGGATATCTACGTCGAGATCAGGGAAATCGACGATCACTACCGACTGATCATCGAGGACAACGGCCCGGGGATCACCGCCGAGGAGTTGCCGAAGGTCTTCGGAAAACTGCTTTACGGGTCGCGGTTTCATAAGCGGGTTCAAAAGCGCGGCCAGCAAGGAATCGGCATTTCAGCGGCTGTACTGTACGCTCAGCTCACTTCCGGGAAGCCGGTGAAGATCACCTCCCGGACCGAGGGCCAGGACGAGGCCCATTATTTCGAACTCGTCATCGACACCGACGACAACGAACCCGAAATCCGGACGGAGTCGACGACCACCTGGGACCGGAGCCACGGCACCCGCATCGAACTCGACATGGAGGCGAACATGCGGGCCCGCCAACAGCTCCACGATTACATCAAACACACCGCGGTCGTCAACCCGCACGCCCGGATCGAACTCCGCGAACCGAACGCCCATCTCAAGTCCGAACGGGCCGAGGGAGCGACCCTGCCGGCGGAAACCGAGGAAATCCGCCCGCATCCACACGGTGTGGAGATCGGCACGCTGCTCAAGATGCTCGCGACGACCGATTCCCGAACGATCCGCGGCTTCCTGCAGACCGCGTTCACTCGCGTGGGGCAGAAGACCGCAGACGAGATCATCGCGGCCTTCGGCGACCGCGAGTTCGGTCGCCAGTTCCGCTGGCACCCGCCCCAGGACCACGAGGACGTGAACCTCGCCCGGGTGGTCGTGGAGGCGGTGACGAACAAGGGACGGGATCTGGAGCGACGGTTCGGCGACACGCTCGCCGAGGCGGTTCGCGGGGCCGCCCCGGTGAGCCACGATGAACTCCGCGAACTCGTGGACGGCGTCGCCGACGACCTCGCCGAGGAATCCGGCCGGGCCTTCGGGAGCACCGTCCGCGCGAAGGTGCAGGAAGCCGCCTGGGGCGCCATCACGAACGATCGCCGGGGCGAGCTCTATCGGACGGTCGACGAGGTGACCACCAAGCGGAAGGACGACGCGGCGATCGACGCCCTGGCACAGCGACTCGCCGAGCGGATCGCGGACGTCGATCGAGACCAGTTCACCAGGAAGGCACTGAGCAAAGCGGTCGACCGGGCTGCCGATCTTACCGAGGAGATGGACGGGGAGACCTTCGGCGAGACGGCCCGGGAGAACATCGTCGAAGCCCTCTGGGACGGGATGGCCCGGGTCGAGGGCACCCTTCCCAAACCCGGTGCGCTGGCCGAGGATCGGGACGCCGCCAGCAACCTCATCGATGGGATGGCCTCGGTCGACGTGATGGCCCCGCCCTCGAGCTGTCTCTCCCCGATCACCGCCAAGCAGATCGAGGCCGGACTCCGGAGCGAGTTCGACGCCGAGTTCTACACTGCCGCGACTCGCGACGCCGAGGTGCACAGCGGTGATCCGTTCATCGCGGAGGCGGGTATCGCGTACGGTGGGGACATCGAGGACGGCTCGCCGGCCGAACTCATGCGGTTTGCGAACCGGGTCCCGCTCGTCTACCAGCGCGGGGCCTGTGCGATGACCGACGTGGTCAAGGGAATCAACTGGCGGAACTACGGTCTCGACCAGCCGGGCGGAAACGGCATTCCACAGGGTCCGGTGGTCATTATGATCCACGTCGCCTCGACGAACGTGCCCTTTACGAGCGAGTCGAAGGACGCCCTCGCCAACGTTCCGGAGATCGAGGACGAACTCGAACTCGCCCTCCGGGAGGCCGCTCGGGACCTCAAGTCCCACCTCAACAAGCGGGAATCGATGCGGAAACGCCGCCAGAAGCAGAACGTCATCGCGGACATCCTCCCGACGATGGCCGCGAAGGTTTCCTCGATCACCGAGCGCGAGCCGGTCGACGTGAGCGATTCGCTGGCCCGAATTATGAACAACGTCCTCGTCGAGCGCGAGCGGGAGGACGGAACCGTCCGCCTACAGGTCGAGAACCACGGCTCGGCAAACGCCGATCTCGAGATCACGGAGATCGTCAGCGAGGAGCCCCAGGATCTGTCGGACGGATCGGTGGTCGAAATGGACGGGGAGTACTTCGTCACCTGGAAACCGGTCGTCGAAGGGGGTGGCGAAGCGACACTCGAATACGAGGTGAGCGGTGACGCCGAGTTCGACGTGCAGGTCTCCGGTATCGAGGAGACGAAACTCACGGTGGAACAATGAGCGACGCAGAAGCGAGAGCAAAACTGATCGACCTGGCGGCACAGTTCTACGACCAGTTCGAGCTGGGCGAGATCCCCCACATGGAGGTTCCGACCCGCTCGAAGTCCAACATCGTCTTCGACGACGAATCGGGGGTCTGGGTCTACGGCGACCGGACGAGTTCCCGAAGCGCCAATACGGTCCGCGGGGCCCGCAAACTCCTCAAGGCCGTCTACACGATCGAGTTCTTGGCCGACCAGCTCGATCAGGATCGCTCCTCGACCCTGCGGGAACTCTACTACCTCAGTGAGTCCTGGGACGAGGAGGAGGCCCAGTTCAACGACCAGAGCCAGTCCGACAACTTGATCGAGGACCTCGAGATCGTCTCGGGGGTCAAGCGGGAGGACTTCCACATGCGCCCGGAGGAGTCGGGGGCGACGCTCATGGGCCCGCTGTTCCTCCGCGAGCAAACCCGTCGTGGCGACCGCGAGATTCACTGTCAACAGGACGTCGGGGAAGGGGGATACCAGATCCCGAACAACCCAGATACGATCGAGTTCCTCGATCACGATGCGGACTTCGTGATGGCCGTGGAGACCGGCGGTATGCGGGACCGGTTGATCGAGAACGGCTTCGACGACGAGTACAACGCCATCATCGTCCACCTCAAGGGCCAGCCCGCGCGGGCGACCCGCCGCATCACGAAGCGGCTTCACGACGACCTCGATCTGCCGGTCACGGTCTTCACTGACGGTGACCCCTGGTCCTACCGGATCTACGGCTCGGTGGCCTACGGCTCGATCAAGAGCGCCCACCTCTCGAAGTATCTCGCGACCCCGGAGGCGGACTTCGTGGGCATTCGCCCGGTCGACATCGTCGAGTACGATCTCCCGACCGATCCGCTCGGGGATTCGGACGTGAACGCCCTCGAGAGCGAACTCGATGACCCCCGTTTCAGCACGGAGTTCTGGACCGAGCAGATCGAACTCCAGCTCGACATCGGGAAGAAGGCCGAACAGCAGGCTCTGGCCTCGCGGGGGCTTGACTTCGTGACCGACACGTACCTGCCCGACCGACTCGAGGAGATGGGCGTCGTCTGAAGACGGGTGTTTCCAAACGGGCGCTAATCACGAGGATCGGACTTTTCATCGACGTGCAGCCGTCGGGTATTTGTGTCCCTCCTCCCAACGGGCGGCCATGTCCGGCCCGGATCTCGCCAGTGCGGTCGGCGACGTGCTTGCCATCGACCCGACAACCTTCCAGGACCGGGTCCACGAGGAGGCGGCGGTTCTCAAGACGGAACTCGAGGCCGGCACCTTCGACAATCCACAGGCGATCGTCGGCCTGGAGTACGAGTTCTACGCGGTGGACGAGTACGGGTCGCTGGCACGGATCCCCCGCAGGCTGCTCGAGTACGTCGGCTTCGAGAAGGAACTCGGGCTGCACAATGCCGAGATGCAGACCTTCCCCGATCCGCTGAACGACGCCGGGTTGCAATCCCAGGAGTCGAGTGTCATCTCCCGGATCGACGCGGCCGCCCGGCCCATGGACGCCGAAGGGCTCCAGCTCGTCAGCGACGGGCTCTGGACGATACCGCCGACCGGCGAATCGACTCGGGAGTACCTGACCGACACCGTCGAGCGAGAGGGGATGGTCCTCGCGACGAACATGTCGGATACGCCGCGCTATCACGCGATGGCCAACAGCCCCGTCGAACCGGGAATGCGTATCGACGTGCCCCACGCTTCCCTCGAGGCCGAAACCGTGATGCCCGAAAGCCTGATCACGTCGATCCAGCCACATTACCAGGTCCCACGGGCGGCCGACCTGCCGGAATACTTCCGCTATGCACTCCGGGTGGCGGGCCCGCTGCTTGCACTCGGGGTCAACTCGCCGTTCCTGCCACCGGACCTCTACGACGACGTGGATCCCTACGCGGTTCTTTCGGACGGCTATGCCGAACACCGCATCGACATCTTCGAATCGATGCTCAACGTCCCCGGCCGGGACGGCAAGGTTCGATTCCCCGAGGACGTTGCGACCGTCGAGGACGCCATCATGGCCATCGCCGAGGACGACGTGCTGGTGCCGATGGCCGTGGAGAAGGGGTGTCGGTTCGACGACGACTTCGCCCATTTCCGGATGAAACACGGCACGTTCTGGCGCTGGGTTCGCCCCGTGTTCGAGGGCGCCTCGCGAACTGACGCGAATGCACGCATCGAATTTCGGCCCATTCCCGCCCAGCCCACCGTTCGGGACAGTATCGCCTTCCAGGCCGCCTTTGCCGGATTGCTCGAACAGCTCCGCCAGCAGGAGCATCCACTCTTCGAGCTTTCCTGGGCGGCTGCTCGCGAGAACTTCTATGCGGCCATGCGGGAGGGCCTCGACGCCGACCTTACCTACATCACGGCGTCCGGCGAGGAGCCAGCGGAGCCACCGGACATCTATGCCGACCTCCTCGAACAGGCGCAGGCGGGACTCCGCCGTCGGGGACTGACCGGTGAAACGGCTGCGAGGTATCTCTGGCCCCTCCGACGGCGGGTTCGGCAAGGTATCACCCCTGCGGAGTGGAAGCGGAACCGAGTCAGAGAGAAGCTTCAGGACGGGGCCGACCTGACAGTCGCCATCGAGGAGATGCAGGAACACTACTTCGAACTGCAACGCCGGACGCTCCTCGACGGGAGTTTCACCGACTGGTTCGATCCCGGCGGTCCCTGAAAAGCCAGCGTCCCGAAATCCGCGGTCAGCCTACAGCACGTCGTCGATGTCCTTGTGGCCGACGATCTCCACGTTCTCGCGGGTGACCTTCGTTACGTGAATGCCGTTCCCACTTGCCGTGTCACGCTCGCTGGCCGAATCGACGGCCTGGGCTGCAATCGTGACGGCCTCGTCCATGGTGAGGTCGTCGGTATACTCCTGTTCGAGGACGCCGAGTGCGTAGGGCATGCCGCTTCCCTGCGCGGAATAGTCGTCGGCGAGCGAACTGCCGCTGGGATCCAGACTGTAGACGTGGGCCCCGTCGTCGTCCATGCCGGCGAGCAGCGGGACGACCATGAAGAAGGGACCGCCGCGGAGGAGATTACTGGCCATCGTCGCGAGCGCGTTGATCGACATGTATTCGCCCCGGCGGGCCTCGTAGAGACTGGCTTCGGCCCGAAGGGAGCGGATGTAGGACTGGGCGCCGCCGACCGAGCCCGACATCGAGAGGGCGGCGTTCTGCTGGATCTCCTCGACCTTCTGGACGTCCTTGTTCGAAACGACGCGGCCGCCGAGACTCGCTCGCATGTCCGAGCCCATGACGACGCCATCCGGGGTCGTGATTCCGACGATGGTCGTGCCGGTTTTGGTCACGTTCTCGAGGTCGGTCTCGCTGACTGGACTTTCCGGGAGCGGGCCGAGCTGGGGCTCGTACGGGTCGCCGACGTCGAGATTTGGGGTTTCGGCTCCGTCCGGGCGTGGAACCGACTCTTGGGGATCAAACATTACTCCCGTCTATCCCCGGGCGACAGATAAATGCACTCTTTCGGGCGGTCCTGCGGGGGAGTCGTCCCGCCGGGTCCTTCCTCGACCCGTCAGTCGTTCACTGCGCCCTGGCCTCGTAGGCCGCTTCCGTCCGTTCGATCAGCCGGTGGACTGGCAGGGTGATGCCGAACTGCCGTGCCAGCAGGGCGACAGGCAGCAGTCCGATCCCGACTGCGAGGGATATTTGGTAGGCGGTCAGCGTCGCGAGTTTGGTGGCCCGGGCGATCATCAGCGTAGTCTGCCTGTCCACGACGGTGGTATATAAGTATTGCGTCAGACACTCTCGTGTTAACCCAACGCCGTCTTCGGGTTTTTCGAAGATCGACTTCGATCGGTCCGCCCGAGCCACATGACGCGAAATCGGATAGCGGTCGAGGACCTCACCCGAAAGTCTGCCATAACGTATGGGAATCATTCCTCGAAGGAGCGCGTTCCCATCCCGCCGAGGCAGCCGGGGCGCAGACCGGTCCGCCGGGGAATTCCAAACCGCAAACCACGTTTTACTGCGTCTCGATGATTCGATATGGCAAATTTCGTGGTCGCGATGGAAGCGGCATGGTTGGTCCGGGACGTCGAGAACTCCGATGACGCGATCGGCGTGGCCGTCAGCGAGGCCGGCAAGCGACTCAACGAGGCGGACCTCGATTACGTCGAGGTCCAGCCGGGCATCACGACCTGTCCGGCCTGTGGCGAGCCGCTCGACGCCGCCTTCCTGGCTGCGGACACCGCCCTCGTCGGCCTCGAACTCGAAATGACGGTGTTCAACGCCGAAAGCGACGAACACGCCTCCCGCATCGCGAAAAGCGAGGTCGGCGGCGCGTTGCGTGACGTCCCGCTCAAGGTGATCGAAGTACTCGAGGAGACAGACGGCGACGAGGAGGAGTGATTGCCCCGCGCGAACACCAATCTTTATAATAACTGTGGGTTATTCACCGGTATGCACCTCCCGACGCCCCAGGACCTGCGGGAGCGCCGGACGGAACTCGATCTGACCCAGCGCGAGCTGGCCGACCGCGCCGACGTCTCCCAGCCGCTCATCGCCCGGATCGAGGGCGGGGACGTGGATCCACGGCTCTCGACGTTGCGTCGTATCGTTGAAGCGCTCGAAGCGGCCGAAAGCGAGGTGATCCGGGCCGAAGGGCTGATGCACGAATCGGTCGTCAGCGTCAGCCCGGACGATCCAGTCTCCCTCGCGGTCGAGCGCATGCAGGAGGAGGGATACTCCCAGCTTCCGGTCATCGAGGGCGGCGTGCCGGTCGGCTCGATCAGCGATTCGGACGTCATTCACGCCGGCGAGGAGGTCGGCGAAAAACCGGTCCGGGAGATCATGAGCGAGAGCTTCCCGACGGTCTCACCGGAGGCCGTTCTCGCGGAGATCCGGAGTCTTCTCGAATACTACAAGGCAGTGATGGTCACCAAAGACGGGACGACCGTCGGGATCATCACGCAGGCGGACGTCGCTGCGCGAGTCAGCTAGGGAATCGACTGCGGTTTCGCTGCCTATTCGTCCGGCTCGAGTTCCAGCCCGCGGATCCGAACCGCAGCTCCGTTGGAAACCTCGCCGATGACCGTCCCATCAGTCTCCTCGACGAACGCCTCACTCTCTGCGGGATCGATGGCGACGACGAAGCCGGTGCCCATGTTGAAGGTGCGGTACATCTCCCGGTCGGAGACCGCTCCAGCTGACTGGATGAACTCGAAAACCGGCTGGATCGGATGCGGGTCGGTGATCTCGTACTCGAACTCGCCCATGCGGAAGAGGTTCGTCCAGCCCCCGCCGGTCACGTGGGCGGCCGCGTGGACCTCGTGGGCGTGGAGCGCGTCGAGGAGGTAGGTGTAGATCCGGGTCGGTTCGAGGAGTGCCTCGCCGATCGAGCGATCGGCTCCCGGCAGCGGATCATCGTAGCTGTGCTCGCTCGTCGTGGCTTTCCGGGCCAGCGTGAGACCGTTGGAGTGCACGCCACTTGATGGAATCCCGACGAGTACGTCCCCCGTCTCCGCTTCGCCCTCCAGCAACTGCTCCTCGGTCGCCAGCCCGGCTGCGGCGCCGGCCAGGTCGAACCCCGTGATGACCTCCGGCAGCACGGCGGTTTCACCGCCGACGAGACTCACGCCGGCGCGGTTGGCGCCGTCCGCCAGCCCGGCGCCGATTTCCTCGCTCATGGCCTCGCTCGGCTCCTCGACGGCCAGATAATCGACGAAGGCGATGGGGGTGACCCCGGCGGCGACGAGGTCGTTCACGTTCATCGCGATGCAGTCGATCCCGATGGACGAATAGTCCTCGACCGCCTCGGCGACGAGCAGTTTGGTTCCCACGCCGTCCGTGGTCATCGCGAGATAGCGGTCGCCGATGTCGATCAGCCCCGCGTAGGCGGTGGTGTCCTCGACGTCGCTCATGGCGCCGACCAGCGCGCCAACTGCGGCATCGCTCTCCTCGATGTCGACGCCGGCGTCGGCGTAGGTCAGTCCGTCCTCCTCTTCGGTCATGCAGGTATCGGCGTGGGGGGCGGCGAAAAGCCCTGCGGTCCACTGGCCAACTCGATTTACCCGACGATGGCCGGATTTGAAGCGATTTGTTTCGAAGTGTTTCTGAACGTGTTTCGTCGTGTTAGGGACCTGTAAAGAGGCTCAATAGCCCCTTCTTTACCAGTTTTTCACCTTCTGCTGTCAGGGTACCGTGAGCTCTGCCGGCTTCGATTGTGCTTGGCGGGATCGTGTACAATGACCACGGGAGTAGCACCGTCGGTTTCCCGAAGTTGATTCCAGTGAGATGAGACTCTTCGAGTTGCGGTGTATAGTGGTCGTATTTATCGGGCTCAGTTCCAAGACTCATGATCGTACATTCGACTGAGTTATACGGTCGATTTTCATGGGCGAGGACTATCACCGGTCGTGTTTCGTGCGCTCCTGTCGGGTCGACGGCCCATGCAACCGTTCCGGACGGATATTTCGCCATTACTCGAGATCCGATTCTATGGATTTCACTTCAGCCTCGAGTGCGGATTCGTCGATGGTGGCTTGGCCACTCGCATCCTCGGTCGTAGTGGTTGGGGGCCGGTCAAAGAGCCGTTCTAACTGGTCGAGACTTCCGACGTATCGACGGAGGTCTTCACGGTGATCAATCGCGTGGTAGTAGCTATTGTCCGTTTTTTCGATATACCCTTGCTCACACAGTCGCTTCACCGTTGTCGTCGCCGTTCCCCGGGGGATATCTAATGCCTCGCTGATTTCCGCAGGCCGAAATCCGAG
The DNA here is from genome assembly GCA_034520565.1 of Halodesulfurarchaeum sp. Taxonomy (GTDB): domain Archaea; phylum Halobacteriota; class Halobacteria; order Halobacteriales; family Halobacteriaceae; genus Halodesulfurarchaeum. The sequence goes on from JAXHNL010000002.1 coordinate 1,353,357, forward strand.
TTTTGGATTCGTATACAGCATTACCACGATATCCGATTTCGTGGTACCGGGGGTTAGATTGACATCGGAATCGTGGCTCTCGAGATGGATCGGCATGTTACAATTGAATGTAGTCGATTGTAGCTATATGTAGGTTGCGGCACCACCTTTCCACCGCACAATACCGCATGGGACATTTCGGGTTGGTAGTTTACCAGAAAAGCACCCAGACCGTCAGCAGGACGCTCGGCACGAAGGTCGCCACGTAGACCGGGATACTCCAGTCCTTGACAGTCGCCCCGTCCAGAGCCCCGATCGGCAGGAGATTGAACGCGGCGAGGAAGAGGTTGATCGTCACCCCACGAGAGCCCAGAAACGGAGCGACGGCCATGACTGGAACGAAGACCGCCGCCAGGGCGAGATTCGTCACCGGGCCGGCCAGGGCGATTAGCCCGTGTTGTCGGTCGGTCAATCGACCGCGGTGAAAGACCGCACCGGGGGCCGCGAAGACGAACCCAGCTAATCCACCTACGATCGCGAACGCCAGCATCTTGTAATCCGCGACGAAGCGGGCGTACTGCCCGAATCGAACTGCCACGACCTTGTGAGCGAGTTCGTGAAGCAGGAAGCCGACGCCGACCGTGAGCAGATTGATCACCATCGCCCCGACGAACGCCGGACTGAGCAGGAAGTCCCCGATGGTCATCGGGGTGACCCGTTCGAAGAAGAAGGCAAAGGCCAGCCCGAGGGCGACCCACGCGAGAAGCAGGTCCCGGAGCTCGCGTTCGTCGAGTTTCATAGCAGGAGCTGGACGACGATGTCCGCGCCGTTCGCGGCCCCCTCGATCATCGCATTCGAGATGGCCGAGACGCTCTCGAAGTCCTCGCCCATGTGTGGCAGGACGAGGAAGGGAAAGGTGACCGAGGCGATCATGCTGCCGATGTTCGTCACCGCGACGATGACGATGAGCTTGAAGAGGCCGACATCGAGCATCTCGGCGACGAGGTCGCGGATCGGTTTCTCATGGTCGTCGAGCAGGTCGTTCAAGCGGCCGATGTCGCTGACGTTGATTTTCGTGTGCTGGAGTTCGATGTAGCCAGTGAACCACCCCGGCGCGAGCAGGGGATTGATGCTCGTCATCCAGGCGACGAGCCCGCCGACCCCCGCCGAGGTCCAGTGGGCCCCCGCGAGTTTCGCGAGCGAGAAGGCGAAGATCCCGTTGAAGAGGAACCACGCGAAAAAGACCGCGAGCAGCGTCGGTTGGCTGACCCCGGAGAGGGCCAGCAGGACGAAAAAGAGGAGAAAGCCGAGCGTGAGCAGGTAGCCGAATGCCTTGCCGATGGAGAACCGTCTCGTTTTCCGTCCCTGCAGGGTTTCCATCGCGGGCAGCGTGGCCGGATCCTCGAGGTACGCGAGAATGCCGTCCCGGTGCCCAGCGCCCACCACGGCCACGACGTCGAGTCCCGCTTCGCGCAATTCGTGGAGGTTGTGCGCGATGTAGGCATCCCGTTCGTCAATCAAGGTTTCGGCGGCCGTGGGGCTGAACTGGCGGAACTCCTCCATCATCGCCGAGACGACGTCCGTGTCGGTCAGCTCGTCGAGATCGATCTCTTCGTCCGCCCCGCCGCCGAATCCCGCAAAGGCGAGGAGCAGTTCCCAGAACAGCCGGAGTTTCTCCCGGAGCCCGATGCTGGCCCAGAACCGCTGGATCGTCACCTGGATGTCCCGGTCGACGAGGGCCACCCCGGCGCCGATCTCCTCGGCCGTGTCGATCCCGGCTTTCATGTCCGCGCCCGGCTCGACGTCGAACCGGTCGCCGAGGCGCTTCTGGACGTAGGAGAGCAGCCAGTAGGCCAGGAACTGGTAGGCCGCGCTGCCCCGGAGCAGTTCCTTGGGGTCGATGTCCTCCGGGTCCTCGCCCTGGATCTGCTTGAACCGGTTCTCGTCCAACTCGACGGCGACGACGTCCGGCTGTTCTTCCTCGATGACCGACCGGACCTCCGCGGCGCTCTCTTCTGAGACGTGGGCGGTTCCGACGACACGGACGGACCCCTCGCCGTCGCCCTGCAGTTTGGCGGGGTCCGCACTCATTGGCGTGAACGAGGGTGTGGGCGCATAAATGCGTGACGAGCCTCGGTTCAACTGAGTAGCTTGACGGGGCCGACACATTGAATCCCTCGCCCCGAAAACGGAGTTCCATGCCCGATCTCCTCTCGACCCGGATCACCAACCGCTGGGTCGTTCGGTCCAGCGACGCGAATCACCTCGGCACGGCCCACGGCGGCTCGATCGTCAAGTGGATGGACGAAGTCGGTGGCATGTCCGCCGTGACCTTCGCCGGGAAGTGGTGTGTCACCGCCCACATGAGCAGCGTGGATTTCAAACGGCCGATCCAGACCGACGACACGGTCCACGTCGAGGCCTCCGTCTACGAGGCCGGCGAGACCTCCGTTCGCGTGCATGTCGAGGCCTCGCGGGAGGACCTGCGCACTGGCGACCGCGAGCCTGCGAGCGAGGCTTATATCGTGTACGTGGCGGTGGACGAGGAGCACGAGCCCTCACCAGTTCCTGAACTCACCGTCGATTCAGCGGAAGGAGAACAGTTGCGCAAGGCTGCGCTGAACGGCGATCCCGATCGGTCGTAGACATTTTCACTCCCCGTCGCGCCAGGATCCCCACACTTCTCTGTAGGTCCCGAGTTCTCGATATTCCCTCTTTCGCTCGAACACGTCGATCGCGTAGACTGTTTCCCGATCCTTGTCCCAGTCAACCAGGACGCGGAAATCTCCGACTCGAAGCCTGTATCCCGGATGATTTTTCAGTCGGTCGAGAAAATGACTCGGAAAGTCCTCGATAGTCTCGAGTTTGTCGAGGATTCGCTCTGCATCATCTTTCTCGAACTGTTCGAGAGTCGATACGAACGTCTCCGTGAGGACGATTTCGACCGTCACTCCTCGGCCCCTTCATCTGCTCCCTCAAGTCCGAGCCGGGCTCGTGCCTCGGAGATCGACATTGTTTGGCCGGAGGCCACGTCCGCATATCCCGCTGAAACGCCCTCCTTTGCGCCGGGCGTCAAAATCGGCTCAGTCGTGTCACGCAACACTTCGCGGATAAACTCCGATCGATTGGGGTAATTTAGTTCCGCGGATAACTCGTCAAGTTCCTCTAGCAGACGGGCTGGAACCTTGACGTTCAATTTTACCATTTCGCCCTCTTTGTCCGCGTCAGTGCTCATATAACGTGGTACGGAGGTGGTACTAAAAGAACTAACGGCCGAATGGAAAGCATCGGCTGTGTCTGCATTCACGACGCATCGTCACAAATCTTCAGTCATTATCGTAGTAATCATTATCTTAGTAATGACCTTTCAAGATCCTGAGGCCGAACTCGAGACGTACGCCGAGGTGGGCCGCTGGTGGGACGGCGAGGACGAAATCGATCTGGTGGGCCTGAATCCCGCCGCCGATCGTATTCTGTTCGGTGAATGCAAGTGGACGAGTGAACCCGTGGGATTCGGCCTCGTCGAGTCGTTACGGAAAAAAGCGTCGCAGGTCCGATGGGGTCCCGACTCGCGAGACGAGCGGTTCGTGTTGGTTTCGAAAAGCGGGTTCGAGGACGAGTTACGGGAAGAACTCGGGGAGCAGTGGACGTTATTCGACGTATCAGATATCGATTCGTTAACTGATCCGGCGACTCACTAACGGGGTGATCCCCTTGGCACTATTCACGTTTTCAACGGCAAATCCGAATTGTGGGATGTGTATTTGGACTGTTGAACCCACTCGTGCTGCCCTCACGGCAACGCGAACCCGCCCAGCCGGCTCCAGACCACGACAGCCGAGGGGGTCACGAGCACCGCGGTGAGGTAGGAGTAGAAAATCGAGATGGCCATGATCGTGCCGAACTGGCCCAGAATCGGTGTAATTGCGAGCACGAGGACGGCCAGCCCGGCCGCAGTGGTCAGCATGCTGCCGGTGAGGGCGCCACCCGTTCCGAGCACGGTCTGCTCGAGGGCGACGTCGAGGTTCGAGCCGTCGAACTCGTCGACAAAGCGGTGGGTCATGTGGGCGGAGTAGTCGGTCCCCAGTCCGATCGCGATGGCCAGGACGGTCGCGGTGAGGGCATTGAAGGGGATATTTATTGCGCGCATCGTCCCGATGATGAGGGTCAGCGTGACCACGATCGGGATGAGGTTGACGATCCCCAGGGTGCCACTCCCCTCGAGCAGGCGGTAGATGAGGACGAGGAAGACCGCCGAGCCGGCGAGGGCGAACAGGAGGCTGGTGGTCGCCGACTCGAGGATGACGTCCGAGACGTCCTGGAAGACGACCGTCTGGCCCGTCGCGGTTGCCGGCAGGCGATAGCGATCCGCGAGCACCTTTGCATCCGCTGCGGCTTCGGCCTGGGTCGCGTCGCTCTGGATGTCGTAGGTGACGATCGCGCTGCGGTAATCCTCCGTCAAGTAGGACCTGGCCTGGCCGGCGTACGGCGAGGCGAAGAGCCGATCATAAATCGCCTCGAGGTTATCGTCGGGAACCCCGTCGCCGTCGATGTCGTTCCTCGCGACGAGGGCGTCGAATTCGGGGTTTTGCTCGCGGTAGGCGTCGATCACGCCGATGACACTCGAGGACTGGGCCAGCCGGCCTTCCTCGACGAACGAGGGCGGTGGATCGACCCCGGCCCGCTCGATGGATTCGAGGGCGTAATCCGCCCGGAGTTGCCCGTCGACGTACATCGTGATGGAGCTCTGGGCGTCGGTCGCGAAGGTGTCCTCGAGGTAGTTGAGGGTCGCCGTGACGGTGTACTCGTTGGGCGCAAAGGGCTCGGGAAGATCGTCGAGGTAGTCGGGCGTGTCCTCCGGGGGCAGGAAGTCGTCCTGGGAGAAACTGGTCGAGACGCCGGCGCCGTAGCCCGCCGCGAGGATCGAGACGATCAGGACGAGTGCGAGGAAGACCCGCGGGGCCTTCTTCGCGACGAGGACGCCCCCGGAGAGCGAGCGGCCGATGACCGAGCCCTCCTGCCCGATCGGTCTGTTGCCCCAGTGGGGGATCGAGTGCTTTTCTCGGGTCTGATCGAAGAGGACCTTCGCCGCGGGGAGGAAGATTCCGAAGATGAGGAAGGTGAAGACGATGCCGACCGCGGCGATGAGGCCGAAATCTCGAATCGGTGGGAGCGAACTGGTGCCGTTCGCGGAAAATCCGATGACTGTGGTTCCGGTCACGATGAAGAAGGCGACGAACAGCTGATCGACGGTTACGTGCATCGACTCGAGGATGCCCTGGCCCTTGACGCGCTCCTCGCGATAGCGGTTGATGGCGTGGATGCCGAAGTCGATCCCGACTGCGAGCAGGAGCGGCGGGACCGCCGTCAGCATCTGCGTGAAGGGGATATTCGCGAGGCCCATGAACCCCATCGTCCAGATGACAGTCATGAGCAGCGAGCCCAGCCCGAGGAAGAGATCCAGCGGGTCGCGATAGGCATACAGCAGGAAGAGGACGATCAGGAGGATCGCCGCGGGCAGGACGATGATCAGCGAGTCGAAGATGACGTTCGCGAACTCCTCGGAGATGATGCCCGTCCCGAAGACCCGGAAGTCGCCGTCGCCGCTGTTGATCACCCGCTCGGTCTCGGTCTGGATCGACTGCAGCGGGCTGGTCCCACTCGTTCCCACGCCCCCGAGAGGCCGGTCGGGATCTCGTGGGTGATGACCGCGATGGACGCTCCCGCCCGCGCGGATTCGCGGTTGAAGTCCTTGCTGAGGGCCCCCGTGAAGCCCGGAGCCGCAGCCGCACGCCTGACGGCGGCATCGATTTCGCTCGGCGTCGCCCGCTCGATGGCGCGAATCTGGGCCGCGACGGTCGTGGCGGTCGGATCCAACTGTCGGGCGACCTGCTGGGCGGAACTCCGGGTGTTCGTGACGCGCAACTCGGTGCGATCGAGCACCCGCTCCTGGGCGCGGAGCATCCGGAGCATCGCGGACTTCGAGAGGACGTTTGCCTCCTCCTGGATGACCTGTGTCGTGCCCGAATCCGCGGCGAATGGTTCGCCGAACTCGCGGTCGATGTCCTTGAGCGCCTCCTCGCTTGCGGTCCCCTCGGAGAACTGCTGGGTGCCCGTTTCGGTCGTGATGTTGCCCATCCCCGTGGCCATCACGAGGGTGATGACCAGGAAGGCAGCCACGACTTTCCGCGGGTGCTCCGCGATGAGGTTCGAAACGCGGGTGACGACCCGTTGGTGGTCGACCATCGATTACCGGCGGCGGTAGAGGACGATGGCGATCAGGACGGCGATCACCGCGACGGCCCCACCGATGAGGTACGGCGACGGGCCCGAATCGACGGGTTCGGTCACCGAGACCGGCACGCGGTAGGTCTTCGAGAGTTTGCTATCCCCGTCCGAATCGTACTGGAAGTCGAGCGAGACGGGATAGGTCTTGACGGTCGCCCCGCCCGCCGCGGCCACGCTGAAGGTAATCTCTTCGGATTCGCCGGGTCCGAGCGTTTCGATGTAGGCCTCGTCGTCGCCACTCGAGAGCGGATCGGTGGTGAAGATCTTCGCGTCCACGTCGGTGACGGTCGTCTCGCCCTCGTTTGTCACCTCGACGGTGAGCTGCCCGCTCGATCCGGCGGGGACCGAGCTCGTGACGGGATCGACCGCGAACCGGTCGCGTTCGGGCTCGATTTTGGCGGTGACTTTCAGCGGATCGGACACCCGATCGTCGCCGTCGCTATCCTCGTAGTCGACGGTGACGGAGAACTGTCGGGGGGTGGCCTCGGCGCTCTCTGCGATCTCGATGGGGAACCTGACCGCGACGGATTCGCCCGCTTCCATGGCCCCGATCGCGTATTCGCTCGCGAGCGGATGGATGTTCGTTCCCGGTTGGGCGAGTCTGACGACCGCATCAGTGACGGGCTCGCCGTCGTTCGTGACCGTCATTCGCAGGTCACCTTCCTCGCCCACCCGGAGGGAGTGCTCGAGGTCAGCGAGGGAGAACTGGTCGATCTCCGGGTCGACGCTCACGCCGGCTTGCAGGGTGGGCCACTGGCGGTCGAAGCCCTCGCTGTTCTCGTAGGCGACGGTCGCCGCAATCGAATAGATGCCCGCGTCCGCGCTGGCGGGTGCGCGGGCGTCAAATGTGATTTCACGCTCCTCGCCGGCCTCCCAGTCGCCCACGTGGGCGACCGTGCTCGCACTCGTTCCGAAGACGACGTTCTCGGTTTCGGATTGGAGGGTGACCGTCGCGTCGGTGACGGTCTCCGTCCCGTCGTTTGCGAGGGTCATGGTGATCGAACCGTCCTCGCCGACGGTGAGGTCCTCGCTCACGTCGGCGATCGAGAACATGGCCCTGTCTTCGACCCTGACCTCGGCGTAGACGGTGGTGGATTCCTCCTCGTCACCGTCGTAGACGTAGTCGAGTCTGATTGGAACGTGGTAGGTGCCCGGTTCGACGTTCTGTGGGACTCGAATGAAGAACTGGTCGGTCACGACCTGGCCGTCCGGCATCGTTCCGAGTCGGTGGGTTCCCGACTGGATCGCGAACGGGGTCTCGCCCTTTCGCATCGTCGCTTCGACGTCCGTGGCGGTCTCGACGTCGTCGTCGATGTCTTCGGCGTCGTTGGTGAACTCGACTGTGAGCTGGGTCGTTTCACCCGGGGTGACCGTCGGTTCGGGGACGTTCGTCTCGAAGCGCGGGTCTTCGGCGGCCGCGACGATCGCCGGGGTGGCGAGCAGGCCGAGGACGACCAGGGCCGTCACGAGGAGTGTGTGTCGTTTCATAGGTGCGGAAATGTCGTGTCGCGTTCGGTTCGTTGCTATCTACTGAATGACCGTTCAGGGTTAAATGGGTGTGGGATTCCTGCTTGGCTCTCCGGAAAGCCTTGATTTACTGACCAGCTCGATGACATCGGGGTTCAGGTGAGGATTCTTCGCTTTCCGGTATCCACTTCGGGACGCAAATACGCAACAGACCTTGATTTTCTCATTTCGAATGTGCATGAAACGATCTTTCAAAGCGTTTCAGCGTCGGGGAATCGTAACTCTCAGTCATTCGAATCTACGTTCTCAGGGACGATCCGCTCGACCAGGCCATCGAAATCGTCGTCGAACGATAGTACGACGTCGATATCATTCCGCTCAACGAGCGCGATCGTGCTCGCGTCGGTGAAACTCAATCCCTGATCGTCATATGTGTCGAAGAGCGCATTTGTGTCTTGAAAAACGGATTCGTTCACGAATTCGAGGGAATACACACTGGGGAACTGACCGTCCCCGAGAATTCGTCGGCCGAGTTTTCTTGCGGCCTCGAAGTCTCCCGTTCGGTGCAGGGTGAGTGTCAGCGCTTCATCGTACACGTAGTCGCTGGTTATCGGTTGGCCGAAACGCCCGCTGTAGACGGATTCGAGGGCAGAAACAGCTGTGTCGTGTTTTGCTGCCGAGGAATCGTGATCGGCATATAAAACGCCAGTATCCACGAACACGCTCATCCGTAGAGGATTTCGTCGATGTCGTCTTCGGTCGTTTCGACACCGGATTCGATCCGACCCGCTTGCATCCGACTGATTTCTGCCTTCGACAACGGGACTGTGCTCGTTTCAAAGGATTCGATAATCGCGTCCCGGCTCTCGTATGCATCATCGACGAGGCGTTCGAGAATCTCCTGTTGGGTGACTTTCTTGCCTGTCTCGAGTTTGATCAGCGCCTGCAACTCCTCGAGCCGGGATTTCGTCTCTTCGTCCATCCGTACTGCGGTTGACATAGTATCAGTTAACAACTCAACCCACTTAACAATTTCACTAATAGGGTTTGGCGCAATATCGAAGCGGTGCAGTGGGTATTGGACCTCGCCGACGAGAAGAGACGATACATCTGGATTGGAATGCTGGAGACCCCAATCTCATCGGCGTGCTCCCACTGTTCGCATTGAAATAACGAGAAAAGAGAACTACCGCTGAATTCGACCGATCAGAGGTTGACGGCTTCCTGGTTGGCGAGCGATTCGGGGACCCGGATCACGGTGGTCTGGGTTGCACCGGCCGGCGTGGTGATGGAGACGTCCACGCTGTCGCCGGAGGCCAAGCTCCCGGGATCGATGTGGATGTTGTAGCGATCGCCGGAGGTCATGACGGGAAGCGTCTCGTCGTCGTCAGTGACCGAGGAGAGCGTGTAGGTGGTGTCCTCGACGGGGAGCGTTCCCTCGGGGGGATTCTCCTGCACGTCGACGCCCTCGTAGGTCAGGTCGTGGGTGCCGTCAGGGGCGACCAGACGAATCGTCATCTTCGAGAGGTCCATGTCACCGGCGCCCGATGCCTGGGCGACGAGGATGCGAACTTCGTCGACGACCGGCGTGTCGATATCCTCGACGGTGGCGGACGCGTTTACCGTCACGTTATCACGGTTTATCAGGGAGATGTTTCCATCTTCGGCGACTAAATCAGGGGTCGAATTAAATGTCGTCGAGTCGTTTTCAACATCGTCCAGGTTGTTCAATTCGTACTCTTCTGCTTCCTGGTTGAGACTAACGACTTCCAATTCGTCCTCATTACTGACCGTCAAATTGGACTCTCCATCCGTCAAATTGGTCTCCCCATCCGATGTTTTCACCCAGATCGAATTACCCTCGCTGAGCCGCAGTTCCGCATCATCCGAGATACTTGCAAGGGTTAAGGTCTCTCCACCGACGACGTCACCGGTCGTCGAGGAGATTTGCAGCTGGTCGGTCACCTGTGCCTGACTCTCCTCTCCAGTTTGTTCGGCCGAACTCTGCAGGAAGCCTGCCGTGTTGATCAGCACGCCGGCAGCGATCGCCGCCACGAGTACCATGGCGATGAACACGATGAGGGTGCCGATCCCCACCTGCCCGTGTTCTCCCGACGAGGGAAGGCGTTCCTTGAGCGAACCGAGTACGTTTCGTGTCATGTGTCTCTTTCACAAACACCCGGAGCGGTGCTTGCCTGTCCGCGACTAAACAAACCTCCTATATGAATGTAGGGCCCGTATTATCTAATCCGATAATAGAGCCCTCGGCTGCGGTGGCTCCAACATATTCTCGAGACCCGGTGGCCGTTTCCAGCATTCGCTTGCCGGATCAGTTGAACGCAGAGAAAATCAGTAACCGAATCGGCCGATCAGAGGTTGACTGCTTCCTGGTTGGCGAGCGATTCGGGGACCCGGATCACGGTGGTCTGGGTCGCACCGGCCGGCGTGGTGATGGAGACGTCCACGCTATCGCCCGAGGCCAAGCTGCCCGGATCGATGTGGATGTTGTAGCGATCGCCGGAGGTCATGACCGGGAGGGTCTCGTCGTCGTCAGTCACCGAGGAGAGGGTGTAGGTGGTGTCCTCGACCGGGAGGGTTCCGTCCTCGAAGTTTTCCGTGATGTCGAGATCTTCATAGGTCAGGTCGTGGGTGCCGTCAGGCGCGACCAGTCGAATCGTCATCTTCGAGAGGTCCATGTCACCGGCACCTGAAGCCTGGGCGACCAGGACGCGGACTTCGTCGACGTACGGATCGAGGTCAGCGAGACTCGTGGTGTCACTATTGTTGATCGTCACGTTCGCCCGGTTGATCAGGTGTACCGGCGCGTAATCGTCGCTGTTGTTCGTGTACGTGGACAGGCCCTGGCTCGCGTTGAATTCCTTCGTCGTCGTGCCATTGTTGAGTTCGTACGTCTCATCGGCAAGGTTCACCGACTCGACCGTCAACGTATCTCCATCGGACACGTTGAGTCCTGCATTCTCTCGATCGGTGAGATTCCGCGTTTCAGACGCTTTGACCCGGATAGTGTCACCCTCACTTACTCGCAATTGGGCCCCTTGGGTCGTGTTTTCGATCGTTAACGTTTCTCCGCCGATGACGTCACCGGTCGTCGAGGAGATCTGGAGTTGGTCTGTGACCTGTGCCTGACTCTCCTCTCCAGTTTGTTCGGCGGAACTCTGCAGGAAGCCTGCGGTGTTGATGAGGACGCCGGCAGCGATCGCCGCCACGAGAACCATGGCGATGAACACGATGAGGGTGCCGATCCCCACCTGCCCGCGCTTTTCGGTATCGGTGATTGCTTCGAACATGTGTTTGGTGTCGCCCTACCTCTGGGCGCTGAGTTGGACTCTTCAGGCCTCCTATTTAATTGTACCCTGCGTATTATCAGGCGTGAAAACGTGTTGGTGGGTTTTGAGTGTCGTGTCGTAGATTGGGTTTGGGGTCGCGTTGCCCGATTCACCACCTCCGAAAGCCCCCTCCCGCTCGTGCCCGCTCGCGGAGATATCGCTTCCCTCGCTCCGCTCGGTCGCGATAGGGCTCCACGAGACGACCACGACCGGTCGGCCCCTTTCGTAGCCCCACCCATTAGTGGTCACTTGCCGTCCAATTCCGTCTCTGGACAGCGTCGTCCGCTGCACCCCAGTCGTTATTACGGTCCCTCATGATTTCTCACATAATGGGTGCTGTCTCGCATCGGGATGAACCAGGGGTCCGGTTTACGTACGAAGGCGACCTCGTTACGGCGACGGATACGGAACGTGGGGTTGCCGCTTCAGGTCAGTCCAAAGCCGAGGCGTTGTCACGTCTTTCTGATGCACTCGAACTTCACGACGGGGAGGGTCTTCCGATCGAGGACGAGCAAACATTCATGGCGGAACTCGGAATCGACCTCGATGAGTTGGACGTCGATAAGTCACCCCCGTCGTTTCTCGAATAATCTCCGATGCCCGCTGCAAATTTTTCGGGAAAAGAACTGGTGAAAGCGCTTCGCTCGAAGGATTTCTTTGCTGTCTTGGGAATTGTCCCGGGGTCCCGAATTTGCAATCTAACATCCTCGAAAGCCCCCGACCGCTCCGGTCGCGCGGGTCGCTTCTGTCCTCGGCCTTCGGCCTGCGGTCCTTGCTTCCCCGGGCTTCCCGGAGCGGCCGGCCCCTTTAGAATTCCCACCCAGTGGTCACTTGCTGTGAAATTTCGTCTCTGAACAGTGCTACATCACCAACCATATCGCCTCAGAGCAATTCGTATTTAAGCGAAACGCTTTTGAGCGCACTACCCGAATAGCGAAATAATGAGTACCTCCGACCACCTGCCACGCGACATCGAGTCCGTTCGGGAGCGACTCGACGTCGTCACCCAACCGACGCGATTCGCGCTCCTCCAGGACATCCTCGGACACCCGTCGGAACTGCCGACGCTTTTGGAACTGGACTCCGTCAACCCGAGCAAGAGCCGGACGACGATCCGTCAGCACCTCCAGCAGCTCGTCGACGCCGGAATCGTCGAGGCGGTGTCTCTGCCAGCGGACCGTCGGCAGAACGATCTGCCGTACAAGTTCTACGGGATTAGCCCGCGTGGTCGGGCGTTCCTCGAGGAACACAAGCTGCTCCGGGCACAGGACACCCTCCGAGCGATTTACGACCGGGTCGAGAAGTCAGCGGACGTTGAACGGTACGAAACCGCGCCGCGACCCGAGCGCTAACAGTTGCTGGTTATGTCCTCTGGTGGGACTCGGTGACGGTTTTGTGTGTGGTCTTCTCTTGGTGGTTTTGGATGTTTGCGGGAACAGATTTTGCGGTGCAACACCCCCGAAAGCTTCCTCCCGCCGATCGACGTATCGTCCTTTCTCACCATCATCGATAGCCCCCTACCGCTCGCAACTCTTGGATCTTCGGCTCACGGCTATCGCCGTTCGCCTCTTCTGAGACGCTCGCTTTGCTCGCATCTCACGTTCGCCGTTCGTTTTTTGAACTCCCTCCGGTCGTCTCGCCGCCCGCTCGCCGGGATATTTCTCATTCACTTCGTTCATTTCTCGCGGTTCCCTTCGGTCACCGCTCGCACATTCGGCGACGACCGGAGGGAGTCGCCCGCTCGCGATAGGGCCCCCGAAACGCACCCGAGCTGCCTGACGGCTCGCCGTCACGGTATAAGGTGGTCGGCTTAAGCCGACCATTCAGTCGGCCAGGGCGAGAGCCGAAGGCTCTCGCTTGCTCCCCCTCGGTCCTGCGGACCTCGCGGGAACCCTTTTGAAATCCCACCCAACCGCAACCGGCTTTTTCGGAAGGGGGTATTCTTCCTTCTGTTGCATTGATGTCAGCCTTTGTTCAGGGTGTAGTTTTTTCTGGGATTTGTTCGGCCTTTACGGGGAGGAGGGTGTCACGGTGAATCGGTACGTTTTCATAGCAATCGCACTCCAAACGAAATCCCAAAGCCTGATACAGCTGCAATACAACACTAATACATACGATGCCCGTTACATTCGACACCTACGACGAAAACAAGGGCTCGATTGACCTCAGCGAGGGGAGTAACGCGTACGCGATCCTATCCTTCCTCGCTGAGCATCCCGACCAGGGATTCACGCCAAGGGAGGTTCAGACGGAAACCGGCCTCCCGTATGGGAGTATTGGGCCGACACTCAAGCGGTTAGAAGAACGGGATCTCGTCCGGCACAAGGAGCCATATTGGGCCATCGGCGAGACGGAGCACCTCTCGACGTATGCGGCGATGGAGAGTACCATCTCCGCAATCGAGTCGCGATACGGGTCGGAAAACCCGAAGGACTGGCTCGACAATTCCGAATCCGTTGAAAAGGAATGAGTCTCGATACCTGTGATGTGGTCTGGCACAAGGCCCCGTTCAAGCTCCCGCAGCCGGACGGCACTCTCCCCGAACGTCCCTGGCTCATCGTTAGCAACACCAACCATCCGTTTCACGGGACCGAATATTTGGTCCTGGGGATGACCACGAACCCCCGAGGTGAAGGGATCGAAGTCGACGCATCTGACTGGGTGTCGGGCGGAACGTCTAAGACCAGCTACATCTCTCCGTGGTTCGCAATGACGTTGAAAGACACGGACATCAGTCATCACATCGGTTCGATTTCGGACACGCTCGTTACCGAGGCAATCGACGACCTCACGTATCGACTTGGTCCGGTGTAATCTGGTTGGCGTATTCGTTCGTCAGGGACCGGTAATTTTCTTGGGGAAGATTTCGTTATCGTCACACCAAAGACGTCCTCTTTGACCATTTTTTACCAGTCAGCTTGAATTCGGTCTCAATCAAGGGACGAGTCAAAGCGGATCATACCCCAGTTGTTAACTGAGAACATCTCGATTTGACTCTCCTTGGGAACTGGTCTACGCCATCAGGAAAAACGGGAGTGAGGTCCGCCTACGAGGGCTATCTCGTCAGTGCGGCGGATTTCGAAGGTGGGGTCACTGCCTCCGGGAAGTCAAAAGCCGAGGCGTTAACGCATCTCGGATGCACAACTGCATGTCAGTGGCGCGACTCCAATCGAAGATGAGGAAGAACGCTTATCAGATCTCGGCATCGATGCCGAGGAAGTCGGTGGCGAGGTGGCGACAGCGGAAGACCTCGAATTTGATGATGAGCAGTCGTCCGACGAAACTGAGACGAAATTCCGGGTGTGATGTGGTTTGAATCGTGTTTGGGTTTAGCGTAAGGAGAGTGGCAACACCTCCGAGAGCCCCCTCCCGCCGATCGATGTGTCGAGATCCCTTCCCACCACCTCCGAAAGCCCCCTCCCGCTCGCGCACGTTCGCCGACATATTCCTCGCTGCTCACGGCTCACTCCGTTCACCGTTCGCTATACCGAGGCCTCCCTTTGGTCGGCCTCGCCCCGCTCGGAATAGGGGTCGCCGAAGCGCACGCGACCGCTCGGCCCCTTTCGTAGCCCCACCCAACCGCCCAACGGTTTGGTGGCTTTGGGATTATGTTTCGGTTCTCTGAAGCGCACTCTGGCCCGTCTTCAATACGCGATTTCCTCGGTCATCGCGTCCAGGCCCAGCACGGCGATCGCGCCGAGGAGACCCCAGCCGAGTAGCAACAGGGTCACAATTGGCGTCCACTCTGGGGTCGCCTCGAGCACCCGATCACCCGGGGCTCGTAATGCGCCGATCATGAGCGCGACGAGGAAGGTCATGGTGTGGCTGCGGTGGTGTTCCAGCGCCCAGGCGACGACTCTCGCAAAGGAGAGGATTCCCACGAGTGCGCCGAAGGCGAACACGAACAGCGTCATGAATGGGTCGATCGCTGGCTGGATGGTGATGGCGAAGACCGCATGGGTGAGCTCGCTGACGGCGGTGATGATCGTCTCGTACTGGCCGAGGGTGAGGAGGATGAGCGACCCGGAGATGCCCGGGAGGACCATTGCGGAAATGCCGATCATCCCGGCGAAAAAGAGGACGACCGGGCCCGAACCGAGATGGCCGTTCGAGAGGCCGCTGACCCAGAAGGCGAGGGCGAAGCCGGTGAGGGCGACGAGCCAGCCTGTCGCACTGGCGAGTCCGAGTTCGCCTCGGAGGACAATGGCGGAGGCGACGATCAGTCCGAAGAAGAAGGCGTAGGTCGGGCCCGCGTACGCGCCCACGGCCCACTCGATGACGTTGGCCGCGGTGAGTGCCGCGGTGACGACGCCAACTCCCAGGACGAGGAGGAAGGGGAGGTCCATGTCCGTGGCCCGCTCCCAGGCTGCGGTGCGGGAATTTGGATCGTGGGGGCGAGCGAGATCCTTCAGGAGGGCGAATCCGCCCTCGACATCGAGGGCAGCGATCGCACCCACCAATCGGTCGTAGATGCCTGCGATGAGGGCGATGGTACCACCGGAAACGCCCGGGACGGCGTCTGCCGCTCCCATCGCGAAGCCCTTGAGGTACGTCTTCAGCCAGGCGGGGACGGACATCACTCGGCCGGACGGGCCGTGGCCATGCCAGCACTGATGGTCGGTCCAGCGTGCGCCTCGAGGGTCTCATCCGTGTCGACTGATTCAGTCGTGTCGTTGGTCACCGTGTCGTTGACGATCTCGTCGGTTGTGTTGGTGTCCTCAGTCTCGTTCCCCGTGGCGGTCTCGTTCGTCTCGCCGTCACCCAGCGAGCCCAGAACCTGCTCTTCGAGGGTCACGTCGATGACACCCTCCTCGGCACCGATGACCGCTCCCTCCGGGACGTGTGCGGAGGCGTTGTGCGTGGTGAGGTTCATCGTCGTCCCGTTGAAGCTCGTCGGGGTGCTGAACTCGTAGGGGCCGGTGGCCCGAACCGAGACGTTGGTGTACCCATCCTCCGGACCGTACTCGTCGTAGTCCGAGGAGGCGTAGGGCAGGGTCATCTCGAAGGTTCCGTCCTGGCCCGTCTCGGCGTGCTGGGTGTAGGTGAACGTGCCGTCACCTGTTCGGGCGGTTGTTTGCAACTCGACCTCGGCGGTCACGGTGGTGTTGGCCGGCCCTTCACCTTCGATCGTGGCGCCCGGGACGCGCTCGAAGAGCTTGACCCAGGTCGGATGCTCCCCCTGGCGGAACTCGAGGTTGGCGAGCGTGCGCTGTGGGGCGTTCGACTGGCCGGAGAGCTTCACGAGGCGGTAGTGTTCCAGGGCTTCGACCTCCTCGCGGGGGAAGTCAGCCACGCCACCGACGAAGGCGTTGGTGTTGTTCGCGGCGTACTCCTGGGCGGCTTGCGAGGACCGGAACTGCCGCGTGGTGTTGAAGCTCGGGACGGGGTTCTGGTACTGCTCGTACTCGCGGTTCTCGATTTCGACCACGGTGTTCGCGCTCACCGCACTCCCGTGGAAGTGGTAGAGCCGGACCATCTGGCTCTCGTAGTAGCGCTGGGTCTTGAGCGTCGTGATGGGGGGCTGGTAGCCCTGCTGGAGGTAGGCCTGCGCATTAGGGCCGAGGATCCGGCCGTCGATCATGTCGCTGTAGGAGAGCGAGTCGTTGGCGTTGTAGAACACCGTCGGGGCGCTGAACTTGGCCTGGGTGTCGACCATTTTGTAGTCCACGGCGACGTAGCGGGTCTGGGCGTCGTCCTCGTCAGTGGCCTCGAGGGCCGTTGCAGCACTCTCCTCGTCAGGGGCGAGGAGGTAGTTTGCGGCCTCGGTGGCGTGTTGCTGGAACGGGTTGGCGTTGGGGATTCGCTCTCCAAGCACGGTGATCCAGTGGCCGTAGTCCCACCAGCTCATGATGCCGTAACTGCCCTCGGGGTAGTCGTAGTCACTGCCCTCGGGGACGGCGTAGGTGCCGTAGTAGTCGAGTTGGTCCTGGTTGCCCGCGCCGGCGTAGTTGCCCTCGGCGGGGGTGTTCTCGCTCAGCCAGTCGAGGGGTTCCTCCCACTGGGTGACTGCGCCGGGCCCGGCCCTATCGCCAGTTTCGATTGCGGTACGCATCGGGACCTGCTGGCCCTGATCGTTCGCGAAGGTGATCGGGGCAAGCATGGGGGCGAAGAGGAGCAGGGCGATCGTGGCGATGACCATCACGTGGCTCCAGTCGATCGAGCCTGGGGAGAGGGTCTCGACGGTGATGCCGGAAACGGCGACGATTCGGCCGACGAGGTAGGCCGCGAGGATGGAGACCGGGACGACGAGGTAGTAGTTGAAGCGGATCTGGGTGAGGGCTGCCGCGAGCATGAAGGCTGACCAGACGACGAGGAGAATTTTTTCCGTGCTGTATTTTCCGTAGACCAGGGCAGCGGCGAGGGACAAGGAGATGAAGAGGAGTCCAGTTATGTCGGCTGGGAGGCCGACGATGCCGCCGATTGCCCCCGGTAGAGCCGGGAAGCTAACGAAGAGTGCGGCAATGGCGAGGAACCCGGCCGCCAGACCGATCCGACGGTTGTTGTTACTCAGGAGGTGCGGTTTGAGTGTTATCCAGAGCCCGCCGACGAGGGCGACGTAGAACGCGGCGCCGTACTCGTAGAAGAAGGCCTTCCAGGCGCCCAGTCCGAGTTGGTTGGCGCGGGATTCGATGAAGGGTTGGGCTTCCGATATGGTGGCCGCACCAGAGCCCGTTTGTAGACCAACGATTCCAAGCAGTTGATTGACGATTCCGCCCACGAGATCTGGAAGAACGAGCATTCCTGCCCCCGTGCCGACGATCACCGTTCCGAGGACGGCTGGTGGATAATACGACGCTTCGATGTCTCGTGTTTCCCACTCCCGACCGAGCCACGAGAGGAAGACCGCTCCTGCAGCGACGACGAACGGAGCGATGACTTGTAGGAGGGTGTAGCCCGTTGGTGAGAACTCCAAGTAACGGAGTGGAACCAGCATCAACACGCCAGCGGTGACCATTGAGATTGTCGCCGGGACGGCCGTGTGGTCCGGACTGATCCCGTTCAGGACGTCACTTGATAGTGAGATAAGCAAAAAGATGCCCACGATGCCGACTAGGAACACGCCCGGCGGCCAGAGGTACAGGTAAGCGGCCATGGCTACGCCCGCGAGAAGACTCCAGCCGAGGACTGAGCGCAGGCCTTCGAGGTCTCGTTCGAATAGCTGTTCCCAAACTGGCCGTTCTCTGTCTGCAACTGCGAAGGCAATCAGGAATCCGAGAACCGCGAGAGACATGAAGAGCGGTTCCGCGACGTTGTGATCGGCCGATCCGATGGTGCCCCGCTGGAGGAATAACCCCGGAAGCAGGGCGAGAACCGCTGCAGCGACGACGCCAACTGCGTTCCCACCGAAGCGACGGGCGATGAAGAACGTGGGAATAGCAACGAGGGAAGCGAAGATGGCGGGAGCAAACGCGGTGACGGTGGCGATCTGTTGCGTGGATGGGTCCCCAAGGCCGACGATCAGTGCTGCGGCGGCGATTAGCTGGTCGAAGAGGGTGCCGAACTGGCCCGAGTCTGAACCTGCAGCGAACCCAGTCCAGACATCGAATGGCATGGTTGCCAGCCCGTTCTCGACTGAGTATTGGACCTGGCGAAAGTGGTACCAGGGGTCGTTACCGGCGAAATAGACGCCGCTTTCGCGAAGGAAGTTGTCCGCCGATTGGATCCTGATGAAGAACATCGTCAGGACGGCCAATACGAGGGCGGGGACGTGCCACAATCGAATGACTGTCTCGGAGACGGTCGGCCAGTCGATGCCACCGCCTCCATCGGGGGAGGAAGCCTCGTCGCTCATTGCTTGTGACGGACAGACAGAACGCGAATAAGCCTTTTGAATCGGTCAAGAAGATGGTGGCAGTGTCGGGCGGTATTTATTCAAGGGGCCGTGTATTCTACTGATTCACATGGACGAATCGGGTTCGGAAGAGGTGGAATCCGAGATTTCATTCGAGGATTTCGATATTAGTGTGGCACACTGGCACGTCAACGCCTGGGGAGGGGCCGAGTATCTCGCGACGAAACTAGCGGAAGCGGTCGGTGAATCGACGGTTTACACAATGGGCGAGCCCGACCCGGAAGAGCCAAATCCGTATGGCGATGTCACTTTCGAGGACGTAACGGAGGTGCTTGACTATCCCCGGATTCGGCGATTACAGCGGTATGCTGGTCGTGTCTTCGAATACTCACAGTGGGAGGACGTGGACTGGCGGGAACTGGGTGATCCGGATGTGCTATTGACCTCTGGTTCGACGACGCGGGCCGTGATCACGCCGGACGACACGTTGCACGTGAATTACTGTCATTCTCCGCCACGGTGGTTCTACGATTTGTATCACGATCGGAAGGGGACGATCATGGGGCAACTTGCCAGGCCATTGCTTCGTTATCTCCGCGTGCGCGATCAGGCAATTGATTCTCGGGTGGATCACTACTTCGTGAACAGTCCGATCATTAAACGGCGTCTCTGGAAGTACTACAAACGCGATTCCGAGATCCTCTACCCTCCCGTCGATATCGATAACTACCGGAATGAAGGGGATGGGGGGTATTTCCTACATCTGGGTCGTCTGGACGAAGAAAAGGGGGTTCCGGCTGTTGTCGAGGCCTTTCATGGATTAGACGAACGACTCATCTTTGCTGGAGGAATGGGTGACATCAACCAGTCTGTCCGAGATGAGATAGTGGAGGCATCGAATATTGAATATCGGGGATTTGTTTCCGAGGATGAAAAACTCGACCTTCTCGCCAATTGTTCAGCGGTGGTGTTCAATGGACGGAACGAGGATTTTGGAATCGTTTCGATCGAAGCGAACGCGAGTGGAAAACCTGTTCTAGTCCGTAATGAAGGCTTCCCAGCGGTTTTCGTCGAAGAAGGGGAGAATGGATGCCTTCACACAGGGAAAGCTGTGGACATTCGACGATCGATACAAAATTTCCAAGGTAAGGAATTCACAGATATCGCTTCCAAAGTAGATCGGTTCTCTCTGGAACAGTTCGAAACCGAACTTCGAACCAGCCTTGAAGAAAAATACGCAGATCTCCTGCAGATATCCGCCAGTACCAAATAGATCCCCGAAAAAGGGAAACTCGATTGACCGATGCCAGAGACAATCGTACTTGGTCTCGACGGTGCGAACTGGGATCTTCTGGAACCCTGGCTAAAGGACGGGGAACTTCCGAATATCGAGTCACTCCGTGAATCGGGGGTCTGGACTGATCTGGAAAGTGTTCTACCGCCAGTCACCTGCCCGAACTGGCGGAGTTACTCGACCGGGAAGAATCCTGGAAAGCTCGGGGTATTCTGGTGGGAGAAAATCGATACCGAGAACCGGACGCTGTCCACCCCCGATTCCCGCTCCTTTAAATCCGCGAATTACTGGGATTATCTCAACGAAGATGGACTCGACGCGGGGATCGTCAACCTTCCAATGACGTACCCCCCGTTTGAGATGGACGAGTTCATGATCTCTGGTGGTCCCGGGAGCGACCAAAAGGAATATACCTTTCCACCGGAACTGGGCGAGTCTCTGGACGACCAAGGATATCGTCTCCATCCTGAAACTCCGGTGACGTCAAAGAACGACCGAGAAGAGGCTGCTGAACTCGTCGAACTGATCGACCGACGGCTTGAGACGTTCCGCAACCTCCTCGAGGAACGAGAAGTCGACGTAGCCCATTTGACTGTTTTCTATGTCAACGTGCTGCAACATTTCTTCTGGCGAGGTGATCCAACCTACGAAGCCTGGCAGGTAATCGACGATCACATCGGCGAGATTCGGGAAGACTATCCTGGCGCGACGCTGATGCTCATGTCCGATCATGGGTGTAAGGACGTGGATACGGTCTTCTACGTCAACTCCTGGCTCGAGTCAGAGGGCTATCTGGTGACCAAAACTGACACCGCCGACGCACTCTCGGGCACTGGCATCAACAAAAAGCGCCTCTCGAAGCTGGCACACAACCTCGGGATTCACAACCTCGTGACTTCTCTCGCTCCCGACTGGCTCACGGCTGCGATTCCGGAAGACGAGGAGGGTTTCAAACGCGAGCAAAAACTGGAGAAAGTCGACTGGGAGGAATCGAAGGCGGTTGCCAGCGGACAGGGACTGGTTTACGTAATTGACGACAATCCTGAAACCATCGAGGAGCTGGTTTCCGAACTCGAAAAACTCACGAACGACGAAGGAAAGCCGATTGCCCGGAAAGTCTACACGCGGGAGGAGGCGTATAATGGACCGTACACGGAGGAAGGCCCCGAAATCGTGTTCGATCAGCGCCCTGGGGTCCACACGAGCGGGGCGATCGGATCGAATCCTGTCTTCGCGGACGCCGGCCACTGGGAAGCCGAGAACGTTCGGACAGGGTTGTTCATGGCAGATGGTCCTGAGGTCGAAGCGGATGGACTCCCAGAACCAATTTCGATTACGGACGTCGGTCCGACAGTTCTGCAAAGCGTGGACTGTGACGTCCCAACCGATGTCGATGGTGAACCCTTGAATCTGTTCGGCGACCGCACCGTCGAGAGCCGCGACCCGATCCCCTACGACGAAGTAGGTGGGACCGCAGACGAGGCGGTGCAGGAACGCCTCGAGGACCTCGGCTATCTCGAATGACGGTCTGTCTCACCGGGGACGTGCATCACATGTCCCTGGGAACGCGTGACCAGGAGTACATGGATCGTACAGAGCTGGAGGCGGCTCTTGAGTACGCAGAGATAGCCGCTGAGTATGACGTGCCGGTGACGCTGTTCGTGACCGGGAAGGCGGCGAAGGAGGAGCCAGAACGGGTGGAACGACTCGCGGCCAAGGAGAACGTCGAGATTGGTGGCCACAATTACTGGGCGTTTGACACTCTCCTCCACAAAGCTTCACGTGGCTTACTTGGCTCCTGGAATGGACCCCGAAGTTTCCAGCGGTGGGAGATTAATCGTACCATCGAAGCCTTTGCTAGCCATGGTGTAGAAATCACGTCTTGGCGGGACCATGCCTACCGCCATGACGATAACACTGCCTCGCTGCTTTTTGAACTGGGAATCACCCATTTTTCGGATGCTGTTGGCCCTGATGAGGATTTTCGAAAGGAGGACGAACTGATGGTGTTGCCCATCAATACTCCCCCAGACCACGAGCACGTCTATCACGGGTTTCGGACAGAGGATTTTGTCTCTGAGCAATCTTTTGATGGACCGTTCGGCTCCGAATCGTACGACGTTGACCAATGGCTGGACTGGGTACTAGAGGCGATTGAAGACGCCCTTGAGGCGGGACAGCCAGCAACGGTTTTGGCTCATCCCGCTTGTATGGATATTGTTGATGACTTAGCTACGTTCGAAGAACTCTGTGCTCAGATTTCAGAGAAGGATTATGAGGTACACCTGGCGAGCGAAGTAAAACTAGAAGTATGACAGATCCGAGCCGTATTCGGGTCGGCGTCGTCGGCGGGACGAGACTGCCGGGAAACGTCCGGACACTGTTACGGAACGTTAGGAACCTGCTCGAATCTCACCCGGTTACTTTCGAAATGGATTTGGTGATTAACGATTCGGTCAACCTTCCGCAGGGTTTCACACCGGTTGATCCTGGTTTCGCGGACACGGATCGTGCACTGGGAACGTTGAAAACATTGACCAGTGGCCTCATAGAGTACGGGAAGGCTCACGAAGTCGATATCCTTTTTCAGGTGACGAAATTTCCGGTTCACGGTTTTGCTACAGCTGTTGCAGGGAAGGTGACGGATACTCCCGTTTTGACTCGATTGGCGGGAGACAACTTCCGGGAATATAGGGTCTCCTCGGAAAGATTACAGGCAGTAAAGGCCTTCGGGCTCAACAATATCATGGGTCGGGTACCTCTTTACTGGAGTGACCGAATCATTGTGCTCGGTCCGCACGGACGCTCAGAAATCGCACGTCGAAATGGTGATATCCCAATTTCGGAGATACCACAACCCATCGATTTCGAACAGTTCAGACGAATTCCTCAGGAAATAGAGCAGGAAATTAGGAACAAATTGGGTTTTCCGTCACGCGAGCGCGTATTATTAACTGTGGGTCGTCTCACCGAACGGAAAGGAATGGGAACCCTCATCGAGACCGCTGAAAACCTATCCGAAAGAGGACAATTGTTTCATTGGTATGTTATTGGAAAAGGACCAATGCGCGAGGAACTAGGAAATACCAATGGTGTTGAGACTTTAGGGCGAATTCCATTCGAGCAAATAACTGACTATTACCACGCTTCCGACATTGTAGTTCACCCTTCTTTTATCGAAGGGTTGCCGAATGTACTTCTTGAGGCGTCGGCCTGCGGGACACCTACCTTAGCGCGAGAAGTGGGTGATAGCGCAATGGTGGCCAGTGCGACTTTCTCCGATGACGAGGAACTTCTTGACCTACTTAGAAAGGAACACGAACCTGCCGAACTTCCCGAAGGTTTTGATCCTAATAGATTAGAGGAGGCCTATGCTGAGGCCATCTTGAGGACGATTCGTGATCACTAACACGTTGGCAATACGATATAGGATTATTGGCATCGTAACGGCAAGACAGAAACCCAAGGACCGTTTACATATGGTCGATGTCGAAGTGGGCTGCCATTTCAGTTGATCTTGAGCCCAACAAAGACGGTACTTTAGAGGGTGTTACCGAGGCAATGGAGTGGTTCAATGAGACTGTTCCTCGCGGAACTGTCTACGCTACCTATCGGATTGCGACCGAACTTCCAGGGCCAATTGCGGACATGGCTAATGACCATGAGATTGGGGTCCACGTTCACCCCCGTGAATTTGGTCACGAACACGACAGTCTGGCGCAACTGGATGGGGAACGCCAAAGAGAATTGATTATCGAAACGCGGGCCGCGGTTGCGGATGCGGCCGATCTCAAGCCAAATAATTTGGTGGCGTTCCGGGCGGGCCGACATAGTGCTAGCGATACAACAATTTCTGTTTTAGCTGACCTTGGGTTTACTGTCGACGCCTCGGTTAACGTCAATTACAATGAACACCTCCCCCACTCTTTACTTGGTCATCAGGCACCTTTCAAGATAAGATCCGGGCTAGTGGAACTCCCGACGACATATGGACATCCCCCGATTATTTCGCGGATAGGAGTTCGGGCGTTCCCCAGCCGAACGGTTACTGCAACTGCTAACACACTTCGGACCGACAAACGTGGGACGACTGGATTAACTGTTCTACGCTGGCTGCTGGACCTTGACTCTCCCTTCTCTTTTTATATGCATCCCTACGACGCGACCAGTTACCAAACGGGTCTGGAAAACAATGGCAAGATTTTTACAGGTCGGTTTGAGTCTCTTTTGGACGGGTACGGCGGTGAATTCCTCACAGCCAGCGATGTCTTCCATTACCAATAGTACAACTTTTATGACTGGACGGCCTCAATTTTTCGGTAATGACTGTTAAGTATAGCATCACATCGACGCATTACAACAATAACGACTTCATACGGGAATCTGCGGGTGTGTTCGCAGATTTAATCGAAGGCAAGGACGACTGGGAACTTGTTATCTCCGATGCCGGATCAAACGACGGATCACTGTCGTATCTCCGGGAACTAGAAGCTGACCAGTCGAATGTCCGGATTGTGATGGCCGAAGAAGCCTCTATTGGAAAGGGTAGACAGATCGCCTTTGAGCACAGCCGCGGAGACGTAATTATTTCGTTGGGCGATCTCGATGCGAGCTACTACGAGGACGAGCGGTTGCTGGATGTCGTCGAGTTCTATGAGGATTTGCGCGAAAGGGAGGGTGATATCTTGCTGGGGGGGCCGGTGATGATCGGCTCACGTACCTTAATTAGCGAACTCGGCGGTTGGAATGACCTCTGGACGACCGAGCGGCGCGATCTCAAACGAAGAGCACTTCGGGCGGAGAAACTCCGATTCGTCGATTTTTCTATTGTCAAGTCCCACCCAAGTCAAGAAAAGGGGTTTAGCGACGCTTTTGACCGCTTTTACACGAACGCGAGAATGAAGCTAAAAACAGGGATGACGCTCTCTCATTTGGTTGCCCACTGGCTGCGGAATGCGCCGGGTCTAAAGCCAAAGATTGGTGCAATAATCGTGTTTCCCACGGCATGGTTGCATAACCGACTGGTCGGGACCGAGCGTCTCTACACCTTTGATCCCTACGATCCATACGCACTTGATTTCCAGCGGTCGGTACAGCGCGAGAACCCAGATATCTGGCTAGAACCGATCGGTCCGCTAGCCAAGTACTAGAGTAGTCCGACTAACTTGTACCAACCCCAGGTATCCCGGACGGCTTCCTGCCAGGACTTCCCTGGGACAGGTGCCCGGCTTTCCTGTACCGGGGGGACCGTCCCCGTCTCGGCGTCAAGGACTAATCGGTCGGCGTCGACGTTAGTGATTCCGGTAGCGTCGATGGTCTTCACACCTAGGGGCAAGAGCTTCTTCCGGAACGGGATATTGAACACGACCGTTCGGTGGTCTGACAGCGAGGCAAGTTCTTTCGCAAATGCTTTGCGGTTGATATTGGGGCCACTGACCATGTGGTGGTTGTCCGTCGGATTCTCGAGGTAATAGAGGATGCTGTCGGCGATGGTGTTGACGTGGACGATGTTGATCCTCCCCGGCGTGTACATCGGCGGTACCAGAAGCGCATTCGAAGCGGCCAGTCGGAACGGTTCGTAGCGTTTCAGTCGAAAGTCGCGTTGGCCCATCACGTACGTCGGGTGGACGATACTGTACTTGAAGGGGTATTCGCCACTCTCCAGCAGATCCCCCCCCTTGCCTTTGGTCTTGACGTACATGGAGGGATCTTCGGCCTCGATAGCTGGATGGGCCTTGGTCGTGCTGAGATAGACCACCGATTCGACACCAGCGTCGGCAGCAGTCGCCAGAACGTTCTCAGTCCCCTCAACGTTGACCCGACGAAATACCTCGTCGGATACGGTTGATGTGATTTCTGGGGAGTTACGAGACCCCGGATTGACCGCGGCCATGTGGACGACGGCGTCGATATCAACCATTGCGGAGGCCAGCGAGTCTTTATCGGTGACATCACCATGGACGGTTTCGACCCCGTCAGGCAGAAGTTCTTCTCGAGAGGAGTCCCGCACGAGCGTAACGGGCTCGTACTTTTCGGGAAACCGAGAGAGGAGGTTTGTGCCGATGTATCCCGTTCCACCGGTAACGAGAACCCTCATTTGACCTCACCCCTCTCGTAGACCTCTGCTATGATACGTGTCACGTCCAGTCCCCGCTGGGCAGGAGCAGTGGTATCGTGGTCCTCGTCGACGGCATGGTCTACGAAATCCCAGACGCGGCGATCGTGAAAGTCATTGCTGCCGCCCCACCACGCACGGAACTCTCCGCGGAGGTCGATAAAGGGCTGGTTGCCGTACTGCTGGGCTACCGTTTCTCCCTGGACATCCCCCGTGAGCTTATCCAGATTGAACTCCAGCAGACCACCGGTTCCCATGAGGACATTTCGGTGGTGTTTGGCATGTGGAGTCCAGTGAAGGGTGGTCTCGACCGGGACGCCGTCGAAATCAAAGTGCAATTCTGCGAAATCTTCGATGGTTGGTACGTCTAGCCGTTCAAGCGTGACCGAGGTGATGTCTGGTGTGGTTTTAAAAAGCCGGATGTAAAAGTCGAGAATGTGGCCTAGTTGATCGGCCACTACGCCACCACCGCTCATCGTCGGGTCGAAGTTCCAGTCTGCCGCCGGAGGCGAACGGACTCGGTGTGTCTTGAGCCGTTTGATCTCCCCTAAGAGGTGGTTTTGGACCATCGAAAGAACGTGACGGTAATTCTCCACATACCCACGTGTATAGCCCACCTGTGTGACGACATCTGCGGCTTCTGCTGCGTTTACCATGTCCTCTGCGCTCTCGACGTCTGTACTGAAAGGTTTCTCACAGTAAATGTGAGAACCTGCCTCGGCTGCGGCAACGAAGAGGTCCCGGTGGGTGCCGGCGGGAGTACAAATGCTCACGATATCAAGGTCTTCTTCTGCGAGCATAGCTTCGCCTCGTTCGTACTCGGAGTCGATATCAAACTCCTCGACTGATGCGGTCCTTTTCTCATTATCAAGGTCTGCGACCGCGACCAGTTCCGTCTCCGGATGCTTGACGTAGGTCGGAAAGTGCGCGGTCTGGGCGACGGAGCCGGCACCGATAACGCCGGCACGAAGCCCAGAACCCCTCAAAAGTCCCATGGATCGCCGATTCTCTAGTTCAATCAATCAAGCTTTCGATTCGTCCGACTAACTGTCCTCAATCATAAGTGGTGCTTACTTGTCGAGATAGCCGAGATCAGCCAGTCGCTCTTGGGTTTCGGATGAGTATTCTACATTGGCTGTGGTAGCCGCACGATCGATGCCGTCTCGATACTCTGCGATGACGGCCTCGAATCGGTCGGCAACGTCAGTAGCCTCCGCGATGACATTCTTGGTCTCGTCTGGATCTGCAGCCAGGTTGAATAGGTATGACTCTTCGTCGTCGACGCGTGTGATATATTTCCACTCTTCAGTTCGACAGCCGAAAATGGTGCCGTTGTCCGAAATAGTCATCGCGGTCCGTTCTTCGATATGGTCGCCGGAAACTGCTGGGGCAAAACTCTCCCCTTCCATCGTCTCGGGTATCTCGACATCGACCAGATCAAGCACCGTCGGTGGGAGATCAAGCAGGGAGACCTGTTGGTCAACGGTAGTCGGTTCGATCCCCGGGCCGGCGATGGCCAACGGAACCCTGATTAGTTCGTCGTAGGGATACGGATGATGGCCAAACCGGTCGTGTTCCCCGAAGGCCTCCCCATGGTCTGCCGTGACGACGACGATGGTCTCATCAAGAATTCCGCTTGTTTTGAGCGCATCGATGACACGGCCGATCTGTTGGTCAGTGTACCGTATCTCTGCGTCGTAGAGTTTCAACAGGTCCGTAACATCTTTCTCGGTCAGGTCTTCCGGACGTTCCTGCATCTTCCCATTGAGATCTACGATTCGTCGTTTCGAGATAGGCGAAAAGGAGAGCTCCTTCATGGCCGTTTTTGGTGGTTGGAAAGGGTAATGAACATCCATGTAATGGAGCCAGATGAAAAACGGATCATTGTCTGACCTTTTAGCGTTGATCCACTCGATAGCATTGTCGGAAATCGTGTCGGCACGCGCGTAGGCCGAACTTGTCGTTGTCATACTGAAATAGTGCCAGGCACGCCGGAGAAACCGATAGAGGATCGTATCTGTCGAGAGTAGCCGTTCGACCTTGTCTTTTAGGGTAACGACTGAATCCTCACCTTCGACGGCGTCGTTGAACGTATCGAAACCGGTTGGATAGCCCTGATCCTCGCCGAGATGTGGGTTCGAGTGATAGCCGACTGTCTGATATCCAGCCTCGTTGAGCGTGCGGGAAAGAAACGGAGAGCCGCCCCCACAGACGCCGTAGGGACCGTACGTGAGCGAGTGTGCACCAGTCAGGATCGATGGAAAGCTTGCGGTCGTATTCGGGCCGTTGGCGACTGCCTTTCGAAACATCGTTCCCTGCTCGCATAGCTCTCTCAGACGTGGATCGACAGCCTGGTCGTAATCAAGACAGGCGGTATGATCTGCGCGAAGGCTATCGATCGTAATGTAAACGACGTTGGGGGTATCCATATCCGGAGTCAGTCTACGGCGGAAAATAAAGATGGTCATCTATGTGGCCGGGACTCGACAGTTACACGTTCGGAAAGCAACGTTAGGTTGAAGTGTGCAACTCCGAATCAACGAGCAATGATCGAGACGGTTGTCCACACTATCGGTTCCTTGATCAACGGAACGCCGCTGGAGGAACCGCTAGACCGCGCCTACTACGATTTTATGGGGCCACGGCGGACACAAGCAACCCTCGGCGGAATCACAGCCCAGTTCAACGCCAGATCTAGTAGTGAATACTACTCGGTTCAGGATTTTGGCGGTGAGAAAGCTCTCGTCGAAGAAATGCTCGACGCACTTCAGCCGTCGGACGTGCTTTGGGATATTGGTGCGTTTGTCGGGTGGCACGCGGCGTTTTTTGGCCAGGTCGCAGAGACTGTCGCGTTTGAGGCCGACCCGGATACGTTCTGTAAGCTTCAGGAGACCGCTACCCTCAACCCTGTGGCACGGATTACGCCGGTCTGTCTCGGTCTCGGGAACCCCTCGGCTCATCGAGAACGGGTTTCAATCGCCGCGGGTGAGGGTGGGGGGATCACGGACAGGGGATCAGATGGCAAACCTACCACCGTCGCCAGACCGGAAACCCTGATCACTACTGCACTGTCACCACCAACCGCTGTCAAGTTAGATGTTCAGGGATTGGAGGGGGAAGTGATCGAGGGATTCGGCGATTACCTTATGGATATCCAGCTGCTGTTCGTTGAGTTCCACGAGGGTCGGATGACTGGGGACTGGACGGTTGAGACCCTCCACGACCGCATCACAGAGGCGGGGCTTGAACAACAGCGAGAGATGACACGTCGGGAGGATATTTTGAAACTCTATCGGCGCCCCTGAACACCAGAGGAAATAGACGGCTGCCGTCCCGATGACGGCACCGTTTGCCTAGCAGGGGAATCCTATGCAGGGCGAGCCCAACATTCAGCGCTCTTGGAAAGAAGTTGTTGACGTCGACAATCCAAGATATTGCGACAGCTTCCAGCAGGTTTCCCTGGATACTGATGATGTTGTAGATTGCAAACGAAACTGCAAAAATTACAAGTGCCGAGACACCACTGGCGTAACTCGGTCAGCATATGTTCTGATGGAACCAGTAGGAAAACTAGGTAGTGTCACAAGTTCTGAAATCGATACCATCTTGAGCCAGCACAACAAGGTAGAGTCGACTAACACTGGACTTTTGACATTTTTACATGGTTGGAGGTTAATTGCGGTGGACTCCCAAGAAAAATTTGAGTCCAGACCTCTTCAGATGAGCTTTATTTATAACCTAACGCTTTTAATTGATTTTCGACATTAATATCTTTATCACCTGATTTGTTTACACCTTCATCAATGATTTCTCTCCTCTCCTTGTTATCAATAACTGCCCAGGGTACTTTTCGAAGTTCTTTTACATATATACCATCCCCATGACCCATATTATTTTTCAAACCGCTCAGATTTTTTGGTACGAAATACCTGGAATCACCTAGCATTTCTCCATGATCAGCTGTCACAATAGTTTTTCCCTTTATTTCTTGGGATAATTTTTCAACATATTCCATAACAACTAAAATGTTCTCTTTATAAATTTCATATAATTCGCCCTTAGTTATGATATTTAGTTTTGCAGCTTCTTGTAAGGAATACAATACATTATCATTTTCAGATTTATCTTTCCTGTCCAACTTATCACTCCAAGCCCAAAACTCATAACCCTGTTCTCGAAGTTCTTCTCTTAGCGATCTCGACTTTTCTCCAAAATATGGGCTATGGGGTTGCATAAAATGTATTATTAGTCGCTTATCGGGGTTTTCTTTATACATTCTGAGAGCTGTATTGAACACTATTTCCGGCTCCCAGCCCTTTCCTAAATTGTCAACTTTGGCCTTTTTCCCGTTTTCCGTAAACTTTCTATCAAAAGTGACTACATTTTTATAGAAGGTGTCAGTAACTCGGGCACCATATGGATTGGCAGTAATATATATCGTGTCGCCAAAATCACCGTTATTTTCAAAATACTCCTCAATAAATTCCTCACTGGTCGATGATTTCATTATCTTGTAACTTAAGTTTTCAAATAAATCCATTTCATCTAAAACATCAAACCTACACGAATCAAGAATAATCAGATTATCCCAATCCTCTTTCATAATGTCGAATTCGGATGTATATTTAAATCTAAATATGAGTTCACGTGGAGTGTGTCGAATTCGATTAACAATTCGCTTAAATTCATCAAAAAATTTACGTGGCTCAAATAATGCCCCTCTGAAATTCTCCCAGTTATATCTTTCTGGAATCATGGGTTATCAGTAGAATCTCGCATTTTTAAAGATATCGTAGTCAGCTTACCCCCTGTTTCGGTTTGGGTATTTTCCACCGATCCAAAGCCCCTAAAATATTTTTTTAGGTTCCCGCCAACAATTAATTTATTTCACATGTAACAAGTATAGGGCGAGATATTGCAATTTTCCGGGTGCCGTTTCAACAAGTTTCATTTGGGATTGCCAGTTTGATTTGATTGAAACTGGAACTTCTTGTGGTAATTAAAAAATTCTTATCTGTTGGGTTCTGTTAGACTTTCATTCACTATTCTCCGGATCTCATCCATAAATTTGTTTTTTTCGTATCGTTCCGAAATATCAGGTAGGTTTTCGATAATTTGTCTCTGTTTGACAGAGTCGGACAGAACTGCTGATATTTTTTTGACGGCTTCCTCTGATTCTCCGTACATTATTTCCTCAATATTGTTTACAATCTCGCGTTGTCCTCCGTCATTGCTAACGAACGGAATCATCCCCGCTCCAATCATTTCGGCAATAGACATCCCAAATGATTCTGTCGATGCCGATATACCGTACTTGTGACGCAACAACATATTGTTAAGTTCGTTATTGTATAGAGGTCCTTCTAAAGTAACAAAGTCGTTGTTCTGACTCAGAGACTGGACGTAATCATAATAATCCGGGGTATCTTTATTTTTAGGCCCCACAAGATGGAGATGAATATCGTGCTTGTGTGCTTGCACCTCTTTTAGGATGTTAATAATTTCTACAACTCCCTTTCCAGGAGCGATCCGCCCCACGTAAACGAACCCCTTCTCTCGTTCCGACCAGGTCCGGGAGGGGTCAAATCCTGTTGTGTCAATTGGGGGATGCAGGATTTTTGGTTCTATTTTGTACCAGTCCCGTATTTTCGAGGCAGTTCGTTCCGAGTTTGCAAGTACTGTACTTTTTGAGACTAAATCTGTGTCGTAGTTTGCTAACGTTCGCCCGATGTATTTGAAGAATTTTGCTAGATTGATAGTCACGCGGTCTGCCGCATAGTCGTGTGCCATTTCGAACGTTTCGTATCTTCTTGGAAAATGGACATACTGTATGGAATTGCCTTCTACAGCGACTTCGTCCCAGACACTTATGAATACGTCAGGATTGTCTACCGATTTCTTGCAATATCGGTGGTAAATCGCCTGTCTGAGTATGTTTTCCAGAACTTTTAGTCGAGTGCCACCCCATCCTGTGTTGAAAAAATCCATAATTCGGGTGAGTTCGATACCCATACTGGTAATAACCTCGACATCGATCTCATCAAGTTCGTTATTATACTTTTTCGATAAGGATTTGAGGTCTTCAATCTCCGAAGTAACTAGTAATTTTACATTGTGATCCTCCTGTATTGCCTCAAGAATACTAAAGCAAACGGCTGGGCCGCCACCACCCTTATTGAGGTCCTCATAGGCGACGGTTATTTCTGCCATATTGAACAGAAAATACCGCTCGTATAATTGTGTTATGTAAGTTGCCCCGTACCTTTCCCTTAGGAGAGCTCCTAACACTACTTCTGTCCCGAACGACTACCCTCGTGGGTTCGGAGTATCCGGTCCAGGTACCGTTCGTATCGGTCGTATAGCTTTTCCCAAGTAAATTCGTCTTCGATTGCTGCCCGGCCGTTGTCGCCGAGATGGCGTCGTTTCGCCTCATTCGAAGCTAAGTGATCTAGCGTTTCGGCCAGATTTTCCGGCTGTCCCGGATCAATTAGCCGCCCCGTCTCACCATCACTGACGATTTCTGGAATTCCGCCGACCCGTGTCGCAACGACTGCCTTCCCCGCCGCCTGTGCTTCGAGAACCACTCGTGGCAATCCCTCCGTGTAAGAAGGGAGCACGAACACGTCGAATTGATGGTAAAGGGCAGGGACTTGTTCGTAAGGGACTGCCCCAAGAAATAACGCCCTCCCAGCGAACTCCTTTTTCAGATTGTCACGTTCGGGGCCGTCCCCGGCGATCACGACAACCGGATCGCTATCTGTCCTCTCAAGTGCCGAAGCAAGATCTGTGAGCCCTTTATATGGATATAGCCCACCAATATAGCCCAGAACGAATTTATTTTTGACAAATGGTTTTATTTGCCTTCTATAATACTCATCAAGATTTACGGGGGCACCTTCGGGATGAAATTGATTGGTGTTGACTGCGTTTTTAATATTGAAAATTCGTTCTTTGGGCACGCCAATTTCTCCGAGATCATTTGCAATCGATTCGGAAACGGCGAAATAGCCATCATGACCGAAACGTAAGCGACGAATGATTGATTCGGTCTCAATTCGATTTAGAAAATTGGATTTGTTGACACTTTTTGGACTGGACCCTACCTGAATGACGTGGGGGATGTTCAAAAGCCGGGCTACGGTTTTACCAGGTACATACGTCTTTCGAGTCTTTGATATTATTACATTAGCCTCAATACTCTTTGCGAGGTTTCTCGCCTGTAATACAGTTCGCAAGGGATCGATAGCGACACGAAACTGGGGTTTCAGGGAATGATGAAACGGGAAGTCGTCGTCAGTTGTATTCCAATCGAGAAGGTGAATATCATGGCCGCGATTACGTAGTCCTTTCACGACGTTGCGTACGTGAATTTGCCCTCCTCGCACCATTGAATCAGAAAACGAAATTGATTCTTCGGTGATATAGAGGGCTTTCATCCTTTAGCAATTATGGATTATGTAAGTAAGTAATTCTCGGTTATCCCACGCGAATTTTGCAGGTGAAATTTGACTGGGTGAGGGAAGGGAACTTGAACCGGATTGTGGGCTACATAACAGGACCTCTACCGATACAAAATATTTGAAGTATTTTACTTTTAAACGACGCATAATATTGCCACTGAACCTGAGTATATCAAGGATAGAGCACCGAATAACTCGGACATTGCCCCGTCATATGGGTTAAAACTCCATCCTCACCATTCAGATATTGTGATTCAGATGTGGTCTGCGCGGTCGCAATATCAAACATCTCATCCATGTCTTTTACCCGTAAAATTAAACGTCGAAAACTAGGCCATATCACTTCTTTGACTGAATTTCGTATAATTCGGCGTATTTTCCCTCTTCACTAAGCAATTCCTCATGCGTACCAGACTCAATGATTTCTCCTTGATCAAGTGTATAAATCTGATCGGCGTTCTTCACCGTCGACAATCGGTGTGCAATCGCAATCATGCCGTAATCTCTATCCATAGACTCGATTGCATCTTGAACTTCTTGTTCCAAGTTCGAGTCCAGATCGCTGGTCGCCTCGTCTAGGACGAGGAAATCTGCTTCCTTCAATAGTGCTCTCGCCAGGGCGACTCGCTGGCGTTGCCCGCCGGAAAGTCGGACACCATCATCCCCAAGTTTTGAATCATAGCCCTTGGGCAATTCGTCGAGAAACTCATCTACCTTCGCGATTTCACAGACTTCTTTGACCGCCTCTCTGTTTGCGTCTCGATTTCCAATCGTAACATTCGCTTCCAAGGTATCGTTGAATATGTATGGTTGTTGTCTCACTACCGCGATTCGTTCTCGCCATTCGCGAAGATCGTATTTGCTAATTGATACCCCATTACCACTGACATCACCTTTGTCCGGGGTGTACATTCTTGCCAGGAGAGATACGATAGTCGACTTTCCAGCCCCGGACTGACCCACGAAGGCAATGAAATCACCTCGTTTTGCCTCGAACGAAATTCCGCGAAGGACCGTTTCGTCTTCCGTGTAAGAGAAATTTACGTCGTCAAATTTAACCAGATCTAATGTGTCAATCGATTCATATCCATTTGATTCGGCCCGGTTTGAAAGGTTGTCAAGAAAGTCGTGAGTCCGAACTAAGTGAGAGATATGTCCCTCGAGAGAATATACCCAGTTATTCAAGGTACTCACTCGAGGAGCCAATTGGAACATTGCTATCAAGAAAATCCCCAATTCCCCAAGTGAAAGGCCAGTATATTCGAATCCCACGTATATCAAGACAAAAATTGTGATCGCTGCGGCTAATTGGTAGAAATTTGTGATGCCAGCTTGGTTCCTACTCAGATGGATCTCTGAACTCGCATATCGATCGATGGAATCCTGAAACGTCGAAAACACCTCGTCGGCTAACCCAAAGAGCTTGACGTCCCGAATTCCTTGCGTGCCTGCCTGCACGGACTCTTGTACCTGCTCGTTCGCCTCTGCCACCCGGTTTCCAATCGTCACTGCCGGTTCGATAACGAACCGAAGTAGGACAGTAATTCCTCCGAGAAGAACAATTGCCAGGGCAGTCATTTCTGGCGTGATGTACAGCATGACTCCCATGTATATGGCAACCAAGAACGCGTATTCCATCGTCCGCACTGCTTTATCGATCACTCGACCAGAATACCGAGTTTCGGTAATGATTGCATTCAGAACATCATCCGAACCCTCCTCATCGAAGTAGGCAATTTCAGCATCGAGGGCCTGACTGAAAGCTCGTGTCCGCAGATCTTTTTCGTATTCTTTCGAAAGTATCGCTCGCAACCACCCGACTAAAAACGACATCGTATACCGGACCGTCATTACGAATGCAACACCGATAATCAGATATCCCAATGAAAAAGGAAGTCCCAATAACTCGTACGTGCTGAGAAAAACCTCCAAAACCGGCCCCCCACCTTCAACTGGTCCCTCGCTTTGTGCAACTTCGATAATCGGATAAATAAATCCTAGACCAACACCCTCTAGCACGGCAGCCATAGCCCCAAGTAAAATTAGTCCGACCGTGAAGAGCGGCCGATACTGGGCGACCCGTTTCAGCGCAACCAGCTTTTCTTTCCAACTCAAGTCTTTATCTTCAACCATTCGATTGGGCGAGGATTTTGGTTCTCCGTGGTTAAAGATAGCGGATTGGTGTAGCGACGAACGTGCTTATCTATTAGATTAATGCACAAGCCTGGGGAATGTGGCATTCATTTCGACTCATCTGATCTCAATATCCATTAGTAGTCGCCCTTACCTCGGACAAAGGGACTTGCCTGAAACCCTCTAACCAACGATAAACCGAAAGACATGGCGAGGTGGACGTGTCGAAAATCGGGGTGTCCACTTTCCGCCACGTCTTCAAACGACCTTCCTCGCCACTCCATTAGCTGCATCGTTTTATACTCACCCGCACGCGAGGATCTAAGCTCGTCGGCCTTGAGCGACCCACTCTCACCGAAGTGTGATATGCACGACTCGCAAATATTCCTATACTGGACTCATTGAAACGTGACTAGCACCTCGTTCCCGAGCTTGTGACGCCCTCGCACACCCATTGCGAGCACACAAAGCATTTATACCGAGCTTCCGTTCTTTCCTATACCCCTACCCACTCCCATAGCTGACCGGGAGTCCGCCAAACACGGAAACGTGGAGTGCGGAAGCGGAGTCAGCAAACGAAACACGATACACATGACAAGCAAAAACGATAAACTCCGCGGCCTGTTCCTGGCTGCGCTGATGGTACTCAGCATCACTGTTGGGTCCATTGCGTTTGCAGGGACAGCTGCTGCGGCTGGAGAACCTGTGGTCACCAGTTCCATCGAGTTTGATGGTACTGATATGACCAGCCAATTTAATGGAAGTAATGGTGATGTAAGTACAATTGAAGTCGCCTTCGACCAGGCAGTCCGAATGGACGATGGGACAAATATTACGAGCGGAGACTTCGAGGTATTCGTCAACGATACCAACGTGACCACCGGCTATACACTGATTGGGAATGGTAACACCAGTGGAGTCGAAGGTCAGGTTGTGTTAACCTCAAGCACTGCACTGGCACCAAATGACGACCTCGTTCTTAACTTTACTGACAAAATAGAGGACGTCGACGGTAATAACGTCTCGTTTACCAACGAGTCGATTACCGTAACTGGTGCAACGATTTCTGAAGCTGGAGTTCAGAGCTATACTGAATACGCAGGTACAGATGTTGCATATGTGACGAACAGTACTGGGCTTAACACAGACTTCGAGATCAGCACCGAAGATGAACTGATCCTTGACGGTAGCACCGGTGCGGGTAGTCAGGTGTACCTCTTCGATAGTGCGGACCGTGAGACGAGTGTCAAGCACTGGTTCAACAATACCGCTAACGACATTTCGCTCACCCTCCGTAACCTGAACTTGGACGCCACGCTGGCGGACGACACGGCTGACGGGATTTACGTCGACGCTGACGACAACGCTGACGACACAGTCGTCGATGTCTCGGCCGTCCGTGGAAACGAAGACGTAGAAGTGCAAGTCTTGGACAGCGACGGAGATGACTTCGGCGACGCCCAGGCATTCACCCTGGACGGCAGCGGTGAAGTCGAGGCGAACCTTGGAGACGTCTTCACCCAGGACGACACTGGTACGTACACGCTCGAAGTGATGGACGTGACGACGGGTGTTACTACAGAAACGGACGAATTCGACGTGGAGGAACTCCCGGACATTGAAGCGGGGTTCGCGCAGACATCCTACACGGACGAGCGCGGTGACATCATGAACATCACGGTCGACATCTCGGAGGGTGACTCCGCGACCGTGTTCGTTGGTGACGACGACGCGAACTACCTCTACGAAGTCGACATCACGGACGACGATGAAGACGGAGAGGTCGTGCTGAGCTGGAACACGTACAAACACAGTTCAGGAACTGCTACCGCTGCAACGGATAGTTTCTCGGCACCATACGGTGAGGACGACAACGAAGTCACTGGTGTCACGGAGCACCAGGGTGTCAGCGACGATAAAGTCCTGGCAGCCATCTCGTACGAGCTGAACGTGACGGCGAACGATGAGGAGCTTGGCGTCGCACAGGCGACCCTCTCGGAACGTTCGACTGACGCGGTCAACACGTGGATCGCGCCGAACGGCGACGTCACTGAAGTCGCGGATATCAGCGAGTACGCAACTGACCTCTCCGAGACGTCCCTCGGTGAAGACGTGATCGTGGAGGTCGAGGCCTCTGGCTTCGAAGGCTTCATGGTGGACCACGACTCGGAGGCCTATGAGTCGTCGGACCTCAACATGTCCAGTGACGGGCTGTACATGAACATCACGGAGACGAACGTTGCGAGCAACGCCGACCCGAAAACAGCAAACGTGTCGAACACGACGCTGCTGCTGGACCAGGACAACAACAAGTTCTACGTCCTGATTGATACGAGCGACTCGGACAAGTTCGACTTCTCCGCTGACGAAGACTACGAAGCGAAACTGACGCTGAACCAGGACTCGCCGTACGTGGAGTCCACGACGACGAGTTCGGTCCAGTCCGAGGAATGGACGACAACCTTCTCGCTGGTTGAGGAGGACTATACGTTCGACAACCTGAACGACACGGACATGCTGAACGTTGAGGCAACAGAAGACGTGACGGTTTCGGGTGAGACCTCGATCGCGCCCAAGCAGAACGTCACAGTGCGCGTGCGCTCGCCAGGTAACTACCTGATGAGCGACGAGAAGGTGACTGTGCAGGACGACGGCACCTTCAGCACGAGCTTCGACTTTAGCGACAAGGCCGACACCGAATTCACGGTTT
The DNA here is from genome assembly GCA_034520565.1 of Halodesulfurarchaeum sp. Lineage (GTDB taxonomy): Archaea > Halobacteriota > Halobacteria > Halobacteriales > Halobacteriaceae > Halodesulfurarchaeum. The sequence continues at coordinate 1,391,942 of JAXHNL010000002.1, forward strand.
CACTTCAGAGCGTGGACGGCACGGACGCTGACGGCTACGTGATGGAGGCTGCTCCGGAGGAGACGACGGAGGAGACCACCGAAGAGACCACCGAGGAAACGACCGAAGAGACAACCGAAGAGACGACTGAGGAGACGACCGAGGAGCCCGTCGAAACTACCGAGGAGCCGGTAGAGACGACGGAGGAACCGGTTGAGACGACGGAGACCCAGACGCCCGGCTTCACGATGGGCCTGGGCCTGATCGCGCTGCTCGGTGCGGCGCTCCTGGCGCTCCGCCGCAAGAACTAACGACGACTAAGTAGCGAGTAACGGGCGCAACCCGTTTTCGATCCCAACCCTGGGATCGATACCCCTACCCATTTTCATTTTTTCACGATCCAAGAGCGACGGCTTCTGCCAGCCGACCTTCTCGACCTATTGTGACTGGACAATCTCGCCATAGTTGCCCAGGTAATGCCGCGTAAACTTAGGATGGGGAAATTTGGTGGGTGGGAATCCAAAAGGGGCCGACCGGTCGCGTGCGCTTCTGCGGGCCCTATTTCGAGCGGAGCGAGAAATATCTCGCAGAGCGTGCGCGAGCGGGAGGGGGCTTTCGGAGGACGAGTCACTCACTAATCCAATCCAAATTATTCCACCACCAAAACCGGAACCATCAACTTCCCACCTCACCCCCAAACAACCATGACCGTACTCGTCACCGGCGGCGCCGGCTTCATCGGCTCCAACCTCTCGGAAGCTCTTCTAAAGAGAAACCACGACGTCGTAGTCCTCGACAACCTCGACCCCTACTACGACCTCGAGATCAAACACCACAACATCGACCAGTGCCGAAACACGGCCCCAAACAACTACACCTTCGTCGAGGGCTCAATAACAAACGAATCGTTAGTCAACGAGATCTTCACCAACCACGACATAGACTTTGTCTACCACGAAGCAGCCAGAGCCGGCGTCAGAACCTCCGTCAACCAACCCAAATTCTACGAAAAAAACAACGTCCAGGGCCTCTTAACACTCCTCGAAGCCGCAAAAGACAACAACGTCACCCGCTTCGTCAACGCCTCTTCGTCATCAGTCTACGGCCGACCGGACTACCTCCCCTACGACGAGGACCACCCGAACTACCCCAAGAGCCCCTACGCAGTCACCAAACTCGCCGCCGAACACTACTGCAAGGTCTACACCGACGACCTCCACGACCTCCCCACGGTCAGCCTCCGGTACTTCACCGTCTACGGCCCCCGCATGCGCCCCAACATGGCCATCTCGAACTTCGTCTCACGCGCCCTCAACGACGAACCGCCGATCATCTACGGCGACGGCGAACAGACACGCGATTTCACCTACATCGACGACATCGTCGACGCGAACCGCTCGCCTCCTGCGATACCGACACCGCAGACGGACGAGCGTACTCAACGTCGGCTCCACGGACACCATCACCATCAACGAACTCGCAACGTACGTCATCAGCGAAACGAACACCGACCTCGAACCGATCCACGAGGACCCGAAGGACGCAGACGCGAGACACACCCACGCCGACGTCTCGAAGGCCCGAGACCTACTCGACTACGATCCCCAGACCTCGATCAAAGACGGCGTCTCGCGTTTCATCGACTGGTACGAAGACAACCGGGACTGGTACGAACCGCTCGTCCTGAACGCGTAATCGATTCGGTTTGCACAATCGATTCCGCTCGTCAGTCGTTCACACCGACAATCGAAACCCCTGGAAAACAGGCCCCGCTCCGAATTCCCGAACGTGACTCGCCTCGGGGTCAAGTGGTTCGAGAATCGAATTCTCCCGTCACGAAGCGAAGCCGAAGGCTTCGCGAGGGCTGCGAACGCGTTGCGTTCGCCCGATCACGAAACTCTCCGATTTTCGAACGACCGCATTGACCGGGCCACAAGACAGCCACTCCGAGGGCGAAACGCGCCCGGAGACGAGTGAAACGAATGCGTCTTGAAACCGTGACGGGTCACTGAGACCCGAAATCCCATGGTGGGATTCCACGGCGTCGTCGGGCGACGCCCGACTGCCTGAGACCTTCGGACCATCTCTGTTCATGCCGTGGAAGAGGTCAATGCCGGGTTTCAGGTCGTTGAGACGGTCAATGCAGGCATCGAGTTAAACTCCCCAAACCCCAATCAGGCGTCGGAGTCAGTTGCTTCCTCGAGGAGATCGCACATTCGATCGAAGTGCTGGCTGATTTGCTCTGGCATCGACTCGAACGCGTCATCGCTCACAGGTTTCCCTCCGTTCACTTCGTGCCATTTTTCAAACCTCTTGATGAAACGTTCGACGTTCTCACGTGAATCGCTTCTATTTCAATTCTCGCGGGTCAACATGTTCGACCTCGCTGATCTCGGGAAACAGGGTATCCGTGGACACGATCGGCTCGCCACGTGCGTACGCGGCGCCGAGGTGAATCGAATCGAACACACCCACTCGGTCGTATTTCTCTCGGAGCGTTCCCGCCGCCTCGATGTCCTCGCGTGTGAGTGCGACGAGGACAACCCCTTCGTTTTCGATCGACGCGTACCCGGTGGCAAGATCCCTTCGGTCCCAGTCGGATTCCATGACGTATTGGATCTCGATTGCGGTCGCGACGGATGTGATCGGTTCGGGTATCGCGTCGATATCGACGTCGGAGGAAAGCCAATCGTCTTCCTTGAGCCGGGCGAGGATCGTATCGGTGTCGAGGTACATTCAGGCCTGGCGCTTGCGTTCTAACCGCTCCCGAATATCGCGCTCGGCGACGGCGTCGGTCACTTCGTGGAGGCGAATGCGATCTCGCTCCTCCCGAACGACGAGCCGAGCACCGTACCGGAGTGCCTCGGATCGCGAGCTAAACACGCCCTCCTCGACGAGTTCGTCGAGTTCCTCGACGACCCCCACCGGTAGCGATACCGGGATCGGTTTTCTGGATGAATCGGTACTCATGCCTCACTGTTTGTTATACAATGGTATAAATTATCGGGATAACACGAGAGTTTTCTATTGGGGGAGTACGAGCCCCCGCTCACACGGTTCGCGGGGACGCCGCAAAGACTAACGTCTTTGCGAGATCCCGCTCGCTTCGCTCGCGGGGACGCCGTAAGGACTAACGTCCTTACGAGCCCCCGCTCGCTTCGCTCGCGGGAACGCCGTCGCAGCTAAGTAGGTAAAAGCGACTGACCGGCGTTACCGGTCACTTCGATTCCGTAACCCTGGTATCGATACCCCTGCCAACGTTTCATTTTCACCTAATTCGAGGCGGAGGCCCCACCCTCAAGGAGCGCCGGGCTTCCGGCCCCGGCGGAAGCACAAGCGGAGGTGAGGAGCTGGGGACGGAACGCGCGAGCGCCACGGTACTGACCAGCCACCAGACTGTTGCCTGCTAACTCCCAATTATTAAGTAACTATGTATAGATATGTGAAAATACAGTGGAGTACCGTCGTACTGCCGTTATCAAGCTCGACACGCCCGAAGGCGCGGATACACACCTTCGAGAGACTGTCGAGCAATTCAAATACTGTGCCAACACCGCAAGCGAATGGTGCTGGCACGGTGACGACGGCTACCACGTCACCTCGAAAGCCAAGGCTGAACGCGCCCTGTACGACCAGTTACGCGAGGAGACGGAGTTGACCGCGAATCTTGTCCAGAAAGGGATTCGCCAAGCCGTCGAAGCCGTCAAAAGCGGCGTCGAACGGCTCAAGAACGACCAAGATACGGCCCGTCCAACATTCTCGGCAGATACCGCTATCTACGACAAGCGAAGCGCCACGTTCCACCGCGACCACGTTTCGCTGTCAACAGTTGACGGACGAATCGAGTGTGACTATATCCTCCCTGACGACGCTGACGTACCACCGACGAAGTACGTCACAGACGAGGACTACGAGTTTCGGCGGGCGACTCTCCATCGACGTGACGGCGACTGGTTTCTCCATGCGTCGATGCTCAAAGAGGACGACACCGACACCACAACCGGGCACAGAACAGTCCTCGGTGTGGACCTCGGTGTGAACCAACTCGCGGTCGCTTCGACCGGACGATTCTGGTCGGCAGACGAGTTCAACCACTGGAAGCGAGAGTACGAGAAGCGGCGTGGCGACCTCCAACAGTGCGGAACGAGAGCTGCACACGACGCGATAGCAGGTGTTGAACGCAAAGAGGACGGACGCTTCGAGATATTCCTGCATCGTGTCGCCAACGAAATCGTCGCTGAAGCCGTCGAACACGACTGTTCGCATATCGTGTTCGAGGACCTGACCGACATTCGTGAGAACGTCCCAGAAGCGTCGTGGCACCATCTGTGGGCGTTCCGCCGGCTCTACGAGTACGTCGAATACAAAGCCAGAGAGCAGGGCGTCGAAGCCGTCCAAGTAGACCCACGGAACACGTCAAAGCGGTGTTCGACCTGTGGGTTTACCCACGACGACAACCGCCACGGCGAGGATTTCGAGTGTCAGAAGTGTGGCTACCAGAACCACGCTGACTACAACGCTTCCAAGAACATCGGCTTGCAGTATCTCCGGCGTCGGCAAAACGCAGATGCCGGAGGCGCACCCGTAGACGTGCGCTTGAATCGCGGGACGTTGAACGTGAGTGGAGAGTACGACCTTCCCGCCTCATCCGAGGCGTAGAACGGGAGTCCACGCGAAAGCCCTACCCTCAACGAGCGAGTGGGTCCATAGACCCCGAGCGAAGTAGGGCAGGCTGGTGCACCGACAGTGGCGGCTCCGTTTGGACACTCACCTTTGGTTTTCGGACTCCGACGCCGCTCTCTTGTGACTCCGAAACTATCGTAAGCCCAATTCATGGATCGGTACTAGAACCGCTTCGGCAACTCTCAGTGCCGGTTCGGGCCCCAGTCTTCGTATTCACCCCAAAAACTCTCCCCGGCAATGGCCACCGGCCACTGCGCTCTGCATCCGCTCCGTCGTCTCGGTTACCGTGTTCGAAAATATCTATCGCGTTCTGCACGGATGGGCGTTACGGTCGTTTTCTCATTGCTGGGAGATGAATCACCGCTCAGTCATCGGCAGTGTACGCCCCGGATCGATGTTCGATATCGTAGATGACGAGTATCGACCGTTCCCGGTCAGCAGCTGCGCCGAGTCGGTACTCCCCGACCCGAATTTTCCCGTGTGGCAGTCCCGTGAGCGGCTCGACGTATTCGTGCGGGGCCCGCCACTCCTCAGCGATGATTTGCTCGAGTTTCGCGACGATTCGTTCCTGCGTGACTTCATCGAGATCATCGAACGCATCTGCGGCGGGACCGAAACTCCCAGCTCCAATCACGACTCGTCATCCATCATTGCGAGGACTTCGTCACGAGAGACGGCCTCACTCTCCCCGTTTCGCATGGCGTATTCCTCGGCCGCGATGCTCGCCAGCATTGCCCGCGACGCGCCGGGATGAGCCGTCGCGTCCCTGATCGCGTGTCGAAGAAACTCGCTTCTGGACGTGTATCCCTCCTCCTTCCAGACGGCGTCGATCTCCTCGAGTTGGCGCTCGGTGACGCGAACGTTGATCGTCGTCGTCTCGGGGTCTTCGATGGGATCGTTATTCGTATCGCTTTTCGACATACGGACGTATTACAGACGCGGTGTATAAATATCTGGCTTCCCCGTAACAACAAACGTGTGAGGACCGCATCGAGTCTCAAGTTGCCAGGTATTCGAGTCCAACAACAGCATCGAGACGATATTCGACTGCTCCGGGAATGCGACGAATTCAGCGGTTTTCCGTCGAAGAACTCCCGATGGAACTCGAGACTGGTCGGATTAACGAGGATCGCCCCGTTCCAGGAGGTGTTCAAATAAGCGGCCCCAGCCTGAACAATGGTGTTGGGTGGGAATCCAAAAGGGTTCCCGCGAGGTCCGCAGGACCGAGGGGGAGCAAGCGAGAGCCGAAGGCTCTCGCCCAGGCCGACCGGTCGACCCGGTGAGACGAAGTAAGCACCGTCGCCCGAGAGAGCAACCTCTCTCGGGATCACGAAAATTGTCCGATTTTCGAACGACCTCATTGGCCGGGCCACAAGACAGCCACTCCGAGGGCGAAACGCGTCCGGAGACGAGTGAAACGAATGCGTCTTGAAACCGTGACGGGTCACTGAGTCCCGAAATCCCATGGTTTCAGGTCGTTGAGAAAGTCAATGCAGGCATCGAGTTAAACTCCTCAAACCCCAATCAGGCGTCGGAGTCAGTTGCTTCCTCGAGGATATCGCACATTCGATCGAAGTGCTGGCTGATGCGCTCTGGCATCGACTCGAACGCGTCATCGCTCACAGGTTGCTCCCTCCGTTCACTTCGTGTCATTTTTCAAACCTCTTGATGAAACGTTCGACGTTCTCGCGTAAATCTTCTTCGGCGGCATCGAACCCTTCGTTCGCCGGAATTGGCGGCGTGACTTTCTGGGTTCGTATTTTCTGACCCTCGCGGTAGACATCTCGATGAACGCTATTCGGTGATGTCGTGGCCACCTGGCGTGACTCGGTCATGATCGTAGCGAACGATTACGCCAGTCGCCCTCCAGCCAGTACTCCAGCTGTACCATGAACTTCGTCACAGTGCCCCGATGTGTCGAAAAGGCCGAACGAAGCTGAACACGGTCGGCCAGCCGATCTGGAGGGGGTGTGACCTCGTAGTCTTTCATTCATCGAGCCTCTTTGAGTCGTCGAGTTGGTTCCGAATATGCCGTCTGGTACTGTAATTTTTCCGAAGTCAATACTATCCATGAGCCATTGAGTTACGACCCCCAGACCTCGATCAAAGACGGCGTCTCCCGTTTCATCGACTGGTATCAGGACAACCGGGACTGGTACGAACCGCTCGTGAGGGGAGCGGACGGAAATCACGCGGGCCAGTGAGGAAGTGAGGGCATCCCGTGCTCCCAGGAAATCGCTGCCACCGCCGAGGGGAGTTGCTGCAGTCGGTCATCGAGAACGGCGAGTGGATGTCCATCGAGAAACCTCACGCGATGCCGATCGACCGGCATATTTTCGTGATTGAGCTGGATATGGCAGGCCCCAAGATCCGGATGATCAGCGTCCCGATGGAAGCCGAGCATCAGGTTCCGGTTCGGTTCGACCCAGTTGATGCGATAGTATTCATCGTCCCCGCCGGCGGGGTACCAGAAGCGAATCTCCAGTCGTGCGGTTTCTACGGTGGTTGTATCACCCAGGAACGTGGGCGGATCAACAGCAGCGATGACCTCCCGGGGTCGGCGTCGAGACGGACGATAGCGCACGTCCGCACAACCCGCCTGATTCGTTAGTCGATCGTGAACGTCGCGGAGAAGTGTCCGCTGCGTATAGCGGTCGCGACCGGCGAGAAAGATCATCGCCAGATTAGCTCCTGGCGCGTTCGGCCACGTCGGTCAGTTGTTCGCGAGCGGCTTCGACGTCGGAGTACAGTTCCAGTGCATGCTTGATGAGGTGTCGATCCTGCTCGTTCTCGCGCCAGAACGCGATGACGCCGCGGCGTTCCCGGAGTGCATCACTCGATAGGTCGCCGTCGGCGAGGGACTGTTCGAACTCCGCCCACGTCTCGACGTCGTACGTTGCCTGCCACGCCTCGATTTCCTCGGTGATCGCGGTCAAATCACTTTGCAACTCCTCGCGCGTGTTCTCCTCGATGAGAGTACGAATTTCCTCGAAGAGCAGCCGCGTGTAGTCCGGCTGGTAGCGCGTCATCTCGCCGGTCTCGACACGACGCAGCTGGCCTTGGTCGACGAGCGACTGGAGTTCCTCGTTGGTCGTGCTCCAGGCGGCCTCGGCCTGCTCGCTAATCCAGTTGACTGACCGCGGTTCACGAAGCGTCTCGGCGACTGCCCGAATACGGTCGCGTGCACTCATCGACTCGGTCCACGACTGGACCCCATCTCGCGAGGACTCTGCCATGTTTTGGACCTCTTGAGAGTGTTGACGCTGTACTCCCATATATGTTTGTATCTTTTCGCATAATCAAGAGTCATTTACGAGCGAGGGGGATCGGACACTGCAAAGCGAAGCTGAAAGCAACGCTGGCAACCGAGACAAAACCGTATACTGACGATCTCGTTTTGCAGTGACGTTCCATTCTCACCACTACCCAAAGGACGATGTTGGAACACCCTTTGCCGGACGTTTTAACCCTTGACCTCCCGAATACTCGTTCATGAGTGTCTCACGGGAGATCCACCTCACGGAGGGCGATGATTGGTGGACGGCGGTCGATGTGGACACTGGCGTGGCAAGCCAGGGCAAAACACCGAACGAAGCCGTCGAAAACCTCGAGGAGGCGGTCGCGCTCCACGATGGCGAAATCGGCCACGCGCCGACGGACGAGGAGCTCCGGGAACTCGGCGTCGACCCGGAGAACGCTCGAACGCAGGGTGAGGAATTGCCCGACGTCCTGCAGTGAGTGACTGGCCCGACGAGTCTTCTCCGGCGAAGAAGTGTATCGAGTACTGGTAACAGCGGGCCATCCACTCAGGCGTCTCGCGGTTTAATCCACCACAAGACTGAAGCCAAATCCGTAAAAGATTGAAAATATGACACAGGCGACGAAACGGATCCCGGTTCGCGAAGAGACCTTCGAGGAACTCGGCAGGTTCAAGGGAGCTGGCGAAACCTGGGACGACGTGGTTACCGACCTCATCGAGGCCCGCCAACGGGAGAATCGCCGTCAACTCATAGAACGCACCGAGGACGACGAGTACGTCCCGCTTGACGACGTTTGAATGGGGCTATCAGGTTCTCCGTGGTGAACAACCGAGAGCGTTTCTTGGGGATGTCGAGGAGAAAACCGAACGGATCGTGACGGACCACCTCCGTTCGCTCGAAGACGAACCGTTCCCTCGCCCTGGATCCGGTCGCGGGGATCGCGAACGATTGCCTGTCGATGGTGACGAGCTGTATCGCTTGCACATCTCTCGGACCTACACCAACCTCTACACCATCGACGCGTCCGCACACGAAGTCCGGGTGAGAGAAATCGTCCCGATCGACGAAGCTCACAAGCGCTACGGCTATTGACATTCGCTCCGCAGCGTCGTCGATTCCGGGGAAGTCACCGATCTCCGCCGGCAATTACATTTATTACGTATCGTAACGTACTACATCGTAACGATGAAGACGGTCACCACGCGGATTCCGGAGGACGACGAGGCGGCACTCGCCGAACTGGAGGCGGAGATGAGTGTCGATCGCTCGACGGTCCTCCGCCGACTCATTCGGGACGGGCTCGATGACTGGCGAACCGAGCGGGCACTCGACAAACTTCGCGAGCACGCCATTACGATTCGAAAAGCGGCTACTCTCGCAGATGTCACGTACGTCGAGATGCTCACCCTCGCCGCCGAGGAGGGGATCGACGTGGGCTACACGACGGACGACCTCGAACGCGACCTCGATCGAATATAATGGTCGTCCTCGACGCGTCAGCGCTCATCCCGCTTGCCTGGGTCGGGCAACTCGATCTCATCTCACGGACGTTCGACGATCTTCGGACGACTGAGACGGTTCGAGCGGAGGTCCTTACTGATGGCAAGCGTGGCACGGCGGCACTCGAGGAGTTCCTGTCGGATGTGACCGTCGCGGAGTCCCCTGCCCGGGCCGAGACGGTCTCGTCTCTGGAGGGAATCGCGGTCGCGGACGCGTCGGTGATCCTTTTGGCGGAGACCGCCGATGAACGGCTCCTCGCCAATGACAAGGGGTTGATCGAGGTCGCACGGAGCCACGGCATCGAGTGCTGGTGGGTGACGACGTTGTTGCTCAGCTGTACCAAACACGGGCACCTGACCGCCGAAGAGGCGACCACTGTCCTCTATGACCTCGTGAACGAGGGGATGAATCTCCATCCGAAAGTATACACGAGAGTCCAGAAGAAACTCCGCGAAATGGCGAGGTAATCGACCTTCGTGCTCCTTTGGACGGGCGAACACGGAAACGGCACCCCGATTACGTTCCTTACTTGTCAAAGTGCGACCAGTCTTCCCATGCAATATATGTACGTCCCCTCCGTATCGTATTCCACACGATGAGTATTGGCGTCGAGCCGACCATCACCCTCACTGATGAGGGTGAGTGGTGGATCGCGAGAGACACCGAAACAGGCGTTGTCAGCCAGGGCCGGACGAGGACGTCTGCCCTCGACAACCTGGATGAGGCACTCGCCGGATATCATGGTGAGGGCGATTCGCCAAGCGAAGAGGACCTCCGGGAGAGCGGAATCGATCCCGAGCGAAACGTTTCTGGGAAATCGCTCCCGGGACCACTCGAATAATCCACTCATCGAATGGGTATTCGACGGTATTCTGGCGAAGAGGTTCGCAAAGTGCTGGTCAATCATGGCCCCTTCTACGTGGACCGTGTCTGAGGTGATCATTTCATTCTTCGTTGGGAGCCTCCTGATGGTCACGATTCCGCTGCAAGGACCGTGCCAGTTCCAGACCACGATGAATTAGCCACCGGAACACTCCGGTCGATCGGTGAGCAAGCTGGAATGAAAGACTTCAACAAATTTCTCGACTGGCTGGATCGGAATTGCTGAGACGTTCTCTGATTTTCCAGGAGCCCTTGGCTCCGGGGAACGTCGTTTGGCTTGGCGGACTGGGTGTAGTCCCCTCCCCAATCCACTCCGTCCCAGAACGGCTTTGTCCGCGCCGTGTTTACCACCACCCAGATGGATCTCAGCATCGTCGGTTCCGGCTACGTCGGAACCACCATCGCGGGCTGTTTCGCCGACCTCGGCCACGACGTCGTCAACGTCGACATCGACGAAACGGTCGTCGAGTCGATCAACGCCGGCACCTCCCCGATTCACGAACCCGGCCTCGACGAACTGATCGCTGAGAACGCCGGAGCAAACCTCCGGGCAACCACGGACTACGATGTCATCCCCGACACCGAGGTCACCTTTCTCGCCCTGCCCACCCCATCGAACCCGGACGGCAGCATCGACACGAGTTACATCGAGAGCGCCGCCGAATCCATCGGCGAAGCCATCGTAAAGAGTGAAAAAACCCACCTGATCGTCGTCAAGAGCACCGTCATCCCCACAACGACCGAAGAAATCATCACCCCGATCCTCGAGCAATCCTCGGGTAAAACCGCCGGCGAGGACTTCCACGTCGCGATGAACCCGGAGTTCCTCCGCGAGGGCACGGCCGTCGAGGACTTCCTCGAACCCCACAAGATCGTCTTCGGCGCCGAAAATCAGCCCGCATACGACACCCTCCGCGAGGTCTACCGACCACTGACTGAAGCCGCGACGGCCGACCCCACCATTGTTGAGACCGCCACCCGCGAGGCCGAGATGATCAAGTACGCCAACAACGCGTTCCTCGCGGCGAAGGTCAGCCTCATCAACGACATCGGGAACATCTGCAAGGAGTTCGGCGTCGACGCCTACGAGGTCGCCGACGCCATCGGCCTCGACGACCGCATCAGCGAAAAGTTCCTCCGCAGCGGGGTAGGTTTCGGCGGCTCGTGCTTTCCAAAGGACGTCAAAGCCATCATCGCCGCCGCGAAAGCACAGGGCTACGAACCCCCGCTCCTCGAGGCCGCAATTGAGGTCAACGACTTGCAGCCAGAGCGCATGCTCGCACTGCTGGACGACCACGTCGACGTCGCCGGCAAACGCGTCGCCGTCCTCGGCCTGGCGTTCAAACCCGGCACGGACGACGTCCGCAACTCCCGGGCGATCGACGTCATCGAGGGACTCCAGGACCGAAACGCAGAGGTCGTCGCCTACGACCCGGTCGCGACCGAGAACATGCGCGAGTACTTCCCGGACCTCGCGTACGCCGACTCCGCCGCCGACGCCCTTCAGGGCGCAAACGCGGCCATGATCCTCACCGACTGGGACGAGTTTGCCGCTCTCGACGAGGAGTTCGACGCGATGGACTCACACCTCGTGATCGACGGCCGCAGAGTCATCGAACCCCGCGAGGGGATGACCTACGAAGGCCTGACGTGGTGATTGAATAGGGTACGTCGATCGTTCTCGGTTATACGCTCCCCGAAAATCGGAACCCCAAGCCGGGCTCCGCGATACTGATGCCACGTACCCAAATAGCTCAAGTTCCGTACATCTACGGGACTTCGATTGTGTCACACGGCTTGCCGCCTCAAACTCAAGTTCAGTTGGCAGAGGCGAGATCTTCGTCGAGTTCTGCCTCGGTGTAGTGGCGGGGGATTTCCCGCTCCCCAAGGAGGTCGTGGAACTCTCGCTTCGATAGTTCCGCCAACGCTCGTGCTTTGCCGAATGAAAGTGCCCCTGTGGCGTACAGGGAGACGGCCAATTCCCGTTTGAGGGCCCGAGGACGGTCTGCTTCGGGGAATTGTAACGCGTCGTATACCTCTTCGTCGATCTCGATCGTGGCCATACGACACGTTGGGTTACTGTATTATTGAGTGTTTGGACGGGGAGTGAATGGGATCTGCTCCACCTACATGGATTTCTCCCACACAAATCAGGCGTTTTCTCCGAGGTCGGGGGCCTCGGTCGCCCAGGTGTCGTCTTCGCCATAGGTATCAGATTCGTATTCCGCCGAGATTTCCTCGAGACTCACCACGTTCGCGATGCTCGACCCGGTCACTTCATCCGCGAGTGCCCAGAACGAATCGACGTTGCGAACGAGCCCCTTCTCTCGAAGCCGAGAGAGCGTTTTGTGGACTTCCCCTGGGCACGTCGGTCAATTCGGCCAGTTCTGTGGGCGAAAATCTCGGCTGCAATTGCACTCAACCGCGCCGAAGACCATTAATCCAAGAACCTCGAACGGTTCGTTAAACGGTACGAACAATGGCACAGGATCGAGACCCAATGACCGACGACGAGATCGCTGAATTGCGCGAAGAGATGGACGCACAGCGCACAATAATCCGTGAATCGTTGGCCGAAGACCTCGGCGGCGATCCGGAGGATTATCGTCCCGAAAGGCCGGTCACTGATGGCGGTCAGTGATTGGCGGTACCTTAGGTAGGCATCGGCTTTGCCAGATTTCTCTATGGCCACATCAAAGGGTTGATCTGGCGACGCACAACTGAATTGGGGCTGCTGCTTGTGCAACACTGTCTCGAAATTTCGATCGAGTGCGTCTTCCGATTTGGCCGACAAACGCCTTTTCTCAATCAATACTGCTGCCAATCCCGGACCCGAACGCCATCGATGCGCTCGAAATGCGAGACGTTGGCCGTAAGGACAGGCATATCGTCGACAGCAGCGGTGGCCCCGATATAGACGTCGTGTAAATCGTGCAACGGGTTCCCATCTGCTTCCAGCGATGCCAGTATTCGAGCGGCCCGCTGTGAAACGGATCGACCCACTGGAAGCACCTCGAAACGCGAAAGCAGGGCATCGAGTTGGCTCATCGCCCCCTCGAACTCCGCAGTGCCGCGCTCGTATTGCTTTTCGACTCCCAGCCGCAGTTCGGTTTCCGTGACCACGCTGATTCCCAGGGGGCGTTCGCTGTCCAGGCGCTCGATTCGGTCCATCCCGTTGCCCCGATCGATATCCACGAGAACCGAGGAGTTACAGAGGATCACGAGTCCAGCCGTTCCAGGGTTCCATCGCTTTCTCGCTGTACCGTCTCTTTCACGTCGGTGATGGTCCCGGGCTCGAAAATACCCTGGCCGGCGACGTCTCGAAGCGACCCGCCAGCGGCCAGTTTGTCTTCGATCACCTCGCTGAAGCTTCGATCTCCTTTCTCGCGCTTGAGCTTCTCGTAGACGTCATCGGAAATCGAGATGTTCTTGCTCATGGTGATATGTATGGGTACCAACACACAAATATATTACTTCGAAACCAGGGAGCCGCCGCTGGTGAGATGATACTCGTCCGGACCCGAACGCCATCGAATTTCTGCCCACTGGAATTCCGCAGTTTCACTTCGGGCCCATTCACTTTTCGTCTACCGCCAACACCGGCACCGCGAACACCACTTCCGTTCCGCCCGACGCCCGCTCCCCGAAGGTCACCTGTCCCTCTGCGAGGTCCACGCCCCAGGTGATGGTCCAGAGGCCGATGCCGCTGCCGTGGGAGAGGGCCGTCTCGGTGCCTTCCTCGAGCACCTCGAGTTCGTGGTCGCCGATCCCCGGCCCATTGTCTGCCACCCGGACCTGCACCTGCTCGCCCTCGAGACTCGTCTCGATCCACACCCGTTGGTCTTCTCCCTCGTTGTGCATCGCCGCGTTCTCGATCGCGTTGCGGAACACCCCCTCGAGCAACCCATCCACCATCACACCCGGCCCCACCGCATCGTACCGAACCTCGACGGCCGGGAACTCCCGTTCGACGTCCGCGATCGCCCCCTCGAGCATCGTCGCGAGCTTCCGTGGCTCGGTCTCCGTCCGGGCCATGCTGAACAGGTCGATCGCCTCACGTCCCTTCTCGCCCAGCGCCTCGATGGTTTCGGCACTTTTCCGGATCTTCTGGGTGTATTCTCCCTCCTCGGCCTGGGCGTAGCCGAGAATGAGATTCGTTTCGGTGCGGATGTTGTGGCGCAGCACCCGGTGGAGGACCTCCAGGCGCTGCTGCTGGCGGAGCAGCCCTGTGACCTCGTTGATCGTGACCAGCCGGCCGATCGTGTTGTCCGGCGTCGAGGCGATCGGCTGGACGCCCACTTCGAACTGTCTGGCACCCGTTTCGCCCTGGATGGTGAGATAGTCCTCGTTCGTTCCCCGTGTTGGCAACTCGTCGAATTCCGCAAACACGTCCGACCCCGGGGCCCCGATCACCGTCTTGCGAGGGGTCCCGAAGATCTCCTCGGCCCGTTCGTTCATCTCGATGACGTGATCGTCCATGTCGACGATGAGGGCCCCCTCCTGGACGCCGTTGAAGACCATCCGTCTGGCCTGCCGGGTGGGGGCCGGGTTGGCACGCAAGAGCTGGAATCGCTTGATTGCGAGGAAGTATATGACACCCGACGGGGCAAAAGCCACCGGAGTGGGGTCGAAACCGAAGTCGAGAAGACCCGTAACGAAGAGCACGTTTGTGAGCCAGGGGAGGACGAGCCCGAACCCGAGCGCGATCCCTTGTCTGCGAAACAACACGCCACGATCGGCAGCGAGCTCGAACACCAGGACCAGCCCGACGATTCCCATCAGGTAGGTGTACACGGCGATGACCCAGTACCAGGCCCCGCCGAATTCGACCCGGAGAATGCCGAAATCGGTGTATCCGGACGTCGTAATCGTGATCAAGTCATGATACGAGTGAGTCAGAACGAGGAGGATTGTGAGGAGTGGAACCACCGCGAGCATTCCGATCGTTTCATTCGTGATGTACTGGTCGCGGCCGGAATACTCGAGGGTAAAGAGGATCCAGGCGAGTGGAATCAGGACGACGCCGATCCACATCACGACCAACCAGAATAGCTTCCCCTCGATTCCGGGCGATTGGATCCGGTACAGGGTCGAAATCGACCACCAGACCTGGCCGACGAGCAGGACGGAAAGCCACTGAGCCCCCGGCCGAGGGATGGCCCGCCAGGAAAGGATCGCCGCTGTCGATCCGACGAGGATCGAGAGCGCGAGTGCGGCCACTAACACGGCTGGAGGCATTCAGTTTGAATGTTCCGCCGGCTCTGCACATAAGTGGTTGTGTGTTCGAATACTGTCCGTTCGGACACCGATATACAAAACAGAGGCCGGCTCAGGCGAACAGGAGGCCGGCGAACACGATCACCACGAGGACGTGTTTCATTTCGCCGAAGAACTCGAGCAATCGATAGCGGTCGGTTCGACCGACGAACCCGTGGAGCGTGACCGCGTAGGCTCGACCGACGAGGGCCGCTCCGATAAACGCCACTGAGAGGAGCTCCGTCGTGAACGCGAAAAGCAACACGCCCACGATCAACACGTTAATGGTGTAGATGATGTGTCGGGAGCGGGTGATGCCGAAAACGATTGGGAGTGAACGGACGTCGTTTGCGATGTCGTCCTCGATGTCACGGAAATTTGGAATCTCCGTCCCGAGGAAGATGTCGAGGGCGAAGTAGGCAAAGAGGACGACGGCTATCGGCCCGATCTCTGCGTTGGCAAACGCAATGGGCAGGAAGACGATCGCCGTAGCCCAGGCGACACCGACGATTGCCGAGTTGAGAACGAGAACGCGTTTTAGCCGTGAGATCGGGAGTCCAGTGCCGTTCAGGAAGTCAGAGGCATAGAGTACCCAGGAAAGTCCGGGAACCAGCGTGATCGCCAGCGCGAGTGGCCCGCCAAAAACCGAGACCGTGATCGCGAGGCCATAGGCCCCCGCTGATGCGATCGAGAGGGGAGTTTTGTAGCGATTCATGAACTGGCTTCTTGCCGAGGTCGCCTCGGGTTCACGCTTGGTGTCGCTGATTCGATCCCCGACGTACACGGCGAAGGTAACGAAGGCAATGACCAGTGGGGCCGGTGAGGGCGGAAGCCCGAGCAGCAACATAACGGTTACGACCCCCGCGACGCCCATTGCGATAAGGTCGAGCTGTGTGTAGTTCGCGACCTGTTTCAGTCGGTGCCCGTACCGCAATAACACGGCGAAGAACTCCCCGAGTTCCCCGCTGAGGAGCCCCGGTTCGATCGATTGGGTGGTTGTTTTACTCGACATGGTTGAATCGGTACCGAACGGGCCAGGCCCGCAGTCGATACCTTGCTAATGGTATCCAGGGTTACCACATTAATCCTTGTAGATGGCGAGTGGTCGGTGTCTTCCGCCCAGGGCGGTTCGTTTCTGACCGTGCGGACGCTTCGCGAACACCCGTTGAACGAAAGTCAGGCCTTTACCCGTCGGCCCGCTCTCCCCGCATAGCAATGACCCAGACTGCCCAGCGGTGGTGGGTTCGCCTCGCCGCCAGATGGCTCGCTCGCGTCGACGGCGTGAGCGGGATGATCCGCCTCGCGATGCTCGGAATGACCGGCCTCTCGACGGCCACGCTCACGCTCAGACAGTACGGCCACGGCGAGTACGCCTGGCCGCTCATCGCCGTGGTCATGAGTGGCACGCTCGTCTTCACCTACCTCTACACCGAGGGCGGGGTCTGGAACCAGATGTCCCGGGACCGCCAGGACCTCTCGAACAACTTCGCCGGCCCCTCGATGCGCATCAACGACGAACTCCTCGCCCGGGCGTTGCTCGCGGCCCAGGAGAAACGGGAACTCTCCGAGACCGAGCGGCAGGCGATCAAGACCGAACTCGACGACGCCTTCGACGAGTATCGGGACGGGCTGCCACTCGAAGACGCACCGTAGACCACAGCCCTGGCCAACGAACCCAGCCGAGGTCGAAACCGCAGCCAAAATCAGCCCGCTACCACTTCCAGGTGCCGTAGAGATACCCGCTCCCGACCATCGCGGTCAACAGGAACAGCATCACGAACTGCTTCAGCTTCGCGACCGACGGCCCACCGACCAGTGATCGTACCCGACCGGGCACGAACTCGGTCAGCAACTGCCCCAGGAACTCGCTCTCGGTCCCGCCGGATTCGGGCACCAGCGTCTCCATCGCTCGCTTCGAATACCCCTGCCAGAAGGCCCGATCGAGCAACCACCCGATTTCCGTCCGATAGGCAAACACCTTGTGGGCCACTTCCGCCTCGGGCTCGTACCACACCCCGTCGCCGTATTCGCTCGCCATCCGGGCCGCGAGTTCAGTCTCACCGCCCTGCAGGTTCGCATCGCCCTTGCGACCGCCGATCTCCGTGTCGAAGCCGCCCAGGTCCAGAAACACGTCCCGCTTGAACGAGATGTTCGACCCGAAGGTGTTCCGCACGTATCCCGGTCCGTCGGCGAACCCGCGATGGGTTACGCCAACCAACCAGTAGAATTCTTCAGGGAGAAACGCCGGCTTGCCAGCCACCCATGCAGGTGTCATTTTCCCACCCGCAGCCGGCGGGTCCTGCGCCTCGTAGGCCTCGACGAGCCGCCTCACCCAGTCCGGGTCGGCGATGGCGTCGTCGTCGATGAATGCCACGACATCGCCGCTCGCAATCTCGGCCCCGGTGTTCCGGCTCTCCAGCAATCCGACGTTCTCGTCGTTACAGTGAACGACCACCCTTTCCTTGCTCCCGTAGTCCTCCTGCACTCGCTCACAGACCGCACGATTCCCGTCGACGACGATCACGAGTTCCACGTCCGAATAGGACTGTGCCAACACGCTCTCCGCCGCCTCCGTGAAGTGCTCGTACGCGTCCATTGAGTAGGTGCAGAGGACGACGGAGACCTTCATTGCACCCTCGTAGGGGGGGTTTGCGAAAAGATGTTTCCTTCTCCGGGGTAGCCCGCAAACCGATTCGGGTGGGGCTACGAAAGGGTTCCCGCGAGGTCCGCAGGACCGAGGGGGAGCAAGCGAGAGCCGAAGGCTCTCGCCATGGCCGAGCGCTCGTGTTCGTCTCGCGGAGCCCTATCGCGACTGAGCGTAGCGATGGAAGCGATATCTCCGCGAGCGGGCAGCGAGACGACCGAAGGGAGTCTCGAAATAAACGAACGGCGAACGTGAGACGCGAGTGAAACGAGCGTCTCAGACTGGGCGAACGGCGATAGCCGTGAGCCGGAGTGAGCCGTGAGTTGCGAGCGGGAGGGGGCTTTCGAGGGGATTGGGTTTGTGTCCCGCGTTTCCGATAAGCACGAGGGGCTTTCGGAGGTGATGAGAAGAAGTCTCGACACTTCGAACACCGAGAGACCTTCAAAAGACGTCCACTCCCGAGTCCCCAGCTCTCACCAACCCCAACACCTATTATGCATACAATCATATTATCACGTGCATAATGATCGACCGGGAACCGGAACTCGAGTGGCTCACCACCCACCTCCAAAACGAATCACGCCAACTCCTCGTCCTCTACGGCCGACGTCGCGTCGGGAAGACGACCCTCATCACCGAGGCCCTCGAAACGATGGCCATCCCATCGGTGTATTACCTCTGTGACGAACGCGGCCCGAAGTCGAATGCCCGGGCTTTTGCCGAGCAGTGTGCCACCACCTTTGACGACGTTCCTCCCGATGTCGACGGGTTTCCCGAAGCCTTTGCATACCTCAAACGTCGGGTCGATGGACCGTTCGTCGTCGCCCTCGACGAGTTCTCGTATCTCGTCGATTCCGACGAGACGATCCCCTCGGTCTTCCAGACGATACAGGATGCTGTCCTCGCCGAGACGAATATCTCGCTCGTTCTCGCGGGCTCTTCGATTTCGATGATGGAAGAGGGCGTCTTGAGCTACGAGAGTCCATTGTACGGCCGACGAACCGGCCAGTGGGAACTGGATCCGCTCGAATTTGCTGCCGCACGGGAGTTCTTCCCGGACACGAACATCGAGACCCAGATACAACTCTACAGTGTATTGGGGGGCGTTCCGGCGTACCTGGAACAGTTCGATCCGGAAACCCCACTGTTCGACAACGTCGAGGGATCGATTCTCTCGAAAGGGGAATTCCTGTACGAGGAACCGGAATTCCTCCTGCGCCAGGAACTCCGGGAGCCCGCGACCTACATGGCCATTCTCGAGGCAATCGCGACAGGCGCCACGCGCGTGACCGAAATCGCGAACGAAATCGACAGGGACGCCAGTGCCCTCTCGCGCTATCTAAAGAACCTGACCCAACTGGCGATTCTGGAACGGGAAACGCCGGTAACTGATCCGGACGATCGAGGGCTGTATCGACTGACCGATGATTTCCTTCGGTTCTGGTTCCGCTACGTGGCCCCCAATCGCAGCGTGCTCGAACAGGGACGAACTGAACCAGTCCGAGCGGCCATCGAGGAGACACTGTCGACCCACACGAGTGATACCTTCGAACGCGTTTCACAGCAGGCAGTGGCGATTAGCGGATTTGGCGGCTCCTTCGCCCGGATCGGTCGCTGGTGGTATGGTGGGGAGGAAATCGACGTGGTGGGAGTGGATCCGAAATCGGAAACGCTGCTACTCGGTGAATGCAAGTGGACTGAATCGCCGGTGGGCACGAGACTTTTCGACGAGCTCCGGGACCTCGAAACGAATGTACGGTGGCATGGAGACGAGCGAACTGTCGAGTATGCCCTGTTCTCACGCTCGGGGTTCACAGAGGATTTGCGCGCTCTCGCTCGTGAACGGGTGGACCTTCGGCTTCTCGGACTCCAGGATTTGGACGAACTATTTGGCGTCTAGTGTGACTGCGGTACGTGCGTTCACCCCTCGACCGTCGGCGTCAACGACTTCAACGAAAAATCCGATTTCGAACAGTACCGCTGGGATAACCGTCCCAACTCCAGCGTCCGAGACACGTCGGCGACGTTGTGCAACACCAACTCCAGGTAGTCACCCGTCTCGAACGCAGCTACGGCCTCCTCACTGTCCACGAACGGATCGATCGAAGAAGCGTCCCCACTGACCAGCGTCTCGTACACCCCGACCAGATCCGACACCGACTCCCCGTCCACGACGGCCGTGTTGAACCGTCGATTCAGCACCGGCATGAGATCGGCGTAGGGAACATTGCCGAACGGCCAGTCAACGTCGTGGCTCGCCAGCCGCGTTCGCAGGAACGGCAGATCGAATCCCGACTGCCATCGCTCGCCGTTGTACGCCACCAGCAACAAGTCCCCGTCCGCCAGCCGGGAGCCACCGAACGACCCGACCGCCTCCAGCAGATCCCGCTCCGTGTCGTGGACCGACAGTTGCACGGGCGTTCCACTCGCTTCGCGAACCCGTGTCTCCAACTCGTCCTCGGCAATCGACTGATCCCCGCCGACCTGCAGGAATACCCGCGTCCCCATCTCGAATTCAAATCCGACGACCGTCACCTTGTCCTCGACGGCAAAGCCAGTGGTCTCGATGTCGAAGGCCACGAGTTCGAGGACGTCACTCATTTTCCACCCCGCGGACCGGCTCCCAACGTGCGTGTTCGTCCATGGACCACTCACTTCGCGGCGCTCCGAAATGAGTGTCCGCCAGGCGGGGTGAAAGTGAAATCCTTGTTGTCTCTCGACCGGAGACCCCTTGACATCCTCCCCGCGCTAAAGCGCGAGGATTCCCCAGCTTTGGGATATTAAGGTTTACAGCCAACCTGTTCCCTCGGTGCGAAACGCCCCGAGGTTTGGTTAAACAGGTAGGCTACTGGCCGTGCCAAACGACCGTTACTCATATCCTCTGTCGGAGGATTCTGAGTTATCTTTCTGCGAATGTTCACTGCGCCATTTACGTCCGCGTTTACCGTCGCACCACACGAATCGCAGACGTACAAACCACGCTCCACGCGATTCGCCTCACGCTTTCGGCCACAGCACGAACACGTCTTGCTTGTATCTCGCTCGCTCTTCCGGTCCACGAGGATTCCGTGTTCCTCTGCTTTGTATTCGAGCAAGTTCGCGAATCGATCGAACTCCCACCCGTGAAGTTTCTTGTTTCCGCTTCGGCCCCAATTCCGAGACTTGCCGTTCTCCTCCTCTCGAATCTCGCTCAAGTCACCGATGGCGATATGCCCCACCTCGTGGTCTATGCACCGCTCTACGATGTGTTTGGCGAGCGCGTGCAAGAAGTGGTCTTTCCGCCGCGTGAGTTTCTGCCGGGCGCGAAGCGCACGGCGTGACGGGCCGCTTTCTCCTTCCGTCTTGTACTCCTCTTGGGTGAAGTAGTGCTTGTCCTGCTTCAACACGTTCCCCGGATACAACTCGGCGTCACCGTTGTCATAGGCGATGGCAAGGTAGTTACTGATGCCGAGGTCGATACCTGCGGTGTTGTCGCCCGGGGCGTCCTCGACAGGGATTTCGACCTTGCAGACGAGATGGAGTTCCCAGCGGTTGCCGTTCCATACGGCCCTGATTTGCTGGATGTTCTCCACGGTCACGTCCGGTCGCGTCTCGTACTCTGCGAGGATGAAGTCCGAGCGGTGGTTTTTGAGGTTGAAACCCTTGCTCAGGCGGAGTTGGTTGTGCTTGGAGTCGTGTTTGATTCCGTATTGTTTCCACGTGACGGTGGAGCGTGGGTGGTTGTCGCCTCGCTTTCTGTAGCCGGGTGGATTCGCTTCCGTGTCGCCGTTCTTGCGCTTTTTGAACCAGCCGTTGAACGACTCAGCGAGTTCTTCGAGAACACGCTGACTTGACTGAGAATGCAGGTCACTGTATCGTTCATGGTCTTTTAGCTCACGCTTGAGCTCGGCTTCCGACGGAATCTCGCCGGTCTCATCCCACACTTGCTGGGTGTGGTACCGGGCGACGTTCCACAGTTTCGATGCAGAGTGACCGCACTCGTCGAGGTCGTCACTCACTTGAGAGTGATTGACAATTTTCGCACGGTAGGTCCGGGTCGTCTCCAGCATCGAACTGTGTCCATAAGAGCTTATGAAAGGTTTTGTATTAAAAATGGTGATTGAGCGTGGAATATCCAGCAATGCAGTCATCCGTGGTTAATGTCATACACTGACGGCGCGTATCCCCGCCGTGAACGGCGGGGTTTTGCGCCTACTAAACTTATAAACCCGATTCTGGAACCGGCTCCCGCTTACCCTCAAGTGAGATTGGACGGCGAAATATGCTGTGGGAAACGTGCTAGTCAACCCTCACTCGGTTTGTTTGGACTCGATCGGGATCCGTTCGGCAGTCACCCGGTCGATTCGCTTGTCCGATGAAATGATCGGGTCGTCTGTTGCGTAGGCGACGTGATACGCGTCGAATGCAGTCAATCCGTGTCGATCCATGTAATCTGCAGCCCGGAACAGCACGGATTCGTCTTCTGCTACCTGCGCGATTTCGAGTGCGTAACTGAGTGCCTCGATCCGGTCGAAGTCAAACCGATCCGAAATGACGAGCAATTCCAGCAACGTCGCCCGCGAGGTGTATATTTCGTTCTCGTGTTTTCGTGCGAGATCCGTTGCTTGTCCTTGGAGCCAGTCGTCGTCCTTCACGAGTGCGATGAAAAAATCAGTATCGGCATAGATCATGCCGATTCGTCAGTCTCGTGGAGCGCGTGCTTCTGTGCCGCAGAGCGGGCCTCGGCCTTGATTTCCGCGATCGACTTGCCCGCAAACGCGTCCCCGACGGCCTCACGGAGGCCCTCGATCGGATCGGAACGAAGCGGAATGAGTTCGACCCGATCCGCGAGTTCGACGATCCGATAGTGCTCGCCATGCTTCTCGCGGATCTCGCGGGGGAGAACGATCCGCCCACGGTCGTCCGTCGTCGTGGTTCCACTCATTACGTCGAGTATTGGGTGGGAAGAACTATTAAAATTTCCCCTATTTATTGGCCAATTCCCACAAACAATGAATTGCTGGGAATACCATAAAATAAGCCCATACAGCTAACTCGTTACTGCACCGTCACGCTCTTGGCCAGATTCCGCGGCTTGTCGATCGCCCGGTCCTTCAACCGCGCGACGTGATACGCGAACAGCTGCATGTAGACGTTCGCCACGACCGGCTCCAACAGCCCCGCTTCGGGTACCGAGAACGAATAGTCCAGCACGCCTCCGTCACCCGCAGTTTCGCCGAACCCAACTGTCGCCGCGCCCCGGGTATCCACCTCTGCGACGTTGTGCAACGTCGCGTCCGGCCGTGAGCCCTCGGTCAACACCGACAACACCAGCACGTCGTCGGTCACCAGCGCCAGCGGGCCGTGTTTCAACTCCCCGGCGGCAAACCCCTCGGCGTGATCATACGAGATCTCCTTCAGCTTCAGCGCCCCCTCCAGCGCGACCGGATACCCGAACCGCCGCCCGAGGAAGAAAAACGCCTCCCGATCCGCGTACTCCGCCGCAATCGCCTCGATCTCGTCCTCGCGATCGAGCACCTGCTGGATCGCCCCGGGTAAACTCCGGAGTGATTCGAGCACGTCACTCGCCCGCTCGCGACTCAACACGCCTCGCAGCCGGCCCAGTGCGACCGCGAGCATCGTCACGGTCGCCACCTGCGAGACGAAGGTCTTGGTCGCGGCCACGCCGATCTCCGGGCCGGCGTGGATGTAGACGCTCTCATCGGCCTCGCGGGTCACGGTGCTCCCGACCGTGTTCGTCACGGCCATCGTTCGCGCTCCTGCCGCCTTGGCCTTCCGCAGCGCCTCCAGCGTGTCCGCGGTCTCGCCGCTCTGGGTGATCGCCACGACCAGGGTTTGCCACGGATCTCGACCCCCACCGACGTCGTACTCGCTTGCGACGTGGGTGGTCACCCGGACGTCCGCCAGGTCCTCGAAGAGCCGTTCGGCGTACAGTCCGGCGTGATACGAGGTCCCCGCCGCGACGATCTGGATCTCGTCGAGTGACTGGAGGTACTCCCGCGGGAGGTCGACGTCCAGATCGACGTCCCCCGAGAGCGCGTCGACGCGCCCGGTCAGGGCCTGTCGCAACGCCCGGGGCTGTTCGTGGATCTCCTTGAGCATGAAGTGCTCGTAGCCGCCCTTTTCGGCGGCTTCGGCCTCCCACTCGATGTGGATCCGCTCGCGCTCGACCAGCTCCTCGCCGCGGTAAATCTCGACGCCCTCCGGCGTGATCCGGGCGACGTCCCCGTCCTCGAGGAAGGTCACGTCCCGGGAGTGCTCGACGAACGCCGGGACGTCGCTTGCCAGGAACTGCTCGCCGTCGCCGTGACCGATCACGAGCGGACTGTCCTGTCTGGCCGCGACGATCTCGGCCCGATCTTTCACCATGACTGCGATGGCATAACTCCCTTCGAGTCGATCGACAACCCTGCTCACTGCCGTGCGGAGATCGCCTCCCTCCCATTCCTCTTCGATCAAGTGGGGAACGACCTCCGTGTCCGTCTCGCTCGTGAACGTGTGCTCCTCGGCCAGTTCTGCCTTTAGAGCGGCGTGGTTTTCGATGATCCCGTTGTGAACGACCGCGATCTCACCCGTACAGTCGGTGTGGGGGTGGGCGTTTTCGTCCGTCGGCGGGCCGTGGGTCGACCAGCGCGTGTGCCCGATGCCGGTTTTCGCCGTCGAACTGTCCGGGAGGGTCAACTCGCCGATCTTCCCTTCGGCCTTGTAGACGTCGAGGGCGGAATTCCCCAGGGCCACCCCTGCAGAATCGTAGCCCCGGTACTCGAGGTTCGCAAGCGTCGAGGCCACGATCGGCAATGCGTCTCGATCGCCCACGTAGCCGGTGATCCCACACATCGTTATTGGACCTCACTCATGGTTACTGGACCGTGCCGTTCGGCTCGATTCGCCCGTCGATCCGTGCGCCATCTCGGACACTCGCCCCGTTCCCGACGAAACTGCCCGGGAGGACCGTCGCCGCGCCGCCGATCCGTGCGTTGTCGCCGATCACCCCGCCGAGGGTCACGTCCCGATGGACCGTGTCCTGGAGGACCACGTCGGCCTGCCCGCCGACGATGGTGGCGTTCGCGCCGATGGTGACGTTCTCGGCGACGATCGCATCACGAACGACGGCACCGGCCTCGACCGTCACGTCGGCCATCAAAAGCGAGTTCGAGATCGTGGCGTTCGGACCGATCGAGACGTTGTCGCCGAGTGCCGTCCCGCTCAGGATCGTCGCGTTCGGATACACCTGAACGTCGGCGCCGAGTTTGACCGCCGAGGTAACGGATGCACCTGGATCGATCGCCTCGCCGTCCGGAGCCGGCTCCCTCTCGAGAAGGGCCGCGTTGACCGCGAGCAGGTCCCAGGGCCGGGTCACGTCGAACCAGCTTCCCCGGTCCGGGACGGCCTGGATCGGCGCGTTTTCGAGGTACCGGGAGAGCACGTCCGTCAAGGCCAGTTCGCCGTGGACGGTCGTCTCGCGAATCGCCGGAAAGATCTCCGGGCCGAAGGCGTACACGCCGGCGTTGATCACGTCCGAGCTGATCTGGTGGGGCTGGGGTTTCTCCACGATACGGGTCACGCGATCGCCCTCGAGTTCCACGACTCCGTACAGGGAGGGCTCGTCGGCCCGCGTGACGGCCATGACCGTCTCGTCGGTCTCGCGTCGCCGGTCGATCACGTCCTCGAGGACGGCGCTGTCGATGACCCGGTCCCCGTTCAGCACGAGGAAATCCCCGTCCACGAACGGTTCTGCTTCGAGGACGGCGTCCCCCGTCCCCAACTGCTTGTCCTGTGTGACGTATTCGACGTCGACGCCCCAGTCGTCGCCGTCGCCGACGTACTGCTGGATGCGGTCGGACTTGTACCCGACCACGAGCAACACGTCCTCGAGACCGGCTTCAGCAACCGCCGAAATCACGTCGGCCAGGATCGGTTCGTTCGCGACCGGGAGCATCGGTTTCGGTCGCACGTTCGTCAGGGGAGAGAGCCGTCGGCCCTCGCCGGCGGCCAGGATGACTGCTTTCATGAATGGTGTGTACTGGTCTCACGGACCGACCGAGCTACTCGAACGGAACCGCTCCAGACGAAAAAACCCATCAGTCGTCTGCTGATGCTGCAGCTTTGGACCGCTGTTCGCTGAGCGTCTCCCAGATTTCCGTACAGCCAGCGCCGCTCTCGACGTCCTCGAGGTGACTTCTGTCGGGATCAGCCCCACCTTCTTTCGGCTCTGAGACCTGGTTACTCATTTTCTTAGTAACTCCAATGAACCCGGTGACCAAAAAGGTACCGGACGGGACGAAATCATTGCGCCTCCATGGTGGAACGACCCAGTAGGGTTCTCTTGTTCGCACTGACATCGGTCACCGGACCGACGAAATTCGCACTCATCACTGAATCCATCCTCTTATTCTAATACTCAATAATCAACAAAAACGTAGAGTTTAAGCATACGAAATAAGAATATGATACTGTGACTGACCTCCGTGATTGGGCCGCAGATCAGCCGCTTTTCGGGCTCAACGAAGCCCAACGAGCGACGGGGATGCAGCGCCCGACACTCCGGGAAACGCTGTCGCGAGCCGTCAAACGGGGTGACTTGATCCGCGTCGAACGGGGTAAATACACGGCTCACGCCGATCCGATGATTTACGCATCACATATCGAGACGCCTTCATATCTCTCGCTTTGGTCCGGACTACGGTATTACGACGTGACGACTCAGCAACCGGCTCGCGTTCAAATCATCGCGGCACGGAACCGGGAGGACCTGGAATCAGTTGAATTCTTCAGGTCCCGATCACTGTTCGGGTTCGGAAAGCGGCGATATGCAGATTTCGAGATCTTTGTGGCCGATCCCGAACGATTGCTCCTCGATTGTTTGGAGCGGAAAGCCGTCCCAGTGGAGGAACTTTTTGAACTGGCCGAGATCGTCGATATTGATACAAGCGTCGAATACGCCACTCGTCTGGGGATGGCTTCAGTAAAGAAACGCCTGGGATATCTCCTTGAAGTGGTGCGCGGTGAATCCGTTGATATCCTCCAAGTGGGGGATCGAAACTATCCTCGATTGGATCTCACACGTCCCGGGAATGGCGAAATCGATTCGAAGTGGCGCCTCAAGGTGAATACGGATGTTACGTAGGTCTCAAATCGAATCTTACGCACGAACTTTTACGAACGGGAACGCGGGCCAGGCAGAAACCCTGTATCTCCAGGATCTCGTGCTGTCGACGATCAGTCGGGAGACTGCGGACCAGCTCGTATTCAAAGGTGGTACGGCACTGTTGAAGTTCTATCAACTCGATCGATTTTCCGAGGATCTCGATTTCACTGCTCGGGTATCGATCGATGACGATGCGTTGGTTCGGGCAGTATCTCGTGACCTCGAGGCCTATGGGGCCAGTCCCGAGGAGACGGACATCGAACGAGAGAATCGTTCCGTCCAGATACGATTGGGCATTCAGGGGCCGTTGTACACGGGCGATCGACGCTCACTCAACTTTCTTCGGCTCGAGATCAATACCGAAAGCTCGATTCGTTCCGTCGATATCAAGCGATACAATCCGCACTTCCAGGATATTCCGGCCTTCGAACTTTCCGTATTGTCAGAACGAGAGATCTTGGCCGAAAAGATTCGAGCACTCCTGACCCGGGATCAGCCGCGTGATCTGTACGACATCTATCACCTGCTCTCGAAGTCGGTTTCCATCGACCCCGACGTAGTCGGACGAAAACTCGAGTACTATGATAGACAGTACGATCCCTCAGCGGTCCTCGAGGCGGCAACTGAGCTTGAAATACGGTGGGAAACGCTCAGTCCCTTGGTCTATTCCACACTGCCGGAGTTTACGACGGTTATCGATCTGTTGGGCGAGGAATTGAGGGTGTGAGACTTACTCTCTACAATCGTCGGTCGATTTCGCCCTGACTTTTTACCGCCTCTATCGCCATTCCCGATTCCTTTTTGCCCACTCCGATTCATTCCCCGGATGAATGGACTCCCGCACGGACCCCGATCGACTCCTCGAACGCCTCGATCTGGGCGAGTACGAGTCGACCGCCCTCGAGGAGCTCTTGACGATCGGCCGCTCGACTGCCCCGACCCTCTCGGAGGCGACGGGGATTCCCAAGGCACGGATCTACGACGTCCTCTCGGATCTCAACGACCGCGGATTCATCAAGGTCGTGCCCGGCCGGCCGAAGGAGTATCAGCCCAAGGATCCGGAGGTGATCCTCGACCGGGCGATCGAGAACCGCCGCCAGACCTTCGAGTCCGATCGGCAATCGATCGAGTCGATACGCGAGACGTTCCTCGAGACCTTCGAACCCCGATTCGAGGACGCCTCCCGCGATATCACGCCCACCGAGGAACTCTTCTGGGTCGTCGATGTCGGCGAGGTGAGCGAGCGGGAGACCCGCCAACTGTACGCGGAGGCCGAGAATCGGGTCCACGTCTTCACCAAGAGTTTCGAGTACCTCCCGAGCGTCGAGGAGGCACTGCGGGACGCCGTTTCCCGGGGCGTGGAGGTGCAGGTACTCTTCGTCCATCCGGACCACATCGAACCGGAAAACCGGTCGATTCAGGACGAGCGGATCGATCACATCGAGTCGATCGAGGGGGTCCAGTACCGGATCAGCGAATCCAAACTCCCGGTTCGGGGCACGCTTGCCGACCCGAGCATGGAGTACGACACCGGCAAAGCACTCTTTCTCGTCGAGGAGGAGGAGATTCCGTTGCACCTCCGGCAGGCGGCAGTGACGGAGAACGCCTCGTTCGTGGCGGGGATGAACCGGCTGTTCGAGTTGATCTGGGAGTACGAGTCCCTCGGGAGTTATTGATCGACTTCCGCCTCATCTACGTTCGAGCCGACAGCATGCCTGTTTCCGTGGAACGGTAATCTATTGTTCAGACCGTTTCTCGAGCAACTCCCGAACCGTCTCCTCGACGCTGTGAGTGGGCTCCCACCCCAACTCCGCCTTCGCTTTCGACGTGTCGACGGCGAACTCGCTCACCAGCGTCTCGTTCCCGCGGGGATTCTCGACCAAATCGACGTCGGTCTCGATGCCCTGCTCCGCCGCGATCTCTTGCACCAGCTTTGCCACCTCCATCACGCTTGGATCCTCCGAACTCGCGATCTCGTAGGTCCAGGTGCCGGTCTCCCCACCATCGAGCTGCTCGAGCAACCGCTCGGCACTCCGGACGTAGGCGTTTGCCACGTCTTTCACGTGGATGTAGTTCCGCGCCTGCGTCCCGGGTTCGTAGACCGTGATCGGCTCGTCGGAAAACACCCGGTCCACGAAGAAGTTGATCACCGTCCCCTTCGTCACCGTCTTACCGCCCACCTCGTGCTCACCGTACAGATTCGACTTCAGGTAGAGGTGCGCCGGGAATGCCCCATCCGCCATCGTCTCGATTGCCCGCTCTCCCAGCACCTTCGTCCGGCCGTACCAGTTCATCGGATCGCGCTCCTGATCGGCCGTGATGGGGAACTCGTTCGGGATCGCCCAGCGTGGCCATACTGAACGGGAACACGAGCCCGGCACCGGTCTTCCGACAGAACCAGGCGACGTTGTTCGTGCCCTGGACGTTGACCTCGTAAGCGAGATCGGGGTTGTTCGTGCAGTCGTCGACGCCGCTGACCGCAGCGAGGTGAAGGACGATATCGCTCCCGGCGAGCGCGTCCTCGAGGGCGTCTCGATTTCGGATATCGACGTACTGGACTTCGACGTCCCCGATCTGGCGGACCTCCCCGAGGTAGAAGTTATCGAGGGGGATCAGCTCCCAGTCGGGATGCTCGTCCCGGATGAGCTTCACGACGCGACTGGCGATGAACCCGGCTGCGCCGGTGACCGCGATCGTCGGGTTTGTCGCTGTCTCTGCGTTCATGCCTGGAACTGTGCGGCGAGGTCCCGAATACCTTCCCGTAGCGTTTCCCGGGGCTCGAAGTCCGTGTCTGCGGCCAGCCGATCGAAGTTCACGTGATAGGACGGCCCCGGCTTGCGATCTTCGAGATACGTGATCTCGAGGTCGGTGTCGAGTTCCTCCCGGACGACTTCCGCGATCTCCCGGATCTGGTAGTTCTGGTCGTTCGCGCCGACGTTGTAGACCGGGTGGTCGTACTGTTCTGGATGCCCGGCCGCGTGCGCGAACGCCCGCGCGGCGTCGCGAACGTGGATGAACGGTCGCCAGTTCGTTCCGTCCCCGTAGACCGTCAGCGGCCGATCAGTCAACGCCCGGAAGACGAAGTGATTGACGACCAGGTTGAAACGAACCCCTGGTGCGTCCCCGAAATTCGTGCTCATCCGGAGCGCGGTCGCCGAAAATCCGTTGTCCGAACTCGCCTTCCGGAGCAATTCCTCGGACTCGAGTTTCGACTCTGCGTAGGGGTTCAGCGGATCGGCCTCGGTCTCCTCGGTGATGTCCGCAGTCGTCGCCCGGCCATAGAGGTTACACGATGAGGCAAAGACCACGTTCCCAACGTTGTACTTCTCGGCGGCCTGAACGACGTTCTCGGTACCCCCGTAATTGATGGCAAAGGTCTCGTCCTCGCGGTCGTGGGTGCTCTCCGCGCCGGTGATCGCGGCGAGGTGGATCACCGTATCGACACCTCGCATCGCGTTCTCGACGGCCCCGTACTCCCTGACGTCACCGCGATAGACGGTCAAATCGTCGTCGGTACCCAGACCCGTCCCGAACAGATTGCGGGGGCTCCCCGTGGACTGGTCGTCGAACACCGAAACGGTGTCGACAACGTCGCGATCCAGCAGGTACGGCACCAGCGCGCTGCCGATGTAGCCCAGGCCACCGGTGACGAGGACGTCCATCTCAATCCTCAAGGACGCCCGGGAGGAACCGGTCCTCGTGGGCCGTGATGGCCTCCTCGTATTCGCTGATCGTGCCGATGGTCTCCCGCATGCCCGCCTCGAAGGTCACGCTTTGCCCGTCGATGAGGTCTGCATAGCGGTCGTTCTCGATCTCCATCTTGTGGGTCTCGTCCTCGTCCCGGGGGTTCTCGAAGTGCTCGACATCGACGTCGTACCCGAACTCCCCGGCCACGTCCGCGATCGTCTCGGCGACCTCGACGATGCTGATTGCTCGGGTGACCTGATTGTACACGGTGAGATCGTCCGGTCGGTCATCGACGTCCGCGAGTGCCAGCCGCGCGAGTCCCTCGACGGCGTCTTCGAGGCTGATGAACGGCTTCCGCTGTTCGCCCTTGCCGTAGACGGTCATCGGGTAGCCGGCGACGGCCTGGGCGGCAAAGCGGTGCGCGACGACGCCGAAGTAGTAGTCGAAGTCGAAGCGGGTCGCCAGCCGGTCGTCGGCGTTGGTCTCGGAGGTGCCAGCCCCGTACGTGATGGCCGTGCGGACGTCCGAGATGGGGATGTCGAACTGCGAATGGGCCAACCGCATGTTCGCCGCGTCGTGGCTCTTGGTGAGGTGATACCAGCTGCCGGCCATCGCGGGGAACGGGACCTCGTCGCGCTCGCCCTGGTTCTCCATGACGGCCCCACCCTCGGGAATCGGGAACTCGGGCGCGCCGTAGACGCCCGTGGTGGTCGTCTCGATGAAGTGTGTGTCGGTGAGATCCTGTTCCTCGAGTCCCCAGAGCAGGTTCCGCGTGGCCTGCATGTTGTTGTGCTGGGTGTAGTTCGCCCGCTCGCCGTTGATCTGGGAGTACGGCGCGGAGGGCTGTGCGGCGGTGTGAACGATGACGCGGGGCTCGTGGACGGAGATGATCTCGTCAGTGAAGTCCTTGTTCGCGAGGTCGCCCTCGACGAAGGAGAGGTTCGTGATCCCGAGGACCTCCTCGGCCGCAGCGATGCGCTCCTCGATCGGCGCGACGGGGGTCGCACTCCGTGAGCCCACGTTTTCGACCCACTCGCGACGGGCGAAATTGTCCGCAAGCAGCACGCGTTCGTCCGTCTGTTCGGCCGTTCGGAGGGCGGTCGGCCAGCCGATGTAGCCGTCGCCGCCAGTGATGAGGATGGTCATAGTTACTCAGATCATGAGTTACTTTTCCAGGTGCATAAGCGTACCTACCTGCGGACGGTATTGGTGTGACGGGGCTCTCCATTTTCCGGATTTGACCAGCACCCTTTTGCATTTGTATGCGTATGCATATACATGGGTGACACCTCGATTCGGGTCTCCAAGGAAACGAAGCATCGGCTCGACCTTTTCAAATCCGAGGGGGAGAGCTATGAGGATGTCATTCGACGATTGACTGAGCGAGACAAATGGGCAGGATTTGGCGTCCTGGCCGAAACTGAGGGAGATACTCGTGCAGGCATGTCCAAAATGCGGAGTTCAATGCGTGACGGGATGGCCGAAGATCTCGAGGCAGACGACGAATGATCGTCTTGGATAACAATCTTCTCAGTGAGTATTTGGACGGAACATCGTCGGCCAGTTCGTTTCTCAAACGGTACGAGGCGGAAGCGTGGGCCGTTTCTGCAGTTGTGCTGTACGAGGCGTATATGGGGGCCGTACACGGATATATCGATGGTTCACCAGAATCGGTTCGGCAGGCAGTGACCGCTTCGATGGACGTATTGACGGTTACCGAGCGGACAGCGATGGAAGCGAAGACGCTTCAGGAGGAGTTATTGGTGCGGGGTGTCCCGGCTGATCATCCTGATGCGTTGATCGCCGCGACTGCTCGGGAACATGGGGCGACCTTCGCAACCGCGGAGAAGCATTTCTGGAAAGACGAAGTTCGGGACGTGCTCGAAGTTGCCGAGTATCATCCCGAGAAATGAACAGTCCTGGCTCTGGGAGTCGAAACGAGGTGCCAAGAATGAAAACACTCCGGATACGTGAGGAGGTGTACGAAAAGTTACAGGTCCTGAAACGGCCCGATGAGAGCATCTCAGACCTTCTTTCTCGCTTATTGGATCGGGAAAATCAGTTCGAACGTGGATTTGGCGAGTTCTCGGATGTCAACTTCGAGCAGGAATTGGACGAATTAGACGAACGGCTCGACGATGAATCATCTCGATCTGGATGATTTTGCTGGAACGAAGTCACGAACCGATCTGAGCTCGACCCGTTAGTTCTTTGCCCTATGGCACTCCCAGTGACTCCATGGACGCAGTCGTCTTGGCCGCCGGCGAGGGAACCCGGATGCGGCCGCTCACCGCCGACCGACCGAAACCGATGCTCCCGGTTGCGGACCGGCCGCTCCTCGAGCATACGATCGAGGCCGCGCGATCGGCCGGCGCCG
Source organism: Halodesulfurarchaeum sp. (assembly GCA_034520565.1). Lineage (GTDB taxonomy): Archaea > Halobacteriota > Halobacteria > Halobacteriales > Halobacteriaceae > Halodesulfurarchaeum. The sequence goes on from JAXHNL010000002.1 coordinate 1,425,358, forward strand.
ACCACATTATCCTCGTGGTCGGCTATGAGGCCGATGTTATTCGCACCCACTTCGGCTCGGAGTGGGACGGCCTCGAAATCGAGTACGTCGAGCAGGAATCCCGAGACGGGACCGCAGATGCACTCCGGCAGGCCGCGTCGCGTCTGAACGGCGAGCAGTTCGCGGTCCTCAACGGCGACGGACTCTACGATCCGCCATCGCTCAGGGCCGTGTTCGAATCCGGCCCCGCAGTCGGCGCGATGCGCGTCGAGGACCCCTCCCAGTACGGCGTGCTCGAACTGTCCGCGGACGGTTCGCGGGTGACCGGCGTCACTGAGAAGCCGGCAGACCCCCCGTCGGACCTCGTCAACACTGGCGCGTACGTCTTCCCCGGCGAAGCGGTCGACTGGCTCGACGTGGGCGAAAGTGAGCGCGGCGAGCGCGAACTCACGGACGTCCTCGAACGGGCCTGCGCGGAGTCGACGGTCGCGCCTGTCGAGATGGAGGACTGGCTCGACGTCGGTCGGCCCTGGGACCTCCTTGAGGCAAACGAGTGGCTGATCGGCGAGCGCTCCCGCGCGATCGCCGGGAACGTCCACCCCGGAGCCGATCTTCAGGGTCCCGTGGTCGTCGAACCGGGGGCCACCATCCACTCGGGCGTCGTCATCGAAGGGCCGGCCATCATCCGCGAGGGTGCGACTGTCGGCCCGAATGCCTACATTCGGGGGACGACCCTCGTCGATCGAGACGCAGCGATCGGCCACGCCGTCGAGATCAAAAACAGCGTCGTCATGCATGACGCAAGCATCGCACACCTCTCCTACGTCGGTGACAGCGTCATTGGGCCGCGAGTCAACTTCGGTGCGGGAACCGTCGTCGCCAACCTCCGTCACGACGATGCAACGGTCCCGACGATCGTCAAAGGCGAAGTGGTCGATACCGGGCGCAGAAAATACGGGTGTGTCTGTGGACCGGACGCGAAAACGGGAATCAATACCAGCCTTGACCCGGGCGTGGTCCTCGATTCGGGGCGAGGACTGCGCCTGGGGAAGTGCGAACCCGATCGGAGTGATCGTCTCCTGGGGGGGGGGGATCACTCCCATTTGCCGGTAGCGGAATCGAGAGGTTCGGGCACCCGGAGGGAGATGCCATGAGAAACGGGTCACTGAACAGTTTCGGACCAGGATATAGGACGAACATGAACCCCCATCTCCACGACGCTGACCATGACTGAGCAACGCGTCGGCATTCTCGGCTGCGGATACGTCGGAACCGAGCTTGCGCGGCAGCTGCGTGACGAGTACGAGGTGTACGGTGTCCGGCGATCATCGGCGGGGCTGGAGGCTGTCGCGGAGACGGGCGCCGAACCCATTCGAGCCGACCTCACCGATCCGGACGACGTCACCTCGCTTCCGGATGCGGACGTCCTCGTGTTCACCGCGAGTTCCCGCGGCAATCCCGGGCCCGGGGCAATCTACAATACAGCCCTCGAATCGGTCATTACGAACTTCGGTCCACGCAGGCATCCCCCTGATCGGCTCATCTACACCGGGAGCACCGGCGTCTATGGTGACTTCGGCGGTGACTGGGTGGACGAGGAGACGCCGATCGAACCCGAAACGGACCGCCAGGAGATCCTCCGCGAGGCGGAGCGACTCACCCTGGAAACCGCCCCCGAGTTCGATATCGATGGAACCGTGGTCCGTTTTGGCGGGCTGTACGGGCCGGATCGATACCGGATGGATCGGTACCTGGAGGGACCGGTCACGGCGGGATACCTGAATCTCGTCCACCGCGAAGACGCGGCCGGGGCCGTCGCGTTTCTCATCGAAGGAGACCGGCTCCGGAACGAGACGTTGCTCGCAGTCGACGACGAACCACTCGACAAATGGCAGTTCGCCGATTGGCTGGCGGAAGCGATCGGCGTGGCACAGCCACCAAAACAAACCGTCGACGATCGCCTGGAAGTGGGAACCCGATCGACGGCCACGCGCCAGCGGATCGTCGCGAGCAAGCGGTGTTCGAACCAGAAACTCCGGGAGATCGGCTACGAATATCGCTTTCCCACTGCCTATGACGGATACGAGCCCGCTATCGAAGCCGCCCGAGACGGAGCCCGGTAGTCGATATTCCACGTCAGTGACCCATTCGGAAGGATACGTTTTTGGCATCGGCCCCGCGACTCCCTTGTAATGGAAGCCGACGGGGACGTCTGCGTGCTGATTCCGACGCTCAACGAGGCCGAGACCATCGGCGACGTCATCGAGGGCCTCCGGGCGGCGGGCCTCGACAACATTCTCGTCATCGACGGCGATTCGGCCGACGACACGGCCGAAATCGCCGAGTCAGCAGGCGCCCGCGTCATGGTTCAATCGGGGAGCGGCAAGGGCCAGGCCGTTCGCGAGGCGCTCGAACACGTCGAAAGCGAATACGTCCTCATGCTCGATGGTGACGGCACCTACGCTCCCTCGCAGGCCGAACGGCTGCTGGAGCCGCTCCGGTCCGGGAACGCTGATCACGTCGTCGGCAACCGGTTTGCCGACATGGAGGCAGGCGCGATGACGCGGCTCAACAAAGTCGGAAACAGGATCTTCAACGGCGTGTTCAAGCGCGTTCACGGCGAGGACCACGGCGACATTCTGAGCGGCTATCGAGCGTTCACCCGGGACTCCTTCGACCGGATGCACCTCCAGGCGGAGGGATTCGGCATCGAGACCGAAATCGCCGTCGAGTGTGTCAAACGCGGCCTCGAGGTGGCCGTGGTCCCGATCACCTACCGGGCTCGTCCGGCCGAATCGGATCCGAACCTCAACCCCATCGCGGACGGCGGGCGGATCTTGCTCACGCTCTACAGCCTCGCGAAGACGACGAACCCGCTTTTCTACTTCGGGAGCATCGGCGCGGTGATTTTCGGCGGGGGCGTGGTCCTGGGCGGGTACGTCGGGATCGAGTACTTCACGCAGGGGATCTCCCACGAGATCATCGCCGTCGTGGCGACGCTCGCCCTATTGCTCGGGGGGCAGTTGATCCTCTTCGGCTTTCTCGCGGACATGCTCGCGAGCCTGCACCGCGAGCGGCTTCGGCGGTTCGACGAGCTCGACGAGCGCCTCGAGGCCCTCGACGACCGGACCGAGGGCTCGAGACTAGCGATGTGAGCGCACCAAGCCACGCCTGCGGGAGTCGTCGGCGAGCGCCGGCAAGCGACCGGTCGAGCGCTCGCGTCGCGTTTTCGTGGATGCCCGGGCCGTGGCCCACGAGTATTCGGTCCGGGTTCAACCCGGCGAGTGCGGTCGGCGGCGCGATTCGAACCATCGGATGGACGCCGATGCGCTCCGGCCCGACCGTGAAGTAGGAGGCATTCCCCAGCACGTCCGCGGTAACCAGCGTCTCACCGTCGTACAGGGCTGCCTCTCTCCACCGTGGCCAGTTAAGGGTTTGAATGACCTGGACATCCTCGTCTGGCAGGGTTTCTCCGAGGATTTCGACCGGCGCGTCGAATTTCCGATCCACGTAGTGCGGGCGGAAAACCGGGACGTCGAATCGGTTCGCGAACGCTGCGGCATCGCGTTCGTGCCGGTCGAGCAATACCACCACGCCCGTGACCTCGCCGAGGGCTTCGATCTCCTCGTCGATCCCACCGGCATCGACCGGGTCGATGATCCAGACGCCGTTTCCGAAGTCGATGGCGTGACTGGCCCGTTGCATCGTCTCCTCGGGGTGGGCGATCCAGCCGAAGCCGTCGTCGAATCGATCGACGATCTCGGGTTCGATCGGGGAGCCGTCGTCCCGGAATGGCATACCGGTGCTACGGGCCCTGTGCTGTTAATGATTCGTCCAGCGGCGACGGGTCCGATCGTGGTTTCTTGCAGGGCTGTCGTGGAACGAAGACCGCTACAGCCGTTCGGTGTCGATCACGACTCCCGGTGGCCCGACCACGAGAAACCGGCGGAAGTGGGTCAACGTGCCACCGCCTTCCTTGATGTCGCGGGCGAAGCCGGCAGCCAGCTCGTTGATGTCACCCTCGATGGCGAGGATGAGCACGTTGCCGGCCTCGATTTCGGCGATCCACTCGTCGTCGGGCGTCGTCCCGTCGAGGGTACCAAGGACGATTCGTCCGCCAAAGGCGCCTTCCTCGGTCTCCTCGATGTCGAGTTCCTCCTCGGCGTCGCGGAGGTCGAGGCTGAAATCGCTCATTGGCTTTGAGAAGGCCGCCGGCAGATAAAAACGTTCGTCCGAGGGGCGGTCTCGAGGCCGCCCACGAGGGAGGCACTGTCCGTCTCGTGGCCGCCCTACAGTTCGACGGTCTCGTCGCCTGCCAGAATCTCGACGCTCGCCCCGCTACCAGTCGCTTCGACGGCTGCCGCGAAGTCGTTCGGATCCTGTTCGATCGGCGGGAACGTGTCGTAGTGCATCGGGAACGCGCGCCTGACGCCGAGCCAATCGACGGCGAGGGCGGCCTGCTCCGGGCCCATGGTGAAGTGATCCCCGATGGGGACCGCGGCCGCGTCCGGTTCGAGGTGAGCGCCGATCACGTCACGCATTTCGCTCATCAGGGCCGTGTCGCCGGCGTGGTAGAAGGTCGTGCGCTCGACTGTCTCCGCGTTCGGATCGGTGTCGCCGATCAGGAACCCGGCTGGCATCCCGGCCGAGTTGGCGTAGTCGGTTTCGATGCCGTTCGTGTGATCGGCCCGGTGCATCGTGACGAAGGCGTCACCGGCTTCGACGGTTCCGCCGAGGTTCATGCCGATGGTGTCCTCGACGCCGTACTCGTCGCCGACGTAGGCCGCGAGTTCCGGGGTCGCGATGACAGTGCTCCCAGTGAACTGGGGGACGTGTGCGATGTGGTCCGCGTGCCCGTGGGTCAGCAGGACGAAGTCGGGTTCCGTCACGCCCGCGGGTCCGAGATCGGTTTTCGGGTTGTCGAAGAACGGGTCGATCAGCAGGTTCGTTTCGCCGACGGTCACCGCCCAGGTCGAATGGCCGTGCCAGGTGAGTTCCATACCCTCGTGTTCGAGCAATACGATCAAAAACGTGATGGCGAGGAACTCCCGCTCGCAACCCTTAGGCCCCGGGGGGTCAAAATCCGGCCCATGCGAACCGTACGCTTTCGGGATCCAGCAGGTGCGACCCGGGTTGGCGAGTGGACGAGTGCAGGCATCGAGTTCGGCGGCCGGGTGTACGATCCGGGCGACGTCGACGTGCTGCCACCGGCCGAACCGACGAAGATCATTGCGATCGGGCTGAACTACGCCGACCACGCCGCAGAGCGGGACTCGGAGATTCCCGATCGCCCACTGCTTTTTCTCAAAACGCCGAACGCTGTCGCGGGCCACGGCGACACGATCACGCTCCCGGCCGGAAAGGAGCGGGTCGACTACGAGGCCGAATTCGGCGTGGTGATCGGCGAGCAGGCCCGAAACGTGGACGAAGCCGACGCCTGGGACGTCGTCAAGGGCTTCACCGCCGTCAACGACGTCTCTAACCGGGACGACCAGGAGCGAGAACAGAACTGGATCCGCGCGAAGGCCTTCGACGGAGCCGCCCCGATGGGACCGGTCGTCGCCGCCCCCGGGGACGTCCCCGCGGACGCGACGATCGAACTGCGAGTGAACGGGGAGGTCAAACAACACTCCTCCCGGGCCGAGTTCATCTTCTCCGTCCCCGAACTGATCGCCGAGATCACGGCCCTCATGACCCTCGAACCGGGCGACGTCATCAGCACGGGGACGCCGGCAGGCGTCGGCCCGCTCGAGGACGGGGACACCGTCGAAATCGAGATCGAGGGCGTCGGCACCCTCGAACACGACGTCGAACGGGTCGAGTGACTGTCGCGCGGTGACCACGCTTAAGCCGCGGCCCCGTTTTCCTTCTCTCATGCACCCACGGGACCTCTCCGCGAACCCGGAGTACGTCGCCGGCAAGGGCATCGAGGAGGTCGTCCGCGAACTGGGGATGGACCCCGCGGAGCTCGTGAAACTCGCGTCGAACGAGAATCCGCTCGGACCGAGTCCGAAGGCCGTCACGGCCATTCGCGAGACGGCCCCGGACGTCCATCACTACCCGAAGTCGGTCCACACGGACCTCACCGACGCGATCGCCGCAAAGTGGGACGTCGAACCCGCACAGATCTGGCTCTCGCCCGGTGGGGACGGGGCACTGGACTTTCTCGCGCGGGCGATGCTCGATCCCGGTGACGGCGTCCTCGTTCCGGAGCCGGGATTCGCCTACTACGAGATGTCCGCGCGCTTTCACCACGGGACGGTGGCGCCGTACCGGATCGAGGCGGGGAACGGGTTCGCCCTCGAACCGGAAACGGTCCTCGGGAGCTACGACGGCGAGCGGATCGTCCATCTCACGAGTCCCCACAACCCGACCGGCCACCGCTTCACCCTCGACGCGATTCGGGAGATCAGCGATCGAACCGACGAGGAGACCCTGCTGATCGTCGACGAAGCGTACGGCGAGTTCTCCGACGGGGAGAGCGCAGGGACCCTCTTCGACGAGCGGGAGGACATCGCCGTCCTCCGGACCTTCTCGAAGGCCTACGGGCTGGCCGGACTTCGGCTCGGCTACGCCATCGTGCCCGATTCCTGGGCGGATGCGTACGCGCGAGTCAACACCCCCTTTTCCGTCAGTTCGATCGCCTGTCGAGCGGGGCTGGCCGCCCTCGAGGATGAGGCCCACGTCGAAGCAACCGTCGAGACCGTCGAGGAATCCCGCGAGCACCTGGAGTCCGCAATCGACGCGCCGGTTCTCGCGAGCCACGGCAATTTCGTCATGGTCGAGGTTGGGGATGGGACGGCCGTCGCGGACGCCATGCGTGAACGAGGGGTCATCATCCGGGATCTGTCGAGTTTTGGCCTCCCGAGTACGTCCGGATCACCGCCGGGACCGAATCGGAGACGGAACGGGCGGTTCGGGAACTCAACGAGGTGCTCGCGACGTGAAAGTGGCCGTCACTGGAACGCCGGGGACGGGGAAAACGACCGCGACCGAACGGCTCGATACCGTCCTCGACGTCGTTCACCTGAACGAGGTCATCCGCGATGAAGGGCTCTACACGGAGCGAGACGAGGAGCGGGATACCGTGGTCGCCGACCTCGAGGCCGTCGGGGAGTATCTCGTGGGGATGGACCACGTCGTGATCGAATCACATCTCTCACATCACCTCGACGTGGACCGGGTGATCGTCCTTCGCTGTCGTCCCGAGACCATCGAATCACGCCTTCTCGATCGAGGCGAATCCGCCGAATCGGCCCGCGAGAACGCCGAAAGCGAAGCCCTCGACGTGATCCTCACCGAAGCAGTCGAAGCCAACGGTCGGGACGCGGTGTTCGAAATCGAGACGACCGACCAGTCCCCCGACGAAACGGCCCGGGCGATCGAATCGGCGATCGCGGGCGATCGCGAACCGAGTGCAGGGAGCGTCGATTTCACTGACTACCTATGACACTCGATAGACTGAGACCGATTGCGAACCTGTTCCTCGATCCCTTCGTCGGCACCGCCAAGCGCATCGGGCTGACTCCGGACGTCGTTTCGCTCGTGGCGTTTACGGTGGCCATCGCGGCCGGAATCTCGTTTTTCCAGGCCAGGCCGGCGTGGTATCTCGCCGGGGCGATCTTCGTCGTCATGAACGGCTGGCTCGACCTCCTGGATGGCGCGCTGGCCCGCGAGATGAATATCGATTCCCGGGCCGGCGATCTTCTCGATCACGTGCTCGACCGGTACGCCGACCTCGTGATCGTCGCGGGTCTGGCCGGTGGTATCGGGCGATACGGACTCGGATTTGCCGCCGTGACAGGGGTCCTCCTCACCTCCTACATGGGGACACAGATCGAGGCCGTGGGCCTCGAACGGGAGTACGGCGGGCTCGTGGGTCGGGCAGACCGACTCGCCGGGATCGGGATCGTCGCGGTCGTCGTGACGGTGGTGCCCGAGGTCGCTGGCGTCTCGCTCGTGGCGATCCTGTTGGGGGCCCTTGCGGTCGTCGGTCACGTCACCGCCCTCCAGCGCTTTTACGGGGCCTGGACCGCACTTCGGTGAGCCGGTCGTACCATTTAAGGCCGGTGACAGGGAATACTCGCCCATGGTTCAGTGTGAGATGTGCGGCGCCGAGACTCCCGCTCCGAACACGGTCAAGATCGAGGGCGCCGAGTTGCAGGTCTGTGATGACTGTGCCGAGTTCGGCACCGAAGTCAAGACCCAGAAGACCACGAGCACCTCGAGTAAGTATTCGACCAAATCGAGCGGGTCGAGTTCCTCGACTGGGTCGGCGACCACCGGCGGCAGTGGCGGCTCGAGCGGCCGACGTCGCGACCTCTACGACGAGATGGAGGAACTCGCGGAGGACTACGACGACCGGATTCGCAACGCACGGGAAAGCCGGGATCTCACCCAGGAGGAACTCGCCAACCAGATCAACGAGAAGGTGAGTCTCATCCGGAAACTCGAACACGGGGACATGCTTCCAAGCGACGAGGTGCAGTCGAAACTCGAAGGCCACTTCGGCATTTCGCTGACGGCCGCTGCCGAGACGAGCGAGGAGGAGTGGGACTCAGGCGGGAGCGATTCGGGATTGACCCTCGGGGACATGGTCGAGCGGAAGGACTGACCGACCCGACACCGACAACCAGCAATCTTTTTCGCCGTCCGCCCAGTTTCGCCGGTATGTTCGTCCTCGTCAATTTGAAAGCATACGCCGTCGACCCGGTCGAGATTGCCACCGCCGCGGCTGCCGTTGACGACGCGAGCGAGACCGACATCGCCGTGGCGCCGCAGGCCGCAGACCTCGCTTCAGTCGCCGAGACCGGTGTCGGGACCTGGGCCCAACATACGAGCCCGGTCGAACCGGGGAGTCACACCGGCCAGCCCCTCGCGGAGGGTCTGTCCCGAAACGGCGCGACCGGGACCCTGATCAACCACTCCGAGCGACGACTCACGCTCGCGGAAATCGACGCGGCCATCGAAAGCGCGGATCGGGCCGGCCTCGAAACGATCGTCTGTGCGAACAATCCGGACCAGATCGCCGCCGTGAGTGCGCTCGGCCCGGACGCCGTCGCCGTGGAACCGCCGGAACTCATCGGGACCGGCACCCCTGTCAGCCAGGCCGACCCGTCGATCGTCTCCGAGGCCGTCGAGGCCGCCGCGGCCGTGAATCCCTCCGTCGACGTGTACTGTGGGGCCGGGATCAGTACGGCCGAAGACGTCGCAGCGGCCGCGGACCTGGGTGCAGATGGGGTGTTGCTCGCGAGTGGCGTCGCGAAGGCGGACGATCCGGCCGCCGCGCTCGAGGGCCTCGTTTCGGAGTAACTTCTCAGCCCTCCTCGCCGAAGGTGTCGAAACGTGCCTGCCCCCTGATCTCTGATTCGCGATTCGGATCGTCCATGTCGGCAGAGGCGTCGGACCAGTCACCGAGTCCGGCCTGCTCGTTGTCGGCAAAGCTCAGGTTCGACACGCGGACGCCCAGTTTGCGCACCCGGCCGCCCGCGAATTCGTCGAAGAGGGACTGGGCCGTCTCCCGAACGAGTTCCGGATCGTCCACGGGGCCACTGAGCGAGCGCTCGCGCGTGTTCAGCTCGTAGGGCGGCTGGATGACTTTGATACCGATGGTCCGGTAGAGGGCCCCCTTGTCGGTGGCTCTGGAGGCGACCGCACGGGCCAGCGCGTCGATCTGCTCCCGCGCCCCTTCGGGATCCGAAATCGGATCGCCGAAGGAACTCTCCCGCGAAAGACTCTTCGGCCTGCCGCGCGATTCGACCTCGCGCTCGTCGATCCCCCGGGCGCGGAAGTGGAGGTCTCGCCCGCGCTCGCCGAAGCGGTCGGTGATGTCCTCGAGGTCGGCCTCGGCGAGATTGCCGATGGTGTCGATTCCGAGGTCGTGGAACGTCGCGGCGCTTTTCGGGCCGACGCCGTGCAGGTCCTCGATGGGAAGCGGGTCGAGGAAGTCCCGAAGATTTTCGGGTGGGATGACAGTCAGGCCGTCCGGTTTGTCGTGATCCGAGGCGATCTTCGCCGCGCTCATGTTCGGCGCGACGCCGACGCTTGCCGGGACGCCCACCTCTCGCTCGATGCGCTGTTTGACGTGGCGGCCGAATCCCTCCGCGACCTCCCAGGCGGTCCGCTCGGTCACGTCGAGGTAGGCCTCGTCGATGCTCACTTCTCTGACGGTTTCGGCCAGTTCGGACAGGATCGATTTCACGTCGCTCGCGACGGACTTGTAGTAGTCGTGATCGACCGAGCGGTAGTAGCCGACAGGCTCCTCGCTCGCTTCGGTTTCCCCGGGTGGGTGATCTGCTCGCGGGAGTCGATCGAGGGCCTCGGAGATCGGTTGGGCGCTCTGGACCCCGTACTCCCGGGCTTCGTAACTGGCGGTGGCGACCGCGCCGATGTTCTCACCCGGCTTGTAGCCCATTCCGACGACGACCGGCTCGCCCTCGAGTTCGGGCTCGCGAAGCCGCTCGCAGGACGCATAGAAGCAGTCCATGTCCACGTGAAGCACGATGGCCGGATCGGACTCGGTTGCACCCGGAAGCCGGCCCTCGCGTGGCATAGGTCATCCTCGGACCTGCGAGCATTTAACGAGTGCCCACGGCGGCCGATTCGGTTGACTGCCGAACGGAACCGACCGTTCAGACGCCTTCGATCTGTGTGCCCTTCTCTCGACACGTTTCGAGGCCGTGTTTTGCGGCCATACCGGCGTCGTGGGCCGTCGTTCCGGATCCCACGCCGACCTGGAGGGTCACGTCGGCGGTCGCCTCGACGTGCTCGATGACGTCGCGGTAGTCCGCTTCGTCGAGATCCGGGCAGATCGCGATGACGTTGTCGCCACCCACGAAAAAGGAGAGGCCGCCGTACTCGTCGTGGAGGTGCTGCATGAGGGCGAAATAGCCGTGTTCGATGTGGATGAAGGTGGAGAAGGCGTCGAGTTCGTCGGTGTACTTCCCGGTCGCGTCGATCACGTCGAAGTGGGCGATGTGCACGTCCTCGTCGGTCCGTTCGTCACTCGAGATCGTGCTGCCGAGGAGTTCTTCGGTTCGATCCCGGTCCTGGGCACTCCCGCGGTCTTGCAGCCGGGCGGTGGCCTCGACGAGCGCTTCGCTCGGCGTCGGACCGTGCCCGATCGCCATGCTGATGGTGACCGGATAGCGGTTGCCGATCGATTCTTGGACCCGGGCGTGATCCGAGACGTCCATCCCGTTCGTCACGGCGATCATGTTGTCAAAGCGGGTGAAGAACGCGTACCCGCCGTGTTCCCCGAACTTCTGGGAGAGGTCGGCGAAGAGTCGCGACTGGAGGGTCTGGAGGTCGACCTCGCGACGAGGGGAGGGGGTGACCGTCCACGGGCCGTAGTTGTCGATCTGGATGAGGGTGACCTGCGTGTTCGTCACGGTGAGTCGTCCTTTTCGCCGTTTGACTTAACCGTTTACGGTCCACCGCGAGCCCCTCCAAACCCGTCAGGTGCCACGAGGTGAACTGGCCCTCGTTCCGTATCGTCTGAGTTGGGACTGCTGTTAACGCGCGAGCGGGTCGTATCGGCCAGCACGCTTCGGCGGAACCTTATAGCGGAGAGAGCAAAACTGTCGATATGGAGCCGATCGGAACGATCCACTCGCCATACACCGATGAGTCCGGGATGCCGATTCAGGGGGCGTTTTCGGACGCGAGGGGCGTCGTCGAACTCGATCCGGAATTCGAAGCGGGCCTGCTCGACGTCGACGGGTTCTCCCACGTGATCCTGCTCTACGAGTTTCACAACGCGGACGGCTACGACCTCCAGCCCCGGCCGTTCATGGAGGACGAGGTCCACGGCGTCTTTGCCACCCGGGCTCCCCGGCGCCCAAATCCGATCGGGCTGTCCGTCGTCGAACTGGAGAAGGTCTCCGGGAATTCGCTTTTCGTCTCCGGGATCGACGTCCTCGACGGGACGCCGTTGCTCGACGTCAAACCCTTCGTGCCGGCCTTTAACGGCGTCGAGGAGGCAAGAATCGGATGGCTCGAAGACGCGATCGAAAACGAGGAGCGTCGGGAGGCGGACGATCGATTCCTCGACTGATTCGTGTCGGTTCGGGCCTGTAACCCTGGCACCGGATTCGGAGAGACGCGGGTTTTTGGTTCCGGCTGTCCTGTGACTCGAACATGGGAGACGCCGAGTCTGTAAGAGGGTCCGGGTTCGTCGAGCGAACCCGGGTCGATGAGGCACGCGAGATCCTCCGGGCGGAGACGCCGGTCGCGGGGACCGAAACGGTCCCGCTCGAGGCGGCGGACGGTCGGGTGCTCGCCGAAACGGTCACCTCGCCGCGGAACGTTCCGGACTTCCCGCGAGCGGCGATGGACGGCTACGCGGTCCGGGCCGAGGACACCTTCGGAGCGGCGGACCGATCACCCGCCGCCCTTTCGGTTCACGGGGAGGATCCCGGCACCGAACAGGCGACCTGGGTTCACACGGGCAGTCCGGTCCCGGAGCCGGCTGACGCCGTCGTGAAAACCGAACACGCCACGGAGGTCGGCGAGATGGTGGAGATCACGACGGCCGTCGCCGTCGGACAGAACGTGAGTGACGTGGGCGAGGACCTCGAAGCGGGTCAGCACCTCTTCGATCCCGGTCACCGGCTCCGCCCCTCGGATCTCGCACTGCTCCGGTCCGTGGAGATCGAATCGGTGACCGTGCGAAATCAACCCGCAGTCGCCGTGATTCCCACGGGGGAGGAACTCGTCGAGTCGGATCCCGACCCCGGCGAGGCAATCGAAACGAACGGGATCATGGTCGCCTCGCTCGTCGAGCGCTGGGGCGGCGAGGCGGCCCACCGGGAGGTCGTCACCGACGACTGGGACGCCCTCGCCGACGCGATCGAATCGGACCTCGACGCCGACCTGATCGTGACGACCGGTGGCTCCTCCATCGGCAAGCGAGACCTCCTTCCGGCTGTGGTGGAGGAGCTGGGCGAGTTGCTCGTTCACGGTGTCGGGCTCAAGCCGGGTCACCCAGTGGCACTCGGGCAGGTCGAGGGGACGCCGGTGCTCATGCTTCCGGGGTACCCGGTCGCCTGTATCGTCAACGCCTGGCAGTTCGTCAGGCCGGCGCTCAACTGGGCGGCTGGAACCACGCCCGACGAACCGGCACGGGTGCAGGCCCGTCTGGATCGGAAAATCCGGAGCGAACCCGGCATCAGGAGTTGTGTCCGGGTCAGGACCGAATCCGGCGATGACGACGTGACGGCCTCGCCGGTGCACGAGAGCGGGGCGAGCATTCTCTCGAGTGTCTCGCTCGCGGACGGGTGGGTGCAGGTCCCCGAATCGATCGAGGGGTACGACGCTGATGCTGTCGTGACCGTCGAGTTCTGGGAGGCGATGCCATGACCGAGCGCAAGCAGTTCCGCGACCTCGCCGAGCCGGCCGAACTGCACGAAGCAATCGCCGAGCTTTCGCTCTCGGGTGGAACGGAAGCCGTCGATCTCCTCGAGGCGGACGGCCGCGTGGTCGCAGAACGGATCGAATCGACCATCGACGTTCCCGGCTTCGACCGCTCGACGATGGACGGGTACGCCGTGATAGCCCGAGACACCTTCGACGCCTCGGAGGGGGATCCATACGAGGCTCGTCTCGGCGGGGTCGTCGAAGCCGGGCAAAAACCGGACGTCGAAGTCGAGCGTGACGCCGTCGTCAGCGTGGCAACTGGTGCGTCGCTTCCGCCGGGCGCAGACGCAGTGGTCCCGGTCGAGCGGACGAGCCGCCTCGAAGCGGACGATGAAACTCGGGTTTCTATCCGGACGTCAGTAGCTCCTGGCGAGAACGTCATGCACGCAGGGGACGACGTGGCTGCCGGCGACCGGGCGGTCGGCCCGGGGACCGTCCTGACGACCCGCGATATCGGTCTTCTGGCCGCCCTGGGAATCGAATCCGTGCCCGTCTACGCCAATCCGACGGTGGGGATCGTCTCGACGGGGGACGAACTGGTCCGTCCGGGCGAGCCGCGCGACGACGAACGGGGGCAGATCTACGACCTCAATACGTTCGCACTCGCCGCGGCCGTGCGCGCGGCCGGAGGCGAGCCGGAGGTCGTGCCGCACATCGCGGACGACTACGATCGGATGTACGAAACCCTCGAATCTGTCGGGAAGCGGTGTGATCTCGTGCTCTCCTCGGGGTCGACGAGCGCGAGCGACGCGGACGTCCTGTACCGAGTCGTCGAGGACCACGGTGAACTCGACCTGCACGGTGTGAGTGTCAAACCGGGGCGGCCGACCATCGTCGGCGAAATCGCCGACACGGCCTACATCGGGCTCCCGGGCAACCCTGTCTCCGCGCTCAGCGTGTTTCGAACCTTCGTCGCGCCTGCGATCCGAAAGGCAGCCGGTCGGCCCCCGGAGTCCGTCCCGACCCTCGACGGTCGGATGGCAGCCCCGAAACGTTACGCCGAGGGGCGGACCTACCTCCTCCCGGCGGCGGTCATCGAGGACGAGACGGGCGAGGTCCTGGTTTATCCGGTCGATAAGGGAAGTGGCGCAATCACGAGTCTCACGGAGGCCGACGGCGTCATCGAGATGCGCCCGGAGACCGAACTTCTCGAGGTGGGACAACGGGTTACCGTCGACCTCTTTTCTGCAGACACGCGGCCACCAGCCGTCCTCGGTATCGGGGAATCGGATCCGCTCTTCGCGCGGCTTCTGGATCACGTGGACGGGCCGCGGTATCTCCCACACGGGAGCCGGGAGGGTCGGCGCCGGCTTCGGGACGGAATTCCCGACTTCGCCGTCCTCACCGAGGCGGATGCGGCAGCGGTCGAGGGGGAGCAACTAGCCACGTTCGCGAGGGAGTGGGGCCTTGTCGTTCCGAAAGGAAATCCGAACTCAGTCGACGGTCTCTCCGACCTCGAGACGGACGGAGCGTTCGTGAACGTCACAGAGGATATCGGCCTCCGTTCTGCTCTCGACGGTGCAGTCGCCGACGTCGCGAACTCGGCGGGACGGAGTCCGGATGCGTATAAAAACGGGATCGACGGCTACCGGCGAACCGTTAACGGCATCCAAAGTCCGGCCCAGCGGGTCGCCGACGGGGTGGCGGACATCGGGGTCGGATTGCGTTTTGGAGCGGGAGTACTCGACGTGGATTTCGTCCCGATCGGCACCCAGCGGCTGGTCGTCCTCGCGGCCGAGGACCGCCTGGAGAAACCGGGGACGGCGGCCCTTGTGTCCACGCTCGAAAGCGAGCTTTCATCGCTGGCTGAGGGTCTGGACGGGTACGAGGTACCGCTGTAAAACTCCCGATTAGGGCGGGCAATTCCTATAATGGCGACGATAATGCAACGGAGGGGTTAGGAGTGTCTATCGATTAGTAACGGGTGATTCGCTGTGAGTGAGGATTTGGACCCGTGGCGCTCGGTATTCGATCATCTCCTGACGGATTTCGACCCCGAGGTCGTTCCGTCGATAGCCTGGGGCCTGTTCGTCACCGGGCTGGGTTTCGTGTTCGCCTTCGGTCATGCCATCCATCTGCGCGAATCCCATCCCCTCGGGACAGTTCTCATCGGGGTGGTCATCCCGCTTCTCATTGCCGTGGGCATCATGATCCCCTTCGGGCTGATCCTTGCACTTCCGAATGACTCCTTTCAGAAGAACCGCGTCGCGTTCATTCGCCAGCTCGGCCCCTGGATGGCCGGATGGATGGCCGTCGGGATGGGGTGGATGGGAATCGCCGGCGTCGGATCGGTCCTCTATCAGGCGGGTGTGGGACTCTATACGGTTGATTCGGCCTATCTCGTCGCGATCTTCGCGTCCTACGGGGTCATTCCGGGAACCATCACGGGCTATTACTACGGCCGGACCGTGCAATCGGCGACTGAAGTCGCCGAGCGGGAACGCCACCTGACGGTTTTCATGCGGGTGCTTCGCCACAACTTTCGCAACGAGATGAACGTGATCCTCGGCGAACTCGGCCTTGCCGAAGAGCTGTCGCCACAGGAGGCGGCCAAACACGTTCGAAAGGCCTCGAGACACGGGCAAAGTCTCATGGAAACCGTCGAAAAACAGCGCTACCTCGTTGGGATCGTGACCGATCCCGAACCGCCCCAGGTCCAACTGCTTTCGGGGATCGTGGAGACGGCCGTCGAGGAGATCAGGGAGCGCTATCCCGGCGCGGTCGTTTCGGCACCCGATCCGCCCCAGATCTCAGTCAGCGCCCATCCACAGATCGATCGGGCTCTCGTCGAACTCCTCGAAAACGCGATCGTGCACAGTACGGCCGAGACCCCCCGGGCGGTCATCGAAATCGGCCGGGAAGCCGACCAGGTCGCCCTCTCGATCCACGATTCCGGGACTCGAATTCCAACCGAGGAGATCTCGATTCTCGCCGGCGACACCGATCCCGACCAACTCGAGCACGGGAGCGGACTCGGGCTCTGGATCGTCGATCGGCTGATCGACCAGTCCGGCGGGAGCTTCGAGGCCGGGACCGGCCCGGATGGCGGAAACGAGGTCGTCCTGTGGCTCCCGCTGGCTGACTAAACCGGTTCTCCGAACGGACCGATCGGGTTTTACTCCTCGCCGCGGAACAGGTCGATGACCTCGTTGACCAGGTGACTGTCAACCGCGACCAGGTACCGCCGGCCACCGACGAGTTTCTCGTCGGCCTGGGCCGCCACGTGGCCGTTCGTTCGGGAGATCACCTGCACGCCGGCCGGGAAGTCAACGTCAGTGATTCGTTCTCCCTTGATCGGGGCGTCGTATCCGACCTGGATGTCGAGAATCTCGAGATCGCCAGTGACGTCCTCGAGCGTTCGGATATTGCTCCCGCTGAGGGCGTTCACCGCCGCTTTGATGCTCGCCCGTTCGGGGAAGTACACCTGGTCGACGTACTCCGCAAACTCGTCACCGTATTCGTCTTCGATTCGGGCGACCGTCCGGATGTCCTCGTTTATCTGTCTGGCGATCAGACAGACGGCCAGGTTGGTGTCCTCCCGATTCGTGAGTGCGCCAAGCGTGGTCGTCTCGGGGGTCATTCCCGATTCGAGGACGGTCGGGCGAGTTGCGTCACCGGTGATCACTTCGAAGTCCTCGTCGGATTCGACGATTCCATCGGGGTCTTTTTCGATGACGGTGACGGATTGTCCGCGATCCGCGAACCGTTTTGCGACACGACGACCGACTCGTCCGCCACCGGCGATAAGGATATGGTCCGATTCGTCCATGTATGACGGTAGTTCGTGAACCCCCATAAACGTTCATCGAATACGATGGCCTGGTCCCCGAACCTGCCGACGGTCGAAATCGGCGGACCGTTTATCGTCACGCGGGCCGAAAAATCAGGCATGCCGGAAACAGTCCTTTTCGAGTCCGAGAACCGCCAGACACGTGCCGAGATCGCGACGTACCTTCGCCAGGTGGCCGAGAAACTCGACGCCGGCGAGTCGATTACCCTCCAGGCTGGATCCCAGTCCCGGACCCTCGAGCCCCCTGCCAGGCTCACTTTCGAGGTCAAGGCCGAGCGTGAAGGACCGGAGACGGGGCCTGGCGAATTGAGCGTCGAATTCGAACTCGAATGGGACGAGGCCGGCGAGGACGCGAGCGAGGGACAGTCGGGGCTCGAAATTCGATAACCGGCGCCTTCGATCCCGTTTGTTGCAAAATCCCCGAATCCGTCCCGCCACGTTTCGTTCGGTCGTCGCCTGACCGTCGGGGGCATCGCCCTCTCGCTCGGTCAGGGGTTCCCGAGGCATGGAAGAGTTAAGACGAGGGGGCCGCAAACCGTCTGACAGCGAGAACCGTGAGTCGTCTACCCTCGAACGGAGAACCGACACGACAGCACGTCGCTACACGGAGGTTCCATGTCCAAGCGTAACTGGGGTTCCGGGGAGGTGTTGAGCCGAAAGGTCGGCGCGAACATCGAGGAGTTGTTGCCACCGAACCTCGCGACGGCGGATAACGTTCACTTCACCGCTCACGGCCCGCTCCGCCGGGAGGTTCGTCCCGAACGGGCTGTCGGGGGAACGATAGACGTCATTGGTGTCGTCGGCGAGGACTCCCAGTTCAAAGTTGTCCTCGAACTGTCGATGCAGAAGCGGGCGGGGAGCGGTGCCGATCCCGAGGACCTCGAGGACTGGACGGTATGGACCACGTTTTTCCGTTCGAAAGGGACGGGGCCGGGGGATCTCGACCCGTTTCAGTACTACGTCGAGTGGCACGAGACGATCGGTGAGTGGGCGGCCTCGGATTCTGTCGTCGTCGACCTGCACACGATCGGGGAGCAGTATCGATACGGGTGCTCGGATGGGTTGGCGACGTTGCTCTTGACCGAGATCATGGCCAATCGGCGTGCCAGTGCCCAGACGTCCCGCGCGGACCGCATTTCCCATTCCGGCTCGCTGGCGATGATGGGATCATTTAACACGGCCCTCGATAACGGGCGGATCTCCGGCCAGGGGTGGAAACTCGACTGGTCACAGGTCGCCGAACTGCTGGGCCCCGATACCGAATCCGTCGCCGCCCGGATGGCCGTGGAAACCGCCGTCCCGGAACGACAGCGCCGGGCCGCGATGAAGGGTGTCGATTTCCTCGCCGACGAGACGACGGATTCGGGCAGGAGTGGACTGGACCGGACGGTCGGTCAGCGATTGTCCTCCTTGCTCGAGGAAATCGCGGCGATGAACCTGCGCGAAGCACGTCCGGCGAGCGACCTCGCCACGGGCGACGTGAGCGTCACACAGCAGCGATTGGCCGGGATCGTCCGCGGCTATCCCGACGGGTTCCCCTCGGCCCTCGAAGACGGAAACTTTGGGGTCGCCAGGAACATCGGAAAGTCGAGCGACGAGCCCTACGAGAAGATGGTCCTCATCTATGCCTTCCACGAGTTGTACGCGGCGATCGGTCAGCTTCAGGAGTCGGATCGGGCGGTCCGGGACATCGCGTCGGCGATCACCGCCTTCGGGACGGCGATCGACCGTGGAAACACGGACATGGCCCAGCTCTCGCTCAAAAGAGCCTCGGATGCCTTCATGACTGTCACCCGGGAGCTGGTCGATGGCGCCCAGTCGCGTCTCGAATCGCTCAAGGGTCTCCTGGCCTATCACGATCTGGCCGAAGCCTTCGATTCGCAGGTCGCAAAGCGGGAGGACCTCACCGGCGCCGAACTCGAGTACTACCTCGAGGCAACCGAGTCGCTCGTGGAAACTGCACGGCGGCAGCACGAGCGCACGGAGAAAGCACGGGAGGCGTACCACTTCTACACGAAGCAAGAATGATGGGCGGGCTGGACGTCGGCGAAATCGCGGTACAGCTCTCTCCGTGTGCAGATTGGGAGTACACGGAGTACACGCCACTCACTACTGTGTAATATTGGCGAGGTGGGGCCGGAGGGATGTTGAACTACCTGAAGACGCTCGTTTCACTCGCGTCTTCCGTCGTTGGATCCGCAAATCCACCACAAAATGGCCTCTCGCTCGGCGCCGTACGCGCCTCGCGAGAGAAGGGAGTGGGGCCGGAGGGATTTGAACCCCCGATCGACTGATATCCCCGGTGCGCCTCGGCACTCCAGAGGGTCGTCATCGCGCCCGAGAGCCAGTCGAACGCTCGGTATACCAGTCTGGAGTGTCGTCGTCGGCAAACCTCTGGAGTCAGTCGCCATTCCTGGCTTGGCCACAGCCCCGTACACCCGGATTGTCGGGTACGGCTAAAGGGCGTTACGGTTCACTACCCCGTGGCGACCTCGCGGGCTGCTGCTCACCCGTGGAGAAAAATTCCCCTCAGACCCAGGGCGCCCGGTCGTCCTCACTCTCGCCCGGGTACCCGTACTGGTCCTTGCTCGGCTCGTCCCCGGTCGAGACGTCGCCATTTCCACCGTTGGCGACCGCGGCCTCCCCCGTCCTCGGCGTTCTCTCTGGCTCTGGAGTGGGGTCGATTGCGAGCAACGCGGCCATGGCGAAGACCGGGAGCGGCGCCGATTCGGGAACGATATCGATGAGCGAAAGCGCCAGCGTTCCCAGAGCGACCGCGCTGCCGAAACGGAACCGGTCGATGTCGACCATGTCCTCGATTCGGGGGCGGAGGAGGACCAGCAGCAACGCGAAACCAACCCCGACGCCGCCGGCGGCCATGCCCCGGGCCACGAGTTCGAGGTCCGTCGTGAGCACGAAGGCGAAGGTGCTGGGATTCAAGCTGGCGATGGCACCGAGGCCGATGATGACGCTCGCGTTGGGGAGATACTCGCCGATAGTCGAACTCGCGGTCTTTGCGGCGATGGCCACGATCACGAGGGCGGCAAAGCGCTCGAAGATGATGATGTCGATGAAGCTGGCGATCGTCGGCGCCAGTGCGGACTCGATCCCGGCGATGATGATCAGCGGGATTCCGATCATGAGCACCTCCTTCGTCTGCTGGATCGGGTCCCTGTCCATCTCGACGAGCACCACGGCGACCGTGGCGCTGCCGCCGAAGACCAGGAGGCCGACCTGGAGGATGCCTACCGTACTCGAGAGGGCGTCTGCGAGGACGAGTGCCGGGAAGATTCCGTCGATGAGGGGCAGGAGCATGACCGTCGCCAAGAGCTTCGTGGCGCCGCCGACCTGCTGCTCCAGGCGAAGTGCAATCGGATGTCGGGAGCTACTCATCGACTATGCGGGATGCCCGTAACCATGTAGGGCCTGGCGGTATCCGCGTTGGAGCCTCCGCTTTCGCTGGGGCCAGACCGATTTCCCCGCGTTCCCTGTTTTATTGCCGAAAAATGTGACCTCGCCGGTGGCGATGGGCTGGTCGCCGGCGATGCACTCGGCAGTGGGACTTGCGGGGTCCATACGCAATATTCGGTGACAGGGGAACATAAATATAGTGTGAGGGAAGGTTACAAGCCACGAGGGACGTACCCGGTCTCGGAACCCTTTTGTCGCCCCGGTCGCTGCGTACTACATGGCGAAGGATTCTCCCCCGAGTGGGACGTTCACCGAGAAATTACAGGTTCCAGAGGCCTTGACGTTTGACGACGTGTTGCTTCGACCGGCAGAGAGCCGGGTCGAGCCCGACGAGGCCGACGTGAGTACCCGTCTCTCGACGAACATCGAACTCCAGATTCCGATTCTCTCCGCTGCGATGGATACTGTCACGGAGGCCGAGACGGCTATCGGTATGGCTCGGGAAGGTGGTCTGGGCGTCCTCCATCGCAACATGGACGTCGAGCGGGCCGTCGAGGAGGTCGAACGGGTCAAGCGTGCAGACGAGACGATCATCCGGCGCGAGAACGTCGTCACGGCCGACCCCGACCAGACAGTGAGCGAGGTCGACGAGATGATGAGTAAAAACGGCGTGAGCGGCGCGCCTGTCGTTGACGACGACGACACGGTTCTCGGCATCATTTCCGGCACCGACATCCGCCCGTATCTCGAAGTCGGCGATTACGACGCGGTCCGGGAGGCGATGACCGACGAAGTCATCACCGCCCACGAGGACGTGAGCCCGCGTGAGGCGCTCGAGTTGATGTACGAGCACAAGATCGAACGGGTCCCCATCGTCGACGACGAGAACCACCTCGTCGGACTCGTGACGATGCAGGGGATTCTCGCTCGCCGCGAGCACCAGAACGCCGCCAGAGACAGTAAGGGGAGGCTCCTCGTTGGCGTCGCGGTCGGACCCTTCGAGGCGGACCGGGCAACGGCCGTCGACGAGGCCGGAGCGGATGCCATTTTCATCGACACCGCCCACGCGCACAACCTGAACGTCGTGGACAGCGCACGCGAGATCAAAGAGACGGTCGAAGCCGACGTCATCGTCGGGAACATCGGAACTTCCGAGGCCGCGAGGGACATCGTCGACTTCGCCGACGGTCTCAAGGTCGGGATCGGGCCAGGCAGTATCTGCACCACCCGCGTCGTCAGCGGAGCAGGGATGCCACAGGTGACGGCCGTCGCCGAAGTTGCGGACGTTGCAGCCGATCACGACGTGCCGGTGATCGCCGACGGCGGGATTCGGTACTCGGGCGACGCCGCGAAGGCCCTCGCAGCCGGAGCCGACGCCGTCATGCTGGGCTCGTACTTCGCCGGGACCGAGGAAGCTCCCGGTCGGGTCATCACGATCAAGGGCAAGAAGTACAAGCAGTACCGGGGATGGGTAGCGTCGGGGCGATGCAGTCCGGCGGCGGCGACCGACTACCTGAAGGAGGAACCGGAAGACGAGGAGTTCGTTCCGGAGGGCGTGGAGGCCGCGACGCCCTACAAGGGAACGCTGTCGAGTGAACTCCACCAGTTGGTGGGTGGCATTCAGTCGGGGATGGGCTATGCCGGTGCACACAGCGTTGCGGAACTCAAATCGAAGGCCCGATTCGTCCGGGTTTCACAGGCGGGCCAGCAGGAGAGTCACCCACACGACGTGATGATTACCGACGAGGCCCCGAATTACAAACCCCAGCGGGACTGAGCCGTTTCGGTGATGGCCATTCGCGGTATTGGGGGGTAGCGAACGATTGGTCCGATTTCAGGGCCCCCGTTCTTGCTTCGAATTCGTCTCGACACCACGAAACTCGAATTTCGCTCCACCGGCTTCCGATTCTCCGAGGCGCAGTTTCCACCCGTGTGCGTCCGCGATTCGCCTGACAGCCATCAGATCGAAGTCTTCCGCTTCCGACCGTCCGAGGTGGGAACTTGTGACTCCCAATCCCCGGTCGTCCAGTTGCAGTTCCGGTCCGTCGAAAGCGACGAAGAACCCGGAACCGACCGGCAATGCATCCACTGTGACCGTGAGTTCCGGCTCGCCGAGGTCGGCGCTGCGCTGAAAGAGCGTCCTGAAGAGGTAGCTCAATCGTCCGTAATCTCCCCGGACCGTGAGGTCGATATTGGATTCCAGTGTCGCTAACTGCGGGTCGACGGCGAGCCAGCTTTCCCGAATCACGTCGTTCAAATCGACACTCGACAGGTGGCCGATTCCATCTCCCTCGTGGGCGAGGGTGAGGGTATACTCGATTATCTCGTCCATTCTATCGAGTGACGTCTCGATCTTTTCGAGATTTTCGAAGGAGTGAGTTTCCCGGACCATCCGTGTCCATCCCTTGGCGACCGTCAACGGATTTCGCAGATCCTGGGTGACTATCGTGGCGAACTCCTCGAGTCTCGCATTGGCCGTTTCGAGGTGTCGCTGGTACTGTTTGTGCTCGGAGCGGTCACGCGCGATCACCAGCGTCGCTTCGGTGGTAAAATAATCGATCCGTGTCACTGCAACCTCGATGGGAACGGTCGTGCCATCTCTGGTCACGAATTGGGTCTCGAAGACGACTGATTCCGGGTCGCCGTCTCGAAGTCGCGACTCGATCCATTCCGTTCTCCCCTCGAGCAACAGATCGTCGAACGACGAATCGAGCAATTCACTCGTCGAATATCCGAGCAAGTGTTTCGTGGCCTGATTGACCTCGATAATTCCACCATCCGGTTCATACAGGACGATCGGGTCCGGAATGGCCGCCACTAACTCTCTGTACGTTTCCCAGGCTTCCCGAAGGGCGTGGGTTTGTTGTTTGAGTTCGGTGACGTCGCGGATGGTCGCGACACCGCCCACGACCTCGCCGTCCCGGGTATCGATGGGGTAATATTCGACGTAAAACTCGTGGAGCGATCCGTCTGGGCCCTGCCGTTCCATTTCGAAATCGAGGGGTTCGCCTGTCGAAAAGACCCGTTCGATCCGGGAGTCGATGGTGGCGTAGGTTTCGGCCGGAAGGAGGTCCGAGAGATGTGCTCCTTCGACTGGGGAATCGATCCCGTGAAACTCTCGGTACCGGCGATTTGCAAAGATGACGCGTTTCTGCCGGTCCAGCGCGGCGATCATGTCCGTCGACTCTTCGACCGCTTTTCGAAATACGGACAGTTCATCCGTTCCCACCTCCACTCGGGAGCGACCTATTCGTGAAACTGTCTCGAGCAGGCAGTAAATCCTTTCACCGTCACTGGCTACAGGAATCAGTTCGAGCTCGATCCGGGCCCCGGATGCCTTCGTCGCGGTGATTCTCGCTGTCTGTTCGGTCTTTTCCGCCCGCCCGGCCCGGCTAATAGTTTCGATCAGCGACTCGAGTCGGTCCGCTTCGGTCGCCGTGAGTGAAAAGAGGTCAGCAATCGATTCACCGGTGGCCTCACAGGACGGATAGTTGAAGCGGTCAACGGCTGCCTCGTTCCATCGCGTAACCCGAAGATTCGAATCGAGTGCACAGACTGGATCCGAAATAGTTTCCAATATGTTATGAAGGGGGTCAGCGTCTTGCCGATCACCCATCAGTTACACCTTTGGTATGCTCGATAAATAAGTATGCGGGTGAATGTTACCCACACGTACCGGTGACTTGCGTTCCGGGAGGAAATACGAATCTGATGACCGATACTGACGCACCTGTTGTGTCCCAATCGTTTCATTCGGTTTATATTATTTACCAAACAGTCGGACTGCGAGTACCGTTGACGGAAAAATGGGGGTCACATTTTTCGTCGTGCTACCTGGATGCCATCATGAACCGACGAATCACGGGATTTACGCTCGTCAGTTTTGGTGCAGTCCTTCTTATCACCGGGATCGGATCGGCGCCAGCCGACCTTCCGAGTGCGGTCGTTGGAATGGGCCCGTTTCTGCTGATCGCAACCGCGATTGCGTTCGTCGGCGGATGGATCAGTTACCGACAGTTCAGGTCACGATCCGTCGGCTCCCCGGTGCCGAGTTGCTACTCGGCGCTCCGTTCGGCCACGATCGACCCCTCAATTCTGAGCTGGACGGTCAAATTCCTCGGATCGTCCCCGTACGTCGGTAGTGCCACCTCTCGTGTTTCCGTTTCTCCGGGTCCGACAGTCAGATCCCCCACTTTGGCGAAACTGTCGTTTTCGACGTACCGAATGGCGATCCCGACCGTCGTGCCGTTCGGTCCGTGATTGGTGACGGCGATCGTCGCATAGACGACGTCGTTTTCGACGACATTCGACCGGATGGATCCGACGACTCCTTCCGGTTCTGCTGTCGTCACTGTCGGCGTCGGCACGGCGGTCGTCAGTTCGCCCGTAGTCGTCTGGTCGGACGGCGGACTTCCGGAGGGTGCTGGTGCGGCACACCCGCTCAGGACCACGAGAACGAGGACGATTCCGATGCGGATCCTCATCATTCGAAAGTCACACTGCCTGGCATCGGAAAGGTTTCGATACGGGTGTTCGTCCGGAACGGCCCGACCGACCGTACCCGACCGAATGAGCCGTACGTCACGCGATGTACAGGTTCCGAACTCTGTATACCATATACGCCGTGGCCAGTCCCATCAGCAAGCCGATGAGCAGGAAGAGCTGTTGCCCCGTTTGCAGCCATCCGAGGAGGAATACGATGGCCGCGAGGGCGAAGAGGAGGACGGCGGCGAGGTCGAACGTGAGGTCCGTGTCGCTCACGGAACCCACCCCACGTCGATACGCGGTTGTCGGTCGGGAGCCGGATAGTCGGTCATGTACACGTCTATCGATGGGGTGTGATTTGATGGTTTGCTTTCCGAAACTCCGTCGAACGGTGTCACAAGCGGGCCGGCCGCGATTGGAAAACACGGTCGGAGCAAAGTTCCTCCCCGCGTTCAAATCCTGCCTGCCGGTTCACTCGTCACTGCGTGACTCGCTGTACGGGCCGGGCGCGATTTGAACACGCGACCGTCTGATTAAGAGTCAGACGCTCTGCCGGACTGAGCTACCGGCCCTCACCAGTGATTGGAACGCCCCCCGACAAATACGTTCTGACTTCCCGCCGCCCAGTCTCCGTGAAGTGTCGTGGGGGTTAAGTCCGATGGCCCGGAATATGAAATGAATGAGCACACGCGGCACAATCTCTTCGATGTCTTCCTACGTTATTTTGGGGTGTGGTAGCGTCGGCCATTCGGTGGCCGAGGAACTCGTCGAACGGGGGAAAACGGTTCTCATCCTCGACAAGGACCAATCGCGGGTCGAAGCGCTCCGGGACCAGGACCTCGAGGCGCGACAGGCCGACATCAGCGACCCGGAAATCAAGGAGGAAGTGGTGGGCTATGACGTCGCGCTGATCCTCGCCTCCGACATCGAGGCCAACAAGGCTGCGGTGGAGCACATTCGCGAGCAGGACACAGAACAGTTTCTCGTCGCGCGCGCGAGCGATCCGGTCACGAGTGACGAACTCTCCGCGCTCGGCGCCGACGTCGTCATCAACCCCTCCTCGGTCATCTCCGATGCCGCGCTCCGGGCGCTCGAATCCGGTGAGCTGGAGTACAAGGCCCGAAATCTGGCCGACGTGCTGACCGGAGCGAAAGGCAAAGTCGCGATCCTTACCCACGACAATCCGGACCCCGACTCGATTGCCAGTGCGGCCGCCCTCGAGGCGATCGCCGATCACCTCGACGTGGACGCTGATATCCTGTACTTCGGGGACATCGGTCACCAGGAAAACCGGGCTTTCGTCAATCTACTCGACATCGAACTGACACACCACGACGCCGTCGACATCGAGGAGTACGACACCTTCGCGATGGTCGACCAGGCCAAGGCCGGAACGGTCTCCATCGACGCGACGATCGACATCTACATCGATCACTTCGAGGCCGACGGGGAGATCGACGCGGAATTTTCGGACGTGCGTCCTAACGTCAGTGCCACCTCGACCATTCTGACGAAATATCTCCAGGAATTCGACATGACCGTCAGCGAAACCGTCGCGACGGCGTTGCTCTACGGCATTCGCGCTGAAACCTACGACTTCCGTCGGGACACGACACCTGCGGATCTCACTGCGGCGGCGTATCTCTATCCGTTTGCGAACCACGACACCCTCGAACAGGTCGAATCGCCGAACATGAGTCCGGAGACCCTCGACGTCCTCGCGGAGGCCATCGCGAACCGGGAGGTCCAGGGGAGCCATCTCGTGTCGAACGCGGGGTTCATCAACTCCCGAGACGCGTTGGCCCAGGCTGCCCAGCAGCTCCTCAACCTCGAGGGCGTCACCACGACGGCCGTCTTCGGAATCATCGACGATACGATCGATCTAGCAGCCCGTTCGAAAGACATTCGGCTCAATATCGGGTCCGTACTCCAGGACGCGTTTGCGGATATCGGCGAAGCGGCTGGCCACTCCACGCAGGCGAGCGCGGAAGTTTCACTCGGGATTTTCACCGGCATCGAAACGACCGAAGAGAACCGGGAGACGCTCCTGTCGCTCACGGGCGAGGCGGTAACCCGGACGCTCTTCGACGCGATGGGAGTCGAACAGGAAAACAGTACAAACGGCGGGTAACTCAGGCCGCCGTTTCCGCTTCTTCGTCTTCGTCGCGAAGTCGTTCGATCACGTCGCTGATCAGGATGACGTCCCCGACGGATCGGACCCATCGGTACGGGATGATGACGCCTTTCGAACCGGTTTCAGTGTTGCCAAAAAGCGTCGGGTTCAGTGTCGAGACCGCCAGTCCGTTTACGACTTCGGTGTCGAGATCCAGTCTGAGGTCTTCGACTTCCCCGACGAATACCCCGTTGTTCGAGTAAACCTCCCGTCCCACGATGCTCGTGATTTCCTGCGGGTCGTCCACGTCCATCAACGAACTGACCGGACCCCCTTAACTGTTTAACCGACAGCTTCGCTCAGGAAAGGAGCGGTTCGATATCGACGTGGTCGAACAGCAACCCGCGCATCGTTTCCACGGTTCGGGCATCCCGTACCCGGCCTCCGCGGATGAGCTGTTCGGCCCGTTCGACCGTCGCGAGGGTGTCCGTCCGGACGGACAGCACGGGAACGTTGCGTTCGCTTGCGGTTCCGAGTACTGCCGCCCGGTGGCCGAATCCGCCCGTCAGAATCAGTGCGTTGACGCCGGGTGCTTCGAGCGCAGCTCGTTGGATGTCTGCTCGGTCCCCGCCGGTGACGACGGCGGCGTCCTTCGTTCGACGGAAGTGCGACAGGGCTGCTTCACCCCCCATTGCCCCGACGAGCACCCGTTCAATGAACACCTCCTCGTCGGATCCGGTAAGGACACTGCCTCCGAGTTCGTCCGTGAGGTCGGCAACGGTTACACCGGCCAGTTCTCGATTGTGGGGGATGACGCCCAGGACGGGGATGTCACGCCCCTCGAGGAACGGAACGATGTCCGACTCGACGAGGTCGAACATGGCGTCGGTCACGCCGTTGAAGACGACTCCGGCGATGTTGTCCTCGAGTTCCGCGGCGACGCTAAGTAATCGATCGACGTCGTTGACTGTTTCGAGTCGTTCGAGCAGGAGGACTTCGGCGTCGAACCGCTCTGCGAGGTCGTCGTCCGCGAGGTCGACGATACTGCCCGTGGACACGCGGTCCCCACCTTCGACGATCATCAAATCCTGCCCCTCTGCGAGTGTTTCGAAGGCGTCGTCGATACGATTGTGGAGGTCCGAGACGTTCTCGCGGCCCCGAATCGCTCCTTCGACGAACGTCGTCGAGTAGACGATCGGCTCCATCTCGTGCATTTCGGCCTCGAAATCGAGTACTTCCCGGGCGAGCATGGGGTCCGTGTCGAGCGTTTTCCCCACGTTCGATTGGAGGCGTGTGCCTTTCGGCTTCATGTAGCCGACAGACTGGTCTCGCTCCTGGGCGAGTTGGCCGAGGGCGAGTCCGACCGCAGTTTTTCCCGTGCTGTTCTGGCTCGATGTGAGCAGTAAGGTCTTCATAGTTTGTCTGGGTCAACAGTGAGTCGTGTGTCCACGGCCTGTACGCCATCCGGGCTCACGACGAGGGGATTGATGTCCAGTTCGAGGATGGCAGGGAAATCGGTGACGAGCTGTGAGAGTCGCTGAATACTTTCCACGAGTGCCTCCTCGTCAACTGGGTCCCGTCCCCGTGCGCCGCGTAGCAGGGGTGCAGAATCGATCTCTCCGATCATCGATTCGGCCTCTCGCTCGCTGACTGGCGCCACTCGAACGGTGGTGTCCTCGAGGACCTCCACGAAGATACCCCCGAGTCCGAACAGGAGCAGCGGTCCGAACTGCGGGTCTCGATTCATGCCGAGTATCGTCTCCGTTCCCGCATCGACATCGACCATTGCCTGCACCTGTACCCCGAGAATCTGGGCGTCCGGTTGGTAATTCCGTGCGCGCGTGAGGAGGTCTTCGAACGCGTCGGTGACCCCCTCATCTGGGACGCCCACTTTGACGCCGCCGATGTCCGATTTGTGGAGGATGTCCGGACTGACGATTTTCATGACGACGTCGCCCTCGATTTCTTTCGCGACCGACTGTGCGTCCTCGGGCGTTTCGACGATTGTACCGGGCGGTGTTTTGATCCCGTACGCGTCGAGAATCCCCATCCCTTCGACGCCGATTCGGTTCGACCGTTTCGATGCCGATTCGAGGATTTCTTGGACGGTTTCTCGATCGACGTCGAATTCCGTGGGGGCTTCGTACTCCAGTTGCGTGATATTTCGGTAGGTGAGCAAGGCGTCCAGACTGCTCACGGCACGAGCCGGATCGAAGTAATTGGGGATTCCGTGTGCCCTGAAGGGTTCTTGGCAGGTTCCTTGATTCGATCGCCCCCCATCAAGGCCGTTGCGACTGGCGTTCCGTATTCGGCTTGGAGGGACGTGATGTCTTCTGCTAACTCGTTGTAATCTAGGATGGCGATCGGGGACGCGATGACGATTGCGGTTCCGACGTTGTCGTCATCCAGCACGATTTCGATCGCTCGTTTGAAACGTTCGTTGTCGGCGTCCCCGATGACGTCGACGGGGTTGTAGATGTTGGCTCCGTCGGGAAGACCCTCCGAGAGCGCTTCCATCGTCTCGGTATCAAACGAGGCCATTTCGAACGCCGATTCCCCGATTGCGTCCGTTGCCATGACGCCTGGACCGCCAGCATTCGAGATGACGGCGATCCCGTTTCCGTCCGGAATCGGCTGCCCGTCGAGGATCTGGGCGTAATCGAACAGCGACTGGACGTTTTCTGCTCGAAGCACGCCGGCTTGATCCAATCCGGCCTCGTAGGCACGTTCACTCCCTGCGATCGTGCCCGTGTGTGAAGAGGCCGCCTGTGCTCCGGCTTCCGTTCTTCCCGATTTCACGAGGACGATCGGCGTATTTTTCGTGACGGTTCTTGCCGTGTCGATGAACTCCCGGCCATCGGCGATACCTTCGAGGTAGCCCAAAATGACCGACGTGTCCGGGTCGGTATCCCAGATGTCGATGAAATCGGCCTCGTCGAGGACGGCCTTGTTGCCGAGTGAGACGATGTCTTTGAATCCGATTCCCTGTTCGTTCGCCCAGTCGACGACGGCAGTAATGAACGCTCCGGACTGACTCATGAAGGACAGATTGCCCGCCAGTGGTTCAGCGGGACCGAACGTCGCGTTCATTCGACTGGGCGTACTTATCAGTCCGAGACTGTTCGGTCCGACGAGGTTCATCTCGTACCTGGCGGCGATTTCGCGGAGCTCCCGCTCTCGTGACGCACCCTCGCTCCCCGTTTCACCGAATCCGGCCGTGATGACCACGACGTTTTTGACGCCGTGTTCGCCCAGCTGTCTCGTTGCGTCCACCGCGATTTTCGGTGGAACGACGACGACGCCGAGATCGATTTGTCCGGTTAGCTTTGAAACGTCTGTGACTGCCTCCTTGTTCAGTACTGTCTCTCGTTTCGGATTGACCGGAACGACCTCACCGTCGAAGGTTTCGAGGTTCTCCATGATCGCCCGCCCGATCGATCCGGCTCGTTCGGTTCCACCAATGACGGCAATTCGCTCCGGGTCGAACAACCCGTTCGCGTCTGGCATCCGTTATCCTCTTGCCGGGCGACCGGCTTAAACCCAACCGAGTTCGTTTTGAAACTTGCAGATTTTGCCATCCTGTGACCTGTGCAGGATTGGCTGCTGTGTGGCTCTGACGATGTACCTCATTTCGACCACAATTGGAGCCGGAGGTCTCTTCCCCTTTTGATATAGCGAGATACAGTTTATATGGTCACGATTCGTCGAGAAGTGAGTAAATATTCGCCTCGTAGACCGCTCGTACCCGATCGCCCCAGTTGTGCGTGTAGGTATCGATAACGTCCGTCGCGACGTCCCCTCTGAGATACTTGACGATGCCCCGATCCCCCGTCCGATCCCGGAGATGCGTGGTGAAAAAGTGACGGAAGTAGTGGGGGGTGACGTTTTCTCCGGCCCCAGCTCCGGATTCGTACCACCCTCGGTCTCGAGCCCGGGACGTAACCAGATGGTGGACGTCGTTTCCCGTGAGACGCGTTCCCCAGTTACGTTCTGTGCTGGTAAATAGTGGCGAAGCTGGTGAGGTCGTATCCGGGCGAATCGCGAGCCATTGGACGAGGGCGGTTCGAAGCTCATCGTCGATCGGGATGACCGTTTCGCGCTTTCGTTTGTTCGACATCTTCCGCTTTTCGCCGTTGTGTTCCTCGTTTCTGGTGGGTTCGTTCGAGACGTAGATGGTCTGTGGTCGGCCTTCCAGTTGTGGTCGGATCGGTCCTGACGGGATCGGTGTTTCGCCAAGATTGATATCTCGCAAATCGAGATTACAGGCTTCTCCCGCCCGTATACCCGTTTTTAACAGTAGTACGATGACTGCTTTCGCGAGTGGGTGGCCGACGGATCCGACGAAGGCTCTCATTTCGGGAACTGAAATGTCCCGACGGTTCGGATCCGTCGTGATTTGCTCGTCGAGTTCTTCCATTACGAGTGTCATCGGATTCTGGTCGAATATCCCGACTTCGTTCATGTACGCATAGAACCGGTGGAGGTAGGCCGCGTAACTCGCGACGGTACTTTCTGCGGCTTCATCGCGCAGCGTCGATATCCAGGCGAGACAATCCCGGTGGGTGACTGTATCCAGTGTCGTCTCGGGGTCGAGCGAGTCTTCGAACTGGTGTAAGACGCGATCGTAGGCGTCTCGGGTGCGGTCTGAACGGCCGTGGTAGGCCATGTCATCGAGGAAGTACTCGATTGGGTCGGTGGTTTCCGTCATTGCTCTTCGATGAGGGTGTACGTCCCGTTGCGGGGTTTGTGTGTAATTTTTCCCTCCTCCTGGAGTTCGATGACTGTGTTTTCGAGTTTCGACTCGAGATCGTTTGCGACCTTCTCGAACAGCTCTTCCCAGGTGAGGTCGCCATTTGTCTCGAGTGTTTGCAACACCGTTTCCCGGACGTTACCCCTGGGGTTTGACCCTGGAGAATCGGGTTCGTCGGGCTCGGTATCGCCGAACCCCCGGCGGCCGGCCTGCACCATCGTTCGAACGAACTCCGACTGGCTCATTTCGAGTTCGTCCGCGTCTGTCTCCCATTCTTCTTTCTGGAACGCGGGAACGTAGGTGGTTATGGCAGCCCGGTCGGTCTCTTTGCCAGATTCACTCATACAGACGATTAGGACGACGTTCCTCTTAAAACTTGTACCTGTTAAAATAAACTATCTTATTTGGATATACACTGTTGAAAATCGGCGGAATATTAGGTAATATTTTCTTTAATGCATTTCTCTCGTTACGAACACGTTGAATGTGTAAATAAAAATTTCCCGAATTTGGATTTTTCATTTTGTTCGGGCGGGCTGCCAGAATTGAAAATTTGGCGTTGCGCTTTGCTGGTCCCCGCTGAAAAGATTCGATCGGTTCAAACGGCATGTATTGTCTGGATTGGACGGGCAGTAATATACTCTGTCAAATACGCCAGCTGATGTTACTTCTTTACTGAACCGCAATGGAGTGGCTTCCTTCTTGATGCGGTGGTTGTTTTTGTGGCATATACATACGTTAGAAGCTTGGTTCGATTTGATCCGAAGTGATTTTTCAGTTTGTTTCACTTTCCGCTGGTGGTGTGGTTTTCGGCTCGATCGTTCGAAATCAGGAAGTTCGATTTCGTGGTAAGTGATGTGGAAAGGACCGGAAATTCGTATCTCCGGCCATACGAGGCAGAGGAACACGACGTCAGCGTTTCATTTGTGGCTGGGCTGCATACTGGCCGAAATACGAAACATAAACTGTATGCTGCAATACAATTATGGGGGGACGGGTTGTTTGTCAGATGAATGGGTTCCGTCCACCACGATTGCAAAACTTGCAGTACCTTCGGCATTTCGCCATCACCTGCTGAATTGTCGCTGGCATAGTGGGTTGTCGGAGATGTTCATGCCACGGTTTTAAAAGCGAAAATTGCGAATCGAGGCTTCTCGTCATCCGAGATCCCTCCTATATATAATGGAAATAATTTAGTGCTGCTATCTCATTTAACAGTATAAACGTGGCGTTGAGGCCCGATATCCGCATTTTAGGCGCAATCACGCCATCTATATAGAAATCGATTAGTTTACAGGTAATCGACGTTCAGTGGTCATATGGAACAGCGAAAGGTCCAGCTCACAGGGGGGTCGACGTTCACGATTTCGATTCCAAAGGACTGGGCCCGGGATCACGACATCAGTGCCGGCGAGGAGATCGTCTTTCATCCGGATAACGGCTCCCTCCTTTTGACCCATTCCGCTTCGAACGAGCCGACGCGGGGCGAACTCGACATTTCGGGTCGTGATGGTGACGCGTTGATGCGGGGGGTCATGACGATGTACGTCAGCGGGTTCGACGAAATCGAACTCACCGCTGATCAGATCTCCCCTTCACAGCGACGGATAATTCGAGAAGCGACACAGAGCCTCGTCGGGCTGGAAGTTCTCGAGGAGACTGTCGATACAGTCTTGATCCAGGATCTCCTCGATTCTGCGGAACTCTCGGTTCACAGTGCGGTCGAACGGATGCATCTGATCGCTCGATCGATGCTCGAAGACAGCATACAAGCCCTGAAAGACCACGACATGGACCTTGCGACGGACGTTATCGCCAGGGACGATGACGTCGATCGGCTCTGGTATGTCGTCTCTCGTATTTTCAGAGGGACGCTTCGCTCACCACAGATGGCCCGTGAAATCGGTCTCTCGCGGGAGAACTGTTTCGACTATCACTCAAGTGCACGGCAGCTCGAACGAATCGCCGACCACGCGGCGAAGATTAGCCAGTTGACCCTGGAACTCGATGCAAGCATTCCGGAACCGGTCGTGGATTCGCTCGATTCGCTCTGTACGGCGGCCACGGATATCATCGAAACCGCGGTCGAGGCACTGTTCGAGACCGAACCAGGGCTTGGAACGGAACTCGCGAACGATGCGAGAACTGGCGTGAGTGAAATCGACGACCAGGCCCGGGTGATCGACGATCAACTGCGAGAACTCGATCCCACCCGTGCGCGACATCTCGGGTTGATCGTCGACTCGCTCTCCCGAAGCGCCGATTACGGGGGGAACATCGCCGAAACGGCCCTCCAGAAGGCGGCCCCCGCGCCGGACGTGTAACGAATCCGTTCTTTTATCCCTCCTGACTGCCAAGTCGCCGCCGATGCGCGACGGATTTCCGGACTACGTCGACGTCGATTACACAGCAGGCGACGGGGAAACCGCCGCGAGTTACCCCGATATCGAAGCAAAAATCGAGAAAGGAATCGAAGTCGTTCGCCAGGCACTCGAGGAGTACGAGAACCCCGCCGTCATGTGGACCGGCGGCAAGGACTCGACGCTGACGCTTTATCTGGTTCGGGAGGTGGCGACCGAATTGGGATACGAGATGCCTCCTGCGGTCTTCATCGACCATTACCAGCATTTCGACGAGTTGATGGATTTCGTCGAACACTGGGCCGAGGAGTGGGATCTTGATGTAATCTGGGCCCGAAACGAGGATATCGGCGAAATCGTGGCCGAACGCGGTCTCGAGCCGGGTGACGACATCGAAATTTCGGAACTCTCCGAGCACAACCAGCACCACGTCAGGAACATTCTGGAGTACGAGGAGGAAACGTTTCCCTTCCTGCTGGACACGTACGTCGGTAACCACCTTCTGAAGACCGTTGCCCTGAACGATGCCCTCGAGGAGTACGACATCGACGGTGTCATCTCCGGGGTCCGCTGGGACGAACAGGAAGCCCGCGCCGAGGAGACCTTCTTCAGCCCACGCCACGACCCGGACATATACCCGCCCCACGACCGCATCCAGCCGATTCTCCAGTTCGACGAAGGGGACGTCTGGGACGCCTTCTGGTACTTCGTCGTTCCGGAAACCGTCGCGGCATATCCCGAGGAGGGATACGTTCCACAGGCCTTCGACGACCTGCCCGAAGGCGTCGAACGCGACGACATTCCCGTCTCGCCGAAGTACTTCGAGGGGTTCCGGTCGCTTGGAAGCCAGATTAGCACGGAGAAATCCGATCAGGTGCCCGCGTGGTTGCAGGACCTCGAAGGGACGACCGAACGTGCAGGACGCGCCCAAGACAAAGAGGACCTGATGGAGCGGTTGCGGGACCTCGGCTACATGTAATATCGGCTTTTTGAACCGCTACGGCCGAATTAGAGCAAATCGCTCAGTTCCAGGGCGCAAAGCCCGGATCGACCTGTCGGTCGGTTCGCGAAATCCCGTCGATTTTCTCGATGTCTTCGGGATCGAGTTCGAGTTCGAGACTCGCCCAGTTGTCCGCGATATGGGCTCTGGACGTGGCTTTTGGAATCGCAGTGACGCCTTTTTCGGCCAGCCACGCGAGACTGATCTGTGCCTCGCTCACGTCGTGTTTCTCGGCGACGGCGGAGATTTCTGGAACGTCGAAAACCGCGCCTCGGGCGAGCGGCGAGTAGGCGACCAGTTCGGTTTCGGACTCGGCCATTGCCTCCCGGAGTTCCGCCTGAGGCAAAAGCGGGTGCATTTCGACCTGATTTGCGAAGGGGAATTCGCCGAGGACCTTCCGAACGGTCTCCAGATGGCGCGGTTCGAAGTTGCTCACGCCGATATGGTCGATCAGACCGTCCTCCCGAAGTTCTGCGAAGGCCGGTACGGTTGCCTCCGGTTCGTAGGCGTCTGCGGGCCAGTGAACGTACAGAAGGTCGACGAAGTCCACACCGAGTTTTCCGAGACTCTCCCGGGTCGTTCGGTGAACTGCCTCGGGAGCGAGACTGTCGATCGCAGACTTTCGTCGCGAGAAATACCTCCTCGCGGTCGACGGCCGCGGCGGCGATGCCGCGCCCGACGGCTGCTTCGTTGCCGTACGCCTGTGCCGTATCGACGTGTCGATAGCCCATCTCCAGGGCTGTTTTGACGGCGTTCTTGCAGGCTGCTGGATCGGTGTTCTCCCAGGTACCAATACCCAATCGGGGAATGTCCGCTGCCGTTTTCGGGGCCGAGGTTGGCATATTTCGGGCTACGGTTGGATGCCAAAAAACCGTTGGGTCAGTGATTCCGTCCCGGACGGCTGGGGTCGTGATTCAGTACTTCGGCTCGGCGCCGGTGAGTTCGTAGACGCGGTCGTAAATCTCGTCACGACGCCGTTTGCCACTCCTCGAACCCGTCCGGGCTCGTTGGATAGTCCTCGTATACGTCTTTGAGGTCGAGGGCTTGCTGGTGGACTCGATAGAGGCCGAAAAGTGTGCTCCAGTGGCCGAACGTCCGACGAAGGGTGTCGAGTTTGAGGCCGAAAGACATCCCTGCGGCTCCCTTACCGAGCGCGTCGATAAGAGCCTGTCCGGGAAGGGCTGTCACGACCCCGGTCAATTCGTCGACTTCGTGAGTGCCCGCCCAGATATTGTAGAGATCGATCGCGGCAAACCGCTTCCCGAAATCCGTCATGACCTTTCGATTGTACTCCCAGAGGGCTTCCTCGCTCACGTCACCGTTCTCGATACCTTCGATCGCCGCTTCTGCGGCCCAGTGTGCGGCTTTTGCGGCCCCCGGAATGCCACCTCCGGTCGCCGGGTTGACGTGGGCGGCAGCGTCTCCGACCGCGGCATAGCCCGGTGCGACGGCGGCAATCGTCAGGGCGTCGAGTCGGTAGCGCGGCCCCGAGTTTGTCGACGACTTCGGCGTTTTCGAACTCCTCGCGGGTGCGGACGTCCTCGTCGAGGTGATCGACCAGTTTCATCGGCGGCTTGTTCATCTGGAACCCGAGGCCGGCGTTTACCGTCGTTTCCGAGCGGGGGAAATACCAGAGGTAGCCGAGTTCGGCCGTCGGCATGAAGACGATCGAGTCGTCGTATTCGACCGGCTCCTCGACTTCGATGATCTCGCGGTAGGCCGAACAGTACTGCTTGTAGTGGACGTTCGTATCGAAGGTACTCCCGGAGAAATCCACCGCGTCCTGCAGGATGGACATCGCTCCGGCGGCGTCGATGGTGACGTCCGCTTTGAAGGTATTGGTCTCGCCGTTTTTCGAACTCGTGACGCCGACGACCTGTCCGTCATCTTGCAACACGTCCTGGACGACGTGACCGTACCTGATGTCGACGCCGAGGCGGTCGGCTTCCTCGAGGAGGACCTCCCCGTAGCGTCTTCGGTCGACGACGGCTCCGGGTTCCTCGAACGGAATCTCGAGGATTTCGCCTGTCTGGGGGTTCTCGAAGCGGGCGTACTGGATGTTCTCGTTCGTGAAGGCTTCGTCTTTGAGGTACTCGCGATCGATGACGTCCGGAAACGTGGACTTGCCCTTGATCGCGTCGCCACAGGCGATGTGGCCCGCCTCGGATTCGGGTTTGCGCTCGAGGAGGACCACCTCGAGATCCGCGTCCGCAATCGTCGCGGCGGCGAAGGTTCCGGCGGTTCCTCCGCCGACGACGATCACGTCGTGGGACTCCGTGGGCATTTGTACGTCACTCTCAGTCGGCGGGTCCTAAAAAACTCGCGGGACGGGCCCGGATCGCCCCTTTTCGGCCGGCGATTTTCGTCGCTTTTCCCGGAACTCAATCCGAAACGTCGTACTTGTACGTCGCCGTCTCCGGATCGATGCCGAAGTCTTCGGGGCGCTCTTCCGGTTCGGCGTCCTCGTCTTCAGCGGTTCCGAAGCGATGTCTGAGCCGTCTGGGAACGTGAAAGTCCTCGATATCGACGACTGCGGGCATCGCGTCGGGATGAGTCTCCCGAATCGCTTTGTGGCGGTTCTGTAGTGCCGGCGGAAGCGTTTCCGGATCGACCGGCTCGAAGCCGAACTGTTCGAGGTACGACGGGGCCGGGGAGAGTGCATAGACCCATTCGAACCCCTCGTTACGGGCCGTTTCCAGCAGGCGCTCCAGGATGTGGGCGCCCGCGCCGTTCCCGCGAAAGTCCTCGAGAACGCCCAGGTTCGTTACTTCACAGACTTCACCGTCCTCGGTCCGGTGAACGCGAAGCCGCCCGAACCCCTTTTTTTCTCGGGGATGTTCGTCGATAGCGAGGACGTAGTCGCGGGACCGAAACGCGGCGTCCTCGAAGCCGAATTCCTCGAGGCGGTCGAGGAGCCAGACTTCCTCGCGATTTTTCGCGTCCCGAACGTACATGCTATGAGACTGGGCGGCACGGGCAAAATGGTTTGTGGGCCGGTTGGACTACAGTGACTGGCGGATCCGATCGAAAAAGCCCTCGCTCACGTCCACCGCTTCGCCGCCGGCCTCCGCGAACTCCTGGAGCGCTTCCCGTTGTTCCTGGGTCAGGTCTTCGGGTGTAACGACCTGGAGGTGGACGTACAGATCCCCACGGCCACGCCCTCTGAGGTGTGGAATCCCCTCGTCTCGCAGGCGGAGCGTCTCGCCGCTCTGGGTCCCCTTGGGAACGTCGACCTCGAGGCTCCCCTCGATCGTTTCGACCGTAATGGTGTCGCCGAAGACCGCCTGGGGGAACGAGATGGGAACCTGTGTGTGCAGATCGTCGCCGTCCCGTTCGTAATCCGGGTGGTCCTCGACCGTGACTTCGATGAGTAAATCGCCGTTCGGAGCACCCTGGTCCCCTGGCGCGCCTTCGCCGTCCATTCGGAGGGTCTGA
The DNA here is from genome assembly GCA_034520565.1 of Halodesulfurarchaeum sp. Taxonomy (GTDB): domain Archaea; phylum Halobacteriota; class Halobacteria; order Halobacteriales; family Halobacteriaceae; genus Halodesulfurarchaeum. The sequence goes on from JAXHNL010000002.1 coordinate 1,464,097, forward strand.
CCGTCCCGGATGCCCGCCGGAATGTCTACGGAGAGGGTCGCCCGCTGTCGTGCGGTCCCGTCGCCACCGCAGTTCGAACATTCCTCTTCGTAGATCTCGCCCCTGCCCTCACAGCGTGGACAGGTCCGTGTCTGTTGGACCCGTCCCAGCGCAGTCCGCCGTACTTCTCGGACCTGTCCGTGCCCACTGCATTCGGGGCAGGTGCGGGCGTCGGCGTCTTCCGGATGGCCGCTCCCACCACAGACCGAACAGGTCTCCGGACGGGTGACCGTGACTTGCTTTTTGGCGCCTTTTGCGGCCGCTTCGAGGTCGATTCGAAGCGACGTCCGCAAGTCGCGGCCGCTCGAGGGACGCTGACGTGACCGGGTTTGCCCGCGGCCGCCACCGAAAAACTGGTCGAATATATCGCCGATGTCTCCCATGCCGCCGAACGGGTCGCCGCCGGGTCGACGTCCGCCCCGGGCGCCACCGCGACGGCCGGTGTCGGTGGCTCCCTGCTTGTCGGCCTGCATGAACTGATCGTGGCCGAGCTGATCGTACATCCGCCGTTTCTCCTCGTCCGTGAGGACTTCCTTGGCCTTTTGCAGCTTTTTGAAGTGTTCCTCGGCGTTTTCGTCGTCGCTGACGTCGGGGTGATTCTTGGCGGCCTGCTGTCGGTAGGCGCGCTTGATCTCCTCCTCGCTCGCGTCGCGAGACACCCCGAGCAACGAATAGAAATCCTCACTCATCTGCTCGAATCCGGGTAGCGGAGACACGTACTTGATCTTGTTGCATCAGTGCACGACCGAAAACTGGCGTGACTCGCAGGTTCGCCGTTATTCCTCGTCTTCGTCGTCGACGTCCTCGAAGTTGGCGTCGACGTACTCCTCGCCGGCCTCCGCCCCGGCCGCGCCGCCAGGTCCGGCCGCTCCGGCAGCTCCTGGTCCAGCGCCGGGTCCGGCACCGGCGGCCCCTGCGGCGCCAGCCGCCCCCTCAGCCTGCTGGTAGGCCTGCTTGCCGATCTCCTGGAGGGTCTCGGTGAGTCCCTCGGTCGCCTCCGTGAGTTCTTCGGCGGTCGCGTCCTCGTCCTCGAGTACCTCCTCGACGGTCTCGATCTCGACTTGAATCTCGGACTCGAGTTCCTCGTCGACCATCTCCTCGTTCTCCTCGAGCAGGGTCTCGGCCCGCTGCACGGCGCTTTCGGCCTCGTTTCGGGCCTCGATGCGCTCGCGGCGCTTGCGGTCCTCTTCGGCGTGGGCCTCGGCTTCCTCCTTCATCTCCTCTATCTCCTCGTCGGAGAGACCGACGCCGCCCTCGATGGTGATTTCTTCCTTCTCGCCGGAGCCCTGGTCCTCGGCGGACACGTTGACGATCCCGTTCGAGTCGATCGAGAAGGTGACCTCGATCTGTGGCGTTCCGGCCGGGGCCGGCGGGATGCCAGTCAGCATGAATTCACCGAGCAACTCGTTTTCCTCGGCGATCTCGCGCTCGCCCTGGAAGACCCGGATCTGGACGGAGGTCTGATTAGGCGCGGCCGTCGTGAAGATCTTTGACTCCTCTGTGGGAATGGTCGTGTTCTTCTCGATCAGGCGCTCGAACAGTCCGCCCTTGACTTCCACGCCCAGTGAGAGCGGCGTGACGTCGAGGAGGACGATGTCCTCGACCTCACCCGCGAGCACGCCACCCTGGATCGCCGCGCCGAGGGCGACGGCCTCGTCTGGATTGACGTTCTTCTTCGGTGCCTGGCCGGTGAGCTCCTCGACTTTTTCCTGAACCTGTGGCATTCGGGTCGACCCGCCGACGAGAATGACCTCGTCGATGTCGCTTTTCGACAGGTCTGCGTCTTCGAGTGCCTGCTCGGTCGGATCGACGGTCCGTTCGAGGAGATCCTGCGTGAGCGATTCGAACTTCGCCCGAGTGAGATCCCGTTCGAGGTGGACGGGACCGTCGTCGGTCGCCGTGATGAACGGGAGGTTGATCGTCGTCTCCTTCCGGGAGGTGAGTTCGATCTTCGCCTCCTCGGCGGCGTCTTTCAGCCGCTGGAGGGCCTGCCGATCCTCGCGGAGGTCGATTCCGTGCTCGTTCTCGAAGTTGTTGGCGAGCCAGTCGATGATGGCTTCGTCCCAGTCGTCCCCGCCGAGGGTGTTGTCACCGTTCGTGGCGACCACTTCGTAGATACCGCCACCGAGTTCGAGAATGGAGACGTCGAAGGTGCCACCGCCGAGGTCGAAGACGAGCACCGTCTGCTCGGATTCGTCGTCGAGGCCGTAGGCCATGCTGGCGGCCGTGGGCTCGTTGACGATCCGCTCGACGTCGAGGCCGGCGATCTCGCCGGCGTCCTTGGTCGCCTGGCGCTGTTTGTCGTTGAAGTACGCGGGGACGGTAATGACCGCCTTTTCGACGTCCTGATCGAGGTACTCCTCGGCGTCCCGCTTGATCTTCTGCAGGATCATCGCGGAGACCTGCTCCGGGCTGTATTCCTCGCCGTCGAGTTCCACGGTGTAGTCCTCGCCCATGTGGCGCTTGATGGACTGCACCGTGTTCTCCGGGTTCTGCACGGCCTGGTTCTTGGCTGCCTTGCCGACGATCTTCTCGCCGTCGTCGAACGCGACGACCGATGGAGTCGTCCGGTCTCCTTCGCCGTTGACGATGATTTCCGGGTCACCGCCTTCCATGATTGCAAAGGCGCTGTTCGTGGTCCCGAGGTCGATTCCGAGAATTTTCTCAGTGGCCATCTTGGGTGGTTGTATACCTTCTTTGCCCTTTAAGCCTTGCTAGTGCGACGTGTGAGCGAAACTCACTCCCTCGCCGCAGTCATGTGGTTTTAAAAATCGGGAACCACCCTGGCCACAGGATATAAGCGGACCGCAATGTCACCAGCCATCTCCCCGGTCTGGGGTACTGACGGTGAGTTACGCGCCTGACGCCGAACCCGACTTCGGTCCCTGTGAATCGCCGTCAGTCTCGGCTTCGTCCTCTGCCGGTTCCCCGGCGGCCGCGGATTCGGTATTCGTCTCAGAATCGGATTCCTCCTCTGTTCCCTCGGCGACCGTGACCTGGGCCGGTCGGAGGATTTTGCCGGCCATTTCGTAGCCCGGGCGGTATACAGAGTCGATCGTGTCCGCCGGCTTTTCGCTCTCGACTCGCATCATCACTTCGTGGCGGTTCGCGTCGACCTCGGTTCCCGGGTCGGGGTCGAGACGCTCGACGTTCTCCTCGTCGAAGACCCGATCGAACTGCTTTCTGGTGAGTTCGACGCCCTCCCGCAGCGAATCGACGTCCCCGGATTCGTCCTCGAGGGCACGGCCGAGATTGTCCCGAACCTCGAGCAGTCGCTCGATCAAGTCCTCGGTCGCCCGCTCGCGGATCTCATCCTGTCGGCGCTTGGCCCGCTCCTTGTAGTTCCTGAAATCCGCGCGGGTGTGTTCGAGCCGCTCTTCGACGGTCTCCAGTTCGTTCTCGAGGGATTCGACCTCGGCCTCCAGTTGGTCGAACTCGTCGAGTCGGTCCCCGACCGTCGTTGCAAGCTCCTCGTCGAGGGACGCGATTTCGGCGAGCAGCTGTGTGTCCCCCGTGGTCGCTTCCTCCGGTGGCTCCTCGGGGGACTCCTCGGTATCGCTCATGGAGGGGAGAAACCGCTGGCGCCGTTTAAGCGTATAGAATTGGCGATGCACCTGGGCATCAATCCCTGTCCTGACCGGTCACTCCCTCGGCTCGACACTCGTCTTCATGCTGAACGTGCTGACGTTCTCGTAGGCGACGTCGTATCCGATCTCGATCTCGCTCGTCTCGTGTGGTTCGAGTGTCACTTCCCTGACCCTGACGAGTGAGTCGTCGTTGACCTCGGTCCGCACGTAGACCGTTCCCGTCTGGCGCTCGTTGCCAGGATTCGAAATCGTGACCCACACCGTTAGGTTCCCGTTCGGCCCGGGGCCGAAGTCCCGATGGACATCGCGGAGCTGGAATTCGGGCTCCGGGTCCGAGAGACAGCCGGCTGTCAGGCCGAGAGCGAGGGCCCCGGCAGCGCGTAGCACGCATCGACGCTCCATCGTCGGATCGTTCGGGCAGGGTGCCGAAATACGTTTCCTCATCGAAATACACGGCGGCGTCCCTTCGGTATCATCGATTGCAGCGTCCCGTAGGTATACAGGCCCACTCCGATCGGTTCCGGGTCTCCCGCGAGGTCGTGGCTGACGATCAGGTACCCCCAGTCGCCGTGCCAGTCGAGGTCCTGATCCTCGCCGGCGATGAATCGGTTCGCCGCATCGGGTTCGAGGTGAATGACGTTTTTCGATGCCGTCGAGCCGAACCGTCTGGCCGCATCGGTGGTCGGTTTCCAGAACTCCTGGCGGGTCCTGAGGATGGGGAGTCCGAGGGCTTCGATCTGCACCGGGCCCGACAGCTCGTGACTCAACGCCCAGATACGTCCCGCACCTTTCTCCCAGAAACTGACGCCCTCGAATGAATCCGCTGGAACCTCGAACCGGTCGATCCAGTAGCCGACGACCGCCGTCCGAGTTGGTCGGTTTGCCACCTCGCGGGCCGAGTCCGTCGCCGGCAGGCGCTCGAACGTGTCGCTCCTGTTATCGACCGTGGACTTTTCGGTCATCTTTCCACCGCCAGTTTGGCGACGTAAAACCCGCCACCGTCGGTCTGGTGTGGATAGTACCGCTTCGTCTTCTGCGTCGCCGATTCGAAGACAACACCCTCCCAGGATTCGAGCCCCGGTTCCGAGGGAAGCGGGCTCTCGAAGTCGACGAGAGTCGCGTCTGTATCGGCCACAGCCGCGTCGACGACGCCTTCGTTTTCCTCGGGGGCAAAGGTGCACGTCGAGTAGACCACGGTGCCGCCGGGTCGAGTTGCTTTGATCGCGCGCACGAGGATGTCCTTCTGGACCGTCGAAAGCCCGCGACTCGCATCGGGGCCGGCGTCGTCGAGGGCGTCCGGGTTCTTTCGAAGCGTTCCCTCACAGGTGCAGGGGGCGTCGACGAGGGCACGATCCACTTCCTCGATTCCGAGCGGCCCGAAGGAGTAGTTGCGGGCATCCTGGTTGGTGACCGCCATCGCGGTGACCCCGAGTCGATCGGCGTTCGACCGCATCGCGGAGAGCCGGCCGAGGTTGTCGTCGTTCGCGATGACAAGCCCTCGGTCGTCCATCTGAGCAGCGAGCTGGGTGGCTTTGCCACCAGGAGCGGCAGCAGCAGCCCAAACGGTTTCCTCGGGATCGGGGTCGAGGACGAGCGGAGGGATCGCCGAGACCGCCTCTTGACCGTGGATCCAACCGTGAACGTGTGGCCACGTGTTCCCCGGCTTCTCCGTGCCGAGTTCGAGAACCGTCTCGTGGACTGGCCGCCGCTCGACGCGGACGCCGGCCTCGTCGAACGCGTCGACGACCCGGTCGGGAGTGGCCCGGATCGTATTCACCCGCACCGTCGTCGGAAGTGGCCGTCCGAGAGCAGCGAGGAACGCGTCGAACTCGGGGATCATCGACTCGTACCGCCGCAGGGTTTCCATTCGACCCGGTTTTGGTGGGTGCGGGCTAAGATGTTTCGGACGGGCCAAGTGCGGGCTACGATGGTTCGGACGGGCCAACGTTGAACAGTGTCGCTCTCCAAGCGCTTGTATGGGATCAGTTGTCACGACCAGTGACGTGAATCTGGACCGACCCGTCATGATCGAGGGGCTTCCGGGTGTCGGACTCGTCGGAAAGATCGCGACGGACCACGTGATCGACGAGCTCGACATGTCGGCCATCGGCTACGTCGACTGCGACGGGCTGCCGAAAATCGCCGTCTACGGGGACAACGGCCACAAGGTCGAAACACCGGTCAGGATCTACGCCGACCCGGAGCGGGATCTGCTGGCGTTACAGAGTGACGTTCCGGTATCGAGGCAGGCAGCCCCCGGCTTTGCCGAAATTCTCGTCGATTGGCTCGATTCGGTGGATGCACTCCCGCTCTTCTTGAGCGGACTCGCACTCGAAGAGCCCAAACCTGACGTGTCACCGACGGTGTACGGTGTCGCCACGGGGGAGAGTGCGCCAAAACTCGAGGAAAACGACATCGAGCCACCGGGCGAACGGGGCGTCATAGGCGGACCGACCGGGGCCCTGGGTCAACCGGGCAAGTCACCGACCTGCATGGAACCTGGTGTGGCCTCATCGTCGAGAGCGATCCGCAGTTCCCGGATCCCGCGGCCGCCCGACAGCTCATCACACACGCGATCGAACCGATCGCGGACATCTCCGTGTCGACTGACGACCTCGTCGAACGCGCGGAGGAGATCCGGTCTCAGAAGGAGGCCCTCGCCAGGCGGATGCAACAGGCCGGCGAGGAGGAGAGCTCGCAGGCCCAGCCGCTGCGTATGTACCAGTAATCCCTCGGTCCGGGTGACGGTGGGTTTTCCGTAGATTTAACAGGCAACTCGTCGCCATTTGAGACATGGTGGAGTTTGCAGACCGCGTCGAGTCGGTCTCGATTAGTGGGATCAGGGAAGTCTTCGAGGCGGCCGGCAGCGACGCGATCAACCTCGGGCTCGGACAGCCGGACTTTCCGACGCCCGAGCACGCCCGGGAGGCCGCCGTCGAGGCGATTCGGGCCGGCGAGGCCGACGCATACACCTCGAATTTCGGCACGGAATCGCTCAGAGCGGCGATCGCCGACAAACACGCTCGGGACAACGACCTCGAGTTGACGAGCGAACAGATCATCGCCACGGCCGGTGGGAGCGAGGCACTGCACCTGGCACTCGAGGCGCACGTCGATCCGGGCGAGGAGGTCTTGTACCCCGATCCGGGATTCGTCTCTTACTCGGCGCTTTCGAAACTGGCCGGCGGTCGGCCGGTTCCGGTTCCGCTGCGCGATGATCTCACGCTTTCCCTGACCGCCGTCGAGGAGCGGATCACCGAGAACACTGCTGCAATCGTCGTCAACAGTCCGGCCAATCCGACGGGTGCGGTCCAGCCGGTCGAGGACATGCGTGAGTTCGCCCGTATCGCGGACGAACACGACGTCCTCCTGATTTCGGACGAGGTCTACGAACACATTGTCTTCGAGGGAACCCATCGCTCACCGATGGAGTTCGCCGAGTCGGACAACGTGATCCTGGTCAATGCTGCCTCGAAAGCTTATTCGATGACGGGCTGGCGGCTGGGCTGGGTCGTGGGAAGCGAGGAGCGGGTCGAACGAATGCTCCGGGTCCACCAGTACATACAGGCCTGCGCGAGCGCCCCAGCCCAACACGCGGCCGAAGCCGCGCTCCGGGGACCGCAGGACCAGGTCGAGGAGATGGTCGAGGCCTTCCAGACCCGGCGGGACGTCCTCCTCGAGGGGCTCGAGGACATGGGCCTCACCGTCCCCGAACCACGCGGCGCGTTCTACGCGATGCCACAGGTTCCGGACGGGTGGGTCGACGCCGTGATCGATCGCGGCGTGGTGGTCGTCCCGGGCGAGGCGTTCGGTGAACGAGGCGAAGGGTACGCCCGAATTTCGTATGCGACCGACCTCGAAACGATTCGTGACGCCCTCGACGTCATGCGTGAAGCGACCCGGGCCGTTTCCTAACCGAACTCACCTGACTGCAGGTTCGGTAAGAACCACGACCGTCGCGAGTCCGCCGACAGCGAGCGCGGCGGCTGCGGCAAAGACGGACACGTAGCTCCCGGTCCCTTCGATCACCGAGGCGACGATCGGCGGGCCCACGAACATTCCGAGCCAGCCCAGGGCGCTCACGACCGACACGGCCGTCCCGCCGACGTTTCGGGGCACGTACCGCTGGACGAGCGTGTACAGGAGACCGAACTGCAGCTGAATCGCGAAGCCAGCCACGATCATTCCGCCGGCCATCAGGAGCAACGTCCCGCCGAACCCGAGGATCACCGCGACGAGCCCGGAACCGACCAGGGAGATCCCGATGACCGGGAGGGAGCGACCGTCGAACACCTGCTCGGAGAGCAATCCGCCCCCTGGTCTGGCGATGATCCCGATCGCGGGGAACAGTGCGGTCACGGCACCGCCGAGGGCCAGGTCGATCTCGAACGTCGAGGTGAGGTAGGTCGGCATCCAGCTGTTGTAGATCATGTAGGTCATGTAGGAAAGCAGGGAGATGAAACCGACCCCCCAGACGCCACGGTTCGTGAGCGCCTGGCGAAGGTCTGCCCGGGTCGCAGTCGATTCTCGTGACATCGTTGCATCCAGTTGACGGTCGATGAGCCAGAAAGCGACGCCGAAGCCGAACCCCAGCACCGCATAGACGCCGAACGTCGCCGTCCAGTCGAGCATATCGGCGACGAGGGGGCCAGTGAACTGGCCGAACGCATAGCCCGCGGGATACCCGGTTACGAAGAAACCGACCGCTGTCGCCTCGCGCTTTGCGGGAAATGCCCGGGTGATCATGGCCGTCTGGGCGATCCAGATCGTGAGCAGCCCGAACCCACCGACGACCCGGCTGGCGAGGAGGGCGAGATAGGCCGTCTCGGCGGCGAATGCCGAATTGGCGAGACCGACACCGAGTAACAGCCCCACAGAGAGGATCACTGCGAGACCGTTATCGACCCTGTCGAGTGCCATCCCGACGGGGATCCCCACGACGACGGCGGGGACCTGTGGGGCCGTGATGATCCAGGCCGCAGCGGTCTCCTCGATCCCGAATGCCGCCATCGTGAGCGGGAGCACACTCGACGGTGTGATCGCCCACGCGCCGATGAACAGCCAGAGCAGCCAGCCCGTCGCGACCAACCCGACCGGACCCAACCCCTGGGTCCCCGTCAGTTCTTCGAGCCGGTTTCGCCAGTGCATACAGGTCCGTCGGGCGGTTTTCCTGCCGGTCGCTTAATACTGCTGAATGCCCGCCGGTCAGGTGGCCGTACTCACGATCTTGATGACGTCCCCCTCTTCGAGTTCGTACTCCTCTCCAACCTCCCGATTCGAGCGAGCGTTCACTGCGTGGAGATAGCCGTCGCCGATGTCCGAATGCACCGCGTAGGCGAGATCTCGAGGGGTCGACCCCTTCGGGAGGAGAAACGCGTCAGGGAGCACGTTTCCGTGCGTGTCGGTCCAGTGGGTGGCGTCCTGCACGGGAAAGACCGTCAGATGATCGAGTAACTCGTACACAGCGGTGTTCAACGCGGTTTGGACGCCGGTGCCGTCCCAGCGGTCCATGGTCGATTCGAGGGCGTCGAGCGTGGACTCGATGCTCTCGCCGAGGGATTCGATCACCGTGAACGACCCGTCGCCCGGATCGTACTTGATTGCCCCCTGCTCGACCCCCCGCCGGAGCGCAAGTTCGCCCTCTGCTGTCGCCGGGACGACCGGTCGGTCGAGATTCAGCAGGGTCTGGACGTTCTCGGCCGGGGCGACATCTACCTTGTTCGCGACGACGACGATCGGTTTCGTCCGGACCCGGATTTCGACGGCCAGGGCCTCCCGCTGGTCGTCGGTCCACTTCACCGGATCTTCGGGATAGTCGATAGCCCGCAGGCTTGCCGCGACGTCCGCCACCGTCGCGCCGAATCCCGTGAGCATCTCCGTCAGTGCCTCGTCGATGTCGAATCCCGGCGATCGGGACTGTCGTTCGATGGACTCCCAGTTTCGGTCGACGATCGAGGCCAACCACAGGTCCATCTCCCGTTCGATGAAATCGACGTCATCGAGTGGGTCGTGGCTCCCGATCTCGACCGGTTCGCCCTCGGCGTTTGTCCCGCCGGAGGCGTCGACGACGTTGAGGATGGCGTCCGCGTCGGTCAACTCGTCGAGGAACTGGTTGCCGAGGCCGCGCCCCTCGTGAGCGCCGGGAACGAGGCCGGCCACGTCGAGGAGTTCGACCGGGACGTACCGCTTTCCGTCGTGGCAGGTGTCGTTTCCGCACCGGTTCTCGCGTTCGAGACAGGGACACTCGGTGCGGACGTGGGAGATACCGCGGTTCGCGTCTATCGTGGTAAACGGGTAATTGGCCACGTCGACCTCGGCCATGGTGGCAGCGGTGTAGAAGGTGGACTTGCCGGCGTTGGGCTTCCCGGCAAGGGCCAGCGAGAGCATACAAGCAGGTACCGGGACCGCGTGAAATTACTTTTCGGTCCGGTCACAACTGGGTTTTCGGTCCGGCCAGGCAATCATTCGGGTTCTCGCGTGGTCGCCCCGTCGAGTTGCATCGCGCCGGTGGCCCTGATCGTCCCGTCGACGTCCGCGTCCCGGCTGAGGGTGACGTCGGCACCTGACACGTCGCCGAGGACGCTCGCACCGGCTTTCACGGTTATGTCGCCGTTTCGGGTCGTCACGTCGCCGTGGACGGTCGTTCCGGATCCGACCGCGATATCTCCCCGGGCCCGGAGACTACCGAAGACGTCGTTGTCCTCGCCGACGACGATCTCCTCGGCGCGGATGTTCCCGTGTAGTCGGCAGTCATTCCCGATCTCCGCCGGGGTGGAAACCCGCCAGACGTCGTCCCCGACGGTCGCATTGTGGGGAATACGGACGGGATCCAGATCCGGATCCGCCCCGAGCTCCTCGATGAGGGATTCGGCCTCCTCGGCCTCGCCCAGCCGGAGGAGGTGGGTGAGATAGATCATGAAGAAGACGACCGTGGGCATGGGGTTCCGGATGACGATCCAACCGTTGGCCTCGAACCCCTCCTCGATGTCGACGTCGTCCCCGATGTCGAGGTCCCCGCCGACGACGAGGCGACCGGTTACATTGACCCGCTCTCCGAGGTAGGCGTCCTCGCCGACGAGGACGTTCCCGTCGACCGAACACCACATGTCGAGCCGGCAGTCCCCCTCCATTTCGATGTCGCCCTCGAAGGAGACCCGCTCCCCGGCGACGAGACTCCGGCCCCGCAATCCGAACTCGACGGTACTGCCGCCGCCGATGAGCACGTCCCCGTCCGTGACGAGGTCGTGTTCCTGCACCTCCGTGCCGTCGGGGATCGTGAGCCGGTCGATCGGGTCGGTCGCGAGCACACCCGGCCCGAGTATTCCCACGGGCATAAAGGCCCCGAGGCGGCGACTCGACCCGGTTGCTTAAGCCCGCGTGTGTCGAACGCCTCGCTATGACTGTCCTTTCCTTCGACCAGCACGGGGTCGACGTCGTGTATGAGTCCACGGAGTTCCGGATGGAGCGGGCGCTCATCGAAGACGCAACCGGTGAGCCCTTCGAATCGGTGACCGACCACGAAGTGCTCAAGCTGGTCGAGCCCGATCCCGAGCTTACCGGTGAGCCCCGACGGATCGAGGACATTCTCCGGGCGAAAAACAGTACGAATTAACTACTCCCGTCCACAATCACCTGTATGGACCTCACCGTCGACCAGTTCAAACACGACTCGTGGCGCTCGATCGTCGGGATGGGTATCGGCTACGTCGGCCTGCTGGCACTCGTTCTGGTCGTCCTCTTCATCGTTCCCTTCCTGATCGTCTGGCTGTAGCACCCGCTTGCGCGGATCAGTTCTCGACTTCTTCGCTCGCGATAACGGTGCCATTCGGGAGTTCCGGATCCGGCTTGCGCCCCAGTGTCAGCAGTCGCTCGGTGAGAGTGAGTTCGTCGGGCGCGGGAGTCGGCTTCTCTACTTCCTCGAATTCGACGTGGATTCCCCCCTCGTCTCGGGCGATTCGTACGGCCCCGAGCTGGTATGACGGATAAAAGACGGAGGGAAGAATGCCCATGATTCCGTCCCGGCGATGGAGCCGTTTGAGCCACGTCCCGGTGTTGACGAGCGCCCGTCCATCCACGCGTTCGAGTTTTGGTCTGTGCGTATGTCCATAGCAGTAGACCGCCGTTTCGGGCCGTTCGGCGAAAACGTCGCGGGCTCGTTGCTCGTAGGGCTCGTTCGGGTCGACCGTCAGGTCGGTCTCGAAGACCCCGAATCGGTTGATGGTCTGGCGAACGTCCCGGCGGAGGAAGTAAAGCGGGATGCCCACGAGCAGGAGTATTCCGGCCACCGCCACGTTGATCGCGAGGAGGAACCAGAGAGCCGTCCCGGCGGTCCCGAACTGGCCCAGAAAGGCGGTCCCGAGATCGATCGGGACCGACCAGACGTCGAGCACGTCCAATCCCGCGAGGATGGCGAGTACGGCACTGATGTTGAAAAGTAACATGAACGGAATCAGCGCGTACCGAATCAGCGGGTTCATCTCGCGGTAGAAGTATTTCGAGATCAGCCAGACTGGAATCCGTTCGGTCGGCGTGACCGCCTGCACGTCCTTGAGCCAGTTGTATCGGCCCCGGTCGGACAGCTGTCCGGCTCGACTCGTGAACAGCGTGTTGAAGTAATAGCCGACTGGCGTGGCGTGGGGGTTTCCCCACTCCCGGATTCGATTGTTCGGATCTTGTTGGCTTCCGTGCTCGAAATAGATCGCCTGGTCGCCGATTTCCCGGACCAGCGATGGGGTCTTGTACCAGATCGACGTTGTAGGCCGCAAATTTGTCGACGTACTCGTCGTAGGCCGCGAGTTCGTGGTCGTGATTGCCCGGCAGAATGGTGATATCGACGTTTTCGCCGGTCGCCTCCAACTGCTCGAAGAGGCTCGGGTAGGTCCCCACGAGGTGATCGAATTTTTCCAGACCCTCGAGTTCGGTAAACTCCCAGAGGCCGAATGCGTCACCGTTGATCACCAGTTCGGCGTTCTCGTCTGTTCGCTCCAATCGTTCGAGAAACTCTGAGCAACTCGTCGAAAGGAAATCGACCTGCTCCAGTTGTTCGTCACCGCCGATGTGGAGGTCGCTGATTACGTCGTAAACCCGATCGTTACCCGACCCGCCCATTTCGTATACCGTGTCGGCGGAACGAGTTGAGCCTGTCGGTCGAAAATGGAGAGCCGCGGCGACCCGATCAGGCGAACGTCTTCGAGACGTCGTCGTCTTCCTCGCCGGCCTCGAGTTTTTCGCGGGCCTCCCGGAAGTCCGGCCATCGCGGACCTCCGTCCGGTCGTCGCGGATGGCGAACATCCCGGCCTCCGTGCAGATGGCCTTGATGTCGGCACCGGAGGCGTCCTCGGTCGTCGCGGCGAGCGTGCTCGAAGTCGACGTCGTCGGCGACGTTCATGTTCCGGGTGTGGATCTCGAAGATCTTCTCGCGGCCCTCCTCGTCGGGCTTCGGCACCTCGATGAGGCGGTCGAACCGGCCGGGCCGGAGGATGGCGCGGTCGAGCATGTCGAAGCGGTTGGTCGCGGCGATGATGCGGATCTCGCCGCGGTCCTCGAAGCCGTCCATCTCCGAGAGCAGCTGCATCATCGTCCGCTGGACCTCGGCGTCGCCGGAGGTCTTCGAGTCCGTCCGCTTGGCGGCGATGGCGTCGATCTCGTCGATGAAGATGACGGCGGGCTCGTGCTGGCGGGCGAGCTCGAAGAGGTCCCGGACGAGCTTCGCGCCCTCGCCGATGAACTTGTGGACGAGTTCGGAGCCGGCCATCTTGATGAACGTCGCGTCGGTCTGGTTGGCGACGGCCTTCGCGAGCATCGTCTTGCCGGTGCCCGGCGGGCCGTGGAGCAGGACGCCGCTCGGCGGGTCGATGCCGACGTCGTCGAACATCTCCGGGTTCTTGAGCGGCATCTCGACGGTCTCGCGGACCTCGTCGATCTGCTCGTCGATGCCGCCGATGTCCTCGTAGGCGACGTCGGGACTCTCCTCGACCTGCATCACGCGGGCGCGGACGTCCGTCTCGTCGTCGAGCTGCTTGACGATCGAGAGGGAGTTGTTGACTGCGACCCGGGCGCTGGGCTCGAGGTCTTCGCGCATCTCGTCGGTGACCTCGGTGAGGGCCTCCTGGTTGTTGCCGTGCTGCTTGATGATGACGCCCTCGTCGGTGATCTCCTGGACCGTGGCGACGAACAGCGGCGACTGCTTGAGCTTCTTGTTCTCGTGGGTGAGCCGCTCGAGTTTCTGCTGGTACTTGTTGTTCTCCGCGTTCGCGTCGAGGAGCTTGTCGCGCATCTCCTCGTTCTGTGCCTCGAGAACCTCGAGGCGTTCCTGGAGCGCCTCGATCTTCTCCTGCTGGGACGCCTCCTCGTCGTAGGGGAGATCGACGTCGTCCACGGTTTCGGTCATCAGGGACAGGTAGGGTACTGTCTCATAAGAGGGTTCGGGTGGTGGCACCGTCTGCTGGGCGTCAGCCGCCCTTCCAGGGATTCGGGCCGCCTGCGGTCGAATCCTCGTCGCGGGCCATCGAAATTAAACGTGATGGGACATAAGGTTCCAGCACCCGGATGACTCATGTCATACATACGGGCGATACGCACATCGGGTATCGCCAGTACCATCGCCCCGAACGCAGGAAGGATTTCCTGAATGCGTTCAGGCAGGTGGTCGCCGACGCCGTCGAGCAGGACGTCGATGCGGTCCTCCACGCGGGAGATCTCTTCAACGATCGCCGTCCCGGCCTCGGGGACCTCCGGGGCACGATTTCGATTCTCGAAGACCTCCGGGCGGCCGACATTCCGTTCCTGGCTATCGTCGGCAACCACGAGGACGCGCGAAACGGCCAGTGGCTCGACCTCTTCGAACAGTTAGGTCTGGCCACTCATCTCGACCGCGAGGGAACGGTCATTGGCAATACAACCTTCTACGGCCTGGATTTCGTGCCGCGGGCCAAGCGCGACGCGCTCACCTACGATTTCGAATCGGCCTCGACCGACCACACTGCACTCCTCGCCCACGGCCTCTTTTCCCCGTTTCCACACGGTGACTGGGATCTGGAGGATGTTCTGACGCGGGCGACCGTCGATTTCGATGCCGTGTTGCTCGGGGACGATCACACCCCGGCCCAGCAGCAGATCGACGACACGTGGGTGACCTACTGTGGCTCGACCGAGCGAACGAGTGCCTCCCAGCGGGAGCCGCGCGGATACAATCTCGTCACGTTCGATGGGAGCGTTTCGATCACGCGCCGGACAATCGACACCCGGAAGTTCGTCTTTGTCGACGTCGATCTCGCCCCGTCGGAGGGCGACTCGCTGGTTCGCGAACGGATTCGAGAGGTCGACGTCGAGGACAGTGTCGTCATCGTCACGATCGAAGGGGATGGCGAGTCGATTCCACCGGCGGACATCGAAGCCGTCGGAGCCGAGGAGGGGGCGCTCGTGACCAGGGTAAACGACCGCCGGGAGGTCGACACCGAACGGGAGACGACCGTCTCCTTTGCCGATCCGGACGAGGCCGTCAGAGACCGGGTCAGAGAACTGGGACTGAGCGAGGTGGCCCGCTCGGTCGAGGAGTTGATTCGCGAAGACGAGGTCGCCCGGAGCAACGTCCGTGATCATGTCGTCGAAACGGTCGAGGGACGTCTCGAGGATCCCGAGGCGTTCGAGCCCGCACCCGAGCCAGAAACCGACGCTTCCGGCTCCGAAGGGGATCGAACTCCGGGTCCGGACGCCGAATCGTCGGCGGAGATCGAGCCGACGGACGAATCAGACGGGGACGAATCCGAACCGAAAGAACCGGGCCAGGAAACCACGATGGAGGACTTCTTATGAGGTTTCAGCGCCTTTCGCTCCGGAACTTCAAGTGCTTTGCCGACGCGGACGTGGATCTCTCTATCGGGGTGACCGTCGTCCACGGAATCAACGGTAGTGGCAAATCCTCGTTGCTCGAGGCCTGCTTTTTCGCCCTGTACGGGGCGACGGCCATCGAACGGACGCTCGAAGAGATCGTGACCATCGGGGCCGAGGAGTCCGAGGTCGACCTCTGGTTCACCCACGAAGGTGAGGAGTACCACCTCTATCGCCGGATCCGGGCGACTGGCGAACGGGCGGCCACGGCCGATTGCACCCTCGAGGGATCCGAGGAGACACTGACTGGGGTCGGGGACGTCGAGGCCGAAGTTCGCTCGATGCTCCGGATGGACGCCGAGGCGTTCGTGAACTCCGCGTTCGTCCGCCAGGGGGAGATCAACAAGCTCATCGAGGCCAGCCCGGCCGACAGGAAGCGGATGATCGATCGGCTGCTACAACTCGGCCGCCTCGAAACTTATCGGGAACGGGCGACGGAGGCTCGATTGGGCGTCGAAACGTTCATGGAGCGACGCGCAGGCCGACTCGACTCACTCGAGGAGCAGATCGAGGGGAAAGACGAATCCGCGCTGTACGAACGACAGTCCACACTCGAAACGGAAATAACGGAACTCGAATCGCGGATCGAAGAACTCGAGACGGGTCGCGAGGAGGCGCGGGAGACCCGATCCGCAGGCCGAATCGATCCTCGAGGACCACGAGGAACGACAGGACGCTCTCGAAACGGTCACGGAGCGGATCGAGGATCTTCGCGAGCGAATCGCCGAAACCGAGCGTCGCCGCGAGCAGCTCGGAGACGCTATTGCCGACATCCGGGAGACGATCGCGGAGCAGGAAGCCACAGTCGAATCGACGGCCGCGGAATTCGACCTCGAAACCGCCGACCTCGAGGCAATCGACGCGGCGGTCGAAACCGCACGGGAGCAAAAAGCGGCGATCACGGAGGAGATCATGGACCTTCGTGAGGCGGTTCAGTCGGCCGAACACGAGGCCGAAACGGCTGCCGACCGCGTCGAGGAGCTGACCGAACGGGCCGAATCGAAGCGGGAACGCGCCGACGCGCTCGCGGACGAACGGAAGGAACTCGAAGCGACGATCGAATCGGAACGTGACGAAATACGGGAGGCCGGTGAAGCGATCGCCGAGTATCGATCGTCGTTCGAGGACGCGCCGATCGAATTCGGCGAGGCTGCCGAGTTCATCGAGGAACGGACCGACGAACTAGATCGGGTCAGAGAGGAGGCGACCGAACTCCGCGAGGAAATCGCCACCGTGGAAAACACGATCGAGGAGGGCGAGGCGCTGCTTGCCGCCGGCAAGTGTCCGGAGTGTGGTCAGCCGGTCGACGGCTCGCCCCACGTGGAATCCTTGGACGAGGATCGCGAGCGACTGGCCGACCTCGAGGCGGAGTTGGCGTCCGTGACCGAACGCCGCGAGTCGATCGAAGAGGAAATCGATTGGGCAAAACTTCTCCGCGAGCACGAGCGGGAAGTCGAACGGCTTCGCTCCACGGTCCAATCTCGCGGCGAGCGGGTGGCCGAAACGCTCGAAGCGGTCGAGGACCGAAACGACCGGGTCGAGAAACTCCGGACGGAGGCTGGAGAACTGGAAACGGAGGCCGTCGAAACCGAGTCGGCAGTCGAGGAGGCGACAGACCGAGCGGCCGACCTTCGGACAGAGATCGGCGACCGAAACAAGACACAGAGCGAACACACCGATCGGATCCAGGATCTCGAAACGCTGCGCGAGTCCGTGATGCAGGTAACGGAGAGACGGGATGCAGTCGAGAGCCACACGGAAACCCGTGCCGACCTCGCGGATCGGAACGACGAACGCCGAGAGACCCTCGCCAACCTGCGGGAACGAAAGCAGTCACTCGGCGAGACGATCGACGAGACGCGGGTCGAGCAGGCCCGGACGGAGAAACAGCGGGCCGAGGAATACCTCGAACAGGTCGCAGAGACGCTCGCGGAAACGCGGGCCGAACGTGACGAGTGCCAGAGCGAACTCGGAGCGGTCGCAAACGAAATAGCGGAACTGAGAGGCCTGGAGGAACAGCGGAACGCCGTCGCGGAAACTGTCGATTCTCTCGAATCGTTGCACGAGGAACTCGCGGCGGTAGAAACGATGTACGCCGATCTCCGGGCTGACCTCCGCCAGCAGAACGTCGAGCGACTCGAAGCCCTGCTCAACGAGAGTTTCGACCTCGTCTATCGAAACGACTCGTATTCCCGGATCGAACTGGACGGGAACTACGAACTAACCGTCTACCAGAAAGACGGATCGCCCCTCGACCCGGACCAACTCTCCGGTGGCGAGCGCGCCCTGTTCAATCTCAGTCTCCGGGCCGCGATCTACCGGCTCCTCGTGGAAGGGATCGATGGTGCAGCCCCAATGCCACCGCTCATCCTCGACGAGCCGACCGTGTTTCTCGACAGCGGCCACGTCACCCAGCTCGTCTCCCTCGTCGACTCGATGCGGGCCCTCGGTGTCGAACAGATCATCGTCGTGAGCCACGACGAGGAACTCATCGGGGCGGCAGACGACCTCCTCCGTGTCGAAAAGGATCCCACGACGAACCGCTCCAGCGTCGAATCCGTCCGACCCGAACTTCCGGGGACCGCAGACTGAGGCTGCACGCGAATCAATTCGAAGGCGCCTCCCGGCGGTACCGCCAAACTGCCAGAACGAGGAGCAACGCACCCATTCCGGTGAGCAGGATTCCCCCGGCCAGCTTGGCGGTGAACGCGAGCAACACGAGTCCGGCACCCACTGCGAGCACGCCACCGTTGAGCAGGCCGGCCTGGAGGAGAAATTCGTGCCGGAGGCTCGCCTCCAGTTTGGCGGGGGCGAAGTCGCCAGAACCGTGTTCGAGCCCGTTTTCGGCTGGCCGGCCGCCGGGATCGCTCGACGATTCCTCCGTTGAACGGCTCACGAGTAACCCGGCGAGTGGACTCTCGTTAAGTGTTACTGGTCGAGGGCTCTCGATCGAGAAATCGACGACTGAAACAAAAAAACCCGATCAGCGGTTCTCCGTGAGCGACTCGACGGCTGTGGACTGGATCCAGGCGAGGGGATTGTCGCCATCATAGAGGACGATGCCGTCCACTGTCTCGTAGGCCTCGATATCATCCTCGACGGACTCACCGTCCGGTAGCTCCGGCACGTCGGCGCGTCGGTCCTCGCCTTTGGCGTGGTCGTCCACAGGTGGCACCTCGTCATGTGGTATGAAGTCACATGGTAAAGGCCTTTCCCCAACGGCGGGGAGTCCCGGACCACTTTTCAGGGACGGCCCCAATTCCTCTGGCAATGACGAACGCGGACCTCACGGAATTTGGCGGCTCCTCGGACCCGCCAGCGGAGCAGTCGACCGAGGGACGGGCAGCCGAAGCCCGGGCCGTGGCCGGAAACGCCGATCCGGTCGTGACCGAGATCATCTCGGCGGAGGCAAACGCCTTGCCGACGGCCGAGGAACTGGTCGAACTGGCAGTCACGCAGGTGGATTATACGGTTGAGGGGTCCGGCGAACACGAGCGACCGGTCATTCACGTGTTCGGTCGGACGAGCGAGGACGACCTCGAACACGTCCGGGTTCACGGGTTTCGACCGTACTTTTATGCCCCAACCGACACCCTCGACGAGCGCGATTTTGCCCGGGACGCGATCACCGGGCACGAGGACGGGTTCGAGAGCATTCGGGGCGAATCGTTGACCCGCATCTACGCCCGGATCCCTCGGGACGTCGGCGCAATGCGGGACGAGTTCGAGCATTATGAGGCTGACATTCTCTTCCCGAACCGCTTCCTCGTGGACCGGGACATCACGAGTGGCGTCGCTGTCCCCCTCCGGCGGGGGGATGACGGCGCCATCTACGCGCACGCCGAGGAGGTCGATCCGGTCGAACTGAGTCCGAACCTGCGGGTCAACACCTTCGACATCGAAGTCGACGATCGCTCGGGATTCCCCGAGGACGGTGAAGAACCCATTATTAGCATCTCGAGTCACGATTCCTACCGGGACGAGTACATCACCTGGCTCACCGAGCCAGCGGATAGTTCGGCTCCTATCCCTGACGATCTGCCCGATCACGAGCCGCTCGCCGACGAGGGGTCGATCGAGGTCAGGACCTTCGGGGAAGAGGCGGCGATGCTCGAAGCGTTTCTCGACTACCTGGCGGAGACCGATCCGGACGTCCTGACGGGCTGGAATTTCGCGGACTTCGACGCGCCGTACCTGCTCGACAGGCTGGACGTCGTGGGTCTCGATCCGAACCGGCTCTCCCGCGTGAACGAAGTCTGGCGGAGCGACTGGCAGGGACCGAGCGTCAAGGGCCGGGTCGTCTTCGACCTGCTTTATGCCTACCAGCGCACCCAGTTTTCCGAACTGGACTCCTATCGACTCGAGGCAGTCGCCGAGGAGGAGGTCGGCGTGGGCAAGGAACGGTATACCGGCGACATCGGCGA
The DNA here is from genome assembly GCA_034520565.1 of Halodesulfurarchaeum sp. Taxonomy (GTDB): domain Archaea; phylum Halobacteriota; class Halobacteria; order Halobacteriales; family Halobacteriaceae; genus Halodesulfurarchaeum. The sequence continues at coordinate 1,484,036 of JAXHNL010000002.1, forward strand.
CCTCTGGGAGGACGATCCGGAGCGGCTTCTGGAATACAACCTCCGGGACGTGGAACTCTGTGTGGAGATCGATCGTCGCCAGAACATCATCGACTTCTGGGAGGAGGTCGCGGAGTTCGTCGGCTGCAAACTTGAGGACGCGACGACACCGGGAGACGCCGTGGACATGTACGTTCTCCACAAGGTGTTCGGGGAGTTTGCCGTCCCGTCAAAGGGCCAGCAGGCAAGCGAGGATTACGAAGGAGGAGCCGTCTTCGATCCGATTACCGGCGTCAGGGAGATGGTGACGGTCCTCGATCTGAAGAGCCTGTATCCGATGTGCATGGTGACAATCAACGCCTCGCCGGAGACGAAAGTCGATCCTGAAACCTACGACGGGGACACCTACCGTGCGCCGAACGGGACTCACTTTCGAACCGAGCCGGACGGCATCATCCGCGAAATGGTCACCGAACTCCTCTCCGAACGGGAGGAGAAGAAGGCACTGCGAAACGAGCACGATCCCGAGAGCGACGAATACCGGCTTTACGACCAGCAACAGGCCGCCGTGAAGGTCATCATGAACTCACTCTACGGCGTCCTGGGCTGGGAGCGGTTCCGCCTCTACGACAAGGAGATGGGGGCTGCGGTTACGGCGACGGGTCGAGCGGTCATCGAATTCACGGAACAGGCTGCAAACGAGCGGGGACTGGAGGTCATCTACGGCGACACCGATTCGGTCATGCTCGAACTCGGCGAGGACGTCTCCGTCGAGGAAGCCATCGAAAAATCCCACGCCCTCGAAGCGTACATCAACGACTCCTACGACGAGTTCGCGAAGTCCGAACTCGACGCAGACGAACATCGCTTCGAGATCGAGTTCGAAAAGCTCTATCGACGCTTCTTCCAGGCGGGCAAGAAGAAGCGATACGCCGGGCACATCGTCTGGAAGGAGGGCAAGGCGGTCGATGACATCGACATAACCGGGTTCGAGTACAAGCGCTCGGACATCGCCCCGATAACGAAGGAGGTCCAGAAGGACGTCATCGAGCGCAATCGTGACCGAGGGTGACATCGTGGGCGTCAAGGAGTACGTCCACGAGGTGATCGAGGACTATCAGGCCGGCCAGGTGAGTCTCGACGACGTCGGCATCCCGGGCGGGATCGGCAAGCGGCTCGACGATTACGAGACCGACACGGCTCACGTCCGCGGAGCGAAGTACGCAAACCTCCTGTTGGGAACGAATTTCACCCGCGGGAGCAAACCGAAGCGCCTCTATCTGAAGAAGGTTCATCCAAGCTTCTGGCGGCGGATCGAATCCGAGAACCCGGACATGGAGACCGACCAACGGTACCTCGAATTCAAGCGGGACCCCGACGTGATCTGTTATGAGTACGCAGATCAGCTCCCGGAGGAGTTCGAAATCGACTGGCCCAAGATGCTCGAAAAAACCCTCAGGGGCCCGATATCTCGCGTTCTCGAGGCACTCGAAATTTCCTGGGAGGAGGTTCGGGACGGGCAAACCCAGACCGGTCTCGGTCAGTATATGTAACTCGGGGGACGGATTAGGCGGCCTTGGGCAATCGAATCCGGACGATCGATCCCTCCGGCTTGTTCTCGTCGAATTCGAGTTCGCCTCGTGATTCTTCGACGATCCAGTGGACGACCCACAGGCCGAGACCACTGGTATGTTCGAGACTCGACTCGATGCCCTGCTCGAGGGGCTCGACTTCTGCCTCGGGTATCCCGGGGCCATTGTCCGTGACTTCGACGGTTGCGACGTCGTCGTCGGCCGGATAGCTGACGGTGACCGAAACCTGCCTTTCCTCGGCGTCGTTGTGAACGATCGCGTTACTGCAGAGTTCGGAGAGTGCTTCATCGAGGCTGGCCGAGGCCCGCACGGGAGCCGACTTCGGAACGTCGAACGTGACAGTCGCGTTGGGATTTTCGTTCCGACAGCTGAGTGCGCTCGCCGGAACGAGTTCGGCGAGATCGACGACCTCCGTTTGCGGTTCCGTGTTTTTCCATGCCCCCTCCATGTAGCGCGCGTTTTCGCCCAGTCGGTAGAGCCGGTTCGCCTCCGACCGGATCGTTTCGAGTATCCGGGTTACCGACCCTCGTGAGTTTAGTGCCAGCTCTGCGTTGCCCCGGATGATGCTCACTGCGGACCGAATGTCGTGGCGCAAAATGCGATTGACCACCGACAGTCGCTCTTTGAGTTCGATGCGATCGGTGATATCAGTCTGAATGGCGACGTAGGCCGTGATCGTCCCGTTTTTCCGTATCGGTGCGATGGTCTGTTGAGCGTGATACAGCTTGCCGGACTTCCGCTGGTTGATCACCTCTTCGTTCCATATCTTTCCAGCTTTGAGGTGCGCCCAGAGTTCCGCGTAGTGGTCGTCGCTCATCTCGCCGGACTTCATGATTTTCGGGGTGTTGCCCACGGCCTCGGAAGACGAGTACCCAGTCACGGTTTCGAAGGCAGGATTGACGTATTCGATCGTGGCGTCGGTATCGGTGATGTAAATCGCGTGACCCGAAGCATCGACTGCCCGTTTCATTCGATGCCACTCGCGTTCGCGCTCTTTCCGTTCGGAGATGTCTCTGGCGACGAGAAGGACACCTTCGATCCCGTCGATTTCGGGGCGGTGGACCCCGGTGGTCTCGATCCACGTCCACTCGCCATCGGCCGTTCGGAATCGTGCTTCGATCGATCCGAAGTCGGACGACTCGACGACCAACTGGTTGAAGGCGGCAGCCACTTCTTCGACGTCGTCCGGATGGATCAAATCGAGGGTTTCGGTTCCCGTCAACTGGGCGGGCTTGTAACCGAAAATCTTCTCGACTGCCGGGCTGACGTATTCGATTACGCCCCGCTCGTTGAACAGCGCAATGACGTCCCCGGAGTGTTCGACCAAGGACCGGAAGCGCTTCAGCTCCCGCTCGTCGTTCTTGCGGTCGGTGATCTCCCGATCGATGGCCGAAAATCCGGCAACGGACCCATTTTCGTCGTACTGGGGGAGTTTGTGGATCGAATACCAGTGGAGGGACCCGTCCGGATGTGTCACTTCTCGCTCGCGACCGACGACCCGGTTCCCGCTGAGGGCCCGTTCTTCGTCCGTGACGATTTCTCTCGCCTCGTCCTCGGGCCAGAGATCCCAGGCGGTCCGTCCGAGAAGCGACTCCGTCTCGTCGCCGAAGATGTTAGCGTAGCTCTCCCCGTAGTAGACCAGTTCGTGGTCCGTGTCTTTGAAATAGACGAGGTCGGGGGAGGTCTCGACCACGGATTCGAGAAGCTCTCGGTAGAACGATTCGTCCCGTCGGTCCGTGGTCATCTGCTCGGGTGGTGGATAGATACCGCTAAAAGGTTTCTCATCCGTCGAATTTGTGTGGAAAGCGGTACTCAGATGAGCCCGCTGTTGGTGGCTCCAATACATCGAACCTCATGGATTGGAGTCGAACGCGGCACACTTGTCTAGCCGGAAGCGGTCGGTTTCGGCGATCAATGAGTGATTTTGGCTGGCGGCGGTAACCACTCTTTTCGGCGATTACCCCCGGTTTGGTAACGCTCCCTGGGCCGTACCGCTCCGTAAAGGGCTCGCCGTCTTCGGGCCCGAACTCGGTTCGAACCGTCGTCGGATCGTCGACGATGGCGGCTTCCTTCTTGCAAACGTCGGCCACGATAAGCGTTCGACCGCCGAATTATCCAATATTTGTCATAGTTTACGTTCCGTTTCGGCGGGCTTGAGAATCGGTGAACCGGAACCGTAAGCCCGGCTCAATGCGTTCGAAATGTCGGTTGGCCGCCGGATGCGCAAGCATTAAACGTTTCTCAGCCGTTATTTAGGATGACCTAATCAATGGCGACAATCGAACTCGAGAACGTACACGCGACGGTAACGGACGGGGACGAGCAGATCCTCAAGGGCGTCGATCTCGAAGTGGCTTCAAACGAGATTCATGCGCTCATGGGGCCGAACGGAAGCGGGAAATCGACGACTGCGAAAGTCATCGCGGGCCACCCGGCGTATACGGTCACGGAGGGCGAAATTCTTCTCCACCTCGAAGCGGATGACTTCCCGGACGTCGAGATCCCGGAGGACAAGCGCACGTGGAGCCTGCTCGACCTCGAACCCCACGAGCGGGCTGCACTCGGCATCTACCTTGGCTTCCAGTATCCCGTCGAGATCGAAGGCGTGACCCTGTCGAATTTCCTCAGGACCGCGCTCAACGCAAAGCTCGAAGAGCGGGATGAACTGCTCTTCGGTGAAGACGACGAGGAGGACGACGAGGACGGGTACGAGACGGACCCGCGAGAGGGCCCACAGGACGAGGGACCCGTCAGCGTCGACGAATTCCACGACCTCCTCCAGGAAAATGGAACTCCTCGACATGGACGGGAGTTTCGCGCGCAGGTACCTCAACGTCGGTTTCTCCGGCGGGGAGAAAAAACAAAACGAGGTCTTACAGGCTGCCCTCCTCGAGCCGGTGGTCGCGGTCCTCGACGAGATCGACTCCGGGCTCGACATCGACCGGCTCCAGGACGTTTCGAAGGGGATCAACGCCCTGCGGGACGAGCAGGGAACCGGCGTGCTGCAGATCACGCACTATCAGCGGATCCTCGATTACGTCGAGCCGGACCAGGTCCACATCATGCTCGACGGCGAAATCGTGATGGAGGGCGACGCCCAGCTCGCGAAGGACCTCGAGGACCACGGGTACGACTGGGTACGCGACCAGGTCTACGGGGCGGCATAAGGTGATATCCCAATGAGTTCAGATTCAAACCTCGAGGACGCCGACACGGAGAAGCGATTCGAGTTCAAAAAGGAGCAGTCCTCGGCCTTCGAGTCCAAGATCGGACTCAACGAGGAGACGGTTCGGGTCATCTCCGAGGACAAGGACGAACCCGAGTGGATGCTCGAACGCCGTCTCAAGTCCCTCGAGCACTACAAGAACATGCCGATGCCGACGGACTGGCCGGGACAACCGGATCTGTCGGGATTGGACGTCGAGAAAATCATCCCGTACATTCGTCCGGACGTCGAGACCCGCGGCGAAGCCGAAAGCTGGGAGGACCTCCCGGACGAAATCCAGGACACCTTCGACAAACTCGGCATCCCCGAGGCCGAAAAGGAGGCGCTCTCGGGCGTCGGCGCTCAGTACGAGTCCGAGGTCGTCTACCAGAACATGAAAGAACAGTGGGAGAAGAAGGGGGTCATCTTCATGAACATGGACCGGGCCGTCCAGGAGCACCCGGAAATCGTGAAGGAGTACTTCATGACCAAGGCCGTCCCACCGAGCGACAACAAGTTCGCCGCCCTGCACGGGGCGGTCTGGTCCGGTGGCTCGTTCGTGTACATTCCCGAAGACGTCGCCGTGGAGATGCCGGTCCAGGCTTACTTCCGGATGAATTCGGAGGGGATGGGCCAGTTCGAGCACACCCTCATCGTCGCCGAACCCGGTTCCGAGGTCCACTACATCGAAGGCTGCTCGGCCCCGCAGTACGCCACACACAACCTTCACTCGGGGGCCGTCGAGGTCTTCGTGAAGGAGGACGCGCACGTCCAGTACTCCACGGTGCAAAACTGGTCGAAGAACACCTACAACCTGAACACGAAGCGGGCCCACGTCGACGGGAACGGCACGATGGAGTGGATTTCGGGCAGTATGGGGTCGAAGGCCACCATGCTTTACCCGTGTTCGATCCTCAAGGGTGAAGGAGCGACCGACACCCACATCACGATCGCCTTCGCCGGCGAAGGTCAGGACATCGACACCGGAGCGAAGGTCTACCACACCGCTCCGAACACCAAGTCCACGATCGAGTCCAAGTCCATCAGCAAGGACGGCGGCCGGACGAACTACCGCGGCCTGGTCCACATCGGCAACGGCGCCGAGAACTCCTCGACGAGTGTGGAGTGTGACGCCCTGATGTTCGACAACGAGTCAACCTCCGACACCATGCCGTACATGGAGATCAACGAGTCGAAGGTGGACGTCGCCCACGAGGCCACGGTCGGCAAGATCGGCGACGAGGACGTCTTCTATCTCCAATCCCGCGGCCTGGACGACGACGACGCGAAGAAGATGATCGTCGCCGGCTTCATCGAGCCGATCACGGAGGAACTGCCACTCGAGTACGCGGTCGAACTGAACCGCCTGATCGAACTCGAAATGGAGGGCAGTCTCGGATGAGCACGACGGAAGTCTTCCGCGAAGCGGTCGATCGCGGGACGGTCGAAGCGGTCGCCGAGCAGTTCGACGAGCCCGACTGGCTGGTCGAAACACGGCTCTCCGCTCTCGAAGCCCTGGAGGACCTCGAATTCCCGCCGGTCATCCAGACGCCGGGTCGAAAGTGGACCGACCTCGAGAGCCTCGATTTCGAGGCGCTCGTCGATCCGTTGTCTCAGCCGGTCGAGACGAGCCGAACGACGGTCGAAGGGGCGACCGTCAGCTCGATTCCGGAGTTCCTCGAAGCGGAACCCGAGCTGTTCGAGGCGTACTACGGGTCGGTCATCGATCCGGAAGCAAACCGGCTCGTGGCACTCGGGACGGCCCTCCGCTCGGGCGGAACGGTCGTTCACGTTCCCGAGGGCGTCGATGCTGGCACCGTCGAGATCGAATCGACGATGAACGGTCGATCGCTCCTCGAATACACGCTCGTCATTGCGGAGCCGAACAGTTCGGTGACCGTCGCGGACCGGCGATCGTCCGGCGAGGGCGTCGACGAATCCCGCTACTTCGGCGGGACCGTCGAGATCGTCGCCGAGGAGAACGCGACGGTGAACTACGGTTCACTCCAGCAGTTCGACGACCACACGTACGCCTACACGAAGTCACAGGGCCGGGCGGAAACCTATGCCACCGTCAACTGGCTCGAGGGCAATCTGGGTGCTCAGTTGCGAAAGTCCGAGGTCGGCACGACGCTGGCCGGTGACGGCTCCGAGACGAAAACAGTCGGCGCGTTTTTCGGCCGTGGGAAACAGCATTTCGACCTCGACGCTCGCGTTTGGCACCGGGCCGAGCACACGACGGCCGATCTGGTAACCCGTGGCGTCGTCGACGATCGCGCTCGGTCGGTCTACGAGGGGACCCAGGACGTCGGCAAGGACGCCTGGGACACGAGTTCGTATCAGCGAGAAAACACCCTGATGCTATCCGATAGGAGTGAGGCGGACGCATCACCGAAACTCATCATCAACAACCACGACACGGAAGCGTCCCACTCGGCGACGGTCGGACAGGTCGACGAGCTGGATCTCTTCTACATGACATCACGTGGTGTTCCGGAACAAAGGGCTCGAAACATGCTCGTGGAGGGCTTTTTCGTCCCGGTCCTCGAGGAGATGGACGTCGAGTCGGTGCGAACGGACTTCGAAGCCGGTGTCGCGGCTCGACTCGAGTAGACCCGAATCGAAGCCGTCACACCTTTATTCGGTTCAGTCGAATTGCGGGTCGAAGTCCCGTGGTGTAGCGGCCAATCATAGTGGCCTTTGGAGCCACTGACGGCGGTTCGAATCCGCCCGGGACTATTTTCTCGTAACGGAAGGTGAGCGAGATGCCCCGGGATTCGTCGGTCCAGGAAACGAGTGAAGCGCGTTTTCGCGGTTCGCATTCACCCGAGACCGTATATCTCCGACATCGAGTCCACCTGGAACTGTAATTCCGTTGGCGCCCTCCGAATTCTGGACCAGGAATTTGCCCAGAAAGCCATGACGAACGAACTGGACACCAACATGTGTCACTGTTTCACAAATCATTTCCTCTTGGAAATACAATCGATTGATATGGCATCGGATCAATGGACGGACCGACGAACGTACCTCAGTACACGGAGCGGCGGCTATCGCAACTCTGGCCGGATGTAGTGGTGGAGATGGAGGAGATGGGGAACCAGAGCCGAATCACGACGTTCCGCATCCGACGACGATACTGTCCCGGACGCCGAGGCGACTGGGGTGGCATTTGAAGGCGAGGAACGGAACCCGGATATCGTTCAAGCAAAGGACGCAGACGCCGTCGGTTATCAGCACACGCCAAGTGGCAGCAACTATTGTGGCAATTGTGAAGAGTACGTTCCGGACGCTGACGGGGACGGATATGGTGCGTGTCTTCTCGTTGCAGGAAAAATACATCCCTGTGATTACTGTGGTCTCTATCAGGGACCGTACGAAGGTGACGACGTCGCGACCTGCTCGATGTAGGTTGACGGGGAAAACGTCTGGAAGTGTGAAAACTGACAGATCACGTTCCTGTAAGTCGAATCGGTTCTGGTCTCGAATCAGGGAACGAATCGTCCCCTGAGGTTTTACGGCTGATACAACTGCGGGATTTCAAGGCTCACACCAGAAGGATAACAACGCTGACTGAGAAATCACTGCCAAACACTCCTCCTCGAATGACCGTCGAAGAAACAACCGTCCCGGATGGAGCCACTCCCGCCGGCAGGTGTGAGTACTGTGGGCACCCGTTTCCAACGACGGAGCGGCTTGTTCTCCACAAGGGCGTCGAGCATCCACAACAGTTGGACACGGCAGAAGAGACGACGTTTCGAGCGGCTCGCTCGACCGAGGAAGACGAACTGCGGACGCTTTTGTTACAGGCGGTCGGGGCCCTCGTCCTCCTGTACTTCAGCCTTCTCTTCACGTATGCCATCGTCACCTGAGTCTGACTCCGCCACCGGAACGGAGACGGAAACCCACTCCGCGTTACCGGCAGTGACGAAATTTGTGGGCCTGCGTGGCCCGCTCGTGTCTCGTCGAGCCGTCGGACACGTTTTCGTTCTGGTGGTGGTTGTTGCCCTGTTCGCCGGAACAGCGGCGGCGGGGAACGGCATGACCCTCTCGAAACAGACCCGTGATACCCTGACTGTTCCCAGGTGGCTGTACCTCGCGACCGGGGCCGCAGCTATCGGGGCCTCCGGGTTGCTTTCGGGCTTCGTGACTGATCGAGCGTTCATTCGTTCGATCCACGAATGGTCCCGTCCCGGTCCGACAGTCCGGGATTGGTGGCGGGTTTTCACCTGGCTCGGACGGGGCATTGGCCTCCTCGTCCTCGGACTCGTGATCTATTTCGGATTCACGGGACCCCAGCTTCCGGCCGCCAGTTTGGCCGTTCTCGTTACGTTTGTACTCGTTCGCGCGGGGCTCCCAATGGTCACGTATCTCGGTGGGAACGTCTGGCCGCTTTTGAACCCGTGGCGACTGCTCGTTGCTCCGGTTCCGACCGGGTTCGTTCGGTATCCAGACCGACTCCACCGCTGGCCAGCTGTCGGAGGACTACTGGGCATCGTCTGGATGGAAGTGTTCTTCCCGCTGAGTACGGTCCCGCGGGTGCTTTCGATGGCGATCGTCGGCTACACCGTGTATACCGTCGCCGGCGCCATCCTGTTCGGACCAGCTGCATGGTACGATAATGCCGATCCCTTGTCCGTTCTCTTCCGGTTTTTCGGCGCCGTGGCGCCGCTACAACGTCGAGATGACGGACTTTCGATTACGCTTCCCGGAAACGAGCTGGCGGATTCGAACGCATTCTCTCATGAATCGGATGTCGCCTTCGTCATTGCCCTGATCTGGGAGCTCACGTACAGTGGATTCATTACGACCGAAACCGGCGCCGCAACGATCGAGGCCGCCGTAAGGCTCCCCATCGCGTTTCTCGGGACACAAGCAAGAGCCAGTCTCGTGTACACGGGGCTTCTCGTCGGGGGCTTTGCCATTTTCGCTGGAGCGTATTGGTATGCGAGCGTGCTTTCCCGACGATATACGGGCACGTACGTCACCGCTCGACACATCGCATTACGGTTTGCACCGCCGCTGCTCGCGATCGCAGCCGGCTACCACCTGGCTCACTACGTTTCACTCGTCGTGTCACTCAGTCCGGCCCTTGGGATGGTGATCACGTCCCCACTTTCACCGCCGGCGAATCCGATCACGCTGGCGCCGCCGGGATGGTTTGACGGACTGAATATCGGCTTCGTACTCGTCGGACACGTTCTCGCCATCTGGGCCGCCCACGCGACGGCCTACGAGGTTTTTGCCAGCCGACTCGTCGCGATACGGAGTCAATATCCATTTATCGCAGTGATGATCGGCTACACGGTGATTAGCCTCTGGATCCTTTCACTTCCCGGTGCGATACCACCGTATTTGCCCTGAACGCCGGATCGATCGAACCGGTGGTGTCCTCATCGATCGTCCGGTATCCGAAATCATTCGACGGTGAACTCGATCGAGTCCATTTCGATGAAGGCCGTTTCGTATCCATCGTGGCGGGCCAACTGTGGCGGCGTGTCAACTGAAATGCGAACTGTCTCCCCTCGTCGAATTTCCTGCAGAGAAACGCCATAAAACGGGCCGAGTTCCGGATCGAGCGAGGCCTGCAGCGGTTTTTCAAACCGTGTCGTTTCATCTCGCTTGATGGTCGCTGACAGACCCATCCGAGGAAGGATCACACTGTTGTACGGGGTTCGTGGTGAGACATAGAGAAACGGACCATCGTTTGTTCGAAATCGGTTTTGTCCCACGAGGAGGCCGGTGAGAATCGTGGCATCTCCCGACTGACTTTCGTCGAGTACGCGACCGGGGAGCGCTTCGGGTTTCGGCGCTACTGGACTCGGTACCCCGTTCATTTCTTCGAGATCGACCGTTCCACGGGTGCCCGCCAGTTCGTTCAATCGGCGAATCTCCAGATTGTACGTCTCGCTCGTGTCGAAGGAAAACTCCATGGAGGCGGAACGAGGTTCGGTGAACCGCCCTCGAAAGGGTTCGGTCAGATGGGCCTGTAGTGGACCGACGTGGAACGTAATTTCGTACCGTTTCTCCCCGGGGAGTGGAATGTTATCGCCGTAGTGAAATCCCATCGTGGGCGAGATCATCGGCCAGAGGTTCGTGGAAATCGAGTCGCCGTCCGTGGAACTGATCTCGGTCGAAACGTCAACTGGCAGAATCGTCTCCGTTTGGAGGTCCCAGACAGTCGCCATCAGATGAATCGAATCGTCGGGTCGGACGACGACTTTCGACCGGCGTGAACCGGTCACGTTCCAGAATCGATGCGGATACGAGTGCATCACGGCGAACCCGACGTCTCCGTCCGTCGTCGTTCCGTACATTCCCATCCCTTCCACGATTTCGGGGTAGTAGACGGCAGCAGGCCGGTCTGTAACGAGTGGTGGATCCCGCCAGACCGATTGGGTCTCGAACCCGAGCCGGCCGAGACATCCGGAGAGGAGTGTGGTGCCGGTGATGGCGGCACTGCTTCGGAGAAAGGAACGTCGACGCATCGATCTACTCAGTTCTCACGGGTTCTGGATTAGGGGGTGGGAGTGCACGCAACGACCGAGGTGGAACGAGGTAATTACCCCGCCGTAACGTCCGAATGTACTGGAGAATCCCGTTATTATTCCGTTGCCCGATAGCCGACTCCTCGGCAATTACGGACCCGTTCATCGCTTCTCGCGTGTCGACGAAATCTGCGATCCGGCGCTGGAGCGAGAGGAAATGGAGGCCAGTGGATCCATCTCCGGTCGAATTGAAATCCCGTCGGAGGATGAGGGGGGAGTCGGTCTCGTCGCGTGCCTCGGCGGACTTCTGTGAATGGCCGACGACGCCCTTCTCGCGAGCGGTCTCATCGACCGGTCGGCAATCTTCGATTCGGGTGTCCGTGCCGAGATTTTCACCACTCCCCTCGATGAGACCGTTTTCGGCGTGGTGTGGGCAGAACATTTTCGCTTCCCGTTGCCACCGATCGTCTTGATTGTACCACTGATCGAGGTCGAGGTGCAGTTTCGAGAGATGCTGTGTCGTTCCACCTGCAAACGGGCCCTCCTGAATGGTCACGCGATCTTCGCTCGGTTGATTCCGTTCGAATCCGGATTTGAACCCCATGAACATCGGGGCCTCTCGGGAAACGGCATCTGCTGAAACGCTATCGACCTCGGATGCCTTTTCCGCCGGGAGTCCTTCGCCAATGAAGCCCGTTCGTCGATCGGTCACGTCGAAGACGTCGGTCACCGACGCGTCAGGTTGTTCGATTTCGTTGACAGTCGCTAACTCGCCTTTGAGTCCCCCTTCGGCGCCGAGAACCACTTCTGGCGTATTGCTTGCAAGGTGAACCACGGCATCCGGGGTATCAAATTCGGGATCCTCGAACGGCGCGAGAGGTTCCGGGGCCGGCAAATCCGGACCTTCGCCCAGCGGTTCGGCAAATCGGTCGAAGTACGACGGGGAGTAACTAATCGTGAGTAACAGTCCGTTTGCGCTCCGTTCGTAGGCTCGTTCGACCCCACGGATCGCCGTTTCGAAAGTCTCCCGATCGTCGTCAGTTGGAACAGCGCCATCCGCGAGGGACAAAAAGAGTAGAACGCGATGTCGAGGGGGACGCGTATTTCCCGCCTCGTCCGTCGGAAGGACTTCGTTCCACGCGTGTTGGCGATCGGGATAGGACGACGAATCCGGCGATCCGGTGGGCACAGTGACATCCCCGCGCCCCAAACAGGCACTGAACGCCGCCGCACCACCGATAGCGACGGCAGATTTGAGGAATTCACGACGGGGGAGCCCACGGCCATCGGTCATTACGGGCGAGTTGGCGAGTCCCGTGAATAGGGGTTCTGGTCCGATTCTCGAATCCCGGGGGGAAATCGCCGTAATCGGGCGCTTTTTGGACTCGCCTAGGTAATGGAACGTATGCACGGAGCCGAATCCGGGAATTCGGGGATGTCCAGCAGGAAGGCTGGGCTGTACGTGGCTCCCTTCGTTCTCCTCGGCCTCGCCGACATCGTGCTCCTTCTGTGGTGGGGAATCGATCCGCTTTGGGGGTTCGTCGTCTTCCCACCAATCGTATTTATTAGTGTCCTCGGGTGGATCGCGTTCAAATCCGGGTTCATCAGTGACCGGTAGTGACTGGTCACCGATCGTTGGGAGCAGGTCACTGACACGCTCTATGTGTGTCGAACGGGACCGAGCGGCGTTTGAATGAGCGACAATTCCGGGAGGTCATCGCCGAGATGGCCGGGACTTAAGTTCGATCCAGCCCTCCACTCTGTATGACAGCGGACGAGGAGACCGGACGGTTCGAGTACGATAGAGATCCCGACCTGCGGAGTAACGAAGTCATCCAGGGAGCCGAGCGGGCGCCACATCGGGCTATGTTTCGTGCCATGGAGTACGACGACGATGATCTCGCCTCCCCGTTGATCGGGATCGCGAATCCGGCAGCGGACATCACGCCCTGTAACGTTCACCTGGACGATGTCTCCCAGCGCGCCTCCGAGGCCGTAGACGATGCAGGCGGCATGCCGATCGAATTCGGTACCATCACCATCTCGGACGCCATTTCGATGGGGACCGAAGGGATGAAAGCATCGCTCATCTCACGGGAGGTCATCGCCGATTCGGTCGAACTCGTCTCCTTCGGGGAGCGAATGGACGGGCTGGTCACCCTCGGCGGCTGTGACAAGAACATGCCGGGGATGATGATGGCCTCGATTCGAACCGACCTTCCATCGGTGTTTCTCTACGGCGGATCGATCATGCCCGGACAACACGACGGTCGAGAAATCACGATCCAGAACATGTTCGAGGGGGTGGGGGCCGTTGCGACGGGGGAAATGGAGCCCGAAGAGCTGGATCGTATGGAGCGGGTTGCCTGTCCGGGTCCCGGATCCTGTGGCGGGATGTTCACCGCGAATACAATGGCCTCAATTGCCGAGACCCTCGGTTTTGCACCGCTTGGGTCGGCTTCGGCGCCGGCCGAGGAAGCGGCCCGGTACGAGGAAGCCGAACGAGCCGGACGGATCGCCGTCGAGGTCGTCCAGGAACGTCGACGTCCATCCGACTTTCTCACCCGCGAGTCCTTCGAGAACGCGATTGCGCTGCAGGTAGCCGTCGGTGGGTCGACGAACGCGGTCCTCCATTTGCTTGCGATGGCTGCCGAGGCTGGCGTCGATTTGGACATTCAGACGTTCAACGAGGTAAGCGAGCGAACGCCGAAAATCGCCCACCTGCAGCCGGGTGGAAGTCGTGTAATGAACGATCTCCACGAGGTCGGTGGGGTGCCGGTCGTCCTTCGGGAATTGCTCGAAGCCGGACTCTTGCACGGTGACGCGATGACGGTCACCGGGAACTCCCTTCAGGTGGAAATCGAGCGGCTCGACCCACCGGCTATCGATGAACTCGACGTCCACTTCCTCCATCCGGTCGCCGACCCGATTCACGATCGGGGGGCAATTCGCATATTGACCGGGAACCTCGCGCCGGACGGGGCCGTGATCAAGATCACCGGGAGTGATCACCTCCACCACGACGGACCGGTCCGGGTGTTCGAATCCGAGGAGCCCGCGATGGAGTACGTCGAGAACGGGCGAGTCGAGTCAGGAGACGTACTCTGTATCCGGAACGAAGGTCCCAGGGGTGGCCCCGGTATGCGAGAGATGCTGGGTGTGACATCAGCCGTTGCCGGACAGGGACATGCCGAAGACGTCGCCCTGTTTACCGACGGGCGGTTTTCCGGGGCGACACGGGGTTTATCTATCGGGCACGTCGCCCCCGAGGCGTACGTCGGGGGGCCAATCGCGGCTCTGGAGGACGGGGACCGAGTGACGATCGACGTTGACGAACTGGAACTGTCCGTCGACCTCTCCGAATCGGAAATGGAGGCCCGGCTCGAGGAGCATGCGCCGGAGCCGAATTACGAGAACGGAGTGCTGGCGAAATACCACCGCGATTTCGGATCGGCTGCGAACGGAGCCGTCACGAATCCGGGCGTTCAGTGGGAGCGCAAGTAACTCGTTAGCGTCGCTTTCGGCCCTTCAGGGCCCCGTAGGTGATTCCACCGACGACGACCGGCCCACCGATCAGTAACGCCCGCATCACGTTCGTTCCGAGCCCGATCTCGGTGTAATAGCCGGCGACGCCGGCGAGAGCGAAAAACGCGATTGCTCCCAGGCCGATCGCGGTTCGGCCGGGACGGTCGAAGGGATGCTGGATTCGCGTCGCGTCGGGGTCCTCGACTGAATCGCCGGTCACGATCGTGTCGACGATCGGGACGGATGCGAGCATTCCGCCGATGACGCCCGGAACGACGACTCCTGCGATGAACCGCGCGTTGATAGCGGCCCCGAGGAAACCGATGTCTATCGGGGGCATCACACGAAGGATGCCGTAAATCCAGAGGAGGTACCAGTCCGGTTTGACCAACGGCGTGCCAGGTCCAGAGGGACCATACAGTTCCACCGGGTGAACGGGCACGAACGCAGCGAGCAACGTCACCGCGGTGGCGTAGGTGAAAAACACCCCGGCCATAATGACGGCCTGTTCGGGCCAAAGTGGAACACCCACGAGCCCCTCCTTCACGGTGTTTGCTTGGGACTTCAGGCGTCCCGTTATTCCGGGATCCTGGGTGTGTTTGACCTTCATGATGATGAGCAGGTGGAGACCGATGAGCGAGGCGAGAAGCGCTGGGATGACGACCACGTGCAGTGTGAAAAATCTGGGCACGGTGAACGAATTCGGGAACGGCCCGGCAAAGAGCAGATTTGCCACGTCCTGTCCGATGAACGGCACTGACGTGGCGATCTCGTATCCGATGCTGGTGGCCGTCACGGCGAACTCGTCGAAGGGGAGGAGGTAGCCGAGGAAGGCCGCAAGAATCGTCAGCCCGAGTAACCCGGTCCCGAGCACCCAGTTGATATCCCGCGGTTTCCTGTACGCACCGGTGAAGTAAACCCGGGCCATGTGAACGACGATGGTCGCCAGCATGATGTGGGCACTCCAGTGATGGATGCGTCTGACGAGTAACCCGATCGAGAGGCTATTGATTTGAACGACGCTCGCGTATGCGGCGGGAACCGTTTCCCCATCGAGGGTTACCGATGCCGTACTCGGCTCGTAAAACAGGCCAAGGAAAATCCCGGTCGCGACGATTCCGGTGAAGGCGAACAGGGCCAGTTCCCCGAGGAGAAAGCTTCCGTGGAGGGGAAAGGCCTTCTTGTCGAACCGATTGAACAGGCGGTCGAGATCGAGACGGGACCCATCTGGATCGGAACTCATGGTCCGATCTCCTCCTCGAAGTCCGAGCTCAACGCCAGTGAGTCCTCGTCAGTGAATTCGACCCCGATCTGGGGCAATGCTCGATCGGCAGGTGGATGAACCACCTCTGCGCCCTGGTACGGATCGAATTGACTCCCGTGGCAGTTGCAATAGTCGGTCGGGTTGCCCGTCGGCGTTTCTTCCTCGATGTCCCAATCGACGGTACAGCCGAGATGGGTGCAGATCGCGGAGTAGGCAACGTAGCCGTTGGCCGTCATCGATTCGATCGTCGGTCCCCCGACTTGATCGGGTGGAAGGTGGTGTAGCCTGACGAGATAGTCGTTTTCCTCGACGTGGTTTTCGGGGTAGACGAGGGCGGAATCGGGGATCGCCAACATGTCCTCCGTGATCGTCTCTCCGATCTCGTAGATTGTCTCGCCGCCATCTGGCGTGTATTCGGCGGCGAGGACGAGTGTCTGCCCGGACAGTGACCCACCCGAAGCCCCTTGTGCGATGCCGAGGTTCTTGAGCGGTGCCAGCATCGCCCCGGCAAAGCTTAGCAATCCGATGCCGCCGAACACCTGGACGATCCGGCGTCGCAGCAGTCCGATCGGATTCGATTCCTCGTCAGGCTGTGTGGTATCGGGTGCTGACATCGGTGTTACCAGAGATCCTCGTCGCTTTCGAGTACGATACGGTGTTCTTGGAAGAGCCGGTGGTAACTGAGAACCATCCCGCCCATCGAGGCGAACGCGAGAGCGAGAAGGACACCGAGGACGGTCGTGGTGAACTCCAGGAATATCCCGGCTGCAAAGCCAATCGAGGCCACTGACAGGACGATACTCAGGAGAATGAACACCGCCAAAAGCCGTGGCGAATCGGCGGGTTCGACTCGAGAGATGATCTCATGCATGGAGCCCCACCTCCCAGCGCTCCAGAAGGAAGGTCATGAGTAGCACGAGGCCGACGAAGGCGAACGCGACTGCGCCGATTTGCCACGCTTCGAGTGCGCCACCCTCTGATGCCACTAATATGGTGGGCTCAATCAGGTTTAATGGGAGGATATTCATGGGTGTCCCCTTCAAAAATAGGTTTGGCCTTCTGGTAAATAATGGTATGGGGCTTTGTGACTCGCATACTAGTCCGGAATGGCCGTCAGTTTGGCGCCGATCGAAACGGAATGTTGGCCGAGGAGGGAGAGTGCCGCCGGGACCCAATCGTTTATGTTGTGCAGGTCGGTATCAGTGAGCGTAGAGGAAAAAGGCCCACTAATGAGTGGGGTTTCAATCATGGGAGAAACGAGAACACGGATCGCCGAAACGGTCCATTCGAAACCGGGGATCCACTTCAACGGGATCGTGCGGACCTGTGACCTTGCGACCGGACAGGTCCAGTACCATCTCGAACGACTGCTGTCCGAAGACGATCTCGTCAAAGCTGATCTTTACGGTCGGTCCCACTACTTCCCGACCGAATACGACGATTGGGAACGGCGTACCCTGTCGCTACTCAGACGAGAAACGACCCTCGACGTGGCCTCGGTAATTCTCGAGACCGGGCCCGCGACGCCGAACGAACTCGTCGAGGAACTCGATCTCGCC
Source organism: Halodesulfurarchaeum sp. (assembly GCA_034520565.1). Lineage (GTDB taxonomy): Archaea > Halobacteriota > Halobacteria > Halobacteriales > Halobacteriaceae > Halodesulfurarchaeum. Next base: position 1,501,648 of record JAXHNL010000002.1, read on the forward strand.
CGCAGTACCCTCGAATGGCACTTGAACCACCTCGTCGAACAGGACGTGGTAAACAAGCGCTACACCGCAGCGGACCCCGTCGTTCTCGAAGTTTCCCGACCCGAGGAATTGATCGTGCTGGTCAGTGAGGCCGATCCGACGCTCCTCGGACAGATGGTCGGTCGGTTTACCCGCCTCGTCGACCGAATGCTTGCGGAGGACGTCGATTTATGACGGTCCACGTCTCCTCCATTGCAGGACTCGATTGGCTCAGTTTCGGGACCTGTTTCGACGCCCACTAACAGAACACAAACGATGTCTCAAAAAACCCTCATCGCTCTGTTGATCGGCGGACTGGCATTCATGATGTTCGCTGCCGGTTTCATGTTGGTCCTTGGCTAATTGAAACGCCGCGTACCCGTTTAAATCCGCTCCGCCGTGAGGTAGGTTAGATAAACGAGGATTACGATCATCACGCCGACGAGTCCGAACTGGGAAAGTGAGGCCAGCGATCCATCAAGTCCCCACGGAGTCACGACAAGAAAGAGAGCGATAAACACGAGCATAACGCCAACGGGAACAGCGTTCACCGTGATGTCGAGCCAGGTCTCTCGGTCCCAGGATTTGCGTGCCATGAGTTAGAACCTCCGTTGGAGCGGTTTCAGAATGCCTGAAGCGACCGCACCGAGAACCAGTATCGCTCCGGCAATGACGATTGCCTCGCCCCGCACGGCAATCGTGTTCGTCTCCGCGGCCGCCAGCAGCGTCTCGATGGCAACCGTCGACACTTGCGAGCCCCACATGACGCCCCCGAAACCAACGAAAATCGTCCCCATGATCAGGAGGGGCCACCAGCGGGACTGGACGTAGTCCGTTTCCTCGAGAATTCCGGCGACGCTGCCGCCGAAGAGGATCAATCCCCCGATGGAAAGCGGCACCAGATTGAGGACGATTCCGATTTCCCCGACGGCGAATCCCAATGCGATGAAGGGTGGCCAGGCACTCACCCGGTGGACGCGAGTGGGCGAACCGACTACTTTGGACTCGGATTGGGGCTCCATTTCGTCGCCTGCCGTCGGACTGGTGTGTTCGCTCATTAGACCACCGCCCCCACGTATAGCGTCGCGACGAGGAAGATCCAGACGGCGTCCACGAAGTGCCAGTACATCGTCACCGTCGAGACCGAGGTGTGGCGGGTTTTCGAGTACTGACCGGCGAGAGTCCGGACGGCCAGAATGGCCAGCAGGACGACGCCGAGACCCACGTGAAGTCCGTGCAGTCCAGTCAGTCCGAAGAAGGCGCTGTAGTACGGGCCGCTCGCGAAGCTCAATCCCTCGCCGATCACGAACTCGTAGTATTCGTACCCCTGGCCGGCGAGGAACACGATTCCGAGCCCCAACGTCGCCCCCAGGAGTCGCTTGTATCGTTTCCGATCCCCGTTCCGAAGCGCGAGGTGTCCGTAGTGGAGCGTTACGCTACTCGCGACCAGGATCGCCGTATTGACGAGGACGAGCGAACTCACGAGCGTCGGAAGTTCGCCCGGTGGCCAGGGGCCTGCTCTGATGAAGAAGTAATAGACGAAGCCGGCCCCGAACGTGAAGATTTCCGTTCCGAGGAAGAGGATCATCGCCCACCTGAATTTTCCAGCAGAGCCCTCCCGCTCCCAGAAGTGAGCGATAAATCCCTGGTAGAGCCAGCCGTAAAGGCCACCGAGAAAAGCGAGGACGCCGAGTATTACGAATACGGGGCCGAGGACTGCTGGTCCGAACGCGGACTCTGCACGGGCGAGCAGCCACAGGCCAAACCCGAGATAGATTCCGGTGACACCGAGTGCGGCGACGACGGGCCATAACGAGGCCTCTCCGAATCCTTTCGGCCAGTCGTTCGGGGCGGGCAAGTGATGCTGGCCCTGTTCCCCGTCCTTGGTCGCCATGTTAGCTCTCCTCCTCCTCCGTTTGTTCGGCCACCCACTCTTCGTATTTGTCCTGGCTGACGACCCTCACGTCAGCGAGCATTTTCGAGTGACCCTGCCCGCAGTATTCTGCACAGTAGAGGGTATAGGTCCCCTTTTCGGTGATCGTCGTCTGTAACGTGTTCGTCTGGCCCGGGATGGCGTCAGTTTTGAGCGCCAACTCGGGGACGTGAACCGCATGGATCATGTCCCTCGATTGGACCCGTATGAAGATCGTCTGATTGACCGGGACGACCATCTCCTGGGGGGTTGTGATGTCGTGTTCGGGATACTCGAAGACCCAGAGGAATTGTTGGCCGATGATCGTCACTTCGACCGGGTCGCCCTCGACCTCTTCGACCGTTTGTGGGGCGGTGACGGCTGGTTCCGCCATCACCTGGTAGGATGCCAGTCCGACGAACAACAACACGAGGGCCGTCGCGACCGTCCAGGAGATCTCGAGAGCCCTGTTTTCTCCGGTCGGTTTTGGCTCCTCGTTTTTCCGGAACCTCAGGACCGTATAGAGCAACAGGGCCGTCATGAAGACGCCGATGGGAACAGCCAGCAGCAGGAGGTCCCGATTCAGGTCCATGATGAGGTCTCTCGTCGTCGACTGGGCGGCGGCCGGCGCCGCGAACACGACAAGACTTCCGAGTGCGATCGCCGTGGCTGTGCCGACCTTGCGGATGACTGAACGGATCATGATTGTTCCTCCCGTGATGGGTTTGCTTCGGACTCCTCGGTACCACCGTCGGTCAGCGGTTTCACGCGATTCTGCTCGAACCACTCCCAATCCGGGGTTTTGAGCCCGTCTGGCTCCAGGTCCCAGGGATCGCCGGTACGGACTCGATCCCCGTACAGCCAGGAGAGGATCACGTTCACGAGACCGATGACCATCCCGATCGCGATGATGTACGCGCCGAGGGTGGAAAGCACGTGCATGTCGAAAAACTGCGGCAGGTAGGTCGCGTACCGTCTGGGCATGCCACCCCAGCCCATGATCATCATGGCGGTGAACGTGAGCTGCGTGCCGACGAAGGTAAACCAGAAGTGGATCTTCCCGGTCACCTCGTCGTAGTACCGTCCGGTAAAAAGCGGGAACCAGTAGTAGAAGCCAGCGAACACCGCGAAGACGGCACCGCCCATCAGCATGTAGTGGAAGTGACCGACGATGTAGTAGGTGTCATGGACGTAGATGTCGACGGGGATTGCACCGAGGAAGACGCCGGTGATTCCACCGACGATGAAGTTAAAGATGAATCCGAGCGCAAACAACATCGGCGTTTTCAGACGGATCCGGCCGTTCCACAGGGTGGTAATCCAGTTGAATGCTTTCACCGCACTCGGCACCGCGATGGCCAAGGTCACTGCCATGAAACTCGCCCGAATACGGGGGTCGATTCCCGTCGTGAACATGTGGTGGGCCCAGACGCCGAAGGAGAGGACGCCGATCGCGAGCGTCGAGTAGACGACGAACTTGAAACCGAACAGTTTACGACCGGAAAACCGCGGTATGACGAGGCTGATGATTCCCATCGGTGGGAGGATGAGGATGTACACTTCCGGGTGGCCGAAAAACCAGAAGAGGTGCTGCCAGAGGATCGGTGAACCGCCCTCGATGGCAAAAAACGTCGTGCCGAAGTTTCGGTCCATGATCAGCATGATGAGTGCGGCCCCCAACATTGGAAACGCGAAGACGATCTGTCCGGCCTGGGTGAGGATGGTCCAGGAAAAGATGTCGAGTTCGCCCCAGGAGACTTCCCGTTCGGTAAAGACGGTCGTGATGAAATTGATTCCACTCAAAATCCCACTCACGCCGATCAGATGTTGACCGAGCAGGAAGAGGTCCACGCCGGCATTCGCCGATTGGGAAGCCAACGGCGTGTACATCGTCCACGCAGTCGCGGAGGGTTCGATTACGGGCAGGAAAAAGCCGGCCCAGATGAGGAGCGCTCCCGGAGGGAGTAGCCAGAATGCGATCGCGTTCACGCGCGGGAACGCCATGTCGTCCGCGCCGAGCAGGAGGGGGAGGAAGTAGTTCGCAAAGGCCGCCAAAATCGGGGTCCCGAAGACGATGAGCATCGTGGTGCCGTGGGTCGTGAGCAGCGTATTGTACGAATTGAGGCTAATGATCGTTGCATCGGGGGTCAAAAGCTCCGTTCGCATGAGCAAGACGGATACTCCTGCCCACGCGAAGGCGAAGAAGGCGTAGGCACCATACATCAATCCGATGTCCTTGTGATCGACGGTCGTCAACCATCGAAGGATGCCGGCCGGTTTCTCCTCGTGGCTATACACGTCTTCGTGGGCCCCTCGGACACCGCCGTCCGGGATCAATCGGCTTACCGGTCGATCCCGGGCAAGTCGTGTGGCAACCGCTAGAAGGACCACCCCCATTCCGGCCGAGAGTGCAACGTTCGTGATGCCCACCATATAGGTGGTTCCTGCTATGGCTTCACACTAAAATTGGTTTCTGGTACAAATGCCGAAAACGAGAGTTATTTGCGGAAGAACTGGCGAGAAAAAGAAATCGAGGATCGGACGGAAATTGAGTTTTGTCCCACCATACCGGGGGCACGTGGGTGAGTTTCGTGACGGATATCCTCCGTCGAATCGGCGTCGACGTCTCGACCGTTCTTTCGTTCGTGCCGAATTCGATTCGAGGTTTGCGCCAGAATACCCTTACTCGGTCCGCTAACAGGTGACAATGACGATGGTCGTCGAAGCGGTGACGGTTACCGAAAATCCGGTTTTTGCCGGGGTCGTTATCCTTTCCGCTATCGTATCCCTTCCCCTCGCTCTGTTCGGTATTCTCGCGTACAGACGCCGCCGAACGACCTCGTATTTGTTGGTTGCGTCGGCCTTCGTGGCGTTTTTCTTGAAATCGGTGGTCGGGATTTTCACGCTCGTCGGGGTCGTTTCGGTGGAGAGTCATCATCTCATCGAGCACGGGCTCGACATCCTCGTGGTCGGCCTGTTGATCGGGGCCGTCTACCTAGCGAGGGACGCGAACCGATTCGAAGAGCTTCCGTTCGACGAAGTATCTTGAGGGGATTCGAACTGTCGGTGGTTCGGCGGCGATCGCGAATCAATATCGCGTGGTTTCGCCGCTGGTCTCGCCCCAAAACCCGGCAGAAGCCACCGCGTATTCGAGTCCCCTACCAGAAGGTGTTTTCCCGAGTCACGCGTAACCGTTCGTGTATGAAAAGACGTCAATACGTCCGGTCGATCGGTGGACTCGTGGGGATTGGAATGCTGGCGGGCTGCAGCGGCGGCGGTTCGAACGATGACGAATCGGAAGAGGCCGGTCCGACCGTCGACATGGTGACCGACGGTGGGGAGTACTACTTCGATCCGATCGGACTCTTCGTCGAGCCGGGGACCACGGTAACGTTCAACAACCACAGTGGGTCACACTCTGCAACTGCCTACGTCGACGGTCTCGAGGAGGCCGAAACGACGCGAATCCCGGACGGTGGCCCCGAGTTCAATACGGGCATTTTGACTCAAGAAGGGGCCACCGAAACGGTCACCTTCGATACCGAGGGGACCTACGATTACTACTGCATTCCCCACAAGACGTTGGAAATGGTCGGGCGAATCGTCGTGGGATCGCCAGGGGGGCCAGCCGAGGGAAGTATGCCCCCGGACGGGGACGTCCCGGATAGCAGCACTATCGTCGATTCGGAATCGATTTCCTACACAGAGTTCCAGGGTTGATCGCGGTGATCCGGGACATCGGACCGTCATCTGGCAATCGTTTTCTTCCGTATATCGTGGCGTTTCGACACACTTGTAGGCAATCCGGACAATTGCGTTCCGTCAAACGGACGACTTTTCCACCCGGCGATCGCGTCTCGACCTGAAAGCCCCATCATGACGCTTTCCAAACGGCTCGCTGGCTCCGCTCGCGCCCATCCGGTTGGAGTAACGGCGCTTTTCAGCGCGATCGGGTATGCGGTCGTGATCGGGTCATTCGCGGATCTCGTGCCGGTACCGCGACTCGAGTACGGGACGGTATTGCTGTTCGGGGATCTGATCGCGGTAATTAATACGTTCGCTCTGTTCGCACTGCTCGCCGGATGGTGGTTTATCAGGCACGATGCGGTAGAAAAGCACAAAGCCGCCATGCTCACGGCTTTCGGGCTCATTTTGCTATTCCTCGTCCTCTACGTCTGGAAACAGGCCGGTGGCTTTACCAAGGAGTTCGCCGTCAGCCAGGGGCAGTTTCTCGCGGAGTACGCCACGCTGGTCACCTACGCCTACTGGGGAATGTTGGCGATCCATATTTTCCTCTCGGTCGTCGCCGTCCCCGTGGTGATTTACGCGATCGTCCTCGGGCTCACACATTCGACCGCCGAACTGGCCGCCTCTCGACACCCGCAAGTCGGTCGAGTGGCCGTTTTCGTCTGGTCGATTAGTCTGGGACTGGGTATTCTCACGTATCTCCTGTTGAATCACGTCTATGGGTGGGACGGTCTCCGGCTCGCCGGGTAGGTTGAATAACGGGCCTCAGGGTAGCTGCTTTCCCGACTGACACCGGAATACCGGATTGCCCCTCCAATTTTCCCCGATGAAAACCACGGCGAGCAAACCGGTCCGAGCGGCGACGTTAGAGCGCAGCGAGGAGACCGGCATCGACGAGCAGCAACAGCGCGACCGTTCCAGCAGCGTTGAATCGGTCTGACGCCACTCCCACTGCATCGCCTGGGGCATCCGTGGCGAGGGCGTCTGTGAGTGTGCGGGCCGCCAGCTCGACGAACCCGATAAGCAACAGCCACAGGACGGCCATTCCGAGGACGAGATACCCGCCCGTCGTGTTCATGATCGCGTCCCCGTACCGGCCTGCCATCATCCCTCCGGAGACGAGAAGGACCGCTGCACTCGCGCGAGAAAGTGTTACCAATCGTGACACGATCGTCGAAATCGCCGAGGTTTCGAGGGAGCCATTACGGGCGACCGGAAGCACCCCCCAGGTGACAAAGACGACACTCCCGGTCCACAGTGCGGCGAACACGATGTGCAGAAACGCCATCGCCGAAACGAGGTTCATACGAGCGAGGTGCACCCTCGTGGTAAAGAAAGTACGCCCACCGGCACGTTCGATAGGGGGCCACCGAATTGTTCCCCGCATCTGGGACCTCACGGCGGTATCCGCTTCAGGACCAACCTTCATAGCCGGGGAACGCAAGGTGAAGGCATGACTGCGGTGATCAGCGCGGCCGACGTCTCGAAACGGTACGGCGAGACATGCGCGCTCGATGGCGTCACCCTCGAAGTCGGTTCAGGGGAGGTGTTCGCACTCGTCGGACCAAACGGGGCGGGAAAAACGACGCTGGTCCGGACGCTCACCGGGACCGAACGTCCCGACGAAGGCTCGATTACCGTTCTCGGGACTGCTCCACTCGAAATCGATTCGGCACGAATCGGACTTTTACCCCAGTCGTTCGCTCCACCCCAACGGCTCACCCCTCGAGAATTGATGGTCTATTATGCGGGCCTGTATGACGATCCCCGGTCGGTCGAAACGGTCCTCGCGGACGTCGGGATGGTCGATTCGGCGGACACCTGGTATGCGAACCTCTCGGGCGGGCAAAAACGTCGGGTCTGTGTTGGGATCGCCCTGATCAACGACCCCGAAATCCTCTTTCTGGACGAACCGACGACCGGCATCGATCCAGTCGGCCGACGGGACGTCTGGTCACTCCTTCACGGGCTGACCGCGGGCGGTACGACGATCTTTCTGACGACACACGACATGGGGGAGGCAGCGGAACTCGCCGACCGTGTCGGGTTTCTCGATTCAGGGCGTCTTCTCGCAATGGGATCTCCGAACTCTCTCGTCGAGCAATACGCCGGCGAAACGACACTCCGGATCGAGACCGAGTCCCGGCCCGCGGAGGGGACAATCGAAGGATTCGGGGACGCAGTCGAACGCGACGACTCGGGATTGTCGGTTCGGAGCGTCCAACCCAGTGAAATCGGTGCCATTGTCGAGCAACTCGAACAGACGGGAATCGGGTATGGCGCGATCACGTGGACGGAACCGACACTCGAGGACGCATACCTCAGTTTGACCGAGCAGGTCGCTGAAGAACCACCGAGTACAACTGAAAACCCGATTTCCGGGCGGAACTGATGTCGAGAAACAGCCGCATTTTGGCTGCGACGCGGGCCGCCACGTATTCGTTTCTCCGCCGACGGACGGCCATGTTTTTCACCTTTGGATTCCCCCTCATTCTGGTCGGGATTTTCGGCGTAATCGTCCAAACGAATCCGACAGGCGGGGGCCTCTTCGGAAATCCGGTTGGCTATTACGTCCCCGGCTATCTTGCCGTCGTGGTCGTTTTTACGCCCCTGTCCCGTGTTGGAAGCACCATCGCGCGCTACCGGGAGCAGAATCGGTTCGAGAAATTGGCGACCACGCCACTGGGGAAAACCGAGTGGCTCCTCGCGGAAACGATCGTCAATACCGGGATTATTTTGGTCGCGAGCGCACTCCTCATCCTCACCATACTGCTTTTCACCGACGCGACGATCCACCTCTCGTTCCTGCTAATCCCGCTTATCGTCGGTGGCGTGGTCGTTTTCGTCGGCATCGGAGCACTCATCGGTCGGGTGGCGAAGTCCCAGGACGGCGTTATCGCTGCCAGCAATGCCGTGGCACTTCCCGTGGTTTTTCTCTCGGATACCTTCGTTTCACCGGGAATGCTTCCGGCCTGGGTACAGGGTGTGATCGAACTCTCTCCGCTGACGTACTTCGCCCGCGGTGTTCGAAACGTGACCTATCTACAGGAACCGGCCGGACACGAATTACTCGTCCTGCTCGGTCTCGCCGTCTGCTTTTTTGCACTCGGAGCGCTTGCGGTCCCACAGCGGGAATGAGAAAGGGGAGGCTGCTGCTGTAATCCGGGGATTCATACGATCGAACTTGGAAACGCCATTATGGGAGGGGTCACCATTGGGCACGTCCGCTTCGACGACGTTCCGACCCCGACGACTGCAGAAATACTGGCCTACGTCGTCATTTTCGAAATCGGGCTGGTGGTCTCATACGTCCTCGCGACGGACGCGATCATTACGGATCCGCTCGTGCTGATCTATCCCTTCGTCTGGATCGACGCGAGTCTGCTGGCTTTCCTGAAGACGGATCGGCCGGTTGGATCGACCCGTGGGAAACTGACCGCCGCGTTGGTGGCACTCGGGTATTTCGGCCTGCTCGGATATTTCGGTGGCCTGTTTAACACCGGTGTCGAAGTGATGGCCCCTCATTTCAACTGGGGGCCGCCGCCGGGGTACGCACCGGCGTTCATCTACGACAACGGCCTGTTCAACCTCGTTCTCGAGCCGTTCAAGGTGGTCGGGTACCTGACGCTCGCGTATTTCGTCTATGCGACGGTGCTCGACGCTGCAGCCGGAGCGATTCCCGGGCTCCTCGGACTGTTCTCCTGTATTTCGTGTAGCTGGCCGATTCTCGGGACCATAGCCACCTCGATTTTCGGGAGCGGCTCGGCCGTGACGGCGTTCGCGTTGAGCCAGTCATACGGGATCGGAACCGTCGTGTTCGTCTCGGCACTCGCACTTCTGTACTACCGGCCGCTCTACTGATCCCGAAATTGGGGCTGCAAAGCGAGCGAAAGCGGATTTCACCTGGGGTCGATGACGTGAACTTCACTTGGGGTCGATGACGTGAACGTTCCCCATCATGCCGGCGGTTTCGTGGGGGATGCAATAGTAGTGATACCAGCCGGGTTTGTGAAAGGTATGGGCGTACTGCTCGCCCGGTGGGATCGCACCGCCCCCGTTAACGCGTTCGAAAAAGTCCTTCACGGCCGTGATTTCGTCCTCGAAATCCCCGGAGGCGAAAAAGGTATCGGGGGCAGGCAGTCGGGGGACCGCCGCTTCGTGGTGCCCGTCATCGTCCGTCGGGCCGAGCATCGCTTCTGCCTCCGGGTGTCGCTCGGTGGCTGCAGTCACCGTATGGATTCGGGAGTCTGTGTTCTCCCATACGAGCGGATCCCCGACCCGGACCTCGACGGTCGGGTACTCTGCTGAAACCCAGTCCGGCACATTCTCGGGTATCTCGACAGTCGAGGCGGGGACGAATGCGTTCGAGACCATTCCCACGTCGTATCCGAGTCCCTCGCCGCTCGCACAGCCGGCAAGCGTCGTGCCCAGCACGGCGGCACCGGTGGCCAGAAACTCGCGCCGGTTCATACCCGAGACAGGCAACTGCTCACCAAAAACCTTCGGACCGTCGAATGCCGGTATCGGGAACGACTAAATGGGTTCATCCGATACCGAGTGACAATGCAATCGCCTACGGACCGATTCGCCGTACCGACCGTGTTTCACCGACCGATCCGGTTCTTGCTCGATCACGCCCGCGAATTCGCCGGGTTGACGGCCGCCTTGACGTTTCTTCTGGTGCTCGTCGGCGAGTTCACGGCCGCGGCCGGAGCCGGAGCGACGTGTAACTTCACCTATCCCGGCTGTGCGGGGCAACTTTCGCCGATCGGGCTCACTATCCCGCAGTTCATCGAGTGGTTTCACCGCTTTTTCGCGATGCTCGTCGGGATCGTCATTCTCGTGAACTCCCTCGTTCTCTGGTACCGGTACACCGGAACCCGGATCTCGTGGGCCGGGTGGCTCGCCACCCTCTTACTGCCAATCCAGGTATTTTTAGGCGGCGTCACGGTCACATTCGCAACGCTCTTTCCGGAGGGATATACTCCCGCAGTTCAACTGACTCACCTCGCTACTGCACTGGCCCTTTTCCTGTCGCTGGTCGCTGCATTCGCGTGGATCGATTTGCGCGAAAACAACGGCGCGAGTCCGAACCGACTGTATCTCCTGGGATTGATCGGGGTCGGGCTGACGGGACTTCAAACCGTTTTCGCCCCGGGGCTGGTCTATACGTTCTGGCCGTCAGTGCAGATGGGCTATCACTTCTTCGGTCATCTGGTGGTCGCGACGTTCCTCGTTTCTACCCTCTTTGCACGGTCGCTCGATCTCGTCGACGCCGGTATCGTCGGTGGAATCGGGACCGTTCTCGGGCTTGCGAACACGTTTCTGGTGATCGGCCTGTTCCTCGTTTCCGAAGGGGTACGGGTGATGGTGTATCTCCTGCTTTTCGTGCAGCTTTTCCTCTTTGCCTGGCTGGTCGTGATCGGCTCACGGGCAGACACAGGATCGGAAACCGTCGGTCGTGAAGCAGCAACTCGGCCCTAAACGAGCATCGTATCGAGGACGACGGCAAACAGGAGCGCACCGAGGTAGGCGTTGGCAGCGACGAAGGTCCGCCTTGCTGCCTTGTCCGTCCCGATCTGATTCAGTTGGACGGCGGCGATAAGGAATACGCCACCGAACACGACGGCGACGCCGGCATAGAGGGGGCCGAGTCCTGTCATCATTCCCAGGAGCACTGCTGCAAGCATCGTCGCGCCGAGAAAGCTGGCGATATGCCGTCTGGTGGTCCGCTCCCCGCGAACCACCGGCAGCATCGGAAATCCGGCCCGTGCGTAATCATCCTTGTAGAGGATCGCGAGATTGTAGAAGTGCGCCGGCGTCCAGAGGAACACGACGACCCCGAGAACGATCGCGGGGACGCCGACGGTCTCGGTGATCGCCGCCCAGCCGATCAACGCAGGGAGTGCTCCGACAGCCCCTCCGATGACGGTATTCTGGTCCGTGTGGGGCTTCAGTAGCATCGTATATACCACGCTGTAAAACAGGATGGCGAGCAGTCCCAGCGCCGCTGCGAGCACGTTGACGAATTCGAGGAAGACGACCATTGACGCGACGAGGAGGACGACACCAAACGCGAGGGCGTGGCGTGGGGGGACGATGTCGGTGACGATCGGCCGATCGTTCGTCCGCTGCATCAACCTGTCACGGTCGCGTTCGTAGACGTTGTTGAACGTCGCGCTCGCACCGATGGCGAAAATCCCGCCCGCGAGCGTTGCGACTGTCGTTTTGAGGGGTGGAACACCACCGGCAGCGAGGCCCATACTCGCGAGGGCGACCAGACTGAGAAGCCACCAGAGGTAGGGCTTCGTCAACCGAACATAGGCCCGCACCCGTTCGACCAGTGTCGGTTGCGGGGTGGAATGACCCGCCCAGCCGGTTCTTGGGTGGGTGGTGTCCGAAACGACGACGCAGATTCCTGTCGATCGCGATTCGGATTTGCCTGCGCTTCGAGCTGCCAGATCAGCGCCGCCATGAGTCCCGTGAAAATCGTCATGGCGGTCACCAGATGGACCGCGCCGACCGTGGTCGAAACGCCTGCAACGGCAGCCCTGGCACCCAGAACGACCTGGATGGGGTACAAGACCGCGGCAGCCACCACTGCCCATTGCACCCGGACCGTGGCGTGTTGAAGCACCGAAATCGTGGTCGCAATAAGGATGAGGCCGACGAGAAGGGCCGCGAGCCGGTGGCCGATGACGATCGCCGTTGCGGGCGACTCGAGCCACGGCCCGTGACAGAACGGCCAGCTAGAACAGGTAGCTGTCGCACCGGCCAGCGCGTTCGAAACGCCGCTCAGTACGAGGAGGTAGGTGCCGAGACTTGCCGCGACGAGCAGTGACGTTGGATCCGGATCCCGGAGTCGGGACACCCGTGGAAGTGACAGATTCATGTCCCTCGATTGTGTGGGGCTCTCGGGTTGATTGTCGTCCAGCCACTCCGCTCTAGCTGGGTGGCCGTCCCGGAGTTGCCGGCCGAATGAGTGAATTGCGCCATTGCGATGCGTGTCCGTGCCACACCCTAAGTATCGTGTGCTATTAAGTTTCGGGGCCGACGCATTCACGGTGTCGGTCTGTCGGGACACTCACAGCAATCCGCCGGCTATTCGAGTTGCCGAACCGGTGCGGCTAGCTTTACGGGTTGTCGAATTGGCACTCGTTTCGCGAGAAATCGATAGTCGTTTCGAGTGGATTGGGGTTACGAGGGGGTCGGCTCTTCGACTTCCGAGAGGTACGCCGTGAGGTCGGTTTTGGTAATGATTCCGATGACGATCCCGTCCTCGTCGGTCACGGGAAGGTGTGAGATGTTCTCCTCGATCATCTTGTCTGCGGCGACCTGGATGTGATCCTGGGCACCGACCGTGATCACGTCGGTGGTCATGTACCGCTCGACCGTCGTCTTTGCCTTCGGTTTGCTCTCCGCGACGATGCGGATGAAGTCGGTGTTCGTGAGGATACCCTGCAGCCCGCCCTCGGAATCCGTGACGACGATCGACCCAATCTGGTTGTCCAAGAGCGTATGTGCCGCGTCTTCGACGAACGTGTCGGGGTCTGCAGTGATCAGGTCCGCGGTCATGAGTCGTGCGACGAAAATATCTTCCATGCAATTACCTAACACGTCGTGGTGGCATTACCTTTTTTGGTCCCGGCATCGGTCGGGCGAATCGAAACCGACGCCATTTGGGGATTTCACCCGATACGAGTCGAAGATATCCGCACGTTTCGGCCCGGTGGAAGTACTCGTGCGACCGCAGATCGTCTCGGAACCGAATCGGTACGTGGACAGCGGTGAAATTATATACCAGGCCACCCAGATAGGAAGTGGAGACAAATGGCAACCGGTACGGTCGCATTCTTCAACGAGCGGAAAGGGTACGGCTTCATCGAGAGCGACGAGTCCGAAGAGGACGTGTTCTTCCACATGGAAGACGTCGGCGGGCCCGATCTGGAGGAGGGCCAGGAAGTCGAATTCGAGATCGAACAGGCAGACAAGGGTCCACGAGCGACGAACCTCACGCGGTTGTAGCCGAAGCCGCTCGTTGAGCGGTTTCTCCGACGGGGCGTTGCCCCGGACCTTCGAAACATCCCCCAGCGACGCCCCCAGGCTGCCGTATACGGTCGGCTCGTCGATTCCAGGACGTCGAGGTGGGCTGCAAAAGGCCTAAGAGCGCGAACAGCATTCGTTTAGCCAACAATGACGAACGACAACCAAGCCACGGATAGGGGGGCGGTACCGTGGGGGTCGAGATAGCCGAATCTCCGGTCACCGAGGAGTCCTTCGAGTCGATGGCTGCCTTCGTGTACGACTATCTGGAGGCAAGCGTCGAAAACGAAGGCGACGGTGGCCGGATGCGATGGTACCCGTGGCACTCGGCGGAGTACCGGTTCAATCACATCATGAACGTGGTGGACCTGGCCTCGGATATCGCCGAAGCCGAAGGGGCAAATGTCGACGTGGTTCGAGTGGCAGCCCTGTTCCACGACATCGCGAAGTTGGAGGCCGACCAGGACGTCCACGCCGAGGAAGGCGCCAGGGTCGCTCGCGAGTACCTCGAAAGCCGTGGGCAGGTTCCACCGTCTTTCATCGATCAGGTTTGTCGGGCAATCGAAGGCCACAGCCATACGGGCGAACTCGGCGATGTCGCCCTGGAGACCCAGTGCCTGATCGAGGCTGACCTGCTGGACAAGATCGGGGCCAACGGAATCACCCTGATGCTCCTTCGAATGGGCTACGAAGCGCGGACCCACATGGACGCCGCCGAACTCGTCCAACGGGTGCTTAACCGCGGCAAAGAAGCCAAGAAGCGCGTCGAGAGCGAGACGGCGGAGTCGATCGCCCACCGACGGCTCAAACGCGTTGCCTGGTTTCGCGAATGGCTCGAGGGCGAAGTGACAGAAATGACAGTGGACGAGGAGGCGGAGCTCAAATAATCCCGAGCGTCGTGACGGAATCCCAGAGGAAGACGATACCGAACCAGCCCAGGACGAGGGCACTCCCATAGGCGATGACTGTCCCGAACGAACTGACCGTTTTGCCGGCTCGCAGGAGGGCGGTCGGGAAGAACGTGATCCAGAGGAGGATTCCGCCGAAGAACCCGGCGATCGTCAGCAGCCCGTTCGTGGCGAGCAACGAGTATCCGAAGGCTTCGATGGTACCCGGGTCTAGCAACCCCACGCTGGCGGTCAGCCACCACGTGATCTGGTAGGGATTCGTGATTGCGAGCGCGAAGGCCTTCCCGAAGCCGGCGCGGTCCGATCCGTTCCCGTCCTCGAAATCACCACTTCCGATCGCTGCTCCATAGGCGAAGTAGAACATCAGGAGCCCGCCGATTCCCACCATGACGCCGCGCAGCGTCGGCGCGTCACGAATGAAGGCGACGACCCCGGCTGCGGCAAGCAGAAAGAAGAGCGCGTCTGCACTCATCGCGCCGAGTCCGGCCGAAAAGCCTGCACGCCAGCCCCGGTTGACGCTCTCTTCGGCGATCACGGCGTTCATCGGTCCGGGCGGTGCGGCAAGAGAGAGCCCCAGTAAACCACCGGCGACCAGCGAAAGCAACGTGACCAGCATATCTGGCGGCTATGAGAGGTGGGGAGAAAAGACCAACGGGCTCGTCATCGCGGATTTGCCCCGAGATGACTTCTGAGCAAATCGGCACCACCCGTTCCGGTACTCACCGCAACGACTGAATCGGCCGATTCGAGTCGGTCACTTTCACTGAGCTTCTCGACTGCGGCCGGCCCAGCCGCCGCGTCCGGACTCAATTCGAGACCAGATTCGCGGGCGACCTCGACCCCCATCTCGAGAATGTCATCGTCGGGAACGGCGACCATGGTTCCCTTTGTCTCCTCGATGGCTTCGAGAACCCACGCTCCGCCGTCCGGATCGGCCCATTCCAGTTCCCCACAGACGGTATCGGGAACCGCAACTGGTCGAATCGAGTCGCCGCTCCGGTGTGCATTCACTATCGGCGCACAGCCGGACGGTTGGACACCGACGAGTCTTGGGAGCTTCTGCAGAATTCCATGCGCCTCGAGAGTACACAGTCCCTCGTAAATCCCGACCAACGTGACGCCGCTTCCGGTCGGGACCACGATCACGTCCGGAGGCGTCGGGAGTTGGGCCACGATTTCGAAGGCAATCGTCGTCGCACCGAGGTATCTGAACGGGGTTTCGAAAGCCCCGATCGGGTGCCCAATATCTCCCTGTTTCCGCGCCGTCGCCAGTTCAGCCTGCACATCGCCGAGCCGCCCCTGAACGACAGTCAGGTCGATTCCGTGTACGTTGCACATCGCCTTCGTCTCGAACGGGGCTCGAGCGGGGACGTATACCGAACCATCGAGTCCAGCTCGTGCCGCGTACGCCGCGAACGACTGCCCAGCGGCTCCCGGGGCGGCCAGCGAGGCCTTTTCGACTCCTCGGCGACTGATTGCTGTGACCGTCAGCGCCAGTTCCCGATCGGCGACCGAACCCGTGGGGTTTTGCCCCTCGTCCTTGATCCAAAGCTGGTCAATGCCGAACTCCTCGGCCAGATCTGGGCTCGAAACGAGCGGGGTTCCACCTTCGCCCATCGAAACCGTATCCGGTCCGCCGAAAGGCAGCAGTCTTTCGAAGTCCCACATCGAGGTTGGCGGTTGGTCGAAGCGATTCGACGGTGGGCCGTCTTCCGGGCGGGAGGCCTGCAAAACAGCTCCACACTCCGGGCAGCGTCCGGGCAGCGAGTCCATCCCGGGTGACGCGCCGCAAGATCGACAGTCGAACCGCCCGTCCGAGTTCTCGGACTCCATAGGAGAACTGGACCGGGGACGCCTATGAAACGTTGGGCTCCGGGCCGAGCCAGTATCGACGCGTCCGATCGCCCCTCGAATTGAAAGCACTGGCACGAGTTGGGCACCCATATGACACACCGGACGGTCATTATGGGAGCGGCGGGACGGGATTTTCACGACTTCAACGTTTGCTTTCGCGGTGATCCGGACCGCGAGGTGGTTGCGTTCACGCGGGCCGATTCGCAAAACGTCGGCGAACTCGAGAACGGACCCGAACGCGTGTATCCCGCTTCGCTCGCTGGTGAGGGGTATCCCGACGGAATCCCGATCTATCCCGAGACCGAACTCGAGTCACTCATTCGGGACTTTGACGTCGACGACGTCGTCTTCTCCTATTCGGACGTGTCCCACGAACACGTCATGCAACGGGCGTCGAGAGCGATCGCCGCGGGCGCGAACTTCCGGATCATCGGGACCGAAATGATGCTCGAAGCGAACGTCCCGGTCGTGGCCGTCGATGCGGTTCGGACGGGGTGTGGCAAGTCCGGCGTGTCCCGCAGACTCGCCGACATTTTGAGCGAGTTCGCGCAGGTCGCGGTCGTTCGAGAACCCATGCCATATGGCGAATTATCGTCGACCGTCAGGCGGTTCGATTCGATCGATGCACTCGACGAGGCCGACGTGACGATCGAAGAGCGGGAGGAGTACGAGCACCACATCACGGCCGGACATGCGGTCTATTCGGGCGTCGATTACGAGGCTGTCCTCGAGCGCGCGGAAGCGGACGCCGAGGTCATCCTCTGGGACGGTGGCAACAACGAACTCCCGTTTTTCGTCCCCGACCTCCACGTGGTTCTCGCCGATCCGCTACGGGCCGGCCACGAAATTCGGTATCACCCGGGCGAAACCAACCTCCTCCTGGCCGATTACGTCCTCATCAACAAGGAAAACTCGGCGAGTGAAGGGGCGATTCGGGAGGTCGTCTCGAACGTTCGCGATCGGAATCCCGATGCGGGTATCATTCACGCGGATTCGGTTATCGCGGTCACCGAACCCGACCGGATCGCCGGAAAGCGAGTCCTCGCCGTCGAAGACGGTCCCACGGTTACCCATGGTGGTGCCAGTGAAGGGGCCGCGGCGATCGCTGCGCGCACGTACGATGCCGACGAGATCGTGGATCCGCGGCCAGGGGCAGTCGGATCGATTCGGCGGACCTTCGAATCGTATCCACACCTCGGTCGCGTGCTCCCCGCAATGGGCTATTCGCCCTCGCAACTCGCCGACCTCGAGGAAACGATCGCCGCTGCAGACGTGGATCTGGTGCTTTCTGGCACTCCCATTGACCTCGGGCGGATCGTCGACGTCGACGTCCCGATTCTCGACGTCACCTACGAGGTCGAGGAGCGAGGACATCCGACCTTGCGATCCATCGTCGAGGCACACGCGACGGAACTTGGACTCGAGTGAGCCACCGGGGGTTTGGCTCAGTCGATCAAGCCTTCAGGTGTCGAAAAGCGTGTGAAGGATCGCTTTCTGAACGTGTTTGCGGTTTTCGGCCTGGTCGTAGACGATGGAGTTCTCGCCGTCCATCACGGCCGCACTCACCTCCTCTCCGCGATGGGCCGGGAGACAGTGCATGAACGCAGCGTCGTCGCTTTCGGCCAGCAACTCGGTTGTGACTTGGAACCCATCGAAGGCGGCCCGTTTGGCCTCGTCGTCGCCCATACTCACGAAGACATCGGTGTAGACAGCTTTGGCACCGGTGACCGCTTCGGCCGGATCGTTCGTGACGATCACGTTGGCGTCAGCCACGCGTTCCCGAATCTCCTCGTCGGGTTCGTAGCCCGGCGGGGTCGCAATGCGACAGGGGATGTCGAGTGTCGCACAGAGTTGCATCAATGAGTTCGCGACGTTGTTCCCGTCCCCGACGTACGCGAGCGGTCCGTCGTCGAGTCCGTTCTCCCGGAGCGTATAGCCATCCGCGAGCGCCTGACAGGGGTGAAGCTTGTCCGTGAGGCCGTTGATCACCGGAACGTCAGCACCCTCGGCCAGTTCGAGAAGCGTCTCGTGCTCGAAGAGACGGGCCATGATACCACCGGCATAGCGGGAGAGTACAGCCGCCGTGTCTTTGAGCGACTCACCTCTCGAGATTTGGGAGTGCTCTTTCGAAAAGTGAATCGCGTGCCCGCCGAGTTCCGTCATTCCCGCTTCGAAGGAGATGCGGGTCCGGGTCGATGGCTTGGCAAAGAGCATCACGAGGCTCTCGTTCTCGAGTGACTCGCCGAACTCGTGAGGGTCGGACTTCATCCGGTCCGTCAATTCGTACAACTCCTCGATGGTGGCTTTTTCGAGGTCGTCGATGTCGAGCAGGTGGTTCATGTCGAATGACCTCCATGGCGACTGCGAGGGTCAGTTGCCGGAACAGTCGGGTCCATGACCCACGATAACTCCCGAACGATAAAAGCTCACAGGGAATCGGGCCGATGTCGCATATCGAAACCACAACTGCCTTTATCCGCCGGTCGCCGAGGGAGTACCATGACGGATACATCGACGCGGTTCGACCGGCGGAATTTCTTGAAAGCGACAGGGGCAGTCGGTGCTGTCGCCCTCACGGGTACGGCTGGCTGTCTCGGAGGCGGCGATGATTCGGACATGTCGATCGTCGCGGGAACGGCTCCGGGTTTTCCCCCGTTCGAAATGAAGGACGGCGAAACGCTGGAGGGGTTCGACATCGACCTCCTCGAAGCCGTCGTGGCCGAGACCGAGTACGAGCTGACGGAGTGGGCGGAGTTCGGGTTCGATTCGCTCTCCCCGGCGCTTCAGAACGGAAAGATCGACGTGATCGCCGCCGCGATGACGATCAACGACGAACGGGACGAGACCATCGATTTCACGGACCCCTATTACGACGCGAACCAGGCTGTCCTCGTGGCGAGCGACCGGGACTTCGCTCCCGGATCGATGAACGACCTCGAGGGACGGACGATCGGCGCCCAGAAGGGAACGACCGGGGAGAGCGTCGTCGAATCGGACCTTATCGAGGCGGGAATCGTCGCCGAAGGTGATTACAACAGCTACGGAAACTACGTTCTCGCCGTCGAGGACCTCGTGAACGGAAACGTTGACGCCGTGGTCCTCGATACCCCCGTGGCGGATTCCTTCGTCGCCGAGCGTGCAGTCGAGATCGCGTTCACCAAGGAAACCGGTGAACAGTACGGCTTCGGGGTTCGCGACGGTGCGGCGGATCTCCAATCCGCCCTCAACGACGGACTTGCGACAGTCAAGGAGAACGGAACCTACGACGACATCGTCTCGACCTGGTTCAAGTAAGGAAGACGATGTCGGGTTCCATTTGGGGCGCATTGCTCTTGCAAACGGGGGACTGGCATTTCGTCCTCCAGAACCTGGACTATCTTGCCGGGGGGCTCGCCCTCACGATCGAACTGACGATCGTGGGTATTCTGCTCGGATTCCTCACCGGGTTCCCTGCCGGCATCGTCGAAGTGTACGGAACCCAGTGGCTTCGCAAGCCAGTTCGCATCGTCGGAACTGTGCTACGAGGGACGCCGCTCGTCGTGATCCTCATATTCGCCTACTTCGTCTTCCCCATCGGAAGCGCGTTCCTCGCCGCGGTCCTCGGACTCGGGCTCCGGAGCGGGGCCTACCAAAGCCAGATTTTCAGGGGCGCGCTCGGCTCGATCGACGAGGGTCAGATGGAAGCCGCCAGGTCGATCGGAATGAGCCGATTCGAGGCGATTCGGCACGTCATCGTGCCACAGGCACTTCGGCGGTCGATGCCGGGATTTCAAAACGAGTTCACGATCGTCCTCAAGGACACGTCCCTCGCCATCGCCATCGGCTTTGCCGAACTGCTCACCCGGACACAATACCTCTTCATCCAACAGACGACGGCCGTCCTCGAACTGATCTTGTTCGTGAGTGCGATCTACTTCGTTTTGACCTTCGCGACGAATCGGGCTCTCGACAGGCTCGAATCGAAGTTTGCCATCCCGGACGGTGATTCATCATGAGTGGCCCACTCCTACGGATCGACCATCTCAAGAAAAGTTACGGCGACGAGGACGTGTTGCACGATATCTCCTTCGAAATGGAGGAAGGGGACACGTACGTCCTGATCGGACCGAGTGGTAGCGGCAAGTCGACGCTCCTCCGGTGTGTCAATCGACTCACCGAACCGGACGCCGGCGACATCTATCTCGATGGCGTTCTCACCAGCGATCCGGCCTACGACGTCGACGAACTCCGTCGGCAGGTCGGGATGGTGTTCCAGGATATCAACCTGTTCGCCCACCTTACCGCCCTGGAGAACGTGACACTCGGTCTCGAGGAGGTCGTCGGGATGGATGCCGAGAGCGCGGAGGCCCGGGCGCTGGCCGAACTCGAACAGGTCGGTCTGTCCGATCAAGCCGACTCCTATCCGGCTGAACTCTCCGGCGGGCAGCAACAGCGAGTCGGAATCGCCCGCGCGCTGGCGATGGACCCGAAACTGGTCCTCTTTGACGAACCGACGAGTTCACTCGATCCGGAACTCACGGGGGAGGTCGTCGAAGTCATGCGGGAACTCGCCCGGGAAGGGATGACGATGCTCGTGGTCACCCACGAGATGGGATTTGCACGCACGGCTGCGACACGGATGCTCTTCCTCGAGGACGGCAGACTGGTCGAACAGGGGCCACCCGAACAGCTCTTCGACGATCCTCATACCGACCGAACGGGGGAATTCCTCAAGCGGATCACGGAAGCCGAATCGACGGGGTCGCGCTGAAATGGCAAGCGCCCAAGAGGACTTCAGGACGCCGGGAATCGAGGTCTCCATCAGGGGTGGGATCGCTCTCGTCCCCTATGCCGTATTCTGGGGCTGGCTTCTCTCCCGGTGGCTGAACGACTTCGTCTTGCCAGCGGGTGTCGGGGTGGAACCTGGGACGCCATACCTCGATCCCGCGATGTTCGAGCCGATTTCGGAATCGCTGGCATTCGCCATCACGTATCTCCCGGAACTCGCCGCCGGCGCGTGGGCCACGCTGGTCATCACGCTTGCCTCGATCACGTTTGGATTCATCATCGCCGTGCCGGTGAGCGTTGCGCGAGTCTACGGACGATACACCGCGTGGGTGTCGCTGGTCTTTACCGAACTGATCAGGGGGACGCCACTGCTGGCACAACTGTTTGTCCTCTACTACGGCCTCCAGCTTTCCTCCTGGATCCGTGAACTTCCGCTGGTTGGCGAAGGGATCCTTCCGGGGCAGGCCTTCCTGATCGCCATCATCGGTTTCACGATCAACAGTGCGGCCTACCAGGCCGAATACATCCGCTCTGCGCTGTTGTCCGTCGACCGTGGCCAGTTACAGGCCGGGCGAGCCATCGGCCTCTCGCGGCTCGGCGCGATTCGACACGTGGTCCTTCCACAGGCGCTCCGATTTGCGATCCCGGGATGGTCGAACGAGCTCGTCTATTTGATCAAGTACTCCTCCCTTGCGGCGTTTATCACCGTCCCCGAGCTCTTCGAGATCGGGCGCCAAATCGCCTCCAGCAACCTCCAGCATACGGCGGTCTTCACGCTCGTCGCACTTTTTTACCTCGCGATCGTCATTACGGCCTCGAACGTCATGGGGGCGGTCGAACGGCGCGTTCGTCTCCCCGGGTTGGGTGGTGGAACGAACCGCTAATCCCGCGTCGGGATTGCGATGACCCATATTGTTTTGCGAACGCCGCGCGAAATGTGCGCTTATGACCGCTACTCGAGTCGTTGTCGTCGGCGCGGGACTTGCGGGGCTCGAGACCGCACGACTACTTGCCGCTGACGGCTTCGACGTTCAGGTTTTCGAGGCTGCTTCGACCGTCGGGGGACGAGTGCGTACGAAGCAGGTCGAGGGGTTTACGATCGACCGGGGGTTTCAGGTGCTGTTTACGGCCTATCCCGAGGTCGCTCGCTCGCTTTCCGTGGAGGCACTCGAGTTACAGCGATTTCCGCCGGGAGCGGTCGTCTGTCGGTCGAATCATCGAAGCGTGGTTGCGGATCCACTCCGCGATCCGTTCAGGGCGATCGAAACGGCCTTTTCGCGAGATCTGACGCTCGGAGACAAGTTCCGTATTCTCCAACTTCGCCGTGCGCTGTCGGGCCGGTCCCGGGCCGAAATTTTCTCGGGCCCGGACGAGACGATCGAATCGTATCTGCGAGGCCAGGGGTTTTCGAATCGGTTCGTCGAGTCCTTTGCCGCACCGTTTTACGGGGGAATCACGCTCGATCGGTCCCTTCAGACCTCGAGCCGCGTCTTCAAGTTCACGTTCCGGATGCTCACGGAGGGGGCAGCGGCGGTCCCGGCGGCGGGGATGCAGGCGATACCCGAACAACTCGCCGATCGGGCCCACGAGTTCGGTGCGAGGATCGAAACCGACACGCCCGTCGAATCGATCGACGGGGCTGGGCCGGTGACTGTCGACCTCGGCGGGGAATCCGTCACCGCTGACTCGGTCGTTATCGCGGCTGGACCGGCGGAAAGCAAGCGACTAACGGGGGTGGACTCGATTCCGACCACCGGGAAATCGGTCCGCACCCAGTACTTCGAGGTCGCAGCGGACAATCCGATCGCGGAGCAACCGCGAATTCACCTCAACGCCGATGGGGGCGTGCCGAATCTGGCCGTGAGTCTCTCTGCTGTCGCCCCGTCCTACGCCCCTGCTGGGCGGGCACTGCTTGCAGCCAGTACACCGGGTGAACCGGAGCTCGATCCGGAGACCCAGGCGGATCGGACCCGACAAACAGTCGCTTCGTGGTACCCCGCGGCCTCCTTCGACGACCTTCGCCTGCTCGAAACGGTGGATGTCCCGTTCGCCCAGTACGCACAACCGCCGGGAATTCACGAGTCCCTTCCGGCAGTTTCGGCGCCCGAGGGATCGGTGTTCCTCGCCGGCGATAGCACGACCGATTCGTCGATAAACGGGGCACTGATGAGTGCCAGACAGGCAGTGAGTGAACTGCTGAGTTCAGAGGTGGGACTGTAACTCCCCGAGCGGCGGAAAGACGAGTGGTTCCTCGTCAGTCCTCACGATGGGGCGACACGACCCGAGATCGGTTACCAGCGGCGTCATAATGTCTGCGGCGGTCCGGCCGTTAACCGTCGTTCCAACGGCCACGCGGCTAAAGGCCGGCAACACGAGCACCGAACACCCCTCGTATTGGTCGGGACAGTTCAGATAGCAGGGGCGACGGGAGCCTTCGATGGTGATAGCCGGGTGATCGTGACCGATGATGTACCGGGAGGCTTCGGTTTCCGGGATTTCGTGGCCGTGGTGAACGACCGTTTCCCTATCGATCCGGTATCCATCGACGGTTTCGATGGACGTGACGCGATCCAGGCCCGTATCGTGATTCCCGGCAGTCACGACGAGGTCGGCGTCACGGTCCTCGACCAGATCGACGATCTCCGCGACGGTTTCGGCGACGGTCAGTGAAACCGAATCGAAGTCGTGAACGAGATCGCCCGCAATGACGACCTGCTCGGCGTCGTGGCGGTCGAGAAGTGCGTCGAGACGCTCGAGGATATTCGCGTGGCTCCCGATCGGGAGATCGACGCGGGAACTCCTGGCTCGGCCGAGATGGACGTCTGCCAGGACCAGTGTTCCCCGTTCGGGCAGCCACACGGCCCGGTCCTCGTAGTGAACGTCTCCGAAGGCCGTCACAAGCGAAGATCGCGTTCTGGCCCAAAAGGTGTACTGTCTCGACCGGTGCAGTTTTCATCGCCGGCTTCGAGACTCCGCTATGGTCGAGGTCCTTGACGACAAACGCGAGGCGACCCGATATCGGATCCTCGTGGAGATCGCCGATCGGCAACCTGCGGTGAGCCAGGGGGAGATCGCAGAGGTAGTCGGGGTAACCAGTCAGGCCGTCTCTGAGTACATCCGGGAACTCGTGACGGACGGTCTCGTCGTCAAACAGGGTCGCTCTAGATACCAGGTTACGAACGAAGGGGTCGACTGGTTGCTGGGCCACACCACCGACATCCGTCGATTCACCGAGCGAGTGGCGGACGACGTCCTCGGTGGCGTTCAGGAGGACGCCGCTATTGCGACCACGGCTATCACAGAGGGCGATACCGTCACGCTCGAAATGCGAGACGGGATGCTCCATGCCACTCCGGGCGGGGACGGCCCAGCGACGGGAACGGCGACGACGGACGCGGAGCCCGGCCACGAGGTCGGCGTCTCTGGCTTCGAGGGCGTCATCGACTTTTCTCCGGGGGCGGTTACCGTCTATCAGGTTTCACCGGTCCGCAGCGGTGGGAGTAAGCGCGTCGATACCACCGCGCTGGAGCGTGCCTGCGATGAAAGCCCGTTAGTTCTCGCAGCCGGAATCGAAGCGGTCGTCGCGCTCGATCGGATCGGACGGTCTCCGGACGGTCGGTTTGCCGTCGGCGAGGTCGCCGCGCGTGCTGCAGAACGCGGCGTGGACGTCATGGTCGTCGCCACGGCTGACGAAGTGGGACGGGTGACTGATCCACTTCGGGAGGCCGGGACCGCGTACACCGTCCAGGACTGAAAATCGTCGAACCCGTCAGCCGATATATCGGAGATCTTCGCCGCTCCCCGGGCTCTGGGCTTCTTCCATGTCCTGGAGCCGATTGATGACTTCTTCCATCTCGTCGGCCCGCTCGTCGAGTGCCTCGACGTCGATGTCGAAATTCAGTCGCTCCTGGAGCACGTCGAGTACGGCCCTGGCGCTTTTCGGGTCCACGAGATAGCCACTCGTTTCGCCCATCAAACAGGCAGCGTCGAGACCCCGTCGAGCGCCGAGACCGAGTAACAGTCCGCTCGTCCCGACGATGCCGCCGGTCGGCTCCTCGGATCGGAATTCGACGCCGACTGCCTCGAGATCTTCGAGAAGCGAATCGTCGGAAACGGCGCCGAGGACGCTGTATTCTTCGATCAGTTCGCCCGTCGGAATACCGCCCAGTGAGTACACCGTGTCGGCACCGAGGCGTTCGGCCTCGTCGAGAAACGTCGACGCGAGGCGGTACTGTCCCTCGTTGTTCCCGGACTGATGATCGCCAGTCAGGACCACGAGATCCCGCCCGTTTGTGGGCACGGCGTACAGTTCCGCGTGGGCCAGGCTGGCGACGCCGTCCTCGTCGACGCCGACCTGTGGAGGGAAATATTCGGAGTAAATCTGGGCGAGGAGCGTGCTTTCGGTCTCCTCGATCAGGTGTTCGGCGACGAGCTTGCCGACGTGGCCGACGCCGGGTAAGCCCTCGACGAAAACCGGATTCTCGAGGTCGGCTTCGACGACCTGCTCTACCTCGATTTCGTTCATGTCCCTAGGCTTGGCGACGCTCCTTAAGAGCGCGTCGGTACTCGCCATATGGATCTGCAGGATCGAATTTCGCCGGGGCGCTGTTGACCGTTTTTGCACCGCACTCGGGACAGGAATCTTCGATCGTGTACACCGGTCGCTCGTGATTCGTTTCCCACGCTGTACAGACGCGAATATCGGATTTCACGGGCTCTACTCGTCGTCGATTCGCCGCTCGCGGTGGAACTCCCCGGAGCCGCCTGCGGATACGACGGCGTCGATGGCCCTGTCAGCGGCGGCTTCGAGTGCCGATTCGGCGGTCTTGTACGTCGGTGCCCTGACGCGAATCCGGTATTCCGGTGCGCCGACGTACGTGACTTCGAGATCGACTTCGTCGGGAATTTCCCCGTTCCCTTCCGCCGCTTTGAGTGCATCCTGCACGTCGTCGACGCCGTCGGGATTTGGCGATCGAATATCGACGTACCCGGTTACGGTCACATAGGGGACCGAGACGTTCTCGCGGGCGGTCTCCACGACAGCATTGAGATCGTCTTCCGGCAGGTCGATGTCGTCGAGGGCCGGTCGGCCGTGGATAGCCGCCTGTTCGAAACTGTCATACAGGCTGCCGAACTCTTCGAGAAGTTCGTCGGCCACCTCGCGGAAGCGGTCGTCCGGCATGTCCTCGCCGAACGCGAGCGTGAGCCACTTGTCGGCCTTTTGCTCGTTTTTCCAGCGCTGGATCGTCTCGGAACGCTGGTGGTCGTTCACGTCCTTGATGGAGAGATCGATCTGCTGGGAGGAGCGATCAACGTCGAGGACTTTCGCGACGACGGTCTGTCCCTCCTTTACGTGATCGGAGATGTTCTTGATCCACCCGGAGGCGACCTCGCTGATGTGGGCTAACCCGCGTTTTTCTTCGTACTCCTCGAGATCCACGAAAACGCCGAAGTCCTCGATCTCTTCGACCTTGCCGACGACGAGTTCCCCGGGATCGGGCCAGCCCTCGTACTTCATCGTTGTTCGACGACTTCGAGTACCTCGGCGTCGAGTTCCGCGATGCCGCCGGTCGGCGTCGCGAGCGTCGTGCCACAGACGGCACACGAGACTTCCGAGGATGCCTTCTCGAAGACGGTCTGTTCGTTCTCACAGTCCGGACACTCGACGCGGAGGAAGCTTCCTGCCATGAGTCACTCCGTCAGTTCGAGTTTCCCGGCCCGCCATCCCTCTCGAAGGTGGGCGTTGCCACACTCGCTGCAGCGGTACTTCAGGTCGGTCTTCTTCGTGGGTTTGTCCCCTCCCGGAACCTTCGAGAACTTGCCGGCGTTACCGATGGTGGATTTACCCCGCTTCTCCTGGCGGTCGGCCCACTTCATCCCGGTCTCACGACCGCGGCGGACTTTTTCGACCTCGTGCTGGGTGTGTGTATCGCAGTGCGGACAGTACGTATTGATTCGGCGTGGCATCTGCATGGAAATCGATCCTGTTGAAGTTGGGTTGGTGAGGGGGAGTTAAAACGCGTTTGGTTCGCCGCCCGAGTCACGCCCCGAAATCCGGGGCCTTGACCGCCCCGAGAAAGTTCGAAACGTTTACTCCCCGGTCCGACGAAGCAGACATCATGAAGCGGCTCATCATCCACGGCGACCCGGGCGTGCGCAAGGACGGCATCGTCGAGGTCGACGGCGAGGAGTACACGTTGTTCCAGGTCACCCGGAACGGTGACTGGCACGGCCCGGATCGGGTCCAGCTGTGGTGTATTGCCGGGGAACCCGACGAGCAGGAGGACTTCGAGAAGCGAAACTACATCCCCCACTTCCTCGACGTCGAAGCCGTGGACGCCGAGGCCGTCGACGTCAAAAAGCGCGCCGGCGATCTGGCCGTTTAAGGATCAGTTTGGGCCCGGGAGTACGTTTTCACCCCTCCGATGAATCGTGTTTACCGCATTCGCGAGTGATCAGTCATCACTCGGTGTTCTTGCTCCGTTCACTCGATAGATCGTCACGTGACCGTCGTCGTAGGCAACTGAAATCCCGGGTTCGATCGCGTAATTCGGCGGGTCGTACCGCTCGTTTTCGATCGGTCCGACGTAGATGTAGGTCACGTCGTACATTTCGAGGAGGAGCATTCGGGACTCCGGCTCGTCGGTCTCGAAGATGATTTCGACGTCCTGCACCCGGTCCCAGTATGCGTTTGCCCCTCGATACCCGACCTCGTGGGACCAGCCGGCGACGGTCGGGATGCCGGTCATGCTCGACGGGGCGTTGACCCACCGGTAGATTTCGGTTCCAGGGGCCGAGACCATCGTTGGCTGGCCACTTCGGTCCGCGAGCCACCGAATCGCAGCCGCCTCCTCCGGATGGTCCTCCTCGATATAGGCGTGGGCATCGAGCGTGGGCCCAGTCGTGCCGCTTCCGATCCCCCAGATCGTTCCCAGCACCGGGTAGATCGAAAGAGAGACAAGTAATACGAGAAGCACCACTGTCGCGAGACGCTGTTTTTTGGTGGTGGTCCAGTTTCCACGTTCGGGTCGTGAATCCGGCCCGTCTCCGGAACGCCACGAGTGAACCGTCTGTAAGACGTTTCGTTTTGCTTCAGCGAGCGCTGGTCCGGGCCCCTCCGGCCCGACGAGCCAGGCACCCATTACCCCGGCAGCGACGGCCCAGAGCGCCCAGACCTGCGCCGAGATTTTGAAGACCGTGTTCATCCGACCGGGTCCGGCCTCCTCGATGACGTAGACGAACTCGACGAGCAAGAGGAGCCCGAGGGCCCCGACGAGCATGACGAGTTCGAAGGAGACGTCCTCGCGGGATCGAAGCAGGACCCAGCCACCGAACA
The DNA here is from genome assembly GCA_034520565.1 of Halodesulfurarchaeum sp. GTDB lineage: Archaea > Halobacteriota > Halobacteria > Halobacteriales > Halobacteriaceae > Halodesulfurarchaeum. The sequence goes on from JAXHNL010000002.1 coordinate 1,530,233, forward strand.
GGAGCGGAACGAACAGGGCAACTGCCGGGGCTCGAAAGAACGTGGCCACTACCACCAGTCCAGCCAACAGCACAGCAACTCCCCACCAGTCCCGGCGGTCGAATCTCGCGGCGAGATACGCGCTACCGATCCCGATGAAGCCGCCGAACACGAGGTAGCCCGCCCAGATTACTCCGCGGGCTCGGCAGGAATCCGACCGAGCGACCACTTGCCGCCCCTGTGAGGAACGGAAATACGGAAATGGCGCCCAGAACTGCCACGACGAGTGCCAACATACCGGCTAACACCACCCGGCTGGTTTCGGTCGCGACTGGGCGGTCGGCGAGCGCTCTCTCGAAGAATTCGCGAACGCCGGCCGGAAACATCGTCCAGGGTGCTGCGGGAGCAAACACGAGTGCGAGAGCGGTCATCCCGAAGAGCGCGGGGGCACTCCACGTGTTTGTTACCACCAGCAATCCGCCGATGGGGACGATGGCAAGGAGTCGAAGAACCCGGCCACGACGGTCAGTTTCCGGGCGCTTCCAGATGGCAAAGGCAAGCCCCACGCCCAGCAAAAGGAACACCGGACTCATCATGTGGGCGTGGAGGTCCCCGTTGAGGAACGCGAAAAACGGAAACTCGGTGATGAGTTGCCAGTCGCCGGCCGCGTTGCCGTGGATCACCCGGCTCGCGTACCAGTAATGGAAGTTCATCGGGCCGGTTGCGAGACCAACGACTTCCAGACCGACGAGGTCCGCGAACGCCCTTCCCACGCCATCGGGGAGAATCCAGACGAGGAGCCGTGCTGGAGTCGAAAGGTTGCCGGCGAGGCCGACGAAAAACGCACCGAGTCCCCCGCCGACCCAGTACGGTCGATCGAGTTCGGCCGCGATGGCACCGGAGAGTCCCCACGCCGCCGTGACGTACGCCGCGAAGTAGCCGGCAAGCGCAGTGTTGTAGGCATATCGCGGCGCGGTGTCGGTCAGCATCGCGAAAACAGCCGCGAGCATGTGGCCCCCGGTAGTAATACTTGGACGGTTTCCCCGGCGAACCAGCATGTCCTGTGGGGGAAGCGACGTCGCTCTCAGGAGGGAGGCCAGCAGGCCGAAGTCGAGGAATTTCTCGCCCCCGCCGGGGAACGCACCTGGCCGGAACAATCGAATGAGGATCAGGAAGAGGTATGCGAGCGTAAAGACGATCGCGGCGTTTCGAAACCGCCGGGTGTCGATGTCGACACCTCGCCGAAGCGAAAGCGCGGACAGCCCACCGAGGAACGAGCAGTGCTCCGGTGCGGCCCCAAACCGAATCGGAACTGTCCGATCCAGTAGGCGGCAAACGCGAGGATGGCGAAGGCAACGGGAATCGCGAGGCCCGCTCCACGATCCGTAACGCTCGAAAAGAGGAGGCTCGCGAACGGGAGTGCCAGGGCTCCCAGTCCCAGGAAGAGCCCGAGCCAGACGACGATCACGCCGAGTTCCACAGGAGTGCCTTCTTCCGGATTCCCCTATACACCTTGTGGACCGGATCGGTGGGCGGGCTTCCCCCCTATCACGGCTGGTCCTGGCCTGGCGGACTCCGTATCGAATGCTTTTACACGATGTGTGGCTGAGTTCCGGGAAATGACGCGGAGCGTCGGGATCGTCGTTCCCGCCTATCGGCCGGACGTGTCCGTGCTCGTGGAGTATCTCGTGGACGTCGAGCGGGAACTCGAGCCCGAAACGCTTCGGGTCGAACTCGACGCCCCGACGGACGAGACGCTCGAAGCGCTTCGGGAAACGTCGGCGACGATCAACGCCGTCGATCACCGTCGTGGAAAGGGTGCAGCGATTACCGCGGGGTTCGAAGCCCTTTCGACGGACGTCCTCGCGTTTGCCGACGCCGATGGAAGCACCCCTGCCGAATCGATCCGGGCGGTCGTCGATGCCGTCGAAACTGGGAACAGCGACGTTGCCGTCGGGTCACGCCGGCATCCGGATGCCGACGTTCGGTCCCACCAGACCGTCCTCAGGCAGCATCTCGGTGACGCATTCGCCTGGATCGCCCGTCGCTTTCTCGGTCCCAAGTTGCGCGATTACCAGTGTGGCGCCAAGGCCATGACTCGGGAGACGTGGCTCGCCATCCGTGAACACCTCTACGAACCGGGGTTCGCCTGGGACGTCGAAGTGATCGCCATGGCCGACGCGTTCGGGTTCGAAATCACCGAGGTCCCGGTCATCTGGATCGACCATCCCGATTCGACGGTCACGACGACGAGCGCGGTTCCGGAACTGCTGTGGGCGCTTTTTTCCGCCCGCAATCGAGCGAAAATGCTGATGCGGGGTCAACTCCACGGGACCGGGTCCGGTGGCGAGACGACAACCCCAAATGACGAGCGTCCGCTCGTGGAGCGTGAGGAATGACCGGGCTCGAGGAACTGATCGCTGGTATTCAGGTTCGAATCAGAGCGATTGCCTCGGGTGCGCGTATCGGCCAGTTCGTCTCCGTCGGGATCAGCGGTGCGACCCTCGAGACGATCATCGTGTTCCTGCTGACCGGCATCATCACGATTCCGCCGCTGGCTGCCAAGGCTGTCGGGGCCGAGGCCTCGATCACGCTCATGTTTCTTCTCAACGACCGCTGGACCTTCGCGGGCGAGGGGAGGACGGGACTCCGTGCGGTTGGCCGTAGATACCTCAAATCACACACCGTGCGGATTGGCGGGCTCGCCGTGGCATTCGCCACGCTTTACGTGTTGACGGCGTGGACTGAGATCGAACTCGTGCTCTCGGGGGCCGACTTCTGGCCGACGATCGCCAACCTCATCGGTATCGGCGTCGGGATGACGATCAATTACGTCGCGGAGAGTCTCATCACCTGGCGGGTCCACCGATAACGGGACGTGTCGCGGGTCGGGGCGAGACGGGAAAACGAGGACACGAAAACCCCTGATCAGTCCGCTTCGTCGACGATGCGTAGTTCACCGTCCTCGACCTCGACCGTGATCAGGGTCTTGACGTCATGACCGGTCTCGTCGAGTTCGTTCGGGCCGGCCTTCTTGATGACGGCGACGGTGTCGACCACGTCCGCGCCGATGTGCTCCAGGGCCTCGATGATCGCTCGAAGTGTGCCACCCGTCGAGAGCACGTCGTCGAGGACCAGTACCCGGTCGCCGGCCTCCACGTCGTTGATGTACATCTCCTCCTCCGAGTAGCCGGTCTGCTGTGTCAGCGCGACCTCACCTTCGAGGCCGTATTGCCGCTTTCGGATGACCACCAGCGGGATGTCAGTCATGAGAGAGACGGCAGTCGAGATGTGGATCCCCATTGCTGCGGGGGTGACGATCTTGTCGACGTCCTCGAGTTGGGCCTTTCGAATGATCTTGATGACGATTTCCCGAAGCAGCCCCGGTTTCAGCATCGGGACCCCGTCGCTGATCGGGTGGACGAAGTACTGGTAGTCCCCCTTCTCGATGATCGGCGCGGAGAGAAGTGACCGTTCGAGTTGATCCATGTTGCCTGTACCTGCGGTCGGGAATAAAATGTGGCGGTTCCCGGATACCGCCGCCCATCGAGCTAAAATTCTCGAGGACTTCTCGAAATATGCGCGAATTTACGCCGTACAGGGCCCCCCTATCGCTATTGTGAATCATCGGCCAACCACGGAAGCAGAACGGAAATGGTTTTGTCCCCCATTCGCAAGAGGTGGATAAGACGATGCTCGAACGATGGAACCGATTGTCGTTACGGGCGACGAGGGATGAGTGATGCCAGCAGCTGGCACTGACATCCTGGTTCCGGTCAACGATTCCGAAACGTTTCGGAACACGGTGACCTACGCGGTTCGGGAGGCCCAGGATATCGCCGAGAACGAGGGGACGAAGCCGACGGTTTACTTCGTCTACCCCATCCGTTGGCGACCGATAAAAGGTGTCGACGTCCTCCCCGGCGATTCTACGGATTTGTTCGAACGAATCCACTTGTGGGCCCGGGAAGACCTCGATGAGGAGGCGCTTTCGGACGGTGAACTCCCGATCGAGATCGTGACCGACCTGATCGGTCGGGATCGATATCTGTTCTCCCCTGCCGATTATGCCTCGGTGATTCGCGAGTACGCACATGACCACGATATCGAACGCGTCGTCCTCGATCCCGAATACCACCCGGGCGGAACCGCGCCCCTGATGGAACCGATTCTGGCGGCACTCGAACTCACCGGGTTGACAGTCGAGGAAGCACCAGTCGAACGGGTTACCGTGCGCACGCCGGTTTCGAGTCGGGCGACGCTCGCGAAAGCGGGCCTGGTGTTCGGTGTCTCCTATGCGTTTTATTTGATCCTCGGTGGAACATTGACCTCATTCAATCTGCTAACCGGGGCCCTCGTCGCCGGACTTTCGACAGCGGTTTTTGCAGGGATCACGGCAGAACACCGGCCGGTATTCACATCACTTTTCGCTCGCGTAGCCAGATTGCTCGTCTATTTCCCGTATCTCCTCTGGGAAATCGCGAAAGCAAATCTTAGCGTCGCCTACATCATCCTTCACCCGAGTTTACCCATCGACCCGGAGATGCGTCAGTTCGAAGCGGCGGTCTGGGGCGAGTATTCGGTCACCACGTTGGCGAACAGCATCACGTTGACTCCGGGAACCTTGACCGTGGACGTCCGTCGTGACAGTCTCTATATTCACACGTTGACACAAGATGCCCGGGACGGCCTCGACGACGGTGCCCTCGAACGAGCGGTCCGATTCGTCTTTTTCGGGCGAAATGCGATGGATATTCCGACACCGCTGGAGCGAAACGCGGTTTTGGCTCCAGAAACGGCAACTGTCAGGCGTCGACTCAGGGACGAACTGACGCGGTTTTCGGCAGACGGGGAGATCCGTGTTCCCGAACGGCCGGAGGGGTGGGACGAGGAATGATCGAACAGAGCGTAGTCACCTTCGAAACGGCCTTGCTCGGTGCCGCCACCGTGACGGTCCTTTTTGCCGTCGGATTGCTCTATCGCGTCGCAGTGGGCCCCACGATGGAGGACCGTGTGATCGCCATCAACGCCGTGGGGACGAACACGGTCGTGGTGCTCGCGTTACTGGCGGTGGCCCTCGACCGCCCCGGCTTTCTCGACATCGCGATCGTGTACGCATTGCTCAACTTCCTCGCGAGTATCGCGATCTCGAAGTTCATCGTGGAACGCGGAGGTGTCCTCTAGATGACGCCCTTCGAGTATCTCGTCGTCGCGCTGGTGGCTGGAGGGGTCTTTTTCTCCTTCGTCGCGGTCGTCGGTATCATCCGATTACCGGACCTGTATACCCGCGCTCACGCGACGTCCAAGAGTGACACCCTCGGAACGATCCTTTCGCTTGCCGGGGTGGCACTCGTGCTCGGATCAGACATCGCTGCAGCCAAAACAGTCTTCCTCCTGTTGTTCATGCTCATCACCAATCCGACAGCCGCTCACGCCATCACGAGAGCCGCCTACGACCAGGACATCGAACCGTGGACGACCGAGGAGGGTGATGATTAGATGGAGCTATTCCTCTTTGCCACGCTGCTTGGGTTCGTGGTCCTCGCCGCCGGTATCTCGGTCTTGCTCCGGGACGTGCTCAGTGCGATCATCGCGCTGGCCGGGTTCAGTTTCGGGGCTGCGATCGTGTACGTCCTGCTGAGTGCACCGGACGTCGCACTCACCGAGGCAGCAGTTGGTGCCGGCGCGACCACTGTGCTCTTTCTGGTTACCATCGTCAAAACGGTGCGGCCGAGTGGGAAACGCGTCTTTGAACACGTCAAATGGGGACCGCTGGCGCTCGTCGGCGTGCTCCTTGTGACGTTGCTCGTGACCCTTCCGGCACTTCCCTCGATCGGTGATCCGGAATCGGCTGTCGTCGTCGGCGACGTGACGACGTATTACCTCCAAAACGCCTATCCAGAAACCGGCGTCGAGAACGTCGTCACCGCAGTTCTCGCGGCGTACCGTGGATTCGACACGCTCGGCGAGGCGACAGTCGTCGTCGCCGCCGGAATCGCCGTCTTGCTCGTCCTCAGACGGGAGGTGTACGTATGAGTAGCTCCCGTCCGCACCGGACGTACGTCGAAAGCACGATCATTATGACGACGGTCCGGCTGGTTGCCCCCTTCGTCTTTACGTTCGGCCTGTTCGTGATGTTCCACGGGGCCGAATCCGCAGGCGGTGGGTTCCAGGGCGGGGTCATTGTGGCTGCCAGTCTCATCCTCGTCGCGTTCGCGTTCGGGATCGAACCGACCCGCGAGTGGATCACGGACCGGCCGGTGCGGCTGGTAATCGCCGGCGGGGCGTTAACCTTCGTTCTCGTCGGTCTGGGAGCGCTCGTATCAGGTGGGTTGTTCCTCCAGTACGATGCCTACGAGATCCATCACGGGACGAAATACGGCATCGAACTCGTGGAACTGGGTATCGGGGCCATCGTGTCCGGTGTGATCCTATCGCTGTTTATGAACCTGGCCGCCGGTCTCACCGAGGGAGGTGAGGAGGAATGATCGAACTCCTGATCACCCATCACACCTACGTCGCGGCGATGCTCCTCGTGGTAATTGGGCTCTATGGGGTGATCGCCAGCCCGAACTTCGTCAAGAAGGTTGTGGGCCTGAACGTCTTCCAGGTCGGTATCTTCCTGTTTTTCATCAGCAGCGGGTACATCGAGGGAGGAGCGCCACCAGTCGCTGGGCACGGGACTGAGACCCTCGTGAGTCCCCTTCCACACGTGCTTATCCTGACCGCCATCGTCGTCGGGGTGAGTCTCACCGCCGTGGCCCTCGCCCTCATCGTCAGGATCTACGCCGAATATGGCTCTCTCGACGAGGACGTCATCCGGGAGGTGAGTATCGATGACTGACACGCTCGTCCTCCTCGTCGCGGCACCGATATTTGCCGCCCTCGTTCCGATACTGTCCGGGCTCGTGGTGGAGCGATCAGGTCGATACGTGGCACTCGGATTGGCAGGCCTCCAGGTCGTCCTCGCGGGATCCGTACTCGACCAGGTACTTCGATCCGGCCGGTTCACCTACGAAGTGGGTGGGTACGTCCCGCCCTTCGGCATCGAACTCGTGGCCGACGGCGTGTCAGCGCCACTGCTCGTGCTGATCGCGTTGACGACGCTGGGGGTCGTGGTGTACTCGTTCCGGGCCGGACCACATTCTGACGCCTTCTACAGCGAGTTGCTGTTGCTGGTCGCAGGCCTTTCCGGGCTCGTTGCGACCGGGGACGTGTTCAACCTGTACGTATTTCTGGAAATTACGGGACTCGCGACCTACGCCATCGTTGCGAGTGGACAGTCTTCGGGAGCGGCATACGCCGCACTCAAGTACCTGATCGTGGGGACGATCGGGGCGTCGTTCTACCTGCTTGGTGTCGGATATCTGTTCGTCGCGACGGGCACGCTAAACATGGCCGACCTTGCACAGTCGCTCCCTGCGGTCGGATACTCGTCGCCACTGGTGCTCGCAGGCTTCGGCTTTATCGTCGTCGGACTGGCGGTGAAGGTGGCACTCTTCCCGCTTCACACCTGGCAACCGGACGCGTACGCTGAGTCCCCGCATTCGGTCAGTGCCTATATCGCTGCACTGGTCTCGACCGCGGCGGCGTATGCACTCTTCCGGATCGTCTACGGCGTGTTCACGCTCGACTTCCTGGAGGCCGTTCCACTGGCCCGGAACGCGATCCTCGGATTTGCGACGATCAGTATCGTGGTTGGCGCCGTTCTCGCGGTCCTGCAGACTGATCTCAAACGGATGCTCGCGTACTCCTCTGTCTCGCACTTCGGGCTCGTCGTCACGGCGCTCGCGATCGGGAACGAGACTGCCGTAACCGGGGGACTCATTCACCTGGTCGGTCACGGAATCATGAAGGGTGGGTTGTTCCTCGCCGTCGGCATTTTCGCCACTGTCGCTGGAGCCAGGCGGATCGACGACTTGGCCGGGCTGGGCACCCGTCTTCCAGTCACGAGTGCGGCATTCGCAGTCCTCGCGTTCAGCATGGTCGGTGTCCCACCTGCCATCGGCTTTCCCGGGAAGTGGAACATCGTTGTGGGCGCCGTCGAAGGGGGTGAATGGGCTGTCGCGGTGGTCGTCGTCGCGAGTACGTTGCTCACGCTCGGCTACTTCGGCCGTCTCGTCGAGCGCCTGTACTTCACACAGCCGAATTCGACGAGCGAACGGGGGATCGAGGCCGTCGCTGATGGGGGCGAGGGAATCGACCCGTCCGCACTCATGCTCGCGGTCGTCGCGGTGACTGCAGTCGTCGCCGTCGGTCTCGGGCTCGGCGTGTCGAACTTGATCGACGCCTACGAGCCCGTCCTGGAGGTGTACTTCTGATGAGTAGTGTCACGTCGCTCCTGCCCCTCGCGGCAGTCGGAACGCCGATCGTCGGTATCGTCGCCATCATCGCTGCACGCCGACAGCCGAACGTCCGTGAGGGTTTCACCATTCTCACGGCCGTCACCACGCTGCTTCTCGTGGCGAGTATGGTTCCAACCGTGCTGGCCGGGAACGTCCCGACTACTTCGTTGGGGTCGTTCGTCCCCGGCGTGGAATTCGTGCTCCGAGCTGACCCGTTGGGAATGGTGTTCGGATTGCTCGCCAGTTTCCTGTGGCTCGTCACGAGTTTCTACAGCATCGGGTACATGCGGGGACTCGACGAGCACTCCCAGACCCGGTATTACGCAGCATTCGCGGGCAGTATTGCCTCTGCAGTCGGGGTGGCGTTCGCGTCGAATCTGATCGTCCTCTACGTGTTCTACGAACTGCTGACCGTGGCGACGTATCCGCTGGTTGCCCACGACGAGACCGAGGAGGCCCGAACTGCCGGTCGGAAGTACCTCGCCTACACCTTCGGTGGCGGGGTTGCGGCACTGGCCGGGACGGCGCTCCTGTTCGTCGCGACTGGGACGATCGCCTTCACCCCGGGCGGGATCGCGGAGTTGGGTGTCGTCGATCCGGTGATGGGAAAGGTTATCTTTGCCTTGCTCGCCGGTGGATTCGGCGTCAAGGCCGCGCTCATGCCAGTTCACTCGTGGCTCCCCGACGCGATGGTGGCGCCGACCCCCGTCTCGGGGCTGCTCCACGCGGTGGCGGTCGTCAAAAGCGGCGTATTCGCGATCGCGCGGGTCGTTCTCGACGTCTTCGGCCCGGTACAGATGTCCGAGTTCGGGCTCGGTTTGCCGCTGGCCATCGTCGCGGGACTGACGATCGTCATCGCGAGCGTGATCGCCTTGCGACAGGACAACCTCAAACGCCGGTTGGCCTACTCGACGATCAGTCAACTCTCCTATATCGTCCTTGGACTGGCGCTGCTCTCGCCGGCCGCGCTCGTGGGTGGGTTGCTCCACATTCCCGCTCACGCGTTCATGAAACTCACGCTGTTCTTCGCTGCCGGTGTGATCCACGTCGAAACCCACACCGACGACATCAGCGACATGGTCGGGATCGGCCGGCGAATGCCCTTGACGATGATCGCCTTCGGCGTGGCGAGCGTCGGCATGGCTGGCTTGCCACTCGTTGCCGGCTTCGTCAGCAAGTGGTATCTCCTCATCGGGAGCGTGGACGCCGGTAAAACGGTTTTCGTCCTCGTGCTCCTCACCTCCGGACTGCTCAATATCGCGTACTTCTGGCCGATCGTCTACCAGGCGTTCTTCCAGACGCCCGCAACCGCCGATTCCAAGCCGGTCATCGAGGGCCCCTTCGGCGGGAACCCCACGCGGACGGACGGTGGTTCCCCCGACCGGCCGGAGGCAGGAACCTATGCGGTCGATCGAAACCCGAGCGATATTGATCGGGACGATGGGGCTGGGGGAGACGCCGAACATCACGACGACCACCACGGCGGTGCCCCACCCGGCGGGTGGGAATCACGCTCGATTTTCACCGAGAGCACGTGGTTCATGCTTGGCCCGATCGTCGTCGCCGTGAGCGGTGCCGTCGTGCTCGGGATCGTCCCCCACGGGGCGATCTTCCTCGAGTTGATCTTTGACATCGTCGCGAACGCGACGGGGGTGGCCTTCTAATGGAACTCGTTTCTGTCGTGCCACCGGCCTTCGTCGTCCTGGCGGTGGCCGTCCTGTTGCCGTTTCTTCCCCGTCGGTTCGGTCACGCACTTGGGGTCATCGCGACGGCGGGCGCGTCGGTGTGGTCGCTGCTGGTTCCAGCGGGTATCCACGTCCCGATGCAGTTCCTCGGGTTCGAAGCGATCCTGTTGCAGGTCGACACGCTCTCCCGGCTCATGGGCGTCATTTTCGGCCTTATCGGGGCCGCAGCCGTCCTCTATTCGTACTCGTCGAACGCCGAGAACCGACAGACCGCGTTCGCCCTGGGCTACGTCGGGACCAGTCTCGGCGCAGTCTTCGCCGGCGACTGGCTGACGATGGTGTTCTTCTGGGAGTTGATGGCGGTGACGAGCACGCTCCTGGTCTGGGATTACGGTGGCGAGGCTGTCAGGGCGGGCTTTCGGTACGCGATCTACCACGGTCTCGGCGGGAGTTTGCTGATGGCCGCGGTCGTGTGGCACTACACCGAAGTGGGCTCGTTCCTCTTCAGCGCGAGTGACGGAATCGTCCCCGGCGTCCCAACCGCGCTCGCGGCAATCGGCATCGGGGTCAACGTCGGATTCGTCGGGCTGCACACCTGGCTTCCGGACACGTATCCGCGGCCACACGTCGCCGCGAGTGTCTTCCTCTCGGTCTACACGACGAAGACCGGCGTGTACGGACTCGCTCGCGCCTTCCCGGACGGCCAGATCGCGATCGCCTACATGGGCGCGGCGATGGCCATGATCGGCGTGATATACGCGCTCCTCCAGAACGACATGCGCCGGCTGCTCTCCTATCACATTCAGTCACAGGTCGGGTACATGGTCGCCGGGGTCGGGATCGGGACCGCGCTGGCGACGGCCGGTGCCTTCGCGCACGTGTTCAATCACATCCTCTACAAGGCGCTCCTGTTCATGACTGCGGGCGTAATCATTGCACGGACTGGTAAACAACACCTGGACCAGTTGGGAAAACTCCGGGGATACCTCCCCTTCACGGCCCTTGCCTTCACGATCGCCGCACTTTCGATCAGTGGGTTCCCCGGGTTCAACGGCTTCGTGAGCAAGGGGATGATCACGGCTGCCGCTCACGAGGAACACCTCACGGTGATCTACTACTTGCTCATGGCCGCCGGCGTGGGTACCTTCATGTCGTTCATCAAGTTCGGCTACTACGCCTTCTTCCACGACCACGGACAGACCTACGACGTCGAGTTCTCGGCGTGGGGCCAGCGGATTTCGATGCTTTTCGTCGCCGCGCTGACGATCCTCTTCGGGCTCTTCCCGGAGTACCTCTTCCAGATCCTCCCGGGAAGCACGGCCGGTGCCCATCCGTTCACGACGAGCCACATCACCGAAGGCCTGATTCTGGCAGGACTGGGGGTGCTCGGTTTCGTCCTCGTCAAAAAGCCACTTTCGAAGATCGGTCGGGTGCCGGACGTCGATCGGCTGATCAATCCGACCGCCTTCTACGGAACACGAACCGTCGTCCGCGGGGTCACTGAGACCTACGCCGCCGTGGATCGAGTCGTCGCCGGTGGTGCTTACGGCATCGCGGGGACGCTTTCGAACCCGTATTCACTGCTCACGCACCTTCGCCGCTCGCTCACGGAAATGGAGCAACCGGTCAAGCCGGGCAGTTTCCGGTCCACCATCGCGGCGAGTATCGTGCTGCTGGTCGTCGTTCTCAGTGGTGTCTTGATCGGACTGCTTCTCTAAAGAGCGCCACCGAGTGCTTCGGCGATTCGAAGCCCGAGATCGGCCTTCGACCCCTCGAAGGATTGTGTCTCCCCGTCGAAAACGAGTTCCGCGCCGGTCGACGCTGCACCCATCGCTTCGATTTCGTTCGCGACGACGAACGCCATTTCGACCCGATTCAACAGTTCACGAGCGGTCTCGGGGAGTGCGTCCGGGTCGCTCTCCAGTTTGAACCCGACGATCGGAAGTGATGGCCGAGCCTCCCGCACGGCGTCGACGAGTTTTCTCGTTGGTTTCAGTTCCAGCGTTCGTTTCCGCCCCGAAGGCAACTTTTCTGGGGCCGTTTCAACCGTGTAATCCGAAATCGCCGCCGCCGAAACGAGTGCGTCGGCGTTCTCGACGGCATCGAGTGTCGCCGCAGTCATTTCCGCGGCCGTTTCGACCGAACGGACTGTCGCATACGAGACCTCGCCGTCGGGATGAACGAGCGTGACGTCCCCACCCATGGCGTAGATTCCCCGGGCAACGGCCCGGCCAGTTCGCCCACTTGCGCGGTTCGTGAGGACCCGAACTGGATCGATCGGTTCTGCAGTTGCGCCACTCGTGACGACGACGTGAGACCCGGCGAGCGGAGACGGTGGAGTGGCCCTGGCGGTTTCGAGGGCGATCGTCTCCGCCGCGGCGATTTTCGCCTTCCCCTCCTCGACACGGGGTGGAATCACGGTGACGCCCCACCGCTCGAGGGTTTCGAGGTTCTCGTCCACGCCGGGGTGGTCGAACATTCCCTCGTGCATCGCCGGGGCGAGGACGACCGGGATGCCCGCACCGAGGGCGGTGGTGACCGCCGTGGTCACCGGCGTGTCGTCGATTCCGCCGGCGATCTTGCCGATGGTGTTGGCCGTCGCCGGGGCGATCAGGCAGACGTCGGCCCAGCCGTCCTTGCCACAGAGTTCGACGTGCTCGACGTTTCCGGTGAGTTCGGTTACCACCTCCGCGTCGGTCGCGTAGGTAACCGCGTCCGGGTGAACGATCCCCCGTGCGGCGTCGGTCATGACGGCCCGGACCGTCGCGCCGCGCCGCCGGAGTTCGTGGCGCCATTTCGACGACCGTCACGGCGGCGACACTCCCGGTAACCCCCAGTGCCACGTTCGTCCCGTCGAGCATGATACGACGGCTTGGAGTTCGTGGGGGATAAATCTGCGCGAAAGCCGGCAGTCGACTCGGCCGAATCCGTCGGCAGGTTCTTTGGGCCCCGATCCGGTAGGACCGACCGTGAAACGAATCGAGGTCTCCCGACAGGTGAATCGGTCACCTGCCGTCGTTTTTGCTGCAGTTCGGGATTTCAGCACATATCCGGCGTATTCCGACTATTTGAAAGATGTCACACCGGACGGTGACGGAGCGCCCGGGACGGAGTACGATCTCGCGGTCCACGTTTTGGGCCTCTCGTTCGACGTCCGGACTCGACTCGACCAGTTGGAGCCACCTCGACGGATCGAATGGTCGGTTCTCGGCGATGTCGAAGCCGTCGGCCGGTGGCTCGTCACGCCGGTCGGTGATGAAACCGCCTCGAAAATCGATCTCGTTCTCGAGTACGACCCGAATTCCATCGATTCGAGCGTCGTATCGCTCCCGCTCGGAATGACTTTTTCGTGGCTCACGGACAGGGCCGAGGCGCTTGCCGAGCGAGAAGCTGGAGCCGTTCTCGATCGGCTCGTGGCCGATATCGAACGGGAAGGGGTTCGAGATTAACGATCGCGCTCGATGACGTAGTGGGTGAAATCGTCCAGCGAGGCTTTGACCTCGGGATCGAGGTCCAGGCCCTTGAGGTGTGATCTGGCATCCGCGGCCAGTTCCTCGGCCGTTTCGCGGGCGTGGTCGACACTGTTCGTCTCCTGGAGTAGTTCGAGAACCGCCATGATTTCGTCGTCCGTGACCGATTCGGCATCCAGCGTCGATTCGAGTCGCTCGCGGTCCCCCGGATCGGCGTTCCGGAGCGCGTGAATCACGAGCAGCGTTCGTTTTCCCTCCCGGATGTCGTTGCCGAAGGCCTTCCCGAACTCGCCGGCCTCGTCGAGCGAGTTTTTCACGTCGAGGATGTCGTCGCCGATCTGGAAGGCGATCGAGAGCGATTCGGCATAAGCCGCAAAGGCGTTTTCGACGGTGTCGGGTTGGTCCGTGACGAGTGCGGCGAGTCGGCCGGCGATTCGCCCCAGGCAACCGGTCTTGCACGCGCTCATTTCGAGGTACTGCTCTTCACTGATCCGGACGTTCGGCGTGTTGTGCCAGACGATGTCGGTTCCCTGTCCGAGATGTGTGCGGTTGAGTTCGAAGGTCAGCATCTCGTAGATCGCCAGCTGTTGGGTGGGTTCGAGTTCCGCCGGGTTCTGGGAGACGATCTTGAGGGGGACGAAGTAGAGGGCGTTACCCGCGTTTAGCGCGATGTCAGTCCCGTACCGAAGGTGGATAGCCTCCTCGCCGCGTCGGAGGGTGGCGTCGTCCTCGACGTCGTCGACGATGATGGTTCCCGTGTGGAGGATTTCCGGGATCGTCGCATAGGGAAGGTACTGCTCGGGATCCGCCCCGAGCGCGCGGACGAGTTCGAGAAAGAGCACCGGCCGCCACCGCTTTCCGCCTCGGTCGAGCAGGTCCCAGACCGGTTCGAAGAGGGCCTGCTCGATCGCGGTCGTGTCGTATTCGAACCGGGGCTCCCCGAACAACTCGGCCAGCTTCTCGTCGGTGATCGTCCGTGGCAGCAACGTGGCGATCTCTCGATCCACGTCCGTCCGCCACGCAGTCAACGCATCCCGCATGTCACGGAAGTGGCCTGCAGTGACCAAAAAACTTGAGTTCCCCGTTTTCCGATGTCGACTCCGTTCCCGACCGTTTCACAATTCTTTTTTGATTGGGCCGGAACTCGGGTATATGACCGTTGAAGAGGATCTCCGTGCGGAATTCGTCGCAGCGTTCGAAGACGCCGAGTACCCGGTCACGGGCCAGATGGATCTCGTCCCTGCATTGCCAAAGGGTCCGCGAACCACGTTCGAGGCCGGTGAGCGATCCTTTTCGGTTATGGAACTCGCGACGAAACTCGGCGCTCACGCCGACTTTCCCTACGACGACGTGGACTCGCTCGTCGACGATATTATGGCTGCACTCCGGGAGGAAGGCGAACTGTAGTCCCATTCACGGACTCGGTCCGGTGCTGGCCGGATGACCGGCTACCAAAAGACGCCGTTTGACTGCTCCAGCACGGCGAATTCGACTGGGGAGCCCCACGCGAGTCGCAGGGACGTATTCGCCGGGATCGTTTCGACCTCCCGATCGTCGACGACGAGCGCGATCGGGACGGTCTCACGGACGACTTCGATTTCGATCGGTGGAGCGAGCACCCATCGCGGGTGAGCCGTTCGGAACTGACCGACCGGAACGACGCTCAGGCCGTCAACTGATGGATCGAGGATCGGCCCGTCCACTGCAGTCCCGTAGCCGGGTGTACCGCCCGGTGCGGATATCACGACGCCGTCAGCACGCACGGTATCAACGACCGTTCCGTCGCCCTTAGTCGTCCGGAACTCGGATATCCGGGCCGGCTCGGCCGTCACGGCCATCACGTCCATGAGGGCACGGAACTCTTCTTCGCCCAACGAAACGTCGATGGTAGGGATTGCAACCGACTCGATCACGCCGTTCGTCAGCGATTCGAGGCTGGCTGCGAACGCTGTTTCGGGCACCGACGGCACGCCTGCACCGATCCCCACCGGGACAATTCCCGAGTTGATACCCGCCCGAAAGACGGAGAGTAGTGCGGTTTCTCCAACCGGCAGCACGTACTCGAGTTCGCTCTCCCGTTTCACAGCGTCTTCGGCAGATTTCAGATGGACGAGTTCGGGACCGTCGGCTGTCCGACTGAAGCGATCGTGACCGGTCCGGTTTTCCGGATCGAATAGCCCGACTTTCATCAAACGCCCTCCCCGTTCATTGCTGGTGGTTTGATTCCGCCCGGCAAAAGGCTGCGGGGTGCTGTCACGTGTTGCACGATCACTCGGCCTCCTCGCGTGGCGATGCCGGACAGATGTCTTCGAGGAACGCAGTCCGTACAGTCCGGCGAACGGGCCGTACAGACCGCCCGTCCGTGGGAGATCAGCCAATGGGTGAACAACTTCCAGTCGGATTCCGGAACGAGCTCGAGGAGATCCTGCTCGATTTTTTCCGGGGTAGTCTCCTCGGTGAGCGCGAGGCGACGTGAGAGCCGCTGGACGTGGGTGTCGACGGCGATCCCCGAGGCGATGTCGTGCCCGTGTTGCAAGACGACGTTCGCCGTTTTTCGCCCCACTCCAGGCAAGGTCGTCAGCTCATCCATCGTGTCCGGCACCCGTCCGTCGTAGTCCTCCAGGAGCCGGTCGCCGATACCGACGAGATACGACGCTTTGCTGTTGGGGTACGTGCAGGAACCGATGACGTCCGCGACGGTTTCTTCCTGGGCGGTGGCGAAATCCTCGGGCGTTCGATACGCCTCGAACAGTGCGTCCGTGATTTCGTTCACCCGATCGTCGGTGCACTGAGCCGAGAGCACCACCGCAATCAGTAGTTCGAATCGGTTCGAGAAATCCAGCGAAATGGTCGCGTCGGGATACGCCTCCCGCAGTCGCTCGATCACGACGGCCGTCTGTTCGCGTCGATCGTCCAGCGGCGTGCCCATACCGGGGCGTGGGCAGGGGGCAACTTGAGCCGTTCGACACGGGCCACCGCCGCGGATTGTTGGTTGGAGACCGTCTGCAGCCGGGTTGGGAATGCTTAATGGGTCGGCCGGAAAAGTCCCGCTATGGGACTGCGAACCGTCTTGTCGGGGTCGGCGGTGACGAGACTCACCGAACCGGTCGACCCCAGATTCGAACTGGCCGCACTCGCCGGGAAAGACGAGTCACGTCCACTCGTCTTTGAGTCAGTGGCTGGCTATCCGGACGTCAGTGCCGTGACGAACGTGGTCTCCTCACGGGACCGGATTGCCGAGTCGCTGGAAATCGACCCGGGTACCATCATCGGGGCGTTGACTCAGGCCACGACGGATCCTCGCCCGCTTGCAGCACCCACGGCCCCCCGGTTCGAACACGTCGCCGATTCGCCGAACGTGGCGGAGTACGTTCCGATCCCGACCTATTACGCCGAGCACGAGCGTCAGTACGTCGCTTCCGGTATCGTCATTGCCAGGGATCCGGACACGGACGTTCACAATCTCTCCTTCCATCGGCTGATGTACGATGGCGGTTCCGAGTTCGTCATGCGGCTGGTCGAACGCCACCTCCACGACATCCGGGAGCGGACCGACGGCCCCCTCGATGTTGCCATCGTCGTCGGGGTTCATCCGGCCGTCGAGCTCGCTGCTGCGACGTCGGGCAGCCCCGACATGAGCGAGCTGGAGGTCGCCAATGCGCTTCTCGACGGCGACCTGAAAACGACGACGGTGAATGGCATTACCGTCCCCGCCGAGGCCGAGTGGGTGATGACCGGACGGATTCTCGACGAAACCCGGGCCGAAGGGCCGTTCGTGGACCTTTCCGAGACCTGGGACACCATCCGCCAGCAACCGGTCGTGGAAATCTCGGCGCTGCACCTGCGACCGGATCCCATCATCAGGGTCGTCGTTCCGGGCAGGCGGGAGCACGCACACCTGATGGGTCTCCCGCAGGAACCGCGCATCCATCGAATCGTCCAGAACACCGTTCCGACCGTGCAGGAGGTCGTGCTCACGCCGGGTGGCTGTTCCTGGCTCCATGGGGTCGTCTCGATCGAGAAGCGGACCGAGGGCGACGCGAAGAACGCCGGCATGGCCGCACTTGCCGCTCACCCGTCGATGAAACGCGCTGTGGTCGTCGACCACGACATCAATCCCGCCGATCCGGATGCCGTCGAATGGGCGATTGCGACACGAGTACAACCGGACCGGGACATCACGACCATCGAAAACACGAAGGGATCCTCGCTCGATCCGTCACAGGACTTCGAGACGGGTACGCTCACCAAGTGGATCGTCGATGCCACGATTCCCGAGAACCGGGATCGGGCCGATTTCGCTGAAGCGACCGTCCCGGGGGTTGAAGACGTCTCGCTCGAAGCGTACCGATGATACCATATTACACTCCCCACTAACGATGTCAATGGATCTCACGACCGAGGAGGAAGCACTGCTCGAATCCGACGTTCCGGCGGTTCGAAAGTCGATGGAACTGCTCGTGCGGCTCGGTGATATCTACGGGGCCGAGGAGTTCGTCGAGATCGGTTCGGCCCAGGCCTCCGGGATCTCCTACAAGTCGATCGGCGACCCCGGCGTCGAATTTCTCGAAGGATTCGCCGAAGAAGGTGCAACGGTGCAGGTCCAGACCTTCGCAAACCCGGCCGGAATGGACATCGAGCGCTGGGAGGAGATGGGCGTCAGCGAGGAGTTTGCCACCCAACAGCGACGGATCGTTGCCGCGCTGCGGGAGATGGGCGTGACCGTCTCGTTTACCTGCACCCCCTATCTCGCGGGGAACCTTCCCGGACCGAACGAACACATCGCGTGGGCCGAATCCTCCGCGGTTTCGTTTGCAAACAGCGTCATCGGCGCCAAAACGAACCGGGAAGGAGGTCCGTCAGCGCTCGCGGCGGCGATCACCGGGCGGACGCCGAAACACGGGCTCCACCTCGATGAAAATCGGGAGCCGACCTACCTGATCGAGGTCGATGTTCCACTGGAGACGCAGGCGGACTTCGCCGCGCTTGGCTCCTGGACCGGACGAATCGTCGAAGACGGCAAGCCGTTCTTCGCCGGCGTAAACGGGGCGACGACGGACCAGTTGAAGTCCCTCGGCGCTGCAATGGCCGCGACTGGCGCGGTCGCCCTGCACTTCGTGGGCGGCGTGACGACTGAAAAAGCCCCGCCCGAGGACGTCGAAACCCTCCAGTTCGGGGCGGCGGAGCTCGAAGGGGAGTACGGTGACCTCTCGGCTACCGAGGACACCGACCTCATCGTGTTTGGCTGTCCCCACGCCTCGGTCGACGAGATCGGGACGGTCGCGGATCGACTCGACGGCGAATCCCTCGACCGGGACCTCTGGGTCTGCACCAGCCGCTCGGTGAAATCCCAGGCCGATCGGATGGGCTACACCGAATCGATCGAAGACGCGGGCGGAATGGTCCTCAGTGACACCTGTAACGTCGTCGCACCGATCGAGGAGTTAGGGTACGAGTCCTCTGCGACAGATTCGGCGAAAGCCGCGAGTTATCTCCCCGGATTCGGGAACCAGACGGTGCGCTTTGACGACAAGCTCTCGCTGCTCGAGGAGGCGATCGAGGAATGAGTTCGGATACCGACGCCGGGACGACCGCCGAGGGACGAACCATTGCAGAGGGCGTCGGCGAGGGGGAGGTACTCGTCTCTCCAGAGCCGATCAGTTTCTACGGGGCAGTGGACACGAAGACCGGCGAGTTCATCGAGGAAGACCACCATCTGACCGGGAAGAACATCGCCGGCAAGGTGCTCGTCTTCCCGAAGGGGAAGGGCTCGACTGTCGGCTCGTACGTCATTTACGGGCTCGGCACAGGAGGGCACTGCCCCGGCAGCGATAGTCAATCACGAAACCGAGACGATCGTGGCCACGGGGGCGATCCTCGGCGAGGTACCGTGTCTCGACGGTATCGAGGATGCGGTCTCTCGGTTCTCGGACGGGGATCGCGTCCGGGTGGACGCGAGCGAAGGGACGATAACCAGACTCGACAATGAGTGAGTCACCCCCCGAACGCGAACGTCTCGTTGTCGGCCTCTCGGGAGCCTCGGGGATCCCGCTCGGTGTCGAAACGATTCGGGCCCTGAGCGACCACTTCGCCGTGCACACGGTCGTCACGGACGGCGCACGAGCGGTTATGGAACACGAGACCGATTCGGAAGCGGCGACGATGGAAACCATCGAGGCGGCCTCGGAACGCGTCTACGACGGCTCGGAACTGGCAGCGCCGATATCATCGGGGACAGTAGACACAGCGGGGATGGTGGTCGTCCCGGCATCCATGAAATCCGTCGCGGCGATCGCCAACGGCTACGCCGAAAACCTGCTCGTGCGGGCGGCTGACGTCACGCTCAAGGAGGATCGGCAACTGGTGGTGGTTCCCCGCGAATCCCCGCTCAACGAGGCCCATCTCGAAAACCTGCTCGCGCTCCGGAAGCGGGGAGTGGCCGTCGTTCCGCCGGTACTCGGCTTTTACTACGACCCGGCGGGAATCGACGACGTCATCGACCGGATCGTTGGGACGGTCCTGGATCGTTTCGACGTGAATCACGATCGGTACGTGGCGTGGAATCCGGACGAGACGTCCGAGTAATCGTTCTCCGGTCCCTTCGAAACGAGCAGCGGTTCAGGCATGCGTGATGTTTATGCGCCGTCCGCACCCCTCACCGAGCATGAAGGCCACCGCCCGGGCACATCCCATTCAGGGGCTCGTCAAGTATCACGGGCTCCGGGATATGGCGCTTCGGTACCCGTATCACGACAGCATCAGCGTGGCAACTGCACCAGCCGAGACCGTTACCACCGTTTCGTTCGACACCGATCTCGACGCCTCGCGGTACGTCGTCGACGGCGAGGAACTCACGGGAGACGGCGCGTCCCGGGTAACGCGAGTCATCGACCGTGTTCGGGAGATTGCCGAGGACCCGGCTCTGGACGGACCGGTAAAACTGGTCAGTCAAAACACGATGCCGACGAACGTGGGTTTGGGCTCCTCGTCCTCGGGCTTTGCTGCGGCCGCGATGGCCGCCGTCGAAGCCGCCGGACTCGATCTCTCGCTGCCCGAAATCTCGACGATCGCCCGGTTGGGATCGGCTTCGGCTGCCCGTTCGGTGACCGGTGGCTTTTCGGACCTCCGGGCCGGAACGACGGACGAAGATTGCCGTTCGGAGCGCATTCGGTCGCCACTCGAGGACGATCTCGAAATCGTGGTCGGAATCGTTTCGGCCTACAAGGAGACGGGATGGGCCCACGAGGAGGCGACCGAAAGCCACCTCTGGCAGTCCCGACTGGCTCACGTCCACGACCAGTTGGCCGCGATGCGGCAGGCACTCCGGGAGGGCGATTTCGGGACGGCTTTCGAGGTCGCAGAACACGACACGTTGAGTCTCGCCGCGACGACGATGACCGGGCCCGAGGCGTGGATCTACTGGAAGCCGCGAACGCTGGAGATCTTCGAGCGCGTTCGAACCCTTCGCGAGGACGGGATTCTGGCGTACTTCTCGACTGATACGGGGGCGACCGTGTACGTGAACACGACGAGCGAGTACGTCGATCGGGTCGAACAAGCGGTCGCGGAGGTTGGCGTCGAAACCCGCACCTGGGCGGTTGGTGGCCCGGCGACGGTGCTTCCCAACTCGGAAGCACTCTTCTGAAAATCCGACAGTCCCTTTGCGAAGGCACGTTCGCGAACCCGCACCGGCCCGAACGACCTTTTGCTATAGAGGTCATACGGACGCCTAATGTCGTCACCGACTGCGCCCACTGAGGACATCGAGGGCGTGATGGCGACCCTCGCCAGAGATCGGGACGGTGATATCGTCGAGTGTACCGCCTGTGCCCACCGGTGCAAACTCGACCCCGGTCAACGCGGCATCTGCCGGGTTCGGCAGAACGTCGACGGGGCATTTTGGTTGCTCACCTACGGGAAGGTGTACGATACGCCGTTCGGCCCCGCTGGAACGATCGATCCCGTGGAGAAAAAGCCGCTCTATCACTTCAAACCGGGATCTGACGTCTTGAGCTTCGGTGGAGCGTCCTGCAATTTCGCCTGTCAGTTCTGTCAGAACAATCATCTCGCGTTCAGTCCCCCGGAGGAGCTGGAACTGCGGGACGTCTCGCCCGAAGAGGCCGTCGAAAGTGCGATCGAACAGGGGGCAGACGGCCTTGCGTGGACGTACAACGAACCGACCATCTACGCGGAGTACGTTCGGGATGGCGCGAAAGCCGCTAAAGCGGCCGGGCGCTACACCGCACTTGTTTCGAATGGCTACTTCACCGAGGAGTTTCTCGAGGAAGTCGGCCCCCACATCGACGCGATCAACATCGACGTCAAGGGATTCCGGGAGGGCCCGCATCAGAAGTACATGGGAAGCCAGTTGCAACCGACCCTGGATTCGGTCGAACGGGTCGCCGAGCGGGATATCCATCTCGAAGTGACCTATCTCGTCATTCCGGACCTCAACGACGATCCCGAAGAGCTGCAGGAATTCGCCGACTGGGTACGGGGAATCGATCCCTCGATTCCGGTCCACTTCTCCCGATTCCATCCCGATCACGAGATGCGGGATCGACCACCGACGCCGATGTCGACCCTCGAACGAGCCCACGAGATCGCGGTCGATGCCGGTCTGGAGTACGTGTACGTCGGGAACATCAGAGAC
This sequence comes from Halodesulfurarchaeum sp., assembly GCA_034520565.1. GTDB lineage: Archaea > Halobacteriota > Halobacteria > Halobacteriales > Halobacteriaceae > Halodesulfurarchaeum. Next base: position 1,552,365 of record JAXHNL010000002.1, read on the forward strand.
CAACGATTCAACTCGACGCTCTGTCCCGACTGTGACCAGACCTGGGTCAGGCGGGCTGGCTTCGATTCAGACGGCTGTCGTGAATCTCGACGAATCGTGTCCCTGTGGCCGGGAGATCGACGTCGTCACGTGATCGGCGTCTTCCCGTTCGGGTAGCCTAACAACCCGGGTGTCGTAGTGAACCCATGAGCGATTCGGATCCGGACCGAGCGGCACCACACTCGGCCGCCGAACTGCGAGCAGCAGTCGTTTCGGGGCTCCCGGACCTGGCGGAGCTGACACCGGGCCGGACTGGAAACCTGAGCGTTCGGTCCGGGGCAACGATCGCGGTCACTCCATCCGGTGTTCCGTATTCCGAAATCGAGCCGAGTGACGTTCCGCTGCTCACGATCGATGGGGACCGACAAGCTGGCGCGCTCGAGCCGAGTTCCGAGACGCCGATGCATCTCGGAATCTATCGATCACTGGCTGTGGGATCGATCGTTCACGTCCATTCCCCCTGGGCGACGACCCTGGCCGTCCTCGGCGAGGAACTTCCCCCGGTCCACTACCTGCTCGCGGCTGCCGGCGGAACGGTTCCTGTCGCACCCTATGCACCCTTCGGCTCGACGGAACTCGCCGGGAACGCGGTCACAGCAATGGAAGCTGCTGGCACGACCGCCTGCCTGCTCGCGAATCACGGGTTGATCGCTGGGGGCACTGACATCGATGACGCACTCGAGACGGCGATCGCCGTCGAATCGACGGCTCAAATGTTTCTGCAAGCCGCGTCTGTCGGCGATCCAGTCGAGTTGACCGACCGGGAGATGGAGGAAGCAATGAAACGATTCGAAACCTACGGCCAGTCCGAATCGACTCCCCAGCACGGGACCGACGTCGAGTGAGCGGAGCCATTTCGCGTCGATCTCCGGTCGAACGTGTACATTGATACATGGAGGCAGGAAATTTGGGAGTATGCGAACGATCTCCTGGGACGCCGACTGTGCCTGCATCGAGATGGTCGATCAGACGGCGCTTCCGGTGGACTTCAAACGGATTCACGTCGAAACGATTCCGGATCTCGTCGAAAGCATCGACGTGTTGCGCGTCCGAGGAGCGCCTGCCCTGGGCGCTGCCGGCGCCTATGGAGTCGCGCTGTCGGCCCATCGCCGATCGGAGTCGGATCGAGCATCGCTACTTGCGGCCATCGAATCGGACGCCGAGGTGATCGCGACGGCGAGGCCGACGGCTGTCAACCTCGAAAAGGGCGTCGAGGAGGCACTCTCGGCTGCCCGAGCAGGGACGCCCCCCAGCAGATCCGGCGGTTGGCACTTGATGCCGCCGAGGCCCTTGCGGACCGGGACGTCGAGCGAAACAAGGCGATTGGCGAGCACGGTGCGGAGCTGCTCGGCGCCGGCGACACGGTCATGACCCACTGTAACGCCGGTGCCCTGGCGACGGTCGACTGGGGCACGGCACTGGGGATCGTGTATTCTGCTTGCGAGGCCGGAACGGACATCGACGTCGTGGCCAACGAAACTCGACCGCTCAACCAGGGGGCGCGAATCACGACGACGGAACTGATGGAGCGGGACGTACCGACGACGTTGATCCCCGACAACGCGAGTGGCCTCCTCATGCAGGAGGGGGAGATCGACGCGGTGGTCGTCGGGGCCGATCGGGTGGTTCTCGACGGTGGATCAACCTTCGGGGACCAGGGTGTCGTGTTCAACAAGATCGGGACGTACAAACACGCAGTACTGGCCGATCGCCACGACGTCCCCTTCATCGTCGCTGCCCCCATCGCCACCGTCGATACCGACCGGGACGCCGATGCGGTCGAAATCGAGGAGCGGGATTCGACCGAACTCCGGAAGATCTATGGAACGCAGAACGCCCCCGAGAACGTCCCCGTGCGAAACCCGGCCTTCGACGCGACACCGATGGAACTCGTCGATTACTTCGTGACCGAGGCTGGCGTCCATGAGCCACCGCTTGCAAAATCGCAGTTCGAAACCGAGTTGGCCTAATTGTTGGAAGACGAATCCGAACCGATCCCGGCAGGTACAAGGTGAAAACCCGACGAGTATGGGGTATGCTCGGAAAAGTGCCGCCGGAGGCTCTCGCGGCACACGTTTTCGACCGCCACGGGGCAACGCTGGACTCGGTTCGACAGGGCCCAGCCTACGGCGAAGACGCGGCGGCGATCCAAGTGGAGGACGGGACGTTGGTCGTCAGTTCCGACCCGCTGTCCCTCGCTGCGGATCGGGTTGGAACCCTTGCGGTCCACGTGGCCTGTAACGACGTCGCCGCTGCGGGGGGTGACCCGACGTGGTTGACGAACATCGTATTCCTCCCCGGTGATGCGGATTCGTCGGTGCTCGAGCGAATCACGAAACAGGTGGACGAGGCGGCTGCCGAGATGGGCGTCGCCGTCGTTGGAGGTCATTCGGAATACAACCCGAGCCTCGACAGACCGCTTCTGACGATGACCTGTCTGGGAATGGGAGATCCGTTCGTTCCGACCGGGGGCGCAAATCCCGGGGACGCTGTAATCCTCACGAAAGGGGCTGGTATCGAGGGGACGGCGATCCTTGCGACGGATTTCGAAGCTGAACTCCTCGAGGCGGGCGTGAACCCCGAAATCATTGCCCGAGCAGCGGACTATTACGACGATATCGGCGTCACACCTGAGGGCAAGATCGTCCGTTCGTGGGCCACGGCCATGCACGACCCGACCGAAGGTGGGCTGATCGATGCGCTTCTCGAACTGGCGAGCGCGTCCGACGTGGCCCTCGAGGTCGATCCTGACGCGATTCTCGTCAGGGAGCCGACAGCGACTCTCACCGACGCGATGGACGTCGATCCCCTCCGTATTTTCGGATCGGGGGCGCTCCTGGCGACGGTGCCGGAGCCCGATCTCGAGACGGTTCGCTCCGCGCTCGCTGAAGCAGATATCGAAGCCGCCCACATCGGACGGGTCACAGCGGGTGAGTCGGGAGTGCTCACGCTTGGCAGTAAGCGGTTTACCGAACCGGTCCGCGACGACATGTATCGGCTCTGGGAGTAGCACCGCTGGGGGGGGGGGGTGGCCACAAGCCATCGATCGAGACGGTATCCGAACTGTTCCGGGTTGGGAAGATAGATCCGGTGGATTTGCCCGAACTGTCCACCGATGTGGCTACTACTGAACAGGAGACGAGAGAGAAGTAGCGGGAGGTGGATTTGAACCACCGCTCTCCGGCTCATGAGGCCGGCGGAATCTCCAGGCTATCCCATCCCGCTATCACTTCGTATGGTGGGGGGTGGAAAGAGGGTTGTGATTTCATCCCGAGTGTGTCAGACAGACACGAGGTCGTGATTTCGACACGAATCACCCGACTGAACCCCCTCGTGAGGACTCGATACACTGATTTGTCACGGTGAACCCGGAACTGAACGCGTGGATTGACTTCGACCGGTTTTGCACAACGACGATATACCGGGCTCACAAATCCACCGATATGGAATCGGACCCGGACGTCGACGCCTTCGAGGCGGCCGTCGAGGCTCACGACGGGACTGTGTCCCGGTCTCTCGCGGCCGAATTTGGCGCTGCTATCGAGGCAGTGATCGAGACGCCTGCAGTGGGAGTGGCCGTGTCTCTATCGGGAGTCTCATTGACGGATTCGAACGTCGATCTCACCCCGTCGCCGTCAGCACTCGACGCGGCGAGAACCGGGATCACACCGGCGAAGTTCGGCATCGAAACGCTCGGGACCGTGTTTCTCGAATCTCGATCAGCCGGTGACGAGCCGGTGAGTCTCTTTCCGGAACGCCACATTGCCGTGCTCGCCGCGAGCGATATCGCTCCCGATCTCGAAACGGCCTTTGATCGGCTCGAGGAGGAGTTTGCGAATGGTTCAATGAGTGGCGTTTTGGCCTCCGGACCGAGCGCGACGGCGGACATGGGAGCGACCGTCCAGGGCGTCCATGGCCCGAGTGAGGTTCACGTACTCGTGGTGACCGATCGATGAGTGGCCGATCGAGACGGGAAACCGCTGCACGAATCAGGGAGGTATTGAAAACTGAGGGGGCGGCTCTCAACGAGCAGGTCACCCATCACAACGACCAGCATTACGCGGCTATCGAGAACTTCGACGACTACGAACGATACCGCACGGCGGCTCGCAAAATCAAGGAACGGGCCATCGACCAGTTACCAGAACTGATCGAGCGGGTTCAAGCACAGGTGGAGGCAAACGGCGGTCAGGTTTACCTTGCGGCTGACGCGGCCGAAGCGAACCGGTACGTCGAGGGAGTTCTCGACTCGACGACCGGGGAGCGAGTCGTCAAGTCGAAATCGATGACGACCGAGGAAATCGGCCTCCGCGAGCACCTCGAAGGGGGCGGCGCAGACGTCTACGAAACCGATCTCGGAGAGTTCGTCGTCCAACTGGCCGAGGAGTCGCCATCACACATCGTCGGGCCGGCCCTCCACAAGTCCCGCGAGGAGATCGCCTCGCTGTTCAACGAAACGTTCGATCCGGAGGAACCGCTGGAAACCCCTGCCGAACTGACGGACTTTGCACGGTCATATCTCGGTGAGCGAATCAAGGCGGCCGACATGGGCATCACTGGAGCCAATTTCGTGCTCGCGGAGAGCGGGACGATCGTGCTCGTCACCAACGAGGGAAACGCTCGGAAGTCGGCGGTCGTCCCGGACACACACGTTGCCGTCGCCGGGATCGAGAAACTCATCCCCTCGATTGGCGACTTGCATCCCTTCATTGAGTTGATCGCCCGGTCGGCGACCGGCCAGGACATCGCCCAGTACGTTTCGCTCCTGTCGCCCCCGGTCGACACGCCCAGGATCGATTTCACCGACCCGGATACCGGCATCGGAACCGGCCACGGGACTGGGGATCGGGAGTTCCACCTCGTCCTGCTCGACAACGGCCGGATGGCGATGCGCGAGGACGACGCAACTCCGCGAGACGCTCTACTGCATCCGCTGTGGGGCGTGTTTGAACTCGTGTGCGAACTTCCAGCACGTCGGCGGCCACGCCTTCGGGGGCGAAACCTACTCCGGCGGAATCGGGACCGGGTGGGTGGCCGGGATCTCCGGAACGGCGGCGACGAAGGACTTCAACGACCTCTGTACAAGCTGCTCCCGATGCGTGGAGAATTGCCCCGTCAAGATCGACATTCCGTGGATCAACACGGTCGTTCGGGACCGGCTGAATCGGAGGCGTGCCCCGGATGCAATCGACTCCTTGATCGACCCGCTCGTTCCTGACGAGGAACCATCGGGCATCGATCGACAGAAGCGATTTTTCGGAAACGTCGATCGGGTGCTCCGACTCGGATCGGCCCTTGCCCCCCTCACGAATTGGGCGCTTTCTGCCCCCGGTGTCGACCGTATCCTGGAAACCGTCCTCGGAATTGACCGGAGAAGATCGTTCCCTGACTTTGCGGAAGAAACCCTTACAGCCTGGTGGAACAGCCGGGACGGAAGTGAAGTGATTGACGCCCGAGAGGCAGTGACGCTTTACAACGACCCGTACACGAACTACCTCTATCCCGATCGGGGACGAGCGGCAATACGAGTGCTCGAAGCACTCGACATCGAAGTCACGTTGTCCCCGGTGCTTCCCTCGGGCCGGGCACCGCTCTCACAGGGGATGATCTCGACCGCCGAAAAACAGGCCCAGGGTGTCGTCCAGGAACTCGACCCCGCGCTTGCGGCGAATCGGCCGATCGTCGTGATCGAACCGAGCGATATCGCGATGTTCCGGTCGGCGTACGAGCGGCTCGTTTCCGAAGAAACCGCAAAACGGCTCGCCGATGGAACGTATGAGGTACTGGAATTTCTTGCCCCGCGACTCGCGGAGGTGGCCGATCCAGCACAGTTCGACGCGTCCGACGTGCTCTTTCACAGCAACTGCCAGCAGCGAACGGTGGGTTTGGAAGCGCCGACGATCGAGGTGTTCGATTCGCTGGGGTACGACGTCGCGACGACCGACGTCGAGTGCTGTGGGATGGCTGGCAGTTTCGGCTACAAGGAGCAGTACTACGAATTGAGTATGGCCGTCGGCGAGGATCTCGAACCACAGCTGGAACCGGTTGCTGGGGAGGACGTCGTCGCGAGTGGCACGTCGTGTGTCTCCCAACTCGGTGCCCTGTCCCTCGGTGTGGATCCGTCCCATCCCGTCGAACGACTCGACCGGGACTGGTCAGCAACTGAATCGAGGTGAACCGACGCGTTTGGCGGTTCGAATCGTAGTGCTGAAGGCACGTTCCTCCATGAATCACGTCCGAACAGCATTCGGCTACCGGTGGAATCGAGTCCGAAGTTTGTATATTCACCAGTACCGAGACCTGTACACAGAGAATGGTTGACGTAAGTATCATCGGGTGTGGGCACCTTGGCAGTGCCGTGATCGAGGGACTCGCGCGTGCCGATTCGCACTCGGTTACGGCCTGTGACGTGAGCGAAGCGGCCCTCGAACGGGTCGAAGACCGCGTCCACCGGACGACGACCGACCTCGCGGTGGCCGCAGAGTCGTCAGTCGTTATCGTGGCAGTGACACCCGACGCGGTCGTCGATGTCCTCGAGGATCTCGACTTGACGCCGGAGCAAACGCTGCTCTCCTTTGCGGCGGGGGTCCCGATGGACGTTCTCGAGTCACGGACCGATGCGACTGTGGTCCGGGGCATGCCGAACCTGGCGGCCGAAACAGGGACGATGGCCTGTGCGATCACTGCCGGAGCCGGGAGCGACATCGAGACGTTGCTCGCCGATCTCGGCGAGTTCGTCGAGATTTCGGAGGCGCAGATGGACGTCGCGACGGCGGTCAACGGAAGCGGCCCGGCCTTCGTGTACTACCTCATCAAGGGATTACAGGAGGCCGGCGTAAACCGGGGCCTCGATGGAGACGACGCCCGGATCCTCGCGGCCCAGACGTTCAAGGGAGCCGCGGAGACGGTTTTACAATCGGAGTCGGATATCGAGGAACTCATCGATTCGGTGGCTACCGAGGGCGGCACCACGATCGAAGGAATGGAGGTGCTGTGGGACAGTGACGTAATCGAGACACTCGATGCAGCCGTCGGGGCTGCAACGATGCGGTCGGAAGCACTTGCAAAAAAATTACAATGACCGAGATTTCATCAGAAGGGGCAGACGCCCCATCCGAAAACGCAGTGAGAGAGACCCGTCGACTCGCGGCCGAGGCAGATCGTGTCGTCGTGAAGGCTGGCACGAACTCGTTGACCGACGAAACCTCGAACGTCGACGACGACAAACTCGACAAACTCGTCGACGACATCATGGACCTCCGGGAGCGAGGCAAGGAGGTCATCCTCGTTTCCTCCGGTGCGATCGGGGCCGGTAAAGGCCGCGTCGATCAACCGGCGGAAACAGTCGAAGACATGCAGGCCGCTTCGACGGTGGGCCAGAGCCATTTGATGCGTCGGTACACCGAAAGCTTCGAACGCTACGACCAGAAGGTCGCCCAGATCCTGCTCTCTCAGGAGGATCTCGTCGACTCGGACCGGTTTTCGAACTTCCGCACCAGCGTCGAGACCCTTCTCGAGTGGGAGGTCGTCCCGATTATCAACGAGAACGACGCCATCGCGATCGAGGAGATCAAAATCGGCGACAACGACATGATTTCGGCGTCTGTGGCCGTGGGCGTCGAGGCGGATCTGCTCGTGACTCTCACCGACGTCGGGGGCGTCTACACGGGGAACCCAAAGGAGGATCCCGGGGCGGAGAAAATCGATGCCGTCGGCCGAAACTACGCCGAAGTCCAGCAACTCGTCGAGCGAAGCTCCAGGGCGGAGTTCGGTGGGATCCGAACGAAAGTCGAGGGCGCTCGGGAGGCTAACGAACACGGCATTCCGGCCATCATCGCCGAATCGACCGAACCGGGCATTCTGGAGAAAATCGCCTCTGAGGAGCCGGTGGGAACGATTTTCCTCCCCGTCAACGGGGACATTCCGGACACAGACATCTAACCCATGACCGAATCCGAAACAGTTGCCAAAGTCACAGCAGCACAGGACGCGGCACTCGAACTGGTACAGACGACGGATGAGACCCGAAGCGAGGCACTGTACGCCATCGCCGAGGCGGTGCTGGAACACGAAGCCGAGATCCTCGAAGCAAACGAGAAGGACGTGGCCGAGGCGGAGGCGATGCTCGAAGCCGGGGAGTACAGCCAGGCCCTCGTCGACCGGCTGAAACTCGATCGGACCAAACTCGAGAGTATCGCCGAAATGGTCCGTAGCGTCGCCGAGCAGGGAGATCCACTCGGAAAGACGCTTTCGGCCCGCGAACTCGACGACGACCTCGAACTCTACAAGGTGGCCGTCCCAATCGGGGTCCTCGGGACTGTCTTCGAGTCCAGGCCGGACGCCCTGGTGCAAATCGCTGCACTCAGTCTCAAATCTGGAAACGCGGTCATCCTGAAGGGCGGCAGCGAGGCGCTGCATTCGAACCGCGTTCTCCACGAGATCATCGAGGACGTCACGAGCGAAATCGCCCCCGGGTGGGTGCAGCTCATCGAGGCCCACGAGGCGGTCGACACCGTCCTCGAAATGGACGACGCGATCGACCTGCTGATGCCCCGCGGGAGTACCGAGTTCGTCCAGTACATTCAGGAGAACACGAAGATCCCGGTGCTCGGACACACCGAAGGCGTCTGTCACGTGTACGTCGACGACGACGCGGACCTCGAGATGGGTGTCGACATCGCGTTCGACGCGAAGGTCCAGTACCCGGCCGTCTGCAACGCCGTCGAGACCCTCCTCGTCCACGAGAGCGTTGCCGCGGACTACCTCCCCGAGATCGTCTCACGCTACGAAGACGCGGGCGTCGAGGTTCGCGGCGACGAAGCTACACAAGAAATCGTCGACGTGGAGCCAGCCAATGAGGCGGATTGGGAGACCGAATACGGCGATCTGATCATTTCGATCAAGGTCGTCGACTCCCTCGAAACGGCTATCGATCACGTCAACACCTTCGGTTCGAAACACACCGAGTCGATCGTTACCGAGAACGCCGACGCAGCAGGCGAGTTCATGCAGCGTATCGACGCCTCGAGCGTGTTCCACAACGCCTCGACCCGGTTCGCAGACGGCTTTCGGTACGGGTTGGGCGCCGAGGTCGGCATCAGTACGGGCAAAATTCACGCCCGCGGTCCGGTCGGTCTGGAGGGGCTGACCACCACCAAGTACTATCTGGAAGGTGACGGCCAACTCGTGGCAAGTTACGCCGGGGAGGACGCATTGCCGTTCACCCATGAGGAGTTCGACGGCGACTGGATCCCGGGGACTCTCTCGCGGAAATAGCCTGCCGTTTCACCGGTGAGTGGGGACCACGAATTTTGGCTCTCCGCGGGGAACGGGTTTGCATGGGAACTCCTCGTCGACACCGAAAGCCGTCTGTCCGTTCGTGACGTGACCGATCGGGTCAGGGCCGAATGACCGTCTGACGCGTCGGGAACGTCGATTGTATTCAGCCGGCACACGACGACTGCAGTGACCATCAACGAGGCCGAGGCTTGCTTGTTGCGGGATTTCGAGGACGCCCTCGAGGAACTGGTACCCGTGACGGGTTGGGCCCACGACGAGGTCGATGACAACGCCGACAGCCACGTCCGAGCGATGCTGATCGGCCCGAGCGAGACAGTCCCCGTTCGCGACGGCGAGTTGCAACTCGGGACCTGGCAGTCGATCTCGCTTGTCGAGTGTGACGGTCCCCGATCGAGAACGGTGATAGTCGTCGTCACCGGATGAAAACCACGTTTGGGTCGAGTGGGCGAAGAACAAAGGCCACGCGTGCGGAAGGACTCGGTATGGCGATGGAACACGTTCGGGCCCTCGAGTGCCCGCTTTGCGGTGAGACATACGATCCCGATCGGGAGATGTACACCTGTCCGAATCACGAGGGCGTGACCGGCATTCTCGAAGTCACCTACGACTACGGCGTGATTGACGAGCGATTCGACGCCGATCTCGACGGTTCGATCGACAGTCAGTGGAAATACGAGGCGTTTCTGCCGGTCCACGACGACGCGGACATCGTGAGCCTCGGTGAGGGTGGGACTGCGTTGCTCGAGGCCCCGAATCTGGGGGAGCAATTGGGTGTCGGGACGTTCGTCAAAGACGACGGCCGGAATCCAACCGGCTGCCTCAAGGATCGGGCGACGAGCATTGCGGTGACGAAAGCCCGGCACGCCGGTAACGAAACCGTGACCTGTGCGTCGACCGGCAACGCCGCAGCCTCGCTTGCCGGCTATGCAGCCCGTGGTGGACTCGACGCGCGTATTTTTGTGCCCGGGGATGCACCCGTGGAGAAACTCGCTCAGCCCCTCGTGTACGGAGCCGACGTACTCGCCGTCGAGGGGAGCTACGACGAGGCGTACGACCTCAGTATGGAGGTAACCGAGGAATACGGTTGGTACAACCGGAACGCCGCGATCAATCCCTTCCAGGTCGAAGGCAAGCGGACCGTCGGCCACGAGATCGCCGAGCAAACGAGTGTCCGGGGTGGAATTCCCGACTGGGTCGCCTTCTCGATGGGCGATGGATGTACGATCGCCGGCGCGTGGAAGGGCCTTCGTGAATTCGCCGAACTCGGATACGTCGATGCGACGCCGAAAATACTGGGTGTGCAGGCCGAAGGCGCACCTGGTATTCACGACGCTTTCCACGGAAACACGGACACTTCGGAGGTGGCGGACACGCTCGCAGATAGCATCGCCGTCGGACAGCCCAGAAATACCAGGAAGGCGGTTCGGGCACTCGAGGAGAGCGGTGGAACGAGCGTCCTCGTTTCGGACGAGGACATCCTCACAGCAGAGACGCTTCTGGGCAGCACCGAGGGGATCTATACTGAGCCGGCCGGGGCAACAGCTGTGGCCGGGGTCAAACAGGCGGTCGAATCGGGAACCATTGCATCGAACGACACGGTCGTCATCGTTTCGACCGGATTCGGGCTCAAGGACACCGAAAGCGCACAACAGGCCACTGGTGGGGTGCATCGAATCGAACCCGAACTGAGCGAGATTCAACGCCTGTTTTCATCGTAATCTCCAATAACGCGCTCGATCCGCTCGACAATCGACGGACGAACGTTTCGCACCGTTCAGAGCTCGGACGAACGTTTCGCACCGTTCAAAGATCGATTTGACCCTCCAAAACCATATTTATCCGGCCGGCGCAAAGCGAGCCAATGCCCTCGTTGACCCGCCGCGAGACACTCGCTGCTGCCTCGTCGAGTCTCGTCCTCCTGGCCGGCTGTGCCGGCTCCGATCGGTCCAGCCATTCGGAACCCCCGGCGGAATCCGAACCCGTCGAGTACGAGTTCGAACGTGTCCGGACGACCACGGAATCGGTGCTGTTCAGGACGGGGGACGAGACTGATCGAACCGTGAGCGAGCGCCGGGAGCGGTATGATGCCGACTTCGTTTCGCGCGAGTCGAACTTCGAATCGATCGAGTTCGCATCCACCGAGGGCGGGACCCAACTGCAGTCCTTCGCAAACGCGACCGACTTCGAAACGGAATCGGTGTTTCTGTACTCGACAGGCGTGAGTGAGTGTCACGATATTAAACTCGAATCGGTGACCCTCGACGGGAACGACGGCGATCCACATCTCGATTTCTGTCGGTTCGTTCGGCCGGCCGACGTGGAATGCGACGCGGACACGATGCATACCGTCGGCTACGCGGTTCGACTCCCAATTGACGGCCGTGACACGTCTGGTTATGGAACCGGCATGAGTCACGGCTGTGCCGGTCGTCCGGACCCGGACGTGTTCGAAACGACGGTCACAGTCACAGGGGGTGGGAAAGAATGACGACCAGACGCCAGTTCCTGGCCGGGTTGGGAACGGCGGCCGTCGGTTCGCTGGCAGGCTGTGGGGCACTCGACGGATCGTACGGTAACTCGGAAGACCCACTCGAAAAAGCGGATTTCGAGGGGTGGACCCCAGCGACGCTCGTGGAACCGTCCGCTCTCCCCTTTGAGCTTCCGGAAACCCTCTTCGGGTCCCTCGAAGGACGAACCCGTGATCTTCTCACGGCCGTTCCGGAAGACCCGGCGATTCCGAATGCGACGATACGACAGGAAATTCGGGCGGATCGATCACACGTTCAGAAACGGATCGAGGATGGCGTCGACGCAGACACGGCTATGGGGCGGCTCAAACGGTTGCACGGCAATCTGAGGGATGCGGCGGAACTGTTCGGTTCCTACCGGGCGGCCTCCGGACAAAACGACGGCGCCATCGTCGCCGACAGACGCGAGCGGATTCGAGAGGATCTGGCGATCTTCGAGTCGTCGATGGACTATGCGGCGCCCTCGACCCTCGAAGCAGTGCTCGTGTATGCACCCGTCGAAGACCGTCTCGAGCGGGCCAAGCACGAACTGCCGCCCCGTGAACCGTATCCCGACGACCCTGTCGCGAACGTCGAGCAGGCGGGACGCGCCTACCAGGGGGTCGAATCTGCTGCAGCGGCACTCGAAGCGGCACGGGGAATTCGAACCGCACAGCACTCGGATCTGGAGATCGCAGAGTCGAGATGGAGCGAACTCGCGACGGCGACACGCTGGCTGGATATCTCGGTCGGCCGGACCCGAAGCTCTCGAGTTCCCTACCCGGAGACGGCCGATTCGGCGGATGTGTTCGAATTCGAACTCTCCGGGGTCAAACAGGAAGTATACCGATTCGCGCGCCGTGACACACAGCACACGATCGACTCGTTCAATGAGGCAGTTGACACCAACCGATTCGGGACCGCTGCGGTTTTGGCCGGGCAGAGTCTGGCTAGCATCGCAGCCTTCGAGGGAGTCATCACCGCGATTCGGCAGGGCACTCTCGCGGACGAACCGTCGGTCGAATCCGTCCGAACCGCTGCTGACGGGGCCCACGAAACCCTCCAGGAGATTCCGATGGGCGAGTACCCGTTCTTGAGCGCGGCAATCGGCCAACCGGCAGTTTTCGAATATCGAAGTGGCGTTCGTTCGGCCGGCGAGGAGCTGTTCGATCCCGATTACGCCGAAGCCTCCTTCCGACACGCGGGCCTCTTGGGGGCGGCGACGAACGAGGCTGCAGCCTTCGTCGTCGAGCAACTCGAGGGGCATCCGTAACTTTTCGAGGGAAGCGGTGTGGGGAGGGATCAAGTAGCCGGAATCGGGTTCCGAATGCGAAAACCGGATTCAGTCACCTGACGGTGAAGCTGACAGGGTTGACCGACGGCTCGTCAGAAGACGACGAGCCCGATACAGACGACGGTGAGTCGTCAAATAACGACGGGAAAGCTGGGCCTCCGGTTATCGAGCCATGAGGCCCCACCGAACACGCGGATGGTCGATAAGAGACCCTTCCAGCACCGTTTGAACGATTCAGGTTCCGCTTCTCGTTTTCAGACCCTTGAACGGAAAACGCAAGCCGGTGAAGGGATTTGAACCCTTGACCTAATCCTTACGAAGGATTCGCTCTACCAGTCTGAGCTACACCGGCGCGGACACTGCTCCGTATTCGCAGTGGATGAATAAGACTTGCGATCGGTCGAGACCCCAAGCAGGCACCGGGATCGGGAATCACCGCCCGGTTGATCGCTTCCGCAATTCGACGTCGAGGACGACGTTCAACTCGTGGGGCGCGTAGGTTCGCACCTCGTGGCGGGTCAGCACCTCGACATCATAGGTCGGTTCGGCCGCCGCTCGGATGGCCTGCTCGCCTGGCTCGAACGGGGCGGACTCGTGTTGGATGTCGTAATAGTGGAGCACGGCTCTGTCGCCGGCGAGTTCGACGGCCGTGTCGAGAAATTCGTTTGCGGAGTGTGGCAGGTTCATGACGATCCGATCGGCCCAGTCCCCGTAGTCGAACCGCGACCGTCTCGAACGTCTCCAACGATTCCCGTCACGCGGTCTTCGACGCCGTTGCGCGGGCATTTTCCCGGAGATACTCGATGGCCGTCCCGTTCACGTCAGTCCCGACGACCGTGGCACCCATTTGGGCCATCGGAATGGCAAACGGACCGACGCCGGCGAACATGTCGAAGACGTGCTCGCCGGGTTCGACCTGCTTGACGACCCGGTGGCGTTCGGTGGCCAGTCGGGGCGAGAAATAGACGTCGTCGAGATCGAGTGCGAACTCCGCGCCGTATTCGCGATGAACCGTCTCCGTGGTCGATCCCCGAAGGATTTCCCAGTCGCGAGTTCGCGTCCGGCCCTTGATCTTGGAGGCGCGGTTGAGGACCCCTTCGATCGGAAGATCTGACTTCCAGAGCGCCGCGGCGATCGCTTCGGCGCGGTCCGGATCGTCCTCGTCGATGATGGCCAATCCGCCGAGTCGCTCGTAACTCGGTTCCTCACCGAGAATATCCGCCGGCATGGTCTGTGTTTCGCGTTCGGGCGGGTCGTGAGAAACGACGGTCAAGTCGGATGGGACAGCCGTTGGATCGGTAATCGGAATAAAGACGAACTCCTCGTCGACGTCGAGATCCCACTGCTCGGCGAGCAGATCCGCTTGTGCGAGTCGCTTGCGCGTGGACTCCCCATCCGCGCGTTCGACCCGCACGCAGGGAACCGACATGAGTCATGCTGCGGTCCGGGTCGGCTTACAAATGGCGCTTTCCCGGGGTCGAAACGCCTACCCCGATCCCCGTCGGAGGTGAGGTATGCTCACCTTCGTCGGTCTCGGCCTGTACGACGAACGGTCGGTCACGATCGAGGGCCGGGACGCGATCCGGAACGCCGACAGCGTCTTTGCCGAGTTCTACACGAGCGAACTGGTCGCCGCGACGGTCGAAGATTTGGAGGAGTACCACGCCGTCTCGATTCGGGTTCGTGATCGTGTTGGAGTCGAACAGGAACCGGAACCGATCCTCGACGCTGGAGCAACCGGCGAGGCAGTGTTTCTCACCGCGGGCGATCCCACGGTCTCGACGACGCACGTCGATCTGCGCCTCAGGGCTTACGAACGTGGAATCGATACCCGAATCGTCCATGCTCCAACCGTACAGACGGCCGCGAGCGGGTTGACCGGCCTCCAGAACTATCGGTTCGGAAAAGCAACGACGATTCCCTTTCCCTGGGCACACGGCGGCGACGGCGTCCCCGAATCGGTAATCGAGACGATCGAGGAAAACAGGAAACGAGGATTGCACACCGTCGCGTACCTGGACATCAAAGCCGAATCCGATGCGATGCTGAGCGGGGAAACCGCCGCGGGCCTTCTCGCCGACCACTGGCGAGGCGACGTTCTGGGAGTTGTCGTTGGCCGGGCGGGAAGTCCCGAACCGGTCGTCCGAGCCGACCGACTCGATGAGCTCTCAGCGGGCTCGTTCGGTCCGCCGCCGCATCTATTGGTGATTCCCGGTGACCTGCATTTGATCGAGCAAGAAGCGGTCGTCGCGTTCGGCGACGCTCCCGCGGTACTGTTCGAATAGCGCCGAGTTCAACTCACCGGCGGGCGACGATGCGAAGGATATCTTCGTCCTCGAGGACGTGATCCCGGCCGACCTGTTGATCGTCGTGTTTTGCACTCGGGCCGGTCACGCGAGCGAAGCGAAACCGGTTGTCGAAGGATCCACCGAGCTTCGAGAGGCCGTCGTCGACGGTCTGACCGCGACGGAGTATGAGTGGCTCCTCGTAATCGATTCCCCTTCCGGGTTTGTCCATGTAAATTCTGATGAGCTCCAACTCCTCCCACAGCCGTTCTTTCAACGTCTCGAGGCCTCGTTCTTTCTCCGCGCTGATGAAGATCGCCGCCTCGGGATCGATGTTGTGCGTCCAGGAGATCCTCCCGCATCGTTTCCGCGTAGGACTGATCGATTAGGTCGACCTTGTTTACCACGGTGAGGGACGGGAGATAGACTCGATTTTGCATAATTCCGTCGACGAGCGTGTCGATGTCTGGGTCGCCGCGAATGGTTACCGACGCGTTGACGTAGCCGTGCTCTCGGAGCACGCTCTTGATGGTCGCCTCGTCGAGAGAGAGGTCAGCGGAGGCGTTGACGTCGATCCCGTCTTTTCCTTTTTTCCGAACGTTGATCGGGGGCGGATCGGTGTCGACACGAATGTTGTTCCGGTAGAGTTCCTCGGCGAGGGGACCGTACTGTTCGATTTCGAACGCCGAAAGCATGAAGACGACGAGGTCGGCGGTTCTGATGACCGAGAGAACTTCGCGACCGTCACCCCGACCTCCGGCCGCACCTTCGATCAATCCCGGGACGTCGAGCAACTGGATGTTCGCCCCCCGATAATCGAGCATTCCCGGGTAGACATCGAGAGTCGTGAAGTCGTATGCTCCGACTTCGCTATCGGCGTTCGTGAGGGCGTTGATCAAGGTGGACTTCCCGACGCTCGGAAAGCCGACGAGGGCGACCGTGGCGTCACCGGTCTGCTCCACGCCGTATCCACCGCCGCCGCTGCTCGATTCCTGCTGGGTGTCGAGTTCCTCGCGCTTCTCCGCGAGTTTGGCTTTGAGCCGACCGATGTGAGCTTCAGTGGACTTGTTGTAGGGAGTTTCGGCGATCTCCTCCTCGATTGCCTCGATCTCCTCCTCAAGTCCCATTACCTGCCGATATTCGACAGCCGCCGAAAAGCTTGTCCAATCCGTTTGGGAGCCATCAGTGGAGTGGCCGCCGACACTTCCCGGAAAAGACAAGGGTTAAACCCGATCATCGACTGGCTGCCAATATGGCTGACACGATCGAAATCCTCGTTGCTGGCGGCGAGGCCGATCCGGGCCCGCCACTCGGGCCAGAGCTGGGACCGACCCCCGTCGACGTCCAGGCGGTCGTCCAGAAAATCAACGACGAGACTGCCGCGTTCGACGGCACGGAGGTCCCCGTCACTATCGAGTACGAGGAAGACGGGTCCTTCTCCATCGAAGTGGGGGTCCCTCCGACGGCGGCACTGATCAAGGACGAAGCGGGCTTCGAGACGGGAAGCGGCGATCCGGATACGAACTTCGTCGCGGACCTCTCGGTCGAACAGGTGAAAACGATCGCCGAACAGAAGCTTTCGGACCTTCTCTCCTATGACCCAAAGGCCGCGGTGAAGGAAGTCGCCGGAACCTGTGTCTCCCTCGGTGTGACTGTCGAGGGCGAGGACGCCCGAACGTTCAAACAGCGCGTCGACGACGGCGAGTACGACGACGTTCTCGAGGCCTGAAACGGCTCCCCGACGGTTCGACGGGTTTAAGTTGGCTTCGACACCTTTCTCCACCCGAGACAGGCATCGCCTGTTTCACTGACCCGTAGGAGATCTGACCTGAGAGGGTCGTGGACTACGGAGGTGAAAAATGGCAGACTCTGCTATCGAAGAGGCCGTGAATCGCGCACTCGAGGAGGCCCCGGAGCGTGCGTTCCGGGAGACGGTGGACCTCGCTGTAAACCTGCGCGACATCGACCTGAATGACCCATCGAATCGTATCGACGAAAGCGTCGTCCTCCCGGAGGGGACCGGTCAAGAGACATCGATCGTGGTGTTCGCGACCGGCGAAACTGCCGTCCGGGCCGCTGACGTCGCCGAGGAAGTGCTCGACGGAGACGATCTCGAGGACCTCGGTGACGACGACGATGCTGCAAAAGACCTGGCAGACGCTACCGACTTCTTCGTCGCCGAAGCGTCGATGATGCAGGACATCGGTCGATACCTCGGGACCGTCCTGGGTCCCCGGGGAAAGATGCCGACGCCGCTGCAACCTGACGACGACGTCGTCGAAGTCGTGAACCGAATGAAAAACAGCGTCCAGCTTCGCAGTGGCGACCGACGCACGTTCCACGCACGCGTCGGCGCCGAGGACATGAGCGCAGAGGAGATCGCCGACAACATCGACGTGATCCTCCGTCGTCTCCACGCAGACCTGGAAAAGGGCCCACTTAACGTGGATTCCGTGTACGTGAAGACCACGATGGGACCCGCCGTGGAGGTGGCCTAAATGACGGCCGAAGTCGACCACACGACCGAGCACGTTCCCGAGTGGAAAAAGCGGGAAGTCGAGGACCTGGTCTCGGTGATCGAGTCCTACGACAGCGTGGGTATCATCGACGTCGAGGGCATCCCGAGCCGACAGCTCCAGGAGATGCGGGCCGAACTTTACGGAACGGCCGCACTCCGGATGAGCCGCAATACGCTGCTCGAGCGTGCCCTCGACCAAGTTGACGAAGGGCTGGAGGCGCTCGTTCCGTACCTCTCGGGCCACGTGGGGCTCGTCGGGACGAACGAGAACCCCTTCACCCTGTACCAGCAACTCGAACAGTCCAAGACTGCGGCCCCGATCAGTGCTGGTGAGATCGCCCCGAAAGACATCGTTATCGAGGAGGGCGACACGGGGATGGACCCCGGCCCGTTCGTCGGCGACCTTCAGAACGTGGGCGCCGCCGCTCGCATCGACGAAGGGTCGATCAAGGTTCTCGAAGACAGCGTCGTTGCGGAGGCCGGAGACCGTGTCTCCCAGGATTTGGCCGGCGTGCTTGGCGAACTCGGCATCGAACCGAAGGAGGTCGGACTCGACCTCCGTGCCGTGTATGCTGACGGCGTCCTCTTCGAGTCCGAGGAACTCGAAATCGACATCGAGCAGTTCCACGCCGACTTCCAGTCCGCGGCCGCAGCGGCCCACAACCTGGCCGTCAACGCCGCCATCCCGACGACGGACTCGATGCCCGCCCTGCTCGCGAAAGCCAGCGGCGAGGCGAAGAGCCTCGGCCTGCAGGCCGCTATCGAGAGCCCGGATCTCGTGGACGATCTGGTCTCGACTGCAGATGCCCAGGTTCGGGCGATCGCGTCCCAGATCGAGGATACGGACGCCCTGCCCGAGGAACTGGCTGACATCGACGCCCCGGCCGCGGGCGAGACAGCCGAACCGACGGAATCGACCGACGACCAACCCGACGAGGCAGACACCGACGAGGAAGATGAAGACGTGGACGATGACGACGACGAAGACGCTGGTGGCGAAGGCCTCGGAGAAATGTTCGGATAACACCCATGGAATACGTATACGCAGCACTCATCTTGAACGAAGCCGACGCAGAGATCAACGAAGACAACCTGACTGACGTACTCGAGTCCGCCGGCGTGGACGTCGAGGAATCCCGTGTCAAGGCCCTCGTCGCCGCCCTCGAAGACGTCGATATCGAGGAGGCCGTCGAGCAGGCCGCCGCAGCCCCGGCTCCCGCCGCTGGCGGTGGCGCTGCCGAAGAAACGACCGAAGCAGACGAGGAGGAAGCAGACGAAGAGACTGCCGAAGCGGACGAGGAAGAAGCCGAAGAAGAAGAGGAGGAAGCCTCGGGCGAAGGCCTGGGCGACCTCTTCGGGTAGACCCGCAGGTCACCACGAGGCTCGGGTAGACCGGCAGTCACAACGAGGCAGTTTTTCGTTTATAGCCCGTTCGAAGCGACGGCGCTGACCCGGGACGAACGTCAGTTTGTACAATCCCAAACGTCATCGTCAGGAAACGCTGCGATTTCCACCCGCCACCCATCGAGAACCGCAAACCGTTCGTTTCGTCGACGTTCGAGGCAACGCAGCAAGCGGGCTGCCCATTTGAGCTTCCGCCGCTTTGTCCCTGAAACCGATTCGTCGCCGAACTCCCACCCCGGGAAGGACAGTGATCTACCCCCGAAGTGATCTGCGAGAAACGCGGCCCGATCCCCGTCCGTGAACCCGCCGAAGTTGAAGACGGATTTCAGGGGTTCGACCTGCGTCGTCCCGATCACGGTTTCGAGTTCGAACCGAGGGAGATACGTCCTGAGCGCCGCCACGTTGTCCCCGTGAGCGTGTATCGCGACCGGGACGCCATCGGTAGCGAGGGAAATGGCCGTCTCCGGCGTTCCATCGAGGTCGGTGACGACGAGATCGGGGCGAATCCCGGCCGCCTCGAGCACGGCGGCTGCGTTCGAAACAGCGATTACTCGCTCTGCCTCTCGGACGAGCGAAATTTCGGCTTCGAGGGTCCGACTCCCTCCGGCAATCGCAACCGTTCGATCCGCGAAGTCGAGATCGGCAAAATCGAAGGGCATCACGAATTGGGCCAGCAGGTCCCGTGCCTGCCGGTCTGCGGCGGGATCGTATCCGAAGTCGGCCACGATCCGTTCGTAAATCGGCTCCCACGCCTCGTATTCCATGGCTTTCGCTATGCGGTCAAAATATGTAGGAACCCTGGTTCGAGCCGGAGACCCCGACCGTTTGTACCCCTACCCAAGGGGTCCGGCCTCCAATCACCGCTTTAACCCCATCCGGTATAAGTTTTCTTGTTGTCAGGGGACGATCATGGGTGATGTGGGCCCGATCGACCCACAGTCTCGGGTGCCTTTTTGGTTCGGGCCCGCCTATCTGGGCACGATCATGGAATTTCTGAGCCAGATCCAAACGGCGACGTTTTACAACCCGCTCGAGGACTTCGCCGAAACCGACGTGGAGATCGAAGTCCGTGAGGACCCCTTGACTGGTCGCCAGACGAGGATCGTCCCGGACTCGTTTATCGAACCGGAGGAGACCCCGGACCTCCCAGCGTCGGTCATCGATGGCGAGGGGTGTTTTTTCTGCCCCGGAACCGTGGCGGAAGCCACGCCAAAATACCCCGATTTCGTCGGCTTCGATCGGGGTTCGGTTGGCGAAGCGACCTCATTTCCGAACCTGAACCCCTACGGCGCGCATTCGAACGTCGTCGTTCTGACCGAGGATCATTACGTGCCACTCGGCGAGCTTTCGGCCGAGGTGCTCGCGGACGGCCTTGTCGCTGCGCTCGAATACGTCACGGCCGTCTTCGAGGAAGACACCGACGCTTCCGTCGCGTCGGTCAATATGAACCTCCTGCCTGCAGCCGGTTCGAGTATTATTCACCCCCACGTGCAGACCCTCGTCGACGATCGGGGGACGAACAGTCAGCGGGCTCGAATCGACGGTGCTCGGGAATATTCGGAGGGGACTGGAGCCGAGTATTTCGGGGACCTGCTCGACTCGACTCGGAATACCGAGCGCTATATCGGCTCGACCGGAGACGTCGAGTGGATTGCCCCGTTTGCCCCACGGCATCACCGTCACGTCCAGGGAATCGCCCCGGAACCTGGACTCCTCGAAGCCGATTCCGACGTCGTGGCATCCGTCGCGGCGGGCATTGCCAACGTGGCCGCCCAGTATGCCGACCTCGGGCTCAACAGTTTCAATTTCGGGCTGCATCTGGTTGACGACGAGGCGGTCAGACCGCACGTCGACGTCGTCGCCAGAGCCGCTTTCGACGAGTACGGATGGAGCGATGCCACCTTCTTCGAGACGATTCACGACGAAAGTGTCATCGACGTCCCACCGGAGGCGTACGCGAATTCGGTCGCTGCGTTCTTCTAACGCGTCAGCCTGACCGGGTACTGATAGAATGACCGCGGGTTTTTGGCTACTCGCTTCCAGTACTTCGTATGGTCGAGCAGGACGGAACCGCGGGACCAGACCCCCCCGCCGTGGTGGTCGTGGACGCGCAGACTCCGGGTAACGTCGGCACTATCGCCAGGGCAATGAAGAATTTCGGGTTCACCGACCTCCGTCTCGTCGATCCGCCGGAACTGGACCCGGAGGGAGAAGCCTACGGCTATGCTGGACAGGCGAGAGCGGACGTGTTACCGAACGCCTCCGAGACGACCCTCGAGGACGTCGTCGAAACGTTTCATACGGTCGGGTTCACGGCCGTGACCAACGAAGACGGTTCGAGTCACGTCCGGTACCCGTTCAAAACCCCCCATGAACTGGCCGAATCGCTGGAGGAGTTCCCCCGGCGAACGGCCCTGGTTTTTGGTCGAGAACCGACCGGGTTGCATAACGACGAACTCGCCAGGCTCGACGAGATCTGTGCGATTCCTGCGGACGCGGACTATCCGGTATTGAACCTCGGCCAGGCCGCAACGATCGCGTTGTACGAACTCCGTGACGTGGCCGTCCAGGAGACCCAATTGCCGGACCGGAAGCCAGCGCTCGCGGAACCGGCCGAAATCGAGCGGTTTCACGACCACGTAGCACGGTTTCTCGTCGAAATCGGTCATCCAAAGGAAAAGCGGTCGAAGACCCAGCGGCTCGTCCGTCGGGTAATCGGACGGGCGAATCCGACCGGTCGAGAACTCGTGACACTTCGAGGCGTGATGCGGCGAGCCGGCAGCGACCGGAACGAAACGGAGTGATTACCGCTTTCGACCGCGGTTCGGGTGTTCCGATTTGCCGTACGTCGGCCCCGTCTCCGTTATCGTCTCATCGATATCGCGAAGGACACCGAGCATTTTGGCGTAGGGGGCATCCAATATCTTGACGACGAGATCCCGACGGATCGCGGTGAACCCGAGCATAATCAGGACGAATCCACCAATCATCGTTGGCGTGATAGCCTGACCGAGCAGGATCCAGGCCACCAGCGCGGCGGTCATTGGTTCGAGATACCCGACCAAATTGAGCTGCGAGGGGCCGACACGGTCGAGCAGCGTGAAATAGATCAAGTAGGCGACGATTCCCGAAAACAGAACCAGATATCCCAACGAGATCCACCCTGTACTGGTAATTTCGAGCCCGGTCATCGATTCGCCGCGGAGCTGTCCGACGGTGAGCAGAATGGTCGATCCGCCCAACATGGCCCAGGCCTGGACGGTCTCGATCGGCAGCCCCGACCGAACCGTCCGGGAGAGGACGCCACCGGCCGCGAAACTCGCCGCGGCGAGGAGCACGAGACCGATTCCTTGCAGGTGTTTGACGTCCAGGGTTCCGGGATCGGGCTGGGCGATGACCACGACGCCGACGAGTCCCAGGACGAATCCGACGATCTCGTGAACTCGCGGGAACCCACGCTCGAGAGTGAGACTGGCGAAGACGAGGGTTAGCACCGGTGCGAGGCTGAGCACGATCGAAGCGACTGCTCCGGAAACGATCTGCTCGCCGAGGTAGAGGAACGCGTGATTGGCGAAGATCATGAAGACGGCAACGATGCCGATCAGTGTCAAATCCGTCCGGTTCTGCGGGAGAATAACCGGTGCGGACATGACTGCAACGGCCATGATGAGCCCCCCGGCAAGGAGGTACCGAATCCCGGCGAAGTGGAGTGGCGGAAATTCGTGGAGGCCGACTTCGATAGCGACGAACGAACTACCCCAGAAGAGTGCCAGGAGGAGGAACAGTGCGACCGTTCCCCTGGGACCGCGGAGGAAATGAGAGACGTTCATTGTATGAATACGAAATTCACGGTGTCTTTTAAGGCTTTCTACAAAACATCATAGAAATCTCAAGGTACATTCGGGATAATGAATAACAGTAATAGATTAATGGCAGTGGGGGCGGATTATGGTCCGGATTTCGAACCTGACCCAATCACAGGAGGCGAACGAACGCCGACGGACCCCAATTTTCGTCGATAGATCGACTCCGCGCTTGGAAATCACGTCGTTCATCGGTGAAAGAGACGACAGGTTAACTAAATGGGGCCGTATACAGAGCCAGCATGGACGAACGCGACGTCGCCATTCTCAAGGCGATCTCCGATCTCGGCACGGGGAGTCCCGATCGCATCCACGAGGAGACCGACATCCCGGTATCGACGATTCACTATCGGCTCAAGAACCTCCGGGAGGAGGGGATCATCGAAAACGACCTCTATGACTTCGATCACGAGGCCCTGGGACTCGGCGTGACGATCATCGTCGAGGTCCTGGCGAATTACGACGGGACCTCCGAGGAGGTCCAGGAAGCGCTCTTCGACATCGAAGGGGTGACTCAGGTTTTTTTCACGATGGGAGAGACGGACTTCATCGTGCTCGCGAAACTGCCCGATTCGGACAGCGTGGAGCGTCTCATCGCGGATTTCGAGTCGATCCCGGAAGTAGATCGAACCACGTCGACCTTCGTCGTCTCCACGATGCGAGACGAGTCGCGGGCGCCCGCGACCTACGATCTCGAAACGCTCACGGACGCATTAGTCGAGTGAGATGTCCGCCGTGGACAGTTTCCGCTCGACGAAGAGCAAGCTTACCAGCCCGAGCATGATGACCGTATAGGCGATCGCCGCGAGCAACGCGTCGTTCACGCTCGGATATTCCGAGGTTCTGAAGATGATGACTTTTCGAACCATGGCGATCACGCCGGTGTAAATCACCAGGCGAACGATCTGACGCGTCTCGTTCTGTTTGACGTAGGCGACGACGGTCTGATACACCTCGACAATGATGAGGAGCAACAAGCCAGTCTCGATAAACCCGATAACCACGAGCGGATCGGTAATCCCGCCGGTTGGGACCGTCAACGCGATCTGGTAAGCCAGATCGATCACACCGATGCCGAACAGGAGCGCGAAAAGAGCGGCGGCTGCCAGTTCGACGACCTGGACGAACTGGCCGATTCCGTTTGAGACCTGGTGTGCCCGTTCACCGGTCTTGATTCGATCGTGGTCGCTCGAACCTTCCTTTGACATGTCGTGGTGCTTGAACGGGATAACGGAGGCCCCCCTCCTAAAAGGGTGGGTCGAGAATTACGTGTGGATCGAAATAGGTCTTCCGTGACGATTGAACCGGGTCAGTCGAACTGCTGGATCTCTTCTCGGAGGACGTCCGAAACGACCTCCCCGTCGGCTTTTCCCCGCAGTGCCCCCATCGCTTCGCCCATGAGACCGGAAAACGCGCCCATTCCTTCTGCCTTCACCTGCTCTGCGTTCCGCTCGAGGACTTCTTTGACGGCTTCGCGCACTGCCGATTCGTCGACGCCGCCGACCCCCGCTTCATCGATGGCCGCCGCCACGTCGAGATCTGGAGTGTCAGCGAGTGTTCGCAACACGGACTGGACGCCCTCCTTGGCGAGGTCTCCGTCGCGAACTGCCCCGAGGACGTCGAGGAAGTGGGCGGTTGTCAAGTGGTCCACTGGTACGCCGTCCCGTCGGAGTTCCGTCGTCGTCGATTCGATGGTCGTCGCCGCGAGAGCCGGATCGACACCCGATTGTACGGCCCGTTCGAAGGCCGGGAAGTTCCGCCCGAACGCGACCTGTTCGGCCAGTCCCGGGTCCAGGTCGTACTCCGCCACGTATCGGTCGACCTTTTCGTCGAGGAGTTCCGGCGTCTCTATTGTCCCGCGCTCGATTTTGACCGGCGGAACGTCCGTCTCGGGGTACATTCGCGCGGCGCCCGGAAGCGGCCGCAGATAGGACGTCGTCCCGTCCTCGAGTGCATCTCGGGTCTCCTCCGGGACGCCTTCGATGGCAGTTTGGGCCCGTTCAACTACGGCTTCGATCGCCAGTTCGGCGGTTTCCGTGCCGGCTGCGACGAGCGCGACTGCATCGTCATCAGTTGCTTCGACGGCGTCCCTGAGAGCTGTTACTTCAGCCGTCGTGATTCCGTAAGCCGGCAATTCGTCCGTGTGGAAAATGCCGCCTGCCCCGCTTCGCTTCGCGTGATCGGAGAGTTCGGTGCCGAGTCTGCGATCCGGTTGCACTTCGCGACCCAACAGACCGTCGAAGCCGGCCAGTCGGACGGCTTTGACGGTGCTCCCGGACGAGAGTGCACTTGCGATGACGCCCGATTCGGTCGCTTCGAAAACTGTGGCGACATCCTGGGGCTCGTCGACGGCGGCGTCTCTGTCCTGAAGTTCCGCGGCGATTTCCAGGAGTTTCGCCTGTCGCTTTGCCTCTCCACGGACGATGTCCTCGATGCCGTCCAGGTCCTGGACTCCTTTCACTTCGACGCGTGCCCCTTCTTCGATGGACACGTTGACGTCCTGTCGAATGGTCCCGAGACCCCGTTTGACCGCCCCGGTAGAACGAAGGATCATCCCGATGTGCCCGGCGGCTTCTCGTGCCTGCTCCGGGCTCGTGATATCCGGTTTCGTTCCGATTTCGACCAGCGGCACACCCAGTCGGTCGAGGGAGAATACCACCCCCGAATCGGTTTCCTCGATCCGTCTCGCCGACTCCTCCTCGAGCATCAGATCCTCGATGCCGACAGTCCCCTCCGTCGTCTCGATCTCCCCGTCAGTGGCGATCAACGACGTCCGCTGGAAGCCCGACGTGTTCGACCCGTCGATCACGACCTTCCGCATTGGATGGGCCTGATCGACCGGCGTCATCGAAAGCATGGTTGCGATTTCGAGGGTCGTCTCGATCGCCTCCTCGTCCATCGGGTGTGGCGGCTCGTCGTCCTCTTCGACCAGACAGGTGGTGTCGTAGCTCAGATATTCGAATTCGCGGTCAAGGCGGCTCTCCTCGAGCGCCGCATCGTCTATCTCGCCGAGTTCGCTCGCAGTCGGGTGAAGGTAGCGATGGAACTGACGGACTGCTTCGGATTCCTCTCGCTGGGTTGTCGGACAGCTACAGAAGAGCTTCGTGTCGGTGTCGAGTTGCTGGTGAATCTCGAGACCGGCGACCAGCCCCAGGTCCGCGGGATCGAAATCGGTCATTGTATGTGGATCCGTGGGGCAGGGTTAAAATCGTTCAGACTCCGGACTCTCCGGAATTGGCGTCGGGTTGTTCCGCTCGTATTCCAAGCGAGACTAACAGCCGATCTGCAACGGTTTCCCGGAGTCGTTCGGCATCCTGGTCTGCAATATCGATTGCCTGGGCTTCCTGAGAGACGAATCCGGCCGAACTCGCCGTGTCGACGATGATCGTCCCGAGTTGCCACCGTCGCTGGAAGAGTGTCCGTCGATCGATCACCGTCTGGACTCGGTCCGCCGGAACGACGTGCGTGCGTCGGCGCCAGAACCCGGTCCGGGTGACGATGTAGTCCGCGGGGAGTCCCCAGCCCCGATGCTGCCATTTCTTCCGTGCAGCGACCGGGACCGCCGCGTAGAGCATCCGTTGACCACGGAATCGGGGTCACGAGTCGGCTCACGACGAACCCGATTCCGAGCACCACCGTCACTGCGATCGCATACCTGAACGTGTATCGCCGTTTTGCCGCGGGCGCTGGACGGTCGAACGCGAGTTCGCCGAAGTGTTCGACGTCACGGGCCAGTTCGAGGAGGTCCGCACGCTTTGCCAGGGGAACGGCAGATTCCGACCCGCTCGCGGACCCGGGACCGTACCCGGCCGTCTCGATCGAGAGCGAGGCGTACTCGAAATACCGCATCAGGAGGTTTTCTTCGACGACGACCGTCTGGATCTTCCCCTCCGGGATGCTTCCGTCGTACCGCTGAAGGAGGCCACGTTCGTATCGGAGCTCTTCGCCGACCCGGACGAGGGTAAATCCGTAATAGCCGACGAACCTGGCAAACGCACTGAGAAGCCATACGCCGAGTGCGGCAGCCAGGACCGCAAGAAGGCCGAATAAGACGAGGAGCGTCGGTGCGAGTCCGTCCACGTACTCGGAAAAGAACGGAGCCCCGAACGGAACCACGACGAACAGGACCGAGGCGACGCGGGGGTCAAAGGAGAGCAAACTGTAGAGGACGAGGGATTCGTCGTCGAGTTCGAAGATCACCTCCGCCTCGGATGGCTCAACTGATTTGCCCGTGGCAGACTCATCGATCTGTTCGCGTTCGTCGGACGCTCCTTCGAGCTGTCGCTTGCGGGTTCTAATCCCCTCTTGAAGACGCTTGGCTTCCGAAACCGAGACGAACTGGAGGGAGGCCTCCGTCGAACTTCCGCCGGCCGTTTCGATGCCGACTGCGGTAATATCGAGGGCACGCTGGACGATCGAACGTGTCATATCCACGTTTTGAATGCGCCCGAGTGGAATTTCGCGCTCCCGGCGAAAGAGAACTCCCGACTCGATGTTCAGCGTCGCGTCGGTTAGTTCGTAGGTGAACAGCCGATACCGGAGGACTTCGTAGCCGATCGCCCCCAGCCCGAAGAGCACTGCCAGAACCAGGCCCACTGGAAGCCACCGTGGAGCAATATTCATCGCTCGGAGCGGCGTTTGCGCCATCGAGCCGAGCACCGAGCCTGCAATCGCGAGTCCAAGTGCTCTGGCCCCGCCCTGATCGGGACGGTGAGGGGATGGAGTTTAGACGCCATCGTCTGCGTCGTGTTCGCCCGCGAGCGAGCGGAGTTGTTCCTGGAGAGATTCGGCCCGTTCCGGAACGAGTCCCGGAATCGTCACATCTGCGCCGCGCGAGCCCGCGGACACACGACGACCGGCTCGAACCGATAGTGCGTTCGAGTGGATTTCGCTGGGTGTCGACGTGCTGGACCCGCACGAACGGGACAACCGTCCTCACCCGTGTTAGGACGCCCCGATGGAGGAACAGGGCGTCGGACTGGACTTCGAAGCGCCACAGGCGAAATCGGAGGTGTGCGTGGACGAGGAGCACTCCGGCCACGACGACGAGGACGGCGAGCGCGAGGGAGGGATCCCGGTTGAACCAGAAGAGGCCTCCTGCGACGATGGCTGCGAGGACCACACCGGTGAACAACGCAAGGAGGCCCCAGATGATTTGAACGTGGGGGTTGAGTCGTTCCATACGTGTGGTGGCGGTGTGCTCCCTCTTCAAAGAACGGGTCACGGAGTCAGACGCATGGAGGTAATTCGCGATGGGCCGAGACCCACCCGGCCGAAATCGAAACGTCGCCGTTTTCAGTCTGTCAGGATCCCCGGCTGCGGTCATCGCCAGCGGATCGATGACCTCATCGGCCTCGCTCTCGGTAAGGTAGCCACGAGACACGGCCGCCTCGTGGATCGAAACGCCCTCCTCGAGGGCAGCTTTGGCCACTTCGGCGGCGGCGTCGTACCCGATTGCGGGATTCAATGCCGTCGCGAGTGCCAGGCTCCGTTCGACCTGTTCGGTACAGACGTCTTCGTTCGCCTCGAGTTTGGCGACGAACCGGTTCCCGAACGTTTCCGCACCGTTCGCAAGCAGGCGAGCGGACTGGAGGAACGTCGTCGCGATGACGGTCTTGTAGAGGTTGAGATCGAGTTGTCCGCCAGCACCGCCCTTCGCGACTGTCGCGTCGTTGCCGACGATCCGTGCGTGAATCTGATTGACGGATTCGGCCACCACCGGGTTGATCTTTCCCGGCATGATCGATGAACCGGGCTGGTTCTCCGGCTGGGAAAGTTCGCCGAGGCCGTTCCTCGGACCGGACGCCAGCAATCTGAGGTCGTGGGCGATCTTGTCGAGTGAGCCCGACACGGTCCGCAGCGCTCCGTGGGCCTGGCCCATCGCGTCGTGGGCTGCCTGGGCTTCGAAGTGATTGTCCGCCTCGCGGAATTCGATTCCAGTCTCGTCGCTGATCTGCTGGATAGCTCGCTCGGCGAATTCCGGATGCGTATTGAGTCCAGTCCCAACGGCGGTTCCCCCGAGAGCCAGTTCCGCGAGGTCAGCCGTGATGGCGTCGATCCGATCGATCCCCTTCTCGACCTGTGTCCGGTAGCCCCCGAACTCCTGTCCGAGTCTGACAGGAGTCGCATCCTGGAGGTGCGTGCGCCCGGTTTTAACGATCCCATCGAATTCGGATTCCTTTTCGGCGAGTCGGTCTCGAAGGGTTTCGAGTGCCGGTTCGACAGCGTGCTCGACGGCTTCGAGGGCGGCGACGTGCATTGCCGTGGGAATCACGTCGTTCGATGACTGGCCGAAGTTCACGTGGTCGTTGGGATGGACAGTTTTGCTCCCGACCTCGGCCCCCAGAAGCTCGCTCGCCCGGTTGGCGATGACCTCGTTCGCGTTCATGTTCGTGGAGGTACCCGAGCCAGTCTGGTAGACGTCGACAGGGAACTGATCGTCGTGTTCGCCGTCGATTACTTCCGTGGCGGCTGCCTGGATCGTTTCAGCAGTATCTTCCGGGATCAGGCCGAGGTCGGCGTTGGCCCCGGCCGCTGCCTTCTTGACCACGCCGAGGGCGCGCACGAATCGCCGGTCCATCGGTTCGCCGCTGATCGGAAAGTTTTCGACCGCCCGCTGGGTCTGTGCCCCCCAGTACGCGTCTGCCGGGACGGCGATCTCGCCGAGACTGTCGGTTTCGATCCGTTCCTCGTTGGAGTCTGCCATGGAGGGGCTTCGACGAGCGGCGACGTAAATCCCGTTGACTTGCAGAGCTTGGGGTCACCTGGTCAGGTGAACTGATCGAGCCCGGTCTGCGTGAGCGCCTCCTCGAGACGATCGAAGCCTCGAGTTACTTCGTCGGCTGGAATCTCCCAGGTGTCCGTGACGTATTCCCGGGCGGCCCCGAGGTCGGGGTCGACGTCGAGATCGATGTCGTAGTCCTCGGTCACGTTCGGATCCAGGAACAGTTGTCGAATTCGGTCTGCGTGCTCGATGTACTCGTCTTCGGCCTCGAGGACACCCCAGAGGTCGCCGTGTTCCGTAACGGCCGAGAGGGCGGTCTTGGGCCCGAATCCGAGCAATCCCTCGTTGAAGTCAGTCCCACAGAGGATTCCGACGTCCACGAGTTGGCTCCAGGTGATCTCGTGTGTGGCGAGCGTCGCTTCGAAGTCCATCACCTCGGGATCGTCGCTCGTGGTCAACTTACGGAGCGTCAGTGGAGCCCCCAACAGAAGCGTGTCGTAATCTTCGCTGCCCGCGTAATCAATCGCGGGATCGTTTCGAACCATTGCAGCTGCCTGGGCCTCCCCTTCTGCCGGGGCCTCGACGATCGGGACGTCGAGTCGTTCGAGCAATTCCCGGGTCGTTCGGTGAATCACGTCAGTTAGCCGCTGAGTACGGGATTCGAGCCGGGCGGCCGCGATCGAATCGCCGGCCGCTTTCGCTTCTTCCATCCGGGTTTCGGCCTCCGCTCGCTTCTCGCGGCGTCGTTCGACCTCTTCGGACTTGAGTTCAGTCACACCACCGTCGAAGACGAACACGGGGGTGAGATCGTTCTCGAAGAACTTCGGGAGTCCCTGCACCACGCCAATGAGGTTCGCCACCTCTACCCCATCCGTCGTGGTGTAGACGTCCTCTCGCGTGAACTTGACCGTGGTCGTGAGATAGCGATAGAGCCAATTGTGGGCGTCGACAGCCACCACAGTTCCCTCGAGGTCCTCGGAGGGCACCTCGGAGATGACAGCCAGTTGTCGAAGATCAGCGAGTCCCATTATCCTCCCGTTCGGTCGAGGGGGCAAAAGGAATACCGTTCACCGTGGGCGGAAGCTCGGCTTCTTCGAGCCAGGACGCTACCGGTTCCTGTTCGCGTTCGGGAAGGTCCCGGTTGGCAAAGAGCGTCAATCCAGCCCGGTAGGAGTCCGGATCCCGCTCGCCGGGTGCTTCGAGGACGAGTTCGGCGACCCCGGTTTCCCGGCCGGTAAAGTGATAGCCGGCCTTGGAGAGTGCCCGGTACGCGATCGGGTTGTTGACGGCGATCGTCACTCGTTCGTACTCGTGGTCGAAAAGCGTCTCCGTGAGCCTTCTTGCCAATTCGGTGCCGAGTCCCTCGCCCTGGCGTTCCGTTTTGACGGTCATGTAGCGGATCCAGGCCTGTTCTGGGGTCTCGCGGTCACCGTTGAACGCTGCTGCAGCGACGATTTCATCATTTGACCGCAACACGGCCTTTCCCGTGTTCGTCATCTCGAACTTCCCGGCGTAGCTGAACGCCTGCCAGTCGAGAGTCAGTGACGGCCCGTCCGGGGGAAAGCCCAACACCTCGTACTCCATCGATTCGCCGTTAGCGGGCGACTCATAAGGTTCCATCCCTTGCCTGTCAGCGTGCACGACGTCCCGTACTTCGATCGGTTTGCCCCGCTGTATGACCTGGTGATGCCCGAAACGGATGCGGCACCACTCGACGCGGGATCTTGGGCTGGCCGATCGCCGAATAGCGACCGTTCTCGACCTCGGTGGCGGGACTGGTCGAGCCGGGCGAGCGATCGGACCGGAAACCGTGATTTTCGACGCGAGCGAACCGATGCTCTCCAGGGCGACGGCAAACGGGTATCCCGCGGTTCGTGGAGACGTTCGTTCGCTCCCGCTCGATTCGGAAAGCGTCGACGCGGTCGTCTCCGTCGACGCGATTCACCACTTGCCGGCGATCGAGTCGGTCATCGCGGAGGTCGAGCGGGTACTCCGACCGGGCGGCGTATTCGTCGTTCGCGACTTCGACCCCACGACGGTTCGGGGGCGAGGACTGTCACTTGCGGAACGGGTCGTCGGCTTCGAATCGACGTTTTTCCCCGTCGAAACCGTGGTCGATCGCTTCGAAGAAGCCGACCTCGTAACCACGGTTCTGGGGTCTGGATTCGTGTACACCGTCGCCGGTCGGAAGCTACGCGAGTGAATTTACACGAGGAAGGGACCCAGTCCAAGCGCCTCGACGAGTGTGAGTCCACCAGCTACCGCCCCGAGCAGATATCCGAGAATTGCCCCGCCGTTGAGTAACGGCAGTCCGGCGTGTGGTCTGCCTTTCGTGACGAAATAGAGCAGCGCAAGCAAGCCGAGGAGCGTCCCGATCATGGCACCGAGAGCGGCGTATTCGAGACCGAGAACCGTCGGCATTTCGAGGAAGGTCGCGGCGCTAACGACGAGAATCGTCGGGATCACCACGTCGCCGAGGCCGATGAAAAAGGCGTCGCGGTCGAGCGGGTTATCCGGGTCCTCCGTCGCCGATCCCCCCGCGTCCGCAGGATCTGCCGACCCCGCGTCCGCAGCATCTGCCGACCCCGCGCCCGCAGCATCTGCCGACCCCGTGTCAACAGCATCTGCCGACCCCATGTCAGCAGGATCTCCCGTCTCAGATTCGCCTGGATCCGTCGTCTCCTCGGCGGTGTCGAGGTCCGCGGCCATCTCCCGAAACGAAAAGGAGCGGGTCGTCGGGAGGATGATCAAGACGGGAACACGGAGTTCCATCACCCCCGAAGCGAGTGTCAGCATGTGTTCGGTGCCGTAGACGCTGATCGCATCGTACACGGCAAGAACCGTCAGGAGGAGCAACACCGGAAGCACGTCGAGACTGATACCGAAGAGGGCGGCCGCACCCATACCCATGACGAGGCCGGCCGCGTCGATGACCCACCATTCCGGATAGAGGGCCAGTCCGAGCACGATTACCGCTCCGCCCAGAAGTGCACCCAGATGAAGCGTTCCCGGTTCGCCCACGATCGGTGGCACGAAAATCGAGAAGACGTAGGCGCTAATGAGGCCGCTGGTCAGCACGATGAACGCCCGAAGGACCCGGGTCAAGTCGTACTTCATGAGAAGGAGCATGCCGACCGTCGCGACCAGCAACACCCCGATGTAGAGGATCGAATTGGCCGGATCGGTGGGGTCCTCGACGGCCTGGTATTCGGCAACAGTGAAGGGTTCCTGCAACCAGAGCGCACCGATTTGGACGGCGAGGAAAAATCCAACGGCCCCGAGCATGGCCGCGGCAATCCGGCGTCGAGAGGTCATGGGGAATGCTACTGTCGAGGACTCCTTTGTACTTCCGAACGCTCCATCCACGGTTATCGCTTCGAATTCACGACGGGTTCCGCCGTGAGCAATTCAATCCACCCACCCACCCACTCTTTACCGATCCGGACGCCAGTAAAGCGGCTTTTGAAGCAGGGGGGCCGTTGCGACCGAACCGTTCGGCGAGACGGCCAAATACGGGTTTTCGATGGGTCCGAACACGTCGACCACGCGACCGACAGTCTCGAGGGATTCGTCGATTGCGGCCGCCCCGATCGGGGCAGGATCGGTCGATGCCGCGCTGAGGACGAGGAGATTGCCGGCGATCCTGGTGACCGTGCCGAGTCGTTCCATCAGTCCCTGAGCACCTGAACGTACGCTGCGACGCCCTGTAACAGGTCGCTCTTCCCGGAGTCGTCCGCGTTTTTGACGGCGACTCGACCAGTGCGCTCCTGTGGAGAACGGGAATACGCCAGGTCAGGTTCGATGACGGCGTCGTAGCCGACCTGCTGGACCGCCTCCGCGATCTCCTCGACGGTGGGGTCGGGAACTGCCAGCGATTCCGGCACGCGACGCCCCTCGCTCCGGGAGCGGGAGGCGTCGAAGTAGGCCGGCCAGATGATGTTTTCCACCATTTGGGAGTTACTATCCGGCCGAACGGGAAACCGTTGACGGAGTTCGCTACATCGAACGGACCATCTAAACGCCCGGCCAGCATACTGGCTCTCATGAATATGCGCTCGGTCACAGCGATATTCGTTGCCGTCCTCCTTGTCGGTTCGCTTGGCGGTCTCTCGTTCCCTGTCGGAGCCGAATCGGGACCGGCCGATCCGGCACCCGTCGTGGGACACAACGCCGATCTGGTATCCGCAGATCCGACGGACTCGCTCTCGGGTGAGACCGTCGGAGCGACCACCGACGAAAACACGCTTACGCGGACCGTCACGTTCGCGTTGCGACCGGCCGAACCCGGCATCGTCACCGCTGAAATGCAGTTCGAGATTCCGGACCAGGTAGTCGAGTTGAAAACGGCCATTCCGACGAACGCGAGCGTGGAGGCGACCACGGGCTTCGAGCCGACCGGAGACGGGAACTATTCCTGGGACGAAACCACTGCCAATCCGTCGGTGAGCCTCGCGTATTCGGTGAATCGGACCGGTGCCTATCAACGAAGCCAGACGAGAGAAATCCGGCACCAACCGACAAATCAGGTCACTGATACGGACCCGGGTTACACGTTCGTCGGTACGGGCGACTGGGCAATTGCGTCAGTTCCGGGAGCTGCGGTCTGGTGGTCGTCGTATCGGAACTCCCCCCGGGTAACGTTCGAAGGACAGACGGCAGTCGACGGGGCTGGTGTCGCCGGGGACAGGATGGTGTTTCTCGGCGAGCATTCGAGCGTGACGAGGACGGTCGACGGGGTCCCGATAACGCTGGTCGTGCCTGCCGCTGCAACGCTCGAACCCACCGAAGCGGCCGTGCTCGATTCGATCGAGGCTGCCTCCCCGTACCTCCCTGACAGCCCGAACGATCGAAGCGTCGTCATTGCCGCCCCAACGAACGTCGATTGGGGACCGTACGGCCTGGCTGACCGAAGCGACACGTGGGTGCGAGCCGACGAGCCACTCGACGTTCCAGGAAACGTCTGGCTCCACGAATTCGTTCACCTCCGGCAGGATTTTCGCACCGAGTTGGACGCACGGTGGATCAGCGAGGGGATGGCCGAATACTACGCCGGGTATCTGACACTCGAACAGGGTCTCATCGACTTCACCGAGTTTCGCGAGTACCTCGATCGTGGGACCAGATCACGGTATGACGAGACGATCCTCTCCGAACCCGAGACGTGGAATTCGCTTGGAAACTACGTCAAAGGAGCACTCGTCTACGGGACGATCGACCGGCAGGTTCGGGTCGACACTGATGGTGCCTACACTGCACGATACCTCTTCGAGCGGATGAACGGGCGAACGACCCGGATCGACCAGTCGTTCCTGAACGCGGAAATCGAGGATCTCGTGGCGCCTGGAACCGCAACCGAACTGGAGGCTTTCGTGACGACGACACAGACCCCTGAAATGTGGTCACGCTCCGATCACCGGGCCGCGTTTGGGACGGAACCACCCGAAATAGTGACGACAGTCGAGACTCCGATGGAATTGACGGGTCCGTACCGGAACCAGTCGGTCGACTCGATCCCGACACTCGTCCCGGAAGAACGACTTTCGATTCCGGTCACTGTGACGAACGACGGGGGCGAAACCGGGACGTACGAGGTGCAGTTGACCGTCGATGGCGTTCCTGTCGCAAACGCGACTGGGACCCTCGAAGGCGGCCAGTCTGATAGCAGTCACTCTCGACTACACGTTCGAGAACGACGGGACGTTCGACCTTGCGATCGGGGAGGAGTCCTGGACGGTCTCCGTTCGTGAGCCGGCGACACCGGTTGTGGACAGTCTCCACGTGTCTCCCACCGAAGTCGAGGCAGGCTCGACGATTTCCGTTACTGTCACGATATCGAACCCGGAAGCCTGGCCCGCCACGGGCGCGATCACCTCGTCGGTGGACGGAGCGCAAATCTCGACCTGGACCCTGAACCTCGACGTGAACGAAACCGTCGAACGAACTGCGGAGGCAACGTTGAGCGATCCCGGCGAGTATATCGTGGAAGCGGGATTGATGACAGAACCGGTAACCGTCCTCGACTCTCAGGCGACGACAGTCGCCGAAACGACGCCGGGAGGGTCATCACCGACGACTGGTGAACGGACGGTCGAAACGACGACCCCCGGGTTTACCCTCCTGACTACGGTCCTCGCCCTGCTGCTCGCCGGCGGCCGCCTCGTCCGGTGAAACCGGCCTCCAAGTTGCCATACGTTCCGCAACGTTTATTATGTATCACAATTCTACCTTCCGATGACACATGAGCCAGCGAATGAGCGGTGGACAGCCGATATTTATTCTCAACGAGGACAGCGAGCGAACACAGGGGAAAGACGCCCGGACCTCCAATATTACGGCCGGAAAGGCCATCGCCGAATCGGTCAGAACGACCCTCGGCCCGAAGGGAATGGACAAGATGCTCGTAAGCGACGCGGGTGACGTCGTCATTACGAACGACGGGGCGACCATTCTCGACGAGATGGACATCGAGCACCCCGCCGCCCAGATGCTCATCGAGGTCGCCGAATCCCAGGAGGAGGCCGTCGGCGACGGTACGACGAGTGCAGCGATTCTCGCCGGGCAGTTGCTTTCCGAGGCGGAATCCTTCATCGACGACGACATCCATCCGACGACGCTCGTTGAAGGGTTCGCCCACGCCCGCGACATTGCCTTTGACGCCCTCGATGACCTGATCCTCGATGTCGACATCGACGACGACGTCCTCACCGACATAGCGCGATCGGCCATGACCGGGAAAGGAACGGGCGGCGTGACTGCCGAATCGCTTGCCGAGAACATCGTCTATGCAGTCAGGCAAGTCGAGGAAAACGGCGTCATTCACGACGAGAACATCCAGATCGTGACCCAGCCAGGCGAGTCCTCGAGCGCGACGGAAGTCGTCGATGGGGTCGTCATCGACGAAGAACCGCTCCGGGAAGATATGCCACGCAAGATCGAGGACGCGACCGTCGCCGTCGTTGACGCCGATCTGGACACTCGCGAAACCGAGGCCGACGTCGAATACAACGTCCAGAGTGCCGACCAGTTGGATCAGGCGATCGCAAGCGAACAAAAGGAACTTCGCCAGTACGCCGACGCGCTTGCGGACGCTGGCGTCGACGTGGCCTTCGTGACGGGGGACGTCGCCGACATGACTGCCGGGTTCCTCGCTAACGCTGGCATTCTCGCCTTCGATTCGATCAGCAGCGACGACGCGAAATCGATCACGCGAACGACTGGAGCTCGCTTGCTTGCGACTGTCGAGGACATCGAGGCAGGTGACCTCGGTCACGCCGAAAGCCTCTCAGTGAAGCGTTACGGTGACGACGAACTCCTCTTCGTCTCCGGTGGCGCCAGCGCGGAGGCGGTGACGCTGTTCGTTCGAGCCGGCACCGAGCACGTCCTCGACGAACTCGAACGGGCCGTCCAGGACGGCGTCGACGCCGTCCTCGCGGCAGCGGATACCGGCCAGGTCGTTCCCGGAGCGGGCTGTACAGAAGTCAAACTCGCGAACGCTGTCCGGTCGGCAGCAGCCGGAATCGAGGGACGGGAGCAACTCGCCGTCGAAGCTTTTGCCGATGCGCTCGATTCGATCCCGCGGACGATCGCGGAAAACACCGGCATGGACCCGATCGACGCTCTGGTGGAAGTCCGGGCGGCCAACGAGGACGGACGCGGCGGAATCCTCGCCCGTTCCGAGCGAGGGACCGTCGACGACCCCGTCGAATATGGCGTCCTCGACCCCGCAGCCGTCAAGCGCGAAGTGCTGTCCTCCGCGACGGAGGCAGCCACGATGATCGTTCGGATTGACGACGTGATCACCGCCAAGTAACCGACGCGGTACCGCTTCTCCCGGTCCGAGGAGTACTGGCTGGAAATCGGTCCCCGTACTTCTTTGCCGGTCGGACCATAGGTTCGCCCATGCGCTCAGAACCCGACGTCAAACTGGATAGATCTCAGGGGGTCTGGGCAGTCACACACGCACGGTCCGTCGTCGAAGCAGTCGTCGAAACCGGGGTCAAACCGAAACGACCCGAGCCCGTCGATCCGGTTTTTCAAATCGACAGGGGCGCGTTCGTGACCCTGAAGCAGGCAGATAAGTTGCGCGGTTGCATCGGTCGTCCAACTCCGGAGCAACCGGCACTCAAAGCGATTCGTGCAGCCGCTGCCGACGCTGCCACAGCTGATCCGCGGTTTCAACCCGTACAACCGAGAGAACTTCCACGTGTTCGGGTCGAGGTGAGTGTTTTGACGCCACCCCGACAACTGGATGCACCGAACCCCGAACTCGTAACCGTCGGGAAGGACGGATTGATCGTGTCTGGTCGGGGGAACGGTGGGTTGTTATTGCCGCAGGTTCCGGTTGAGCAGGACTGGGACGCGAAGACGTTTCTCGCCCAGACGTGCCGGAAAGCCGGTCTCCCCGCGGACTGTTGGAGGGAATCGGACGTTTCCATCCAGCGGTTTTCCGCCCAAATCTTCGAAGAACGGGAGCCGAGAGGCGAAGTCCAAATGCGACCCATCGAATCTGCGGAGCAATAACCCATGTCCACACACCGATCACCAGCCGTCGCCGGCCAGTTCTATGCCGGTACCGAAGCCGGCCTTCGCGAGCAAATCGAATCGGCCTTCGAACATCCGATGGGCCCGGGAAGTGTCCCGGTCGTGGAACCCACTGTGGGATTGCCCATCGCCATTATTTCGCCGCATGCCGGGTATCCGTATTCGGGCCCCATCGCCGCACACGGGTTTGCCAGAATGGCTGCCGGTGGACGACCGGAGGCAGTTGTCATTCTCGGCCCCAATCACGGCCGCGGTGGTGCGCCGCTCGCGATTTCCGATGCAGATCGATGGGAAACACCACTTGGTTCGGTTCCAATTCACGATGAAATCCGTTCGTCCCTCGCGACGGCACCGGGGCTCGAACTCGACGAGCGGACCCACGACGGCGAGCATTCCCTCGAAGTGCAGGTACCCTTCCTCCAGTATCTCTACGACGACGTCCCGATCGTGCCCGTACTCATGAGTCGACAGGACGAAAGCCGGGTCACCCAGGCTGTGTCCGCACTCACCGAGGTGTTTTCCAGTGACCGAAACGTGGTCCTGATCGCGTCGACGGACCTCACCCATTATGAACCTCACGAGGTGGCAAAACGCGACGATGAACCGATTCGCCGGGCCATCCAGGATCTCGATGCGGACGGGATCATGGAGGCCGCGCGATCGGGGCATACCATGTGTGGGTTTGGCCCGACGGCCGCAATTCTCCGGGCGAGTCACGAATCCGGTGGGACCGAAGGATCAGTCCACGCCTATGCAACGAGCGGGGACACGGCCGGCGGTACCGACTCTGTCGTCGGATACGTTTCGGCGGCAGTTACGTAGATGAGTAAACAA
The DNA here is from genome assembly GCA_034520565.1 of Halodesulfurarchaeum sp. GTDB lineage: Archaea > Halobacteriota > Halobacteria > Halobacteriales > Halobacteriaceae > Halodesulfurarchaeum. The sequence continues at coordinate 1,591,674 of JAXHNL010000002.1, forward strand.
TGGGCGTCACTCTGTGGGCATATCGACTCGCCGGGTGAATGTCATCGGATTTATGCTGGCGTAACCAACCCCTTGTAGGTATGCAATCAACCCGCCGTCGCTTCCTCCAGATAGGGTCGCTCGCGACAGTCGGTTCGATCGCCGGCTGTCTCGGCGGTGGCTCCGATACCCTCCCGGCACCGACTAAAGGTGATCCGGATGCTCCGGTTACCGTCGAGTCCTTCGAGGACTTCACCTGCAAGTACTGTCGACTGTTCGCTCTCGACATTCTTCCAAAAATCGATTCACAGTACATCGATCCCGGTTCGGTCAAATTCGTTCGGCACGATTACCCGTTCCTGGATCCGGAATGGTCCTTCAAGGTCGCCAACGCGGCCCGTGCCGTCCAGGACAGTCAGGGGGACAGGGCGTTTTTCGAGTTCGAACAGGGGCTCTACGAAGCCTTCGGTTCGTACAGTCTGGAAACGTTCGAAACCCTCGCCGAATCGGTTGGGGCGGATCCCGAAACTGTTCGAACAGCAGCTGTCGAGGATACCTACCGACAGACACTGGAATCTGAACTCGAACTGGGCGAGGAAATGGGAGTCTCCGCCACTCCGACGGTGTTCGTCAACGGCGTCAAAGCTCCCTCGCCACGGTTCCGTGACGTCGCGAGTACGATCGAGGATCAGTTGTAGCTCCCACGAGCGGTATTTGAATCGGAGCGCACGTCCCTCCGGTGGTATTGTGCGTCTATTACACAATCGTTAAGTGTCCAGATGAGATATTTCGGCATACTATGAGCGAAGCATCCGACAAAATCGACGAGATTCGCGAACGCAAGCGTCAGGAACTTCTGGGGGAAGATGAGTCGAAGGAAAGCTCGAGCGACACGGCCCCAGACGAGCCGATTCACATCCGTTCGGGCGACCACTTCGAGGAGGTTACCGCTTCCTACGACGTCGTCCTCGCGGACTTCCACGCAGAGTGGTGTGGCCCCTGCAAGATGCTCGAACCGGTCGTCGAGGAACTGGCTGCCGAAACCGACGCCGCAATGGCGAAAGTCGACGTGGACGAACTTCAGGGGCTGGCCCAGGCCCATCGCGTCCAGGGCGTGCCGACGATGATTCTCTTTTCGGACGGCGAAATCGCCGAGCGGATCGTCGGTGTGCGCGAGAAAAGCGACATTCTGCGGCTCATCCAGCGGGAAGGCGGCGACTGAGAGGACCGACAGCTCGCGGACTCAGGTCACAACAGTGACGCTTTCAATACCCAATTCACCTGCCCTCCGTTAGGTTACGGGCGGTGGTGATTCAGGGCTGTCCGAACCCTCGCCGTACTTCTCCCGGAACCGAGCGACGAGGTAGCCGATCTGGGCATACCAGTCGTTGACCTTTGTCTGCATTTCGTCGGCGATTTCGTCCGGGTCCGTGATTCGATAGACGTGATAGTATCCGCCTCGATCGTAATTGACCTGGTCTTTCTGGACCAGACCGAGTTGCAGCAGTCGCTGGACGGATCGGTAGACCGTCGATCGTTCCCGATCGACGGTGGTCGCCAGTTCGTCCACGGTTCGGGGCGCTTCCGCGTCAGCCAACACCCGGAAACACTGTCGGTCGAGGTCGTTCAGATCGTACAGACACTCCAGCAGGCTCTGGCACTCGAGATCCCGTTCCAGATGCCTGTTCAATGCCTCGACCATACGATTTGCTATTCAGGGTCCGGGGTCAAAAGTCTTGCTCGGTATATCCAATATTGGACATTCACCTAAGGGACTACTTCCGAATCGACCCGGCAAGGACTTTTGCGGCCGTCAGAACTGGATCCCACGTCGGGCCAAACGGCGGTGCATATGCCAGATCCAGTCGCTCCAACGTGTCGACTGTCATCTCTTCGTGAAGCGCTGTCGCGATAGTATCGATGCGTTTGGTTACCCCCTCGTTCCCGACCATACTCGCGCCGAGGACCCTGCCCGATTCACGATCCCCGACCAGCGATACCGTGATCGGTGAACCGCCGGGGTAGTATCCGGCCCTGGATCGAGTAGTGACCGTTTTGGAAACTGGTTCGAATCCGGCCTCGCTGGCTCGATTTTCGTCGACGAGTCCGGTCCGTGCGGCCTCGAGATCGAACGCCTTGACAGCCGCAGTCCCCACGATCGATCCGACCGGTGTTGGAGCACCGGACACGGTCTGACCGATGGCTCGGCCGGCCCGATTGGCCGTCAGAGCCAGTGGAACGTGAACGGGGTTGCCCGTGACTGCGTGGGTCATTTCTGTGCAGTCACCGGCTGCATAGACGTCATTGGCGGACGTTCGTCCGTACTCGTCGGTCGCGATGGCACCGGTTTCACCGACCGCGATGCCGGCGGATTCGGCCACTGCAGTGTTTGGCTCGACACCGACGCCCACGAGAGCCATATCGACGGGAACGGACTCGTTTGGTGTTTGAATGGCCGTTACGTCCGATTCACCCTCGAACCCATTGACTGGTGTCTCGAGAAACAGTGACACTCCCTGTTCGCGGAGTTCCGTTTCGACGGCCGTGGCGACCGCCTCTCCGAAGGGATCCAAAACGTGGGACAACAGTTCGAAGAGGTAAACGTCGAGTCCTCGAGCGTCGAACGCCTCTGCCATTTCGATGCCGACGTATCCTCCACCGACGATTCCCACCGAATCCGGTCCCTCGTCCCCTTCGATACGCTCGCGGATCGCCCAACCGTCCTCCATATCGTGCAGCGTATAGATCCCCGGAAGTTCGATACCGTCGATCGGGGGGACAATCGAACTCGCACCTGTCCCAACGAGGAGCTCACCGTACGACTGTTCGAACGTCCCGTCGGGACCTTCCACGGTCACCTTTTTCGCCCGCGTATCGATGGCGACCACTTCATGTTCGGTCCGGAGGTCGATGTCCCGTTTCTCGCGGAACTCGGTCGCCGGTATCGAAACCAGGTCTTCGAGCGCGTCGATTTCCCCTTTGACGTAGTACGGAAGTCCACAGGCCCCGTAGGAGACCCATTCCCCTCGCTCGAAGACCACGATCTCCCGGTCGGGCGCCTCTCGTCTCGCTTTGCTTGCGGCACTCATCCCGGCGGCGTCGCCACCGATGACGACGAACGGTTCACTCATGGCCGTGGGGAACACGACTGCAGCAATAAGATTTGTGACGGTTTGACACTATTCGACCGTTGGAGACCATCCTGTCCACGTTCACCGATCCCATTAACGGTCGATCACGGTCGGCGTCGTCTTGGAGGTGGCTCGTGGGCCAGAGTTCGACGAAATCACTACATCCGAACGTCGCTTCGGGTCGCTCCACGTCGGTACCTATTCCTCCGATATATTCGTGCGTGAGTCTTTTATATCGTCGTGTAGCGTCGCCTTCAGGTCTAGAACGGGCGATCCGTCCAACATATCGACACCTCGAATCTCGATGTCCGTCCCGTTGAGTGCTGTGACGGTACACGTGGTAATGACGACGGGATTCGGACGGGCCGGCGAGCGGGAAGCAAAGACTCCCCGCCCCGGTACCTTATCGAGGACGAGGAGGTCACGGTCCGCTTGATCGGCATACCAGACGACGACGAGTTCGTCTCCGACTTCGAGACCTTGCAGCCCCGGTTCGTACGCGGATCGGACCGATATCGTCCCCTGAATGTCGTCTTTGCGTCCCTGACTCGGGGCATCTCGCGTCGTCTCGATCGGCGTCGATACCGTTCCGATCGGTTCGAGTTCGATCATATTCCCTGTTCATTTGGTACTCACTCAGCAGTTCCGATTGCCAACGATAGTCATGGACTACCGCAATCAGAAAATAAATTTTGCATAGACATAACTTTCACTTCTGAAAGGCAAACTTTTTCAATTCAGCGGGACAACCCACGATTGCAATGGCAGAAGAACCCGAAGACACGACGTCTCGGCTGTCGCTTATCGGAGACCGGTTTCCCGATCTCACGGTGGAAACGACACACGGTACGTTCCGACTTCCAGCGGATTTCGAGGGCGAGTGGCTGGTCCTCTTCAGTCATCCGGGGGACTTTACGCCGGTCTGTACGACGGAATTCGTGGCGTTCGAGCAGCGGCGCGAGGAATTCGAGGATCTGAACGCGAGCCTGATGGGGCTCTCCGTCGACCGGGTCCACTCACACATCAAGTGGACGGACTGGATCGAGGAGGAACTCGGCATCGACATCGGTTTTCCGATCATCGCCGACGAAACCGGTCGAGTCGGGAGCAAACTGGGCATGATTCACCCGGGCGACGGAACGAGTACCGTTCGTGCGGTTTTCCTCGTCAATCCGGAGGGAGTCATCCGGCAGATCCTCTATTACCCGAAAGAGGTCGGCCGCAACATCGACGAAATCCTGCGCTCGCTCGAAGCACTGCAGTACAGTAACGCGGAAGGGGTCGCGACGCCCGCCGATTGGCCGGACAACGACCTCTTTGGCGAGCAAGTGCTTCTCCCGCCGCCCAGCACCGACGACGACGCAGCGGCCCGGATCGAGGAGGCCGAGGAGGCGGGGTATGACTCCCGTGACTGGTGGTTCACCCTCCGCGAGAAATAATCGAAGCTCAGCAGTTCGTTGGACGCTTCTGAAACCGATTAACCCGGTGCAAACGTTTTCCAACCTGCCAACCCTTGGTGAAACATGCCGAATTCACCAGACGTCGTTTTCTGGCATCGACGGGATCTCCGGACCGTCGATAATCGAGGATTACAGACGGCCGCTGCTGCCGGCTCCGTGCTCCCCGTTTACGTCATCGACCCGGATCTGGTTTCGATGGCCGGTCCAGCCCGGACCGGTTTTTTCGTCGCCTCGCTCGCTTCGCTGCAGGAAACCTATCGGGAGATGGGGACCGATTTGCTCGTGCGAGATGGGGACCCGACAGTAGTCATTCCGGAACTTGCTGACGAATTCGACGTCGATACTCTCGTCTGGAATCGAGATTACTCGCAGTTTGCCACCCGACGAGATCGGTCCGTCACGGAAAACCTTCCCGATGCTGTCACTGCAGAATCAGTCCCTGATATGACCTACCACGAGCCCGGATCGATCCTGACCAACAAGGGGGAGTACTACTCGGTTTTTTCCTACTACTACAAGAAGTGGGCCGACAAGGAGCAAGAGGACGCAATCCCCCAACCCGCGTCCGATTCATTCATCGAAGAGCGTCGGGAGTCTGTTCGATCGATCGTGGAATCTCCCGGGGAATCGTTGCCACTTCCCGCGGGCCGTTCGGCTGCCCTCGAACGGCTGCACAGGTTCACCGATGGACCGATTTACGAGTATGCAACTGCGAGAGACGTGCCAGCAAAAGCGGGAACATCGAGACTTTCACAGGATCTCGCCTTCGGTTTGCTCGGAATCAGAGAAGTCCTCGAGGATATACGGGCTGCAACGAATTCCGCTTCCTCGGACACAAAGCGCGAGTCAGTCGAGGAGTTTCGTCGGCAACTCGCGTGGCGGGATTTCTACGTTCAAGTCCTCGCTGCCCATCCCGAAACGGTCGTGGAGAACTTCAAAGACTTCGAAAACCCCATTCAGTGGCGTGAGAACCCGGAACACCTCGAGGCCTGGAAATCGGGTAAAACAGGGTACCCGATCGTCGACGCCGGCATGCGGCAACTCCGATCGGAAGCATACATGCACAACCGCGTTCGAATGCTCGTCGCTTCGTTTCTCACCAAGGATCTCCAGCTCGACTGGCGAAAGGGGTATCGGCACTTTCGTCGCCATCTTCTCGATCACGAGACAGCAAACGACGTGGGTGGGTGGCAATGGGCCGCCTCGACCGGAACCGATGCCCAGCCGTACTTTCGGGTTTTCAATCCGATGACCCAGGGCGAACGGTACGATCCCGAGGCAGCGTACATCACCACCTACGTTTCCGAGCTGGAGGGAGTCGATCCCGAGAAGATCCACAATTGGCACGAACTCGAACCGGATCGTCGTGCCCAAATCGCGCCCGAGTATCCCGATCCGATCGTCGATCACGGGGCTCGACGGGAATCGGCGATCGAGATGTTCGAGCGGGCGAGAGGGAACGACGACTGAGATTTCAGGCCCGACCTTTCGGCGTAAAGTGACCCTGAATGCCCCCTCCTAAACGTTTATCCGGACTCCGGGCGATGGTTCATGTGGTGTATTTCCAATGAGCGAACGGTCCAATCCTGAGCTGCCGGAGTTGCCCTACGACTACGACGCCCTCGAACCGCACATCTCCGAGCAGGTTCTCGAGTGGCATCACGACACCCACCATCAGGGGTATGTAAACGGCCTCGACGGTGCCGAGGCGACGCTGGCGGAGAACCGCGCGGCCGGCGACACAGAGGGAACCAAGGCGGCCCTTCGATCGGTGAGCCACAACGGTTCGGGCCACTACCTCCACACGATGTTCTGGGAGAACATGTCCCCGAACGGAGGCGGCGAGCCCGACGGCGCGCTCCGAGACCGCATCGAGGAGGACTTCGGTTCGTATGCTGCCTGGAAGCAGGAGTTCAAGGAGGCAGCAGGCTATTCGGCCGGCGGGTGGGCGCTGCTCGTCTACGACCCGGTCGCAAAACAGTTGCGCAACCTCGCGGTCCAGAAACACAACGACGGTGCCCTTTGGGGGTCCCATCCGATCCTCGCCGTCGACGTCTGGGAACACTCCTACTACTTCGACTACGGCCCCGCTCGCGGTGACTTCGTGGACGCCTTCTTCGAGGTCGTCGACTGGGACAACGTCGCCGAGAACTTCGAGAAGGTCAGCTCGCGCGTCGAATAATCGACCGGTAGCCTTACAAGTCCGAGCGTCGCCCCTTCGGGCATGCCCGTCCCGAAATCCGAGTTCGAACACCTTCATCCGGCCACGTTTTACGAGCCGAAGGATCTGCTCGAGGCCGACCAGATGTACACGGTTTACGAGATCGCCCGGCTTCTGCAGGAGCTCAAGCCCGATGCCGAACTCGATCCGGAAACTGAAGCCGTGCTTCTCGACTGGGCGATCCCGTGGATCATGGTCAACGCGGACGATTTGGTCGTCGCCGAACCCAGAACGGACGACGAACCCGGGCATTACGGGCTTGCAACTGAATCGACGTAGCGACCTTTCATGCGTTCGGAGATCCAGTCATCCCTCGCTATTTCTTCGCACGGGTCGAGCGAAACACAACCGTTAAACGGAGGTGGGAAATAGAATCGGGTGCACACGCTCCGATAGTGTAGTCCGGCCAATCATATTGCCCTCTCGAGGCAATGACCAGGGTTCAAATCCCTGTCGGAGCATTGCAGCGACCGAGTTTTACGAGGGAGCGAAACGCGTACGAAGGGATTTGAAGTAGAGAAGTGCGAGCGAAGCGAGCTCTTCGCGTGGTTCAAATCCCTGTCGGAGCATGCGAGACACGAGCGAAGTGAGTGTCTCGATTTTGCGAGCGGTGAAACCGCGAGCATTGCAGCGACCGAGTTTTACGAGGGAGCGAAACGCGCACGAAGGGATTGAACCCTATCAGTCGCGCGCAGCGAACGGAGTGAGTGAGCACGTCTGATTTCGGTTCAAATCCCGTCGGAGCATTCCTTATTTCGCTCATTCGGAAGCGGTTCCCGCCACCGGAATCGACTCGAAAACAGTCCCGTAGGCAAAAACGTCAGTTTTCTTAACTCAGTGCCAGCGTAATAGGATCGGGAGCGTGAGGAGTGCAATCGCAATCTCCGCACCGGCTGCGGTCAGAAACGCGGCGAAAAAACTGACGTTCGAGGCGACAGTCCCACCGACGAGAATTCCTGCGAGAAAACCTGCACTCCCGAACACGTTGAACCCGGCCATAGCGGTTCCCCGCTCGGTTGCTGGCGCGATGTCGGTAACCAGTGCCATCGTCGCCGGCGACATGAGGGCACCGAGAACGCCCGAGACGGCCATCATGACACCCGCGAGTTTCGGAGTGGGTGACAGTCCCACCCCCAAAACCCCGAAGCCGTAAAGGACCGATCCGGCGACGACGGGCCCCGTCCGACCGATTCGATCCGACAGGATTCCGAAGGGATACTGGAGGAGGGCAAACGGAACGAAAAACAGTGCGAGAAAGATGCCGGTCGCCCCCGGACTGAGTCCGAAAACGGTTCGAAAATACAGGGTCCCGACGAGGGCGAAAAATCCGGCGGTGAACCGATCGATAAACCCGTAGGCATAGGGAACGCTCAATCTCCGCTCGTTGCGGATCGTTTCGATGACTTTTCCGATGGTTTCCCGTCCCGTCGGTGTCGTCCGATCCGAAAGCCCCACCGAGAGCACCCCCACCCCGAGAAGCAGGCCACTTGCACCGTACAACGGGACGAAGGGGCCGATCTCGTAGAGTTGTCCACCGAGGGGAGACCCCAATGACATGCCCAATCCGATAGCAATTCCGGCCGCCCCCATATTGCGCCCGTGACCCCCCTCGAGATCCATCAACATCGTCATTGCGAGGGAAAACGCACCGATGGTCAGAGCCCCCTGGAGAATCCGGAGCCCAAGGACGCCGAGAAAGGAAAGTGAGGTGGATTGGGCGACCATCGCCATGAGAAGATAGGCCATTGCACCGCCGACTGCGCCGGCAACGATAAAGGGCCGCCGGCGCCCGGCGGCATCGCTCATCGCCCCCCAGACCCCGGCAAAGGCGATGAACGCCGCGAATTCTGCGGCCAGGAACCACATGCTGGCGTCGAGTGCTGACGGGACTCCAATTGCCGTGACGAGTGTGTCGATTCCCGGGTAGAGCAGTGCCTGAGCGAGCAGCACGGAAAACACGACAAACGCAAGTACGATCCGTGCTCGTCGGGACCTCATCGGAATTGGTTCCATTTCGTGGGACGGAGGTAAACCCTGTTCGGAAAACAATCCGCTCGGCCGGTACTGTACGGGTGCCTCAGAGGACGACTGGGATATCGTCCTGGATGCGCCGTCCCATCATCGCACGGGTACCGTCGGATAGCAAAGCCATCTCCCGGAGTTCGTTTCTCCCAGTAGCGGAATCCTCATCTGGCGATAAGTACCGGTCGATCGCTCCGATGGATGACTTGCTGGCTGACACTGCCGAAGACCACCTTCCCGATCGGCGTTCGTTCCCTGATCCCCACGAGGATCGTGTCGGCATCGATTTCGCGTGCCGTCGAAAGGATTCCATCGACCGGTTCGTCGACGAGTTCGTGAAGGAAAGGATCGATATCCATCGCTTCCAGCGCCTCGATAACCCATTCGACACTTTCCGGACGGTTTCGGAGCTCGTCGAGAGACTCGTTGAGGTCTTCGATCGGAGCAGAACCTGCCTCGTCTGCGGGTGTGGTGATTTCTTCGTAGACGTGCAGGACGTGGACTTCGATGGGTTCGGCAGGTTCCGGAAGTGATTCGAGTGTCTCGATTTGCTTTCTGGCCCGTTCTTCGTCGGTGTCGACGGGGATTAATACCCGGTACATGTAAGCAATTGACACGGCAGAGACCTTAACTTTTGTAGACACTCACGTTTCCGTGGCGATTTTGTCCGAACGGCCGCCAGTCGAGATTTCTTCCCGACGACGGAGATTCCCTCCTTATCGCCGACTCGATTCCGTCTGCCCGGGGAGGATCACTTGTGTGTACTTCTGGAGGTAATGCAAGGCGAACAGAACGGCGATGATCGCCAGCGCACCGAACTGGATCGTTCGATCGGGGAAGACCATCGCCACCGTCCCGACCGCAAAGAACCCGGCCCGCGTTCCGTAGGTCAAGACCCGACCGTACGGGAACCGATAATTGATGCCGTGGATCATTGCGATCGCCCCGACCAATGCCGCACCGCCGGCAATCAGGGTGGGACTCGACAGGTTCCCATGGAGGATTTCCGGATGGTAGACGAAGGTAAACGGCAACACGAACAGCGGAAGCGAGATTTTGATGGCCTCGTAGGCCGTTCCCCAGAAGTCTCCTCCTGCAATGCCTGCCGCAACGGCGACGGTTGTCGCAATGGGTGGGGTCAGACCAGCCAGAATCGCCGCGTAAAACACGAAGAAGTGAGCGGCGAGGTCCGGGACGAAGAACTGGCTGATCAACGACGGGGCGATCAACAGCGCGACGACCGTGTAGGCGGCAGTTGTCGGCATTCCAAGGCCCATGAGAATGCTGATCACCATGGCGAGAATCACGGCAATTAGCATCACGCCACCGGAGAGATCCATGAGCGCAAGCGAAATGGCCGTCGGAACGGCCGTCGCCATCAGGATGTCCACGACCCCGTTGATGGCAGCAAGAATGATCGCAACCGGAGCAAGCACGATGATGCCCTCTCTGAATCCGTTGACGGTCTGGACGGCCACGATTCGGAGCGTCCGTGGAACGCTTCGATCGTCGATGGTCAGAGACCGAAGGACCGGGACGAGCACGCCCATCGCGATCATGCTCACGGCCGTGTAGAGGGCAGACGTCATCACCGTGTACTGAACGATACCGAGGTAGTAGATCAGGACGAACAGCGGAATCCCGTATTTCACGCTTTCAAAGGCGATGGAAGCGTTGCGCATCGTATCGTCGAGGTGCTCACTGGGGTCAGTCGACCCGATTTGCGGGGCCGCGACGTAATGGACGGCGAGGAATATCGAAATCACCAGAATCGCTGCTGGGATTAACCCAGCGATGATCACGTCGACGTACGTTATGCCCGTGATCAGCGAGGCCATAATGAACGCCCCGGCGCCCATGACCGGCGGAAGCACCTGTCCAGACGTCGACGCGACGGACTCGATTGCTCCCGCACTTTCCGGCCTGACTCCAGCGTCTTTCATCAGGGGAATCGTAAAGGATCCCGTCATCCCTGCGTTTGCGGTCTGACTCCCGTTTATCGACCCAATGATCGCACTGGCGATGACCGCAGTCTGGGCGATTCCCGAATCGATGTACTTCGCCGACCGAACGGCAATCCTGAAAATGAGATCGAAGGCCCCGTAGGTTTTCAACAGACCTGCAAAGAGCAGGAACAGCGCGATCCACGCGGCGACGAGCTGGTTCAGGAAGCCGAAGAACCCGTCGATGCTGATGACCAAGATCCGAAGGGTCCGCGTCGCAGAGAGCCCTCCATGCGAAAGAACCCCTGGCATCCAAGGCCCGACGAGGCCGTACCCGATTCCGATGAGGACGACTGCGAGGAACGTAATCCCGAACGAACGCCACGTGAGATAGATAATCGCGAGCGTGAACGCGGCCGCCATCCAGTACTCGTGAGGGAGCGCGCGGCCGAGGCTGGTCACGTACAGCCGATGGAAGTTGAGGAAGAGATATCCTGCAGTGATGGCAGAGATGAGTGCCGAACCGGTAAGTGCAATCACGTCAGCATAATTCCTGTCGTCGATCGAATCCGGAAGTTCCGAAAGAATGTACAACAGGAGCGTGCCCCCGAGAAAGAGAACCCCGTATTTCGCACGGGGCCAGAACTGCGTCGAGGCGTAGTAGATGATCATCCCCCAGAACGGCACTGCGCCATACGTGACGAGCAACTCGAGGACTTTCCGGTATCCCGACTCCTCGTGACCGATCGGCCACAGGGAATCAGTCGCCGCCGGACCGGGGCTCGGTTCAGTTTCAGCAGTCTTCGCCAGCGGATTTTTTTCCGTGTCCGTCGAGTCCATGTATATTCAGGGGTAGCAGGTGGGCTTTTGTTACGGGGAATTGAAGGTGGGGTGTAGGCCGTTATCCGCTCGTCCAGTTGTCCTCCCAGATATCGTTCTCTTGGAAGAATTCGGCGATACCTGGATGGATTTCGAGTTCGGGGATAACCGTCGTCGTCATAACCGCTGGGTCGTCGTAATTCAAGGTCGTCGGGTCCGACTCTCTGATCGTATCGTGATGTTCGTGAGCGATTCGGGCGATTTCCTTCGTGGCCTCGGCTGCGATGTCCGGGCTGAATGCCCATTGAGCCGCGAGTGACCACGACGTCACCTGGTCGGTTATTTTACTGACATCCTGCTCGTACCCGTACACCTCGAATTCCTCCATGATGGCTCCCGGAACGTTCTGGATCGCCTGCTTGAAGTTGTCGTCGACTTCGAGTAGGTAGAGGTCTCCACCGCTTCGGACGTCCACCTCCTGAACCCATCCAGACAACTGGACGCCGTTTCCTCCGTAGACACACAGGGCATCGACCCGTCCTTCTTCGACTGCTCCTGGGATGTCACCCGTGTCCACGTTGAGGATTTCGTTTTGGTCCCACAGTCCCGCTTCTTTGATCACTTCCTCGGTCAACAGCCTGGTCCCGAATCCCGGTTGGATCGGATAGATCGTGTATCCGCCTTCAGCGAGGTCGGCAGTCGACTCGAGTCCAGATCCCTCGAGGGCGACCCAGTGAATCTGGAGCGAGGTAAACATGAACCCTTGCTGCGGCAGGGCATCTACGGGATTATCGGCGAATGGGCCATCTTCGGCCAACGCCTTCGAAAGCGAATTGTTGTCCACACCCATCGCCGGGATGTTGTCGTCGTCGTATTCGTAGAGATTCGCCGTCCAGCCGTCGGTCACCTGCGGTGAGATGCTGACAATATCGCTATGCTGGTTTGCGGCCCGTGCGAGTGCTTGGGCTGCGGCTTGGGTCGAACTGTTCTGTGAGGTCGCGCCGATAGTCACCGTGTAACTCTCGGGTTCTTCTTCGTCGCCGTCACCAGTATCGTCGCCGCCACCTGCACAGCCTGCGGAACTGATGAGACCGATGGTAGCAGCGCCTTTCAGTACGTCACGTCGATTCACGTTATCCATTGACATACGAAGAGACGATATTAGCCGACATAGATAAATATTGGGGCCACCTTATAAAGTGGGTTCGGCAAACGTTTGCTTTTCACCGGAGCCGGCCCCCCGATATGTCGACGATCGTGCAAAAGCCGCAACGTAAACCGAAACAATCCGGTTTTACGTCCGTCGAAAAACTCGGTCCGATCGGTTGGTATTGCACGTTTCAATAAATATTGTTTACCAAATGCTTCGCTACGTAGGTTTGTTCCAAAAGAATCGAGTTCAAGTCCGAAGTCCGAAGACGACGGAGAAAACTCGCCTTAGTTACGGACGACGTTCGTCGCGCGCGGGCCTTTGGGGGCCTGTTCGATGTCGAAGTCGACATCCTGTCCTTCTTCGAGGTCCGGGCCGCCAACGTCCTCCATGTGGAAGAAAACGTCCTCGTCCGCGTCCTCAGTCGTAATGAATCCGTAGCCGCCAGTGTCGTTGAAGAAATCAACCTTACCGTTTGCCATTGCAATTACAGGTAGTGCCGACCCCCGGATAACCCTTCCGAGGGTCGTGGTACCACGAAGGGTCGCGAACCTGGCGGTCTGGACCGCTCCAATTGTGGTCGCGCAGTTCGAGTCGTTGTCAAAAATTTCCGCAGTTGTCGAAAATACTGAGCTATTCGACTGGGGAAGTGGGCGAGGGTACATTGATCGATCGGCGCTGCTCGGTTCAATCGGTACCCTTGTTACCCACCAGAGCCAATCGGGGGTAATGACTGTCGTCTCGCGGTCCAACGATTCAGACCGCGCACACAAACGCCCGTATCGGCGTCGAGAGGACTTCTCTCGTTACACGACGAATTGCTCCGGAGACAGCATGGGATTTTCCGCCGTGGATATGCAAAACCGATTCCGCAGCGTGAGAAAATGACCCGCGTCGTCGCCCAGGGAACGTTCGACCTGATTCATCCGGGTCACCTTCACTATCTATCGGAGGCCGCATCGCTCGGATCCGAGCTTCACGTCATCGTCGCAAGGCGGGAAAACGTCACGCACAAGGAGCCCCCTGTGCTCCCGAATCGACAACGGCGAGACGTCATCCAGGCGCTCGATATGGTCGACGGGGCCCACGTCGGACACGAATCCGACATTTTCGTTCCAATCGAACGATTAGATCCTGACGTTATTGCGCTCGGGTACGACCAGCACCACGACGTCGAGTCGATCGCCCGGGATCTCGAAGACCGCGGAATCGACTGCCGCGTCGAGCGGGTTTCGGGCCGGGAAGCGGCATACGAGGGTGAGATTCTCTCTACCGGCGACATCATTGATCGAATCATCGAGCGTCGTGGACCGACGGCCGAGTGAGTCCCACGATGGAACGGCCCAGGGAAGGGATTTAGGACTGGCTCCCTTTGAGAAAATGTGAGCGTCCGCCAACTCGTCAGAGGAACCGTTCCCTGGAGCACACTCGAAGTGGTCGGGCAGGAACTCGCTCAGCGATACGACCGCGACGTCGTCCGGATCGAGTTTTTGGAGGCGGAAAACTGGCTGTCGACACCGATCGTTGTGGACGAAAAATGGTTCGTCAAGGTCATTTCTCAGCGGAACGCGTTCGTTCACGCAGTCTTTACCGGAGCCCGAAACCTCGGTGCGTTTTCGAGTGGCACGCCGGGATTCTTCGAGCACTTCGAGAACCCGGGCGAGATGGCCGAGCACGATCTGGAGGCAACTCGAAAAATCAGGGAGGTGGGCGTGAACGCACCGGAACCGATCGAAGCGTTCGACATCGATTCGGTCGGTGTTGTTGTGTTCGACTACCTCGAGGGGTTTCGCACGCTCGAAGCCTGCAACCCTGACGAAATCCGTGGGTTACTCCCCGACCTGTTCGACTCGCTCGCGAGAATGCACCGAAACGGCCTGGCACATGGCGATCTCCGGGGGGAAAACGTTCTCGTCCAGAACGACGAGATCTTTTTCATCGACGCCACAGCCGTGCGGCCCGGAACGATTCCCCCGGCGAGGGCCTACGATATCGCCTGTGCGCTCGGGACCCTCGAACCACACGTCGATGCTTCTGATGCCGTGGCTGCCGCCGTCGAACAATACGGGATCGACGCCGTTCTCGATGCCGTCGATTTCCTCGATTTCGTAAATATCAGACCGGATCACGATTTCGACGCAGCCGCTGTCAAAGGTGAAATCAACACGATTGCGTCCTAAAGCGGAAGGGGGGGGGGTGGAAAGGGGACGTCGTCCGTTGTGGCCCGGGGAGCGAGACGGGCCGTTCCGGGAGTACCGATCCTCGACGAGAAAAGCGTCGACGACCGGCAGTGAAAAGTGGGCCGTCCTTACATATAAACTGTTCGAGCCGAATCCGACCTCGCCTACGGTCTTCTATCGTCCAGAGTGGGGAACCGTTCGCGAACGGCGTCGACTGTTTCTGGTTCGACCGCTGTGATCGCCGTTTCCGGGTCACTACCCACAGCACGAACAGTGGTTCCCCAGGGGTCGATGACTCGAGAACGGCCGATCAAACCGGGGCCACCCGCCGGGCCGGATCCATTCACTCCGACGACGTAGAGCTGGTTTTCGATGGCTCGGGCCCGCGTCAACGTCGTCCAGTGCTCGATTCGGGGATACGGCCACGCACTCGGAACCAGGATGAGTGTCACACCGCGATCCACGAGTTCGCGATACAGTTCGGGAAAACGGAGATCGTAACAGGTCGTGACTCCGACGGTGAACCCACCAATCGTCGTCGTTTCGAGGCGTTCTCCAGGTGTCAGGAGTCGTGATTCTTCGGATTGGTACCCGAACAGGTGGTGTTTTCGATAGATGAGTTGGCGAGTTCCCGAAGAATCGAAGAACACGCTCGTGTTCGATAGTCCGGTTGTGGCTGGAGTGGCTGCCTCCGTCGCCGTGAGGTCTTCGACGATACTGCCGGCTAAAATCGACACGCGATATTCCTGTGCGAGGTCGCTGATACGGGAAAGAGTCGGACCGTTCAACCCTTCGGCCGCCGTCTCATACGCATCGAAATCGAAATACCCGACGTTCCAGAGTTCCGGCAGCACGAGCAGGTCCGTCTCGCGAACGGCGGCCTCTCTGATCGCCGTCGTTGCACGCTCGAAGTTTCCGGACCGGTCCCCTGCTTCGACCCGAATCTGGAGGAGTCCCAGTTTCATCGGTTTTCAAGAAACGCAACTAGTTGGTTTTCGAGATTGCCGATTTCGCGGTCGAACCGTTTCTCGAAGAAACGCTCCACGCCAGGAAGCCGGCCGGTGACTTCGAACCGGGTATGAACCGACGTTTTTCCCTCGGTTTGGTCGATATGGTGTTCTCCTGTCACGTCAAAAACGGACGATTCCCCCACAAACCTGACGTATTCAGGTGATCGTCGGTCGAGTGGCCGAGTCCGGACGGTGATGGTGGGCCCGACTCCCAGTATCGGAAGTTTCAGGTGCCAGAGTGTGGTCTCGTCCTCGGTTTCGAAGCTTTCGACGAGACTGATAGCCCGAGCCCTGTTGGACGGGTCCTCGAGGAATGCCCAAACCGCCTCGGGAGAAGCGTCGACGAAAAAATCCCGTTCCACTCGGACCGTCATCCGATGTTTCCCTTCGGAATCACGGCGGTGATTCGATACGGTGAATCGACCGGAACCCAGGAGGAGTGCATCGTCTCTCAGGCCCGTTCGACCCGCCAGGTCGTCGACCGAGAGCGTCCCCACTTTTCGATAGTGAGATCTTCGGCTTTTTCGGCAAGACGGGCCAATCTCACCCCGACCTGTTTCGAGGTGAGCCCGATCGATTCGGCGATGTTTCTCGCTCGAAAGTACTCCTCACCCGTGTTGGCACTCTCCCGGAGGTGGGACAAAATCTGTTTTTCGTCCTCCGTGAAGTCAGTCATTGTACTCGGGTACGATCCCCAATCCTATAACCCTTTCAGACTGAGCGATTGCCGATCACTCGATCGACGTGAACTCCGAGGGCTCGTTTAGCGCGAGATTCGACGCGATTTCCACGATGCGAACGGCGTGTTCGGCCGTTTGCTGGAGCGCTACGAGCACTTCCCGTACCTGGAGAAGCCGCTTCTGGGAGAGTTCGGGCAGATCTTTCATGAGGTCGAGTTCCCGTTCGGAGAGGTCCATGAACATCGCCTGTGCCCGTCTGGCCGTTTCGAAATCCCGCTCGACGACGGACTCGACGGCGAGTTCCGTAAGTTCGTCGACCCGCTCGTTGTGGTCGCCGATCCGCCGGACGGTTTGGTCGTCCAGACCGAGTCGGTTACCATCGGCATCGAGCACGATCTCGGCCATGTTCTCCGCGTTGTCCGCGATCAGCTCCAGGTTCTTCGCCACGGATCGATACGCGATAAGGGGAAACGCATCGGAAAGCCCCATTTTCCGCGCGATCGACGGATTTCGATAGGAGGTAAATATGAGCCGAAGCAGAAGCACGAAGATCTTGTTCGCCTGACGCTCGCGGTTGAGGGCTCGTTCGGCCAGGTCGGGATTACTCCGGGCCAACGCTTTGATTGCCTCGTGTCGCATCGTTCGCCCAGTATTTTCCAGGCGAGTCAACAGGTTGGTCAGGTCGAAATCCTCCGGGTCCACAGAGCACCTGATCGTGATCCGCTCCGGTGTCTCCTCGATCACGCCCAGTCCCATCAATTGCGATTCGGCGTCGTACACTGCATTGATGTGCGGGCCTTCGAGTGTCTCTTCGGCCGTAACGTGAATGACCCGACGCCCGAGCACGTACTGTCCGATGATCGCTCGTTCGACGGCGTCGGCATCGAATTCACCGACCGTAATCGTCGCCTCCGTTTCCTCACCTCGAGCCGATTCCGGCGTGACGGTCAACGTCCCTTCAGCAGTAGTTCTGACGGCGACTTCATCTCCCTTCTCCACACCGTTATCTCGCGCCCAGGCCGCCGGGAGCGTCATTGCAAGCGTCGAGGGCCCGAGCCGCTGGACCTTCCTCGTATCCATATATCCCCCACAATATCTAATGAACCTTATATCTGCCCCGATAGTCGGCGGGTCGCCTAAACGATCTTTACCATTCGTTGCTCGACTCGCCCGATACGGACCCTGATCCATCCTCGAAGTGTCTCGTCGAGATCCGGATCGCCCGTGTCCACCCGAAGTGCATCCGTCGCATCGAGTTTCTCCGGGGAGGCGACGACTGTGAGTTTGGAATCCTCGATGATAGCGGGGGAAATCTGGTCGTTTCCACGGCCAAATATGAACCCCTGGCCCCCGATGGGCGAAACGATAATTTCGTTCCGTTTCCCCATCGCCTCGAGGATGTCGGCCTCGGAACCGTCTTTGACGAGCAACTTGCCGTCTCTGATGACGTCCACCCCGAGTGGAGAACCGTCGATGCCGAACGCCGATTTGATCGTTGCGAGGGTCCCACCGGGACCGAGGATATAGGTCGTCTCGGGATCGGCCGCTTCAACGATTCCTTTCGCAACTCCCTCGACGTCTCCGCCGAGAATTTGTTTCGAAGACTGGAGATTTTCAGCCACGGGGACCGCTGCTAACCCTTTCAGTTCGGCTCGAACCTCACCCTCCCGATACGCCGCTTCGTCTATGTCGTTGATCTCGCGGGTCGCCGTCTGCTCGAACGACGCCGCGATCTGGCCAGCGGCTTCCGGTGAAACGGCGAAGACCGAGGAATACACTTTCACGCCGGCAGGAGCGCCAAGAAGGGGTGTTTCCGTCCCTGCCTGCTCGATGGTTTCGTACACGTCGACGGCGGTTCCGTCACCGCCCACGAACACGACGAGATCGACGTCGCATTCGAGAAACGCCGATACGGCAGCGCTGGTATCATTTACGCTCGTCTCTTCACCGGACGGCTCGCCAAGAACCTCGACTGATAGCCCCACGGCTTTGGCCTCGTTCGCACCCATTTCGCCACCCCAGGTGAGTACGTCGACCGAATCCGTGTAATCCGTGAGGACCTCGAGTACGGCTTCGCCGCGTTTCGGGGCGCGCTGTTCTGCCCCCCGGGTCCGTGCTTCCTCGACTTTTCCGTCGGTGCCTTTGAGTCCAACTCGCCCTCCCATGCCGGCAATAGGATTAACGACGAATCCGATCGTTCGCATGCTTCGATATCGGGTTTGCCCCGTGAAAATATCGCCGGTTGCAGCGGTCGAGATCGGTTCAGAGACGAGCCTCGAGCCAAGCCGTTGCAGCGTCTACCTCCTCGCCATCGAGGCCCTGGATTCGGATCGTGACCATTTCACCAGGGTAGCTGCCGATTCGGACGTCGAATCGTTCGTTCGCCGCTTTTAGGTCCGAAACGAGTTCTCGTTCCGGTCGGTCCGCGGTGAGCACCCGAGTCGTGGACGCTGGGCCGTCGAATGCGGGGGCGATGAGTTCGAACATCTCTCGCATCTCAGCTGGGACACCGGGGAGTACGTAGACGTTTTCGATGTGGGCTCCCGGTGCGACCCCGGCAGGGTTGGGGAGGAATTCGGCCCGATCTGGGAGGTGAGTCGTACCGGGAACGAGGTCGTCCAGCTCGTATTCAGTTTCGTTCTGGATCCACTCGGCGGCGTCGGGGCTTTCACGCATCGAGCAGTCGAATGCTGTAGCAACTGCCTCCATCGTCACGTCGTCGTGTGTTGGCCCGAGACCACCCGTGACGATCACGGCGTCGTACCGTTCCCCGAGATCCTCGAGTGTCGAGACAATCGCTGCCTCCTCGTCCGGGACCACGACGATTCGCCGGAGGGTTGCCCCCCGGTCGGAAAGTCGACGTGCAAGCCACGAGGCGTTGGTGTTCTCCGTCTCGCCGGAGAGGAGCTCGTCGCCAACTGTCAAAAGGCCCACGTCCATGAGCGGGAGTTAGTGCGGGCTGCTATTAATGTCGCCGTGTCCGATCAGGGGTCGTCGATATCGTCCGGTCCGACGGCTCCTCGTCTGGCCGCGAGCGTCCGAAGTTGCGCCCGGAAATACAACAAACCGGCCCCAGCGATCAAGCCTGCCACACCCAGCAATCCGCCGAATATGTAGAGGTTCCGCTCCTGGTAGTAATCCACCGACAGAACATCCGTCTCGGGATTTTGCCACCGGAGGGTTATTCGATCCTCTGTTCGTTCGAGATCGTAACCCCCAGGTCTCGCCCCGCCGATTATCGGGGCACTCACCGCTGTACCGGGTGGCAAGCGGACGGCGTAACTCCCGTTGATCGTGACCGGTAAGAACAGTTCGTTCGACAGCACTCCAGCCGTATATGCGAGTTGGCCACCACTCCGGGGAACCTCCACGACGGTCCGTTCGCCAACCTCGGAGACGGAAAGCGCCGACGCGTTGACCACGGTCCCGTTCGGATATCGGTATTTGACGGCCCGGATCGGAAGCGCCGTTTCCCCACCGAATTCACCAGGTCCGAACAGGCTGACGTTGGTCCGATCATTCATCGCGAGAACGGCCTGATAACTCCCGCCGTCCACTGACACACTCACGTCAGCGCTGGTGTTCCACTCGTAATTCGCCGGCTCCGCCAGTGCCTGCTCGTCTACGGCGCCGCCGCCCAGACACCCGGCCATAGTTAACAGGCCTGCGACGGCGAGAACGGCGAGCGTCCGCCTCATGGAACGACTGCGAGGAGTTCCGAATCGAGATACGAGCCGATGCTCGCGAGGAGCCCGGGAGGGTCTGTTCCCGGTTTGCAGACGATACTCTGTTCGAGTAGTCCCAGCCGCTCGACCGTGACGATGTCGTTTGCGTGGCCAGCTCGGTTGACGGTTGCCCGTACTTCGGCCCGCGTCGCGCTATTGACGTTGACTCGGCCGGTCTCCTCCCGCATCCACCCGTGTAGACGGTCTCGCGTCGCGTCGGCCAGTCGAGGCGGGTCGCCGGCCACGAATTCGAGTGGGAGATGCTGGACCAATCCGAACCGGGTTCGCATCTGGGATGGAGTGCCGCCACCGAGACCCAACTCCGCGGTCGGAATCGAGACTTCGTGGCCTGCATCGAGGGTAATACCGACCTCGTCCCAGGATTCAAGTGTCCCTGTCGCGACGGTCCCCGGTTCCGGATCGGCGATAACCTCCCCCCATTCGTCCCGGAGGACGTTCCGGGCAACTGTTTCGTCCGGACCGTCGACCGTGACAGTTGGAAAATCGTCGTGGCGGATGCCGACGTCCACGGAAACGTCGAGGTCACCGAGTGCGTTTTCGACCAGTGAGCGGAGGGAATCGAGAGCCCGATCCCGGGCCGTTCCGTGAACGTAGATCTTGCTTGCGAGAACGACCATTATGCCACGATTCCGAGATCGGCTCTGAGTTCATCGATGCGTTCGTCGATGGCACCGATCAGTTCGTCGTTCCCCATCGCTTCGAGATCGCCACCGCAATCGGGACATTGGAACCCGAGATCCATGGCCTCGCCGAATTCGAATCGGATCGAGCACGTCGGACAGAGGTAAAATTCGTTTTCCCGCTCGTACTCCCGGCGAAGTTCGAGTGCCTCGAGCAATCGTTCCATCTCCTCGTGGAGGTTGCCCGGAATGTGTTCGTACTCGAACGTCCAGAGATAGGTGAGCCACCCCGAATCCTCGTCGCGGACCCGGCGATAGGATGCGAGGTCGTTCTCATAGAGGATAAAGAGCGCACGCCGGACGTCGTTGAGTTCGAGTCCAAGTCGTTCCGCGAGTTCCTCGTCTGTCACCTCGCCGTCGGGCGGCGCCGCGGCGACGGGCATGCCCTTCGGCCCCACCAACTCGTTGAGGTACTTCTGAATGACGGGGTCCTCGAGTAACTCCTCAAAAGCCATTATGTATGGATGGGACCGCCACGGTAGGTAAGTCTTTTGAGCGAGTCGGGTTGGTCTGCCAGGTCATTCGGTTGATTCGGGGGTGGAGTCCGATGGGTCGTCCGCCAACCCAGTCGCTGCACGATCAGGATCGCCTTCGGTTTCGATTACTTCTTTTCCGAGTGTTTTGGGAACGACTCGCCGCTCGGCATCTTCGAACGTTCGATCGAGTTCTCGCCCCTCGAAAAATCGGTCCAAAAAGACGGCAAGAGCCGCTACCTCGGAGTGGGGTTGGTTCGTCACGCCAACGTTCCAATCGGCGGCTTCGTACACGTCGAAGGAGACTTTTTCCGAACCGACGACGACGAGCAATTCATCGTCCCCGGGTGTGCCCCGGACTCGCGGTAGTACCTCCTGTACCGGCTCCCCGTACATCGTGAGATGAACGATCGGTCCCACCCACGAACGAATGTCCCCCACTGGCGAATCAGTCGAGTCAACTTCGAACGGACCACCGAACCGCTCGGTGACGTCTCTCGTTGTTTCGAACGCGTCCGTCGCGTTATCGGTGAATACAACTCGGTCTGCCCCCAGCGCCCGTGCCGTGAGGCCGACGTGTGTCGTCATTCGGTCGTCTCGCCCCGGTCGGTGGCCGAGACGGAGGACCGTCACCGATCGGTCGTCCTGCATACCGGTGCGTTGGGGAAAGCAGGGGGAATATGTTGTGATTACACCGCAATCAGGCCGCGCAGTTGGTATAAACCGGAACACCCATGACTTTTGCTCGTTATCCGCGGATATGGAAGTTTCCGGAGCCAAAGCCGTCGTAACCGGTGGAGCCGGGTTCGTCGGCTCACATCTCACTGAGCGATTGCTTGCTGAGGGGGCGACGGTCACGGTGGTAGACGACCTCTCGAACGGTCGGCGGAAGTGGGTTCCAGAAGCGGCCACCTTTCTAGAGGGAGATCTGACCGAGGAATCCACGGTCGAAACAGCCATCGACGAGTCGGTCGACGTCGTCTTTCACCTCGCTGCCCGGAAGGCCGTCAACGATCCGAATCCCCGCTCCCAGTTCGAGGAGAATACCGGAATGACTCACTCGATCCTGGAACGCATGGCCGAAGTGGATGTGGATCACATCGCGTTCACGTCATCTTCGACCGTCTACGGTGAGGCCCCGCGCCCGACTCCCGAGGACTACCCACAGACGCCCATTAGCACGTACGGGGCGGCAAAAACCGCGGAAGAGGCACTCGTTTCGACGTCCGTTCACGCGACGGATCTTACCGCCTCGGTGTTTCGGTTCGCCAACATCGTCGGCCCCCGGTTGCAAGCAGGGGCAGTCATCGTCGACTTCATCGAGAAACTTCGCACGAATCCCCACGAACTCGAGATCAAGGGGGACGGTCGACAGGAAAAATCCTACATGACGGTGGAATCCTGTATCGACGCGATGGTTCACGTCGTTCGAAACGCCGAGGGGCCGCGAGCTGTCTTCAACCTCGGGACCCGAACGACGACCTCCGTGACGGAAATCGCGGATATCGTCAGCGACGCGATGGAACTCGATCCGAATTACCAGTTCACCGGTGGTAATCGGGGCTGGACCGGCGACGTGCCGAAAATGCGGCTCTCGATCGAGAAACTTCGAGCGATCGGGTGGGAACCGAACGAATCGAGTGACGAAGCGGTCCGGATGGCGACCGAGCAGTTAGTGGCCGAGCGAACTGACGGTCCCGATTAGTCAGCCAATTCGACGTACTGGGACTCCCACTCCCGCCGTTCGGAAAGCAGGTCAGCTCCCGACTCGGTCAGTCGATAGGCGTTCGTTCGCTCGTCCTGTTTGGTCTTTTCCACGAGAGCGCGTTCGACCAGCGTGTCGAGGTTCGGATAGAGGCGACCGTGGTTGATCGTCGATTCGTAGTACTCCTCCATTTCCGACTTGATCTCGAGGCCGTTCGGTTCCTCGAGGCCAGCGATGACTGTGAGCAGGTCCCGTTGGAAGCCGGTTAAATCGTCCATCATCCTTTCGTACAAATATGTCGCTCTTACTATTAAAATCGTTGCCCGTACTCAGGGCCTGCTGGTTTTTTTTTTTCAATCGACCTGGCTACAGCAGCGTCGCTTCGATGAAAAACGTTTCCGGGCGTTCCCTGGCTCGCGTGACGTCGAATCCGACCGCTTCGAGCTCCGCTGTGGCACCGCTCGCGCTTTTTCGTTCAGCCAGCGGTGGCCCACGTTGGCCGGCACCGTGTTTGGACCAGTCTGCGACGACGAGTCGTCCCCCGGACCGAACCACTCTGGCGAACTCCGCTGGCGCGGATTCCTCGACCTCGTGATAAGTCATCGTCGTGAACAGCCCGTCGAGTGTGCTCGTTTCGAACGGGAGTGACCTCGCCGGTGCGAGAACCAACTCGACGTTCGACGGGATTTTCCGCTCGGCGAAGTGCTCGTGCATCTCGTCCTGGACGTCGACTGCGTGGAGACGCTCGACGAACGGGGCCACCTCGCGGGTGTAAAAACCCGTCCCGCTCCCGATATCGGCAACTATGCCACCTTTTGCTTCCCCGAGTGCGGAGACTAATTCGTCCCGTGAGAGGTACCGAAACCGGTCCTCGCCTTCGAGTGCGTGGGCACTCTCGGGATCGAACGTGTGTGGCATCGTTATCGGTCCCTCCGATTCCGATCCCGTGGAAGAATCCCGCGGTGGTTTCGGGGTCGCAACATGGATCCTACTCCCCCATTCGAGGCCTTGAGAGTTGGGGTTCGGGTGAGCGAGGTCAGTCAGTCCCGTGACTCGTCCCATTCGCCGATTCCGCCCGGGTCGAGGTGGATGTGGACGTCTCCGACGCCTGGCCGGGAAAGCAGTAGATTTCGGAGTTCCGTTTCGAGATCGTGGGCGGCACGGAGCGTCAGGTCCCCCGAGACTTCCGCGTGAAGTTCGACCTCGACCTGCGTTCCGACGTAGTGACAGCGCAGGTCGTGTACCCCGTGGACGTCAGCATGATCCGTCACCGTCCGTTCGATCGCGTCGACCTCCTCGGACGGTGGCGCACTTCCGGTGAGATAGCGGATGTTTTCCCGGGCAATACGGTACCCCTGATGCATGACGAGAATGCTGACGAGACCACCGGCAAGTGGATCCACGATCGGCATCCCCACGCCAGCGCCGAAAACGCCCAGGACCGCCGCAAATGACGTATATACGTCGTTCAGGGCGTCCGTGGCGAGTGCTTTGAGACCCGGCGAATCGAGTTTCCGGTTCGTTCGATCGGTGTACCAGTAAACGAGTAGCATGTCGGCGATCGCAAACGCGAGGCCGGCCACGAGAAGGATACTGAACTGGATCTCGGGCCCTTCACGGATCGCCGTGACGGCGTCGAGGAAGATCTTCACGGCCAGTCCGATCAGCGTGACGCCAACGAACAGCGCCGTGAGTGGCTCGACCCGCTCGTGGCCGTGGGGGTGATTCGAATCGGGGCCCCGATAGGAGAGCCGTCCCCAGACCAGAACAACTAGACTGGCCAACAGATCCGCGAGCGAGTGAGCCGCGTCAGCCACGAGAGCCAGGCTCCCAAACGTCAGACCGAGTGTTCCTTCGACGACGATTTTCGCCACGTTCCCGACGACGTTGACCCACGAGGCCCGGAGAAACGCGGTTTTCTCCTCCGCCATTGGAACCGTGTACGCGAGCCCACGTCATGACGGTTTTGCACTGCCTCCGACCGGTCCCGGGCCTGCACTGCCTCCGATCGGTCTCGGGCCGTTCCAGGAACCGACACCTTGACCGGGTTTCACCCCAAATCCGATAGTATGACGGATCGAATCGCTCACGACCACCCCACCGTGGATACGTTCGACGCCAAAATCGGTCGACACGGCGGAACGACCCGTCCTGAGGTGGTGATCGAGGAATCCCTCGCGGTCGAACATGGGACACTCGTGCGGTTGGTCCTCGACGGAACCGAATACCGAGCTCCGGTCGAGGTGTCCGAAGCGGGATCGGCCGTCTTGAGGCATGCAGCAGCCGCTCCGTCGGGTGCTCGCAATCCCGGCAGTGTTGTAAACGCGCTGGCCGAATGGCTCGCTGCACAGAACCTCGAAATCGGTCACTCCCTCCACCTAGACGTGGTCGAACCCGGATTCCGCTATGGATTGCGAGCACCAGGCGACCAAGCCATTTACGACGCTGGCCGACCTGACGAGTCGTTGGCCGGGATCGCTCGTTCTCTGGATTCGACTGATGACGACGCTACTACGTGAGCTGTGAGACATCGACGATCGGGAGGGTTATGACACTTCCAAAACAACAGAACCCCGAGACTGCATACCGTTTTCACCGATTGATTTACAAAGGGTATGCTGAGGTTTGGTAAACCCACGCACAATTTTTTAGGACGCCCAAAAGCGGCAGTATATGCAGGTTTAAGACCGTCTCGAACCCATATGTCGTGTACGATCATGATCGTTTTTTGCGAAACATTTAAGTGACTTTCGGTGCTATCCGTTTGTAAGGAACCCAGGGGAGTCTGGGTACACCGTTCTCCCCGTTCCCTCCACCATGAGTGATGCCACAATTCGAACGTATAGCGGTGAGCGCCAGCGGACGAAGCGAGACGAATCCGTAGAGGAACCGGAAACCGAACAAGAAACTGTCGACGAAGACGTCTGTCCCGAGTGCGGCGGTCGCCTCGACACCGACGAGGAGCGCGGAGAAACAGTCTGCTCGGAATGTGGTCTGGTCGTCGAAGAGGACGAAATCGACCGCGGGCCCGAGTGGCGGGCCTTCGACTCCGCCGAGAAGGACGAGAAGTCCCGCGTGGGCGCCCCCACGACGAATATGATGCACGACAAGGGGCTCTCGACGAACATCGGCTGGCAGGACAAGGACGCCTACGGACGGGCCCTGTCCTCGCGGCAGCGCCAGAAGATGCAGCGGTTGCGGACCTGGAACGAGCGATTCCGCACCCGGAATTCGAAAGAACGGAACCTCAAACAGGCCCTCGGCGAAATCGAGCGGATGAGTTCGGCACTCGGTCTTCCCCAGGAGGTCCGCGAGACCGCCTCGGTGATCTACCGCCGGGCTCTCGAAGAGGATCTCCTTCCAGGCCGATCTATCGAGGGTGTCGCAACGGCCGCACTCTACGCGGCGGCCCGACAGATGACCACGCC
The DNA here is from genome assembly GCA_034520565.1 of Halodesulfurarchaeum sp. Taxonomy (GTDB): domain Archaea; phylum Halobacteriota; class Halobacteria; order Halobacteriales; family Halobacteriaceae; genus Halodesulfurarchaeum. The sequence continues at coordinate 1,618,301 of JAXHNL010000002.1, forward strand.
ACGAAGTCTCGACGAAATGGCCGCCGTCAGCCGGATCGACGAGATGGAGTTCAAACGGACCTACCGATACATCGTCCGTGAACTGAGTCTCGAAGTCCAGCCGGCAGACCCGGCCAGCTACGTGCCCCGATTCGCGTCGGAACTCGACCTCGCAGAGGAGGTCGAACGACGGGCACGCCAGCTCCTCTCGACGGCCCAGGAAAAGGGCGTAACCAGCGGCAAGAGCCCGGTTGGACTCGCAGCCGCTGCGATCTATGCCGCGTCGCTCCTGACGAACCGACGAGTCACCCAGAGTGAAGTGAGTGACGTAACGAACGTCTCGGAAGTCACCATCCGAAACCGGTACCAGGAGCTTCTCGAGGCGGCGGACGTCCCGGCGTAACTCTCGGGAAACGATCGGCTATCTCCGTTTTCTTCGGTTTCGGTCTTCGATCCCCGAGCGATGGCGCCGACGATCACAATCGTTCGCCGACTCGAATGGCGATGGGGAGTTCGTTGTCAATCGGCGGTTTCGCACTCCGTATCGTCTCATCATAGACACAGAGCGGGTGATAGGCCACGTTAAAGTCAACCGAGAGGACAACCGGCTTCGACTGATCGACGTTCTCACTATCGGCACTTGTCGAATCCGGCGCAGGAACGTTCAAATAGCGACCGTGTCGCCAGGTAGCTTCGCCGTTCGTTTGGTCGCGGAACGGAACCAGGAGGGACTCGACCCCTGGCGCCCGGTACACGGAAAGCACGGTCAATTCGTCTGCAAACTCGACGCCGAGTTGCCCGACTTGTTCGAACGTCATCGGGGGCCCGCGGGTTGCATCGAGTGAGGCCTCGCGGGGCTCTGCAAAGGCCTCAAACCGGCCTGTAAGCCGATATTCCGCGGATATTGGGAAAAACTCCAGGCCGTCGAATCGTGCGAAAGCAGTCTTGCTGAGCGGGGTGTCGGTTTCGGAGGTAAACGTTCGTTCCTTTTCTGTCCGATGTGACTGGATCGCCTCGATCCAGTCGTCCGCGTCCGATTCGTGTCCGTTCATGACGGTCCTTCGTGAGAGTCCGGGAAACGATTTGGGTTCGAATGGATTCCGGATGGCCTACCCTCGAGACTCGGGGGAACGTTGAACCCGATTCCGACCGATTTCGGTCCATGGACCAAATCGACGGCGGGATCGGGGGCGGGCAGGTTCTCCGACTCGCCGTTTCACTCGCCGCGTTGGGCGGCACCCCGATCACTGTCGAGAACGTTCGGGGAGGACGGGACGACCCGGGGTTGGGAGCCCAACACGTGGCGGCAATCGAGGCGGTCGCGGCCATCGCTGATGCGGATCTCGAGGGCGTCGAAGTCGGTTCGGAGACGGTTATCTTCGATCCGGGATCCCATATCGGCGGTGAGGCGTCGGTGGACGTCGGAACGGCCGGCAGCATTTCGTTGGTCTTCGACGCCGTCCTGCCGCTCGTTATGGCAGCCGACGATCCGATCGTATTGTACGCCACGGGTGGAACCGACGTCAAATGGGCACCGCCGATCGACTATCTCCGGGAGGTCAAGTTCCCGGTTCTAGAGCAATTCGGACTCGACGCGACGATCGAAGCCGTTTCGCGAGGGTTTTACCCCCGAGGCGGTGGTTCGGCGACCCTGCGACTCGAACCCGGATCCATCGATCCGATATGGTGTGTCGATCGAGGCGACCTCGAGGCGATTTCGATCCGTTCGATTGCGACTGCGGACCTCGCAGAGGCGAATGTCGCTGCCCGCCAAATCGATGGCGTCACCCAAACCCTGGAACCCGACATCACCGTGCCGATTATCGAACAGACCGAACTCGTCGACGCGCCTTCGACAGGGACCTCGGTGCTCGTGGTGGCTCGATACGAGCGTTCAATGGCCGGGTTTTCGGCACTCGGCGAACCCGGGTTGCCAGCCGAGGAAGTAGGGAAAGCGGCCGCCGAGTCGTTTTTCGCGTTCCAGAACGGTGCCGGTGGGATTGATGAACACCTCGCCGACCAGTTACTCCCGTTTCTCGGCGTGGCCGGTGGCACCATTACGACGCCAAAACTGACGGATCACATCCGTTCGGCTGTCTCACTGCTGTCGGAGTTCGGCGACGCAATCGATATCACGGAAGGTTCCCGACCGGTACGAATTGCGTCCGCACAGCAATCCTAGCGGTCGAACATCAGCGAGGATCGGCACCTTCCGGCTCGACGGTAACGTTCGTCAGGTACGCCAGATCGTCCCGCAACAGTTCGATCTGTAGGGTCGCGTTGTAAATCACTGGCGTCTTTCTCGGATCTTCAGTCTCACCCGTAATCGGATCCGTCGATTTCTCCTTCGGCTTTATTCACTACCATGCGGAAGGTTCCCGTCGCATTCGTGCCGTTCCCGATCCAGAGATCGTAGGCCCCGGAAAACCCGTTCTGGAATTGCAGATCTGCCCAGGTCTCGTTTTCGATGGAGCCGTTCGTCGGTTGAATTTCGAGAGACCTTGTCGAGTACGAGCGCGAACTCGTCTCGTTATGGGGCGTCTCCAGGAAAACGTCGAAGGTGGTTTCGTCTGATTGGTTCACGGCGAGTTCCCAACTTTCGGACCCGTCTGTGACATTGAACACGAAGGTTGCATTCGTGTCGACGGCGGTCACATTCAACGTGCCCGCGCGTGTGTCTGTTATTCCCTCTGCGACCTGCCACGTCGAATTACCCCCGTCGTTTTCGAAATTCGTTCCATCCGACTGATTGAGGAGTGTTCCGTTGTGCGTTCGCATCAGGGTCACGTTTCGAAGCGTTCCCCGATTCAAGCCGTGGGCCAATTCGGCGTCGCTATACGTATCGATACGATCCCGATAGGTCGAAACGAGTGTCCCATAGCTCGATTCCTCCGCGTTGGTCTCCCGCAAGATCACGTCACCCGTCTCGACGACGGAGTCGTGAAAGTCGACCGCGTCGTGGCCGTCGGTAGTCTCGCGAGTGGCCAGGTTTTCCGTGAAGATCGCGGTGTTGAGAATCAGTGCCAGTGCGACGAAGACGACTGCCATCGCGAAGGCGGCCACGAGCAACATTTGACCCCGCGATCGTCCCATGGACGCCCTTGATCGTTCGGGACGAAAAGGCTTCCCCGCCCGGCACTCCTTTGCCACATCCGCGTGTAAACGGCATCATGCACGTCGCGGTCATCGGCGCTGGGGCGATCGGCTCGGCCCTCGCGGCTCACCTGTCACGGGCCAACCCAGTGACGCTCGTGGGACACGACAATTCGCACCTGCATGCCCTCGAAACCGGACCGCTAACCGTTCGAGAGGTCGATGGCTCGGTCACGTCGATGCAGGTCGACGTGACGACCGATCATGCCGACGTGGCGGCAGCCGATCTCCTCGTTCTTACCGTGAAGAGTTACGACACGGACGAGGCCCTTCTCGACGTCGAGCCGTCTCTCGAAAAAACGCCGGTACTGACGCTTCAAAACGGATTGGGCAATATCGAACGCATCCGCGAGTCAGTCGCTCCCGAACAGGTGATCGGGGGAACCACCACGCTTGGAGCGTTCGTCCCCGAGCCGGGCACTGTTCGAATCGAAAGTTCCGGCGAAACGGTTATCGGCCGGCCCTGGGGAGATCGAGACCGTGTTCTAGAGCAAGTGGCAGAAACCTTCCAGTCCGCTGGCCTGCAAACCGAGATCGACGCACGGATCCGACGGCAAATCTGGCAAAAGGTGCTCGTCAACGTCGGGATCAACCCCGTTACCGCCCTGGGTGGGGTCCAAAACGGCTGCTTGCAATCCGGCCCCGGTCGTTCGCTCCTGGTATCGGCCATCGAGGAAGCTCGAAACGTCTCCGAGGCCGAGGGATTCGTGATTGATTCCCCAGTCGAACGGGCGTTAGCGGTGGTCGAAGCGACGGGCGAAAACCGATCGTCGATGCTCCGGGACCTCGAATCGAACTCGAAGACGGAGATCGACGCGTTGAACGGCGCAATCGTCGATCGGGCCGTCGAGCACGACATTTTGGTTCCGGTCAATCGCACCCTCACCGACGCGATCAAACTCCGGAGTGGACGTGGCCAAACGCCGTAACAATCGGGGAGCGAATCCGTCAAATGCGCGGGAACTGTACGAGGCCCATGGCCAAACCGATCGCCGTCGACATCGATGGCACCCTCAGTCGTCCGGATCGGTCGATCGACCCCCGGATCATCGACGCCCTCGCCGCCTGGCCGGGCCCGGTCGCCATCGCGACCGGGAAGGCGCTCCCGTATCCAGTTGCACTCGCCCAGTACGTCGGAATCGACCCCATCGTCGTGGCGGAAAACGGCGGCGTCGCCGTCGCGAAAGACGCGTTGCAGGTCCACGGAGATCGAACAGCGGCGGACGAAGTCGCCGCCGAATACCAAGCTGCAGGACACGAGCTGGGATTCGGTGAACCGGACCTCGCAAATCGGTGGCGGGAGACTGAAGTCGTCATCAGTCGAGAGCAACCGCTTGAACCGCTCGAAGCCATCGCGCGATCTCACGGCCTGAAGGTCGTCGATTCGGAGTACGCGTACCACGTCAAATCGCCGGACGTGGGCAAGGGACAGGCTTTCGTATCGATCGCAGAGCATCTCGGGTTCGATCCGCAAACGGTGGTCGCAATCGGCGATTCACCGAACGACATCTCGCTTTTCGAGGTCGTCGGCACGTCGTTTGCCGTGGCGAACGCCACCGACGATGCCAAAGCGGCGGCAGATTCGGTTACCAGTGGTGCGTACGCGGACGGCTTTCTCGAGGCCCTGAACGAACTCCTCTGAGAGGACGATCGAGACAACACTGTGACAGCTCCGGAAAAAACTGGAAGGCCTTACTGCTCGCTTTGGGTTGTGGCTTCGTACTGATCGCGGAACTCGGTGATCAGTTGCCCCATTTTCGCGTACCAGTCGTTGAGCAGGCGTTGCATGTCGTCGGCGATCCGATCGGGATCGGTCGGTCGGTAGACGTGGTAGTACCCACCCTGCTCGTAGTTCACCTGTTCTTTCTGGATGAAACCGGACTGAAGGAGTCGCTGAACGGACCGATAGGCAGTGGATCGTTCTCGGTCGACCGCGTCGGCGATGTCGTCTACGGTCAGTGGATCCCGGGTGTCGTTGAGGACCATAAACACCTCTTTATCGAGTTCTTTGAGCCCATGCATGCACTCGAGGAGGCCCTCGCATTGCATGTCCTGAGAGAGATACTCGCTCATCGATTCTGACATGGATATTGGGAGTTTGGTGCACCTCACTAAAAGGGTTGTGTCGAGGAAGTGGATTATCGGATCGATTTTTCCGCCGGCGACTGTCGGTATCGGCTTTTTCGGCCAATTTGGCCATCAGCCGGTTTCGAGATGATGTGTGGCCGCCCCAACCGCGCACATTAGACCCGGGATGGGATCTGATGACCGATCCGTTAGGCCGAATCGGAATCCCAGTCCGGCACCGATTCGAGTCGCGCCCAAATCTCCGGCCCATCGACAGCCGTCCCATCTCGAATCCGGAACAACACGGGTCCCTGGACGGCCGCTTCGTCGATATCGCCGACGAGGATCGTCGGAAGCGCTGCTGACTTGAAACCCTCCACGAACGTCCAGTCGACGGTTCGCGTGGCGAGGTCCTCGAGTGTGTCCTGAATTGTCACGCCGTCGTTTTTGCCTTCCGTCCGAAACTCCGCCGTTTGTGACGGTGTGATGCCGAGGACGACATCTGCGCCGGCCGAACGGTGACGATGGGTGTCGGTCCCCGGCGTGTCGAACTCGACTTCGTGATGAATCGATTTGATCGTCGCGACCGCACTCCCCTCGGGTACGGCCTGGAGCAACGTCTCGATCAACGAGGTCTTCCCAGCGTTGCGATTGCCGGCAACCGAGACGACCTTCATGTCCGTGGTTCAGCATCCGATCTACTTACTTGCTCCGAGTCTTTTTCAGTGGATACCGTCAACCGTCGTCCCCTGTATCGAAACCCGGTGGACGAAGTGACGCCGAGAAACCCGTGATCGTTTTCGGCGTCCGGAGCGGAAACATTTCAACCCTGGGGACCACCGTTTAGGTATGAAACGGGCGATAGGAGTGTTACTTCTCATTGTGACCCTCCTCGTCGGTGGGGTGGTTTCACCGGCGATTGCAGGCGCGACGTTCGGTTCGGACACCGAACAGGTCGGCGACCTCGAAACCGACCTCGTGATCATCCAGGCGACAGTTTCGGACGCAGGATCCGCAGACTTCCAGATCCAGTATGCCATCGAACTGGCCGACGAAAACGAGAGCGAGGCCTTCGACGACCTCGCGGCGGACATCGAAGCGAACGAATCGGCGTATCTGAGTCGGTTTGCGGATCGAATGAACGCGACCGTCGACGCTGCCGAAACGACGACCGGACGGAGTATGACGGTCGGGGATTTCGCCGTCGCGACGAATCGAACGACTCTCGGGAAAGAGTACGGGCTGGTCACGTATTCGGCCACCTGGACGAACTTCGCGAACGCGTCCGGTGATCAATTGCTGATCGGGGATGCCCTAGAGGGACTGTTCATCGATCAGGACACGCGCTTTGTCGTCCGGTGGAGCGAGACCTATCGACTCGAGTCAGTGACACCGAGCCCAACTGAATCGACTGACGGAGAGATCGTCTGGAAAGGGCCTCGAGAGTTCGACTCCGGGGAGCCGTCGGTGACGCTCGCCCCGACGGTCGAAGAAACCGAGCCGAGTCCTACGACCCAAGCACCTCCGAATGCTGAGGGTGGGATACCCTGGTCGCTCCTCGGTGTCGGGATCGTGATTGTGTTACTGATCGCCGGGTTCTGGTACCGGCGGAATGGGGGTTTCCAGGGGGATTCGGCAAGCACGCCGGGTGGCGGAGCTGGAACACAAGGTGAAGCGTCGGGGACGGGCGATAGTGAACCACCGGCCGAACTCCTGAGCAACGAGGAGCGAGTCGAACAGTATCTCGAATCGGTCGGTGGACGATCGAAACAACAGGAAATCGTCGAGGCCCTGGACTGGACGGAAGCGAAGACGAGCCAAGTGCTCTCAGAGATGAAAGAGGCCGGTACGATTGAGAAATTCCGAATCGGCCGGGAAAACGTGGTGAAACTCGCGGACGCAGAAGACGACGATTGACATCCTCCCCGCCCTGAAGGGCGAGGATTCCCACGGCACCGCGCCGCTGGGTTGGGATATTGTGGTTTACGACGTGACCTGTTCTTGAGGCGCGAATGCGCCAGTTTCCTTGTCAAACAAGAACGTCGATGGCTGTGCCAACCAGCCGTTACTCCTATCACCGCCATCCGTGGCGGGACTCGGAGATACTTTCTGTCGAATGTTCTCGGCACCGTTCACATCTGCGTTCGCCACCGTACCGCACTTATCGCACACGTACAACCCGCGTTCGACGCGGTTCGCCTTCCGCGTGCGACCACAGTACGAACACGATTTCGACGTATCGCGTTCGGACACCCGCTCAACCGTGATGCCTTCCATCTCGGCCTTGTATTCGAGCAAGTCAGTGAAGCGGTCGAACGCCCACGAGTGCAAGTCGAGGTTGCCGTGCTTACCCCAGTTCTTCGACTCGTCGTTCTCCTCATCCTCACGGATGCCGGAGAGGTCACCGATCACAATCGTCCCAACGCTCTCCTCAACACACCGCTGAACGATGTGTTTCGAGAGCGTGTGGAAGTAGTGCGTGCGGCGCTCCGATTTCTTCTGGTTCAACCGCGTGGCTTGCTCGGAGTTCGAGTCGTCACACCGAGCGATCCGCTTGCTGAAGTAGTAGTCGTCCTGCTTCAGACAGTTGAGCGGATACAGCTCCGCGTGGCCGTCCTCGTAGGCGAGCGCAGCGAAGTTGTTGATTCCGAGATCAACACCGACCGTCTTCTCGCCGGGAGATTCGGCTACCTCAATCTCGACGTTACAGACGAAGTGCAACTCCCATTCATCGCCAGTCCAGACGGCCCGCACTTGCTGGACGTTCTCCACGGCAGAGAGGTCAACGTCGGGCCGACGTCTGGTACTTACAGAGGATGAAGTCCGACCAGTACTCCTTGAGGTTCGACCCTTGGAGAGTCGGACGCGGTTGTACTGGGTGTCGAGTTTGAAGCCAGCGGCTTTGAACGTCACCGTGCTTCGCGGGTGTTCGTTGCCGTGTTTGCGGTAGCCGGGCGGGTTCGCTCTCGTGTCTCCGTTGCGTCGTTTGCCGTACCAGCCGTTAAACGCCTCAGCGAGTTCTTGGAGGACTCGCTGACTTGACTGAGAATGCAGGTCATCGTAGCGTTCGTGCGACTTCAGGTAGGCGGTGAGTTCGCTGTGGTTTGGAATGTGACCGATTTCATCCCAAACCCGACTGCACGTCCACCGTCCGACGTTCCAGAGTTTCGAGGCTGCGAACCCAAGGGCGTCAAGGTCGTCAGACACCCGTGACTGATTCCGAATGGAAGCAGTATAGGTGCGTGTGACGACCTTTTTCGCCATACGTAACCTATGTAGATAATCCTACTTAAAGGCGAGCATTCGGGTAGCGTGGAATATCCTGCCGTGCCATCGATCGGTGGATCGTGTCAGGAGTTGTCGGATTCATCCCCGCCCTGAAGCGCGGGGCTTTCTCCTTGATTCTCCGTAAAAGAGCCGTCCGACGTTCATGATCCCGATAGGTTCTGTACGGTATTATGATTCCGGATCCGAGAACGATTCGGCCGGAGAACGTTTTCAAACCAACGGGATCCGAGCGGCACCCTACTCCGTACTCGAGCCATCGTCGACGACCCGGAACCCACCGGTTTCGGCCCGACCAGTGAGTTCCCGCTGTGGGAACGGGATCTTGATGTCTTCCTCCACGAAGGCCGCAGATACGGCTTTGATGGATTCGCTCGTCGCCAACGCCCGGCGGCGGGCACTCGGTTTGTCGATCCAGAAACGGAGTTCCAGGACGATCGCCGAATCGTCGAAGCGACTCGTCACGACCCGCGGTCTGGGAACTGAAAGAACCCGCTCCACGTCGAGAAGTGCCGCTTCCGCGACCTCGCTTGCATGCTCGGGATCGGCCTCGTAATCGATCCCGACCTCCACGCGTAACCGAAGTCTGCCTTTCATCGTTCGGTTGATGATCGTCGAATTGCCGACCAAGTCGTTCGGGAGTGCGATGAGTTCGCCGTCGAAGTTCTCCATCCGGGTGTTCACGATAGTGATCTCGGTGACGATGCCCTCGTTTTCGCCGATCTGCACCCAGTCGCCGATTTCGAAGGGCCGAGAGAGCATCAACACGAAACCAGCGATAAGCGCACCGAGTGTCTGCTGGGCGGCGAGACCGGCCACGATACCGATGAATCCCGCCCCGACGATGAGACCGCCAAGATCGACGCCCCAGAGGGAGAGCGCGACGATCGTGGCCGCTATCAAGAAGATGATCTGGAGGACCCGCAACCAGATCTCTTCCTGGTGGGGTGATATTTTATCGGATCGTTTCGTTATCTCCGCGACCCATCCATGCAGGACACCCATCCCGGAGTAAGCACCAACGAGCAGGAGAAGTGTGACAAACGCCTTGAGGAACAACGACAGCGGAATGGAGAGGTCGCCGAGATACGTCAGCACGGGATCGATTTCGCCCCAGATTGCGAGCAAAACGAAGCTCGCGACGATGGCCAGGCCGAATTGCACGAAGCGAACGATCGCGTGACCGAACCCCCAGCCGGATTCCTTGATGCGAACCACGTCCAGAATCGGTTCCAATCCGACCAAAGCCATCACTCGTTTCAACACCCATCGCAATAGTGCGATCAGGCGGGGAACCACGATCCAGATCGCGAAAACCGAGAGTAACACGACTGCAACCGTGAGTTCGATTCGCATTTCGATCGAACCGGCATTCCGGAGAAGTTCGAGTACGTTCGAGCCGAAACCCAACGCCATTATCGGGACGTGGAGGGGGATCTACTTAGTGGTGCTGGCAAGCGGCCCGGCCTTTTCGATCTCGCCGGTTCGATTCGGTGTTCGTCGTTGGGAAAGTTCTTAATCGCGCTCTCGTTTCATTGGGTATGGAGCAGGTCGACGTCGCGATCGTCGGGGGTGGCCCAGCTGGCACGGCCGCCGCGCGGGCTGCGGCCCACAAGGGTGCACACGCAGTCGTCATCGAGAAGGGAGTGCCACGGGCGGACAGAGAGTCGCTGGGACCTGACTCGACGGATGCCGCCGGCTTTCTGGACTTTTGGAGTGAGATCGCCGACGTGGACCCCACAACGTGGCCGGACGAAATCATTCATCAAAAACTCACCGGGGCCGAGTTCGTCGGACCGACGGAATCAGTCACGATTACCGAGACCGGAATCGAATCGGCCTATCCCCACTTCGGGTTCACGTTCGACCGGGCGAAATTCGACGACTGGCACCGCGAACAGGCTGTTTCTGCCGGTGCTGAGTACCGGGTCGGAACGGGCGTCCGGTCCGTCGATCCGGACCGACACAACGGTAGCGGTCACGACCTGCATCTCGCCGACGGCTCCACGATCCAGGCCGACACGTTGATCCTCGCGGACGGCCCACAACGTCAGATCACGTTGCGCGTCCTCGACGAATTCCTTCCCGAAGATCGATCGGCCTCGGACGTTCTTTCCCCGCCAACCGCAAATCACATCGCCTACCAGGAATACAGACGCTTTCCAGACGCGGAATTCGATCCAGATCGAATCAAATTCTGGTGGGGCTGGGTGCCTGGCCACACCGCCTACCCCTGGATCTTCCCCAATAGTGACAACGTGGCCCGTGTCGGGCTCACGATGCCCATCGGCCTTTCTTTCGAAGACGTCTCGAATCCGGCGGCCTACGAGTTAATCAGGGCCACTGACGAGACGATGCCCTCCCCGCGGACGTTCCTCGAACGGTTCATGCAGCGCCGCTTCGGGGACGAATACGACGTGGACGCCGATTTTCCCCGATTGGAAACGTACGGCAAGGACGAGGGGACCGAAACGTATCCGATCTCGTCGACTCGCCCGATCGACTCGCCGACGTCCCACGGTATCGCCGTCGTTGGCGGCGCGATGGGTGCGACCTCGGCGTTTCACGAGGGTGGAGATCACGTCGCACTCCGGACTGGAAAACTCGCCGGGAAACTGGCCGCAACTGGCCGTCTCGAGGCGTACAATGACGCCTGGAAAGCCGGAATCGGTCAAGAGGTGCGCCGAAACGTCACGCTCGCGGACATGGTGCGGGACTATGGCCCCGCGGACTGGGACCGCGTGTTCCGAATCGGGCAACGAATGCTCCCGAATCAAAACGGGGCCGTTCCGGGACTCCGCTCGGCACTTGCTGCAGGCATACCGGCTGCCAAGCTCTATCTCGCCTATCGATACGGGAAGTACAAACTCCGGTCGAACAGGTTCGTGAGTCTTCCCGAGTCGGCGTACCTGGCCTCAGAGCAGTAAGCCAGCGACTCGTTACCCGACCCAGTTATCACTCCATGATCGGCGTCGGAACCGTTCGAAACGAACCCGAGGATCACGCCGCTTATTGGCAAGCCGTACTGGAGACAGAGCAATGGAACCGGGAACCTACACGATTCTCCTCGAACTCGAGACGAACACGGCTGTTGCCTTCGGTGCCGCCGGTTCCCGGGCTCTCGAAGTCGGGTTCTACGCCTACACGGGGAGCGCGTTCGGCCACGGTGGACTCACCCGCGTCGATCGCCACGAACGGGTGTGTCGAGGCATGAACGACTCCCGCCACTGGCACGTCGATTCCCTCCTCGGAGACCCGCACGTCTCCTGGGTGGGCGCTTGGGCCAGTCCGAACCGACGGGCCGAATGCGAAATCGCCGCATCTGTTCCGGGACGACGCGTGTCCGGAATCGGAGCGACCGACTGTTCCTGTAACAGTCATCTTACGTTTCACCCCGGACGCGGAGAACTCATCACAGCGATAGACGCGATTCACGAGGAGCGTTATTCGTAGGTGACCCACTTGGAGGGCGATCGGCCAAAGCCCCGCGTCCGTATCTCTCGAGGGCCGTCGTCTGGAACCCGTAACTGGATTACGCCGTCGAAGAGCTGGTTGAGCGTGTTGATGGCCTGGGAATCGTGGGAGTCCGGATCGATCGAAAACAGGCCGATCCAGCCTTTCGACTGGATCTGTCGGGTAAAGACGTGAAGGAACCGGAAGAGCCGCTCGAGATCGACGTACATGAGCACCGGCGTGAGCGAATCGAACGCCACCCGAACCTGGTCGATCCCTTTGCTCTGAGTCTCCTTTGAAAGCTGTGAAAACTCGATTCCGATGCCCGTCAGATCGCCCGGAGAGCCACAACTCCGAATGACCTCCTCGTTTTCGCCCACCGAATCCGAACCGACACTATCGATGATTCTGACGTAGGATTCGTTCTCGATGAGGTCGCGAAACGTCTCGTACACTTGCGAGCCACCGTCGTTCGCGGTGACGACGACCGACCCCTCCCCCGAATTTGCGCCGTGTTCGAGCACGTCGAACATGAGCTGTCGCTTCCCGGACATCGCCGGACCGCTCACCATGATGTTCGTTCCCGGGTCGACTGTGTCGACGAGCGGGGCCGGCACGGCGTCGCCAAGTTCGTAGCTCATTGGTGTCGCGTCCTCATAGCCTGGTGCACTCGCTCGGTCTATATGCGAATGTTCGCTCGTGGACTATAAGTATACATGGAATCTGTCGAGCGATCGAATCGGGTGACTGAAAGAATCCGTGAAATGGTCACATGCAGCGCAGCTATCGCCTGTACAAAAACGTATGGGGGCCCAACCCGAACGGTGGGTATGCACGCACTCGACGAAACCGATCTCGAAATCCTCCAACTTCTCGTGGAGGATGCCCGCCGCCCGTACCGCGAGATCGCGGAAACGGTCGACCTCTCGGCGCCGGCGGTCTCCGATCGGGTCGCCCGGCTCAAAGAACAGGGGATCGTCCGTCGATTCACCGTCGACGTGGATCGTCGCCAACTTCGAGAAGGAACGCCAGTGCTCGTCACGCTCTCGGTTGCTCCCGACGCCGTCTCCGACGTGAAAGACGCGATCGGCGACCTCGAAGCGGTCGAATATCTGTACGTAACCGTCGACGACAGCGTCGTCTTTCACGCGAACGCCCCGAACGACGTCGGCACCTGGCTCGACAGACTACTCGTCACCGACGGCATCCGGGACATCGACGTCTCCCTGCTGAGCGAGAGCCACTGGTCGCCGACGGTCGGGGCCACGGACTTTGCAACGGTGTGTGACGAATGTGGCAACACGGTCACGAGCGAGGGCGTTACCGCCCGCATTGGGGGTGACGTCAAGCAATTCTGTTGTCCGTCCTGTGAATCCCGCTACGTGGAGCGTTACGAGGAACTCAGCGCGGGTGCAGAGTGAACCGGACCCAACCCGAAACGCCCTAAGGCCCGCATCCCCAATCCCTTTCCATGCCAACCACGCTGCGCGTCCCGGACATGAGTTGTGACGGCTGTGAAGATATCGTCCAGACCGCTCTCGAAGCGGTCTCGGGCGTCGAATCGGCGACTGCAGACCAGGAAGCTGGTACGGCGGTCGTCGAAGGTGGGGCCTCGACGAGTGACCTTTTGGAAGCCGTCGACCATGCGGGCTATGCTGCCGAGGAGATTGCCGAGTCCGACACAACCGATACCGAAGCGACGACCGCAGACGACACCGAAAACGAGGAATAAACCGGCGATTCTTTCGGGGTTCCGCCAAACAAAATTTTACTTCCGTTTCACCCAATAAATATAAAGCCCCTCCGTTCTTTGGGGTAACTACCATGGTGGTAGCTGATACCCAGGTGGAAGACCTGCCTCCGAGTGCCAAACTCGTCCTGAAAGTTCTGGAGTACAACGGTGGCCTGACGCAGAAACAGATCGTAGACAAATCCCGCCTCTCCCAGCGCACCGTTCGGGACGCACTCGATCGACTCCAGGATCGAACCATCGTCGAGAAAAACATCTACATCCCGGACGCTCGCCAAAACCTCTACACGCTCACGGCCCCCACCGCCGAAGGACCCGCGGAAGCCGAAGTCTGAGCCGTCACGTCCCCGCTGACGTCCTGAGAAACGTCGGATCTATCGCCAGCCATCCGATCTGAAGACTTTTCACCTCTTATTCGACACCCCATACCAGGGTCGTTGCGACGCTCAGATGGGTGTTTCACTCCCCCATTGCTCGATTGCCTTGCCCAGTGCTTCGTGAACGTCTGCAGCCTCGTTTATGGGCGTCCCGGCCATGTAAGCCTCGACTGACTCTCTGAGAGCTTTCGCTCCCTCGTGAGTCCCACCAGGATGTCCGTGAATCCCGCCGCCGGCCTGCACGATCAGGTCCGTTCCGAGCGCGTCGAGAAGTGGCTCGACCGTCCCCGGATGCAAACCACCCGAAGCGACTGGAAGCACGTCCGGAACCCCATATAGGTCACTTCGGAGCCATTCGTTGATTCCAGCCGTGTCTTCGTTTTCGAGTTTGCCCAGATTCGCCGTCCCAGTGTGGATGTGGTCGACACCGACAAGTCGGGCGATTTGGGCCAGGACGCGCATCGAAACCCCGTGATGGCTCAGCCGATCGAACGCCGCATGCATCGCCCGGTGGGCGTGAATCGCCAACCCGAGATCGCCAGCGTATTTGCGGATCGACTGGACGGCGCCCCACCCGACGGTTATCACGTCGACCATGACGAAATTCCCACCCTGGTCCGAGACGAACGCCGCCCGCTCCTTCATCGTGTCCACGTCGGCGGTAATGTTGACGAGGTAGTCCTTGCGCTCGCCCGTCTCTTCCTCGGCCAGCCCCGCCTGTTCGAAGCTCGCGGTCACCCTGTCGGCAAAGGCGTTGAACGACTGGTCGCTGAGGTTCTCGTCGTCTTTCAGCAGATCGACGCCGCCGGTCCAGGCTTCGTACCCGATTTCGGCGTGCCTTTCACTCGAGAGTCCCACCTTCGGCTTCGGAACCGTGGCCAGAACGGGCCGATCACCGGCATCGAGGAATCGCTCCTTCACCGCCGACCCGAACTGCGGACCGGGGAACGACCGAGTCAACCCCTCGGGCCACTCACAGTCCTGCAACCGGATCGAGTCCACCGCCTTCATTCCCAGAATGTTCCCGGCGATGCAGGAGAGGACCTGAGGCATGTTCCCGAATTCAAAAAGGTTCGGCGGATAGGCGACCCGAATCTGGCCGTCACCGATCGCAAACGCCGTCGCGCCGACGTCGGTAAATCCCTCGCCGACTTCGAGGGTCGCCCACGTCCCGTTCGAACTCTCCGAGGCGACCCGTCCGGCGGCTTCCTCCATCGTAAGCCCCTCGGCGGGCTGAATCCGGAAGTCACAGACCAGTTCGTCGGTACTTGGTCGGTAGTCGGTATCGACGAAGTCCGAATACGATATGCCAGTCATGTCCGAAGTGATTGGACCGCCGCTGGCATCAAAGTTCGGTAGCAGCATCCGACGCCACTTTCGTAGTCGCCCCGCTGTACTCGCGGCCTAAACGTCCCTCGAGACGGCGTCGTCGAGCCGGGCGATCACGGACTCGTTTCCGACAAACGTCGGTGTTCGCTGGTGAATCTCGGTCGCAGACACGTCGAGCAACGATTGGGCCCCGTCAGTCGAGGCCCCGCCGGCCTGCTCGACCACGTAGGCGATCGGCGCTGCCTCGAACAGCAGCCGAAGTTTCCCGTTCGGCCGGCTCTTTAGGGACGGGTATCCAAAGATGCCGCCGTAGGTGAGTACTTGACTGACGTCGGCGATCATCGCACCACCATAGCGAAGTTTGAGTTCCGACCGAACCGCCTCGACGTATGCGGCAAAGTCAGCCGGCCAGTCGGGCTCTCGACCGCCGAAGCCGTACACGGTGGGGTCTGTCGGCAATTCGACTGGTCCGGTCGACTCCATGGATCCGTCCTCGACGACGAAGCCTTCGGGCGTCCCCTCCCGGGCGATCACCATCGTCGTAATCGGGCCGTACAGGACGAAGCCGGCAGCGACGAGATCGCGTCCGGATGTCGGAAGCGAGCCGTCGTAGACGCCGACGATCGTGCCCATCGGATTGTTGGATTTGAGGTTCGAAGACCCGTCCAGCGGATCGATGGCGACGGCATACCCCTCGCCGACGTCCTCGACGGTCTCCCGTTCCTCGCTCGCGTACTCTCCGATACCGTCGACAGTCTCGAACCGCTCCCTGAACACCTCGTCGGCCCACACGTCGGCCTCCAATTGGCGGTCGCCGGTCACGTTCGACTGGTCGAGGGCAGTCCGTCGACCTGGGAGGCCCGCCCGAATCTCGGGCGCAGTACTCGCCACGGTCTCGAAGACGGCGTCGATCGCGTCGCGTCCAGTCATTTACATCCGTTCCAGGGCCACGTCGACGCTCGTCTCCTCGAAGATCACGGCCTCGAGAGCATCGAGCATGGCCTCGGCGTTCTCACGTTGCCAGACGTTGCGCCCGACGGCCAGCCCGGACCCGCCAGCGTCGAGGACGGTCTTGACGGATTCGAGGAACGCTCGATCTGAGGTTTTCGACCCGCCGCTCATGATGACTTCGACCGGGCCAGCGCTGTCGACGACCCACTCCATCGCCGCCTCGCTTCCGGGATACTTCACCTTCGCAACGTCGGCCCCCAATTCGAGCGCCTGTCTGGCCGCGTACGCAATGACTTCGTCCCTGGTATCGCTTTTCACTCCCTGGCCCCGTGGATATGACCACATGATGACCGGGAGGTCACGATCCCGGGCTGCCTCCTGGGCCCTGGCGAATTCTTCGGCCATCTCGACTTCGTGGTTCGAACCGCCGTACAACGTGAAACCGATGGCGTCGGCCCCCAGTTCCTGGGCGTATTCGACCGACCAGTTGACGCTACTATCGGGCTCGCCCATCCAGAGGTTCGAGGTCCCGTTGAGCTTCGCCACGAGGTTCACGCTGTCGTCGTACGAGGGATAATACGTTTCGGCGACCCCCTTCTGGACGGCGAATCCGGTCACGGCGTCGTGGGTTGCCAGGTCGAACACCGTTTCCGGATCCATCGTCTCCGGAACGGCGTCGAAGTCCGTAGGACCGTGCTCCAACCCGTGGTCGTACGCGAGAACCAGCAGTTTGCCATCTCTGGCGATCGACGAGGACTCGAGTGATCGCATCAGGATTGTGTCGGTGGGCGTCGTTTAATAACCTAACTGAACGACCGGCAGTCACTCCTCGGCACGCGCGGCCGACCGCCACGCTTCGACAGTTCCCTTCTCGACGTCGAGTGACGCTGCAACCGCGGTCGGATTACACGTCGCCAGCCGTCTGACTGAAATGATCCCGGCCTCGGCGAGTGCAGCTTCAGCTTCCGCGTCGACTCCCTCGAGGGTGGAAATCGGCTTCGGTGCACTTCGTTCGCGCCATTCGGCTTCGGCCTCGAAATCCGTCTCCCCGCCTGGCTGGTTCGGCCAGGGCTGTCGCTCCCAGCTGTTTGGTTTATCGGTTGACGTTTTGGGGCGATCGGTCTCCGGTGTTTCGTCGTCCCAGCCCGCCGCGCTCGCGGCGACCCACTTCCGCTCCGCGTCCTGCAGGCCGCGGACCTGATGGGCCCGCAGATCCAGGTCTTCCCCGCCCTCGAGGGACCACGAGAGCGAGTGTTCACGCCGGATTTTCGCGGCCACGCCGGGATTGACGCCTGTCTTGACGAGCTGCGCGTGTGAAACCCGCCGCTTTTCAATATCTGCAGGCTCGACGCCAGCCGACTCGAGAACGGCCTCAGTCGCCGACCCGACGTACATGAGGTCGGTCAATTCCTCGGACACGAGTCCACCGGAACTGTATCCATCCGCGAGTGGCTTGAGTGTTTTCACCGTCCGAAACCGTCCAATCGAATCGAACCGTCAACGGCGATCGGGAACAGCCCGGTGTTAGTCGAACGACGATGTCCGTTTCGACGAATGCACATGATTTATACGGGGGCTCGTCGAAAGTCGGGTACACATGACCCGGGTACGAGTCGCAGGAGGCGGACTCACACACTTCGGCGTCCATCCGGAGCGAACCAGTCGAGCGCTCTTCGGCGAAGCCGGCGAGGCTGCCCTCGAAGACGCCGGAATCGACCGTTCGGACGTCGAATCGGTGTTTTACGGCAACTTCATGGGCGAACTCGCCGAGCATCAGGGCCACATGGGACCGCTCGCAGCCGAGGCTCTCGGAATCGACGCCCCGTCGACGCGTTACGAGAGCGCCTGTGCGTCCAGCGGCGTCGCCGTCCGCCAGGCCGTACTGAACGTTCGATCGGGTGAGGCCGACGTCGTCCTGGTGGGCGGATCGGAACGAATGAACAACCTGCCGACGGCCGAGGCGACCGACGCACTCGCGATCGCTGCGGACGACCTCTACGAAGTTCGGGCCGGCATGACCTTCCCCGGCGCGTACGCACTCATGGAGGACGCGTACTTCGACGAGTACGGTGGATCGCGAGAGGATCTCGCCCACATTGCGGTGAAGAACCACGAAAACGCCCTCGGAAACGAGTACGCGCAGTTCCAGCAGGAGATCAGCGTCGAGAAGGCGATGGACGCGCCACCAGTTGCCGAACCCATCCACCTCTACGACGCCTGCCCGATCACCGACGGCGCCGCCGCGATGGTCCTCGTGAGCGAGGAGTATGCCAAGGAGCACGATCTCGATGCACCTATCGCGATCACGGGAACTGGACAGGGCAGCGATCGTCTCGCTCTCCAGGACCGTGACTACCTGGCGCGTACTCCCGCCGCCGAAGACGCCGGCGAGGAGGCCTACGACGACGCGGGCATCGGCGCGGACGATGTAGACCTTGCCGAAGTGCATGACTGTTTCACCATCGCCGAAGCGCTGGCAATCGAAGCTCTCAGCTTGTTCGATGCCGGTGACGGAATCGGAGCCGCTCGTCGGGGCGAGACGACCGCAGGCGGCGACCTCCCGGTGAACCTCTCAGGTGGCCTGAAAGCCAAAGGTCACCCGGTCGGCGCGACCGGCGCGAGCCAGGTCGTCGAGATGGCCAAGCTACTCGACGGGACCCACCACAACGCAGATGCCGTTTCCGACGCGACCATCGGCGTCACGCACAACGCCGGAGGCACCGTTGCCAGTACAGCTGTCCACGTCCTGGAGGTGGTCGAATGAGCGACGAACCCGTCCGGGATGCGGGCTACGACGACTTCCTGGATTCGGTCGCGGAGGGATCCCCCTACTACCTCGAATGTGCCGAGGGTCACGGGTCACTCCCGCCCAGACAGGTCTGTCCCGAGTGTGGGAACGGCGAACTCCAGCGCACGGACCTCCCCGAGGCCGGAACCATCGTCGCCCACAACGTGGTTCACGTGCCGACCCCACGATTCGCGGATGATACGCCATATGCGACCGCTATCGTCGACTTCGGACCGGTTTCCGTGACCGGACAGGTCCGCGTTGGTGATCCCCACGAGGTCGAAAACGGACAGGACGTGGGTCTCGATATCGATGTGACCGAGACAGACGCGGACCGGCTGCTCGTCTTCGACCCGAATTAACCAAATTTCGGCTACTTTGACGACGCGTCGAGGTCGCTCGATTTCTCGCTCAACGTATCGTCGCTGAATCGTTCGGTCGCCTCCACGAGTGGGTGTCGTGCGTAATCGACGATTTCCACGTCGGCGAGCGTCTCGAGCCCCTCGTTGCGAGCGGTACGGGCCATGCCCAGATCGATGCGGCTCGGCAACACGATCACGTACGCGTCCATTGCCTCGATCCCCGTCCGCCTGGCCGCCATGACCCGATGATGACCGTCTGCCAGCAGAAGATCCCCTCCGTTGTCGATGACGACGAGGGGTTCGGCCAGACCGCGTTCGAGTTCGTACTCCCGACCTTCCAGTTCGTCCGCGTAGACCGTTCCCTGAGTTGGAGTCAAGGCCGAGAGCCTGACCGTTCGACGTTCTTCTTCGGCCTCGAGGTCGTGAATCGTTTCGAGGGTCCGCTTGAGTTTTCCCACTTTTTCCGGGGTCGCCCGCTCGATCTGGGAGCGGATCACGTCGGCATTCGAGATGATCCCCACGAGGTTGCCGGCGTCGTCGACGACAGGCAGCTTTTGAATTCCGGATCTGAGGATGACCCGGGCGGCATCTGTCACCTTCATTTCGGGATGGGCCACGATGAGCTCATCGCTCATTACCTTGAAAAGGGGCGTCTGTGGGTCCTGAAGGAGCAGGTCTCGTGCCGTGACAAACCCCTCGACGTAGCGGCCGTCCGTCACCGGAAACCCGTTGTAATCGTCGCTTTCCCTGATCCGTTTGGCGACGACCTCGACGGTTTCGTCGGCGGAGACCGTCGCCACCTCCCGGGTCATGTACTCCTCGACGCGGGGGCGTTTCCTGCCACTCTCGAGATCGAATTCAAAGGGCGAGTCCATCGCTGCCTCCACCAAAACCGGCGGGAATTCGTCGATCCATGCCGGGTCTTTCGGGCCGACGTGCCTTCCGTCTTTTCCGTCCGTCCGGTCGGAGAACCGTTCAGTCCTCGTGGGCCGAGTTCGGGAGCGGCTTGCCTTCGAGACCGGCGGCGAGGTTGTCCGCGGCCATTCGGGCCATCTTGTTTCTGGTCTGAATGCTCGCACTCGCGATGTGTGGCGTGACGACGAGTTTCTCGGGGATGTGACGGGTTAATTCGTGATCGGCGGGCAGCGGCTCGGGTTCGGTAACGTCCAGACCGACCCGGGTGATCCAGTCGTTTTGGAGGGCCGTATCCATCGCTTCGGGGTCGACGACGGGGCCCCGGCTGGTATTGATGAGGATCGCCTCCGCTTTCATCTGCCTGAACTCGTCCTCGCCGATCATGTGGTGAGTCGCATCGAGGAGCGGGACGTGCAGGGAGACGAAGTCACTCTCCGCGAGCAGTTCGTCCTGGTCGACGAAGGTCACATCAATCCCCACCTTGGCCAGTTCGGCTTCGGCTTCCTCGTTTCGTTCGATATCGGTGTACAGGACGTCCATATCGAAACCGCCCCCGCGGCGGGCGACTTCCGTGCCGATGTTGCCCATGCCAATAATGCCAAGCGTCGCGTGATGGACGTCCGGTCCCGTGAGCAGTTTGGGGCCCCAGGTCTCCCACTCGCCGTCGAGCACGTATTCCTGACCCTCGACGGTCCGTCGGGCCGTGGTCATCAACAACGCCCAGGCGAAGTCGGCAGTCGTCTCGGAGAGGACGCCAGGGGTGTGACCCACTGGGATGTCTCGTGCAGCGGCGGCGTCCATGTCGACGTGATCGTAGCCGACCGAAAACGTCGAAATGACATCGAGGTTCGGCGAGGCGTCCATGACCTCCCCGTCGATGTCATCCGAGAGGAGACACAGGAGGCCGTCGGCTTCGAGTTCCGAGAGGGTCTCGATGATATGTGCTTTCGATGGGGGGAGTTTCTCCTCCCAGACGTGAACGTCGTATGCGTCTTCGAGGCGTTCGATTCCCACATCCGGAATGCGGCGTGTGACGTAGACTGTCGGTTTGTCCGTCATGGTTAGCAGTGTTGGATAGACTGGTTTGTAGTTCGGGGTCGGACGAATTTTTGCGAACCGCGCCAACGTCGATCCGTCGGCCGACGCGAATCGATCGAGTGGCGGGTTTCGGTGCGGTACTTAGAGGAACCCGGCGTCTTCGAGACGGTCGATTCCCTCCCGGATACGCTCCTCGCTCTCGACGAGCGACGCGCGCACGTAGCCGGGGGTGCCGAAGGCTTTGCCCGGCACGAGGCCGACGCCGGCCTCCCGCACGGCGTCTTTGCACCATTCCATGTCGTCCTCGGCGTCGACCGGGAACATGACGTAAAAGGCCCCTTCCGGGACCGGGACGTCGATGCCCCGTGCTTCGAGAAGGTCCACGAGTACATCCCGCCGCGCTTCGAAGGTGTCCATCATATCGTCAGTGAGCGCGTCGATGTCCGTGTTTTCCAGGGCTTCGATTCCGGCCCGCTGCACGAAATTCGAGGCACAGGAGACCGAGTGGGAGTGGACCTTTCCGGCCTGGGTCGTGTGTTCGGTCGGCGCGGCCATGAATCCGAGTCGGTAGCCCGTCATCGAGAAGGTCTTCGAGAAGCCGTTGATCGTGATGGTCCGGTCCATCATGCCGTCGAAGGTCGCCAGGCTGCGCTGTTCGGCCTCTCCATACATCAGCTCTGCATAGATTTCGTCGGACAGGACCGGCAGATCGTACTCGACGGCGATATCCCGAACGCCCCCGAAGGCCGCCTCGGTGAAGACCATCCCGCTTGGGTTCGACGGGGAGTTCAGCATGATGAGTGCGGTATCATCGGAGACTGCAGCTTCGAGGTCGTCGAGGGCCGGCTCGAGCTGGAAGTCGTATGGGGCTGTGTCGACGTGGACGGCCTCGCCGCCGGCCAACTTCACCATCGGCTCGTATGACGACCAGACCGGGTCAATGACGATGACCTCGTCTCCGGGGTTGACGACTGCCTGGATCGTCTCGTAGAGGGCGTGTTTCCCGCCCGGGGTCGCGATGATGTTCTCGGGACCGTACTCGAGGTCGAACCGGTCCTGGAGGTAGCCGGCGATCGAGCGCCGCAACTCCATGATTCCGTCGGAGGGCGTGTACGTCGTGTGTCCGGCATCGAGGGCGTCCTTTGTCGCGTCGACGATGTGCTGGGGGTCTCGACGTCGGGTTGGCCCACGCTCAGGTCGACGATGTCGGCTCCGTCCGCTTCGAGTTCGGAAACCAGATTCGAGATGACGAACGGGGCCGCCGGCTCGACGGCGTGGACGCGCTCGGCGAACTCCATCACTGGTCACCCCGAAGTGTCCCCGTGGAGGGTCCTCGGCGCGGGAAACGCGTGGATCCTGGCGAACAACTGGCACCGGTACGTATTGACATAGTGTGGGAGAGTAATCTCGATACCGTCCAAAATAGGTTTCGTTCGAGCCTTCGGCCCCAAGACGCCGTTTCAGGCAAGGTTTGCGAATCAGGGGATATCGCCATTTGCTTCGAGCGCCCGCTGCAATCGTGACCTGATCTCCTCGGCCACAATCGTTTCCATCTCGTCCCCGTCCATCTCCGTGTCGACCACCTCGAAGCTGTCGAGTGGAATCTGAGCCCCCGCCATCTGTTCGTGACCGCCGGCACTCCCGATTTCGTCGAAGGCGCGACGGAACACGGCCCCGAGATCGATCGACCCGCCTTTGGCACGGCCCGAGAGGTGAACCGTCTCATCGGTATAGCCGTAGACGACCGTGATCGAAATGGCTTCGAGGCCCAGCAACCGGTCTGCAGCCTGGGCGAGGGAATCACGGGAGTTCACCGCCCCGACGAAGCTCGTCAGCACCGACCCGTCGACCGTCCGATTCCCGATCGCTCGGCCGATCGTCTCCAGGGTCGAATGACTGAGTGACGGGCTTTCGACCAACTCCAGAAGATCCAGATCGGCGTGTGGGAGCAACCAGGCAGCCGCTTCGAAGTCCTTTGCGGTGGTTTCACGCCCGAAGTCCCGCGTATCGACCCTGATTCCGTAAAGTAACCCCGTAGCCACGTCCTTTGTGACGTCGATGTCGAAGTCCTCGAGGTAGTCCACGAAAAGGGTACACGTCGCCCCCACGGCCGACCTAATATCCACGAAATCGGCCGCACAGTCCTCCGGCGTCGGATGGTGATCGATCACGATATCGACGGGCATCCCCTCCGGAAGTTGGTTGTTGATCCCCGGCCGGGAGTGATCGACGAGCGCGAGATGGTCTCCCCCGATATCCGCCGGCCGTTCGAGCTGTCGGAGGTCCACGTCGAGCAGGTTCACGAAGGCCCGGTTTTCCTGGTGATTGATATCGCCGAAGTAACAGATTTCGGCATCGACGTCGAACCGACTCGCGATCGATCGCAACGCCAGTGCGGCACCGAGCGCGTCCGGGTCGGGATTGTCGTGGGTGCAGATCTCGAGTGTCCCGTCCATTCCCTCGAGAGTCTCGCGAAGCGCCGACGCTCTACTGGCACGTGAATCGGTTCGTTTCGAGTCGATGGCATCGAGAACCATTGCACCCGGAGAAACGACGCGATCGACGACCGAGGGCGCTTGCTGTACGTTTCCGGTTTCGCCCGGGAGCGAGAGCAAATACGCGTCCGGAAACACCTGCCTGACAGCATCGGCCGTCTTCGTTGCTCGATTGCGATCGTCGGTCAATACGACCACGACGTCCGGATCGAACCCCGTCCGTTTCAGGACTGCCGGGTCCGTACTGTCGCCCGTTTCTGCAGTCACGGAGAGATCCCGCAGGTGCTCGACACGCCCTTCGTCGTGGTCGAGCACGAATAGTCGACCTGGCCAGTCCCGAAGGGTTCTGGCGATCGAGAGACAGAGGTCCCCACAGCCCAGGACGAGCCGGTCGACCATACGCGCGAACGTGGAACGCGAACGGATAAAAGCGGTTCCCTCTCGATCAGACCCCGCCTTCGAGCAGGAGCGACGCGGCCGAGATCGCCGTTTCGGCCACGGGGTCGAAGGCAAAGAGCAGGGCGACAGTGACGACGGCCGCGCCGATCACGGCCACGTACATGCCCGTCGGCGTCGGACCGAGGTCGAGAGAGTCGTCCGGATCCTCGATCCAGAGGGACTTCACGACACGGCTGTAGTAATACAGCGACAGGGCGCTGTTGATGGCGGCGATGCCGGCCAGCCACCAGAACCCGGCCTGGACCGTCCCGGCAAAGAGGACGTACTTCGAGAGGAAGCCGCCCCCGACCGGCAGGCCCGCGAGGCTGAACATGAACACGGTCATCGCCACGCTCACGTAGGGAGCCTGGCGAGCGAGTCCGTTGTAGTCCTCGAAGGTGCGGCCGACGTTCCACTTCTCGGCGAGTGCCACGAAGAGGAACGCTCCGGTGTTCATGAAGCCATAGACCAGCAGGTGCATCATCGCCGCACCGAGGACCAGCGCCTGGGTGCCGACGTCACCGGGACCGGCCAGGGCGGCCAGCCCGATGAGGACGTAGCCCGCGTGCCCGATCGAGGAGTACGCGAGCATCCGCTTGACGTTCTCCTGGGTTGCCGCGGCGAAGTTTCCGAGCGTCATCGTGACGATCGCAAGCACCACGAACACCCACCCCCAGGGAACGGTCCCGCCGACCAGATCGAGCGGGAAGCCCTGCACGAGCACGCGGAAGGCCACGGCGAAGCCGGCGGCCTTCGACGCCGAGGAGATGAACGCCGAGATCGGTGCCGGCGCCCCCTCGTAGGCCTCCGGGGCCCAGAAGTGGAACGGAACGCTCGCGGTCTTGAAGAGGAACCCACCGATCAGCATTACCAGCCCGAGTCCGAGCAGGCCGTCGAGCCCCGCGAGTCCGCCCTGGAGTGCTTCGGCAATACCGCTCAGGTGGAGTGTTCCCGTCGCACCGTAGACCAGGCTGATTCCGTAGACCATCACCGCCGAGGACAGCGCGCCGATGAGGAAGTACTTCAGCCCGGCCTCGACGCTTCCCTCGTTGTGCTTGAGGTAGGCCACGAGCCCATAGGAGGGCAGCGAGGCCAACTCGAGACTCACGAAGAGCGCCGCGAGATTGTTCGAGACGGCCATCAGGCTCATCCCGAGTGCGGCAAGCGCGACGAGCGAGTAGTACTCGGCGATCGCTTCGGAGCCCTGCAAGTAGTCGTAGCTCGCGATCACGACGAGCGTGGCCACGCTTCCGAAGATGAACGTGAAGAACAGGCTCATCCCGTCCACGACGAGCATCCCGGCGAACAGCTCCGGGACGGTGGCACCAGCGCCGGTGCCGGCGGCAAGGAACCACGCGCTGACCAGTGCGACGAGCGCCGAACCCACCCCGGCGATGCCGGTGAGCAGGTCAGGTCGCTTCGATTTCGGGAAGACCGTGTCGGCCAACAGGAGCGCGATCGCGGTGATCGCGAAGAGGTACTGCGGCGTGAGATGTGGCAACGTCGTCATTTAGAGACCACCTCCGATTGTGAGGATCGGCTGCACTGCATCCTGGATCATCCCGTAGATCAGATCCGGCGCGGTGCCAAGCAGGATCACGAACAGCAGGAGGACCACGATCGACACCCGGTCGGTGACGGCCGCCGGGACGATCTCGTGGTCGGTATCGGCCACGAACGGGCCGAAGAGCACCCGCTGCATCGCGAGAAGCAGGTAGCCGGCCACGATCACGATACCGAACATCGCAACCGCGGTGAACACCTGTGCGTACGGGAGGATCGTCGACTGCATCCCGCCCAGGAAGATGTACAACTCCCCGGCGAAGCCGGCCATCAGCGGCAAGCCCATGTACCCGAAGGCAGCCGCGGTGAAGACCGTCGCAGTCAAGGGCATCCGGTCGGCGATCCCCGAGAGGTCACCCACCATGCGCGTGTGGGCGACGTTGTAGATCACGCCGACGGACATGAACATCAGCCCCGAGATGAGCCCGTGGGCGACCATCTGGAAGGTCGCACCGCCGAGCCCGTAGAGGTTGTACGCCACGAGTCCGATGAGCACATAGCCCATCGAGGAGATCGAGGAGTACGCCACGATCCGCTTGAGGTCCTGCTGGGCCAGCGCCAGCATCGCCCCGTAGATCACGCTGATGACCGCGAAAATGGCGATCGGAATCGCGAAGCTCTGATCGCCTGGTCGGGCAGCATCGTGAAGTTGAACCGCAACAGTGCGTAGGTCCCCATCTTCAGGAGGACGCCGGCCAGGATCACCGACACTGGAGTCGGCGCCTCGACGTGGGCGTCCGGCAGCCACGTGTGGAACGGGACCATCGGGACCTTGACGGCAAAGCCGGCGAACATGGCGATGAAGGCCACCGCCTTCAGCGTGCCAGCTTCGATACCGGCGAGCGAGCCGAGTTCACCTGCGTGCAGCGCCTGTGTGATTTCCGGCAGCCCGAGGGAGGTGATGCTGTCCCCCAGACCGAACACCAGTGCGATGAACCCGATGAACATCACCAGGCTCGCCACGTTGGTGTACACGAAGAACTTGATCGCTGCGTACTTCCGTCGCGGACCACCCCAGATGGCGATCAGGAAGTACATCGGCACCAGCACGAACTCCCAGGCGACGAACCATGCGAGGAAGTCGAGTGCGGTGAAGACGCCGATCAGGCTCGCCTCCATGAACAGCATTAGCCCGTAGAACTGGGACTGGCGCTCGTCGATGGGCGTCCACGCCGAGAGAATGGCGAGGCTCATCAGGAGCGTGGTCAAGACCACCAGGGCAAGCGAGATGCCGTCCACCCCGACGTGATAACCAACCGTGATGTCGCCGAGACTGATCCAGTCTGCCTGGGTTTGATACGCGATATCGCCGCCCAACAGGGCGTTCCCCGAACCGTCAAAGCCCAGGTACATGAGCAGGGCCCCGGTGAGGGGCAACAGGCTCAGTCCGAAGGCCAGGCGACCGGCGATCTCTTCGTCTGCGAACATGACCGCGACGGCGCTTGCCACCGTCACGAGGAGCAGTGCCTCGATCATCATTTAGAACCACCCCCCGACGAGTGCGACGACCAGAATGATGACGACCAGCCCCAGCGTGAGCATGGCGGCGTAGTTGGTCACCCGACCGGTCTGCAGTCGACGGATGCGCGAGCCCGAGAGCAGGGCCAGACTCGAGATGGCGTTGACGACGCCGTCGATGATGCCCTGGTCGAACTTGTCGGCGACCTTCGCGATCGGCATCGTGAGGCCTTCCGCGAGCCAGACCTGGTACTCGTCCTGGTAGTAGTTGTTGTAAAGCAGGGTCTTGATCGATCCCAGCTTGTCCGTGTGACGGGTCGGCGACGGACCCCGGTACAGGAACCAGGCCGCTCCGGCCCCCGTGAGCGCCAACCCGAGCGAGAGGGCAGCCGGGAGGAACGGAGCGAGATCCGCCGCGTGGAAGCCAGCGACGGCCTCCAACAGGTGGTGATACTCGCCGTAGGTCACCTGTTCGATGCCGGCTTCGAACCAGTGATGGAGATACGTGATGTCGGCCCCGGTCAGTGCTTTGACCGGTGCCATGTTGACGAACCCGACCGTCGCAGCCAGAATTCCGAGTACCACGAGCGGGAACTTCACGTTCCAGCGGACGCCGTGTGGGTCCTCGGCCGTCTCGGTTCGGGCGTCACCGTGGAAGGTCAGGATGACCATCCGGAACGTGTAGAAGCCGGTGAAGAGGACGGCTACGAGCCCCATCGCGTACGCGAGAAGGATCAACGGCTGGCCGCCGAGTCCGTAAATCAGTGCCTCGTAGAGCACCTCGTCCTTCGACCAGAACCCAGCGAAGGGGAAGATGCCCGCGAGCGCAAGCGACCCGGACAGGAACGTCCAGTAGGTCACGGGCATCTTCTTCTTGAGACCGCCCATGTCCCACATGTTCTCGTTGTGATGCATCGCGATGATGACCGCCCCGGCACCCAGGAACAGGAGTGCTTTGAAGATCGCATGTGTCATCAGGTGGAAGGTCGCGGCGATGTACCCACCGGCCCCCAGCGCGAGCATCATATACCCGTACTGGGAGATGGTGGAGTACGCGAGCACCTGCTTGATCTCCCGTTTGACCAGTGCCATCGTCGCGGCCATCAACGCCGTGAAGCCACCGACGAGCGCGATCAGCGCCAGCACCTGCGGAAGCTGGGCGTAGAAACCGTACATCCGCATGACGAGGTACACACCGGCGGCGACCATCGTCGCGGCGTGGATGAGCGCCGAAACCGGGGTCGGGCCCTCCATCGCGTCGGGGAGCCAGGTGTGTAGCGGGAACTGTGCGGACTTCCCGATCACGCCACCCAGGACGAGGAGGCCCATGATTGCAAACCAGGTCTGGGCGTCGAGCCCGATCGTGGCGAGGAAGTTCGACACCTGTGCCGGCATCTCGCCACCGAGAGCTTCCGTCGCGAGTTGCGGGAAGCCGAGTTCGTCGCCACGGGGGGCGAACAGGCCGGTGCCGAAGGTGGCGAAGATGGCCACCACGCCGATCAGGAAGAAGTAATCCCCGAAGCGGGTGACCAGGAAGGCCTTCTTGGCCGCACTCGGTGGGCCCGGCTCCCGGAACCAGAAGCCGATGAGGAGCCAGGAGCAGAGTCCGACCAGCTCGAAGAACATGAAGGCCATCAGGATGTTCGAGGCCATCACGAAGGCGAGCATCGAGAACGTGAACAGGCCGAGTCCGGCGTAGTACCGGGGCAGGCCCGTCTCGCCCTCGTCGTTCATGTACCCGAGGCTGAACACGTGCACGAGGAAGCTGATGAGTGCGACGATCACCAGCATGTAGCGAGGACAGCGGATCTATCAGGATCCCGAAGGAGAGATCGAAGGTCTCCCCGGCCATCCCCGTCGTCCACGTGTAGATCTCTTCGTTGTACGTCGCGTTTCCACTGACGGTGACCAGAAGCCACCCGGACAAGAGCAGCGATCCGGCCGTTGCCAGAATCCCCGGGATCGCGCCGCCCTTCGGCAGCAGCCGCGGGGTGAAATACCCCGCGAGGATCGCGACCACGAAGGAGGCAAACGGGAGCATCGGAATCGCCGCGGCGAAGTCGAATGCACCTACCATCTTACCACCTCATCGTATTCGGCTCGGTCACGTCCACGTCCCTGAAGTTGCGGAACAGGATCAGGATGATCCCGATCCCAACGGCCACTTCCGCGGCCGCCAGGGCGAGGACGAACAGGCTAAACGTCTGTCCGGTCAGGTTGCCCCACTGGGCCGAGAACGCGACCAGGTTGACGTTGGCCGCGTTGAGCATCAACTCGACCGACATGAGGAACCTGAGCGCGTTCCGACGGGTGAGCAGCCCGAACACGCCGATGCTGAACATCGCGGCCGAAAGCAGGACGTAGTACTGGGTTTCGACGACCATCAGTCCTCACCTCCGTCGCGTCGGGCGAGCATCACGGCAGCCCCGAGGGCCGCGTCGAGGACGAACGCCACCGCGAAGAAGGGCAGCAGGAAGCCCTCGCTCGCCACCATCGGAGCCCCCCGTTCGAGGTTGAACAGGGCATAGCCCATGCTTTTCGTGATCGCTGCGCCCGGTTCGAATCCCACGGCCGGCTCGAAGGTCGCCGTCAGAATCGCCACGGCCATCATGGCGAAGAGGGCGAGTGCGGCCAGACCGGGGAGAACGTCGACGTTTCGGGACAGTTCGGGTTTCGTCGTCATTGGCCGACACCTCCTGGATCGCGGGTGAGCATGACCGCAAAGGCGATCAGGATCAGCACCCCACCGACGTACACGAGTACCTGCACGGCCGCGAGGAAAGCGGCCTCGAGCAGGAGGAAGTGAACGGCGACACTGAGCAACGCTGCACCGAGGAACAGGGCGGAGTGCCACACGTCCTCGACGAGCACGACGCCGAGACTACTTGCCAGCGTCACCAGTGCGAACAGGGCAAAGGCGAGTGTCTCGATCATTGGATCCACCTCCGTGAGCCGCTCATTGGTAATCCACCTCGCCGTCACCCTCGCCGACCCACGCTTCACGGTCGGATTCGCGTGCTTGCACCGGATCCATCTCTTTGTACCACGGCACGTTTTTCAGCTGTTCCTTGTTGAACGCCAGATCGTGTTTCGTATCGCCCGTGAACTCGAAGTTCTCGGTGAGAAGGATCGCCTCGGTGGGACAGACTTCCTCACAGAGCCGGCAGTAGATGCACTGTCCGACGTGGAGGTTGTACTGTTCCCCGTTGCGGTCCTCGTCCATCACGATCTGGATCGTGTCGTTCGGGCACACCGTTTCGCACTGGCGACACCAGATACACCGCTCCTGGCTCCACTTGTGGACGCCCCTGAACCGGGGGCTAACTTCTGGAGCCTGGTCGGGATACTCGACGGTGAACGTCTCGCCGTCGAGTGCGTGCTTCATCGTCGTCGCGAGGGATTTGAGTACGCCTATCATGCGATCACCCCGATGATAACAGCCGTCAGAAGCAAGTTCACGAAGGAAAGACCCAGCATCCCTTTCCAGCCGATATCGAGCAGCTGGTCGGGCCGGACCCGTGGAACGCCGGAGCGGGCCCACTGGGTGAAGAAGAACACACCCCAGACTTTCGCGACGAACCACACCACGCCGGGGATGAAATCAAGCGCCGAGATCGGGGCGGTCGGGCCGCCCAGGAACAGGGTCGTGATGATGGCCCCGCCCAGGAAGATGTGGAGGAACTCTCCGAGGTAGAACAGCACGAAATACACCGAGGAATACTCGGTCTGATACCCGGCGACGAGGTCGTTCGGCGCCTCCGGCAGGTCGAAGGGATTCCGGCCGATCTCCGCCATGTTCGCGACCATGAAGAGTGCGAACGCGAACGGGTTCACGAACCCGAACCATGCGGGCACGGCCAGACCGCCGATCGAGAAGAGTTCTGCTGACTGGACCGCGACGATGTCGGAGATGCGAAGCGAGCCCGCGAACAACACCACGGAGGCACCCGTCAACACGAGCGGAATCTCGTAGGCGATGTTCTGGGAAACTCCACGCAATCCGCCGAGCATCGAGTACTTGTTGTTCGAGGCATAGGCCCCGGAAACGATCCCGAGGGATGCGATCGAAGAGACCGCAAAGAGGTAGACGAAGCCGACTTGCGGGTCGGCCAGGTGGATGCCGCTCCCGAACGGAATCACGGCAAAGCCCATCGTCGCCGAAACGACGACCAGCATCGGTCCGAGGTCCCACGCCGGCCGATCGACGTTCTCCGGAACGATGCGCTCCTTGGTCAACAGCCGGATCGCGTCGACGGCGATCGTGAGAATGCCGTAGGGACCGACCCGATCGACTGCGATCCGGTCAGTGAACGCGGCGGTCAGTTTCCGCTTCATGTACGGACCGGCCAGCGCCGCGAACAGCAGGACGATCACCGCGACGAGGAGCGATCCCAGCAGACCGCCGACGATCTCGCCGAGCAGGCCTTCGAGGTTGAGGAATCCCGAGATCCCGTCAACCATCGGTGCTGCAGAGGACATTACCGGTCCACCTCCGCGAGCACGATGTCGAGGCTTCCGATGGTTGCCACGAGGTCACTGATGAGTTCGCCCTCGGACATCTCGTGGAGCGAGGAGAGGTTGACGAAACTCGGCCCGCGGATCTTGAAGCGGGCGGGTTTGTCCGTCCCGTCCGTGCGGATGTAGATGCCGAGTTCGCCCTTGGCCCCTTCGACGGCGCGGTAGATCTCCTGTCCGGCGTCGGGTTTGAGGCTGCGGGGAACGTTCGACTGGATCTCCCGGTCGTCCTCTGGCCAGTCCTCGAGGAGGTCCACGCACTGCTCGATGATCTTCGCGGACTCCTCCACTTCCCGCATGCGGACCATCAGTCGGGCGTAGTTGTCCCCACCCTCGCGGGTGATCACGTCCCAGTCGAGTTCGTCGTAGTACCCGTACGGATCGTCCCGGCGAAGGTCGTAATCGACCCCGGAAGCGCGCGCAACTGGACCCGTCGCGCCGTAATCCTTGGCGACTTCTGGGGCGAGGTAGCCGGTGTCGACCGTCCGCATCTGGAAGAGTTCGTTCTGCGTGAGGACGTTGTGATACTCGTCGGTCTTCTCCGGGACGGACTCGAGGAACTGCCGGATCTTCTCGAGGAACTCCTCCCGCGGCTCCGGCAGGTCCCAGACGACCCCGCCGAGTCGGAGGTAGTTGTACATCATCCGCTGCCCCGAGAGGTCCTCGAGGATATCCATCACGATGTCACGATCCCGCATCGCGTACATGAACACGGCCGCGAAGTCACCGACGATGTCGAGCCCGAAGGTCGCCACCGCGAGCAGGTGGGCCGAGATGCGGTTGAGTTCCGCGACCATCGTCCGGATGACCTGTGCGTACTCCGGGACCTCGATATCCGCGAGGTCCTCGGCCGCGCGCGCGTACGCCCACTCGTTGATTATCCCGGCCGGCGTGTAGTCCCAACGGTCCGGGTAGGGCATGATCTGGTGGCGGAACGTGCTCTTCTCGCACATCTGCTCCTGACACCGGTGCAGATATCCGATGTCCGGATCGACGTCGGCGACTTGCTCGCCGTCGAGGACGGTCTTCAGGTGGAGGACCCCGTGGGTCGCCGGGTGGTGGGGACCGATGTTGAGGAACATGGTGTCGAGTTCGTCCTCGATTCCCTCGGCCCGCATGTCCTCCTCGATGGGGTTCTTGTGCTTCTCGAGCGTGACGATCTGTGGCTTGTCCTGGTCGTAGTCCTTGCTCAACGGGTGGCCCGTCCAGCTCTGTGGCAGGAGGATCCGACGCAGGTCGGGATGGTTCTCGTAGTTGATCCCGACCAGATCGTAGGCTTCCCGCTCGTGCCAGTTCGCCGTCGAAAACACGTCTGTCGCGCTTTGGTGACTCGGATCGTTTCGCGGCGTCGGAACCACGACGCTCACTTCCGCTTGCGCGTCGTCGAACTTCCGGAGATGATAGATGGACTCGTAGCGGTCCTCGTAGTCCTGTGCAGTCACGTTCGCCAGGTGATCGAAGCCCTGGTCTTTCAGCGTCGATAACGCGTCCGTGACCGCGTCGCCACGGACGACGAATGCCTCCGCGTTGAGGTGGCTTTCGCGATCGACGACGCTGTCACCGAGCAGTTCTTCGAGCGCGTCGTAGTCGACGGCACCCGCCTCCGCGGTTTCCGCCTCGGGTTCGGTCTCGTCGGCTTCGGGTTCGTCCTGCATGCTCATGGCGAATCAGCCCAGTTGTACCGCATGACGAGTGTTTCCTCGTCGATCTCCTTGGCGAGTGACTCCACGACCTCGTCGCGTTCGAGATCGCCGAACTCCTCCAGTTCGTAGGGTTTCACCGTCACCGGCGAGGATTCGCCGTTGGCGATCCGCTCCTGGAGTTTCACGATGCCGTACACCAGTGCCTCGGGTCGGGGCGGACACCCGGGAACGTGAATGTCCACCGGGATGACCTCTTCGGCCCCTTTCACGACGTTGTACCCCTCCTGGAACGGGCCACCGGAGGCCGAACAGTTGCCCATGTTCACGACGAACTTCGGCTCGGGCATCTGATCGTAGACCCGCTTCATCCGCGGGGCGAACTTCGAGACGATCGTCCCCGGGACGATCATCACGTCGGCCTGCCGTGGTGAGGCCCGTGGAACGCCCGAGTGGAAGCGGTCGAGGTCGTGTTTGACCGAGTAACTGTGCATCATCTCGATGCTGCAGCAGGCGATTCCGAACTGCAGCATGAACATCGAGGACCCCCGAGCCCAGTTCATGAACTTATCGAGCTTCGTGAGGATGAACGGGGTCGATCCGAGTGCCTCCCGAAGCCTGGAGTTGAACCGGTCGTCGACGCCCTCGCCGATCCGGGAATCCTGCGTATCCGTCGACGCGGGCGTCGGTTCGAGGATGTCCTCGCGGGGTTTGTCACTACTCATGTCTCGACATCCTCCGTTCGTATTTCGGGTTTCGCACCCAGCCGAGTGCGCCGTTGCGCCAGGCCCAGGCCAGGGCAACTATCAGGATGCCGATGAACAGGACCATCGGCCCGAGTGCCCACAGCAGACCCTCCGTGACGACGATATCCCGGTAGATGGAAGCCCACGGGAATATCAACACGGTCTCGATGTCGAAGACGAGGAACAACAGCGCGACCATGTAGTACTGGATGTTGAACCGAACGTGAGTGTTGCCGGTCGGTACTTCCCCACTTTCGTAGGTCGTCCGTTTGCTTTGTTCCGGCACGCTGGGGCGGAGCAGCATCGATATGCCCATCATTGCCGCGATGATGAGTATCGCGACAACCGCCAACATGCCGACAGCGATCCATGGGTTCATAAGTTGATTCGTAACACTCGGGGCTTCGATTTGCCCCACCATAAACGTTGATTCTTGCGATAGTTCCCTTGAGACCCGTATTTGTAGGTGAATCAGTGATTGTCATGCGCCGATGATTCACACACAAGCGAGCCGTGGTACCGATACACTTGGACAGTCAAAATTCGGTCGACGGTGCATCCAACGAACCAGTCCAAACGGAACGAATTCATTCATGGCAGCGAGAACAACCACCTAACGGGCCGGTTACGGCGTTCATCCCGTCGATTACTCGATTTTTCGATATGGCGGGATGTGCCGGATGTGGTATGTAAGTTGGTACCAGGATGTACGACTCGAAAATCGTCCGCGCCCAACCATCACACGTTCTCGCGTGTCCCGAGAAAAACCACCAAGGCCTTTGTACTCGAATGGATAGATACCCTATGGATATGAAGTCGTTCGGTCTCGATGGGGTGGCAGATTTCTTCAGTTCTGATCCGGACGTGACCTTCTTCCATCCGCCAAGTATCTACGATTTCAGGGACAGAACGGAGGTAATCGGGCCGATCAGTGACGTCATTCCCTCTTCGCCGGTCTTCGAGATGTACCCGATCGGCCTGACGTCCATCGCGGATACACTCGAACGAAACGGATACAACGCCCAGATCGTGAACCTCGCCCACCAGATGCTGGTGGACCCGGAGTTCGACGCCGAGGCCGAAATCGAGGGATCGGCTGCCTGGGCGTTCGGGGTCGACCTGCACTGGTTACCCCACGCCCACGGCGCGATCGAGATCGCCCGGCTTATCAAGAAGCATCATCCCGAGGCACCGGTCATCTTCGGCGGTCTCAGTTCGACGTACTTCCACGAGGAACTGATCGAATACGACGCCGTGGATTACGTCGTCCGCGGCGATTCGACCGAAAAACCCGTCGCAGAACTGATCGAGGCCCTCGAAACGGACGGCGACGTCTCCGCCGTTCCCAACCTGACGTATCAAGACGCTGGCGAAACGGTCGTCAACGCACTTACCTATCTCCCGGACGCGTTGGACGAATCGTCCATCCCCGCCTACACCTACGCCGTCAAGTCGGTGTTCAAGTACGGAAGCATCCAGAAGGTTATTCCACACCGTGGGTGGCTGGACAAGCCGATCACGATGCTCTTGACCTCGCGGGGTTGCCGACACGCGTGTTCGTTCTGCGGCGGGAGCGATTCCTATGCCGACGTGCACGGTCGCACAGCGCCCGCCTTCCGCTCCCCGGAAAAGTTGATCGAGGACATCAGATCGATTCGGTCCTTCTCTGAGGGACCGATTTTCGTCGTCCACGACCTCCGCCAGGGCGGATGGGATTACGCGCGGGAATTCTTCGACCGATTGGCGGCGGAGAACGTGCCAAACGAATTCATCTTCGAGCTCTTCGGCCCGGCAAACGAGGAGTACTTCGAAATGATCGACGAGGCCGTCTCGAAGTACAACCTCGAGCTGAGTCCGGAATCCCACAACCCCGAGGTTCGAAAGGAAATGGGCAAATTC
The DNA here is from genome assembly GCA_034520565.1 of Halodesulfurarchaeum sp. Lineage (GTDB taxonomy): Archaea > Halobacteriota > Halobacteria > Halobacteriales > Halobacteriaceae > Halodesulfurarchaeum. Next base: position 1,654,502 of record JAXHNL010000002.1, read on the forward strand.
GCGGTCTCGAACGAGGCCATCGAGAACACGATCCGGGCCGCGCTGGCCAACGGGTGTCAGAACATCGACCTCTTCTACATGGTCGGGCTTCCCGGCCAGACCTACGAGGACGCCGTCGGCTGTGTGGACTACGCCAGACATCTCCTCGAAGACATCGACGACGAGCGGATCATCCCGTTCGTCGCCCCGTACGCGCCCTTCCTCGATCCGGGAAGTCCAGCCTTCGAAAACCCGGAGGCATACGGGTTCACGCTCTTCGCCGAGAACCTCGAAGACCACCGGCAGCTCCTCCTCGAGCCGAGCTGGAAGCGAATGTTGAGTTACGAGACCGAACACCTCTCCCGGGACGACATCGCCGAAGCGACGTACGAGGCGGCGCGGGGCATGAGCGAGTTGAAATACGATCACGGACTGCTCGAAAAAGAGACCTATCACACGATGATCGAGCGGCTCGATACGTCCCAGGAACTCCTCGATCGGGTCGACGAGGTCTACGAATCCACGACCGAGACCGAACGGGAGTCTGCACTCGAATCGCTTTTCGAGGAGTACAGCGCCTTCGACGATTTCGGGGAGAACAGCATCGCCGGTGCGGACGAACTCTGGTGGCCGAGCGAGGGATTCCGTGGCGGTCTCGCGTTGGCCCGACTCGGTGCAAAACTCCTGTTCGAAGACGTCAAACAGCGCTATACGACGCGACGCTCGGTCTGAGAATCGATCCGGTCCGCCCCTTTCGGGGCCACCCGCTGCCAGTTCAGTTCGAATCCCGAAACGCTCGTGTTCCCTGCCTGTGCAGCGAGAGCGAGACCGATGCGACGTCCGCCGATCGCGTTTCGTGAAGTTCGACCAACCTGTCCCGAAGCGTGTCGTCAGTCCTCGCGAGAATCTGGACCGCGGAGAGCGCGGCATTGTACGATTTGCCCGCGTCGACGGCCGTGATTGGGGCTCCCGTTGGCATCCCGAGGACCGAATCGACCGACTTCTCCTGGACTGGAATCCCGATCACCGGGACGGGGTACGCGATCGACGCCGTCATGTTCGGCAGATCGGCGGATTTCCCGCCCGCACCGGCCAGGATCACGTCCAGTCCACGGGCCGCCGCCGTTTCCCCGTAGGCATACATGAGATCCGGCGTGCGGTGGGCCGAGACGACCCAGGACTCGTAGGTGTACTCGGCCTCGGGCGGTTCGTCGTAGTCGGTGAGTTCCGCGAACCCGAGATCGTCGAGTGCCTCCGAGGCCCCAGCCATGACGTCAAGGTCGGAGTCGCTGCCCATGATAATCCCGACGTCCGGCCCTGTCCCGTCTGGCCGGTCACGTGCTGCCTCCTGTTCGAATAGGTCGCGGAGTTCGGCGACGTCCGTCATGGATCAGTCATCCCCGCCCGCGAACGTGAGTGTTTCCCTCGCCGCTTCGGCCCGACGCCGGTTCGCTTCCAGATCGGGTCCCGTCACGGTGAGATGGCCGAGTTTGCGCAGTGGACGAACCTCCCGTTTGCCGTACCAGTGAAGATGGACGCCGTCCATGTCCAACACCGATTCGACGCCGGTAAGGGAGACCGGTCGCGATTCAGTTCCGTCTCCGAGCACGTTGGCCATGGCCGTCGGCTCCCGGAGTGCTGTCGAACCCAGTGAGAGGCCCAGCACAGCCCGAACGTGTTGCTCGAACTGCGACGTGACGGTCCCCTCGATCGTGTAATGCCCCGAGTTGTGGGGTCGCGGCGCGATTTCGTTGACCAGGATCGTTCCGGCGGCTGTCTCGAAGAGTTCGATGCCGAAAACCCCCCGTCCGTCGAGGGTCGAAAGCACCGACCGGGCGACCTCGGTTGCACGATCCAATCGATCCTGACCGGTGCGAGCCGGAACGAGCGTCTCCCGAAGGATCTCCGCCTCGTGGACGTTCTCACCGACTGGATACGTGCGTCGTTCATCGGCTCCCTGGACGCCGATGACGCTCAATTCGCGCTCGAAGTCGACGAGTTCCTCCGCGATTAGCCCGGAGAGCGAGCCGAAATACGCCGTCGCGTCGTCGACGGTTTCGACCACCGCGTTGCCCCGGCCATCGTAGCCACCTCGACGGGCCTTGAGCATCAGCGGCGATCCCAATGCTTCGAAGGCCTCCCGCAGGTCCGCCTTGCTATCGACGCCATCGTACGCCGGGACCGGGATTCCTGCCGAGTCGAGAGTTTCCTTTTCCACCAACTTGTCCCGCGTCATTCGAAGATCGTCCGGGGCCGGCTGAACGGGAGTCCCCGTCGCTTCGATGACCGATTCCAGCGTGTCAGGGTCGGCGAGTTCGATTTCGAGTGTGAGGACATCGACCTGCTCGGCGAGGGATTTGACCGCCGCAACGTCGTCGAAGTCGGCGACGACCTGATCACGTGCCGGTGGAAACGCCGGACAGTCCTGGGTCGGGTCGAGAACGACCGTCTCGACTCCAAACGGACTGGCGGCCTCGCCGAGCATGCGGCCGAGTTGTCCACCACCGACGACTCCGAGGGTGACCCCCGGTGGAACGTGTTTCATTTGCGGATCGCTTATGGACGGACATGAATAAACGTTCCCGAGCAGCGGCCGACTTGTTCACGTTCGTGGGGTAGTCGAGTTTTCGATGAAGAAGATCGTCTCGGTCCCGGACGCGGTTATCTCGTAGGTCCGGGCGTCGTATCCCTCGAGACGATCCGCGAGTTCGCTGTAGTGCTCGACGCGGGCGATCACGACCGGCGGATCGCCAGCGATACCCCCTGGCGTCGTGGCACTCGCGGTACTCGCGTGAGCCCGTTCGAGATACCAGGCCAGGGGGAGTCGATTGAGCCAGTTCGAACTCGCCGGCGGCTGGTCGGCGACGGACTCCTCCGGGACCGCGAAGTGATCGCCGTAGAAGACCACGTCGGTCCCCTCGTTCTCCCGGGCGATCGATTCGATTTCGGCGAGTGTCTCCTGCAGATGCCCCGCCGGCTGTCCGTACTGGACGAGCGGGTTGTCGTCGGACTGTGGCGACTGGAACGAGGTCGCCGCGGCAGTGATCCCGACGTGCCCGATTACTGCGATGATTACGAGCGCGGCAATCGCAATCCCAATGCGGTCCTCGTGCTTCCATGCGAAATGGGCCCGGTCGAGGACGATTCCAAGGCCGACGGCAGCGGGGATCGAAAGCGGGACAAGCGCATGAACCAGCGACCATGGAGCCGATATGTCCGTAATAGCGGGATAGAGGAGAAACACCGTCGCTCCCCAGTAGAAGCTAAACGAGACGAGGTCTCTGGGCGAATCACCGGTGTAGCGGTCGGCGAGGAACCCGACACCGGCAAATCCGACGAGGGGGAGGCTGACGAACGCCGTGGTTTCCAGCATGTCGGTCAAATACGCGACGTAGCTGTGCTCGTGACCGCCCTGGATCCAGATGTCGATCAGTTTGTGCGCACTGCCGATCGTGGCCGCCTGGAGGACGTCGGGAACGAGGGACGGATCGGTTATCGCCCGGTAGACGTCCGGTCTGGGTGCGTAAAGCACGACCACGATCGCGAGAAATTCGACCGTTCCCACCGATAACGGGCCTCGAAATGCCCGGAGCGCAGCGTACCCCCTCACGGCGATCGAACGAGCCCTCCCCACCCAAGACTCGCCGACCTGGCGGGCAACAAAGAGCCGGTAATCGAGTAGCAGGGCGAGTGCACCGATCCAGACGCCCACGTAGACGAGCGCGATTTCCTTTGTTCCGAACGCAAGGCCCAGGGCGAGAACGGCACCGTAAAGATAGCGTTGCCGTCGGGTCTCGATCAATCGAACGGCAAAGCCAAGCACCAGAAGCGAGAACCCCGCAACGAGTACGTCGTTTCGCATGAACCGGGAGTAATAGAGCAAGACCGGATCGACGGCCAGCAGGATCCCCACGAGAACGACTTCGAGGTCGTCCAGTCGCGAGCGGAAGAGCCAGGCCGTGAGGGGCAACAATCCACCCACGAGTGCGACGAACCAACTGGCAACCGCGTCACCGGCTCCGAAGATCCCGAACAGGAATTCGTTGACGTGGAAGAGCAAGGGCCCGTGCACGATTGCCCGGTACTCCCAGACGCCGGTTTCGAGATACCTGAGCGTCCAGTAGCCCACGCGGGCCTCGTCCCAGTGAAACACCCGCCAGCCGAGTGTGACGAATCGAAGAACCAACGCAAAAAGGGCGACCGCGCCGAGCGCCACGAGCACGTGGCGGCGATCGAATCGACGGCGGGACATGGGCGGGCTTTCACCGCAGCAGATAAAAAATAAGCGGGTCGATCCTCACCGAGACTGGAACACCCTCCAGGGCCACGAAACCGCCGGTACACCTACAGGGATTCACCGTGTAGGCCTCGCCAATGGGAACCACCATCGAGATCGACACCGAACTGTACGAACGGCTCAGCAGACACCTCGAGGAGGGCGAGACCGTCGAAGAGTTCATCGAGGAACTCCTCGCGATGTACGAGACGGAAGGGTCGTTCATGCAGGAGGGCTACTCCGAATAACGCGATTGCACGCCGGATACCGGCACGCTGCCTAAAGGCGGTACCGTTTTGACCGCGGCGGACTGAGCCGTTTCCATGGTGGTTCTTGGGCTCGTAGTCGCCGAATTCAATCGACATATCACCGAACAGATGGAGCGAGCGGCAACGGAGAAAGCCGAGGAGCTTGGTGTCGAAATCCGGGATGTCATCCACATCCCGGGTGCCTATGACGCCCCGCTCGCCGCGGACAGACTCGCCCGCAGAAAGGACATCGACGCCGTCGCAGTCCTCGGAACGATCATCACTGGCGACACGGACCACGATCAGGTTATCGCCAACGCGTGTGCGCAGGGTCTCACTGACGTGAGCCTCTCGCGAGACACACCGGTCGCATTTGGAGTCACTGGACCTGGGATGACCGCGGAGGAAGCCCGGGACCGAGTGGACAAGGGAGCCGAAACTGTCGAAAGTGCCGTCGCGCTTACGAGCGAACAATGAACTACACAGACCGAGTCACCCGCGTCGAACCGAGTGCCACCCTCGCGGTGAGCAACCTCGCCTCCCAGCTCGAGGCCGAAGGCGTCGACGTCGTCGACCTCTCCGTCGGCGAACCCGACTTCGACACCCCCGAACACGTCAAAACCGCCGGTCAGGAGGCTATTGCCCGGGGCGAAACGAAGTATGCACCGTCGAATGGAATCCCGGCACTCCGTGAAGCGATCGCCGCCAGGCTTCAATCGAACGGCCTCTCCTACCAAGCGGAGAACGTGATGGTGACACCGGGAGCGAAACAGGCGCTGTTCGAGATCGTCCATACCCTGGTTGAAGACGGCGACGAGGTCACCCTCCTCGATCCAGCCTGGGTCTCCTATTCGGCAATGGCCAAACTCGCCGGCGCGACGCTCAACCGAGTGGATCTCAGCGCGACCGACTTCCACCTCGAACCGGCACTCGGGGACCTCGAAGCGGCGGTTTCAGACGACACCGAACTCCTCATCGTCAATTCACCAAACAACCCGAGCGGCGCCGTGTACAGCCGGGCCGCGATGAACGGGGTCCGGGATCTCGCGGTCGAACACGACATCACCGTCATCGCCGACGAAATTTATCGGGAAATCCAGTACGAGGGCGAGCGGCTGAGCCTGGCCACACTCGATGGGATGGAAGATCGAACGATCACGGTGAACGGCTTCTCGAAGGCCTACGCCATGACCGGCTGGCGGCTCGGCTACTTCGCCGCGCCGACCGAACTGCTCGACCAGGCCGGAAAGATCCAGTCTCATTCGGTCTCATCTGCGGCCACGTTCGTCCAACATGCCGGTCTGGAGGCGCTTCAGGGGCCGTCCGAACCGACCGAGACGATGGTCTCCGCCTTCGAGGATCGTCGCGACTTGCTCCTCGAGAAAATCGGCGAGTACGGGATCGAGGTTCCCACTCCAGAGGGTGCCTTCTACCTCATGCTTCCCGTCGACGAAAACGACGGGGAGTGGTGTACGACGGCACTCGAGGAGGCCCACGTGGCGACGGTCCCTGGGAGTGCGTTTGGAACTCCAGGGTATGCCCGACTCTCCTATGCAGCCGACGCCGACCGGATCGCCGAGGCGATCGACAGACTCGGCGAGGCGGGCTTTTTGAACTGAGTGTCGACACCCCGTCGACCCGCTACGGCCAGATACCCTTTTCCGCCGCCGCCCTCTGGATCCGTTCGATGGCGACGAGGAACGCCGCCGTTCGGAGATCCGGAACGGGCCGGTTCTCCACTGTGTCCAGTACCGTTCCGAACGCGTCTTCGAGTCTCGTTTCGAGTTCGTCGTTGACCCTCGTTTCGGACCAGTAGTGTCGCTGTCGATTTTGCACCCATTCGAGATAGGAGACGATCACGCCTCCCGAGTTTGCCACGATGTCGGGGACGATCGTACAGTTCTCCCGCAGTTGTCGATCGGCAGCATCGGTCAGCGGCCCGTTCGCCCCCTCCACGATCACGTCCGCCTGCACCGCCGGAGCCAGGTCGGCGTCGATTGCCCCTTCGAGGGCTGCCGGAATCAGGACGTCCACGTCGAGAGTGAGGAGGTCGTCGTTCGAAATTCGGGTCCCGTTCTCGAAGTCCGCAATGGCGTTGCCGTCACGTTTGTGCGCTGCGAGGCGGTCGGCGTCGAATCCCGAGTCGAGTCGAATTCCTCCCGACGAATCGCTGACTGCCACGACGGTGGCCCCTCGGGCCTGAAGTAACGTGGCGGCGTACTGCCCGACGTTTCCGAAGCCCTGGATGGCGACGGTTGCTCCCCCGAGGTCTCTGTCGAGGTGGTCGAACACCATCGAGGTCGATGTCGCGACCGACCGGCCGGTCGCCTCGACTCGACCGGCACTGCCACCACTCTCGATTGCCTTTCCCGTGACCACTCCCGGCTCGCTGGTACGTTCGAGGGTTTCGTAGGTGTCCTTGATCCAGTTCATTTCGCGCTGGCCCGTGTTCACGTCGGGTGCAGGAATGTCCCGGTCAGGGCCAATCAACGGACGGATTTCCGCAGTATAGGCCCGAGTGATCCGCTCGAGTTCCGGCGTCGAGTACGCTCCCGGATCGAGAACGATTCCACCCTTGGCCCCGCCGAGCGGAAGCCCCACGACCGCCGTCTTGAACGTCATCCATCCGGAAAGGGCAACGACTTCCTCCCGGCTGACTGCGGGATGATACCGAATCCCGCCCTTGTAGGGGCCCCGTGTGTCGTCGAACTGCGAACGGAATGCGGAAAACGTTTCGATCCGCCCGTCGTCGAGCTCGACTTCGAGGGTGGCCTCGAGTACCCGATCCGGTTCCGAAAGTCCCGACAGTTCCCCCGGCGAGAGATCGAGAGGATCCGCGGCCCGTTCGATCTGGGCCCTGAGACTCTCGAGTGGGTTCGTTGTTACCATACGCTCACAATCGGTGGCCCTCGAATAAGCGTGTCGCCAGTCCCGAAGAGCAGTACCGATTTATTCCCGGACCGTCGACACTTGAGTGTGCAAATCGTCGGATACGAGGCAGGGACGCCGGACGAGGCGGCCGCGCTTCGTCTTGCCACGGACGGGACAGTTACGACCCATCGGTTACTGCCCGGTGAGCGACTGGATTTCGGGCTCGGCCAACGCCACTGTGCAGGCCGGATCGACGACACCAGCCACGAACCGTGTGAGAACTCGAAGGCTCCGTACTGTGACGTCCATACGATCCGGTGGCCCTGTGCACAATGCCGCGGCGACTGTGCCATGCCCATCGAGGCCTGTCACGAGGAACACGCGATCTACCTGGCGGCGTTCGAACCCGACCAGTTCAAAGTCGGGGTGACCAGGCAGTGGCGACTGCAAACCCGGCTCACCGAACAGGGGGCCCGCCGGGCGGCACACATCCGGACCGTCGATAACGGACGGAGGGCCCGTCAGATCGAGGCCGAAATCGCCAACGACGTCCCGGATCGGATCACGACCGACACAAAGATCTCGGGCCTCGGCCAGCCACTCGACCTCGATGCCTGGGAGCAGTTTCTCGGCCCGTATGGAGTCATCGAGATGTTCGATTTTGACTACGGACTCGAACTCGAAGTCCAACCGATCCCGACGACGATGGCGACCGGCCGGATCCACGGCAGCAGCGGCCGGATTCTCGTCCTCGAGGAGGGCGAGACGACCTACGCTATCGATCTCCGGGCGCTGATCGGCTACGAGATCAGCGACGGTGGATCCGATCCGGACAGACAAACGAGCCTCGGCGCCTTCTGACCTGGAGCGGATAGTTTTTCAGTCGCCCCACCAAACCAGTGAGCATGGCAGACGACGAGTCCGAGGACGGAAGTGAGGAGGAGAAATCGTTTCGAGAACGCGTCGAAGAGATCCGCGAAGAGCGGGCCGAAGAAGGGGAACCGGAAGGGGACCGCCGCGAACGAATGGAAGAAATGATGGGCGGGGGCGGTGGCGGCATGGGCGGCAATCCGTTCGCCCAGATGATGGGCGGGATGATGGGTGGCGGCCCGATGGGTGGCGGCCGCAGCGAAGGTGGAGACAACGTCCGGCTGGCCCGAGAACTCGAAGCCCTTCGCGACGAGGTTTCGGCGGCGACGGACCAGCTCGAGCGGATCGCTGACGCCCTCGAAGACGAATAACTGGACTGGGCGTCGGTACGAATAATTCTGGCACTCCGTTCGAATCCGCTACCAGTAAAACAGGTTCTCGGAATCCGTCGGTTTCCCGACGACGTCACGGATCCTGGCCGCGAACAGGTCCCGGCTGTTCGCCGATTGCACGGTGACCACGGTGTCGGCACCGGATCCAGTCCCGCCAATGGCGAGCACTTCCTCGTCAGCTGGCACCAGCCCGGCATCACATCCCATGAGTACGATTTCGAGGGCGACTTTCGTTCCCTGGCCAAAAAGCCGAAGCACGTCCGCGACGACCTCGTGCGCAGAAAACCCGTCTTTCTCCCGGAGGGCCGATCCGACGTTGCTGAAGACCATCGGCCCGACGAACACAGAACCGCCCGCCTGTTCGATCAATTCCCGGTTCTCGGTTTGGAACTCCTGTTCGTTCGGTTCGCGATAGCCCGTCGAATGTCCGACGACGACCACGTTTCGTTCCGAAGTATCGAACAGTCTCGCGGCCATTGCACCCGTTTCCCCGGACGTCGATGCGACCACCACGTCCGGTATTTCGTGCTCGACGGCGTACTCGCTGGCCCGTTTCAGCACGGCTTCGGTCCCCATATCGTCGGTTGGAAACATCGTCGGTCCGTTGGGACCCGAAAGGGGAAACCATACAGCCCGTTTTCTGTGGGTTTGTGGGTGTGTCTTCCCCGGCGACGGCGGAAACCGATCACTCGTGGTCGTCCAGAACGGTCGCGTAGGCGTCCTCGAGCCTGTCGATGGCGTTCGAGAGGCTGATCTCGGCGCGGTAATCGAGACAGGACGCCGAGAGCGTGTCCTGTTCGTCCAGTGCTCGATCGATTTTCGCCCGGAACCCCTGGATATTCCCCGGTTCGTAGTGATAACCGGTTTCCCCCTCGACGATCGTTTCAGCGAGTGCGCCGGCGTCGACGCCGACCACGGGCGTTCCACAGGCAGTCGCCTCCAAAGCCACGATGCCCTGGGTTTCGACCGGGCTCGGGAAGGCAAAGACGTCGAGTGCGTTGTAGAACGACGGCAGTTCGGACCGGTCCAGGAATCCCAGAAACCGCGCGTCGACCTCGTTTCTCTTGGCGGCCTGTCGGAGCGAATCCGTTGCGGGGCCCTCCCCACCGAACACGACTGTCACGTCGAGGCCGGCGACCGCTTCGAGAATGGCTTCGAGATTCTTCTCGTGCCCGTGTCGGCCCGTGTACCCGATCAGCGGTCGGTCGTCTGGGAGGCCATAACGGCGTTCGAACTCGACGGATTCCTGTGGACCGAACCGCGTCGTATCAACGCCATTGGGATGGGTTCGAACGGGGACCGCCGCTCGCAATCGATCTCGGAGGGTGGCCGCGGTCTGCTCGCTCGGGGCGAGAACCATATCAGCTCGCTCGAGGAACCATCGCTCGTATCGACTGCTTATCGCTCCAACCGGTTCTGCGAGGGCGTCGGGTGCAACGTAGGAGGCGTACTCCGCTGTCGGGGTATGATACGAAACGACCAACGGGACCGATTCACGCCTGGCAAGTCGGTACCCGGCAAACCCGATCGAGAAGGGGGTATGGGCATGAACCAGATCGACGTCCCCCGTCTCCTTTGGGATACGTGGAACTCCCAATCGGTATCCCTCGTAGAACGGAAACGGAATACTGAAAACCGGGTATTCGCCCGGATCCGCGTCGTACGAGGACGCCGGATAGACGACGGCCATCCGGCCACCGCGCTCTCGATAGCGTTCTCGCCACGCGGAGATCGTGTAGGTGACTCCGTTCACGGTCGGGAGGTAGGTATCCGTAAAGGCGGCGACCGCAGGTGGCATCGTGCCGTGCTACGGGAGGGGTTATTAAGAGCCTACTCACTCGGCGTCGAGACAGGGCTTTCCAACGTGTCTCAACGCCACGGCCCATGGCGAGTGCTCCTACCCGTCGACCAGTTCTTCGTAAACCCGAATCAGGTCCCCTTTGATGGCTTCGAGCGTGAACGCTTCGCTCCGGGTTTGTGCCCGCGACCCGATCGCTTCCCGCCGCTCGTCCTCGAGCAACGCCGTAATAGCTGGGACGAAATCCGCATCGGCTTTGAGACAGTCCCGTCCGTCCTCGAGCCACTCGAAGGTCTCGATGTCCCGGACGACGGGTGCAGCACCGGCGGCCATCGCCTCGAGAAGGGCCATCCCTTCGTTTTCGTTGTGCGTCGGGAAAAAGAAGATGTCTCCCGCTGCAAACGCCCCACGAATGTCCTCGACGTACCCCGTAAACGTCACGTTGTCAGGGGCCGATTCGACGAGGCGTTCGGTCTCGCGGCTGCGGAGTACTCGATCGAACGTCCCCCAGTCGGGTTGAGATAGCCGAACCACGCGAAATCCAGCTCCGGAAGTTCCCGAGCCGTTTCCACGAAGGTTTCCAGACCCTTCCGTGGAATCACGTGCCCGACGTTGAACACGACCGGTGGCGAGAGGTCGAACCGCTCGAGATACGTCTCTCTGAGCGATTCGAACCCATCGATCTTGTCCGGATCGTAGCCGTTCGAGATGACCGTTGTCGGCGTCTCGGTATACGTTTTGATGGTTCGTTCGTTATACCGGGAGGGACAAATCAATCGGTCGCCGAGATCGTAGGCGTACTCGAGGTAGGGACGAAGCGGTTTCGCCAACAGGTCCGAGAAGGCGAAACTCCCCGCGAAATCTTCGGCCGTCTGATGGCTGTGGATGATGACTGGCGTCCCAACCTCCCGAGCCCGCTTGGCCGCGAGGAGAGATCGCGGGCCCATATTGTTCAAGTGAAGTAAATCCGCTGCGGGGTCGGGGGAGCGGGTGTAATCGATTCCGGATCGCTCGAGGATCTTGCGCTGATTTTTCACCGACTGCTTGTGGCCCCCCGTAATGTACTGCTCCCACTCGAAGTAGTGACTTACCTTCATCCCTCGCTCGACAACCTGCATGCAAGTTCGAGGTGAGGGGTCCATAAATATGCACCACTCTTCCCGCGCCGATCGCGACACGTTCATGGCCCGCCGACCCGGACGGCAGGTATGTCTATTCCGGCAGCACGCATCGAGCGACTGGCGGATCTCGCCCACGAGGCCGCTCATAGGGGGCAGATGGATCGAGCTCGACGCTACGTCCGTCTGTCCCGGCGGATCGCCGAACGCAACCGACTTTCTCTGCCGACTCGGTTCGATCGGTTCACGTGTGACGCGTGTGATGCCTATCTGCTTCCGGGGCGAAACGCACGCGTTCGGACGAAAGACGGTCACGTCGTCGTGACCTGCTCCTGTGGGGCCCACGACCGATATCCATACCGGGTAGAACGTCCATCGTGAAACCGAAAATTACCCGCAGCGGACCACCTCCCTCCGGAGAGCAAACTTTGACGTAGGCACCTCGTCTATTTTGGATCACCATGAGCGAAGATCTCCGTGCCAAGGCCCAGAACGTCGACGTCACCGTGTGGGTCGGTAAAGCGGGAATCGATTCGGTCCAGGAGGAGTTGGCCGACCAGCTCGACAGTCGGGAACTGGTCAAAGTGAAGTTCCTCAGGTCGGCACGCGGGGAGGGCGACACCGACGAACTCGCAGCACAACTTGCCGATCTCGTCGATGCAGAACTCGTCGAAACCCGCGGAAATACGGGGGTGTATCATTGATGGTCCCGGCGCAACTCGCAGTCGGTCCGATCGGTGAGTTTCTCGCCGGATTCGGGGTCCCACTCGCCGGAACTATCGGTTCGGCGGTCGCCTTCGTCGCAGTATTCGTCGGGATCTTTTACGGTGGAAAGATCCTCATCATGCCGATTGTCTCGCGGGGAATGGATCGACGCGGACTCGACGAACATGCGAAAACGCCGATTCGGCGGGTGACCGCGGGTGTAATTCTGTTTGCCGCCATCGGGGCAGCCTTCGGCGCTGCCGGGTTTACCGGCTTTCTCCAGTCGCTCGCGACGATCGCGGCGGCCGCCACACTCGCGATCGGCTTTGCCCTCCAGGACGTGATCAAGAACTTCGTCGCCGGGGTGTTCATCTACACCGACCGGCCCTTCCGGATCGGGGACTGGATCGAGTGGGACAGCCATTCCGGCGTCGTCGAGGACATCTCCCTCCGGGTGACCCGCGTTCGAACCTTCGACAACGAGTTACTGACGGTTCCGAACTCCGCGTTGACCGACGGCGTCATCAAAAATCCCGTCGACGGCGATAGACTCCGTCGGACATTCGTTTTCGGGATCGGCTACGAGGACGACATCGAGGAGGCCACCGAGATCATCCTCGACGAGGCGACCGCCCACGAAAAGATCATGGACGACCCTGGCCCATCGGTCCGAGTCACCTCGCTCGGGGACTCTTCAGTTGGGCTCCAGGCGCGGATATGGATCGAGAACCCGTCCCGGGCGGATTTCGTCCTGACCCAGTCCGAGTTCGTCAAATCGACGAAGGAAGCCCTCGAAGCGGCAGGAATCGACATTCCGTACCCCCAGCGAGTGCTTCACGGCGACCTCTCCGTCGGCGAGCACCCCGTCACAGGAGAGCAGTAGCTGGGTTCGAGAAAAACGGAATGAATGGTGGACGAGCCGAGGTGGCCCGGCGTTCCGGCCCGAATAGTCCCGGTCGCCTCCTCCACCCCGTGACCCTTCGAGCGACGCCCGTTCGGCGGTCCGCTGCTCACTTCCGTGCCTGACGGAGTGCCGCCGACGAATCGCGGAATCAACCTCCCTGCAGAGGCGACCCGCGAACCGGTGTCCCCGAAGGACGAGGCTTCGCAGTCGGCTTCCGGGGTCCGGACCGGTCTGTCCGGACGCCCTCGGCGTTCGGCCCCCACTAATGACCATGTGGCGGGCGAGGGGCGGGGCCAAACCGCCCGGCCTAGTCCAGATTCACCTACCAGTCATTCCATTAAGGGCCTTTCGGGTCGTGCGCACGACCTGGCGGGTCGAAACGGCCAAAAGGCCACTGTCCCATGTGCGGGTATGGGACTCGGAAGCACTGCAAAGAAACTCCAGCAGGTCGTCGACCTGGCGGATGACCTCTATGCCAAACTCAACGATCTCAAATCCGACCTGGCAGGGATGCGGGATACGATCGAGAAGACAAACGAGACAGTGGAGTCTCTCGAGGCCGAGCTGGAATCGCAGCGGGCCCTCATCGAGACAGTTGCTGAATCACAGGACATCGAGGTCGAGGAGTTCGAGCCGGGTTCGGACGAGGAAACAGAATAGATCGTTTCGGAGCCACTTTTCAGCCCAGAACAACACTCACTCGACCGACGATAAACGCCGCGGCGGCGAGAAACATCCCGTACTTGAGCCACTGGTGCCCAGTTCCGGGATCCTCGCGACTTCGAACCAGGGCGGCGAGCATCAACAAATCGGCAGGGATCACCACACCGAGATAGGGAAGCCCGAAGAGATGGGTCAGATAGGGAATCGGACTGGCAAGGATCGCAACCACGAGTGACGCGGCGGCGATGCCCAACGCCCCTTCAGTGCCGAACGCGATCGGAAGTGTCGTGAGGCCTTCCGCTCGATCCCCCTCGACGTCCTCGATGTCCTTGATCACCTCACGGGCGAACGTCGAAAGTGCGGCGAGCGCAAAGAGAACGAGCCCATCCTGCACGCGACCGACGGCGGCGGCCCCGAACAGGAACGTGCTCCCACCCAGATAGGCAACGAGCACGTTCCCTGCACCGGGCCGACCTTTGAAGAGCACGGTATAGGCCACGAGACCGAAGAAATTGATCAGGGCAATCAGAATGGCCACTGGGGGGAGGATCAGTGCCAGTCCGATGGCGATGGCGAACAACATCGCACTCCAGACGAGGGCGCCGCGTGGAGGGACGTCTCCCCGAGGAATCGGTCGCTCGGGGTTGTTGATTCGGTCGATGTCCCGATCGAAGTAATCGTTGACCGCGTTCCCGGCCCCGGTTGCGAGAACGGTCGCGATGACGGCCGCGCCGAGGAGCCGGGGTTCGGCTGTCAATCCAGCAGCGACGAATCCGCCGATGAGAGTAAGCACGCCCGCCGCGACGCTGTTCACCGGGCGGGTGAGTTCGAAATAGCTCCGCGCGGCCCCGCTCATGGGTTCGGTGACCGCCGCCGCCGATATAAGTGGGGCGAATCCGACCAGCGTGGACCCCCCAACTGGCGGTCCGTACCCAAATCACGAGTGACCAGAATCGACTCCGGTCTACGACACCGAGTCAGTCCCTGAGGGGGTTTCGAGACCATCGACAGGTCAAATCGCATCGGGAGGTTTAACAGGCCCCTCGGCATATCGACGGACGCGGGCGCTTAGCTCAGCTTGGACAGAGCACTTGGCTTCGGACCAAGGGGTCGCGGGTTCAAATCCTGCAGCGCCCATTTTCCGGCGAACGACAGTGAGCCGTGAAAATCGGGCCAAGGGATTTGAGCCCTGGAAGACGAGCGGAGCGAGTCTTCATCCGGTTCAAATCCTGCAGCGCCCATCTTTACAAAAGATTCAATACTTTTTGTCTGATTGTTTGGCCTCGAAGATCATTAGGCTATATCTAAATAGACCATTCGTGAATAGTAGTAATTTGTTAATATCCATGGTTTCACACTTTATCCTGGATCTCCCTTTTGTTCTCTACCTAATTCCTCAACTATCATTTGATACAACTTAGAGGGCTTTACCCCTAATTTCTCAGCTTTGGGCTTCACCGCCGGATTATCAGGTCCTAATTCGTTAAGGCGCTGTGACCGCCGTAACCACGAGTGCTGTAAGTAAAGGTGGTCAAAAGGCTCGGCCCGAACTATCCAGAACCGTCAGGGTCGGTCGTGAGATAGGGAGAATAGATGCAGCACCGCTGGGACGAGAAACGAGATAGCGAAGTTCCAAAAGGTAGAACAACTTCGCAGCGTCAACGTTTTTGTATCCATGTGGCCACTTGCCCGGGTGAGAACCAGGGCAGCTCATCAGGAGCGAGGGAATGGAACCCACTTTTTGTTCCTGTCGCTCTTCTTCACGCTGGCTCTTACTCAAGTTCCCACTGTGTCAGCCCACGGGAGCAACGCATCTCTCCATCTCGACCCGATTCACGGCGTTCTCGTCATCGCCATCGGACTGGGAATAGTCGCCAGCGCCGTAGTGCTCAGACGGCGACACCAAATCACGGCGACGCTCGCGCTCTCTGGAGTTCTGGTCGGCCTCTTCGTGATGACAGTCGGAACGATTCTCTTCGATGGCCTCACTCCCGATCCGACATACACAGCGAGCACGATGCCCTTTCCACGGTCCTGGTATCAGCCCATCGGACTATTAGTCGGACTCACAATTGCGATTCTGAGCGTCGTCCTCGGACTGGTTCGTTGGCCGACGCGTCCCCGGTACACTTTCTTCGGGATACTCACGGGGATATGGATCATGTATCCGTATCTGCTCCCGGGTACGAGCGCGCAGAACCCCCTCGGTTATGCACTCGTCCTCGGATTCCCGGTCTTCGTCGGGTACATCCTCTGGAAGGATACTTGGGGAATCCTGCGCTCCGTCCTGCACGACCGGGTCGCTCGTCGATTCGGCGTCGGAGTTGGCGCAATCGCGGGTCTGTTCCTCATGTCCACGACCGGGTACCTCTCCTTCTTCTGGGAAGAAGGCGTCCCACGGAAGCAGGTCGTCACCGTCCTTCCGGTGAATTACCAGCTTGTTCGGTGGCCCACGCTTGAGGTCGTTCTTCCATCGATTCCTTTGACGGTCGCCCTCTCGGTCGGGATCGTGGCCATCGTCGGACTCCTCAGCGTCCTCATCGGGCTGAACGCAGCAGTCGTTGCGAGGAAGTGGCGGAGCGGTAAGGGTGGAGGAGTGGTTCAGAGTACGGCGGGATCGGGGGGCGTCCTCGGAGTATGTACCTGTGGTTGCTGTGGACCGCTGGTAGCAAAGGTGACCCTCCTCGCGGCAGGCCCTGCGATCTCCGCCCCACTGTACTGGGTGTTCGTCGATACCTCTTCGCCGCTCAGTACGCTGTTCATCGTCGCAAGTGCCATCCTGTTCACCGGGACGCTCGTCTATACGGCTGACTCCACGCGTCAGGCAGGGACAGTCAACTCGATGCAGACTGCCGATTGAGGCCATTTCCAGAAAGAGCCATTCGAGTCTCTCAACGCTCTCCCTCCGACTCCCGGCCGAGAATTGGGTTACACAGGCAAGTCCCTTTCAGTCTGGACGGGGTATCGATTAACGGGAATGGCGAACCACGACCACGGCGCTGAACCCACGTCCACGGACCAGAGCGTCCGCAAACTCGGGTTGGTTGCCGCGATTAATCTCGTCGGATTCGTCATCGAACTGATCGGTGGCCTCGTCTTCGGGTCGGTCGCACTCCTCGGTGACGCCTTTCACATGTTGTTCGATGCGCTTGCGAACGTCATCGCGCCCGGAGCAACCGTAATCGCCCGCTTTCGAATCCGGGTTGTCGGTGGTCCTACGGTTTACATCGAATCGAACCGTTTACCGCGTTTCTGAATGGCGTTCTCCTCATCCCGATGGTACTGTATCTTGTCTACGAATCGTACCAGCGGTACCTGTCTCCTGTGGAGATTGATACGAAGACGACACTCATATTAGCGACTGGCGGTCTTCTCATCAATATTGGGTCTGTTTCCGGCCTTCAGGATGGAGAGATGAGTCTGAACGAACGAGGGCCATTCTACTATCTCCTCGGCGACGCAGGTGCGTCGGTAGCAGTTATCGTCTCGATGCTCGTCGTACGGTTCACCGACTTGTATCTCGTTGATCCTGCGACAGCCGTCATCATCGCGGGCCTCATCGTCTGGTCGGCAGTGATCCTCTTACGCGAAAGTGGTGCAATTTTCTTCCAATAAAGTCCGATTTAACCGGAGGAAGTAGAGACCACCATTGAATCACTTGATGGTGTCGAGACCGTCGAGGACCTTCACATCTGGGCACTCTCCAGCCAGATCGCCGTCGCCTCCGTCTACGTGACGGATTCCACGACCACGCTCGACGAACGAAACGCACTCGTGGGTGAATCCACGACCTGTTGGAGTCGGAGTTCGACATCACCCATGCGACAGTCGAAGTCGTGGCCCAGCAACACGAACACACTCTCACCTGATCTACCTGAGGAAGGGCAATCAGGAGTTCAACCACCCTGATGAAGACAAGTGCCGAAGGATACCGTCACTCGAACCAGTCGGGTTTGAGTCTCGTCAGTCGGAGTGCGTTCGTCGTCACACTGCACTCATTGCTCTGCTGCCATCGACGACAGCGACTGCGACGATTACCAGCCAGAAGGAGACACTCACTGGCGTGCTGAAACACCAGGGGGATAGCAGCTACTCGACGACGATGATGCCCGTCATCCCCGAACTTTCGTGTGGAATACAGACATACTCGTAGGTTCCGGGGGTTTCGAAGGTGTGTTCGTACGTGTCTCCTGACGCGATCAATCCGCCACTGATGTCGTTTCGCGCAGCCTGTTCCGACTCGAAGCCACCACTGGCGAAGTACGCCGCATCGGAGGGAATCTGGCCGTCGTAAGCGGTCACTGTGTGTCCGACGTCACTGTCGTTCGTCCATCTCACAGCGGTGCCAACGCTGATCGTGAACTGCTTCGGGTCGAACTCGAAGTCGCCGTTCATCGAGACGCGTTTCACGCCGTCTGACTCACCGATGGCTGAACAACCCGCAGAGGCCGTCGCTGCGAGTGTCGCCCCGCAGAGTCGAAGTACCTGTCGTCGCTTCATAGCTTGTGTGGGTTTTGATCGAGGGTGACTAGAGTGCGACGAAGAGGTCGGTGACGTACATCACGACGAGGCCAACCAGAAACGTGACGAGGTTCAGCGCCGACGCTGCCCGTCCGTTCCGGCTCATCATTCCCCACAGCTCCCAGATGACCTGGAGGATTGCACCCACGCCGATGGCGAGGAAGAATGCTCCGAGCGTCGGAGAGAACGCAAGGCTCCCGAGCCAGCCGCCCAGGATCACCGGTGCACCGGCGAGGAAGCCGAGGCCGATGAAGTGCAGAACGCTCGGGCGCTCGCCACGAGCGACAGGTGCGACTACGGCTGGTCCCTCGGTCACATTGTGGAGCATGAAGCCGATGACGAGGAACGCACCAAGCGAGACCCGTCCGAGTGCGAACGAACTTCCGATGGCCAGTCCTTCGGCGAGGTTGTGCAGACCGATTCCAAGTGCAACTAGGTAGGCAATCCACAGACCGCTCTGTGCGCGAGCATCGCCAGCAGCAGCCCGACCTTCCCGCCATGCACTGACGGCTTGCACGGCCAGGAGTGCACCGATGATTCCCAGTGCAACGAGGGCAGTTCCCCCGAATGCGCCCGGAACCTGTTCACTGAGTTCGAACGCCTCGAACCCGGCGTCGATGGCGAGGAACGCAAGGATGCCCGCTGAGAAGGCGAGGACGGCGTGGAGCCACCGGTCGCTCATCGACTGGAGGAACGGGAACCACAGCATCCCGAGCGCGACTGGGATGACGCCAACGAACAGGCCGATAACGGCCATCGTCAGCAAGAGATTACCCGTCAGACCCGGTGACTGGCTCGGTGCTTCGATGGTGTTGTGGACCGTAGCGCCGTCCGAGAGCAGTAGCGCAACTTCGAGATCCCAGCCAGGATTCCAGTGGTACGGGATGACGACCTGTGCGCTCTCACGCGGTTCGAGGGTTGTATCGCCACCTGCACCTCGCACCTCGAAATTCCAGTAGGCGTCGTCAACGAGGACCTGTGAAATACTCACTTCACCTGGTCCGTTGTTTGTGACGTGGAGGACGACCGTCTCGTCGTTCGGCAAGGTCGTGTGCGTCACCGAGACATCTGGAAGTGGTTCGCCGCCGGTGTCGAGGGACGCGAACGGTGTCGCCGCGAAAAAACCACCCATTATGAGTCCGAGCAGGATGATCGGCAGCAATGCGGCAGCCCACCTGGGAAGTCCAAACGGGCGCTCAGCTCGATTCACCGTCGGTCCACCGTCGGTATTTGGTATGCTAATTTAGACCACCTCGAAGAAGCTCATCCAGCCGAGTTCGGCGAATTCTGACTGGTGGGCGTGAAACATGTAGAGTCCCGGTTCATGGTTCGAATAGTCCAGTTCGATGATACCGCGCTGTGCCTGACATTGCATGACCGTATCGACGGCCTTGTTCGTCGGCAGCAGGGTCGTCCCGTGGTCGTAGTAGTCGAAGAACTGCGAGTGGGTGTGGAACGAATTGACGGGGTCGAACTCGATTACGTTGGTGAGAAACACCCGCTGACGCTGGTTCTTGTCGATCTGAATCGGACGCTTCGTCTCGCCCGATTGCCAGTTGCCGTTGCCGTCGGTCTGGCCGACGCTGTAGGCGAATGCCCGAGTGTTAGCGGCGTACACCTCGTTGTCTCCGTCAAAGTTGGTGTCGAAACCGTTCATCACCATCACCATCTCGTTGACAGCGTCGTTCTCGGGATACTCGTGGTTCCGGCTCTTCGCCTCTGCAACGAGTTCCGCGCGGAGTTCGTCGGTGATTTGCGAGCGGTGGAACTCACAGTACTGCTCCGGGTTCTCGGCGACGCGCTCCGGGTCGGGGTCGATGATAATTGCCCCGTACAGTCCCCTGTGGATGTGCTCTTTCAGAGGGAGCGAGTGGCAGTGGTAGAAGTGGCTGCCTGCCGGTTGGGCGATCCACTCGTAAGTGAACGATTCACCGGTGTTGAGGACGCCCGGTCCGTTGGTCGGAACCCCATCCATATTCGGGTTGAGGTTCCGGAGGTGCGGGTGGATGGTGTGGGCGTGCCGTCCGAGGTTCTCGAACTTCACGCGTATCAGGTCCCCCTCGACGGCGCGAATTGTCGGACCGGGTACCTGCCCGTTGAAGGCCCACGCCGGAAACTCAATGCCCGGGGCGATGGTAACCGTAGTGTCAACAGCCTGAAAGGTAAATTCACGGACTGTCCGCCCATTCTCCTCGTAGATGTCCTGTGGGACGTTCTCTTGCTCGCCACGACCCGTGTTGAACTGGTATAGGTACTCATGCGGGTCGAAATCGAGATCGCTGTACTCACCGACGGCACCAAAGTTTCCGTGTGAATCGCTGCTGTGACCGTGACCCTCGTTGTCCGCCCGTCCGGTACCCATGAGAGCGGCACTCCCTGCGAGGCCGATTCCGCCGAGGACTGCCCGGCGAGTGCTCTTGAATTCCGATTCAAGAGAGTCAACCAATCTATGCTCTAGCTTCTCTGTGAGCTCTGCTGCTCGTGAATAATCTAATGATGGCATCTACTGTGCCTCGCTGAATTCCCTGGATTCGCTGCTTGAATGCTTGTTACACTGTGAGACGAAGACGTCCGCCGCGATTTCGGTGGGAAGCGAGAACTGCTCGCTGGTCTCTACCACTTCGAGTGTAACCATCTCGAAAGGAGCAATCTCGGTCACTTCGAGTTGCGTTCCGAGCGTCACGCCAACCGTCGCTAGATAGTCTAACACAGCCGGGTTGCTGTCTCGGACTTCGGAGACGACGGCGATATCTCCCGTTTCGCACCGTGTGACCGACTGTTGGGCGGAGTCGCGCGGTACTATGAGGTCGGCAGTCGGAATGGGTGTGCCGTGTGGATCAACCGTCGGATCCTCCAGAACGGTTGCAATTCGCGCTTCAAGCTTCTCACTAATGTAGTGTTCTAGCGCGTCGGCTTCATCGTGAACGTCTGACCAGTCGTATCCAAGCTGCTCAGTCAAGAACAGTTCGAGGAGTCGATGGTGTCGGACTACTTCGAGAGCCCGTCGTTCGCCGCGAGTGGTGAGGCGGGCCCCCTGATACGGCTCGTAATTGACGAACCCATTGTCGTGCATCCGCTGTAACATCGTCGTCACAGTTGGTGGTTTAACCCCCATCGCGGTCGCAATCGCTGACGGTGCGACCCTCGTGTCGTCATCCTGAAGGTCGTAGATGACCTTCAGATAGTCTTCGACCTTTCGAGTTACCATATCCAAAGATTAGATGTATCTAAATATAAGTTTTGCCGTAAAGAATTAACGATCTACGTAGGCGAAATATCGTGGTAAATGGGAGTGGCGGTAGAATATCGTATCGACCAATACCGTCACTCGAACCGGTCGGGCTTGATTCTCGCCAGCCGGTGCGCGTTCGTCGTCACGCCGAGGCTTATCCCCATGTCGCCGACGACGGCGGCGACTGCGACATTCACCAGTTCGAAGGGAACCCCGACGGCCAGCAGTACCTTCACACCGATGCTTGCCCAGATGTTCTGTCGGATAACGCCGTTCGCCTTCCCTGACAGTGCGTTGAAATACGGGAGTTTCGACAGCTCGTCACCCACCAATGCGACGTCCGCCGACTCAACTGCCGTGTCGGTACCTGCCACACCCATTGCGACACCGACCGTCGCCGTCGCAAGCGCCGGCGCGTCGTTGACCCCGTCACCGACCATCATCACCCCACCGAACTCCTCGTCGAGAGCGACCACCCGTCTCCGCCTTCTCCTCGGACAGTAACTCGGCACGCACCTCATCGACGCCGGCTGTTTCACCGACAACTTGTGCGGTCACCTCGTTGTCGCCGGTTAGCATCACGACGCACTCGACGCCAAGGTCGTGGAGTCGCTCGACCGTTCGTTTTGCCTCCGAACGAACCTCGTCGGCCACCGCGACGACGCTCACGATCCGCTCCTCGATCCCGACGAGGATGACGGTCTTCCCATCGGCTTGCAAGTCTTCGACGACGGTGCCATCGGCGGCAGTCTCGTGACTGCCGGAGTCCCCGACCGCGACGCCACCATCTGACGCGACACGGACCGTGTCGAGAGACAGGCCCAGCTCTTCAAACAGCGCGGGCTTCCCGGCGGAGTACGTCTCGCCATCCAGATCTGCCCGATTGCCTTTCCCAGTCAGCTTCGCAGTCGCGGCGGGCCAAACAGTCAGTGAGTACTCGGCACTAGCGTCGGTCTCGGCGAGTTCGTCGAGTGCGCCTTGGTCTCCAGTTACATGATCGACGCGCCAGAGATTATCAGGGGTGACGTGGCAGGAGAGAGCGAATCTTGGTCTCGGAATTGTCGGCGAGGATGTCGGCAACGGCATTGTTGTCTGAAGCATATTCGAGGGAGAAGACGAGTTCACGCATACCGTTGTATAGGGTAGAGAGGAGTATGAACGCGTTGACCTGCTCTCTTGCTCTTCGTTTATCGTTTATCGTTTATCCACTTCGCGCGCCAAGTCATTGCACAGGAAGTAGATATATGTTGATTTCAGGTCAGAAATGCCAGTTTTGAGACTGTCGAATTCGGCTGTGTCACGTCTCAAAGGACGATTCGTTCGACAGTCGAACAAAAGCCTGCAGCGCCCATTGTCCGGCGAACGGAGGAATTCGTGTATTGAGACCCCGCTGATTCGAGTCGATGCAACCGAAATAGGTGGAGGCAACGACTTCGGCGGTCATTTCAATACCACATCGGGCCAGAATTTGCGGAGATTTAACCTTCGAACCCGCACAGTACAACTATGGACGTTATCCATACCGCAATCTGGGTTTCAGAGATCGAGGCGGCCAGATCGTTTTTCGTCGACGCACTCGGGCTGGCGGAGAACTGGTCGTTTACGCTGAACGGGGTCCAAAACGTCTACGTCGGCGGCGAACACGGAGAAATCCAACTTCGCTACGACCCTGAGGCCGAGAAACCCGATCCGGACCGAAAAACGATGGACCACATCGCAGTTGCCGTCGAAGACGTCGAGGCTGAAACCGAACGGATTGTCGCTGAAACCGACTGTCGAATCGTCGACGGCCCGCTCACAATCGAGCCGGCGAACGCACGCGTCTCGTTTCTCGAAGGGCCGGATGGATACGTCGTCGAACTGGTGGAATCACTCCCCTAACGGTGGCAGTCGACAGCCAGTTCGAGATGGAGGGCAATCTGTGCCCACACGATCGTCAGTCGCGGAATCCGCTCGCGTCCCATTCAGGCTGGCTGCTGCCGTCTGATGTCGACGTGGTGCCGCTCTTTTCGGGAGTGTCGTTCCATGGCGTCTGCTGCCTCGACCTGATCGTCGCCCTCGAACGTCCAACGGCAGTCGGTGCAGGTTGCAACCCATTTCATGGGTGAGGGGTTCTGCGGTTGTTTCGAACGGATCCAACCTGCGTGTTTTGTGGAAGGCGGGGCATGGGCTTCGAGGGGAACCGTCCCCCCTTATTCTACAATTAGTTGGTAAGTTCAAAAACTCTACCCATGCACGGTGAAAGTGAAATTAATCCACAAGATCCGGGATGACAAGCTTCTGCGGTACTACTTTGGCCTCGCGTGCATAATGATAATATATGGGATATACGAAAACGAACTATCGGGATGCAGATCCGGTCAGCGAGGCAATGTATTTTCTCCGAAACCCACTCGAGTGTGAGAAGTTGGGGGTGACTGTCGTCGAGTGCGAGCCCGGGTGGATCGGGATGGAACACGATCACGCCGAGGAGGGCCACGAAGAGGTGTACCTGCTCATGAAGGGAAACGCCACGGTTACCATCGACGGCGAAGAAGTTGCGATGAACGAGGGCGACGCAGTTCGGGTCGCTCCGGAGGCGACCCGCCAAATCCGAAACGGCGACAGCGAAAGCACGTTCGTCCTGGCGGGAGCCCCCTGAAAATTCGAGACATCGTCGGCGTCGAAGTGAACGGTTCGATCGGTCCCCTCCCCTCAGCTGCTTCCGGCGATTATCCTGGTTTCCCTGCTTTACCCCTTCGTCTTTGCCACAATAGGTGCGATACTCTTCGTGGGGTCCGTTCGAACTGATTGCAAAACTGTCGAGCTTCGATCCACGCCGAATTACCCCATTCCGACCCAGTGAGTCTCCGGGCTATCGTCACGACCCGACACAGTTCGCCCCGACCCCAATACCTTACCAGTTACCGGGCCAAGAAGTCTCATGCTTAGCACGGGCGACCCCGCTCCGGACTTTACGTTACCAAACCAGCACGGTTCCGACGTTACCCTGGCCGATTTCGAGGGGCAACCAGTCGTCGTCTACTTCTACCCGCGAGCGGATACCCCCGGGTGCACGACCGAGGCCTGCAGTTTCCGTGACAACTGGGAGGCGTATGAAACCCACAACGTTCCAGTGCTCGGTATCAGCGACGATCCCGCCGAAGACCTCGCCGATTTCGCCGATAAGTACGATCTCCCATTCCACCTGTTGAGCGACGAGGACGGATCGGTCGCCTCGGCGTACGATTCCTACGGAACGAAAAACGTGTTCGGGAACGTCGTCGAGGGTACCTTCCGAAACACGTACGTGGTCGGTCGGGACGGTACCATTGCCGGGGTCTTCGAGGACGTCAATCCGGAGGAACACGCCACAGAGGTTCTCGAAACACTCGAATTGCATGGCCCGGAGAAATGATTCGTGCTGTCGGAGAACGCGAAGA
The DNA here is from genome assembly GCA_034520565.1 of Halodesulfurarchaeum sp. Taxonomy (GTDB): domain Archaea; phylum Halobacteriota; class Halobacteria; order Halobacteriales; family Halobacteriaceae; genus Halodesulfurarchaeum. The sequence continues at coordinate 1,679,501 of JAXHNL010000002.1, forward strand.
CCATAGTTCGACAGGACCGGGAGGTATATTGCAAAACCGAGACTGAAGTAGTGGCCGAATTAGCTAGTTAGTTGATCGCAACTGGGTCGTATAAGATAATTGATGTAGTGGTCTTCTACCGGCTCAATCCGTCTCTAGAGCTATTACCGCTCGATTAACTCCCCCGTTGCCCAGATATCTGCCAGCCGGTTTCAGCCGGCGCTTTCGTCCTTCAACCACGCCGCTCGGTCGATGGTGTAACTTCCACACTCCGGACACTCCTGATACTGCACCGCGAGGTTCGTTCCGCACGTGACACACCGATATGGCGTGTCTTCAGGTGATTTACCTCCAAAAATACCCCGGAGGATGGGAAACGAACGGATTGATTTCACAGGTGTACCTGTGTGTTTCCATCGACAAAATACCCCCAGATCGTTCAATCGCAGGCAAGCAGTGAGGTTTGAACTTCTCACCAAAATTTGAACCAAATTTGAAACCAAAATCGAAGGTACTGTGGAGTCATCTTCGTTTCGTTTTATTCCGGACTTGCCTCCAAATTAGTCACATTTCTAATTATTGTTAACGGTTGGTAATATAGAGCGATGAAAACGGGGAACTGGAACCTATTCAAAGCAGTTTCTCAAGTAATAAACTCGAGGATTTCACTCGCCCGAGTGCGTTGGGTCGACACATTTCACTTTCACCACGCATGGGATAGGAATATAGGCGATCGAGTACTCACCGCTCATACGGAAGGTACCTGACCCACAGTTTAGCAATGTCAAGTCAAACGTCGACCCTGGGCCGATGTCCGCAATGTGGCGTATCTATCGACGAGCACGATGTTCTCATCAGCTACGAACGGGAGAGCGATACAGAATATTACGCCGAATGCCCGGGCTGTCTGGAAGTCATTCATCCTCGCAGAGAGTGACGGAGACACTTCGCCAGTTCTTGTGTACAGCTAATCGGCGAAATGGTTGGCGGACCCGACAACTTATCCTGTCGTGGCGACAATGTCGGCCACATGAGCGAAAACCGAGTTATCGATCTGCTCAGGAAGGCATACGGTGACGAAATTGAGACGGTCATGAACTATCAAACGAACGCCATCGTTCTCGATGGAGTTCGGGCAGAAGAAATCAAAGAGAGCCTGCAGACAGACATCCAAGAGGAGTTGGCCCACTCCCAGCAACTCGGAAACCGGCTCAAGCAGCTCGACGCCCGCCCACCGAGCTCTGGCGAGTTCACCCCGGGCCAGGAATCGCTCCAACCGCCAGCCGACTCGACCGACGTCCTCGCGGTCATTCAGGGGGTCCTCGAAGCCGAGGAGGACGCGATCGAAACGTATCGGTCCCTCATTGCTGCGGCTCGCAACGCCGACGATCCAGTCACCGAGGATCTCGCAGTGACGATCCTCGCCGAAGAGGAAGCCCACCGAACCGAATTTCGTGGCTTCGAAAAAGAATACCAGCACGACTGAGAAGAGATACTTCGCTCCCGACTAATGATAGAACTATACAGTCTCACGGGCTGTCCGTACTGCGCGAAAGTCGAACAGAAATTGGACGATCTCGGCCTGGAATACGAACGCCACGACGTCCCCAGCCTGCGATCGCAGCGCGAATCGGTGAAGGAGGTCAGTGGCCAGACCGGCGTTCCCGTTCTCGTCGACACGGAACACGATATTACCGGCATGCCGGAAAGCGACGACATCGTTGCCTACCTCGAACGCACTTACGGGTAATGATATCAGTCCGGATGCAGCGACAGGGCAGCCATCAATATCCAACCGCTTTTCCGATTGGTACTCTGTACTTACCACATGTCAATCGAATCCGGCGATTCGGTGACCATCGAATACACCGGCAAACTCGCTGACGGTACCGTCTTCGATACCTCACGACGATCCGTCGGCGAGGAAGCCGGACTGACGGAGTCCGACCCCGACCGTGAGTACGAGCCCCTTTCGGCAACAGTCGGGACTGGCGAGTTCATCGAGGGGATCGACGACGCACTGCTCGGAATGGAACAGGGGGAGTCGAAGACGGTCGAAATTCCGCCCGAAAAGGGATACGGCGAATGGACAGAAGAACACGTCATCGAGTACAATATCGATGAACTCGGTTCCGAACTGGGCGAGACACTTCCCGAGGAGGGGACTTTCATTCAGACAGGAGAGGGGTCAGTCGGGGAAATCGTCGACGTCGATGCGGACGCGATTCGCGTCGATTTCAACCACAGACTCGCCGGTGAAACCCTCACGTTCGATATCGAAGTCCTCGAGATCGGGTGATTGAAGCCGCGGTCGAGAATCCACCAGTTTCGTGCGAAGACACCCGCACGGCTCGCCGATTATTCAGGCCGGTTAGACCGCACTTGGTTGCCGCTCTGCCGTCTCCGACACGTGTTCGGTGAACAGGTAGAGTCGGAGATGGCCGTGAGAGTAGACGAGTTCGTCGACAGCGTCGGTTCGTTTGAGTTCTGTCAGTGCGTCTCGAACCACCCGAAACGGGAGGTTCGTGTTCTCGATCAGATCTCGCTGTCTCAGGGGCGCGTTCTTCCGCAATTCCCTGTAGACGATCTGGACGTTCGGTGGGTAATCGTCGACCTCATTTGGTTGCTTCATATCCAAAGGGAGGGACGCAGGCTTGGTAAGAAAAGGGCCCAATTGATTGGGTGCGTTTGAGCGTCTCTTGTGTGTCCATCGGAGCGAGCGCGGAGCGATTCGAACAAAATCGGTAGCACAGCGGTTCGCCAAAAGAAGGGGAACCGATTTGGTAGCTGGGGCCACGTTTTCGACTCGTGTCATCGAGGGCAGCCGGGTGGAAAAGCGGGTCGACCCCACTGATCGGACTCGGTGTCGCGCTGGCGGCCATCAGCACGAGCGCGATCCTCGTCCGGTGGAGCGGGGCGCCGAGTCTCATCAAGGCGTTCTATCGGTCGCTCTTCACCACCCTCCTGCTGGCCCCACTGGGGCTTCGCTACCGCGAGGAGTTCGGGTTGATAGGCCGCCGAGATGCAGCCTTCGCCGTGGCTGCGGGCGTCGCCCTGGCGATTCACTTTGCGGCCTGGTTCGAGTCGCTGGAGTGGACCAGCATCGCCGCGTCGGTGACACTCGTCCAGACCCAGTCGATCTTCGTGGCGATCGCGGCCTGGGCCCTGCTCGAGGAGCGGCTCACGCCCACGATGGTCGCCGGGATCCTGACGGCCCTCGTCGGATCGGTGCTCATGTCCGCCAGCGACCTGCTCGGCGGCGGGGCCGTCGGGGCGAACCCGCTCTGGGGGAATGCACTCGCCGTCCTCGGCGCGGTGCTGGCTGCGGGATACGTGCTCGCCGGTCGGTCCCTCCGCCAGCGGATCTCGCTCGTTCCCTACGTCCTGATCGTCTACAGCGTCGCGACGGTCGTCCTCTTTTTCGTCGCCGCGAGCGGCGGCCACCAGTTCACCGGCTACCCGGGGCGGGAGTGGCTGCTCTTCTTGGCCATGGCGGTCGGACCGGGCATCTTCGGCCACACGCTCATCAACTGGGCGCTCAAGTACGTCGAATCGACGGTGGTCAGCGTCTCGCTGCTCGTCGAACCGCTGGGGAGTGCCCTGCTGGCACTCGTGATCTTTCTCGAGGTGCCGGATCGCTGGACGATCCTCGGCGGGGCGATCGTGCTTAGCGGGATATTCGTGACCGCCCGGGGTCGGGGGGCCGGGGCCCCGACACAGTGACCAGAGGGCCGGGGAAGCTGGCGCGGTAGGCCAGTTCGGGCCACCGTCATCGACTCATTCGAATCGTCACGCACTTGGCCCCCCACCGCCAATCGACGCCTGCGCCGCGGTAGCTCAGCCTGGCAGAGCAGTTGATTTGTAATCAACTGGTCGAGGGTTCGAATCCCTCCCGCGGCTTACCAACAAATTGTACGAAGCCCAAAGGGGGCATGTACCCAATTATCCGGATTAATTTATATACCCTAACCCGAGCCTACCAGATTGCTACCTACCTTTGGCGGGGTTTCGCGATCGATTGGCGTTCATATGGGTCACAGTCTGGTATCGATCTACCCGCAAAACTAGTGATGATTCTTGGAACCTGACTGTTCGGCAATGTCGTGAAGGGTGCCACTGGCTATTGGGTCATTCTTTGGTACCGAAACAATTCGCACTTCGCCGGTGTCCGGATTTTTGCACCGCAGTGTCGTGTGGCTTCCCTTCACATTTACGGGACAAACCCGTGTAATTTATGGGCGCTTTCATTACTTTCCGGGGCTGAAAACGTCGTTCGGACCACGCTATTCGAGCCACAGAGGAGAGCTTCGCTGCCAATCTTCACGTCAAGCCCCTGCTCTTCGATCCACGCTTCGGTGTCATCAATCGGGTCACCTCGTCCGGGACCGTGTTCAATAGTCTATGCGAGAAATTTTCTTCAAACAATCATCGGACCCCCAACCGCTACCATAGATCGACGAGTAATGCAGTACTTTGGGTGGTCGTAATGCAAATGTTTGACTGATCCGAAACAATTCAGACCGATTGTCTCTCAACTGTCGACACGACTGATCCAGATACACTCGAATGAAATAAAGCGAGATGCTTTCTCTGCAGCGTATTACCGGTCTCAATAGTTAACATATGAAGCTAGCGATCCACGATTGACTTTGCGCCGATCGGACGGGAGCGTCCTGGTGCTGTGACGATTTTGGCAAGTGCATCCGGCCCAGTTACCGTTCGAATACTTTGCTATGTGGATGAAGTGTAGTCCCGTGAAATATTTCAGTCACGTATTGTAGAACGGCTACACGAAACTGGTACAATCACTATCAGTATTCCAATTCAAGTATTGCAATACGACCCTCTGAACTGTTGACGCCGGTCGGAAACACAAGACATTAGCCTCTATTCTGCGGCTATTGACTATGAATCTGTTAGAAGGACAAGTGGTCGTGATAACTGGCGGGGCAAGTGGCATTGGTCGTGCAACGGCTCTTTCCGTTGCCCACCATGGTGGAACTGTAATCGTGGGTGACCGATCGAAAGATCCCCGTGAAGCCGACGTTCGGACCATTGACTTGATAAAGGAAGAAACCGACGCTGCTGTCCGATTCGTCAAGTGTGACGTAACCGACAGAGACGCTGTCGAGCGCCTAATCGATGCAGCTGAGGAATTTGGCGGTATCGACGTCATGGTGAACAATGCCGGGGTGTATAGAGGAGGGCCATTCCTCGATACGTCCGAGGAAACGCTGGATTTGATGCTTTCTGTTAACGTTAAAGGGACGTTTTTTGGTTCCCAAAAAGCAGCAGAGCGGATGATCGAAAACGGTGACGGGGGTTCCATCATCAATATATCAAGTATCGCCGGGTTGCGTGGTGCTTCCGAAGCCGCCGCGTACTGTACATCGAAAGGGGCAGTTCGTCAACTTACGTCCGCGCTTGCAGCAGAACTCGGACAGTATGGAATTCGAGTCAACGGCATCTATCCAGGAACTATCCGGACTGCCCAGGCGATACACGACTCTCATACGATTCCCGACGCTGATTCTGAGGACGCAGTAGCAGGGGAAATTCCACTCGGTCGAATCGGTGAACCGAGCGAAGTTGCCAAGGTCGTAATCTTTCTCGCGAGCGAGCTGGGAACGTACGTGAACGGAGCAACGTTGTCCGTCGATGGAGGCCAGTTCGCCACTGGTGGATGACAGAGCAGGATCACCATTCAACTTGTTCGGATAGCAACTACTCCACTCCCTGACGGACCATTACAGCCTGAGCGAACGTTTTATCCAGGGAACAATCCCACGCTCACCGACCGGAGACAATGATTTTTGGAAACAAGGACAAAGCGGATGATTGGTCTTGTGGTTTGCCCGGCTCGCCCTCGATTCTTCCGTTCCATTTGAGAACCTCGATGACCTCCTCGAAGAGTCCCATCCGGGCCAAGGCTTTCGCCAGCCGGTAGCAAACATGTAACTTCCGCGCAGTGACGGATATTGGTGACCCCTGTGATCTATCCGCCTCAGCGGACTGGAAACGGTCCTGAAACTGAGTCAGGAGCAAAAACCGACAAATATATCTATGAGTTCCTCACCGTTCCCGCGTCCGCCACAATAACAACCCAACCAAGACGAACGCCACGACTGGAATCAGGGGCGAGAGCGGACTCGACGTCTCTGTCACCGGCGTGAGCGGTGTCGGCTCGTTGACCAATATCGTCGTTTCCGCCGGCGTGTTCTGTGTCGCCGGCGGGTCAGTGGAATTTTGGTTTTGCGTCGTCACGGCCTGGGTGGTTTCGGGTTGCTGGGTCGTCGGCGGCTGATACGACGAGGCGTTGGCCGTGTCGACTTCGAACTCCGTTTCGTGTGTCCTCCCGAGCGCATCGATGACCTCGATCAGAATCACGTTTCGGCCCGGCTCGATGTCCACGACCGCGTCGATTACATAACTCGTGACGTTCGAGCCCGTGTACAGCGTTTCGAGATGGGTGACTCCCTCCCACCGGTGATTCGACTCGAGGGCGATCTCCCGGACCGTCCCGTCCGTCACGTTCGCGAACAGCCGGTAGCCGGACTCGTCGATCATCCCCGACCGATCCCCGTCGATCCGAATTTCGGGGGCGATGCGCTCTTCGGTCGTGACCGGGTCGTACTCGATCTCTCGCGTCTCCTCGACCCAGTTCCCGGCCGTGTCGGTCACGTTGAACGTGACGTTGTAGGTTCCCGCACGGTGGAAGGTCAGTTCGGGGCGCACGGTCACGCTCGTCCGTCCGGAATCGAGCAACTTGGTCGTCGGTTCGACGACAGTCTGTTCTGGCTGGCCAGGGAGCTGCACGACGAGCGAGTTGACCGCGACCGAATCGTTCGCCACGATGGTGGGGCGAATCGTCGCGGCTTCGGTCCGGTTCGACCAGCCCCGAATTTCGAGGGCGGGGTCGGCGTCGTCGGTCACTTCGATGCGAGTGCTTCGATAGATGCGAAACCCGTATTCGTCGGTGGCGGTGACGATCAGGGAGTTGTTTCCAGGGGCGAGTGTCGTGTCGAGGGCGAAGGCCCCGTCCTCGAGTTCGGTCGTCTCGACGCTCTGGCCCGAGCCGACCAGCTTCGCGGAGAAGTCAGTGACGTTCGAGGCGTCCCGGACGGTGCCCACCAGTTCGACGTCGGCACTCGTGAACGCCCGTTTCGACGGGAACTGGTACCCCGGCGAGACTTCGAAGGGACTCGACAGGCCGATATCCGGGGCGAGCGTGTCCCTGTAGACGGTTATCTGGTGGTTCGACAGGTTCCCCGCAGCGTCCGTGACGATGACCTCGACGGCGTTCGATCGGGTCGAAAAGTCGGGGTCGAGTTCGACGGCGGAGGACGTGCCGTTCGGCTGGGCCTCGTGATACTCCTCCCCGTCGATTCTGACGATGACGGAGTCGAGTTCGACGTCCCCTGTCACCGAGACGGAGAGGTTCGCCTCGGGCACCACGACCCTGTCGCCGTCCGCGACCGACTCCCCATTGACACTCACCCCGATCGACGGTTGCGAGGCTGCCCCCACAGGTAACGTCGCAAACAGCCCCGCCCCCAACAGAAGCAGCACCGCGATTGTGAGGTGGCGTGCGGGTTGTCCCATCGATCGGTTCTGGTTGCAGTAACGCGACACACCTCTTAAAAACTGCGAGAGACCCACGGCCAGCGCCCAGCTGGCGAGCGGTTTGCGAACGCTTTTCCGCCGGACTGTCCTTCGCTCCGACGATGGAACTCGACACGAACCGACGCCGATTCCTGGAACTCGCGGGAACGGGTGGCGTGCTCTCCCTGGCCGGCTGTAGTGCCCCAATGCCTGACACGACGGTCGAAAACACCGGCGATGGCCCAGCCGAAACCGCGACGGTTACGGTGGCCCTCGAAATCGACGAGGAAGCCCTTCAGGCGGCCCGCGAGGATCTCGTCACCAAGATTCAGAACGGCACCATCAATCAGACCGCGGCCCAGGAACAACTGTACACGACGGAGCGAGAACTGCTTGCCGAGGCCGCGTCGACGTTCAGAGACCATCTGGAAACGACTGAAGCACTCTCGGAAGAAAACGCCGCCACGGAGATCGGGGTTTTGCTGGTCTCGGGCACCCCCGCCGCACTGATCGACTCGATCACCCGACCGGAGGTCCGCGGACTCTTCTCCGCAGAAACGTTCGAGCAGGCACTGGCCCAGCAGTAAAGCGAGACGTGATTACTCGAGGTAGACGTCCACCGCTACGGTCCGAACGTGCACCGCCCCGGTTTCGAATGTGCAGGTCGCTGTTTGATTCACGACCTCACAGGACTCCCCATCGAGTTCGGAATCGAGCCATCGTGCCCACGCCTCGGCCGATCCGTCGTCACGTTGAGGGTCACATGATAGGGCCCCGAGCCGCGATAGGAGTGGACCGACTGTGTCGCTCGGGTCGTCCGAACCATGACTCGGCCGGACCCACTGATCCCGGTATCTCGAGCCCGAGTCTGTACGAATGTCAAGACCGTCCGCTCACCGAAACGAAACGGCGGCCCGTCGGTGAGCCTCGAATACCCGCGATCGGATCGGATCGTCGCGCCGCCACTGTAGGCGATCGTTCGATCTGCCGACTGGGTGTACACGAGGGGATCGGCGGTGGTTCGATTGTACCCGAAATCCTCGACGGAGACGTTAAACCGAACCGGTTCACCGAATCCGATCCTCGCGTCCGCGAGCCTGATCTCGGTCGCACGACTCGGGACCCCAGAATCGATGTGGTCATCGACGTTCGCATCGAGCACTTCGAAGACCCGGTTGGCGTTGTCGAAGCGCTCCGCATCTCGAACCGAATCGAGACTGGTGTATCCGGCTGTAGACACGAGGGCTACGGAGCCCAGAATCAGGGAGAAAACGAGGACGTACCCGAGGACGTCGCTGACACCTCTATCCATTGCTGACCTCCAGCCAGCCGGCCGATCCATCGATGACAAGATCCCCACCATCGACGGTCCCGGCTGTGACCCGAGACGTGTTACGGACCGGAACGGTTCGGCTGATGCTCGAGTCCGCGATCTCGAGCCGAAGCGTGACTGCACCATCTGTCGTTAAGATGTCGATTCGATACTCGTTACCTGCTACACGCGAGGGGAGAGCTGTCCGAAGGGTCACCTCGCCATCGCCAAGTCGATGCAGTCGATCGGCAGTTTCGAGATCGGCGGCGAGACGATTGCCGAGCACGTCGAGTTCGCTCCGCACCGTTCGCTCGCGTTGGTCAGCGACAAGCGACGCGCCGCTGATCAACAGTCCGGTTATCAGGATCGTCGCGAGCCCGAGGTTCAACACGTAGCCGACGACCGTGGAGACACCACGATCTACACCCGCCATACGACCACCTCGACCCGAATGACGTTGTAAAGGGGACCGTCGGCGGTGTCCCTCGCGAAATACGAGTCAGCGTCGCTGACAGTCCGGTTCGACGGCGTTTCGTTTTCGTCACGAAGCCGGTCGTCGTCGTACAGGACGACCGTCCGCGTCACGCTGACTGCGTGATCGGAGGGGTCTCCCTGATGAAGGAGTTTTCGCTCCCGCTGTGTTTGGTCCGCGCTCAGGTACAGCAGGTTCACGTTATAGACCATCCCCCGATCCCGAAAGGCGGCTTCGAGGGTGGATCCGAATTCAGTCGGAACGACGGCAGCGTACTGTGCGGAGTCCCCCGAATCGTGGAACCGGTTCCCCGTCTCGTTCCAGTACAGTACCGTCTCCCGGAGGGTGCCCCGTTCGTCGGCAGCGGCCAGTAGTCCCGAGGCCGTGCCCGAGCCCTGTGTCTGCAGGTGTTGATTGGCCGTGCTAGCCGTCAGTGGCGTAACTGCAGTCACCTGCAGGGCAAAGATCACGCTCGTCAGCACGAGTAGCGCCGCAGCGATCCCCTCGAGAACGTGTGCCTGTCCGCGATCGCGACCGGTCTTTGGCTGTGAGTCCCTCCGCATTGTCACCACATCCGCACCGTCAGGTTGGCCGGTGCCCCCTCGTAGGAAACCACGCGCCAGGCCGAGGTCACCGAACCCGACGACGGCGGTTCCGGTCCAACAGTACCGACTGTTTCGTGTGCCAACCGAAGCGTGACGTTGAATCTGGCCCGATCCGGGATGCCGAGGGAGTGACCGAGTTCGGACTCGGTTTGGTTGAAGACGCCCTTGACCCGCGATTCCGTCGCGATATAGGGTGAGCCATCGGCGAGGTCCTCCGTCGCGAGAGTGGTGACCGCCCTGTCTGCTGCCACTGGATGAGCTTCCGATCCGGTCGCGAACGGATCGAGCATGCCCGGGACGACGGCGACGACGATCAGCACGGCAAAGAGGAAGATCACCGTCCCGAGGAGGAAGTCCAGGGTCGACTGTCCGCGGTCGTCCCACCAGCTCGGTGACCGGTGCTCCGTCGATTCCGATTCCGGCGGGCGCTCCGATTTCATATGAACGCCCACACGACCAGTGCGATCGTCGGCAGCACGATCGCGTACTTCAGCCCGGAGAGCAGCCGGGCGTGACTGATGTAGCCCGAAATGATGCCCGCGAGGATGCCTTGAATCGTCACCGCGTGGAAGAAGAGCATCTCGAGGAGAGCGATGTCCAAACTCGCACCGAATGACGCACCGCCGCCGACTCCTGGTGGGCCACCAGTTCCAGCCGCCTCGCTCGTCAACCCCGAGAGCACACCGAGGAATTCGGTCTGGAGGATGACCATCACCGCGAGCAGGGTGAGGTAGGTCATAATGATGATGACCACCTGCATGCGGGCCCGTGACGTTCGCTCGCGCTCGATGTCGTCCTGATTCTCGGACGCCTGGGCCGCCGTCGAGAGGACCGCGGTGATCTTGCTCGAGGCTTCCTGGGCCTTCGTGACCAAGTTGACCGTCCTGGCGAGTCGTGGGACGTGATACCTGTTGTTGAACTCGACGAGGGCCTGTGACAGGGTCATCCCGTAGACGACTTTCGCATAGATCTCGTCGAACTCGTCTGCGAGCCGTCCCGTCGAGGTATTCGAGACCGTTCGTATCGATTCGAGTAGCGTGAGACCGGTATCGTTGGCACTCGAGAGTTTCCGGAGGTTCTCCGAGAGCTTGCCCGTGATTCTGTGTCTGGTGTGTTGATTCCACTCGTAGAACACCGACAGCGGCACGCCGATCACGTAAAGCGGCACGAACACGTACATGAACGTCGAACCGACCGGGTTCCCGACCATCCCGTCGTAGGTCGTCGGAACGATCCCGGCAACCAAGGCGTTTCCGACGATAAAAAGGGCAATCGGAACCGTCACGACCAGGGTGAGTAGCGGTCGTTCCCTGAAGTAATACTGCGGTCGCCGCAAGAACTGGCCGACCGAATGGGCCATCCCCCGCCGCCGAATCCTGGTGAACAGTACGCTATCGGCCTGTGACTCGATTTTCTGGTTGCCCGACCCCGACTCCCGTTCGACCCCGGAAACGACCGACAAGTCGAGATATCCGTCGCCGACCGGGTCCTGCTTGACCGTCGAAACCATGATCAGAAACGCCACGCTGACCAGAGGCAGTAGCGCATAGACGGTCAATAACAGCAGAAACTGCTGTGAGGAGCCGAGCATACTCATGACGACGAGCACGATGATCAACAGGAGCGGAAACAGGGAGAGTGTCATGTACATCTCCCCGAACAGTTCCAGCGTCTGGAGGGTCATCTCCTGTTGCTGTTTTGCCGTGCGCATGTGGGTCTCCTTCTTGTCCTCGAGAAACCCGGCCATGTCGCCGCCGCTGTTGATGATAGAGAGCATGTCCGTGAAAAACTGCGAGAGTTCGTCACTCGGGGTTTCCATCGACCGCCGCCGAATCGCCGTCCGATAGTCGACGTCGAAGTACTCCGTCTCCTGGACGATGGTCCGGAACTCGAGGGCGACCTCCCCGTACGTGTCTTCGGCTCTGGCCATCGCCTCCAAAATTTCGAGCTGGTTGAGTCCCCCGATAGAGAGCGCGTACATGAACGAGACGGCATCCGGGAGCAGCATGTTGATCTCACGCTTTCGGGATGAGGCCCGGGAGTACGGCAACAAGATCAGCGTCCCAAAACCGGTGACGAATCCGATCGTCCCGAAAAACACCCCAGTCACGAGAACCAGGAGTGGGACTTTGATGGCCTCGAAAAACCCCGCCATCTCCGGCCCCGTGACCGGCAACCCGATAGAGACCTGTACGTCAAGGAGGCCACTCCCGAAGAGGACCCAGCCGAGAACCGTTCCAGTCACCCAGAGGATCAGTCCGCCAAGAAACCCGAACCCGAGCGCCCGCGAAACGTAGAGTTCGACGGTTTCCTCCATCCGCGCCTCGGCCAGCTTCCGTTCGAGATCCGAGACGAACTCCGAGTCTTCCCCGAACACCCACTCGAAGAGCGGGTAAAACAGGTCGGCAAAACGCTCCGATCGGCCGCTCAGCTGGCCGGTGCGGGTACTCATTCGCCGTCGTCCTCCGACGGTTCGTCCTGGGCCGCTTCAGCGTCCTCGCCCCGACTCACGGACGCACTCGTTTCGATGGTTTCCTCGGAACCGGATCCCGTCGATTCGGTACCCCCCTCCGTGGGCGTTGATTCCGTCGATTCGGTCTCGACTTTCGCCGTCTCGAATGGGGTTTCCTCGAGACCCGTCTGCTCGTCGGGCACCGAGAATCCGTCTTCGGCGACCTCGTTTGCGGACTCGGACACCGTCATTTCGGGCAGCAGATCGGCGAGATCGGTCGCGTCTACGCCCCGATAGTCGGGAAACAGGTCCGAATCAGCTTCTCGGAGGATCGCTGCCGTCGTGTCGAGGATGTCCTCGTCGGGATCCGGTCGTGGCACCATTTCCTCGGTTTCCGGGTCGACGTCGATCAACACGCTCTCCATCTCCCGGAGGTCGTCGAGTGCAGCCTCGAGTTCCCCGTTTGCGAGCAGCGCCAACAGGGTCTCCGGATCGTTGATGTAGGCCTGGATCGTCGCGGCAACCTCCGTGTAGGTATCGAGTCCGTGTTCGATGAGATACGCCAGGATGACCCGGCGCTGGAATAGTTGCTCCTGCAGTTCGCCCTCGGACCACCCCCGGTCGAACTTGATTTCATCGAGGGTCGTGGACTCGGCCGTGCTCCGGTAGGTGTCCGTTTCGGGGCGCCACTGGAACACGTCATTGACATTTATCTCGTCGTTTTCGGCGTCATACCGCCTGATCTCCGTGATGTTCCGGCTCCGGCGAACCTTCTTCCCGCGGACCCGCGTGGAGGCCTGAATCGAAACGAGATCGAGGGCGGTGAAAAGCGTCTTCGAGACGTTGATCGGGTCGGTGGTGAAGCGCTTGATGACCTCGCTCACGTTGTCCGCGTGGAAGGTGGTGTAGGTGGTATGGCCCGTCGACATGACCTGAAAGAGGGTCCGTCCCTCTTCTCCGCGAACCTCGCCCATGATGATGTAGTCGGGTCGCTGCCGAAGCGCAGCCTCCAGCAGGTCGAACTCGTCGATATCGCCGGCCTCGTCCTGTCCGAAAGAGGGTCTGGTGACCGAAGCGATCCAGTTGCGCTGTGGCAACTCGACTTCCCGAGTGTCCTCGATCGAGACGATCTTGGCGTTGCTCGGAATGAACAGGGAAACCGCGTTCAGGCTCGTGGTTTTTCCCGAAGCAGTGCCTCCTGCGAAGAGCAGGGATTTCTTGTTCTCGATGCAGAGCCAGAGAAACGCCATCTCCTCGAGTGAAAAGGTCTTCCAGTTGATCAAATCAACCGGCGTGAACGGGACGTCCTTGAACTGCCGGATCGTGTAGTTCGTTCCGTGATCCGAGACCTCCGTCCCGAGGGTCAATTGGGCCCGAGAGCCGTCAGGCAGCGTGGCGTCGACCTGTGGCTGGCGTTTGCTAATACCCTTCCCCGAACGTTGGGCGAGTTTGACGACGAAATCGTCGAGTTGCTCGGTTCCATGTCGGACGTTCGTGATGAGTTGCTCGTAGTCGGTGTGGTAGACGAAAACGGGGCTCTCGTAGCCGTCACACGAGATGTCCTCGACGTTGATGTCGTGTTTGATGCCGTCGATCCGTTCGTAGCCGGTGAAATCGCGGGTGAGCAGGTAGTGCAGCTTTTCGACCTGGTACTCGTTCAGTTTCGGTTCGTCTTCGGCCAGAATCGCCGACTCGGGACGGGCCGAAATCCCTTCGAGACCGCCCGATTTCTGACCCGATCCCGTGCCCGTTAGCCCCAGACGTCGGCCGATCCGGCCGAGCCAGCCGTCCCGGTCGGCGCGGTCGAACCACGCTTCGAGACTCGATTGGAGTCCGTTCCCCGTCGAGGCATCGTAGAGATCGTATCGGTTCAACAGCCGGTCGGTCTCTCGTTCGATGACTGCTTTTCGTTCCGCGTCGGAGCCACCGATGGTGACCCCTTCCTCGGCGTACTTAATCGCCGTCCGGAGTTTCTCCGTCAAAAACGCCTGCAAGTCGGCTTCGATCGCGGTCCGGTAGGGTTCGATCAGGTAGTACTTCTTCTCGTTTTCCTTCCGGGAGTGAAAGATGACGACGAAGGCAGACGGCTTGTTGACCCAGTAGCGCTCCTCCTCACGGAAGTGGGTCTTTTTCTCCATCGGAACGGCCCGCTCGAGATCGTAGCGATTCGTCAGCGTCGTCGCCCCCTCGCGGGTGGAGAAAAACGCGTCCTCGTCGAGGTCCGGTTGCACGTCGACGGTCCGTTCGTCCACGAGTGCATCGAGCTCCGCGGCCATCGACTCGCCGTGACTCAGGGCCCCCTCCATCTGCTCGGGGTCGAACCCGAGGTGTGTTGCTTTGTCGAAGGGTTCGACGGCTCCCGAATCGTCTCGCGGGGGCTCACCCGTCTCGTCGTAATAGTATTCCCACTTGAAATGGGTCCACGTGTAGTGGTCTTTCCGGACGGGAACGCTACCTGCCTGCAGATCCGCGACGGCAGAGTCGAGATTGCTCGCCGCTTTGACCGCTCTCGCGAGGGTCCGGCGAAACCGATCCATCTCGACCGCGAATTCGGAATCCGACGGCTCCCAATGGGGGTTTTGGCTCACAGTCGAACCAGTCCGCGAATCCTCGTTCCCCCCGATTGTTTCCAATTCGTCCCCATCTCCCCTTTTCGAGTCGTCTCCATCCACTGTTTTCAGTCCATCGCCATCCGCCAGGGATGTCCCGTCCTCCCCCGCTCCGCCGGCGGCGTCCCTGTCAGTCGACAGGGTGTCGAGTTCCCCCTCCCCGTCGACCTCGTCGGTTCCCATACTGCTATCTTGTTTCGACCTCCGGGATAAAGTCTTGCGGGAGTTGTTATTCCACCGCAGTGTGGCGAAAGGTAACAAGCCGGTCGGTGATGGCCGATTCGAATCGGTCCGGGTCAGACAGCGCGAGATGTCCCACCTCGTCGAACCGTCGGCGGGCCAGTTCGAGTGATAGTTCGCGGGATTGCTCTTCGAGCGTCCACCCCTCGAGCGGACGGGCACCGTTCTCGAGAAGGTCCGCGACCGTTTCGGCCGTCAACTCCTGTGGGAGCCACGATTCGAACGCCTGTGGCGTTCCAGCCGGTTCGGGTGGCACTCTCGTGACGGACTCGAACTGGCGCTGTAGAACGGCCACCGACTGGCCTCGCTTCTTCCGCAGTTCGATCCCGGCAGCGGTCGTCGATCCGTACGTCGCTTCGGGAATGCGGTCACGATCGCCCGAAATATCGCGGGCGTGGACCTCCCGCTCCACCGTCGGAATCGGCCAGAGCCCGAGTTCCTCGTACACCCGGTCGGCCACGTCGACCGGCAGGACGGAATCCGCCGTCTCGTCCCAGACTTCGAGCCCGAAGACTGGCGGCATCGCGTCCCAGTCGTACTCGACGCCCATCGAGAGCGGTGCGAGCACGTAGAACGTGTACTGGGTGACGTCGTCCACGGCAGCGCGCAGTCCGTCTCGATCGAGGTTCTCCCTGACTGCATCGGTCGCCCGGCGGTACGGCCAGGGCTCCGGCGTTTCGAAATCCCCCTCCGGCCCGGCCATCACGAGCAAGCCCGATTCGTCCATCCGGACTGCGAACACCCCGCCGGTGACGAACTCCCGGATCCAGAAATGGCCGCCGTCGAGATACCCATCCGGTCGATCCGCGAACGGCTCGACTGGCCGGTAGTGCCACATCGACCTGATTCACGCACGGGTGGCACAAAGCGGCACCGGTGTCCCGTGCCGGCGGGACTCAATCCTGGAAGCCGACCGGCACGAAGAATCGGCCTCCTCGCGAAAATGCGAACACTCCGGTCGGTACAATGGCGATTTGAGCATCTGATACAGTTTTAACCGTCCCGGCACAAGGAACGGTCAACAGTCACATGTCAAGTCCCCTCACCAAAATTCGGGCGGGCGACGCGACGGCCTCTACCCAACCTCGTGTCGTCGCCCTCGACGGTACCGGCGTCGACGAGGTCTTCGAAGCCCTGGCCTCGGAAACCCGTCGACATATGCTCGAGGAACTCTACGACGATCCCACGACCCCCTCGGAATTGGCCACGCTCACCGATACGTCACTCCAGAACGTCCACTATCACCTCGAAAAGCTCGGCGACGTCGATCTCGTCGAACCGGTCGGCACCCGATACTCGGAAAAGGGGGCGGAAATGTCCGTGTACGCCCCCACCAGCGATCCACTCGTGGTGGTCGAAGGGGAGGAGGATCGCGACGAGATGGAATCACGGCTCAAGCGTCTTGTCGGTGCCATTTCGACGATCACAGTCGGCAGTGTGCTCGCCCAGTTCGCCCTCGGCTCCCGTGTGACACCGGGTGATCCCGGCGGGGGCGAAATGATGGTGATGACGGAATCGGTGGAGGAGTCGGCTTCCGCCGCTTCACCGGGGATTTTCGACGCCATTGGAAACGTGCTCGTCGAACCGGGTGCGATGGTTCTCGTCGGCGGCCTCATTGCCCTTCTCGCCCTCGAAGCGGTGTATCGCCGACGAACGGCTTGAACATCTGTTCTGTTCGCTGCGTGGGTCACAATTTCCGCGTCCACCGGGCCGGTTAAGAGGGACGGAGAACCGAGTCCCAGACGAGAACAGGATGGCCGACAGTACGGAGAAAGACGACAGTCTGCGAAGCGCGACGGTCACGGAAGGTGTCGATCGAGCCCCGCATCGATCCCTATTCAGGGCGGCCGGGCTCGACGACGAAGAGATCCATCAACCGCTCATCGGGATCGCAAACTCCTGGAACGAGATCGTCCCGGGACACGTCCACCTCGACGAACTCGCTACACACGTCAAGGCGGGGATTCGGGACGCGGGGGGCACGCCGCTCGAGTTCAATACGATCGCCGTCGACGACGGGATCGCGATGGGTCACGAGGGAATGCGGTCGAGCCTTCCCTCACGGGAGACGATCGCCGATTCAGTCGAGCTGATGACCAACGCTCACCAGTTCGACGGGCTCGTCGTGATGGCATCCTGTGACAAGATCGTTCCGGGCATGTTGATGGCGGTCGCGCGGCTCGACATTCCCGCGATCGTCGTCACCGGCGGGCACATGGCCGCCGGCAGTTTCCAGGACGAACCGGCCGACCTCGTGACGGTCTTCGAGGGCGTCAGCCAGTACCGCGAGGGGGAACTCACCGAGGAGGAACTCTACGAACTAGAGTGTACCGCCTGTCCGGGCGAAGGCTCCTGTGCAGGCATGTTCACGGCCAACACGATGGCCTGTGTCACCGAAGCGCTGGGCCTCTCCGTTACCGAATGTGCGACCTACGGGGCCACAGACGAAAAAAAGCGAGACATCGCCTCCGAGAGCGGTGCCCGGGTGCTCGAACTCGTGAGAAACGACGTGCGGCCGTCGGACTTGCTAAGCGAGGCGGCCTTCGAGGACGCCCTCCGGGTTGATCTCGCACTGGGCGGGAGTACCAATACGATGCTTCACGTGCCCGCTATCGCCGCGGAGGCGGGTCTCGACATCACGCTATCGGACTTCGACGACCTCGCCGAGGAGACGCCACACCTCGCCCACATGAGCCCGGCCGGGCCCTGGCGGATGGAACACCTCCGCGACGACGGTGGCGTGCCTGCCGTGATGGCCGAACTCGAGTCCGAGATGCACGCCGACCGACCCACCGTCGAGGGTAGCACGATCGGCGAGCGGATCGACGCCGCGACACGAGGAGAGACCGTCATTCAGTCCCGAAACGACCCAGTCCACGACGGTGGCAGTTTGGCCGTTCTGAAGGGTAATCTCGCGCCGAACGGGGCGGTCGTGAAAGCCGGCGCCATGGACGAGTCCATGCACCAGTTCGAGGGACACGCACGTGTCTTCGAATCCCAGGCCGCAGCCCTCGAAGCGCTCGACGAGAGACGAATCGATCCGGGCGAAGTCCTCGTCATCCGTTACGAGGGCCCTCGAGGCGGTCCCGGCATGCCCGAAATGCTCGAGCCGACCTCGAAAGTGAGCGGCTCACCTCGTCTCTCCGGCGAGGTAGCCCTAATCACTGACGGGCGTTTCTCAGGCGGCACGAGAGGAGCGGCGATCGGACACGTCAGTCCGGAGGCGGCTGCCGGCGGCCCGATCGCCCTCGTCGAAGACGGAGATACGATCGTCGTCGACGTCGACGAAAACAGACTGGAACTTGCAGTCTCACGGGAGACACTCGAAGCGCGTGCCGAGGAGTGGGAACCACCCGAGAACGAGACCAGCGGCGTGCTCGCGAAGTACGCGGCGATGGCCACGAGCGCGGCGACTGGCGCCGTTCTCGAAGCCCCGGCCTTCGAAGACGTGGTAATTTCGCTCGAATGAGGAACTCGGAGACTACCGAGGGCGGAAAAATCCACCACCGGTCCGATCGACCGATCCTTAGACCGCTTCGATGTCGGAGTCCGACGGAGTCCCGTCGACTGGTTCGGCGCGGGCAAAGCGCGGTCCGACGCTGACGACCTCCACGGTAACCACGTCGCCGATCGCCGTGTTGGGGACGAACACGACGTATCCGCCCTCGACGTAGGCGATCCCGTCGCCCTCCTCGCCCTTCGAATCGATCTCGACTTCGAGCGTATCGCCTTCGTCAACCGGTGGGGTCGACCGGTTCGATTCGCTCCGGGACGACGTCCGACTCGAAGTAACGGTGTCGAGGACCCCGAATCTGTAGACGGCACCGGGATCGAGGTCGCCCACGTCGATCTCTCGTTCGGGAATCGAAATCACGTATTCGCCGTTTTTCCGCTCGATCTCGGCGGAAAACACGGCAAGCAGGTCAGTTACAGCCATGACAGTGCTAGGATGTCCGGGCAAACCTGTATCAACGTTTTGATTCGAGGCGAAGACCGCACCTCGAAGATTGGGTCGCCGTTTTCGACCGTTCGCCTGTATGAAAACGCTTTAGATTGCAAACCGCCTAGCTCTCGATAGTGTGATGAGCTCCACGCGTCGACGCCGAAACGGGATTTCTCCGTCGGACTTCCGCACAGATACGGTCCAATCACGGGACGACGGTACTCCGGGGCGATACCAATGATCAACCAGAATTTCAAGGAAACGGTACTCGACGAGAACGAGTTCGCGGTCACCTGGGAACTTATCCCCGGCCGGGGAGCCACCGAGGCCCAACAAGACGAGGTCTTCGAGAACGCCTCGCTGGCCGCCGAGGGATCGGTTGTGGACGCCGTCTCGTTGACCGACAACCCCGGCGGTACACCCGCGCTCTCCGCGGATTATCTCGGAATGAAACTCAAAGAGGAGGGTATCGAACCGCTCGTCCACTTCACGACGAAGGACAAGAATCGCAACCAGATCGAAGGCCTGTTGCACGCCCTGGAGCGCGAGAATATTCACAACCTCCTGATCATGAGCGGCGACCATCAGGGGGAGGCGTTCGAGGGACAGGCGAAGGCGGTCTACGACCTCGATCCCGTTCAGGCACTGGATTTCGTCTCGGAACTCAACGACGGGTACGAGTTCGACGACGCCTTCGGCCGACACAACGAACTGGATGAGGCGAACTTCTTCCCCGGCGCAGTGGTCTCGCCGTTCAAGAACCTCGAGGCCGAGTTAATCCCCCAGTACTGGAAACTCGAGAAGAAGGTTGAGCGGGGCGCGGAGTTCATCATTCCACAGGTCGGCTTCGATGCCCGGAAGTTCCACGAACTGCTCCAGTACGTCGAGGAGAAGGACCTCGACGTGCCGGTCATCGGGAACCTCTACGTCCTCGACCCGGGCTCGGCCCAGGTGATGAACGGGAAATCCATTCCGGGGGCCATCGTCTCCGACGAACTCCGGGCCGAAGTCGAGGCCGAACAGGAGGGAGACGATCCCCACCAGGCGATGCTCGAGCGGGCGGCGAAGATGTACGCCTTCATGAAGGGCATGGGATTCGCTGGCGTCCACATCGGCGGGCACGGAGCCGATTACGACGACGTCGAATACATCGTCGAGCGCGGCGAGGAACTCGTCCCCGAGTGGGAGGACCTCGTCAGTGAGTTCGACTATTCGGACGAGTTTTACTACTATTACGAACAGGACCCCGAGACGGGCCTGAACGCCGACGAACACGCCCCACGGCCCGAGAAACCGAAACAGGACCTGAAGTACCGCGGGTTCAAGGTCGCCCATGAAGCGATGTTCGAGCCCGACGGCGCCCTGTTCGGGCCGATGCGATACACGGCGAAGAAGGTCGATGACACCTGGATGGAGGGGCCCTACGAGGGCTTCGAGCGGATCGCAAAGACCGTCTCGAACGAGTGCCAGGAGTGTGGCAACTGTGCCCTGTTCGACCTGGCCTATCTCTGTCCGATGTCACAGTGTCCGAAAAACGAGCGGAACGGGCCCTGTGGCGGAAGTCACGACGGCTATTGTGAGGTCTACCCGGAGCAGGACGAGTGCATTTACGTGCGGGCCTACCGCAAACTGAAAGCTGACGGTGGCATGGAGAAGGCCCGGGAGAAACTCCGCGAGACGTACATTCCGCCGCCAGATTGGGAGCTTGAGGGAACCTCCTCGTGGATCAACTACTACCTCGGCAAGGATTACGCCGGTAAGCGAGCCGGCAATCAACTCGCCGAAGAGTAGTCGGAACCACATCGGTTTGCGACACGAAAGCGAGAGAGCAAAATCGCCACTGGTTCTGCAGCCGAGCGGGTCGAAGAAGGAGCGGGGTCAGTCCGCCCGTGGAATAACTAACACGGGGACCTCGACGGACCTGAGGACAGTACTCGTCACGCTCCCGAGCACCTGCCGTTTCACGTTGGTCCGACCGTGTGACCCCATGACGATGAGATCGATGTCCCGGGAGCGGGCGTAGCTATCGATCCCGCCTGAAACGCCGTCGAAGTCGGTGGACCGCTCCAGATCAGTCGTGACCTCTATTTCTGGATCACGTACCCGAAGTCGGTCACGGCCCGACTCGACTGCCTTCCGAATAGCATTTTCCAATCGGTCGACGAACTCGGTGTCGAGGCCCCCGGCATTGAAAACGCCCCCGGCCCGCTGCAGGTCGAGAACCGACAGCACGTGGACGACCGCGCCGGTCGTCCCGGCAAGCTCGGCGGCCGGGTCGAAGGCGAGTTCGGCGTTTTCGCTCCCGTCCGTGGGAACCAGAATCCGCGATGGTGGAATCCGCGAGACCCCAGGACCGGTCCCCGGTTCGACCAGGACCGGTGCGACACCGGATTCAAGCACTTTCTCGGTGACACCGCCGAGGAATTTCCGTGAGACCGAGGACCGACCCTGTCTGCCGAGGATGATGACTGGATTCGGCTGCGCCGAGGCGAACTCGATGAGCCGTCCAGCTGGTCGGCCTTCGAGAAGCGTCGAGTCCACCGCCACGCCCCGGTCGACGCCCGCCGATTCGATCTCCTCGAGCAGTTCCCGTCGTCCCGCCCGAATTCGGTCCCGATCCGCCGGCGAGCGGAGCGCATCCAGTAGCGAGCGATCGAGCACGTGGACGATTTTGACCCGCGCCCCGAGTAGTCGGGCGAGCTCGAACCCAGTCCGTGCCGCCTGTGTTGCCTCCTCGCTCGAATCGATCGCGAGGATTACCCGATCGTACATGCAGTAATCTGGGAGGGCGAGCATCTTCATCGTTTGCCCCACGTTTCGTGCGAACAAGAGACACGGACATTCAATAGCCCGTCCCGCCTACGTGAAGCCATGAGCTTCGGGGACAATCGGAAAGCCGTCGACTGCATGAACACGAGCTGCAAGTACAACAGTTCGAGAACCTGTGGGTACTCGGGTCGGCTGGTCATCGACGCCGACGGGAACTGCGAGATGGAATCGGACAGCTACGGCCGCGACCAGTTCCCCTGAAAATTCGAGCCGGAAGGGCCAATCCGTCCCCGACCCGAAGAGGGCCAATCCGTCCCCGACCCGAAGCACGCGGGGAATGACCTTTTTGGTGACCCACACCAACTACACTGTATGTACGCGCCAATCGTCGCCGTGATCCTCGGAACTGTCGGAGCCCTCTTCCCCGAAAAAATCATCAACTGGACGAATCGAGCGATACTCGGCCCGAGCTTCGAAAACGTTGCCGACCTCCGGCCACGAGGCTGGTACGTGACTGCAGTCCAATTCAAGTCCGTTCTCGTCGTTCTGGCCGGGGTCGCCTGGCTCGTTATCGAACGGGGACACGAGAAGGTCAACCAGACCGCCGAAGCGGATTTGACACCTGCCGAAAAGTAACAGTCACACGTCCGAAACCGGACCGTTCCGGTTCGGTTTCCGCCGATTCGTACACACCCTATTTAACTCGGTTATTCCATATACCCCAGTTGCTGCAGCCGCTTTTCGACGGTCGCCTGCTCGTCTCCGCCGGCCCGCCCCTGGAGGACGATCGGATCCTGTCGACCCACGTCTCGATATCCTGCAACGATCGGCAGCACCGTCCCGTCCATGTCCGTCGGAATGGCCACGCCGTGGGTAGCAAGTAACGTCGGTGCAATATCGAGAATGCTGATTCGGTCGAGTTCGCCCCGTGGTTCGAAATCGGGGCCGTTCGCGACGAAGATCCCGAATGGCGTGTTCTC
Source organism: Halodesulfurarchaeum sp. (assembly GCA_034520565.1). Classification (GTDB taxonomy): domain Archaea; phylum Halobacteriota; class Halobacteria; order Halobacteriales; family Halobacteriaceae; genus Halodesulfurarchaeum. The sequence goes on from JAXHNL010000002.1 coordinate 1,702,464, forward strand.
GGCTGCCCACCGATCGGGACCCGACTGCACGAGGCCGCCTCCGATACCGTCGTTGACGTGCACGCCGGGCCGTTGATCCACCACGATCTCGGGGGCCGAGTCGACGGATTGGCCGCTGTAGACGTCTTCGCCTCGATGGACGGCCTCGAACAGCGGCCCGTGCTCGTCTTCGACCGAGCGGAGATCGGCCATTAGCCCCTCCCGGATCGAGTCGACATCGAAGGCCGGGTTGAGATAGATCGGCCCCTGACCGCTCGCGACGGCCTGGGTCCGGTCGAGGTCGATCGCCTCGAGTTTCCGATGGCGCTTGACACCATCCGCCTGTGGGACCAGTTGTTGCATCCGTTCGGGAACGAGTGTGGCGAGGGTGTCGACGAGACCGAGTCGCTTCGCGACGCCGAGCACAGTTTCGCGGTCGAGCCCGAGCGGCTGGAGGACGTCCTCGACGGTCCGTGTCCGGGCCTGATACCCATGCTCGGCGAGCCATTCGTTGACGTAAAACTCAGTCTGGGTCGGGGCGCTCCCGTGGTCGGACATGAGGACCACGTTCGTGTCCGCAAGTGCCGCAAGTTCACCGAGCCATTCATCGACCAGCAGCCAGGCCCGCTTTGTCGGTTCCTCGTCCCAGAAGAAGTGCTGGAGCACGTTGAGGTAGAACAACGTGAGGTGGGCAAACTGCAGGTCTTCCTCCTCGAAGAGTGCAAGTGCGGCCTCGAAATGGGTATCGAGCAGGTCGAGAATCGCCTCCACTTCGGCTCCACGCTCGTCGTTGCTGGAAAGAAGCGGTTCGGGATGCACCCGATAGTCGAACCGTTCCTCGAGTTCGGCAGCCAGTTCCGGTGGCGAGGTGTAACCGCTCTCGATCGATCGGTACTCGCCCTCGGCGGCATCAGGTCCCCCACAGACGATCGGGCCATCGATTTCACGTGGCGGATACATCGTCGGCATGTTGAAGACCCCCGTTCGTTGGCCGGCGTCGTTGAGATAATCCCAGATTTCGGCCGTGTCGAAATCGCTGCCGTCGGCCACCTCGATCGCTCCCCGGTCGAGATCCACGTGCTCGAACCAGTAGACCCCGAACTGTCCGGGATTCTTCCCCGAGGAGTAGGACTTCCAGTTCGGAAAGGTCACTGGTGGGAGGGTGCTTCGCGTCCCGGCCCACGAACCCGACTCCCGGAGGGATTCGAGATTCGGCAGGTCGCCGGCCTCGATCCAGGGATCGAGCAACCGCCAGCTCGCCCCGTCGAGGCCGACGACGAACGTTCGTGTCATTGCCGGAATATCGGGGTGAAGCCTCAACTTCCTTTCGTCCTCGGTCCCGGCTTCGGTCGCTGGAGCACAACTTCTAAGTTGTGGCATCGCGGTCTCCCACATAGTGCGGACACTTGCCGTCGTCCCCGCGTACAACGAATCCGACACCATCGGTTCCGTCATCGACGGGACCGAGGAGTACGTCGATCACGTCGCCGTCGTCGACGACGGCTCCCGTGACGACACCGCTCGAATCGCTCGGGATCACGGGGCCACCGTTCTCGAACACGCCTTCAACACCGGCGTCGGTGGAGCCGTCAGGACGGGCTATCAGTACGCCATCGATCACGAATTCGAGTTCGTCGTCCAGGTCGACGCCGACGGACAACACGATCCATCTCATATTCCGCGACTCCTCTCGGCGGCCGAAGACGCCGATATGGTCATCGCCAGCCGATATCTCAACGAGAGTATCCGGGAGTATTCGATGATCCGAAAGGCCGGGATCCAGTTTTTCACCGCGATGGTCAACACGCTCGGCGGCGTCGAGATCACCGACGTGACGAGCGGGTTCCGGGTCTATCGGGTCAGTACCCTCGATTCGATCCTCCACCACTCCGATAAACACTGGGCGGTCGAACAGACCCTCGAAGCGGCACGACGAGACCTGGACATCGTCGAGGTTTCGACGAAGATCCCGACCCGTTCGGAAGGCAAGTCGCAGTTCACCCTCGAAACGTTCGTCATGTACCCGCTTCGAATGACCGACGTCGCTCTCAGGGTGTTGCTCTTTCGCTAGCCATGGTCGAATACACCGTCGTCAACGTGGCTGCGTTCCTCGTCGGCGTCGGCTTCCTGGCGAACGGCTACCGGATGGTTCGGCGTGGACGCGAGGACATGACGCTGTTCGTCACCTCGCTTTTCGTCGGAGCCGGCCTGATCTTCGTGGCGCTGTTTCCGGATTTCTTCCAGCTCGTCGCGAACGTTCTGGGTCTCGAATTGAAAGCCCGGGCGATCCTCGTCATCGCGAACCTGACGTTGTTCGTGCTCGCCATCTATCTCCTTCACCGCATTGCCAACCTGTACGAGCAGGTCTCCCGGCTCAACGAGGAACTCAGCCTGCTGAAAGCCGACCTCGAGGACCGGGATGACTGAACCCCGGCGAGCCGTCCTCTCAGTCGACTTCGAACGCTTCGACCATACACCGGCCTATCGGCAAGCCAGGGGTTCCCTCTCGGATTCAGCCGTCGGCCTGTCGGGCGCTGCGTGGCTTCGGGAGGCCTTCGACGCGGCAGGCACGACAACGACCTGGTTTACCGTCGGTGAGGTCGTAGCGGACCATCCGGACGCAGTCGAGAAGCTGGTCGCGGCCGGTCACGAAGTCGGGTCGCACACGTACACCCATCGATTGCTTACCGAACTCGACGCCACCGAACGACGGGAGGAACTGGAACGATCCAGGGCGATCCTCGAAGAGACGACGGGAGAAACGGTGTCCGGATTCAGGGCGCCGGCGTTCGATTTTGGGGCGGGGCACTTCGAGGCCCTCGAGACAGCTGGCTACGAGTACGACTCGAGTGTCGTCGCCAGCCGCACGATCCCGGGCTGGTACGGGGGCGAGTACGAGTTGACACGTCCCGCACCCGCGACGACGGTCGATTCCGCTGCGCCGGAGACGATTGCCGAACTCCCGGTGAGCGTCATGCCGGGGCTCAGGCTCCCGTTGACCGGGACGTGGATGCGCTTTTTCGGCCCGCGGTACACGATATCCGGGATGAAACTGCTCGCTCGCCGGGGAATCACACCTGTTCTGTACGTCCACCCGTGGGAACTGGTCGAGTTGCCCGAAATCGACGGTGTCCCACAGCGGGTTTACTGGCACACGGGAGACTGGATGCGGCGGGCCGTCGAGCGAATTCTGGAGACGGACTTCGAATTCGTGCCCGCCCGAACGGCACTCGAGGCAAGTGAGGGGAGCGTGCAAGGCGACGAAGCCGGCGATCAAGAGCCTCGCGACCGATGAGTCACCGCTCACCGCGTCAAGTCGCGTTCACGGCCGTCCAGTACGCGATCGCTGTGCTGGCCCTCGGCTGGTTGGTCACCCAAATCGAGTTAGTCGAGGTCGCAAGTCGGCTCGCCGGACTGGACTTGCGCACCGTGCTTGCGATCGTCGGTGTCAGTCTCCTCGGTGCCGTCGCACAGTTCGAGACGTGGGGGGCAGTGCTCAGGCCGATCCGACCGGTCGGCAGCCGCGCCGTCGCCAGCATCTCGCTTTCCGTGAACTTCATCAATCAGCTCCTCCCGTCGAGGCTGTCCGGGCGACTCGCCGCACCGTTCGTCGTCCGGGCCAACACGGGAATGCGCTATGCCGATGCAGCCGCTGTATCGGGTGTTCACACCGGGATCTACGCGGTCCTCTATGGACTCTTCTCGACGGTCGGACTCCTTGCCATCGTGTTGTTCGAGACGCCCTCCCGGGGCTTGCTCGCGCTGCTCGCCGTCTCGACGGGGCTCTACCTGCTGGCGGGGAGCGTCGTCATCGTCGCGGGGACGAATCTCCAGGTGCTCGACCCGATCGTTGCCGGGATCGCAACGGGTCTCGGACGGCTGCCTCGGATCGGCACGAAACTGGCCGCGTGGGTAACGGACCTCACTGACTTCACCGAGGCGTCGACGGAATCCTTCAGAGAACTGGCCGCCGATCGAGGCGTCTGGCTGCGGTATACCGCGAGCTGGAGTGTCGTCCTGTTGGTAGCACCAGGGATTCGCGTCTGGCTCATGCTCTCGGCGTTCGGCATCGATTTCGAGCCGATTTTGCTGCTGCCGCTGTACCTCGTGACCGGTTACAGCGTGACGCTCCTCCCGATATCCCCGGGAGGAGTGGGCGTCACCGAAGCGACGGCAACTGCCGTGTTCATCACGCTGGGCATTCCGGGATCGGCCATCGTCCCGATCATCTTCGTCGACCGGATCTTCGGGATCTACCTGCCCGCCGTCCTCGGCTGGATCCCGGCCGCTCGGCTCGATCTCTCAGAACTCGCCATCGAGGACTAGAAGGGTGGATATCGCGACCGATCGCACTCGCCGGTCATCTCGAGGATCACCGTATACTGGTTTTCCGCGAGTTCCTGCTCGTCGGCGTACTGATCGGTCTGTGGAACGACCCCCAGTCGGAGGAGGTCGACGTAGTTCCCGGGCTCGGGGCGGTCGGGGACGAAATCCGGGGGCCTGGGGCCGAACTCGGCGGCGATCTCGTACCCGTACGCTCCGTCGAGCAGTTTCCGGAGGTAATTCGCCCGAACAGGGCCGTTCCGGTAGTAGGTCCCCTCCGTCAGATAGAGGAGATCCCGGTAGCCCAGCTGGATGTACGTCGGACAGGGATCCAGTCGTTCGTCCGTGCCGTGTGAGCCGTAGGCGTGTGTGACGTTCATCGAATGTGGGATGGCGGTGTCCTGTATGCTCCTCCGGTAGGTTTCGACGAGTGTGTCTTCCTCGGCATTCGTTTCGAGCCATTCGACCGCCTGATCGCGGGGCATATCAGCATATTCGGCGACGCCGACGCCCGCATAGAGGGCGGACGTGAGCACCACGAGCGCGATGGCCACTCGACCGATTGCTGGGGCCCGATCACGGAATCGGCTGAGCGACCACCCCAACAGGATGGCGATCAGTGGAAAGGTCGGGAGCAGGTGATGCACCCGGAAGTCATGCCAGGTCGAGAAGAGGAGGAGGTAGGTCCCAAGTCCCACAAGCACCAGCAAAGCAGCGCTCGCTTCGCTGGGCCGGCGCCGAATGTGCCAGATGCTCGCGCCAACCCCCACGACCGAGGCGACGAAGAGCGGCAATCCGAGTGCGCTGAAGTACCCCCTGAGGAACCACCAGAGCGTCGGTGCATCGGGGCCGGTCGTATGAGTGGCCCGGGCGACTGAATCGCCGAAGATTCGCTCGACGACGAGATCGAGTCGGCCGACCCAGGCCGTCGGGAAACTCGCGAAAATGACCAGCAACCCGAGGAGGGCCCCCGCAACGACGAGTCGTGCGTCGAAGCGCTCCAGAATCGTCCCCGCACCTCCGTCGAACAGTCGGAGCACATATGCGAATCCGATCACCACGATCACTGGAATGGCGGTGAGTTTGAACCCGATCGCCAGTCCGCCAGCGACACTGGCTGCGAGGAAGCACCAGCGTTCACCCCGTTTGACGTAGTGAACGAGGAAGAGAATCGCCAGCAGAACGAGGAACGTGGCCGGCATGTCTTCGCCCCCCTCGTGAGCGATGGTGAGAAACCCGAAGGTTAGTGTCAGGAGAAGACTCGCCAGCCGCCCAGTCTGGCGATTCGCGAGCTCGACGCCGAGCCGGTAGGTGAGATACACGCTTCCGACCGCGAACGCCACGTTCGCGAGACGAACGAGGGCGATGCTCCAGGTCCAGACCCACTCGGGCGTGGCGTGCCAGGGTTCGTAAAACCCGAACTCCCAGGCGGGGACAGCGAGTTCCGAGAACACGCCTCCCTGTCCCGTCACCACCGCAAATGCGACGAGCGGGAAGAGCAGCACCCCGTACAGAAACGTCGTCGCGCCGAACGGGGCTCGACCCCAGGCGACTCCAGTGCTGAGACTCTCGAAGCTCGGCTCTTCGATCACGCGGGCGTAGGGAACGAGCGCGTCGAGAATCCGGCTGAACTCGTCCCGAGTCGCGAAGTTCGGAATCCGGTGCCAGATTCCGAAAAGCGACAGGCCCACAGATAGCAGGAGAATGTATCGGAGATATGGGTCCTCGCGGAGGTCCGCCACGAGCTGATCGCGTCCAGCCCGGAGGATAGCGCGAAGAGATGACGGCATGACCCGATTTCTGCCGGGGAGTGCCAAAAACGTGGCCCTTCGAACTGCTGGTTTGCTCGATCAGTTCGAGGTCGGCACGGGGGTTCCGGGGCGACATTCGCTCGTCGTGCTCGGGGGGTCGGACGAGCGGCGTCGATCACTCGGACTTCTCTGGGTCTCCGGACTCCGGCCCGGAATTGGCTCCCGGTGACTCCGCCGGATCGGCAGGCGCCGCATCCATGGGTGACTCGGTGGGGACCGAATCGGTCGGCTCTGCAGGGATATCGGACGACTCCGACGTCGCTGGCGATTCGATTGTCTCGCCCGTATCGCCGCCGTCATCTTCCGTCTCGATGACGCTCTTCGTCCAGGTCCCGCGGAGGAAGTACAGTGAGGCGGCCAGCATCGCGAGCACGTTCGAAAGCGCGATCGCATACCAGACGCCAGTCTCACCCATGCCGAACCAGGAAAGGAGCACGTAGGCCGGTGGGAGTCTGAACACCCAAAGAGAGAGGATCGCGAAGATCATCGCCAATCGAGTCGAACCGCTCCCCCGGAACGCCCCCTGCACGACCTGGAAGACGCCGATGAAGAGGAAGGTCGGACCGATGATCTTCAGGTAATCGGCCCCGATGGCGATGACGTTCGGCTCTCCGGGAATGAACGCTGCCGTGATCGGTTCGGCAAAGACGAACGCGAATACACTGAGCACGGCCAGTACGCTGGCGACGATCGCGCTGCTGTATCCGACCGCTCGCTTGGCCCGTGCGACCTGTTGGGTGCCGAGGTTTTGCCCGACGACCGTCTCTGTCCCCCGGGCGAGTCCGAGCGCTGGCAGAAACACGAGCGAATTGAGTCGGTTGCCGATGCCCAGTGCGGCCACGGCGTCGTCTCCGGCGAGGGCGACGAGTGCCGTCAAAACCGTGATCCCGAGCGCACGCGTAGACTGTTCGACACTCGAGGGCAACCCCAGCGAGACGATCCGGCGGACCATCTCGAACCTGAGTCTGAGGTCCGAGAGCGACAGGTGGATGCCGACCTTCCCCGAGAACAGCCAGTACATCCCGAGGATTGCCCCGACTCCACGCGAGAACACCGTGGCAATGGCCGCACCCTGCACGCCGTACCCCTCGAAACCCGTCGCCGCAAAGAGGGACGCTTCGAGTTGCTCGAGACCCAGACCCGTCAGCAGCACGTTGCCCTGGAACCCGAGAATCAGGAACGGATCCAGAAGGACGTTCAGCACGACGCCGAAGGCCATCAGGTAAAGCGGCGTCCGGGTGTCTCCCCAGCCCCGGAGCAACGCCTGAAAGATGAAAAAGCCGAACAGGAACACGACGCCGAGGAAGATCGTCCGGGTGTACTCGACGGCAAGGACGTATTCGAGCGACCCCGGTCTCGCCCCGATCAGGTCGACAAGCCAGGGGGTCAAGATCCAGCCGAGCACCGAAAAGATCCCGGCAACGACCGCCACGAAGGCGATCGTTTGCCCGGCAGCGAAGTTCACCTGTTCGTGCCGTCCAGCCCCCTTGTTCTGCGAAACGAGAACGGTCCCGGCGACCGTGAATCCCCCCGCAATAGAGATCATCAAGAAGACGAGCGGCCAGGAGTATGAGAGCGCGGAGACGGCCTCCTGTCCGACCCGTCCGACCCAGAACGTGTCGGCGAGGTTGTAACCGACCTGTAGCATCTGGGAGAGGACGATCGGCAGTGAGAGGATCACCAGTGGCTTCAGCAGGGCGCCGTCGATGACGTTGACGTCGCGATTACTCACGCGTGATCCTCGAATTTCGTCTCGGCACGGGTGGCCAGATTCGATTTCGCGGGAGGGCGTTTCTCAAGTACACCGTCGGACCGGGTGATGCGAATCGGCTGATGATCGATTGCAGTTGCAATATCAGCTGACGGATCGAAGAGCGTTTCGACTGCAGAAAATCCCACATACTGCTGAATGAGTGTTCACCCTCAAAAAGCGCTTGGTCGGCCCGACGGAGCCGCCGTGATCGGAACCCTCGAGATCGCGCGAGCCGATCAGGCCTGGTCGATCCCGAACTGCTCTCGAAGCGCTTCGATCGACTCCCCCGTTCCGACGATCGCGAGTGTTTCCGAGCCGGTAAACTCGCGGGACGGATCCGGCTCGGTCTGGGTTTTTTCGGCCGTGCGAACGGTCACGACCCGGCAGCCGGTCTCGGCGATCCCCGAGTCGGCGAGCGTCGTCCCTTCGAACGGGGCCGCCGAAATCTCGATCAGTTCGACAGCATCCATCGTGATCGCGCGATCCTCACCTCGAAGTTCCGTCGCGAGCATGCGGGCGCTGACCCTCGGGACCGAGAGCACGTAGTCCGCACCCGCTGCAATGGCTTTTTCACTCGATTCCGTGTCCTTGATTCGGGTCAGAATTTCGATCGTCGAACGCATCGACCGGGCGAGAACGGTCGTCAAGAGTGCCGTCGAGTCGTCCGGGACGCCGACGATGATCGCTCCCGCATCATCGATTTCCGCGCGGTCGAGGGTCTCCCTCGAACCGGCATTACCGACGACGTCGACCCCGGTTTGTTCCTTCGTGTCGATCGTCATCGACTCGAGCCCGGCGTCTTCGATGACGGCTGCTGCGGCTTTGCCGACCTCGCCGTATCCCGCAATCACGACGCGATCGAGTTCGCTGGCTTTTCGCGCAGGCCGAGTTACCTCGGTTAGCGACTCGAGAGAGTCGTGTGTTCCCGAGACGATCAGCACAGTATTCGGTCGGATCGCGCTTTGCGGGTCGGGTGGCACTTCGAGTTCGCCGTCGATCCAGGCGCCGATGACGTTGACACCCGTGCGCTCCCGTAACCCGGACTCCCGAAGCGTGGTCCCGACGAGCGGGCTCCCGTGCTGGACCTGCAGTTCCGCCAATTCGGTTCCGTTCCCGATCGGAACGGCCTCGGAAAGGTCCGTATGCAGCGTCGACACCGCCTTCTCGGCCAGTCGCTTGCCGAGAACCCGGTGGGGCGAGAGGACACAATCCGCACCCGTCTCGAGGAAAATCTCGCGCAATTCGCTGTCGTCGGTCAGGGCAATGAGATCCATGTCCGGATCGATCGCCCGGACCGTGAGAATCGAGCCGACAGTCGCCTCGCCGGCGTCCGTGACCACGGCGCTCGCGGTGTCGATACTGGCCCGTTCGAAGGTCTCGATTTTTTCCGGCGAGCCGTGAATGGCCGCGTATCCGTCCTTCGAGAGATTGACGGCCTCCTCGCGCGACGGGGAAATCAGCACGTAATCGAAGCCCAAATTTTCGAGTTCGTCCAGCAGCACGGCGGAGTCCCGACGATACTCACAGATGATGACGTGATCGCGCTTGGGACTGAGCCGGTTGTCCAGATTCGGTTCGGCGCTGGTGAAAAGTGGGATGACGATCAGGCGAAGCGTAAAGAACGCGATCGCGATCCCGCTCAGTTGCATGAACACGACGAACAGGTTCATCACCGGGGTCTCCCACGGCGAATCGGCCCCGTATCCGGTCGTCGTCATCGTCTCGATCACGATCTGAAAGGAGTGGAAAATCGACCGGCTATCGCCCTCGAACACTCCCATCCCGAGGTTGTAGAATATGGTAAAGAGCAGAACCATGACCATCAGGCCGAGCAAATAGAGGGCGACCAATCGATAGCGACGCGAGACGTCGAGTTCCGAAAGAGTCTGTCGAAGTGAGCGCATCGGTCGTGTCGATGCCTTTGTCGGGAACCCCCAAATAGGTATGACCCGAAATTCGGCTCCTTCGTCTCGGGTTTCGGTTACCAGTCCAGACCCAGCGCGTCCGAGGACCCGTCCGTCGTTACGGCCCGGACGAGCGCCGCCGTCAGGAGCCCACCGAAGACGATGCCGCTCGCCGCGCCGACAACGGCCCCTGTGGAGAGGACGGCATCGACCATCCAGGCACCGGTCGCCCCGAGAAGTGTCCCGACTATGAGACTGACCCCGAGGGTGAACGCCGTGACGGTTCTCACCCAGTTCGATCGTCTTGATCGGGTCGCCACGAACTGTCCTGCGAGGGCGCCGACCACCAGGCCCCCGCCCGCCCCGAACCCTGCTACCAGCGCCAGCGACGCGTCGAGTTCGGCAAGGGTGCCGACGACACCGCCGATTCCGACGCCAAACACCAATCCTGCGCCGGCGCCGTACTGTTCGATCGTGGTGTCCATGGAAGATACTGGAGGCCCACGGTCAAATCGGTACCGTGTCTCTCCCGAGCGAACGGAACATTTTGCCGATCGATTACCGGCAGGCCGTGAGAACGCGGTTCGGTCACGCAACTTACAGTTCCCGTCGTACGTAGACCCCGAGATACCCGCCAAGTGCGCTCAGACCCACAGTGTAGAGCGCCGTGAGGGCGATGGCAAACAGGCCAATCAACCCGACGAAAAAGGGCGTCGCGCCGAATTCCATCCCGTACGTGTGGGAGATGCCGCCAAACCCGAGAATCATCACGAGGAAGAACCCGATGAAGAGGAACGGCAACAGCATGACAAGACCCGCGCCCGCGCCGACTTTCACTCCGTTTTCCCCGGTCCCGTCCTGGAGGTAACCGGCAATAGCTCCGCCAAGGATCGGGGACAGTGGGATGAAAGAAAGAATCACGCCGGCGATACCACCGATGATGGCATTCAGCACTGGACTCCGTGCTCCAGCCGACTTCGAGGATTTCGAATCGGGGACCATACACCCATCTACCGGTCGCCTGAATGAAAACGTCTCGGGAACACGGGCAAAACGCCTACGCCCCCGCAATACGAACCCCACACGTGATGTGTGGGCGAACGTCCCTCTTTGCGCCCCAACCGGAGATAGAGGCGCGATTCGAGGCCACGTTCGATCACGAGTACGAACCCCGGTACAACATCGCTCCGGGCGCCGAACTGGCGGTCATTCACGATGCAAATCCGGAGACGATTACCAGAGACACCTGGGGATTCGTTCCAACGTGGGCAGAATCCGGCGACGACGGCCCACGACCGATCAACGCCCGCGTCGAATCGGTCGCGGAATCCAGACTGTTCGGAACCGCTTTCGAGGACAGGCGGGCGCTGGTCATCGCCGATGGCTACTACGAGTGGGCCGGAAACAGCGGTGGCAAACAACCCTATCGAATAACCGTCGGCGACGATTGCTTCGCAATGGCTGGCATCTGGAGTCGACACGAGAAGGTCGGAAAATCACGAACGACGATCGCGATTCTCACGACGAATGCAACCGGTGAACTCGCGTCGATTCACGACCGGATGCCAGTGATCCTGAACCGAAGCGGGGAATCGGCCTGGCTGGAATCGGAACCGACAGAACCCGTCGATTCCGTGTCCGATCGATCGGTTTTCGAGCGGCTCGACCTGACGCCGATCTCGACGCTCGTCAACGATCCGGCAAACAACTCGCCGGCCGTCATCGACCCGGTCGGGGGCGACAGCGGACAGACCGGACTCTCCGACTTCGGCGCGGATTGAACGGAACCGGAGGGTCACATGGTACTCGCCGCGAATCGGGGTTCGTAAGGAGTAAACGAACCCTCGACCAATCACTGTTCAATGAGTGACTCGTCATCCCGATCGGATGGCACCTCCATCGTGTACGATCTCGATGCGGAGTGTACCCTCGATGATCTTCGAGAAGACGAACTGTATCGCGGGACCGTCAACGGCGTGGTCGATTACGGCGTCTTCGTCGACGTCTCCGATTCCGTTTCCGGGCTGATCCACGAATCCAGCCTCGAGACGGACTACGAAGTCGGCGACGTGGTACTCGTCCGACTCGCCGAAATCAAGACCGGCGGCGACGTCTCCTTCGAGCCAGTCGAGCCCGAGGACTACGAATTCGAGCGCCGGCGCCCAGACTACGACCGGGCGGTCGTCTCGACGCTGGCCGAATCGAACGGCGACAGCGTTCACCTCGAAGGGAGCGTGGTCCAGATCAAACAGACCCGCGGCCCGACGGTCTTTCAGGTCCGGGACGAAACCGGAATCGTTCCGTGCACATCCTACGAGGGAGCCGGCGTTCGCGCGCATCCGGAGATCGAGATCGGCGATCACGTCCACGTCGCCGGATCGGTCGGAAACCGGAACGACTCGGTCCAGGTCGAAGTCGAGGCTATGGAACTCCTGGATGGCGATGTCGCCCGCACCGTCGGCGAGCGACTGGAAGCAGCCACGGTCGTCCAGTCAGATCCGGTCGACGTCGACCCGACGATCGATTGGGAGCCACTCGCAGAAATGCACGGTGACCTGACAGAGGTCGCCAGACATCTTCGCGCGGCCGTCGCCGAAGGCCGTCCGATCCGCATCCGCCATCACGCCGCGGACGGGGACGGGATGTGTGCGGCCGCGCCGGTGGAACTGGCCCTCGAACGGTTCATCGACGACGTTCACGAGGATTCCGAGGCGTCGCGACACCTTCTCAAGCGCCTTCCAAGCAAGGCTCCGTATTACGAGATGGAGGACGCGACCCGGGACCTCAACTACGCCCTCGGAGACCAGGAGCGACACGGACAGAAGCTTCCGGTGTTGCTCATGATCGACAACGGTAGCACCGTCGAGGACACGCCAGCCTACCGAACCCTCGACGAGTACGACATCCCGATCCTGGTCATCGACCATCACCATCCCGACCCCGAAGCGGTCGATCCCTACCTCACGTCCCACGTCAATCCGTACCTCTACGGCGAGGATTACCGCGTGACCTCGGGCATGCTCAGCGTCGAGTTGGCCCACATGATTCATCCATCACTCGAAGGGACCCTCGACCACGTTCCGGCGATCGCCGGGCTCGCCGACCGGTCCAAAGCCGACGCGATGGCAGACTACCTCGAACTCGCCGGAGACGCAGGCTACGACGACACACACCTCGAGGACATCGTGTCGGCCCTCGATTATGCGGCCTACATGCTCCGCTACGATTCGGGAGGCGAGTTCGTCACGGACATCCTCGGGATCGAGGCCGAGGTTGATCGCCACGTGGAACTCGTCGAACTCCTGGCCCGTCGGGCCCGCGCCGACACCGACGCGCAACTCGGCGCTGGCACGTCGCACGTCGAACACGAACGGCTGGCAAACGGTGCCCACCTCTACCGGCTCGACCTGGGAGAGTTCGCCCACCGATTCACGTACCTCGCCGCCGGGAAAGACGACCGGCGAACTTCACGACCGGAAAGTCGAGGCGACCGGCGAGCCGGCCATCACCGTGGGGTATGGCCCGGACTTCGCCGTGCTTCGGAGTGACGGGGTACGCCTCGACATCCCGAAAATGGTCTCGGAATTGAACGCGGAGCTTCCCGGTGCGGGTGTTTCCGGCGGCGGCCATCTGGTCGTCGGGAGTATCCGGTTTGTCCCCGGGATGCGTGAGCCGGTCATCGACTCGCTGGTGGAGCGGATGGCCGACGCGGAACTCGATGAGGCCCTCAGTAGCTCCTCCACCGCCTAATCGTCCTCGAAGGTCGCGATTTTTCGAACCCGAACCAGACTTCCGAGCAACGTCACAGCGACCCCGCGAGTACGCCCCATGGAACGCGCCACGCGGCACCCCGCCAATCGGCGAGGAAGACCCGCTGAAAGTACGCCGCCGTGGCCGAGTCGTCGACGCGAAGGACAACCTCGCGGTTCGCTTCGCGGGCA